>NZ_BAABKP010000001.1:1264091-1409130 GCF_039543885.1 Rothia endophytica
TCATCTCCCTTGCTCGTTGTCTGAGTTTACCTCATATGAGAACAAGGGAATATCCCTTACGGAGTTGTGAGTAAACTAGCTCGCCGCTGACCTCCGTGAGCCTTTCGCATCAAGCACACCCACCACCAGCGCAAAGATGGCAAGAACAGCAGCGCTCAGCAACCAGGCAGCACTAAAGGTAGCTATCTGGGCGAGCGCTCCAATAGCAAGAGCACCCAGACCCGTACCGACATCAAAACAGGCGTTCCATGCCACTGAGGCGCGTTGAGTTTCTGCTGGTCCGCCGGCGTCGTTGAGCGCGCGGACCATGGTGACCGACTGCAGGAAGCCGTAACCGAAACCGATTATGAGCGCACCGCCGATGAGCAGGACGGTCGGACCTACACCGGTTCCCTGCATCAGCCCTACCAACACCGTGCCCACGGCGGCAAAGGCTAGGACCGGGGTCATCAAACGGCGGGTTCCCCACCTGTCCGTAATCGAACCGCCCCACAGACGGGTTGGGGTAGCCATGGCGCAAAGAGCCAGTAGAGCAACGGAAGCAAGAACCGGGGTTGGTGCTATCTCGGTAGAAAAGGTCAAAAAGGCGCCACCCACACTAGTCATGAGGGTTAGGGTTAGCAGAGCAGGCCAAATGCGGCGCAAGATTTCCCCTGTACTTGCAGCCGGCGAAGAACCAGTTGAGGTAGTGACCTGCTCCGCTAGGTATCGGTCTACCTTGCCGCCCAACTGAGCAGCGAACGGAGTGGCGAGGGCCGCAATCACGCCAGCCATGATGACCGGGCGGAAACCAAAAAGATCGAGAGCAGCTGGCGCTAAGGGAGTAAATATCAGCTGGGCACCGGCTGCTGCCAGACCATAGAGGCCAACGGCTCTGCCCCGGTATTCCAGAGGGATAAGGTAGGACAGGGCGCTGGCACAGCAGACCGTAAGAATGCCGAACCCAACACCCCGCAGACCAGAGCTGACCAATACATTAACCAGTGAGGGGCTAACTGCCTGAAGCAATGAGGGCAGACCCATGAAGAGCGCGCCAGCTGGTAGCACCTTTGCCCAGCTAAAACGCCGGGTCAGAGCAGGAACCATAAACTGGGTCAGCACGGTGACGATCATCAGCACCGCATTGGTCATCCCAGCGCCAAGGGACCCAGCACCACCGTGGATGGCCCAGGCTGGGGAGGCTGGTAGCAGAATTGAGAGGCTACAGATACTCAGCCCAAAAGTGAGCAGAATCTGGGACATTCCCGGCAGTCGGGCAACGCTTGGGTTCATGGAACTCTCAATCATCAGTGTAGGCGGTCTGGGCAAACTCCCCTATTATAGTACCTTCGCCCTCTTGAGCCTACCGATGAGCTCATCGGATTTAAGCGTGCCCTGCCTGCTGCATCTGGCGCAATTCTTTTTTCAATTCGCCAATCTCATCACGAAGTCGGCCCGCTAGCTCAAACTTTAGTTCCTCAGCAGCCTGCATCATTTGCGCGGTCATTTGGTCGATCAAATCGAGCAGGTCCTCAGCGGGGGCTGCGGCTAGGCCGTCCTCTCGCACTCGCTGTTCTGCTTTCTTAAAAAGCTCCTCAGCTTCAGGTGAGGACGCGGCGTATTTGGTGCCCTTCTTGACCGGAGCCAGCTTGCCGCCGGCTGCCTTACGGGCTGCCAGTAGCTCAGCGGTGTCTTCTTGCTCCCGAGTCAGTGTGTCGGTAATATCAGCAATTTTTTTGCGCAGGGGCTGAGGATCAATCCCGTGTTCGAGGTTGTAAGCCTTCTGGATGTCACGGCGGCGGTTGGTTTCCTCGATAGCTGTACGCATGGCATCCGTCATTTTATCGGCGTACATGTGCACCTGGCCGCTCACGTTACGAGCTGCTCGTCCGATGGTCTGAATCAGGGAGGTAGTGGAACGCAAGAAGCCCTGCTTATCCGCGTCCAAAATGGCAACCAGGGATACTTCGGGGAGGTCCAAGCCTTCGCGTAGCAGGTTGATACCCACTAGTACGTCGAAAGAACCCATGCGTAGCTCACGGAGTAGCTCAACGCGCCGCAGGGTATCGACGTCCGAGTGGAGGTACTGCACCTTGACCCCGTGCTCCAGCAAGTAATCAGTCAGGTCTTCTGCCATTCGCTTGGTCAAAGTGGTAATCAGAACACGCTCATCACGGTCAACGCGGAGCCGGATTTCTTCTAACAGATCATCAATCTGCCCCTGGGTAGGCTTGACCACAATCTCAGGGTCAATCAGACCGGTGGGGCGAATAATCTGCTCAACAAAGCCATCAGCTTGCGAGAGTTCGTACTTACCCGGTGTTGCCGAAAGGTAAACGGTCTGCCCGATGCGCTGTAAGAATTCCTCCCACTTCAGCGGCCGGTTATCCATGGCTGAAGGCAGGCGGAAACCGTGTTCTACTAAGGTACGTTTGCGGCTCATATCGCCCTCGTACATGGCACCAATCTGGGGAATGGTGACGTGGGATTCGTCCACAATGAGCAAAAAGTCATCGGGGAAATAATCCAAGAGACAGTGCGGGGCAGTCCCCTTAGCACGGCCGTCAATATGACTGGAGTAGTTCTCGATACCGTTGCAGAAGCCCATCTGTTCCATCATCTCAAGGTCATACTGGGTACGCATACGCAAGCGTTGGGCTTCTAGCAGCTTGTTTTGGGATTCTAGCTCGGCTAGACGGTCTCGTAGCTCATTCTCAATGGACCGGATGGCTCGCGCCATACGCTCAGCACCGGCAACATAGTGGGAGGCAGGAAAGACATACATCTCGGTTTCTTCACGGATTACATTTCCGGTCAGCGGGTGCAGAGTGTAAATAGCCTCAATTTCATCGCCGAAGAACTCAATTCGAATCGCATTTTCTTCGTACATGGGAATGATTTCAACGGTATCTCCGCGTACGCGGAAGGTGCCGCGATGAAAGTCCATATCGTTACGGACGTACTGCATGGCAACAAATTGGCGCAGTAACGCATCCCGGTCCATCTCTTCCCCTTGGCGTAGGGTAACCATCTGAGCCACATACTCTTCAGGGGTTCCCAAACCGTAGATACAGGACACGGTTGCCACTACGATGGTGTCACGGCGGGTCAGTAGAGAGTTGGTCGCTGAGTGGCGAAGGCGCTCAACTTCCTCATTGATGGACGAGTCTTTTTCAATAAAGGTATCGGTCTGAGGCACGTAGGCTTCGGGCTGATAGTAGTCGTAGTAGGAGACGAAATACTCCACCGCGTTATTGGGTAGGAGCTCTCGCAGTTCATTGGCTAGCTGGGCGGCTAGCGTCTTATTCTGTACCATGACCAGGGTAGGCCGCTGAACGGCCTCGATGAGCCAGGCTGAAGTTGCTGACTTACCCGTACCGGTGGCTCCCATCAGCACAATGTCTTTCTCACCGTTATTGACCCGCTCAGTGAGCTCAGCAATAGCTTTGGGCTGATCGCCCGCCGGCTGGTACTCAGAAATAACCTCGAAAGGGGCCACTACTCGTTTGATTTCTTGCGCAAGACTCATACCTCTACCCTACCCTCAGCGCTCAAAAAACCCTAGAACAGGTGTACTAATTTTCCTCCACCTGCTCTACGAGAAAACGCCCTGCCTTTCAAACTGAAAGGCAGGGCGCATAATACCCGAAGGTTAGATCAGAGTTACTTTTCACTCTGCGTAGGATTGAGCTTTACTGCATCAGGTGAACCGGTCACTACCGCGGTGTGCGTGCCCTGCAGTTCAGCAGGTACATCGGACATTTTCTTGGCAGCTGCATCAGAGGCAATATCTTCAGCAGTGACCACGGGAATCTGACCGGTGTTAGGTACCAAACCTTCGAACTCGGGTTCGGTGCCTACCTCATATTCGGGGCGCATCGTCACTTCTTCAATCGAAGAGAAGTCCTCTTGAGCGCGGCGGTGGTACTCCTCAATGGGGATGACTTGCTTCCACTGGCGAGTGCGCATGGGAGGGAGTTCGCCGGCATCCTCGCGCAGTGCACGCACCAGCATCCATATCTGCAAGAAACCTAGGATCCATACGGGGAAGCCGACCACGATAATGACGTTTTGCAAAGCCTGCAAACCATCGTCTCCTGCGGCCACGAGGATGGATGCAGATACGGCGCCGATTGAAACGGCCCAGAAAACTCCCTGCTTCTTAGGTGCCGGGTCTTCGTGCCCATTAGCAATAGCGTCCATCACTAGAGCGGCTGAGTCGATGGAGGTGATAAAGAAGATAGTAATTACTAGCAGGGTGAGTGCTGCAATCACCGGGAACCAGGGGAAGAAGCCGAGGAACTCAAAGAGAGCGGCGGGAATATCCCCTTCTTCGACGACGGTCTCCACGAGGTGTCCGCCCCTGTTTCGTTCGATATCAAAGGCGCTCATGCCAAAGACACCGATCCACATCATGGTGAACACCGAAGGACCAGCCAGAACACCCACCACGAACTGACGGATGGTGCGACCCTGTGAAATTTTGGCTATAAAGAGGCCGACAAAGGGTGCCCATGTCACGGTCCAGGCCCAGTAGAATACAGTCCAGCTTCCCAGCCAGCCGCTATCTGAGAAAGTCTCATTGAAGAACATCATTTCGGGCAGCTTCTGAGCGAAGTAGCCGGCGGACTCGATCGTGCCCATGGTAACGAAGCGGGTTGACCCGGTCATCAAAATAAAAATCATCAATGCAATGGCGAGCAAAATATTGATGTAGGACAAACGCTTAACGCCCTTATCCATCCCCATCAGCACCGAGGTAACGCCCGCTGCGGTGAGGACTGCGATGATACCCGCCTGGATGTAGCCGCCAAAGGGCACACCGTACATAATGTCTACACCAGAGTTAATCTGGAGGGCGCCAAAGCCCACGGAAACGGCGATACCAAAAACCGTTGAAACAATGCTAATGCAATCAATGGTTTTACCAATCGGGCCGTGGATACGTTCACCCAAAAGTGGCTGGAAGATCGACGAGATGCGCGGTGGCAGCTTACGTTTGTAGGTAAAGTAACCAAACGCCAAACCCGGGACGGTCAAGATAACCCACATGAACAGACCGATGTGGAAGTTAGATATGGCTAAGGCCTCGAGTGCCGCTTGATCGCTCAGAGGCTCTACGCCATCGTAGGGAGGATTAGCGTAATGCGAAAGGGGTTCGGCAGCTCCCCAGAAGAGGAGTACGGCACCAACACCAGCAGCAAAGAGCATACCGAACCAGGTTAGACCTGAGTAAGCAGGCTCAGCGTCATCCGGCCCTAGCTTGATTCTTCCAAACCTGCTCATAGCTATATAAATGAGAAAGATAAAGAAGATGGCATTACCCAGGACGTAAATCCAGCCCAGGTAAGTAATGATGAAGGTAGATATCGCCCCAAAACCATCAGACATGGCGGTGGGAAACACTACCATCAGTGCGGTAAAGAGCAGAATGAAACCTGCGGATCCAAAGAAAATCGAGGGGCTAGTTCGCAGCCCCAAAGCATCGTGTATTTTGTTGAGCACGGGGGTTACCCTGTGGATGATCTATTCTCTTCGCGACCTCTATCCACCAGTCGCGTAAGAGCCGCCCCTTTGGAGGCAACCTATTAATAATAGGTGGGACAAAACTCGATAGCCACCCGAGCTCTCAGCTCAGCCCCTCCCCAGCGTCCACGGACTGCCTGATTCTGCTAGTCAGCTTAGGCTTTATCCATTTCTTCAGAACGTAATGATATGTGCTTAACCGTATCTTGCATTTCAAGAATCTGGCCGTAAACAGTCTCAACCTGCCTTCTGGTTTCCTCAAGGCTGTGAGAGTTGTCCACTAGCCAGGTGGCAATTTCTCTTCTTTCTTGATCACTTGCCTGGGCTTGAATACGCGCCAGAGCATCTGCTCTGTTCATACCCCGCTGATCCACCAAACGTCGAAGTCTCTCAGCTAAAGCTGTCTCTACCACAACAACTCCGTCAAACCGCTGCGCTTGGCCCGTCTCTACCAAAAGAGGGATATCTTCGATGAGGACTCCGCTGAATCCTGGGTCAGCTTGAGCCGTAGCAGCTTGCCGTTCAGCTTCAGATCGAACCGCCGGATGAACGATACTGTTCAGCTCCTTCCTCTTAGCTTCATTCTCGAAGATGACCGAAGCTAGTGCTGCCCGATCCAACCTGCCGTCAGCAGTCAGAATCGCCGAGCCAAAAGACCTGACTGTTTCGTTCAATACATCGGAACCGGGCTCCATCAATTCTCTGCTGATAGCGTCAGCATCGATAATGACCGCTCCTCGCTCAGCCAACATCTCAGCTACCGTAGACTTACCAGACCCGATTCCACCGGTCAGACCAATACGTTTCATTCTGCCTCCTTTATGTGCACCTAGCCTACTCCCCCTTACTCAGCTCATGTGCGTCATAAGAAACTAAGATAGAGAGCATGACGCAAGAAACACGAGCTAATCGCTATACCGTACTGGCTACCCAAGCTCCCGTTCAATCTCTGCTTGAGATTAAACGATCCGAGTTCGTTGGTTTCGTCCAGAGAGTTGAGAGCGAGCAAGAAGCACGGGCATTTATTGAATCTGTCCGCAAACGCTACCACGATGCTCGACACGTCTGCTCAGCTTTCGTTATTGGCGCTGACCGCGACGTCCAGCGTTCCTCAGACGACGGCGAACCTGCCGGAACCGCCGGCATCCCCATGCTCCAGGCTCTGCTAGCACGCCGTACCGAGGGAAGGGACGGTGCTGAGACAACCGACCTATCGGATATTGTCGCAGTGGTAGTGCGCTACTTCGGCGGCATCAAACTAGGGGCTGGCGGGCTAGTACGCGCCTACACAGAGGCCGTAGTGCAGGTGCTCGACGCGGCACCCATGACCCCCAGAGAACGCCTGCGCTTAGGCACCCTTGAAATTGGTCATCACGAGGCGGGCAGGTTGGAAAATGACCTGCGTTCACTGGGCTACACAGTGTTGGGCACCGACTACCTTGCTGATGGCGCACGCCTCACCTTAGGTGTCTTCGACCAAGATGCCACCCGCACAACTACCGAAGAACAACTTGCTTCACTCACCGCCGGCAGCACCACCATCCACTGGCGTGGCAGTAGCTGGGTGGATCTCAGCTAGATACCGCTCGGTCAACCCGCCTCCCCGTGGGATAAGAGCATAAAAGTCCGGGTGCCCTGCTCAAGGAGGGCACCCGGACTTTGTATCAGTGGGACTAAGAGAAGATAGCGGTAATAGCTAGCACGCCACCGGCACCAATAGCCGCCGAAATTGGCAGGGTAATAACCCAGGCAAGAGCGATGGGCCGCATCAGCTTCCAGTTAGCGCTCTTATTCACCATACCGACACCCAGAACCGCACCGATCAGAATGTGGGTTGATGAAACCGGCAGGCCAAGTACCGAAGCGGTCATTACGACCCCGGCTGCAGCAAGCTCAGCAGCGAAACCTGAGGAGGGGTGCATCTTGGTCAGACCGTGGCCAACAGTAGCAATAACTCTACGGCCAACGAACCAAAGACCGACGATAAGAGCTATACCGAAGGTAATAAGTGCGGGCAGGGGTACCACGGCTTCATCACCGATGGAGTCGGTCCTGAGGACATCCAGAATTGCAACGAAGGGGCCGATAGCGTTTGCGATATCGTTAGCCCCGTGGCTGAAGGCGAAAGCGGCTGCGGTGAAAACCTGGAGCCAAGCAAAAATAATGAAAGTTGCGCGCGATAGTTCCTGCTTCTGCAGGCTGCGAGCAAAAACGGTAACGCTGACCCAGACGAGAATACCAATCATGGTCATAATCATGATGTTCCCTGCGGTTGTGATACCGAGGTTGAGATTGTCCAAACCCTTGAAGAGCATCATTGCTGAGATGACCACAGCCCCGAATGCGGCAAGAAGGGGTACATAAATCTCAAGAGCACGGTGTGAGTCCTTGCGCTTTGCCTTCACATCAATTTTGTGGATTTGACGGTAGTACTCGGTTTCAACAGCCTCAGGGTCCAGCCTCTTCAGCTTGAACTTCTTTTTGCTGGACATGGCATTGATGTAAGCGTCCTGCTGAAGGTCAGTGATGCGCTGGAAACCATCGTGGTCCTCGATAGAGCGTTGCTCATCAACGTTCTTTTTGATTTCAAGCAGGGCTGCATCAGCCTTCTCGTTATAGCCCAAGATGTACTTTTTAATCCACCCGAAAAGGAGCCAAGCGAAAAAACCACCCAGCAGGGGCGATAGAACCCATGACACAACAATCTGACCGATAGCGCTCCACTTGACCATATCCCAGCCGCCGGTACCGGTAGTAAAACCGGTCATGAGAGCTGCACCAACAATACCGCCAATAATGGAGTGAGTTGTCGAAACAGGCCAGCCCATACGGGTAGCAACCAGCAACCAGATAGCAGCACCCAAGAGAGCAGCCATCATGATGTAGACAAACTGCATAGGATCAAGGTCAATAGCGTCAAGATCGACGATACCGCTTCGCACGGTATCGGTCACTGACCCACCTGCAATCACAGCACCTGAAACCTCAAACACGGCTGCAATGAGTAGAGCCTGTTTGATGGTTAGGGTGCCTGCACCGACGCTGGTACCAAAGGAGTTAGCCACATCGTTACCACCGATGTTGAAGGCCATAAAGAGCCCCAAGAACACCGCCGCCATCAGCACCATAGTGTGGGAGGACTGGTCAACATAACTCAGTGACCAGATAGTAAAAAGTGTCAAAGAGACGGCCATGATGCCGCCGAAGGCCAGGTGCCACCACTTATCAGTGGTGTCTCGTTGCAACGCAGGGGTTGCAAGTTTTGAACCGGAATCCACGTTGGAATTCACGAGTCCCCCTCACAGTGGGATACATCTTGTCTTAAAGCTCTAAATGAGCCCTGTTAATACTCTTGCCAATAGGTTAACTAAAGGTTAACAAGCACTGGAAACAGTGTTAACTATAACCCGACAGGAGGGTGATTATGGCTACCTTATTGGGGCTGAGCACCCCGAGAGAAGTTGGGCTCTACCCAAAGGGGCCCTTCCACCGTAGTGGAAGGGCCCCTTTCTAGCCTAAAGCTCTCATCCTGCAGAGGATTAGTTGCCGGTCAGCTTCTTACGCAGTTCCGCAAGTGCCTCATCGGAAGCCAGGGTGCCGGTTTCGGCAGGCTTCTCAGATGAGTATGAGGTGGGTGCTGCTTCAGCGGGAGCTGAAGAAGATGATGACGCGGGTGCAGCAGTAGCTGCTTCTGCATCAGCCTCAGCTGCCTTAGCAACCTGAACCTTGTGTGATTCCCAGCGAGCCTGAGCGTCAGCGTATTCCTGTTCCCAGGTAGCGCGCTGTGCTTCAAAGCCTTCGAGCCATTCGTTGGTCTCGGGATCGAAGCCCTCGGGGTACTTGTAGTTACCCTCGTCGTCGTATTCTGCAGCCATGCCGTAGAGAGCGGGATCGAAGTCGGTTGACTCGGGGTCAACACCTTCGTTTGCCTGCTTCAGTGACAGGGAGATACGGCGGCGGTCCAGGTCGATGTCGATAACCTTGACGAAGAGTTCGTCGTTAACTGAGACAACCTGCTCTGCGAGGTCCACGTGGCGAACTGCGAGTTCGGAGATGTGAACCAGGCCTTCGATGCCGTCTTCAACGCGAACGAATGCGCCGAAGGGAACGAGCTTGGTAACCTTACCGGGAACAACCTGACCCAGTGCGTGGGTGCGGGCAAATGCCTGCCAAGGATCTTCCTGGGTAGCCTTCAGTGACAGTGAAACGCGCTCGCGATCCAGGTCAACTTCGAGTACCTCTACGGTTACTTCGTCGCCAACTTCGACAACCTCTGAGGGGTGGTCGATGTGCTTCCATGACAGTTCGGAAACGTGGACGAGACCGTCAACGCCACCGAGGTCAACGAAAGCACCGAAGTTAACGATGGAGGATACAACGCCGGTACGAACCTGGCCCTTTTCGAGCTGGTTGAGGAAGGTTGAGCGAACCTCTGACTGGGTCTGCTCGAGCCATGCACGGCGTGACAGAACAACGTTGTTGCGGTTCTTGTCGAGTTCGATGATCTTCGCTTCGATTTCCTGGCCGATGTAGGGTGCCAGGTCACGAACGCGACGCATTTCAACGAGTGATGCGGGGAGGAAGCCGCGGAGGCCGATGTCGAGGATAAGACCACCCTTGACAACCTCAATGACGGTACCGGTAACGACGCCGTCTTCTTCCTTGACCTTCTCGATATCACCCCAGGCGCGCTCGTACTGTGCGCGCTTCTTGGAGAGAATCAGACGGCCTTCCTTGTCCTCTTTGGTGAGAACAAGAGCTTCAACGGTGTCACCAACGGAAACAACTTCGTCAGGATCTACGTCGTGCTTGATGGAAAGTTCACGTGAGGGGATGACACCTTCGGTCTTGTAACCGATGTCGAGCAGGACCTCATCGTGGTCAACCTTGACAACTTCGCCTGAAACGAGATCGCCGTCGTTGAAGTATTTGATGGTTGCATCAACTGCTGCGAGGAAGTCCTCTTCAGTGCCGATGTCGTTGATTGCAACCTGGGGAACGTTGGTGCTCATAAAGTAAAGGGCTCCAATATGGATAGGATTCTAGGTCAGTGCAGTCGGTTTCTTACATTTTCACGAGCTAGCTGTGCTGACCGTGAGGTAAGAGGCCGGGTGGTTCTCTGTACTGAGCGTTGATATGGACAAAATGCGTGCAGATAAACTGTGCGCAGGGCACAGTTCAGCCACATACTCTAGTCTAGGCGGCGTCACGGTGCAGGTCAACGTTTTTGACCGTGGCGCCCACCCCTTTAAGCCCCAGTTAGCGGGTGATGTTCATCTTAGTTGGGCGCTTAGGTTCACAAAGCGCTAGACATTTAATCTTAGAACTAGTAACTGGGGTGCAGATTAGTTAGCTCCGGGAACAGTGCTGGATTAGCGGGAAATTGAACAGCGCTTATGCTAATGCCCAGCCTCGTGCCAGGTACGTCCCCAGCCCACCTGCACGTCCAGCGGCACACGCAAATCAGCTGCCTGACTCATCTCTTCAGTCAGCACCTTCTCGGCTGCCGCCTCTTCACCGTGGGCAACTTCGATAATAAGTTCGTCGTGGATCTGCAAAAGCATACGTGACATGAGACCCTCAGCCCGAAGGCGTTCATCAACGCGAATCATGGCGATCTTGATGATGTCTGCAGCGGTGCCCTGAATGGGCGAGTTGAGAGCGGCTCGCTCGGCAGCGTCACGACGCTGGCGGTTTGAGCTGCCCAAATCAGGCAGGTAGCGGCGGCGTCCGAACATGGTCTGGGTGTAGCCATTGTTATGCGCTTCTTTGACCACGGTACGTAAGAATTTACCAACCTTGCCGAAGCGCTTGAAGTAGTTGGTGCGTAGGCTGGTTGCCTCATCCACCGAAATACCTAACTGCTTAGACAATCCGAAGGGTGAAAGACCGTAAGCAAGACCATAGGACATCGCCTTTACCTTAGAACGCATCTCAGAGGTGACATCTTCTGGCTCGACACCGAATACCTCCGAACCAACGAAGCGGTGCAAATCTTCACCGTCAAGGTAGGCCTCGATGAGGCTTTCGTCCCCCGAAAGGTGCACCATGATGCGCATTTCAATCTGAGAGTAGTCGGCGGTCAGCAGGGTTGAGTACTCATGCCCGTCAATCGGCCCCGGTGCAACCACGAAAGCATCACGGATCTTGCGGCCTTCCTCCGTGCGGATGGGGATGTTCTGCAGGTTAGGGTCTGTGGACGAAAGACGACCGGTCGCTGCCACGTTCTGCTGGAAAGTGGTGTGGATGCGTCCGTCAGCCGCAGTCGCCTTCTGCAAACCTTCAACTGTCTGCTTAAGTTTAAGGTAATCCCGGTAGGTCTGCAGTTGTACCAGGAACTTGGCACCGGCGGTCTCCTCGTTCACCTGACCCAAAATACCCTGCAGCGAATCAGCATCCGTTGAGTAACCGCTCTTCAACTTACGAGTGGTGGGCAGCCCCAACTCTTCAAAGAGGACCCCCTGCAACTGTTTGGGTGAGCTGAGGTTAACCTCGTGACCCAGTACCGAATAGGCAGCCTCAGTAGCACTTTCAACATGCTGACCGTAGTAGTCCTTGAGCTCGGATACGTTATTACTATCAAGAGCAATGCCAAGGATTTCCATGCGAGCAAGGACGCTTGCCATAGGCAATTCAATGTTCTCGTAGAGAGCGAGCTGCTCCTTGGCCACCAGATCAGCATGTAAGACGTAAGCAAGTTCTTGGATGTAGCGTGCCACCAACCCATAGTGCTCAAGGTCAACCACAGGCTCTACAGCAAATAGCTCACCCTGAGCTGGTGCCTGCTGGGGTTGCGGAAGGCTGAGCCCCAGATAACGGTCACTGAGCTCAGCGAGCATACCGTTAAAGGTGCGCTGCTTAGCCGCAGGAATGTAACCGCAGACGTAAGAAGAAAGCACAGGGTCTTCGATGACACCGTTTGGGGTATAGCCGTATGCAGAAAGAGACTTAAAGTGCTGTTTTAGGTCAAAGATAGTTTTGGTGGCAGTTGAATCTTCAAGCCAGGTAATGAGCGCTTGTTTCAGGTCATTGGTTAGAGAACCAAAGTCAACGTAAGCCACACGAGCTCCAGCCAGCAAGACTAGACCGTGAATACTCTTTTCATGAGCAAACCCATGATCAGGAGAATCTTCATCAATAACCGGCAGAAGAGTAACAGCTGACTCTAGACGCTCCGGAACGGGAATCGTGCGCTCTACAGCTTCAATGCTAGCGGCCGCCCCGTTCAGGAACTCCAAAAGCTGAGGGGCGGAGTCAATCAGCTGGCAGTTCTCTACGCTCATCTCTGTAGCCGGCACGGCTTCCTGCTGAGTAGCAAAAACCTCAGCCACTCGCTTGCGAATAGAGTTAAACTCTAGGTAGTTGAAGAGTTCTTCTAATTTTTCAGCTTCAGGACCATAGTGGTCAGCATCAGCTAGCGTGGTCTGAAGTTCAAGGTCATCAACTAAGCGGTTCAGTCGACGGTTGCGCAGCACATCCTCAACATGCTCCCGCAGTGCCTCACCCTTTTTACCCTTGATTTTTTCGGCGTTTTCTAACACACCGTCAAGATTGCCGTACTCGTTAATCCATTTTGCGGCAAAGCCGGGGCCCACTCCGGGGACGCCGGGAAGGTTATCGGCTTGCTCCCCCGTCAGCGCTGCTAAATCGGGGTAGAGGTGAGGTGCAACCTTATATTTCTCCTCAACGGCTGCCGGCGTCATGTACTTAATGCCTTTAGAGGGCCCGGTGGTGACGGGGTAGAGAACCGTTACGGTATCGGTCACCAGCTGAAAAGCGTCCCTATCGCCTGAAACAATTGCAACCTCAAAACCGGCCTCCCGGGCCTGGCGAGTATAAGTGGCCACGATGTCATCTGCTTCGTAGTTCTCCAGGGTAACAGCTGGAATGTTCAGGGCGGTTAGAACTTTCTGAATCAGCTCAATCTGCCCCAAAAATTCAGGCGGCGTCTCATTACGGCCGCCCTTGTATTCTCCGTACTGCTCGGTGCGGAAGGTGCCGCCTGAGAGATCGAAAGCAGCAATAATATGGGTGGGTTGCTCGCTTTTAATGAGGCTCAAGAGGGTCGATAAAAAGCCATAGACAGCGTTCGTATGCTGCCCTTCAGCGTTGACAAAGACATCCACCGGCGCCCCGTAGAAGGAGCGAAAGGCAAGAGAATGCCCGTCAATGATCATTAATTTTTGATGGGGCTGGGCTGGAGTTTCGCTAGAGTTAGTCACATACCCATCCTACCGGGCTGCTCTACCCCTGTCTGCAACCCTCTGATGAGGGTGCGCTCCCCTTGGCACCCCTCTACCAACCGACCTCTCTCTAAGGATTCTCATGGCTACTTCTGAACCCCATATCACTCATCAAAGACTAGCCGAGCTAACGACCGCCGGCATCCCACCCCACTACCACACGTATTTTGCTGGCCTAAGGCTCGACGGTCTCACTGAAAAGCTGGGTATAAAATTCCAGCACCTTTCACCAGAATATTCTGTAGCAACGATGCTGGTAGAAGGCAATACCCAAGTAATAGGATTGCTGCACGGAGGGGCTACAGCCGCCTTAGCAGAAACCTTAGGTTCTGTTGCTGCTTTTCTTTCGGTAGCAGAGCAAGGCAAGGTGGCAGTGGGTGTTGATCTCAATATCACCCACCTGCGCTCGGCGTCCCGAGGAGTGGTAACCGGAGTATGCCGTTCCCTCAAGCTAGGCAAAACGGTGTGCGTACACAGTGTGGAGATCACCGATGAATCGGGCAGGGTCATTAGCACTGCACGCATCACCAACCAGATTATTGACGCACCTCACCGCTAGCTCCAAGGTCAGTGAGAGGTGAGCTCTCACCTAGCACCGGATGGCCCTGTTCCCGGTATCTAGCCCAGCATTTCTCAGTATGGAAAATAATAGGCGTGATACCACCCACGAATAGACCTAAAAAACACTCTGAGGTGCCCTTTAACAGGGCAATGTGCCTAAACTGAAACTTCTAAACCATCGTGCACACACGCACCCAACACCAACCCGTGAGGAACCATGAAGAAGATCCCTCTGCTGGTGTGGATTATCGTTGCAATCGCTAGCGGTATTCTCATCGGCGCCTTTACCCCTGGCCTTATCGATGGCCTCAACAGCGCCTTTGGTAGCAGTATCCCCACAGACCTAGTGGTTCAGCTATTCGTGTCGTTCTCCACGATTTTCAGCGCCTTCCTCAGCTTCGCTATTCCTCTCATTATTATCGGTTTTATCGTTCCCGGTATTGGCTCTTTAGCTAAGGGAGCGGGCAAGCTTCTTGGCACGACAGTGGGCCTCGCCTACCTCTCGAGCATTGCCGCTGGTTTCCTCGCCGTGACCGTAGCTCACTTTATCTACCCCATAATCCTAAAGGGTCAGCAGCTGACAGTTTTTGAGAACCCTGAAGAGTCGCTGTCTTCGGGTTATCTTGAGTTCACTCTTGACCCCATCATGTCGGTGATGAGTGCCCTCATTCTTGCCTTCATTCTGGGTCTGGGCCTGACCGCGCTAAAAACCAAGAATATGCTGGAGCTCTTCCAGGACTTCCAAATCATCATTGAGAAGCTGCTGGGCCACGTCATCATTCCTCTGCTACCGGTCCACATTGTGGGAGTTTTTGCCAACATGACTCTGGCAGGTCAGGTCGGTCAGATTCTGGCTGTCTTTGGCAAGGTCTTTATCATGGTCATCATTCTGCACTGGGTCATGTTGACTATTCAGTATTCCGTTGCAGGTGCAGTCAGTAAGCGTAACCCTTTCAGTATGCTCAAGGGAATGCTCCCTGCCTACTTCACCGCTATTGGTACCCAGTCCTCAGCAGCTACTATCCCAGTCACCGTTGACTCAGCGAAAAAGGTGGGTATTAAGGGCAGAATTGTGGACTTCGCGATCCCTCTGTGCGCCACCATCCACCTTTCAGGCTCCATGATTACTATTACCTCCTGCGCGGTAGCGGTTATCTACATGACCACGGGCTCGCTGTCCTTCCTGGATATGATTCCCGTGGTCCTCGTATTAGGCATTATGATGGTGGCAGCTCCCGGCGTCCCCGGTGGTGCTGTCATGACCGCTATCGGTCTGCTACAGTCCATGCTTGGTTTCGATGACGCGATGATCGCGCTGATGATTGCTCTTTACCTGGCCCAGGACTCCTTCGGAACCGCAACAAATGTCACCGGTGACGGCGCAATTGCAAGCCTCACCGAACGCTTTGCTCGGGCCTTCGGGGCTGACAAGGACCTTGACACTGATGAAGTAGCTGAGAAGCCCGCTTCAGTTCAGGCCTAAAAAATACACGCTGAACCCCGTTCTTTAGAGACTAAGGAGCGGGGTTTAGTTCATTTCTGCGGTGTATTCCAAGGCCTGGGCTGCACGGTAAAGTGGTCAGGTAACTACCGTTCACTTTTAGGAAGTTCAGTGAAACCTTCAACTCGTAAGATGCTGGGCAATATCTTTTTAGTCATCACCATCATCGTGACGACCCTAGCAATTGCCGAAGGTGGCCTCTGGTGGGCAGCAGTCACCGTTAGTGCAGCCCTCGCCCTTTGGGGAATTAATGGCTCTCAGAAGGGCCGCGAAGAACTTTAACCGAAATATCGAGTAAAGACCCGCTGATATTGGAATCAGCGGGTCTTTTGCGCGGTCTTATGTGGACGGTTTTTATTGAACCTGTTTGACGATGGTCTCGGCGACCTCACGCATTGAGAGCCTGCGGTCCATTGAAGTTTTCTGAATCCAACGGAAAGCTTCGGGTTCGCTCAATCCCATCTTAGTAATGAGTAGCGCCTTGGCGCGGTCAACCAGCTTGCGGGTTTCAAACTGTTCCTTGATGGAGCTGACTTCGCTCTTGAGCGCACGAAGCTGCTCGTAACGGCTCATGGCAACTTCAATAGCGGGAATGAGGTCGTTGGGTGAGAAGGGCTTGACTACATAAGCCATGGCGCCGGCCTCGGTTGCTCGATCTACCAGTTCTTTTTGGCTAAACGCGGTCAGCAAAACTACGGGTGCTAGCTCCTTCTCATTGATGAGACCGGCAGCTTCAATCCCGTCCATGATGGGCATTTTGACGTCCATCAGCACTAGATCTGGGCGGTGCTTTTCTGCTAGTTCAACCGCGGTTTTGCCGTTATCGGTCTCAGCAAGCACTTCAAACCCCTGGTCTTTGAGAATTTCTACGATATCCAGGCGAATGAGCGCTTCGTCTTCAGCTACAACGACGGTGCGTGCCGGCTGCTGATCGTGGTTCTCGGATTCTAGGGGGGTCTGCTCTGACATTCCCGTGGCTCCTTTAGTCAATTCAGCGTCACAAGTTTAACTCTGTGTCTTTATTTTCGCACGAACCGAACTCAATGCGCTTCTTTATGCGGGTGACGGTGCGTACTACCGTTCTAATTGTATGTTTAATATTCCGTCTTAGAAGGGTGATTGAGTGCTGAACCTTGCCACAGTCCACTCCAATTCGCTTTTCTGAGCAGGCTTGTGTACAGTAGAAGTGCTCTCAAGAGCAAGCCCAAGTGGCGGAATTGGCAGACGCGCCGCACTCAAAATGCGGTTCTTAGGAGTGTGGGTTCAAGTCCCACCTTGGGCACAATAAAACGCCTAGTCAGGCAAACATCAAACACCTTCCTGTTGACAGGAGGGTGTTTTTTGTTGACACGGAACCCATACTTTAATCATGGCAAGCATTAGAAAACGGGTTCGCAAGGATGGCACTTTCACTTGGGCGGTGCTGTGGCGTGATTCTGATACGGGTAAGTAGACCTCGCGCTCTTTAGTTTCTGAGGCTGATGCGAAGATGCTCAAGGACTTCTTGGATGCTAATGGGCAGTCTTTCTCTATGGCTGCTGAAGCCGCCTCACGCATGAGCTCTACCGCTCCTACGGTGCAGCAGGTGGTATCTGAGCATATTGAGACGCTGACGGCCGCTTCTTCTGGCACCCGGCGTACTTATCGGGGTCAGGCGAATATTCATATTTACCCGGTGCTGGGCGCCATACCGGTGGATAGGTTGACGCGTGCTGAGGTGGCTCGCTGGTTCAATGGCATGACGATTGCTGCGAAGTCTAAGAAGAATGTTCACGCTATTCTTTCTGCTGCTCTTAAGACGGCGATTGCTGATGGGCTGATCTCTGAGAATGTGGCTCTGGGTATGCGTGCTGCTGATGAGGTGAGCACTTTTGAGCCGGTTTTTCTCTCTGAGGCTCAAATGAGCATTATCTATAGCGCGCTCCCCCAGCGGTGGCGTCTTTTTGTGGAGTTCTTGGAGAATGCTGGTTTGCGCTATGGTGAGGCGACGGCGCTTCGCTGGCAGGATGTGGAGCAGCGTGATGGCCGGGTGGCGTTGAGAGTGACGCGGGCTTGGCGTCGTGGTGATGATGGTGAATATATTGGCCCGCCGAAGACTAAGCGCTCTAGACGCACGGTGACGCTCCCTTTGTTGCTTGGTGATGCGCTACTGGGTGCCCGTGGTGATGCCGCTACAGGTGATTTGATGTTCACTCGGCCGTCCGGGTTGCATCTGAGTAATTCCTATTTTCATCTGAGTGTGTGGATGCCACTGATGAAAGAGATTTCTGGGCAGCTGGGGGCTAAGCCTAGGATTCACGATTTAAGGCATACTCATGCTTCTAGGCTGATTGCTAGGGGTGTTCCTTTGCCGGTGATTCAGGCGAGGCTTGGTCATGAGTCAATTACTACCACGGTGAATACTTATGGGCACTTGGCTGGGGATGCTGATTCTTTGGCTGCTGCTGTTCTGGATTAGCTTCATTGCTGATCTCTGCTGAGCGGGTGTTTGGGTTGGTTAGCCTGCTGCGCAGGAAGAGGCTAGAGGCTGCGCTACGCGGGGGTTTTGTAATCCCATCCTCCAAAAGAAACCCGAGGTTTTGAGCACCAGAGCCTCCTGGTGATACGACAATGAGACCCCTTATTTCTTCCCTACAGAAAGATCAAGGCAGTCTTGTCGTATGCATCAAACCCAGGGAGCTACCCAGTGAATGATTCCTTTGTATGCCAATCCCGGTAATGGCCCTATCTCAAATGACCCAGCTCCAGCGGGTCTATCCAGGCGTCTATTTGTGTTCGCTGCTCATTTGCAAGATGTGTAGCCAGGATTCAAAAGACGTAAAGAGAAAATAACTTCCTGAGTGGGTGAATAATCACCCATTACTAAACACGATACACATATAACAGGTGAAAATAAAGCCGTAAAGCTAAAATGGTGGCAAAAAATCACCCAAGCGATACAATAGAACACATGAATACACCCGCCTGGACCTTCCAAGACCGACTCCGCAAAGCACGCGAACATGTCGGCATGACTCAAAGCGAACTCGCAGAAGCAACAGGGGTATCACTCAACAGCCTCAACCGCTACGAAAAAGGGCAGCGCTCGCCAGGTGAGGACATCGTCAAATCTATTTCTGATGCAACAGGCGTACCTTTCGAATGGTTCTATCAGGTGGACACCGCGGAGGGGGTGCGTGTTGCTCTCCCGAAGCGTCTAGTCCTAAATCTGGAGGGCGAGGTCTACAGGGTTGTCCAGGAGTAACCGGTAGAGATGGCCACTCGAAAAAAGGGAAAGCTGTACCTCTTAGGCGTGGTCTTGTGGTTTATCGTCATGTTCTACGTGGCAGCACGAATCATTGCATGGTTCTTCACTTCCATAATCGTTCTGCCTGTAGAACAATGGCAGCTCCTTGGTGACGTTTCACGGAACACCAACGCACTTGCAGTTTTTGCTGCATCCATTGCAGCTTATATTGCCTGGCGCACCAACCAGTCACGGGCTCGGGAGGCTGTGCGCTCTGACTTCAAAGACCGCATCAACTGGGCTGCACAGAACTACACCGGGGACCCCACTTTGACATCTATCGCAGCCGGAAGGTTCATCGATAACTTTGCGAAGAGCAACACCTTACATCCAGAAGATCTAGCAACAGCCAAGACCCTCTCAGCCAAGAAGCAAGAAATTGCTCAGGATAGAGAACGCAAGATGGAAGTTGTACTCAAGGCCCTCTTGTCAGGATTGGACAACTACGAAGCTTTGGCAGAAACAACTCAATCTGTCCTAAGCAAGCGAGATACCTTTAACGATACTTTGGAAAAACTCATTCATGATCTTGAAAAAGCCGACTTTGAACATAGCATCATCGCAGCTGGGACGAAGCAAGCAGATACTTTGGAGTCTCTAACTTCACGCTATTACGCTATGAAAAAGCATCAGGATATATTGGTAAAGGTTGCTAAACACTTGCTGGTATTAGAGGATAGAGATACAGATGGGAGGGTGAAAGATGACCCAGGTACAACAGACTCTGCAAGATAGTCTCAATAATATTGATGAACAGCGTCAGCAAATTGAAGAAGCCTTGAAGTTTCATAGAGAGCGTGCTCTTGAGGAGTACAAGCATAATCAAGAAATCATTGAAAGCCTAGACGCTCGAATCGCTGAAGTTGAACGCTACGAAAGTATGAATGGATTTCAGAAATTCTGGTACCGGTTAATGCACCGTCCCAGCTGGCTCTAGATTTTTGAAATAGGTATTAGCCCCGGCACTCATTGAAGAGTGCCGGGGCTTTTTGTGCGGTTGGCCGGTGTGCCGTCGCTGGGGGCGGTGGGTTAGTCTTGCTTTTCCATGCGGACGGTGGTGGTTGTGCCTAGGGCGGTGAGTTCGTAGGAGAGTTCTTCATCTTCGTAGGTGAAGTCTTTGGTCTCGCTGCTGGATGCCATCATGGCCGTGCTCATTTGCTCGGTGTCGCCTTGTGAGGTGATGGTGGTTTTTGCGGTGGTTGCTGGGGCCTCGAAGGTGCCTACCCAGTACAGGGACTTGGTGTCACCGTTGTTGGAAATCCAGTTGACGGTGATGGTGTCACCTTCGATGGTGGCTTCTTGGTAGGAGTCTTCAGATTCGGAGTTGGTCTGCTTCCAGGTTCCATCGAGTGAGGGGGCTTTCTCTACAGCAGGGGCGGATGAGGTTTCAGCTTGAGCAGCCGGTGAACCAGTATTGCTGTCTTCGGATGCGCCGCATGCGGTAAGTCCCAGCATGAGGGCGGCTGCAGCGGTGAGGGCGAGTGTTTTCTTCACGGTATTCTCCATGGTCGTTGTGTGCGGGGTTACTTAAGTGTAGAGCCTTGTGGGTTGATTGGTGGTCATTGCGCACAAAACAGCCCCGGCACTTCACCAATGCCGGGGCTTTCGTTATCTCTTAGGCATCTTCCTTGGCTATCTGCAAGCTCGTGTAATACTGCTTTGCTTCCGCCTCTTCGTTAAATTCAAGGACGTCACCAGCAATTCCGTCCAAGGCTTCATGAACTTCAGCCGGTGTTGCATAGAAGAATTCACGGCGCAGGTTAACACGGTTTACCCGCTGCTGAGCAAAAGCCTCATGCAACTGACGCTCAACATCCAATGCATCTTCGGTAAAGAACAGCGCGTGAACATCAAACCCAAAGGGCACCGAAGCATCCCCAAGTTCCCTGACGCGGTCCATCGGGTCAAGTCGCCGGGTCATACCAATCTTGACCATACGCTCACCGAAAGACCCCACATTGGAAATCACATACACATAGCCTGCCCGCGTATTAGCTTTACGGTAATCCACATCAGCAATACCAGCATCAATCTGATCAAGCTCAGCCTGAATCTCAGCAACACGTTCAGCATCACCAGTCGACTGAATCCGAGCAAGCACATTCTCAAAATGCTTACGCTCCTTCAGAAGGGCACGCTTCTTAGCCTCTAGCTCTGCCTCAGCCTGCGCCTGCTCACGCATCGCCTCACGCATCGCCCGCTGCTCTTCGCGCTCAATCTCACGAGCCTGCTCAACCTGACCCGCAAGCTCAAGCTCACGACCCTTGAGGTACTGATACTCAAAACCAATCGAAATATCCAAAGGCTTAGTAAGACGCGAAATAGCATCCGCAGCCTTTCCGATTTTATCTGCGCTCGCTTGCACATTTTTGGCAGTAACGGCCTTGATGATATTTTCTGCTTCTGCGTTGAAGCATCGAAGTGCGAGGCGTGCGATATTCTTTTTAAGTTG
Organism: Rothia endophytica; assembly: GCF_039543885.1. NCBI lineage: Bacteria > Bacillati > Actinomycetota > Actinomycetes > Micrococcales > Micrococcaceae > Rothia > Rothia endophytica. The sequence goes on from NZ_BAABKP010000001.1 coordinate 1,285,640, forward strand.
CTTTGCTTTACCCGCTGCAGTGGGCAGCGGCTCGCTCTCGAAAGCGGTTACAGCTTCACCGCTGGATGCCATAGTTTTCAGTTCATTACGGATTTGACGCAATTCGGTGCTGAGTTCGGTATAGGAGCTTGCCGGGTGAGCGAAATCTTCTAGCCCGAGCATGAGGGTTACATGCTCATTTTCAAGTTTCGGCGTCTGGTCAAGTAAGGTCTTTTTGTATTTTTCAAGAGTGTCGACATGCCCCTGCACCTTGGCAACTGCTTGGTCTTTTTCCCATACTTCAGCCCCACCATGTGAATCCATGAAGACCTGAAGATGCTGGTTATGACCTCTTACCCGCTCTAGCTCCTGATTGAGGGTTACGATCTCTTCTGCCATTGCCAGAATGACCTTATTTTTCCCACGGTTCTGTGAAGTGAAGTGGGATGCCACCATTGCGGGTGAGACCTGGTCAGATTCGTAGTAGCTTGAAGTCATGGTTTAGTCCTAGGAGTGTATGGGAGAGGGGAAATTGCTTTTCTGTAAACCGAGTTGCCTCGGTCGTAGTACCAAAAACAGAACCAAGCTACTGGAAGATACAAAAAACCGCCTTGAAGAAAGGCAAGCACGCCAATGATTCCAAGAATCCACGCACCGACAAGCCACCCCTTGGAAGGCGTTTTGCTAGCTTTCTTAATCGCAGTTTCAGCCTGGCTCAGATAAGAACCCACCTGCACAGGTGGCTTATCTGCAGGTCCCGGCCTGAATAAATCTGGTTCGTACTTCATTGTTAACCTCGTATGTGTGAAATGCTTCCCCTCATTTGGGGCAACAAAGTTAACTTTACGATTAACCCAATGCAGCTCGCCTACTTTACAGCACAAGAAACCCCGACACTTTTGGGTGCCGGGGCTTTTGTATCTGGAGTGATTGGGCTACTGTACTTCTACGGCGTTCAGAAGCTCAGCAGTCCCAACGTATTGACCGACGGTAGCGGTGGTGGTTTTTGTTGCTGCAGCAGGGTCAACGGAGTGCACGAGCACGTATTTCTCGTCTCCACCTTCCACTCTCGCTTCTGCCTCGTAAGCTTTGTAGCTGGCTTCTTTGTCTAATCCAGGTACGCCGGCTTCAGGTAGCGCGTAGTTCATTGATCGCCAGACGTGGCCCCCATTGGTCAGAGCCCCAGTTTCATTGAGCTGCTCTTCAGTTGCGGCCACTGAGCACAGGGCACCCCATGCACCGTTGAGAGCTTCTGGCATTTCAGCATTCAGCTCTTTTTGATAGTTGGGGTTGTAGATGCCAAAGCGGATGTCGTTCCCCTTGAGTGTGGTTCCTCGCAGGTCTGCCAGAGCCTCATTACTGCCGACCGGTTCTGTTGGCTCTGGTGCGCCAGTGGCCTTGTCGGTTTCTGCGGTTTTATCTGTTGGCACTAGCACGGTCATACCATTGACTGCCGCATTGGTAACCTGCTCCGGGACCTTACCTTCACTGGCAAGAATGACGGTCTTTTTCTGACCTACCGCAACCTGATACTCATCGGCAGTAAAAGCATTATGAACTTAAATCACTCGATTAGATGCATCGACGCTCAGCTCTTCTGCTGCCTCTTGGTAGTTCAAGAAGTTGCTGAGTGTTGAGTATTGAACGAGATTGCCATCAGGATCCGTAAATGAAACCTGACCGACCGATGCAGGCGCGCTCCCCTGCCTGTTATCTACAGTCACAGCGACATAGCTCAACTGCGGACCCGAAGCTCCCATGAGCTCACGAGCCTCGTCCACACCTGAAGGTGCATCTACGCCCGTAGTTACCACATAGGACGTCCCAAGCTCATCTGAGCCTTCCCAGTTAGCAACACCTGTGTGAGCCGTGGACTGCCCTTGGGAACTGCTTTGCTCAGCTATAGGGGTATCAGTTGAAGATTCATCGGATGAACCGCAGGCAGTGAGAGCCAGAGCGGCAACGGCGAGAGGGATAAATACTTTACGCATAGGGGTGCTCCATAGAAGCTGGGGGAAACTTGTATACACCCTAAATATAGTTCACATCACAGGTAGACCTAAGAATGATTACATAAGAACGACCCCGGCACTTCATCAGCGCCGGGGCTTTGTTTTGCTCCATGAAAGGTCTTTTGCGCTCGCTGGCTAGCAGGATAGGACGGCGCCAGGCAAGCCGTTCTGCTGGCGCACACGGTTATACTTCAGTGGCAGAGGGTGGGCAGCCAGATAAGCGCCTAGAATCCACCCACTGACCTTCCACTGGCGCCCTATCTTCCTCTCTCAAGATTGAGTGGATCCCTTCCGGCATCAAGGTAGCCCCATCAGGCATATAGACCCACAGGCGGGCAAATGAAGTCCCGGTACTCGCTCGGAGTGCTGAGGCTTCTTTAAAGTACAGCTTTAAGAATATTGAGAAGGTGCGAACAATCCCACGTTCTTTCTGATTATAAGAATCTATAAAGGCATACCTGGGTGATAGCCAGCGAGTAAGGTAAAACCTATGACTGAATACAAGATTTACGGTTTCGGCTATGAGGGCAAGACTGCAGAAGAACTCATATCAACTCTTAAAACATACGAAATTTTGACGCTGGTTGATGTGCGACTAACGCCAATTTCACGCAAGAAGGGGTTATCAAAAACTAAACTACGTGAAGCTATTGAAGCCAATGGAATGGGTTACGTTCATCTGCCAGCCCTTGGCAATCCAAAAGACAACCGTGAAGGTTTTGCTTCTCCTTACACCGCGGCATGGTCTGACGCAAGGCACCGCTTTGAAGAGTTGCTGCGAAACGATAACGCTCAGGATGCCTTGGATGAGGTGCGCTCGCTAATGCTGAACGGCAACGTTGGTCTATTGTGCTTTGAAGCGAATACTAAATGCTGCCATCGTGATGTTGTCATAAATGAACTGTCGCACGGGGTATTCGCGCGCCAGTACACGTAGACCTATACGCTCCTTTGGACACCTAACACACTGTAGGCAAGTGCTGCCTTGAGCTGGTTGCCCACATAAAGCAAAGGCTTTTTGTCGCTATCCAGAACGTTATTCCATCGCTCCCGAATGGACTGCACGGCTTCCGAATCAGATAAATCATTACACCTGCGAGTGAATGCTTCGAGTTCCCAGTCTAGGAAGAGCTGCGAGTGTTCTTTACAGGAGCGGCTTTCACAGAGATATCGGAGATGCACCTCGAAGCGTGGCTCTTCCAGCATGACTTTCTCGGGCTCGCCATTGAGCATATCCATCAGGTCGCCTTGAGTAGCGCTGTTGTTGATGGCGTTACGCTGCTTTTCTGTCCAGCCCTTAAACGGTTTGATATCCAGACCCTTGATTTCTCGGGGCCTAATAACCGCAAGGGAGGGGTACATCTTTTCAGCGTTTTTACTGCGTCCAATGGCGAGGATTTCGCACATGCTGAGGTCACTAATCAGTGGCTCGATATACCGCATCCTCTCAGACACCTTTTTAATTGGAAGGTCTGATTCGATGTGTAGCTTTTCGCGGTCTGGCCTGAAGCTTTCTGATCGGAAGTCATCCTTAGCTGGGATAATCGGGACGTTGATAAAGGTGTATTTCTTGAATTGCTTATAGTGTTCAAGGCTCCTAAAAGGAATAGGATACAAACGAACCCAAGAGTATTCCTCTTGATCTACACGTATTCCAGCAACGCAAACAGTATCGCCATATTGCGTTGAAGGCTCAGGCCTGGCTTTGACAAGAATAAGGACCCTGGCATCTTGTCTTGTCTTGGCGTAATCCTTGGGGTACAGCTTGATTGCTGGGTGCAACTCTTTTGGGAGTTCGAAGAGTGAGTCTTGGGTCATGGTTAAAAGATACGATTAAAATCGCCATTCCCAGGTATCTCCCTGGTTTTATTCGAAAACAGCCCCGGCACTTCATCAGCTCCGGGGCTTTGTTTCGTTCCATGAAGGGTCTTCAGCGCTCACCAGTTATCCACTTAGGAGGACAGGATGAAGCCGGGCTGATGGTTCTGCTGAGCCATGGGGCCATGCTTCAACGGCAGCGGGTGAGCAGCCAGATAAGCCCCTAGAATCCAACCAGTAACCACCAGGGCGGCCGCCCACTCCCCCATATCTTCATACGCGCTCGCTGTGCTGAGCAGAGTCTCGCGGTTGATGAGGCGTTCTGCTGCGATAAGGTCGCACCTGGCCTCACGTTTGGCTGACCATGCGCCGTCGCTGGTCGGTTCGTCCTCGTATTCGGCGTGGACAATCTCGTGGGCTAGGGCGCAGCGTTCTACGCGGGCTGATAGGCCGGCACGCAGGATGATAGCGCGGCTTCTATGAATGTAAAGCCCTAGAAGCCCGGTGCCAGGGTTGCCATAGTGCACGGTAAGCCCCAGCTGATCTGCGTGCTGATATGGGTCATAGGCCATGCGGGGGCTCACCGCCTTCAGGGAGGTTATAAGAAAATATTTAGATGGGCTTAGAAGAGTTTAGAAGTAGTCTTCATCATTGATGTCAGCGTCGACACCAGTATCATGCTTAGCGGCAAGCCCGAAGGACGCCCGGCTCAAGTTATGTTCTGCAGCAAGAGCTCGCTCAGCTCGCCGCAGCACCTCTGAAGGATCATCCTTCAACGCGTGACATGCCATGTCTAAGTGAGAAACAGATAGAGATGATTCGTTCTTGAAAATCATCTTTGAGACTCTACTTTGACTTATACCCAATGCCTCAGCAAGCTGTTGCTGCGTCATACCCCGTCGCCCCATAAGGGCACGAAGTTCTTCATTTACTAGCTCACTGAAACGCGTTGCCGGCGCCGAGTTCACTGACCCTGCGTACGCTTCTAGGAAGTAACCTTTATTGACTCCTGGTCACCATTTGGTGGCTGGGGGGGTCTTTTTTGTTGTGGTGTTCTTATGGTGCATTTCGGGAGGGTAATCCAAGGTTCTCGCGGGCTCTTCCTGGCAAGACCACAAAAGGCTACCCTTGCAAACCGTCAAGTTCGGCCGTCTGCATTACTGGAAACAGGGGGTTGTAAAAGCAAAATAGCTGTTGACGCCGTCAACACTCTCAATCGAATCCATTGGGCTAGGTTCGTGTATATCGCGGAAAAGGACAATGAAAAATGCGGGCTAGCGTTTTCAAGTCCCACCTTGGGCACAGCTACCCCGGTCAGGTTAAACCTGATCGGGGTTTTCTTTTAGTAGCTGGCTTTTTTGCTGCACAACATCTCTAATACGCACCGAAAATATAAAGCTCGCCCCGCTCTATTACGAGCGGGGCGAGCTTTAGCTACCTAGTCTCAATCGACAAAGGGTTATTCGTGTAAGGGACCAACCGACTCACGGTCTTCGGGCAGCACCGCCCCGGCGTCGTCCAGGTCGCCAACACGGTGAACCTTCACAGTGTTGGTGGAACCGGCCACCCCGGGAGGTGAACCGGCAGCCATAACAATCAAATCGTTAGCCTCAGCCAGGTTGTTAGCCAGCATGTAGCGGTCAACCACAGCGGTCATCTCATCGGTGTCATTAGCAGCAGGAGCCAGCACAGCCTCAACGCCCCAGAGCAGCGACAGGAAGGCACGGACCTCAGGCTTAGGAGTCATCGCCAGCACGGGCTTCACAGGACGCAGACGCGCCAGACGGCGGGCGGTGTCACCGGACTGGGTGAAAGCAGCAATGTACTTGACGTCCAGCTGGTCAGCAATATTGACCGCCGCACGGGTAATAGCGCCACCGCGAGTCTTGGGTGATGTACCCAGCTCAGGAACACGGAAGAGACCGCGCTCCTCGGTGGAGCTAATAATGCGAGCCATGGTCTGGATGGTGATGATGGGGTACTTACCCACAGAAGTCTCACCAGAGAGCATGACAGCGTCCGCGCCATCAAGAATAGCGTTAGCGCAGTCAGATGCCTCTGCACGGGTGGGAGTGGGGTTCTGAATCATGGTTTCCAGCACCTGAGTCGCCACGATAACCGGCTTTGCCCAGCGGCGTGCAAGTTCAATCGCGCGCTTCTGAACGAGGGGGACCTCTTCGAGGGGGAACTCAACACCCAAATCACCACGAGCCACCATGATGCCATCGAACTTGTCGACGATATCCTGCAGATTTTCAACAGCCTGAGGCTTCTCGACCTTAGCAATAACCGCAATACGGCGGCCTTCTTCTTCCATGATTTCGTGAACGCGGGTGACGTCATCGCCGCTACGCACGAAAGAAAGAGCGATGATATCGACACCCATGTTCAGGGCAAAACGCAGGTCGCGCTCGTCCTTTTCGGTCAGCGCAGGAATTGATACGGCAACGCCAGGCAGGTTGATGCCCTTGTTATTGGAGATTGGGCCACCCACGACAACGCGTGTAGTGACGGTCGTAGCGTCAACTTCAATAGCTTCTAGACGAATCTTGCCATCATCAATCAGCAGGGTATCGCCGGGCTTGACGTCGCCGGGCAGACCCTTGAAAGTGGTTCCACAGATTTCCTTGGTGCCTTCAACATCTTCAGTGGTGATCTTGAAAGTGTCACCGGGTTCCAGGACTTCAGCGCCGTTTTTGAAGGTTTCTAGGCGAATTTTAGGGCCCTGCAAATCAGCAAGGATTGCAACATTCTTACCCAGCTTCTCAGCTTGCTCTCGAATCGTTGCGTATGAGTTAGTGTGAACCTCGTGGTCACCGTGGCTCATGTTTAGTCGGGCAACATTCATGCCAGCTTCGATAGCAGCTGCAATTTTCTCGGGGGCAGAAATTGCGGGGCCAATGGTACAAACAATCTTTGCGCGTCTCATCAATCAACCTTATGTTTTGTAGGGGTTGGGCTACCTGCGCAGGCAACCATCGGTGAGGTACTCATCGAGGTAGCCAACAGGCTCCCATATAGTCAGCATAAAACCAACATGTCCACAGTCCATTGTACGTGGTTTCATGGGGTTTTGGGGGACGTTTTACCCCACATTTACCAACAATGACACTTCAAACCCCACAAAAACAAACATAAACGGTCACCAAGCAAAATCTTTTGGCTTGCCACACTCGTTTATGTTTGAGAGCGTCAAACAAGGCGCGTATTCTAAAAGATGCACCACAGCGCACCGCTTTCACCCACTTGCAAAGGTTGCTATGAACGCCCCTACGGTTATTATTCTCTTCGGTTCCACCTACGGCCACACTGAACGCTACGCCACGTGGATTGCCGAAGACTTGCGAGCACTCCCCCAAGCACCCACCGTCGAGCTATCTCCAGTCGCAGAAGCAACCGACGAACTCATTGAAAGCGCAGACATTTTGATTGTGGGCGCCAGCTACCTGGGTGGCTTCTTGACCGGCGCACCCACCCTCCGTAAGCGTCGTGAAGCCATGCTTACCGTTGATCGCCGCCTCTTTTATACCGTTTCTTTCAATGGCACCGAGGTCTACCCTCGCTCCTACCTGGATGACCGCGTCATGAAGAGCTACAAGGCCGAAGTTGCCGGGGACAGGCCAGCTTTCCACTTCCGCGGTGGCTTGAAAATGAGCGAAATGTCCAAGCTCCACAAGACAGCACTTACCGGTGTGAAGACTGCCTATAAGCTCAAGCCCAGGCAGAACGAGTACGACAAGCAGCTTATTGAAGCATTTGAAAACGGTGGAGCTGACCACACCAATCGCCAGTGGATTGACCCGCTGGTAGATCAGGTAAAAATTTACCTCGAAGAGCTAGCGTAGAGCTCTCACCCCACGAGAAGGGAAACAACGATGAGTCGTGTCGTGCTCATTTACGGAAGCCAGTACGGTAGTACCGAGCGTTACTCCCGCTGGATAGCAGAAGAGCTGCGCCAAGCTGGGGTGCTGACGGAGGTAGTAGCAGCTTCTGTTGTCACCCCCTCTCACCTAGCCGAAGCAGATATGGTAGTTGCTGGGCTGAGCGACTACGGTGGACTTCTCACCGAATCTTTCGAGGTCAAAAAACTTGTCAATCAGCTACTGGCTCAGCCCCTAGCTCTGTTCACCGTTTCGTTTGCTGGGCTGGACGGCGCGCCCCAGGAAAAACTGGACGGAATCCTTCGCAAAAATGTGGGCGAGGTTCTGGTCAATCATGCCAGCGGCACTTTCCACTTCAGGGGCGCACTCGACCATACCCGCTTGTCCCTTAAGCACAAGACGGTCATGATTGGTATTCGCTCTGCCATCGCGGCAATCCCCAAGAAGTCTGAAGCTAACCAACAGATGCTGGATAGCTTCTCGCAGAAAAGCGTGGATTATAGTTCGCCCGAGGCCTGCATACCGCTCGTACAGCTGGTCCTCAAAAATCTCGGCTAGATTTCACGGTCTGCACAATAAAAGGTGCCCTGCCCCCTCTCGGAGCAGGGCACCTTCGTGCTTGGTGAGGCTATTTGAGTTAGAGCGCTAGATCGATGGCTCGGTCGCTGGGCAAGACTGGCTCCGGCAGCACGGTTGAGCCGGTCAGATGCCGCTCTACCGAGGCAGCGCAGGCACGCCCCTCAGCGATGGCCCACACCACCAGTGACTGGCCACGCCCGGCGTCCCCACAGGAGAAGATACCGGGGACGTTAGTCATGTAGTCCTCAGCGCGTGCCACGTTGGTGCGAGCATCCAGCTCTGCGCCTACCTGCTCACTGATATCGCTGTTCTCCTGACCGGTGAACCCCAGAGCAAGGAAAACCAGATCCGCAGGAATGATGCGCTCGGTGCCGCCTTTAGGGCCGCGGCGGCCATCCTCGCGGATTTCTGTTTCAGCGACCTTGAGCCCGGTCAGTGTGCCGTTTTCCCCCACAAATTCCACGGTGGAGGCAAGATAGCTGCGCTCACCGCCTTCTTCGTGGGAGGATGACACTTCAAAGACCTTGGGGAACATGGGCCAGGGCTCGTGATCTGCGCGGTCAGCCGGGGGCTGGGCTCCAATAGCCAGTGTGGTAATAGACGCCGCGCCCTGACGCACTGCGGTACCGATGCAGTCGCTGCCGGTATCGCCGCCGCCCAAAACAATAACGTTCTTGCCCGCTGCGTTGATGGTGGGCTCAGCGAGGTCACCAGCAACCACGCGGTTTGACTCGGTCAGATAAGGCATGGCAAAGTGCACGCCCTTGAGGTCAGCACCGGGAATATCCAGCGCACGCGGCTGCGTGGCACCGGTGGCCACAATAACGGCGTCATAACGCTTCTTGAGGTCATCCCAGGTGATGTCCGTGCCGATTTCGATACCGGTTCTAAAGCGGGTGCCTTCTGCCTCCATGACCGCGATGCGGCGATCCACGATATCTTTTTCCAATTTGAAATCAGGAATGCCGTAGCGCAACAGTCCGCCTACCCTATCGTCCCGCTCAAAAACAGCGGTGGTAAAACCTGCCTGGGTGAGTTGTTGGGCGGCAGCTAGACCTGCCGGTCCAGAACCCACTACAGCCACCGTTTTACGCAGCATGCGGTCAGGCATAATCGGCTCAATGAAGCCACCTTCAAAAGCTTGCTCGGCGATGGAGTACTCAATCTGCTTAATAGTCACCGCAGGCTGGTTGATTCCCAGCACGCAGGAGGTTTCGCAGGGCGCTGGGCAGACGCGTCCGGTGAACTCGGGAAAGTTGTTGGTAGCGTGCAGGCGTTCAACCGCCTGAGCCGTTTGACCTCGCCAGGTCAGATCATTCCACTCAGGAATCAGATTGCCCAGGGGGCAGCCCTGGTGACAGAAGGGCACACCGCAGTCCATGCAACGCGATGCCTGCGTTTTAAGGACCGCAGAATTCTGCGCTACCTGCACCTCTTTGAAGTCAAGAATACGCACCGGCACGGGGCGCTTGGGGCGGTCTTGACGGGTGGTTACTTTTAGAAAACCGCGAGGATCAGCCACGAGCGGTCACCTCCAAAATCTTGTTCCAAACCTGCATTGAGGCGGTGTCTTCACCGGCGGCTTCTGCCTCGGCACGAATTAACTGCACGGCAGCAAAATCCCTGGGAAGAACCTTGGTAATACGGTCAAAGGTAGTGTCTAGGTCAGTTAGTAGTTCAGCAGCCCGAGCCGATCCGGTGCAATCCCGGTGCCGCTCTAGGAGGTTCTGCACCTCTAGACGGTCGGTTTCATCAAGCGGCAGGAAGGTCAGCTCACCGGTTTCGCGGGCCTGCTTATTGACCTTCTTTTCCTCCAGGTCCAGCACGTAAGCGATACCTCCACTCATGCCGGCTCCAAAGTTTCTACCGGTCGAACCAATAATCAGGGCAAGACCGCCGGTCATATATTCACAGCCATGATCACCAATTCCCTCAGCGACAGCGGTTGCCCCCGAGTTGCGTACCATAAAGCGCTCCCCCACGGCCCCACTCAGGAACATCTCACCGCTGGTCGCACCGTAGCCGCAAACATTACCGGCAATGACATTCTGTGCTGAGCTCAGGGGCGCGGCGGCGTCCGGACGCACCGTGATGCTACCTCCCGAAAGCCCCTTGCCGACGTAGTCGTTGGAGTCGCCGGTGAGGGTGATGGAGATACCCGCAGGTAAGAAAGCACCTAAGGATTGCCCGGCATGACCGGTCAGGTTCAGCTCGATAGTCCCTGGCTCCAGCAGGTCAATACCAAAGGTTTTGGTGACCTGGTGCCCCAGCATGGTTCCCACAGAGCGGTCAGTGTTGACGACCTGAGCCTCAATGCTGACGTGCTGACGGTTTGTGAAGGTTTCTGCAGCCTCCTGAATAAAGCGGTTATCGATGTGTGCATCCAGCTCGTGATCCTGGGTGCTGGTGTTGCGAATTTCATCGGCAGCATACTTGCTGGCCGTTGAGACCAGAATCTTGGAGAGATCCAGACCCTCAGCCTTCCAGTGTTGGACTGCCTGAGAGACATCCAGGGCCTCTGCATGGCCGATAGCCTCATCCAGGGTACGGAAGCCCAGCTCTGCCAGATACTCACGCACCTCTTCAGCAATAAACTCAAAGAAGTTAACCACGTGCTGGGCTTGGCCGGTAAAGCGGGCCCTCAGGTCGGGGTTCTGGGTGGCGACACCTACCGGGCAGGTGTCTAGGTGACACTTGCGCATCATGATGCAACCCTCAACGATGAGCGGGGCGGTCGCGAAGCCGAACTCTTCAGCGCCGAGTAAGGCAGCAATGATGACGTCTCTGCCGGTCTTGAGCTGACCGTCTGCCTGCACGACTACGCGGTTACGTAGGCCGTTGAGCAACAGAGTCTGCTGGGCTTCAGCCAGACCAAGTTCCCAGGGTGCACCCGCGTGCTTGAGGGAGTTGAGGGGCGCAGCGCCGGTACCGCCGTCGTGGCCAGAGATAAGTACGACATCGGCCTTAGCTTTGGTGACACCGGCAGCCACGGTGCCAACACCGACTTCGGAAACCAGCTTGACGTGCACACGAGCGCTGGGATTAGCGCGCTTGCAGTCATATATCAGCTGAGCCAGATCCTCGATGGAGTAAATATCGTGATGCGGCGGGGGTGAAATCAGAGTGACGCCGGGGGTTGAATGGCGGGTCGCAGCTACCCAGGGGTAAACCTTGGCAGCCATAAGTTGGCCGCCCTCACCGGGCTTAGCGCCCTGCGCCATCTTAATCTGAATATCCTCAGCGTTGGTCAGGTAGAGAGACGTCACGCCAAAGCGGCCCGATGCTACCTGCTTGATAGCTGATCGACGGGTGGGGTCCAGCAAACGGTCAACGTCTTCACCGCCCTCACCAGTGTTGGACTTAGCGCCCAGCTGATTCATAGCGATCGCCAGTGTCTCGTGGGCTTCCCTAGAAATAGAGCCATAGGACATAGCGCCGGTTGAGAAACGCCTGACGATGGAGGAAACCGGCTCCACCTCGTCCAAGGGCACCGGGGTGCGGTTTGCGTTAAAGCTGAAGAGACCGCGCAGGGTCATAAGATCCCTAGCCTGATCATCAACGAGCTTAGTGTAGCTCTTGAAGATGTCATAGCGACGGGTCTTGGTGGAGTGCTGCAGGCGGAAGATGGTCTGCGGGTTGAAGAGGTGGGGTGGGCCCTCTCGACGCCAGTCATATTCGCCGCCTGTTCCCAGGGCGCGGTAAGGTACCGCCACGCCGTCATCGGGGTAGGCAGCGAGGTGACGCTTGCGAATTTCAGCTTCAATAACGCCCAGCCCTACACCGTCCATCTGCGAGTGGGTGCCGGTGAAGAACTGATCCACCAGGCTCTGGGACAGGCCCAGGGCCTCAAAGGTCTGGGCACCGCAGTAGGAAGATACCGTCGAGATACCCATCTTGGACATAATCTTCTGCAGACCCTTACCCAGTGCCTTGATGAGGTTATAGACAGCCTCAGCTTCGGTGACACCGGTGATTTCACCCTGAGCCACCAGCTCTTCAACGGATTCCATGGCCAGGTAGGGGTTGACCGCTGAGGCTCCGTAGCCTATGAGGGTGGCAATATGGTGGACCTCGCGCACATCGCCTGCCTCAACGATCAGGGCAACCTTGGTGCGGGTAGCGCTGCGCAAGAGGTGATGGTGAACCGCGCTGGTCAGCAACAGAGACGGGATGGGAGCCCAGGCACCGTTAGAGTTACGGTCAGAAAGAATGAGGAACTGGACGCCGCGCTCAACCGCGGCAGAGACCTGCTCACAAATCTCAGCTAGACGCTCACGTAGGGCGGCCTCCCCACCGTGAGAGGGGTAGAGCCCAGAGACCTTAATAGCCGCCGGCGCACCGTCCTCATCATCAATATGAAGAATCTTATCCAGCTCATCATTATTGATCACCGGGAAGTCCAGCTCAACGTGGTTGACCCGTACCCGCCCATGACGCAAGAGGTTGCCGTCAGCACCGATAGAAGTTTTGAGACTGGTGACCAGCTCTTCACGGATGGAGTCCAGGGGCGGATTGGTCACCTGGGCGAAAGACTGCACAAGGTAGTCAAAGAGCAGACGGTGACGCTTAGAGAGCACCGCGATGGGAGTATCGGTACCCATGGCGTAGATGGGTTCAGCACCGGTTGCTGCCATAGGAGCCAGAATCTTGCGCAGTTCCTCTTCGGTGTAGCCGAAGGTCTGCTGACGCTTGAGGATCGATTTACGGGCAGCACGCACGTGCTCACGGTCGGGCAAATCAGCCAGATTGACGATGTTCTCTTCCGCCCAGGTAGCCCAGGGCTGCTCCGCTGCAACGGCTGCCTTGACTTCTTCATCGGGCACCAGGCGGCCGGCTTCGGTGTCTACATAGAACATCTTGCCCGGTGAAACCCTGCCCTTTTCAATAATCTTGGATTCGGGGATATCAACCACGCCTACCTCGGAGGCCAGGACGACCAGACCATCATCGGTGACCCAGTAGCGCCCAGGACGCAGCCCGTTGCGGTCCAACACCGAACCCACAGCGTCACCGTCGGTAAAGGCGATGGCTGCTGGACCATCCCAAGGCTCCATCAGAGAAGAGTGGTAGCGGTAGAAGGCACGACGGTCAGCGTCCATGGTCTCGTGGTTTTCCCAGGCCTCGGGCACCATCATCATCAGCACCTGGGCCGCTGAACGGCCTGAGAGCATCAGCAGTTCGGCTACCTCGTCAAAGGATTGGGAGTCAGAGGCACCGACCGAACAAATGGGAAAGAGCTCTTCAGGGTTGCGGCCCAGCACCGGCGATTTGAGCTGGGACTGGCGGGCGCGCATCCAGTTGCGGTTGCCCTTCACCGTATTGATTTCGCCGTTATGAGCAATAGTGCGGAAGGGCTGGGCCAGCGGCCAGGAGGGGAAGGTGTTGGTCGAAAAGCGTGAGTGAACGATTGCCAGCTTGGTGGCAAAGCGAGGATCGGAGAGATCAGGGTAGAAGGGCTCTAACTGCGCGGTGGTCAGCATACCCTTGTAAACGATGGTCCGAGAGGAAAAGGACGGGAAGTAAACTCCGAGCTTATGCTGGGCACGCTTACGCACACGAAAAGCTTTTTGATCCAGCTGACGGCGCTCTGCCTGGGAGTCAAGATCAATCACGGGGATGTGCCCAGTAAAGGGTGCGTTGACTGATTCATTAGAATCACCCGATGCCTCAGCAATGAACATCTGAACAAAGTGCGGCATAACCTCGCGGGCTGATTTCCCCACAATATCGGGGTTAACGGGCACGTGGCGCCAGCCCAAGACGCGCAGTCCTTCACTCTGAGCGATACCTGCCAGTGCCTTCTGCTTGTCTTCAGCATCTACCCCGCCGGTGGGCAGGTAGGCTGTACCGACCGCATACTTGCCTAGAGGTGGCAGGTCAAAGTCGACCACCTCACGCAAGAAGGCATCAGGGATTTGCAGGAGAATACCCGCGCCGTCGCCCGTGCCTTCATCAGCGCCCACAGCACCGCGGTGCTCAAGACGGCGCAGCGCAGTGAGGGCGTGATCCACGATGACATGGTCGGGTTCACCGCGTAGGGTGGCAACCATGGCCAGACCGCAGGCGTCCTTCTCAGCGTCAGGCTGGTAGAGCCCCTGCGCTTCAGGCAGGTTGGCAAAAGTGGTAAAGGGCGAGGGCGCGTGGTTCTTGGTGTGGGGGTCCACAGTGTAATCTTCAGCAGCTGCCAAGTCGTTGGCTGGTGTTCTGCGCATGGGTGACCCTTCCTAATAGCGTGTGCCGGGTGTCTGAATAACAATATGATGCGGTGCTATTACAGAAATGTAAACGTATTCATCACTCTTGATCATCATTCATTGGAAGTTAGCTTATCCCAGTGGGGTACAAACTGATAAGAGCCGTGTCTTTTCAAGGAAGAAAGGAAGATTTTCGCACCGCTTCAATAATTAGAGAACGCTTTTCTTCCACAATTATTCATATTTTTTCTTTCCAATAATCTGTAACTGGAAACATAATAGCAACATAATTTCTCATATTTCGAACAGAGTGTCTCACATCAGCCAGAAAAGAGGGGTGGTGGCATCAGCCACCACCCCTTTTCTACATCAACCGGATTACTTGGTTTCTCCGGTGAAATCTAGCACCATGCGTCCGTTGATTAGCCCTGCGTGCATTTCATCAAAGATAGCCTGGACGTCCTCAACCGGGCGGAGCTGAACCACGGGCTTAATCAAACCCTTAGCACCGAAAGCAAAGGCTTCTTCCAGGTCCTGGCGGGTACCCACCAGGGATCCCTGTATCCGAATGCCATCCAGCACCAGGCGGGGAATGCTAAGATCCATTGACTCGGTGGGCAGACCAACCGCAACTACGGTGCCACCGGCTCGAACCGAATCTACAGCCTGGTTGAAGGCGACCTTAGATACCGCGGTCACCACAGCAGTGTGAGCCCCTACCCCGCCGGTAACATTCTTAATCTCTTCTTCAACGCTTTCAACGTTCTTGCCGTTAATCACCACATCAGCACCGCTGTCCTTAGCGAGTAGCAGCTTGTCTTCGTTGATATCTACGGCAATCACCTGGGCGCCAAAGACATTCTTAGCGTACTGAACTGCTAGGTTACCCAGACCGCCAGCGCCGAAAGCTACCAGCCATTGACCGGGGCGGACGCCCGACTCCTTGATGGCCTTATACGTGGTGACACCAGCGCAGGTAATGGAGGTGGCCTCGACCGGGTCCAGAGCATCGGGCACCTTGACGGTGTAGTCAGCGTACAGCAGGGTGTATTCGCTCATAGCACCATCTGCCGTGTAGCCGGCATTGATGACCGAGCGGCAAAGAGTGGCGCGGCCGTCCACACAGTATTCGCAGTGACCGCAGCCCTTGAAGAACCATGGGACACTCACTCGGTCACCCACCTGTAGGTGCTCCACACCGGGGCCTACCTGGGTAATCACACCGACGCCCTCGTGGCCTAGAATTCGGTCAGGCTTTTCACCGAAATCACTGGCAGCTACGTGCAGGTCGGTGTGGCACACACCCGAGTATTCAATCTTGACAAGAACCTGACCGTGGCCCACCTCGGGCACGGGGACGTCCTTAATATCGACGGTTCCATCAAGACGGTCAGAAACAACAATTGCTTTCATGGTGGACATGAGGGGGGGCTCCTTTGCCTGGTATTGGAGTTGCTGTAAGGCAACTCACTAGTTAATCTACTGATTGGTGAAGGGTATGCCAAGACCATCAGCAATTGCAGGCAGATAAATATAAGGTGTTAAGTCACCCAAACCCTCAATGGTTGACAGGGTCTATCTAGCGTGGTCCACCGAACTGTCAGGGGGGCACTTAAAAAGCTATCCAGCCAGAAATATGGTGGACCTGCCTATAGGCTATTAGGTATGTCACAAGAGAAAAGGGCTCAGCAAAGACTGACTTGGTCAGAACTACCCGCCGCTCTACAGCTTTGGGTTGAAGAAACACTCGGCGGACCTGTGGTCACATCTGAATCTCAGGCTGGTGGCTTTAGTTTAGGCACTGCCGACAGGCTTGTCACTGAACATGGAGGGCGTGCCTTCCTCAAGGCAATCAGCGCAAAAAAGCACCCCGTAACAGCCGACTTGCACCGGCAGGAGGCCAAGGTTTCAGCTGTTTTTACCAAGAACGCCCCGGTCGCGGGGTTTCTTGGTTTTACCGAATACCAGAGTGCGGACGGGGGCACCTGGGTAGCCCTGCTCCTTGCAGATATTGAGGGGCGGCACCCTTCTTCACCATGGCAACCGAGCGAGCTCAAGGCAGTTTTTGCTGCCCTTGATGTTCTGCGCGATTTAGAGGTTAATCCAGCGCTGGAGCTTGAGTGTGCTGCAGAATCAGTGGGGCCAGAGCTAAAGTTCTGGCACCGGCTAGCTGAGGGCGTGAATTTAGATGACCTGCAGTATGTGAAAGATACCCCCTACTACCGGGACCTTATAGAGCTGCTCCCCCTGGTCAATAAGGGGGCAGCAGGTTTGGCCACTGAGGTTGATGAACAGGTAGCATCCCAGCTGAGCGGTAACGAGTATGTTCATACAGATCTAAGAGCTGACAACATTCTCATCACTCCAGAGGGGCAGGCAGTGCTGGTGGACTGGCCCTGGGCAAATATCGGCAATGCAGACCTTGATCTGGGACTTATTGCGGTAGATGCCCTCATCCAGGACGGTCAACTTTCTGAACAGCAGGTTCTAGAGCTCATGCCCACGCACCGGCGTCCTAGCTTAGAATTCTTACACGGTTGCACGGTGGCCCTAGCGGGCTACTATCTCTACGCCTCGATGCAGAAACCCAGTACATCAACTAACACCAGTCTGATCGAGATGAGGGCCCACCGGGCGCTAGCTTTGCTCCATCGGCTCTTCGGCTAGCGCTCCACTAGTCCCCTGCCCGCACGGACGCCGTTTCCAGCTCGTCTCGTTGCCTGCGGGCACGAGCCCCGGCAAGAGCGAACATGATTAGACCCAGGAGTAGGATGGCTCCCGACGTCCAGACGTGGATGCGCACGCCCAGCAACATTTCTGCCGTATCAATGCGTAGGAAAGCTTCAATCATAAGGCGGCCGAAACCGTACCAAGCAACGTAGGCCCAGAAGGTCTGCCCGCGTTGGAAGAGCCCCCGTTTGCCGAGGTAAATGAGCAGGGCAGCACCCAGCAGATTCCAGATGGATTCGTAGAGGAAGGTGGGGTGAAAGAGAGTTCCCGGCGCGTACTGGTCAGGAAAATTATGAGAGGTCGCCGAAATCTCCAGACCCCAGGGCAGGGTGGTCGGCTTGCCGAAAAGCTCCTGGTTGAACCAGTTACCCCAGCGGCCCAGCGCTTGGGCGATCAGGATGCCGGGGGCAGCCGCGTCCGCAAATTTTGCCAGCGAAATGCCATACCGTTTACAGGCAATCCAGGCACCCAACCCACCCACGGAGATGGCACCCATGATACCGATGCCGCCCTCCCAGATTTTGAAGACAGCCAGCGGATCAGCTCCAGCACCAAAGTAGGTTCCGGGATCGGTAATCAGTACGTGGTAAAGGCGGGCACCAATGATGCCAGCGGGGATTGCCCACATGGCAATATCCCAGACCCTCTCGGGGTCCTCACCCCAGCTTTGCCAACGCTTAGAAGTCAGCCACAGACAAACCGCTATACCCGAAAGAATACAGAGGGCATAAAAGTGGATAGTCAGTGGCCCCAGTGAAAAACTGGAGACGCTGGGGGATGGGATGGACGCTAGAATGATAGACGCTGTCACTGCTCTCCTTTGGTTACTTACCGGCGAGTTCGCGGGTCAGCACACCGACGGCGGCGGGGCCGCCTTCAGTCAGTGCCTTGACCAGTGCAGTACCCACGATAACACCGTCCGCATAGGCACCGATTTCTTCTACGTGCTCCCTCTTAGAAACACCCAGACCTACACAGGCCGCGGGGGCACCAGCTGACCGTAGGTCAGCTACCAGGGTTCCGGCAGCGTCACTAACCGAGGCGCGAGCACCGGTAACACCCATGACAGAGACGGCGTAAACAAAGCCGCTAGAAGCCTTAGAAATTATATGCAGGCGCTCCGTTGAGCTAGAGATAGATGCCAGGAAGATGCGATCTAGACCGTACTTTTCTGAGGCAGCTAACCAGTCTGCTGCTTCATCGGGTACGAGGTCTGGGGTGATAATGCCCGAGCCACCAGCTGCTGCCAGCTCCTGGGCAAAGCGGTCAACGCCCCGGCGCAGTACCGGATTCCAGTAGGTCATCACCACGACAACAGCGTTGGTGGCTGCGGTGATTTCGCGCACCGCACGGAAAATGTCATCGGTGCGGAAGCCCTTGGCAATCGCTTCGACGGTGGCACGCTGAATGACGGGTCCATCCATGACAGGATCTGAGTAGGGCAGACCCAATTCGATGATGTCCACCCCATTCTTACCCATTTCAATGGCAGCGGCAATTGACTCATCGACTGAAGGGTAACCCACCGGCAGGTAGCCAATGAGAGCGGCCCTACCTTCAGCCTTGCACTGGGCTAGGCGGGCTGCGACCTTGGAGTCAGGGTTGGGGGCAGGAAACTTTCCGTTCTTAACCGAGTAAACGGTATCGTCCTGAAAATCCACGTGGCTCATAGCTTAGGCACCTTCTGTCTGTGCAGCTTCGGTTGCTGCTTCTTTATTGCCCACATTCAGGCTGGTCGAAGGAATAGCTTTACCCAAGCCGAACCACTTGAGGGCGGTTTCCATATCCTTATCCCCACGACCAGAGAGACAAACGAGCATGATCTTCTCATGGGCAGTTTCCGGGCTTTCATCGGCCCACTGGCGGGCGACGCGCAGGGCACCTGCGAGCGCATGGGAAGATTCCAGCGCAGGGATGATGCCCTCAGTGCGGCAGAGCAGACGCAGGGCCTCCATGGCCTCGGTGTCAGTTACCGCCTGGTAGTCCACTCGCCCAATATCTGACAGGTAGGCGTGTTCAGGCCCGACCCCGGGGTAATCAAGACCCGCTGAGATAGAGTGAGACTCGATGGTCTGCCCGTCTTCGTCCTGCATGAGATAGGTGATAGCGCCGTGTAGCATGCCGGGGCGACCCAGCGAGATGGTGGCTGCGTGACGGTCGGTGTCGATACCGTCGCCGCCTGCCTCAAAACCAAAGATTTTGACGTCGCGGTCATCCAAGAAAGCATGGAACATGCCAATGGCGTTTGAGCCACCGCCCACGCAGGCAGCGATACCGTCAGGGAGTTTTCCGGTGACTTCAAGAATCTGCTGGCGAGCTTCGGTGCCGATAGCGTCATGGAAGTAGCGCACCATTGCCGGGAAGGGGTGGGCGCCGGCAGCAGTACCTAGCAGGTAGTGGGTGGTATCTACGTTCGATACCCAGTCACGCAGGGCCTCGTTGATAGCGTCCTTGAGGGTACGCGAACCGGTTTGCACTGCGATGACGGTAGCTCCCAGCAACTGCATGCGAGCAACGTTGAGTGCCTGCCGCTCAGTGTCTTCTTCCCCCATGTAGACCACGCACTCCATACCAAAGAGGGCGGCGGCGGTGGCGGTGGCGACGCCGTGCTGGCCAGCGCCAGTCTCGGCAATCAGGCGGGTCTTGCCCATACGCTTCGCCAGAAGCGCCTGGCCAATCACGTTATTGATTTTGTGGCTGCCGGTGTGGTTGAGGTCTTCGCGCTTAAGGAAGAAGCGTACCCCGCCGCCGTGTTCAGAAAACCGGGGGACCTCGGTGAGCAGGGAGGGGCGGTTGGAGTATTCAGCAGAGAGCTGGCGGAATTCAGCCAGAAACTCTTCATCTTCTTTTGCCTTCTCGAAGGTTTCTTCCAACTCGTCCATGGCGGCAATCAGCGATTCAGCCATGTATCGGCCGCCGTAGTTGCCAAAGTAGGGGCCGGGAGCGTTCTTAAGGCTGCGGTCAGAGGTGAGAAACTGGTCGGCTAGGGTGTCGGTCATACCGTTTCCTTAGATCTAAAAGGGTGGGGGTGAAGGGCAGATAAGGTTAGCGAGCGAGCCAGGCTGCGCGGGCGGCAGCGCCAGCTTCACGGAAGGCGCGGACGGTTTCGGTGGGGGTGCCTGACTTCACTAGGGCCTCGCCCACCAGCACAGCTTTTGCGCCGTGGGAGGCGTAATCTTCAACGTCTGCCTCCTCGGCAACCCCTGACTCAGCAACGATGATGGCATCTTCGGGCAGCAAGGGGGCGAGCTGACCAAAATTCGCATTATCAACCTCAAGGGTTTTGAGGTTGCGGACGTTGACGCCCACAATACGGGCACCTGCCGCTTTTGCGCGTTCAATTTCTTCTGGGGTGTGGGTTTCTACCAGGGCGTTCATGCCCAGCTCATGGGTGAGGTCCAAGAACCGGGTGAGGGTGGCATCGTCCAATGCAGCAACGATAAGCAGGACCAGGTCAGCGCCGTGGGCCCGGGCCTCCCAAATCTGGTATTCATCAACGGTGAAATCCTTGCGGAGCACCGGGATCGAAACCGCCGCACGCACGGCGTCCAGGTCAGCTAGAGAGCCAGCAAACCGGCGTTTTTCGGTCAGTACTGAAATGACGGCTGCTCCCCCGGCTTCATAGGCCGATGCTAGGGCAGCCGGGTCAGGGATATCAGACAGAGCACCTTTGGAGGGGCTTGACCGTTTAACCTCAGAAATAACCTCAAGGCTGCTTTTGAAAGCCCCGCTCAACGCGGCAAAAGCATCACGTGCCGGAGGCTGCTCTGCGGCTCTGGCTTTGAGGTCATCGAGCGTTACGGTGAGCTGACGCTCCGCCATATCCTCGCGGACGCCTCCAATAATGTCATCTAGAACGGTCATAGTGATCCCCTCACAGGCAGCCGGTGCCCTGTTTTTCGCGTCTTTTTAGTATGTCGTATCAGTTGCTTCAAGGCTAAATAGCAGCCCATTAGGTGAGAATTTCGGCGGCCAGTGAACACGGGCTGGCAACTGGAGCCTTTACCGCCCAGGTACACAAAAGCGTCCCACAGTGTCTGTGGGACGCTCCAGCTCACATCATCAGCTAATGGTGATATTTGGTGTGCTTGCCGCCCTGGCCGTAGCCAGCTGCTCGCAGAACCAAACCGGCAACTAAACCGATGAGCATGATAGCTACTCCCACAATGAAGATAGGGGTGCTGGAAAGGTCGAAGCCAATAGCAGCTACAAGAAAGCCCAGGGTTATGATGCCCAACATTGCCCATGAAGCAATAGTGTTGCCGTGGTTGGTGTGGGGAAGGTCGGGGACCATCTCAACGGTCTGCTTTGACATGTGAGTCTCCTCAGTGTGTGTATTTTGCGCTCAGGTGCACCGATGAGCGCAGGGGTGCTTAGGTCTATCTTATGAGATAGGAATGCTTTAACCCAATATCACAGGCTATATGCTCATAATTTTTGCTTTCTCGGTTGAAGACTAGTCCAAGTGCCCGGTGACTTTTTCAGCCGCTGCCAGCAATTCTCCACTGGCCACCAGTTCAACGGTTGCCTGGATTTCTGGTGCCAGATAGCGGTCGCTGCCCGGCCCCGCGACGTCCTGACGTAGGCGAGCGATGACGGCGGCGCTGGCAGGTGCGGCCTGGTGGGGTGCTCGCAGGTCTATGCCGCGAGCAGCCGTAAGAATCTCTATGGCTAGTACTCTACTCAGCCCGTCGATTGAGGTTCGCAGTTTACGGGCTGCGCTCCAGCCCATAGAGACATGGTCTTCTTGCATGGCTGAGGACGGGATAGAGTCCACCGAGGCCGGTGCCGCTAGTCGCTTAAGTTCTGAGACGATGGCTGCCTGGGTGTACTGGGCAATCATGTGCCCAGAGTCCACGCCGGGATCATCTGCCAAAAAGGGCGGCAGGCCCCGGTTGCGGGCGGTGTCCAGAAAACGATCGGTGCGACGTTCTGAGATAGAGGCCGCGTCAGCGACTGCAATCGCCAGGAAGTCCAGAACATAGGCCACCGGAGCACCGTGGAAGTTACCGTTAGACTCCACCCGACCATCGAAAGTGACCACCGGGTTGTCGATGGCTGAAGCCAGCTCGCGTATGGCCACGGTGCGGGCGTGTTCTACGGTGTCTCGCACGGCACCGGCTACCTGCGGGGCGCAACGCAGCGAGTAAGCGTCCTGCACGTAGGTGCTGTGATTGCCCGAATGATGCTGAATAATGTCTGAGCCCTCAAGAACTTTGAGCATGTTGGCTGCGGCAGCCTGCTGACCTGGATGCGGGCGCAAGCTGTGCAGATCGGCAGCAAAAACTCGATCGGTACCCACTAAACCTTCAAGACTCATAGCAGCTGCCACATCCGCCAGGCGGGTCAGACGGTCCAGGTCAGTAATAGCCATCACCAGCATGCCTAACATGCCGTCGGTGCCATTAATCAGCGCCAGACCCTCTTTCTCCGCCAGCACCACCGGGGTCAGCCCGTGCTGTTGGAGAGCGTCGGCGGTATCCCATAGCTGCCCCTGCTCATCGCGCACCTGGCCCTCACCGATAATTGCTAGGGCACAGTGGGCCAGCGGAGCCAAATCACCAGAACAGCCCAGTGAGCCGTACTCATAGACCACCGGGGTGAGGTTGGCAGAGAGCATATCGGCATAAGCCTGGGCAACTTCGGGGCGGACGCCGGTACGGCCTGTGGCGAGGGTTGAAAGACGCAGGAGCATAAGAGCGCGGACGACCTCAGTTTCTACCTCTTTGCCAGACCCCGCGGCGTGGGAGCGGATGAGGCCCCGTTGCAGGGCGGTGCGCATCTCCGCCGGGATGTGTTTGGAGGCCAACGCACCAAAACCGGTGGATACACCGTAGACCGGTATTGTTTGGTGGGCTAGTTGGCGGATGCGCTCGGATGACTTAGCGATTTCAGCCAGGGATTCTTCGCTGAGCACCACGGGAGCACGGTGGCGAGCTACCCTGATGACGTCCTCGAAGCTTAGAGCTCCGATTCCTACGGTAACGGGGGTTTGGTTCACGGGGTTTCTCCTCAAAAGTCTGGGTGCTCAGCGCAGCGACGGTGCTGCAGAGCTTAAAGGGGTGTAGTAGGTCAGTACGGTATGAATCAGGCGGGCTGCGGTTTGAGCGGTACGCCCGTCACTATCGAAGCTGGGGTTGAGTTCGGCAACATCGAAGGCTGCTAGTTTGCCACTAGCTGCCACTTCTTTCAGCACGACGTTGATGATCTCCAGGGGCACTCCGTAGCCTGCTGGGGCGCTGACGCCAGGGGCGATGCTGGCAGGGAGAACATCTAGATCCAAAGTCAGGTAAATGATGTCTACAGAGGCCACAAATTCCCGCACCGTGCTTAGCAAGGCTTGCTGGTTCAGCACCCCGCAGTCTTCATCCACCACGTAATCCGCCCCCAACTCGTGGGCGGTATCAAACAATTCTTGAGTATTGTTGGCCTCAGAAATGCCCAGCACCGTGTAACGGCAGGAAGTGTCTGCCGCTCTTTCCCGGGTGAGCGCCTGGTAAAAAGGGGTGCCCGAGGTCGGCTGTTCTGCCCGGCGCACATCAAAGTGGGCGTCCAGGTTAAGAATGCCCAGACGCCCGGGCTGCTGCGAGGTGGCAGAACCTGCGGTCTTGCGAGTCCGAGAGTCTGCCACACCGGTGTAGGTGCCAAAGGCAACCTCGTGGCCACCTCCCAGTACAACAGGCAGGACGCCGGCATCCACACTTGCCCTCACAGCAGCTGCAAGCTTCTTCTGGCCCTCTTCAAGGTCTGAAGACACCACAACATCCCCAGCATCCAGCAAAGCCAGGTCTGTGTGGCGTAAGCTATTGCGCCCCTGCGCCAGTGCTAGCTGCCCCAGCGCTGAGCGTAAAGCCGCCGGCCCATCTGCAGCTCCCTGGCGGCCACCATTGCGGCGCACCCCCTCATCGGAGGCAAAGCCGATGAAGACGGCGTCAGCGGAATCCGGGGCCCCCTGCCCCAAGGAGGTGACGGCCTGGTGGACGCGACGGTGGGCAGCACCAGCCCCATCGTTCCTCCCGGACCAGGTGGAAGTAGGGCGATCGATGAAGCGGTGTAAGTCAGAGAGGTTATTCTGATGCATCAGTAACACTCCTTCTGCCTAATATCGCTCACTGTAGGCTGGGCGCCCGGCCCTGCCACCTGCTCCCCTGCTTTCCATACTCGGTGGACCAGGCTAACGCCGGGCCGGTAAGCAAGGTGCAGATGGTTGGGGGCAGCCAGCTCCACCAGGTCAGCGCGAGCGCCCACCCGCAGACTTCCAACATCTTCGCGTTGTAGAGCGCGGGCGCCTCCAGCGGTTGCTGACCACAGGGCTTCATCCGGGCTCATCGCCAAATCACGCACTGCCAGAGCGATACAAAAGGGAATGGAAGTGGTGAAGCTGGTTCCCGGGTTGCAGTCTGCCCCCAATGCGAGGGTGGCACCGGCGTCCAGGAGCCTGCGAGCAGGCGGGTAACTGTTACGGGTAGAGAAATCAGCACCCGGCAAAACGGTAGCTACCGTGGTCGAGTTCGCCAGGGCGTCCACGTCTGCATCGCTCAGGTAGACCGCGTGATCCACCGAGGCCGCATCCAGCTCGACCGCCAGTTGCACCCCTGCCCCGTAGGTCAGCTGGTTACCGTGCACCCGTGCTTTTAGCCCGGCTGCCTGACCTGCGAGCAACACTGCCCGCGATTGCTCTTCACTAAAAGCGCCCTTCTCGCAGAACACGTCAATCCAGCTGGCATACGGAGCGCAAGCGGGGATCATCTCATCAAGAACCATCTGAACATAGTCATCCTGCCGCCCTGCATACTCCGGTGGAGCCACGTGAGCCGCGAGTAGGGTTACCTCATCGGTGCAACCAGCTGCCACCTGCACAGATCGCAGCTCAGATTCAGTGTTTTGCCCGTAGCCACTCTTAATCTCCACGGTGGTTGACCCGCTACGCTGGTACTCCCCCAGCAGCTTGCGGGCGTTAGCCGCAAGCTCACCAGATGAGGCAGCGCGGGTCTGCTCAATGGTAGAACGGATCCCGCCGGCTTCATAAGCCTTCCCCTGCATGCGGGCGGAGAATTCCTCAGACCGGTCTCCCGCAAACACCAGGTGTGAGTGGGATTCCACAAACCCGGGAATTACTGCCCGGCCCTCACAGTCGATAGATTTATCGGCAGCAGGTGCCGCAGAAGCCTGGCCCACCCAGGCCACTGCGCCATCTTCAACCAAAACTGCAGCCCGCTCCACGATGCCGAGGGGCCCGCGCTCAAGACTCGGATCGTTAGTGACTAATGATCCGATGTTGGTCAATAGCGTGCTCGCCATGATTACGCTTGCTCCTGCATGGGAATACGTACCCCGCGCTCAGCCGCAACATTAGATGCGTGCTCGTAACCCGCGTCCACATGACGGATGACGCCCATACCCGGGTCATTCGTAAGCACCCTCTCTAGCTTCTGCGCAGCCAATTCTGTACCGTCAGCGATACAGACCTGACCGGCGTGAATAGAGCGGCCCATGCCAACACCACCACCGTGATGCAGGGATACCCAAGAGGCACCGGAGGCCGTGTTGAGTAACGCGTTCAAAAGAGGCCAGTCAGCCACAGCATCAGATCCGTCCTTCATGGCCTCAGTCTCTCGGTAGGGAGAAGCTACCGAACCGGAATCCAGATGATCACGGCCAATGGCTATCGGAGCCGACAGCTCACCATTGGCCACCATCTCATTGAACTTCAGACCAGCCTTGTGGCGCTCGCCGTAGCCCAGCCAGCAAATACGCGCCGGCAGGCCCTGGAATTCAACCTTCTCACCAGCCATTGTGATCCAGCGCGCCAGGTGCTCATTCTCAGGGAAAAGCTCCAAAATTGCCCGGTCGGTTGCCTCGATGTCTTGGGGGTCACCGGATAAGGCAGCCCAGCGGAAGGGCCCCAGGCCTTCTTCGAACATTGGGCGGATGTAGGCAGGTACAAAGCCAGGGAAGTCGAAGGCACGTTGATAGCCTGCTTTACGAGCTTCATCGCGGATGGAGTTGCCGTAGTCAAAGACCTCAGCACCTGCGTCCATGAACCCCACCATGGCCTCCACCTGAGCTGCCATAGAGACACGTGCCTCTTTGGTGAAAAGCTCCGGGTCGCGCTGCGCCTCATTCTTCCAATCCTCAAAAGTGACCTCTACCGGCAGGTAAGCCAGAGGGTCATGGGCACTGGTCTGGTCGGTGACGATATCGATGGGTGCTTTACGACGCAGAAGCTCAGGGAAGATTTCAGCCGCATTGCCCACAACGCCGATGGAGAGTGGCTTCTTAGCGTCGCGGGCATCGATAGCTAGTTCTAGAGCATGGTCGAGGTTGTCAGCTTTGACGTCCAAGTAACGGTGCTCGATACGGCGATCAACGCGAGATTCATCAACATCGACGGCGATGACGACGCCCTCGTTCATGGTGACTGCTAGGGGTTGGGCACCGCCCATGCCACCTAGGCCAGCGGTGAGGGTGATGGTGCCAGCCAGGCTACCGCCAAAACGCTTGCGGGCAACGGCGCCAAAGGTTTCGTAGGTGCCCTGCAAAATGCCCTGGGTTCCAATGTAGATCCAGGAGCCCGCCGTCATCTGCCCGTACATCATCAGCCCTTCAGCTTCTAGTGCACGGAAGTGCTCCCAGTTAGCCCAGTCTCCTACCAGGTTTGAGTTGGCTAAGAGGACGCGGGGCGACCATTCGTGGGTACGGAAAACACCCACAGGCTTACCTGACTGGACCAGCAGGGTTTCATCGTTTTTCAGTGTTTTGAGGGTGCCTACAATGGCGTCAAAGGACTCCCAGTTACGGGCGGCCTTGCCTGTTCCACCGTAGACCACCAGCTCATCGGGGTGCTCGGCGTTAGCGGGGTCAAGGTTGTTCATCAGCATGCGCAGGGCGCCTTCTTGCTGCCATCCTAGGGTGTTGAGTTCATTGCCGGTGGGCGCGTGAATGGGGCGGGGCCCGGTGGTGGTCATGGCTACTCCTTTGTGCACGATATACCTGCCCTCACCATGTCTGGGTCTGATTTTGACCGGTCTGAACCGGGATATACAGTTGAAACATGAGGGGTGTCACACCCATCATGTTGTATATACAACTACTTTGTCAATGGGGTGGGGATGGAAAAAATAACCGACTTGAGCCGAGAATTCACCGACTACCGCGGTGAAGCGTTGCCCGCCTACAAACTCCTTAAAAAACTCCTGACGCACCGTATCTCCAGTGGTTCTTGGTCTAGTGGCGAGCCCATCCCGTCAGAAAACGAAATGACGCACGCTCTGGGCCTCTCGCGGATGACCATTAACCGCGCTATTCGGGAACTCACCGCTGAGGGGCTGCTCTATCGGACCCAGGGAGTCGGCACCTTCGTGGCGCCACAAAAGAGCGCTTCTGCGCTCTTTGAGGTTAAAAATATCGCCGATGAAATCACTGAAAGAGGCCACCTTCACCAGAGCCGCGTGATTCTTCTCGAAGAAATAAGAGCGGTGCAAGCTCCCTGGCCTATTGACGAAGCCCTGGGTAGTCGAGTATTCCACAGCGTCTTGATTCACTGCGATAACGGAGTCCCCTTGCAACGAGAAGAGCGCTTGGTCAACGCAGAGGTAACCCCCCACTACCTTGACCAGGATTTCTCCAGCACCACCCCGAATGTTTATCTAGGTAACTGCCATCCGATAACCCGCGGAACCCACAGTGTTGAGGCAGTCCTGCCCAGCGCCCAGCAGGCTCAAGAATTAGAGATTGATTCCGCTGAGCCCTGCCTTAAGCTCCTGCGTACCACCTGGTCAGGTGACACCGTCATTAGTCAGGTGGCCCTCTTATACCCGGGTAGTCGTGGCCGACTTGAAGGCAGCTTCGGTATCTAGCGCTGCGTTAAGGTCTAGCGGTCGGTAGGGTCTTGCCCCTCGCTCAGGGAATCCCAGGCGTCGATATCGTCTACTTCATCCACTGTGCTAATCCGCTGGGCGCGTGCAGATGCACGGTCATACTTACGGCCAACAACCCAGTGCGACGAGGCAAAAAACGTCCATACGCCGCAGGCAATCACCAGCAAACCGCCGACTACAGCTAGCCAGGGCATGATGGTCACAAGATAAGAATTAGCGGCAGCGGTGGTCCCCGTTGCAGCGCTTACATCGGTGGCAGCTGCCGCTTGAGGGTTGCGGTAGACGCCCACAGCTGAGACAGCTATGCCTAGACCCACCAGCACCATAAGAGCACTCACGATTTTCTTGAGTTTAGGCCCAGTAAAGCGCACAGCGATTGCCGCTGCGAGGGCTACGAGTGCCAGGGCACTCACCGCGCTGGCGGCGTCCGCACCAGAAATTTCAAGGGTGGTAGTTTCAAGTACGGTGGTCACCTCAGCCCGAATCCAGATGGGCAGGGTCGAGGCAAAAGCTAGACCTGCGGCCAGCAAAGAGGCCCCCATGACGCGCCCAGGGGTAGAGAAATTAGGCTTCTTATCAACATCACTGCGGACGCTGGCAGTAACCTTCTGTGAAGAATCTGGTGCGGTGCTCATT
Organism: Rothia endophytica; assembly: GCF_039543885.1. Lineage (NCBI taxonomy): Bacteria > Bacillati > Actinomycetota > Actinomycetes > Micrococcales > Micrococcaceae > Rothia > Rothia endophytica. The sequence continues at coordinate 1,314,349 of NZ_BAABKP010000001.1, forward strand.
TATTGACCTTCCCCAGCTGGCAAGGGTGCCAGTCCGGATGCCGTGATAACAGCGCGCAGAGGCGCTGCAGCCTTGTCCACAGTTTCTTGGGCCTCGCTTGCAGGGACTGAATCCATGACGATACCTGCCCCCGCCTGGACATATCCCTTGCCTCCTTTAAGAACGGCGGTTCGGATAGCGATCGCCATATCCATGTTTCCGGCGAAGTCGAAGTAGCCGCAAACACCGCCGTAAATCCCGCGGGCACTGACTTCATATTCGTCTAACAGTTGCATAGCGCGGGGCTTTGGTGCACCAGAGAGAGTACCTGCAGGGAAGGCAACGCGCAGAACGTCATAGGCGCTCCTTCCCTCAGCAAGCTGCGCCTTGACCTCCGAGGAGATGTGCATGATGTGGCTAAAGCGCTCAATTTCCATAAATTGAGTAACCTCTACACTGCCCGGAACCGCGATGCGGGAGAGGTCATTGCGCGCCAGGTCGATCAGCATGAGGTGCTCGGAGCGTTCCTTTTCATCGGCCAATAGCTCTTCAGCTAAAGCGATATCAGCCTCACGAGTAGCCCCGCGGGGGCGGGACCCAGCGATGGGGTGGGTGGTAGCTGTGCCGTCCTTGAGAGTCACCAGAGCCTCAGGTGATGAACCAACAATCTGAAAGGGCTGGCCGTCCTCTGTAGATTCAAAGTTAAAGAGGTACATGTAGGGTGAAGGGTTGCTCTGGCGCAGCACACGGTAAACGTCGAGGGCGCTGGCAGAGTTCTCTGTTTCAAAACGGCGGGAGACCACGATCTGAAAGACATCGCCATCAAGAATGTTTTTCTTGGACTTATCAATGGCGTCCAAGAAACCCTGCTCATCCCAGGTGTGCTTAACGTCCACTACTTTTTCTTCTACAGTGGCGGTGCCCACCAAGGTTGAAACAGCGCCACCAGCGGGCTGGGCCACCTTATCGAGCATATCTAGCACGCGGGAGGTGGCATCGGCGTAGGCGGCATCCACGTTGTCGTCGGTGCCGTTGAAGTTAATAGCGTTGGCGATGAGAGTGACGGTGCCGTCCGAGTTATCGTGCACCGCCATGTCCGAGACAATATTCAGGGCGAACTCGGGCAGGTTGATGTCGCTGGCGGGCCCGCCGGGCAGTTTTTCCCAGTGACGAACCACGTCCCACCCCATAAACCCCACCATGCCGCTGGTAAGCGGGGGAAGCCCGTCGAACGGCTCGGTGTGGAGCATCTCAAGGGTTTGGCGTACGGCATCAACCGGGTCACCCTGGGTGGGGGCTCCCTGAGGAGTCAGCCCCTGCCAGACAATCTCCCCTGCCTTTGTGCTTAGCGTAGATCGGCTAGCCACCCCCACAAAGGAATAGCGGGACCACTGCTTCTGCTCATTAGCTGATTCCAGCAGGAAGGTGCCCGGGGCCGGTTCACCCTCAGCGCACACCAGCGAACGGTAAAGCCCGATAGGAGTTATTGCATCAGCTAGCACTTTAACCCGCACCGGTATAACGCGACGGATGGCGGCAAGCGCGCGGAACTCTTCTAGAGTTGGTTCAATGATTCCAAGATCCTGCATGGTCTCTACCTCTGACAAAATTGCTGGGCTAGGCGGTGTGTGGATGCCGCGTGCACGCGGTGAACGCGCACCGTAATGTGAAATTTTTTGGGCTGCTAAAATACCGGTCTAAGGGCGTGCCCCTACCTGTGCTTCTAGGTGGCCGCCGGCTTCAAAACAGGTGGTTGTACCGGTATGGCAGGCTGCACCTACCTGATCGACCAGGATGAGCAGGGCATCACCGTCGCAATCGATGCTAACGTCTTTGACGTACTGGCTATGCCCGCTGGTGTCCCCCTTGCGCCAGTATTCCTGGCGGGATCGGGACCAGAAAGTGACCCGTCCTTCGGTGAGGGTTCTGCGCAGGGCCTCGTCGTTCATCCAGCCCAGCATGAGCACATCTTTGGTGTCATACTGCTGAATGATTGCTGCGAAAAGCCCGTTACCATCTCGCTTGAGTTGGGCGGCAAGGGCCGGGTCAAGCGGGGAATCTGCGGGGGTGCTCTGCTGTGCTGTGTTCACCCCATCTATCCTAACTGATACGTCGGGGCGCCTGCTGGTGGTGATAGGGCTTCTCAGCATCTGGGCTTGCCTCTACTCTGCGGCTTCGGGCCCAGACAAGGTTGCCTGTCGATACTCTTCTGTGTAGGTAGCGACGTGGTGGGTATAGGCAATGGAGCGGTTATAGGAGAGTATTCCGCGCTGCCACCCTTCATCGGTAGTTACATCGCGTTGCCCCTGGCATAGATAGACTGCGGCAGCCAGCGCTGCATCATCGATGTGGTGGGGGTCTTTGACTCCGTCCCCGTTGCCGTCTTGGCCGATGTAATCCCATGTTGAGGGGATGAACTGCAGAGGCCCCACTGCCCTGTCCCATTCTTTATCGCCATCCAGTGCTCCGTCATCGGTATCTTCAATTGCCATGAAACCGGGGCTGCCATCTAGCGCTGGGCCGTAAATCTTGGGGCGTACAAGCCCTGATTCATCGGTGTTAGCCCCCTGGTAGGTGCCATGAAGGGTTTCAACAGCGCCAAGACCCGCGATGGTGTTCCAGCCCAGTTGGCACTGGGGGTAGGTTTGGGTGACCCGCAAGGACGCCCCCGCATAGGCTGCCAGAACCCTGCGAGGAATATCAGTTGCTATAGCCGTGGAATCTAACCAGCTATTATCAACCGCATCGGTGGTGGGCCGTTCGGCCAGCTCAGTAGCTGAGAGTTGGTCAGACTGACCTCTGACTTCTGCCTCCGCTTGGTCTGCTGAGCCAGTGCTAGGAGGTAAAACCTGAAGGGGGGCCGACGGCAAATGACTGGGTAGAGCATCAGCCCCCTTGGAGCTTTGCTGATCGTTGGCGCAGGCTGATAAGACCATGAGGGCAAAGGCACCTAGGGTTAGGCGTTCGAGAATTGTTCGCTTCATCATCTCTATCTGGGGTCATGACCATCTCTTTCTGGGGTCTTGCCTTTCACGCTACCGGCTGCATCTCACACCATAGTGAACGCTAGCTGAGTTTTTACCCTATGTTTTGGGTGGGTGCTCCGCAGGTTAATCATGCACCAGGCAGACGTGCGAGGGTTAGGATGGGGCTATGACTACTTATTCTGCCGCCGATGTAATTGCCGCTGAACGTACCGCCCTCGTAGGGACCCTCAATGAAGCGGGGCCTGCTGCACCCACCCTGTGTGAGGGATGGCAAACCCGGCACCTGCTAGCTCACTTGATTCTGCGAGAAACCCAGCCGCTGGTTGCTGCCGGTGTGATGGGGGGCCCCTTGGGCAAGAGGACAGAGCGGCTGACCAATGAGTACGCTCAGCAGTTGGCTGACCCCGCGTCCTACCGGTTGGCAGTGCAGAAGTTCGCTGACCTACCCGGCTATGGTGGCATGCGCAAGCGCTGGCCTGTAGCCGATGCCGCTATGAATACCCTCGAATATCTGGTCCATACCGAAGATGTACGCCGTGCAACCGGTGATCTGAGCCCTCGAGAGGTGCCTGCTGAAACCCAGCAAAAAATTTGGGATGATGTACGCAGCCGCGGGCGTCTTTTGGCCGGCAAGAGTTACCCTGAAGGGCTGGTTCTTGAAGCACCGGGTTACTCCCCCTCTACTGCGACTATTCAGGGGCCTAAACCAGGAAAGGTAGCAACAGTGCTCAGCGGTCAGCCAGCCGAGCTAGTGCTCTACCTCTTCGGGCGCGAGTCCGCGGCCCGGATTGAGGTGAGTTAAGGGCCGGTTGTGGCGCACGTCAGCTCCGCTACGCCCCAAGTAGGGACCAGAAAACTCCCAATAGTATGTGTGCACCACAAGCATTTCGGGAGGAATCTGGCCCCTAGTTGCTACATAGTCTCTGCGGCCAGGTAACCCGGCAGCCACATCGCTTCCCAGGCCGGGGCCTCGGCAGCCAGCACGGTACCTTCCCGGTCGGGAGCCCGGGTTGCCAGGCAATACGCGGAGGCGTCAGCGGTTCGCACCAGGTAACCGTACTCGACCATTTCCCGGCGCATAAAGGCATAATCCTGCCAGAGAGCGGCCAGAATCTCATTGACCTGCTTCTCGGTATAGGTGCGACCAGGCTCAAAATAGGTCACTAGGTGCAGCAGCAGGTGGGCGCGGGTGCGGCGTTTGGAGGGCCAGGAGGTCAGGTGTCCGCCCTGCAGAAAACGGTCAACGACTGTGCGGTGCTCTGCGTAGGCTTGTTCGCGGGGATCGGCCAGGACGTCGGTCGTCGGCCTGGTCTTGAGCAGGGCTGCTCGGGCGGTGGTGTAGTTCTCACCGGTTTCTTCCATGCGGGCGCGCACGAGCTTTTTGAAGTTTGAGTGGGCAGTCGCGGGTATCGACTTTCTTCGCACTCTAGCTGCGGCATCAATCGACGGTTCGGTGGTGCCTGCCCCGGCTTTGGGTGAGCCGGTGCAACCCGAGAATTTTCTTCCCTTCGCGCTGGGGGCCTGCTTGCTAGAGTCACAGGGGCAAAGCGCTGGGCGGTGGGTGACGCCACACACCTTTATATCACAGTCACTCCCGAATGTAATCGAAAATGCCATCTGTACGTTCTTTGCTCGCGCAGATGGCATTTTCGATTACATTCAATGAGCGGACGGACGCCCGCCCCGGCTTGGCGGGGCTCCTCCCCTTGTCTGGCAGGAGCTCTTGAACCTTCTGCCGTTCAGTAGGCAAGACACAAGAACTGCACTTCAACTTCCCAGCCTGCCCCTTGAGTATGATTAGTTTTCATCGGGGTAAAAGCTCTGTCTAGTGGCTAGGGCTTTTATTCGGATCCATTAGTTTGCCAATGTTGAGGGGCTTGTGTGTCTTCTTTGAACTATTCTCAGTTCATTTGGAATGTGGCTGATGTGTTGCGCGGTACCTATAAGCAGCATCAGTACGGTCAGATTATTTTGCCTTTCACGGTGTTGGCGCGTCTTGATGCGGTGCTTGAGCCGACTAAGCAGGCTGTTCTTGAGGCAACAGAGGGCTATGTGCTCGATATGATTCCTCCGGCTATGCTGTCTGCCCGCGCGGGGCACGATTACAGTTTCTATAACCTCTCCCAGCACAACCTCAAGACCGTGGCTAATGACCCCGATACCCTTGAGCAGAACCTGCGTTCTTACATCAATCAGTTCAGTGAGAACGTGCGCGATATTTTTGAGAAGTATAAGTTCGAAGACACTATCGCAGATCTGGCCGCCCAGAACCTGCTCTATCAGGTGATTCAGCATTTCTCGCGGGTGAACCTGCACCCAGAGAATGTGAGCAATGAGCAGATGGGCAACATCTTCGAAGAACTCATTCGCAAGTTCGCTGAGGCTTCGAATGAGACTGCCGGTGAGCACTTCACCCCGCGCGAGGTCATTGAGCTGATGGTTAACCTGTTGCTGGCTGATGATGAAGATTTGCGCACTGATTATATTGCCCGGTCGGTCTATGATCCCACCGCTGGCACCGGCGGTATGCTGTCGGTGGCTGACGATAAGATTCACCAGCTCAACCCCACAGCCGATGTGAGCCTGCTGGGCCAGGAGCTCAACCCCGAGTCCTATGCGATTTGTAAGGCGGACATGGTGGTTAAGGGCCAGGACGTCGATAACATCGCTCTCGGCAACACGCTCACTGATCCGGCTTTTGAGAACCGTACCTTCCACTATGGGCTGAGCAACCCGCCCTTTGGCGTGGATTGGAAGGGTGCTAAGGCTGTGGTTGAGGCTGAGCATAAGAACCAGGGTTTTGCGGGTCGTTTTGGTGCTGGCCTGCCCCGTGTGTCTGACGGGTCGCTCCTTTTCTTGCAGCATCTGATTTCTAAGCTCAATGAGCCGACGGTGGCTAGTAATGGTGTTGCCCAGGTGGGTGGCCGTGGTGCCATTGTTTTGAATGGTTCTCCCCTGTTTACGGGTGGTGCTGGGTCTGGTGAGTCGAATATCCGTAAGTGGGTTTTGGACCAGGATTACCTTGAGGCGATTATTGGCCTGCCTACAGACATGTTCTATAACACCGGTATTTCTACCTATATTTGGGTGCTGAATAAGCAGAAGAAGGCTGAGCGTAAGGGTAAGGTTCAGCTGATTGACGCGACGAATACGTTTGAGAAAATGCGTAAGTCGGTGGGGTCTAAGCGTAAGCGGTTGAGTGAGGAGCAGATTGCTGAGATTACCCGCCTCTATGCTGCTTTTGATGCTGCGGATGATAAGCGTTCTAAGGTTTTTGATCGTGAGGAGTTTATGTACCGCACGATTACGGTGGAGCGCCCTTTGCGGTTGAATTGGGGTTTTACTGCTGAGCGGGTGGAGCGTTTGTTGGCTTCTAAGGAGTTTGGCAAGCTCAAGCTGGCTGAGGGTGAAGACGCCGCTGTGCGGATTTCTCTTGCTTCTTTAGTTGAGAGCACAGCGGGTGCCGTTGGTGCTGATGTGGCCAGAGTGAAGGCTGAGCTCTTGCAGGTGTTTGCGGACGCCGGCGCCCTGGTGAAACCTGCGGCTTTGACTAAGTTGGTGGATGAGTTGGCTGAACGCGATGAATCCGCTGAGGTAGTGATGAAGGCTAAGAAGCCGGTGGCTGATTCTACCCTGCGTGATACTGAGAATGTGCCCTGGGACGAGGATATTCACGAGTACCTGGAGCGCGAAGTCAAGCCTTTTGTGCCGGATGCCTGGATTGATGAGTCTAAGACTAAGGAGGGCGCGGAGATTCCTTTTACCCGCCACTTCTACGAGTACGTACCACCGCGCTCCCTGGAAGAGATTGACCGCGGCCTCAACGAGGTGCTGGGCCGAATCAAGAAGAGGCTGGAAGAGGTGCTTGGTTAATGGCAGCAAAGACCGCTCAACTCAAATACCTAGCAAAAGTAACACTTGGAAAAATGCTGCAGCCTGCTGAAAGCATCCAGGTTGGTCAAGAAATGAAACCATATTTGAAGGCCTCTTCAATTACGACTTCTGGTCTAAACTTGGACGCTCTTCAAGAGATGCCCTTTTCCTCAAAAGAGCAATCTCATCTTGACCTTCGTAAAAATGATGTCGTCGTAGTTGAGGGCGGATCTATAGGCAGAAGCGCCTACATCAAGGAAGATTTACCTGGCATCCATTTCCAAAATTCAGTAAATCGAGTACGGCCGTTACCCGGGAACGACGGTAGGTATATAAACTACGCTTTAATGGTCTTAGAGCAATCAGGATATTTTGAATCCATTACGAATCAAGCAACGATTAGTCACCTGACTGCTGAAAAATTGGAAAGAGTTCCTATCCCTCTGCGGAGTTTTGAGGAGCAAAAACGTATCGCAGATGAGCTTGACCGTGAGCTGGCAGAGATTGATAATTTAATCGCTGATGTACAGCGACTTGAAAGTCTAGAGCAGGAACGTATTGTTGCTGAGCGAGATTGGGCTTTTGAACAGTCTGAAACTTCAGTTCCATTGAGATACATAGCTCAGTTCATTACAAGTGGGTCTCGTGGTTGGGGTGATTACGTTGGCAGCGTAGGTAGCCCATTCATGCGGATAACTAATTTGCGGCGTGATTCCGTTGAACCTGATTTATCGAATTTGTTGTATGTAGATACGGCCAGACTACCTAATAATGAGGGAAAGCGGTCCCAACTTCAGGTTGGAGATATCATAATTTCCATCACAGCCGATTTAGGGTCGGTGACAGTTGTAGATGAACGTATCGCAGGTGGCTACGTTAGCCAACATCTTGCTTTGGTTCGCATTGATGCTGAAAAGTACGACCCACATCAGATTGCTGAAGCAATTTTGAGCAGTAAGATAAAAAATCAAATCGCTCAAAAATCTTACGGTGGAACAAAAATGCAATTAAGCCTCATGGATATTAATGATTTAATAATTCCAATATCTAATAACCACCATTCAAATAATACACCTTCATTCAAAAAAATATATAAAGTTATTTTCGAAAAAAGAAAATCGATTTTAAATAAAATCTATTCCCAAACACTAGGAAAATAGAGCAGTGACAAATATAAATTTTGAAAATGTTTTTGACATTCGCGATTTAACTACGAAACATGAGGGAGAACTTATAGGAAATACATTCTATTACGAATATGATAACTGGAATGATTTTGGATATCATTGCTTATATAGAATAGCTTACTGCTTTCCTGACAATTATAAGCACGTTGGGTACGATAAGATTTTTAACATTGGAGTGGTAAGAATAGCATTTAAAGACCAGTTGAAACATAAAAAAAATGATTTGATTAGAGAAATGATAAACGGCGAAAAAGAAGGCTTGTTATCATACGGTTCTAAAACCTACTATGAAAACATTATCAAGCTAGAAAATATGGGGCTAATAAATTCAAATGATTTTTTTGATTTTATGCATGATATCGCCTATAATATTAATTTTGCCACAGAAAGTTTTCCAGAGTACAATTCCCCCGAAGACATGTACTGGTCACGTCCTTATGGCAGAACAAATCAACCATTCGAAAACCCACTTAATAATTCACTGTTACGCGATGAAAGTGCCGCCGATGAATATATAAGAAATAGCAAAATTGCAAACCGTAAATCATATTTTCCCGACTACATTATCAAGATTAATAATGACTTAGTTGAGGATGACATTGAACTTCGCCCTAGAAAGTCTCTTGCCGATGAAGTTCTAAACAAAAGTGTCTACTGCATTATAGGAAAAAATGGTGTAGGGAAATCTACACTTCTAAAGAAAATTTATAACGATTTCAATAAATCGAATATTATATTTTCAAACCAGGATGGGGTAATACAACAAAGCAAAATTTATTTTGTATCATTGTCTCCTTTTGAAGCTGCACTCGCTGAATCGGAAAATAAAAAATACTTTGGCCTCCAGATGCAGCAAGAAGCTCTTAGCCAAGATATCTATAATTTACTATCAGATAACTTGAAGAAAAAATTTGGCCCAGATTTTCAAATATCTGAAGATTCTTCTTATGTCTCAAAGGATATTTTTTTCAACCGATTCATAACGTCTATTACTGATATTTGCTTCAAAAACAACTCTGACAGATGGATAATTTTACTGAATAAAATTGTTCCATCTTGGGCTAGGTATGAAGATGTTTTTGACAAGTCTCAACGTGTATTTTTAAAGGCTAAGGAAAATGAATATAATAGTATTGGTGAATATTTTAGTAGGCAGCCTGCCGGAATAAATTTGGAAAATGATAAAAAGGCGATTAAAGATTTTTACGATAACCTTTATTCCTTGATGTATAGCCAGAGTAGCGGAATATCCTTCATAATTTTGGTACTAACATTTATATTCTCAACTATTTCTGAAAACTCAATCATCCTATTCGATGAGCCCGAAAATCATCTTCACCCACCTATGCTATCTAGTTTAATTGATGCTGTTTCTTGGGTCTGTAATGATACTAATTCCGTTGCGCTCATAGCAACTCATTCGCCTGTTGTTGTTCAGCAACTAACAAGACAAAATGTTTTTATCCTAGAAAACAACTCAGACAACGAATTCAAAATATCCCACACTAATCCAACAATCAATACATTTGGTGAAAATATAGGAAAATTAAATAGAATTATTTTTGCATATGAAATTGATAAATCTGGATACTATGGCAGGATTAAAGAATATTATACACAGCTAGATAGGAACCAAGAAATAATTAATGTGCTCCTTGAGAATTCAGGAATTGAAGGGAAGGCATTGATATCTGAGAGGGAAGTATTTTTTGATAAAGATAAATAAGTTAATCCCAGATTGGGACTTGAAATACTTCATTAGTTTAAATGGTTACTCTATCGATAATTTTACATATAATTTCAATGTCTCCGACTTGAAAAAAACCAGGTCAAATAGAAAGTATTATATAGAACCAGCATATCTCAAGTCACTATATACATTAATTAAGTTCCAGGAAAAGTGGTACCTTCAATTTTTTAAAGATTTTCCCAGCAATATTTCGACTCCGATGAAATCCTGTGGCATTGATATTGAGTATACAGAGATGGTGAAGAAACACGGAGTGAAAACAGGAAAATTAGTTAAATGCAATACTTCGTCTGATGAAAACGATTTCTCGGATTTTATGGAGTATCTATACAATAGATTTAAAGGTGATTATTTAAGAAAGCTTCACCAATACACTCGAAATGGAAAATGCAGCTACTGTCAGATTTCCCGAGCAAACACGCTAGATCATTTTTTACCAAAAAATGACTTTCCGTTACTCTCTGTCTCTCCTTGGAATCTAATTCCTGCTTGTTCTGAATGTAATTCAAAAATATTGAGTAGGAATAATAATTTATCCAATTTGATGCTTATTCACCCGTTTTTTATTGATACTGATTGGTCAGACTGCCTAAGTTTTACCCCGTCAGAGCATTTCTTTGAGCTAACAGGTTATACCTCGAACAACTACTTAAAAAATCATATATCAACCTGTGGCCTGCAAGAAAAATGGAATAACCTAGCCCTTTCTGAAATATCAGAGCTTAGAGAAATTTACCAAAGTTTTATTTCAGTAGATAAATCTAGTATTGCATATAAACAAATTATGAACTACATTGATCATCAAAAATCTTCGCGGAAGATTGTTGAAAAATTACTTTTTTCAAGCATTGACGAGCATATTAAACATTTCTTCGGCATGATAACCGGAGTTAATTTTATGACAGAAATCGATGTAGCTACCAGTAATGCGGACCTCGAAATTATCAAAATTAAAAGTATCATAAATGATGTTGACCCTTCATTGAGAGAATTTATTGATTTTTAAAATGTATTATCAGTATCTCGAACGTCCTCTCCAGCAAGACATCTGCGCCTACCTGGCCGCTCACGGGTGGGTGCACTCCCCCAACTCCGCAGGCTACGACGCTAGGCGCGCCCTCTACCCCGCCGACGTCCTCACCTGGCTACAAACCAGCGACCCCAAAAACTACGCCACCCTCATGAAACCCGGCACAGACCCCACTATCCGGCAAGCCCAAGAAAACCGCCTGCTCGACCGGCTCGTCACCAAACTCGCAGCCCCAGAAGAACAAGGCGGCGGAACCCTCAACGTCCTACGCAAAGGCTTCAGCGTACCCGGCGCACGCCGCCCCTTCCACCTGCTCGCCTACCCGCCCCAAGACAGCCGCAACCCCGAACTCACCGCCCTCTACCACAAGAACATCCTGCGCGTCGTCGAAGAAGTCCGCTACAACCCAACAGACGAAACCGCCCGCATCGACCTCGTCCTCTTCATCAACGGCTTACCCGTAGCCACCATCGAAATCAAAAGCGAATACACCCAAACCCTCCAAGACGCCATCAACCAATACCGCACCGACCGCACCCCCACTACCTCGCCCCTGCTCCAAGAACACCGCGGCGCCCTCGTCCACTTCGCCCTCTCCCAAGACGAAATCGCCATGACCACCAAACTGGCAGGAAAAGCAACCAACTTCCTCCCCTTCAACCGCGGAGCCAACGGCGGCGCAGGCAACCCCATCATCGACGGCAAACTCGCCACCAGCTACTTCTGGGAAGAAATCCTCGAGCCCAACACCTGGATCACCATCCTTACCAAATTCATCTACACCAACCACCAAAAAATTACCGACCCCCTCACAGGCAAAACCACCTCACTCAGCCACATCAGATTTCCCCGCTACCACCAGTGGCGAGCCGTCACCAAACTCGTCCAAGCAGCCCGCACCGAAGGCGCAGGGCACAAATACCTGGTGCAACACTCAGCAGGCTCCGGTAAAACCGACTCCATCGCCTGGACGGCCCACCGGCTCTCCAACCTGCACACCCCAGACGGCGAGCGTGTCTTCGACTCCGTCATCGTCATCGCCGACCGGCAGGTACTCGACCAGCAGCTCCAGGACGCCATCGACCAGCTCGTCACCACCGCCGGCACCTTCCAGCCCATTACGCGCGGCAGCGGCGACTCAAAATCTAAACAGCTCGTCGAAGCGCTAACCACCGGCGTGCCCATCATCGGCGTCACTCTGCAAACCTTCCCCTTCGCCCTGGCAGAAATGACGAAGGAGGGCGGTCAGCTCGCCGGTAAGCACTTTGCCATTATTGCTGACGAAGCCCACTCTTCTCAGTCGGGTAAGGCCACTGACTCTATCAAGGAAATGCTAAACACCGAGATTGACGCCGGTATCGAAGAGTCAGACCCCGAAGCTGACCAGGTGGCTCTGACCAAGATGGCCCAGCGTGTGGTGGGTGAGGGCCACCAGGTGTCCTTCTTTGCCTTCACCGCAACACCCAAGGCTAAAACCCTTGAGGTCTTTGGGCGACGGGCCGACGGCACCGGCCCTCACCAGCCCTTCGACCTCTACCCCATGAAGCAGGCCATTGAAGAGGGCTTCATTCTTGACGTGCTCAAGAACTACACCACCTACCAGATGGCAGCCAAAATCGCCCAGAAGAACGAGGACAGCGGGGCAGACGAAGAAATCGACATCCGCAAGGGCACTAAGAGTCTCATCAACTTTGTGGAGCTGCACCCCACCAATGTTGCCTCCAAGGTAGCGGTGATTCTTGAGCACTTTGAGGGCCGAGTCAAGCAGGAACTCGGCGGTAAAGCCAAAGCCATGGTGGTGACGTCCTCGCGCGCTGCTGCCGTACGCTACCAGCGGGCTTTTGAAAAAGCTATCGCCGAGAAAGCCCTGCCGCTCAAGACCCTGGTTGCTTTCTCCGGTGAACTGCCCGACCCCGACGTTGAGGTAGTGCCCGGGGTGGATACACCCACCGTGACGGAAGCGTCCATGAACCCTGACCTCAAAGGCAGGAACCTGGCTGAGGTCTTCAACCAGGACGGCCAGCATATCCTGATCGTGGCCAACAAGTACCAGACGGGCTTTGACCAGCCCCTCTTGGTTGCCATGTACGTTGATAAGAAACTATCTGGTATCACCGCAGTGCAGACCCTCTCCCGCCTCAACCGCCGCGCTGACGGTAAAGAGAACACCTTCATTCTGGACTTCGTCAACGACCCCGAACAGATACGCGCCGCCTTCGTCGAGTACTACGAGGACGCCCGCATCGAGACCGAATCAGACCTCGACCTGGTTGCCAAACAGGTCGACAAGCTCGACGCGGCCGGTATCTACAACCGGGCAGATGTGGAACAGTTCTGGGAAAAGTGGGTTGCCCCCGGTGCCCGGCAGGCGTCCTTTGACTCCCTCATCTCCATACCCGTGCAGCGGTTTGTGACGCGCTGGCGGGCAGCGCAGGAAGGGGTTGATGGTTCTGCTGACCGAGCCGCCCTTGAGGTACTGCTGGAGTTCCGCTCAACCCTCGCCCAGTACGTGAAGTCCTACGCCTTCTTCTCGCAAATTTTCAACTTCGGCGACCCCTACTACGAGAAACTCTCTGCCTTCGCTGACCTGCTCGCGCGCAAGCTGCGCCGCTTCACCCTCGATGAGGTGTCACCCGAGGTAGTGAACGTGGACGACATCGTGCTCACCCACTACCGCCTCGAAAAGCTACGTGAAGAGGAAGACTTGAAACTCTCGTCCTCCCAGGCGGCTGGGTTGCAGGGCATGACGGAGGCCGGCCTCGCCAGCATTCAGGAGCGCGAGCGCAAAGCCCGCTCTGAGCTGATTGAGAAGATTAATAAGTACTTCCACGGCCTTGATTTGAGTGACGAGCACCAGGTGGGCTTTGCTACCACCTTTGTGGCTGAGGCGGCCAAGGACGCCGGGCTCAAGCAAAGCGCCATGGCCAACACCAAGGTGGACTTCTACCACTCGAAGAATGTGCGCGTTGGCCTGGCGAATAAGCTCTGGGACTACAGCTCAGACACGGCTGACCTGATTGACCACGTGCGCAAGATGCCCGCGGAGCAGTTCGTGGAGTTCATGCTCGACATGGGCCTGTACGAGCTGCTGCGGGGCGAGAAGGTGGAGGAGATGAGCCACTAAATCTGTAAGTTACTCTTGAGAGACAATGGAACATTTCATGTGATATGGTGAAGATATCAGACACCGCCCACCTCTGTTACATGGAACCCCAAAGTTCTGCATGTATCATGTGGCGGTTTTCATTTTAAGTAGGTACTTATGGCTGAAAAAGGCTTCCTAGACCACCCAGATCTCATCGACAGACTTGAGCAACTGGGAATGCACATCAACGATAAGACTAAAGCTGAAGCAGAGCTCAGAAGACTCGGCTATCACAGCACGAGTGGCTACAGGTATCCCTTTAGAAAACTTCGAGAGCCCCTCACAGATGAGCTCATTAAACGCAGAGAGTTCCGTCATGACGAGTTTGAAGCTGGCTCAAGATTCGAAGACTCTATCGCGCTTGCCGATTTTGATACCAAGCTACGTGCCGTCATCTTGACTGGTATCTTTGACTTAGAGGTAAGACTAAGAACTGCTATTGCGCATGTGATCGCACAGAAAAATCCCAAAGGGCATCTAGATATTTCATGCCTAGATACTAACAGGTGCCTTGAACTTACTTCTTCCCAAAATGAAACATCCAAGTTTGAGGCTTGGAAAGCTCAGTACGAGAGCGATAAAAAATCCAAAAATAATGACGATTTCATAGCGCACCATACTCTTGTCTACAAGACAGAAATTCCTGTGTGGGCAGCACTAGAAAGGGTGTCCTTTGGAACCCTAATTCACTTTTATCTTTTGATGAAGGTAGAAGACCAAAATGATGTGGCAAGAAAGTTCGGGGTTCGACAAGGCACCAAGTTTGGCTCCTGGCTACTTTCAATCATGGACTTAAGAAACGACTGCGCTCATGGCGCAAGAGTTTTCAATAAGAGCATGAAGAGAAATGTATCTGTTCCTCCGAACTCTTACTTCAAAAAATATCTAAAACATATTGATAAGACACTCACAGCCGACAAAGTTTACATGCCGTGTGTCTTACTTGCCCACATGCTTAGATGCCATGAATCTGGAACTAATTGGCACAACACGTTCAAAACACAGGTTAAAAAGCTACCCCAAATATATTTGAAAGAACTATCTGAACCGCTTATTACTGCCGAACGGAACATGGGTTTTCCTAGCAACTGGCAAGAATTAGAAATCTGGAATAACTAATATTCCACATGGACCTGCACGAACTGCTTCGGGGCAAGAAGGTGGAGGAGCTGAGCCACTAGATTCGTATTTTCTGAGAATCCAGAATAAGGCTAACGGCTGTGGTGTTCTCCCCTTCCTCATCACAGAAAAGAATAGGAGCGATAGGCTGAACGTCAGTGAAGAAATATATCATTTCTAGGATAGGAGTGTAGGAAATGACTATTAGCGCTGTGAGTTCTGCGATGTATAGAGCAGTAAGAAAAGCTAAAAAGGTACTGAAGACCAGTGGCAAAACTACAACTCGTCGCTCACACACCGAACATACGCGTGGCACAGATGGGCTAACAGACGCAAAACGGAGTCTCTATGCTCTACAGGCAAAGTCTCTGCACAACAGCCTGCCCATTAAAGACCTCGAAAAGGCATTTAGCCGTCTAGCTGCAGAGAAACACTAAAGCCCTGTAGGTTTTATTTTCGAAATTCCGCTGGGAGAGGTAAGGCAAGCCTGGCTCACAGCGAAGCTGCTGGCTCGATGAAGTGAGCGAGTGCGAACGCGCGAGCACACAAGAGCGAACGAAATCCGCCGTCAGGCGGGGCGTGAGGGTCAGGCTTGCGCCTATTCCGCCCGCAGATTTATTTCCTCGCGCGCTCGGAATCTGCTGGGCTCCATCCAGCGTGAACCTGGTGCTCCTTACTCGTCGTCTCCTACCGTACTTCGTACCCCACCGCCCAGATTACTAGACCGGCCTTATATTGCGTTTATGTAGGCTCAAATGAATCTTTACATAGACTCGAAGTTAAACTTGTACATCCTCTGTACAAAATTTTGTACAGAGGATGTACAAGTTGTTAAAAGTACTAGGTGGTTTCGCTAGTTTACCAAGGGAGCTCAGCGCTTCCTTCGTCTAAAGGTTCTAGCCGAGCTTGCACAATGCTCTCACGTACTTCAGCGATAGAACTAAGGTAAAGAGTTTCCTGAGTTGCTAGCCAATCATCTTCAGTAGTCATCATCAAGATGCTTTCCTACCGCACCTCGTACCCAGCGGCGCGGATTGCGTCCTTGACTTCCCCAATGCTGACCTCGCCGAAGTGGAAAATGGACGCTGCCAGCACGGCGTTCGCACCAGCCTCAACAGCAGGTGGGAAATGTTCGGGAGCGCCAGCGCCACCCGAGGCAATCAGCGGAATAGAGACAACATCGCGCACCGCGCGAATCATGGGCAGGTCAAAACCAGCCTTAGTTCCGTCAGCGTCGATCGAGTTCAGAAGAATCTCACCCATCCCGCGCTCCTGAGCTTCAGCAGCCCATTCCAGCAGGTCAAGACCGGTATCCTTGCGCCCACCGTGGGTAGTTACTTCCCAGCCAGATGCAGTGTTACCGGTCTTCTTAGCGTCAAGGGACAGTACCAAAACCTGAGAGCCAAACCGCTCGGTAATCTCATTGATTACTTCGGGGCGATGAATGGCAGCAGTATTAATGGACGCCTTATCGGCACCGGTGCGCAGCAGACGGTCAACGTCCTCAGCGGTACGCACTCCGCCACCAACAGTCAGAGGAATAAAGACCTGCTCAGCGGTCTGCCCTACCACCTCAAAAGTAGTGGCTCGGTCGGAGGAAGACGCCGTGACATCCAGGAAGGTCAGTTCATCAGCGCCCGCCTCGTTATAGCGCTTCGCTAGCTCAACCGGGTCACCGGCATCCCGTAAGCCTTCAAATTTAACGCCCTTCACCACGCGGCCAGCGTCCACATCCAGGCAAGGAATCACACGAATAGCAACGCCCACAGCGCCACCTCACTTTCACACGAGAAATTAAGTAAAAAGGCGGCGCCCCTCAGTGAGGACGCCGCCGCAAGAGTTTTACAGGCGAGCAGCCTGGATGGCGGTCACTAGAATGCCCCTCCCACCGATGTGGTAGAGAGAATCCATCACTCGGTTAGCTGACTTGCGCGGAACCATAGAGCGCACCGCAACCCAGCCTTCACGAGACAGAGGAGAAATCGTGGGTGATTCTAGGCCCGGGGTGAGAGTAGTCGCCTGAGGGAGCAAGGATTCTTCAATGTTGTAGTCAATCATCACATACTGGCGTGCAATCAGCACACCTTCTAGACGACGCTGCAGGCGCTCCAGTCCCGCGTGGTCTTCAACGCCGGGGCGCTTAATCAGCAGAGCTTCGCTGCGCATAATAGGGTCACCAAAAGGCTCCAGACCGGCTGCGCGCATAGTGTTGCCAGTTTCAACTACGTCAGCGATCGCGTCCGCTACGCCCAGACGGATGGAGGACTCGATGGCGCCGTCCAGACGGATAACTTCAGCGTCGATACCTGAGCGTTCCAGGTAGTTAGTCAGCAGTTTCTTGTAGGAGGTCGCAATGCGCTTGCCCTTGAGTTGGGCGGGGTCAGAGAAGACTCCAGCCGGGCCAGCGAAACGGAAGGTTGATTTAGCGAAATCTAGATTGAGAGCTTCTTCTGCGTGGGTCCCAGAATCCTGTAGCAGGTCGCGGCCGGTGATTCCGACGTCGAGAGTTCCTTCGCCTACATAAACCGCAATATCACGGGGGCGCAGGTAAAAGAACTCAATCTCATTCTCTTGGTCCACGAGCACTAGTTCGCGGGAATCACGGCGCTGGAGGTAGCCAGCTTCGGTGAGCATGGTGGCAGCTGCCTGTGAGAGCATGCCTTTATTGGGGACTGCAACGCGCAGCATATTGGTTTTCCTTTTGCTTAGAGGTACGTGTAGATATCTTCGGGAGTCAGTCCCTTGGCGATCATCATGACCTGCAAATGGTAAATCAATTGTGAAGCTTCCTCAGCGAACTCAGCGTCCGACTGGAACTCAGCAGCCATCCAGACCTCGGCGGCCTCTTCAACAATTTTCTTGCCGATGAAATGGACGCCCTGATCCAGCTCTGCAACGGTGCCAGAGCCTTCGGGGCGGGTTTCTGCTTTTTCGGTTAGTTCTGCGAATAGCGATTCAAAGTTCTTCACCGTCTAACTCTAACCCCTGGCCTTAGCATGGCTCAAAGTTTGAACGGTTTGTTTCTCACATGCCGAGGTGTTCTCTTCGTTTGAAGGTTAGCGTTGCCCGCCACCATCACTCTCAACCTTAGAAAATGGCTTACTAAATACGGGCAAAATAATGTCCTGCGCATTGTACTCATCGACCATCACCTTGCTATAGGTTTGCCCTGGGTGGCTATGTTTAAACTGGGCGCGTCTGAGGGCCCACATCATTTCTGATACCAGGTACTGTCCAGCAGTGCCGCCTGCCGATAGACAGTAGGTAATCAGCAGCGCCTGCCCCAGCGTCCCCAGTGCACCTTCTACGCTAAAGAGGGTTCCCAGCATGCCTTGATAAATCATCATCCCCGGAAAAAGAGGCAAAAAGCTGACAGTCATAATAGCGTTAGAGGTTAGTTTCATCGGCTTTGCTAAGAGGACGCAGGCGCCACCTACTATGAGGGCGGCTAGAGCTGTGGCGGCGTGAGGGCTTAACCCTAGGTTAGTGATGAGAAGGTAGGTTGCCTGTGCAGCTACACCCGTTGCGGCTAAGACCAGCAACTGCCATTTTCTTCCGCCGCAGGAAATCGCAAAACCCAGACTAACGAGGGCAGCTCCCACGATGGGGTCAGTGGAAACCTCGGTTTCAGCATCCAAAAGTTTGATGAAGATAAGGTTGTCGGGGACGAACAGGCGAGAAACACCGATACCAACGCTAACGCCTGTCACCAGACCCGCTGTACAGATAATTGCATCCATTAGTCGGCCAAGAGCCGAAAGGTACCACCCTGTAATGGAGTCCTGCGCCGCTGCGTAAGCTGCGATTCCCGCCAGGTAAGCGGCTAGGGACGACACCACGATGATCGCTACGTCTGTGGTTGCCGTCAGCATGCTGAAAACCGTGGCGCTGAGCACCGCTGTAAAGCCTGCACCAGCAAACCTAAACAGGCCCGGGGCACGAGCAAAATTAACCCAGCTGTAGACCAATGAAACCAGAAGAGAAGAAATCAGAGCACCGAGAGCAGTAATCCAGGTAGCTCCAATGATTTGGCTGAAACCTATGCCAAGTAGACCAAATCCTAACATCGACCACGTCCATGAAAGCGAGTGTAACGAGCTCTGCTCTTGTTCAAGAAGTTCGATACCCTCAGCTGCACTAATTTGGTGAGTGAGAAACCGTTGCACTGTATCTTCGGTCTTTGACCGCCATTGAATGTCTAGGCCGGCGGGGGTGACTTCAAAAATCTCTGTATAGGGCAGCTGGTTCTCGCCGCGTGAATCGCTAATGATGAGTTGCCCCATCGTGACGCTCACAGTCACGCTCGTAAGACCCGCTGCTGTACTGATACCCAGGAGGGTTTTGGTGGTTGAGGCAGAGCTTGCCCCACTGCGGATGAGTGAATCGCCCACTAAAGATAAGAATTTATAGGTTTCAACGTAGTGGGTCATATTATCGAGGCTATCGCTTCTAACGCCCGATCATCAAGCAGGCTTAACCTAAGTACCACCACGGCAAGATCTACGGCTTTTATCGAGGTCAGGTAACATCAACCGGCGGTTCGAAGGTATCTAACTGGCTGAAAAACAAATATTTTCACTTTTGAGCTTAGGGACAAGGTTTCCATGTCTTACCGCCAGGGGCGTAACAGCGCGGCCCAGTGTAGTTAGGATAAGGTTCTTGAACCGGAGCTGGCTCCTGATAAGTAGGTTGAGGAGCAGGCTGGGCAGGTTCCGGGTTCGGGTTATCTGGAGCTGGAGCAGGTGCATACTCCGGCTGAACAACCTGTTCTGCTGCTACTCTGTCAGCTTCCGCTTGAGCTGCTTCGGCCTGTTCTGATGCTACTCTGTCAGCTTCCGCTTGAGCTGCTTCGGCTTGTTCTTCTGCGATTCTCTGGGCGGCGGCTTGCTGTTCAGCGGCTACTTGCTCCATTTCTGCGGCATCGTGCTGTGTATTGGTCTCACCAGCACTTCCATCATCTACAGCGGACTGAGCCGGAATTGTTTGCGCATACTTAGATTTCAGATCTTTTAACTGAATTAGTTGTTTTTGGGCAGCGAATGTAGCGCCGTAAGAAGCTAAGTGCGTAAATGCTTCGTCGGTGGGTACTTTTTCAAGAATCTCAATGAGCAGGTCTGCCTCTGATAGTAAAGAATCGAGTTCTTCCTGAGTTTGGGCACTCTCCATTCGAGACTGTAGAGCATTAATTTGTGCAGGAATCGAACATGAAATATCAGGGCTGAATAACCCAGTCTTAGTATTGATAGCCATATTTTGGGCATTAAGAACCCTGGCATAGAATTTGCTGTTGGGTTCGAATACTACCGCAGTACCAAAACCGGATCGAGCTATTTCTTCATTGACAAATTCGCCATCGAGTAAGAATACACCGGCAAGTGTTCTGTCGTATTTGTCCTTTTTCTGGACATCATATTCAAGGTGAACCTGAGTACCAGCAGGTAATTTACGCTCTAAGAACTCCGTTGCTTCAGGCCCGAGACATTGAACGGTCTTATTAGGGTGCTTTGTCTCAGGAGTATCGATGTTCAGCAGGCGGATAACTGTTGCTTTGCCTGAATCATCAACTTCAATAGTATCGCCGTCTATCACCCGTTTTACGGTAGCTGACGCAGATAAAGCCTGCGTTGTTGTTGCTGCTTGCGATGTTGCCGAAGGTTCCGGTTTTGGCTGAACCTCATCTGTAGACGAACAACCGACCAGGAGTAGTAGCGCTGGAATTACCAGTATTGCACGGCGAATACCTATTTTCATATTTCCTCTGTGACATGTGTGCTTATGTATGAAGGTTTCTGCTCAGCTAGCAGAGTAAAGCAGGCCACAATAAGCCTTCATCTACTTTAAGCCATTGCAAACAGGCTTTGTTACCAATCAGTAATATGGACAGAATATTTACACAAAATAGTGACCCGTTAACTATGTCAACCGAAACTTTACTGGCATGTTCTTCCTCCATGCCAGTAAAGTTTCGGCTTACATCCAGGGATACGTCCTGCGTCAGCTAACTGATGTTACGCAAGGCCAGCACTGTCTCTACTGCAGCGGCGAAAGCCTCGTAACCTTTATCCTCTGAGGAGCCGGGTAGTCCAGCCCTGTCGATTCCCTGTTGCTCTGTATCGCAGGTCAAGACGCCGAAGCCCACGGGAGTCTTGCTCTGCACTGAAACGGTGGTCAGTCCTGTGGTCGCAGCATCACACACATAATCAAAGTGAGGGGTGCCACCACGTACCACTACGCCCAGGGCGACCACAGCATCAAAAGATTCAGCCAGGGTAGCTGCGGCCACCGGCAGTTCAAAGGTGCCAGGTACACGCACCACGGTCGGTTCGATACCCGCGTCGGCTGCCGCACGGCGAGCGCCGTCCAGCAGTCCGTCCATAATTTGGGTATGCCAGGACGCCGCCACAACGGCGACCTTTAGTCCTTTGGCTTCTTCGGGGTTAAGGGTGGGGGCGGGTGCTCCTGCTCCGCTCATGGGGTTCTCCTTAGGGTAGTGAACAGAAAAAAGTTAGAAGGTCAGGCGGTGACGCATGCGGTCACGTTTGGTGGCTAGATAGCGAGCATTTTCGGCCCGCGGGGTGATTTCATCGGGGACCAGTTCGGTGATGGTCAGCCCCAGCTCTTCCAGTGCCTCTGCTTTGGCAGGGTTATTGGTGAGTAACCGCAACTGCCTGATACCCAGTTCCTTGATCATCACCACTGCCTGGGTGTAGTCTCTGGCATCTGCTGGCAGCCCTAGGGAGAGGTTGGCGTCCAGGGTGTCTAGCCCGGCGTCCTGTAGGGCGTAGGCCCGCAGTTTGTTAACCAGGCCAATTCCGCGGCCCTCGTGGTTACGCATGTAGATGAGAACACCGCCTTGTTCGGCCATCATTTCTAGGGCCTGTTCGAGTTGCGGGCCGCAGTCACAGCGGTAGGAGCCAAAGATGTCGCCGGTAGCGCATTCGGAGTGAATACGCACCAGTGGCGCTTGGTTTGCCTGCGAGCGGATCTGGGGCTGCCCTTCAGTGGGTAAGGCCGTGAGAGCTAGGTGCTCGCTGCCATCGGCAAAACCAAATGCCTGCATCAAGAAAACCCCGTGAGGGGTGGGAACGGTGACGGGTTCACTGGTTTGGGTGAGACCTGTTGGGTTAGTCATGCTGACTCTCCAGGTAGCTGACTAGGTCAGCAATAGAAATCATGGGCAGGTGGTGTTCGGTGGCAAAGGTACGCAGGGCATCAAAGCGCATCATGAGGCCAGTGTCGTGCACTA
This sequence comes from Rothia endophytica, assembly GCF_039543885.1. Lineage (NCBI taxonomy): Bacteria > Bacillati > Actinomycetota > Actinomycetes > Micrococcales > Micrococcaceae > Rothia > Rothia endophytica. The sequence continues at coordinate 1,336,665 of NZ_BAABKP010000001.1, forward strand.
GCTCGGCGATGACTCCTACTCCGGATAGTCCCGCAAGCTGAGTGAGTTCAACCGCGGCTTCGGTGTGGCCGGGGCGCTGGCGCACCCCGCCGTCTACTGCGCGGAGGGGCAGGATGTGCCCGGGGCGGGTGAGATCAGCCGGGCCGGACGCCGCGTGGGCCAGTACCTGCACGGTGCGGGCGCGGTCAGCGGCCGAAATGCCGGTGGTTACTCCCTCTCGGGCATCGCAGGTGAGGGTGTAGGCCGTGCCCTTGGAATCCTCATTGTGCTGGACCATGGGCGGTAGGTTGAGGGTGTCAGCTCGCTGGTTACTCATGGGAGCGCAGATGACACCTGAGGTGTAGCGCACGGTGAAACCCATGAGATCAGCGGTGGCGTGTTCAGCGGCGAAGATGATATCGCCCTCGTTCTCGCGGTCCGCGTCATCGACCACCACGACCGCTCCCCCACGTCCAATCTGTTCGATGGCGTCTTGGATGGTATCTAGGGCGGACGGCGTTTGAGTTTCGGTCTCGGGGCTAGCCGGTAGGGTGGCGTCTATACCCAAACCCGCAATTGCACCGGATACTTCCAGTAACCGCTGAACGTATTTGGCGAGGGCGTCGGTTTCAAGATTGACGGTGTCCCCCACCTGAACGTGGCCCAAGGTGGTGGCTTCTAGGGTGGCAGGAATCAGCCCCACCTCGAACCATGGATTCGCCTCCCCGGCCGGTGAAACCGCGGTGATGGTGAGGGAGACACCAGAAATAGTAATGGAGCCCTTGTGTGCCAGCTGGCCTGCCAACTCACGGGGCACGTGCACGCGCAGGGTCCGCCAGCTGGCGTGGTCTTCAACCCGAGCAATGGTGCCCAGCCCATCTACGTGACCTTGCACCACGTGCCCATCAAACCGCCCACCGGCGGGCATGCAGCGTTCTAGATTGACGCGGGAAGCCGGAGTTAACGTGCCCAGGTTAGTACGAGCCAGGGTTTCACCCATCATGTCAGCGGCAAAAACGCCCTCACCCAGTTCCTGGGTGCGGGTAGCGGTTAGGCATACCCCATTAATGGCAAGCGAGCCGCCGTGGGCAAGGTCAGAGATAATCTCCCCGGCATCGACGGTTAGTACAGCTGACTCCACCTCGCCGCTGGCAGAGGTGACAGGTTCGAGCGAGAGGACGGTGCCGGTTGCAGCAACAATTCCTGTAAACATGTGGGTTACCTTTCGGACGGCGCAGGGGTACCCTGCTGATCGGTAAGAAGTAAATGGGTGGCAGTATCAGCCCCCAACTGGCGGAGGGCAGGCTGTAACCCCAAATCATCGAGTTGCCAGTGGTGGGCTTGGCTGAGGGTATCGACCCCAAGGTCGGTCACGGCAGCGCGTCCTGCTCCTAGAAGCAGCGGGGCTCGATACCAATTCAGTTCATCGACCAGATTTGCTGCCAAAAAAGCCGATAGCACCGTGGGGCCACCTTCAATCATCAGGTGGCGCACTCCCCTGCTATAGAGTTCAGCAGCAGCGATTCGCGGGTCACGAGTAGCCAAGTGAAGTGCTTTACCTGCGAGAGTTTCAGCAGCAAGGTGAGAGTGGGGCGGCAGGGTATGGCCCATAACAGCGCGCAGGGGCTGGCGGGGTGCCAGTTGCCCATCGATTCGTGCGGTGAGCTGGGGATTATCGGCTTTAACTGTGCCGGTACCCACCAAAATGGCATCCGCCCGCGCTCGGAGAGTGTGCCCATCAGCGCGAGCTTCTGGGCCGGTAATCCACTTGCTGCTACCATCAGCCGCCGCTATGAAGCCGTCTAAGCTTGAGGCAATTTTGGCGGTGATGAAAGGACGCCGACCGGCGGCGGCAAACCATCGTGCGTTTAGCTCATAGGCTTCTTGTTCCAGCAGCCCGTGGCTTACCTGAACTCCGCGGCTCCGCAGATAGTCGGCGCCGCCGCTGGCTTCAGCGGTGGTATCGGCGTAAGCGTAGATCAGCTCCCTGATTCCGGCTTCCGCCACTGCATGAGAGCAGGGGCCGGTGCGGCCGGTATGGTTGCAGGGCTCAAGCGTGACTAGCATGCGGGCACCGCGCAGATCTGTGCCTGCCTGGTGAGCGCGGGCGAGGGCGTCCGCTTCAGCATGAGGGGTGCCAGCACCTCGGTGCCAGCCAACGCTCAGCACTCGGTTCTCAGGGGAGAGAACTACCGCACCCACCAGGGGGTTAGCACCACGCTGCCCACACCGGGCAGCATGTAGAGCAAGAGCCATAGCCTGAGAGTCGGTGAGTTCTTGCCCGATATTCCCTAGCATTAGCGGACATCTACCGTGGGATCAGGGAAGGCTGTTTCGACCTGAACACGGGCAGCTTCCTGGTTGCGGGTGCGCCACCATACAAAGAAGCCAATGAGGGTAAAGATACCGTAGAAGATGTACATAAAAGCACTGGCGTAGTAGCCGGCGCTCCACAGCAGGGGCACACCGACGATATCAACGGCTACCCAGACCAGCCAGAACTCTACCCAGCCTTTAGCCATGCCGTAGGTTGCCAGCAGGGAGCCAGCGAAGATCCAAGCGTCAGACCACACCGGCTCATAGGAGCCGAGGGCACGGAAGATTGGGGTCAGCACGCCAGTACCAATCAGCATGAAAGCGACCATGAAGAGGCGTTCTTTCCAACTAGCCCACTGGGGAATGACGGCGGCTTGGGTACTGCCGCTATGACGCGTTTGGTTCCAGCGGTACCAGCCCCAGATTGAAACGGCAATGAACATGATTTGACGCCCGGCTTGCCCCAGCAGGTTAGAGGTGCCGTAGCTCGTGCCAAAGAGGGTACCCAAGAAAACGGTGAGGAGCAGAAGATTACCGATAATGCCCACCGGCCATGCCCACACCTTGCGGCGCATACCGCCCAGGGCCGAAAGCAGACCAAAAATGTTGCCAAGGACTTCGCGCACCAACAGGGATTGGTTATCACCAATCGTTATTTGAGCGTCGAAGAGCCACCGTAGAAAATCCATATGTTTCCCTTATGCTGGTGGCTCCGGGAGAACAAACGGACTACGGGCAGAGGCTAAAACTGAGGACGCCGCTGCGCGGCGCACTGGGTTTTGGCCGGTGCAGGTACCCCACCCCACCGGGTGTAACAGTGGGACGATTGTTTGTTCGTGCTACCTTCCATCCAGACTGTACTGTCTGCCAAGGAATTTCACCTTGCAGGTATCGGGCACTCAAGAGTGCCGTCAATTAGCGGGCTGTCACCGCAGGTTCGGATTTTCACCGGGTCCCGGAGCACGATTTTTTATTTATGTTTCAGTTATAGCACAGCAGCACCCCTTTCTATTCCCTTGTCGACCGCCACCAATTATCGTTGAGGGATTCCCTACTGTTTGGCGGGGTTAAAAGCCATGAAATATACTGTCTTATAGAGGCGGTCCGCTAGGTTTTAACCGCCGCTCTGGGATAAAGTCATGGTGACTTTATTACCTTTGAGAAATGTTTCCTATGCCCTCCCACAACCTCCCACCGGGTACACTAGCCAGCATCCCGGCGTCCACCGATGACCTCAATGACCGCCTAGATCAACTGCCCGTCACCCGGCGTCATGCTCGCCTCTTAGGAGTAACCGGTATTGGGTGGGCTCTTGACGCCATGGATATCGGGCTCATTTCTTTTGTCATGGCTGCCCTGATAGCACACTGGCAGATTAGCCCTGGGCAAGCCTCCTTGCTTGCCTCTCTCGGTTTTCTGGGGATGGCACTGGGGGCAACTTTCGGCGGAAAACTCTCTGATAAGTACGGCAGACGGCACATTTTTGCCATCACCCTTCTGGTCTATGGGGTGGCTACAGGGTTATCAGCTCTGGCCCTCACCTTTACCACCTTGCTGGTACTGCGTTTCATCGTAGGTCTGGGTCTAGGCGCTGAGCTTCCGGTTGCCTCCACCTATATTTCTGAATTTTCACCCAGCAGAGTGCGCGGCCGCATGGTGGTCATTCTTGAAGCATTCTGGGCTCTAGGGTGGATTGCTGCCGCCCTCATCGGGACCTTCGTCGTAGGCAGTTCTGAAAACGGCTGGCGATTTGCCCTCGCTTTTGGCTGCATCCCGGCTGCGTATGCAGCGGTGGTACGGCTAGGTTTGCCAGAGTCAGTGCGCTATTTGGTGTCCCGCGGACGCCGCGAAGAAGCCCAACAGGTTGTTGAAAGTTTTGAGCGGTCGCGGCCTCTGCGTGCTTCTTCTGAAACCACTCAAGCCATCATCGAGGAGACTCCAGATCTTGGGGCTCAAGCAGCAACCTCCATCTGGTCGCCCGCACTCAAACGTCGTACCGGTGCCCTGTGGGTGATTTGGTTCTGCGTCAACCTGGCCTATTACGGGGCCTTTATCTGGATACCCTCACTACTGGTGGCAGCAGGTTTTGATTTGGTGAAGTCGTTTACCTTTACCCTCATCATGACCCTGGCTCAGCTACCCGGTTATGCGGTGAGCGCCTGGCTAATTGAAGCGTGGGGGCGCCGCGCCACCCTCGCCACCTTCTTGGCAGGTTCAGCGCTATCTGCCGTGGCGTACGGTCTAGCCACTGAGCCCTGGATGATTATTACCGCTGGCTGTTTCCTCTCCTTCTTTAACCTGGGTGCCTGGGGTGCTCTCTACGCGGTGGGTCCGGAGCTTTACCCGGTTCAGTTGCGTGGAGCTGGGACCGGTGCAGCTGCTGGCTTCGGACGCCTAGCCTCAATTGCCGCCCCGCTAATCGTCCCGGTGCTCGTCGGTTTGGTAGGGGTCACCGGTCTCTTTGCAGTCTTTGCCGCCGCCTTCTGCACAGCTGCAACCGCAACTTTTCTGCTACCTGAAACAAAAAGTAATTAGTATACCGCCGAGTAATCACAAGAATAAGAATTAATACTCTCTGCGTAATTTTGTAGCTAGATACCGGTCCAGTGATAAACTGCAAAAAATAGTGATAATCAACACAAGGATTGCAATGATGCCTCTTTCAGCTGAATGGCTTAAGAATACAGGAGCTAACGCAGAGTTTCTTCGAAAAGAAAGAGAAAGCGTTCTTGCTTCCTACGAGGCAAGACCAGAGCTTCTAGAAGAACATTTCAACCTTGAAGACCACATTCGTACTGGTGCCTACGCCACAAAACAAATTAATGAGCTGGTACAAAACGCATCTGATCCCATGGAGGGTCTTGAAGGGAAAATAGAAATTCTATTGACCCCAAATTATCTGTACTGTGCAAATGAAGGCATGCCTTTTAACGTCAAAAACATACAGGCCTTGCAGACCGCTTACTCTTCCAGCAAATCAGGTAATGACATCGGCAGGTTTGGTCTCGGTTTCAAGTCCTTGCTTGCCATTTCAGATTCACCTGAGATCTTTACCTCATCCGGTAGCTTCGCCTTTGATAATGAGCGGTTTGAAGCTGATTTAGCTGCCCGTGGGCTCTCCACCGAGAAAACACCGAAGCTGCGCCTCGCCTACGCCATAAATGCCGAACAAGCGATCGCAGAAGACGCAGATCTTGCCCGTATGGTGCAGTGGGCAAGTACCGTCATCCGAGTTCCTCTCACCAAGAGCTTTGACTTCCTACACAAGGAAATTGAGGACTTCAAAGCCCAGTTTCTTCTCTTCAGCGATAAGGTGGGCTCACTCGATCTAAAAGTCACGGTTCCAGGCCATGAAAATCATCGGACTTTCACCCGCACGCCCCACCCCGTTCGGGACTATGAATTCACTATCAATATCGATGGGGACGATACAGTTTGGAGGGTCTTCACAGCAGAGCACCGGCCATCAGCTAAGGCACTTGCAGGAGTCTCTGGTAACACTGCCAAAAGCACCCTTCCCGTCACCTGGGCTGTGCAGGTAGGTGGAAAACGTGCAGGCGGTAGAACCCTAGGTGAGTTCTGGCAGTACTTCCCCACCGCCCAAAAGACCGGTGTACCTGGCATCTTTAACGCCGCCTTCGATATGAGCCCCGACCGCGCCAACATTGGCGAAGGTAGCCTCTTTAACGAAGAAATCATTCAGCGCACGATTCCTCAACTGGTTGCTGCCAACCTTCCCCTCGTGCATAACGAAGACGAACCGGGCAAGACACTTGACTTATATCCTTCAGCTGAGGACGGTGGTGGACGTAGCTGGGCAGAAAAGCTACTGCGAGCCCCGTTATATGCAGCTCTAGCGCAGGTGCCGTCCGTCCCCGCCCAGGACGGAAAATTGTACACACCACAACAGCTCAATCTCCCCTTATCGCCTAAAGCCTTACGGGAACCAGAAAACGAAACGCTACTGCAGTCCTTCTACGAAGAGGTTCAAAAACATCCCGACATCCATTCCTCCTGGGTTCATGCGAGTGCAGCAACTAACTCTACGCGACACAGAATTCTGACTGAGATATTTTCACTCGCAAACAATAAGGTATCTAGCATCAGAGAAATGCTTTCTACATTCGCGCAGAAAGACAGCATTGACATGACCATTTCTGCTATAAAATTCTCCCATACCATTAACCACAACGGAACTGCTGATCAGATAGCGGAAATGCGTAACACCAAATTCTTATGGGATGGTTATAAAAATATTCGCCCACCAAAAGTCAGTGAACTATCAATCACCAACTCTTTGGAAAATATCGAAGGCAACCCCGGCCAATATATTCACCCAGATTTATGCAACAACAAAGAGTGCTCCGTTCTACTTAAAGATTTAGGCTTTAGAATCCAGAGCGGTCTGGTCAAATTTTCCCGCGCCCTCAAGGCACTTCAGAAAAATACCACGGACCCCAATCTTGTAGCCGACGCTTGGCGTGCAACCATTTTTCTTGAAGAACCTGTCGATGAATTAATAAGGGAAATACACCACTATTTCCCAGATGGAACTTTCCCCGCGCTGTGCATGGATGGATCCATCAAACCTGTTAATAAAACCTGGCTACATGGTGGCCTAATCCAAGGCGAGCGGGAGGAAGACTTACATCTTCTTCTGAATCTCAACAGGTTGGGAAATGTAGCAAAACTCGCTGCAACGCTAGGGGCGCACCGCAACCTCAATAACCCCGTCTTACAAAACAAGAATGATGAAACCTACAAGTGGTGGGCTTCTCAAGGTTTCAAAGACTACTGCCGAACACTAAATAATCTAGACGGACTACCCGGAGTATTCCCACATAACCTGAAGGTACCCAATCAATTCCTTACCCCGGGTTTACAGTTGCTCAACTCTGCGTCACAGCCTACCCGAGCCAAGGTAACGCTTAAAGCGCTTGAAGGAAGCATAGATGGCCTTACTCCAGGCCATCCCGTTGAAGATCTTTCCACCTGTACACAATTGCCGACTCCCAACCTGTATTGGATTCTCAAGTACGGGGTTGCAGAAACAAATAAGGGCATCCGAGATGCCTCAGAAATCATTAAGCCACCAGCCGGGTTTCCAGAAGAGCTGCTTGCTATTCCACTGGATGGAGATTTGCGTGAAGCTTTGTACTCTCACAATAATCAAAAATTTACTTTAGAAACCGTCATGAGGGAACTGCACAGGAACGATGACCTAGCAATCATTCATAGGGGGTACAGCCTCCTTGCAGAGCTCACCGAGCTGTCTGCTTCAGGCAGTATCTATTTCAGCGCTATAACACTGCAGGGCGCTAAACCAATGCCTGCATCCAAAATTTACGTGGTTCTGAATGAAGACGCAAAAAACCATATCTTGACTCACCATTCAGGCTACGGGGTGATTATTTCACATTCAGCAGGTGCAGCTAGAATAATGCAAAATCGATTCGGCATGCAATTTGCTGACATAGATTTTGTCACCACTATTGAAACTCACGGAATTAAACCAAAGGGGAAAATAAAGGATTACTACCCACATTTGAGCGATATCAAAGAATTCACTAAAACCTGGTCTCTTTCAAAAATTCGCGTTTCAGAGTGTTCACTTATCAGCAAATCTGTCCAGAACACTTTTGATCAACACACCGAAAAAAAGAATGTTAATTGTATTTATGATACAGAAAGAAAAACAGTTTATTACACGCCTGGAATTAGTTCCTTTCAGATTCTTCAAGTTGCCCTTAAAGGTCTCAAGCTAGAATACAATGCCGCCGATCTATTTAAACGACATCAACAGCTAGCTAAAAGCAAGAATCATGAAAAGCGCATCAATGATGTCAAAAATGCCGCGGATATCAACGAAAAGCTAACCGAGATGCTTGGCGAGGAAAAGCTTCGAAACATAATGCCCGATGAAATATTGGACATAATTGAAAGCGTTACTGGCGAAACTCTCAGCACCGACCAATACGGAACTATCCTAGAAAGCATCCACGGTGTAGACCTGCTGAAAGCGTTGAAACCATACCTCCAGGAAGTTTTCCGCGATAACACACCCATGCAATTTGCCGGTGGCGCCAAGGCACGCAAATTTGTTGACGAGTTAAATCTGGATAAAGCGTTTGCGGGTGAGCGCAACATACGTATGCCTGACCAGGAGTTTTTCACTGGCCCCGTCCGTCTGCCCCCACTCCATGACTACCAGCTGGATGTCAGTAGCAAGATTATTGAGATGCTCAGTCAAGCTACACCCCAGAAAGGCTTTATCTCTTTACCTACCGGATCTGGTAAAACCCGAGTCGCGACAGAATCAATTGTACGGTTCTGTGAAGTCTCAGATAAACCCCATCTGATTGTCTGGATTGCAGGCAGTAACGAACTCTGCGAGCAGGCAGTACAATCCTGGCAAACCGTATGGCAGTGTTTTGGCAAAACTAACGGACAATTAGCTATCAGCCGTTTGTGGGATTCAAGGCGTCCTGTAGAGGCAAAAGATGCTGATTTACAAGTCGTCGTAGCAACTTTCCAAACTCTTAGCCGTTTGGTTGAAGAGGAAATTTACGAGTGGCTCTTTGATGCCCAGATACTAGTAGTCGACGAAGCGCATGGAGCTGTGGCTAAATCATTCACTTCTATATTCCAAAAATTTGGTCGTAGCCCTAGGGATAAAACCCCCCGTGGCCATCTTTTGGGACTTTCAGCCACCCCTTATCGCGGCTACAACGCCGAAGAAACCGAGCAGCTAGCAACTAGGTTTGATCGTAATCTCTATGAACCAATACAGTTTGCTGAATCTGGCGCTCACGAATATCTGCAAGAGATCGAAGTGCTTTCCGAGGTTGATTATGACGTGATTGACGGTATTAAACTAGAGAAAAAAGCGCTAAGTGAAACACAGAAACGTGCGGCAACTGACGAAGATTTACACAATCGTATGAATCGAATGGCGGAGATGAGTCTGGATTTAGAGCAAATTGCATCAAGTCAAGAACGCAATGTCCAACTTGTGGAGCATATTAAAGGGTTAGTTGCTAAGAAGCCGGAAAGTAGCATTATTCTTTTTGCGGCTTCGGTCAAGCATGCGGTTGCCCTGGCTGCTGTACTTAACTTTATGCAAATCTCAGCTGCCAGCGTTTCCGGGTCATCATCTCCAGCTGCCCGAAAGCGAGCAATCGCTGGCTTCAAGTCCGGAGAGTACAAGGTTCTTACAAACTATGGAGTCCTCTCCGAAGGCTTCGATGCCCCGAAATGCGATGCAGTGTATATTGCTCGTCCGGTCTTCTCCCCTAATCGTTATCTGCAGATGATTGGACGTGGCCTTCGGGGCCCTAAGAACGGCGGTAGCAAGACTACCCTAATCGTCAATGTTAGAGACAATACCGATAACTTCGAGCAGAAACTTGCTTTTGATGAGCTGAAAGAAGCTTGGCTGGAACCCAAGAAATAAAGAAATGAACTGCAGTTCCGGAGACTCCTGACCTAACCATAAATGTATGCGGCTTGGTCAGGAGTCTTTAGCTATTGCTACCCGCCTTATTCATTATTTTCTCTTCTAAGCTCAGGTAAGGTTTCGACCAGCCCATATGTAGACGCTCAGACTCTTGGATAAGAAATGTCGTGAACGAGGGCTGTGGATGGTCTCGCGATATGAGAGAAAAACGTGTCACAGTTCAGTTTATTCTCTGAGTTTCCTTGTGGATGAGGTGCTTTGTTAGCCGTGGCACTTTTCCGCCGGTAATACTGGTGCACACAAGAAGCCCAGTTTCGGGCAGACCTCAACCCCGGAGGAAACATCATGTTTCGTTCTACCGCACCCAAAATTATCCCCGCTGTTGTTACTTTTGCACTGCTGTTCAGCGGCTGCGGAGTGCTCAACTTGCCCCCAGCGTCCACCGAGACTAACGCCGAGGGGACGCCGGTAACCAGCGCCCCACCCACCTCAAGCTCGCCTCCCTCTTCAACCGCTGCAACAGAACCAACCGGCAACACTTCTCACCATGAAGATAGCGTCTACACTCCGGCAACGAATAAGGCTCCAGCGCAGAACCCACCACAACCCAAAATCTACGATGAATCCACCGAGTTAACTGCCCGGGGCCTCAGCTACGCCACAATGGATTGGATGGTCAGCCACAACTACGCCGTAACCACCGGCGATAGCACGGTAGCCAGAGCAGCTATCGATAGCAAGACGCTGCCAGCCTTCATAGAAATGTATGACACCTACGATGAGGTCTATCTGCAGGACAGCTGGATTGTAGGAGGGATTATGTATCTCGAACCTGCCCCAAAAAGTTTTGCTGAAACCGAGCAACCCGGTGTTTACAGTATGAACGTTCGCTACGGCCGAGAGTGCGGATCCTGGACAATAGACCACACTGAAACATACGAATGTACGGAAGGCTCCAGGGATATACCAGCGACTATCTTTGCACGTTTTACCGGTGAGCGATGGGTAATTGAGGACCTGCTTTTCGCCCCAGCCTAGCTTCTCACCACCCGCTCTCCTGGCTTTTTTGCAGGGAGAATAGAAGCTCATCTGTAAAAGAAGCATCTTCCCACAGCCCCACAGTTGCAAAGATTTTTTTAGCCTGAATCAGGTGTTCACCAGCCTGATCGGTGTTACCTAGTCGAGCCTGCACTAGGGCAAGCTGTTGGTGAATAGCCCCCAGCAGTTCTTGCTCCCCCAGCTCCTCTGCGCTGTGGTGTGCCTGGGTGAGATAGAGCAGAGCAGTTTCTGTGTTCCCTTGAGCCACCAGCCCCTGAGCCATAGATAGACGGATCTGAATCATCTGGTCGACTTTCTGCTCTGCCTCATAAAGGTCATAGGCGGCCGCCAGCATCTCCTGCGCTTTGTCCTCAGCCCCTTCAGCCCGGTCAAGGCCAGCGATACAGGTCAGGTTATGGGCTGCGTCCAGCGTCCGCCCGCTCCCCTCATAGCCGTAAAGCCCCTGCACATACCAGATGCGCGCAGCAACCAGCTGCCCCATCTGGGCGTAAATTGACCCGACCTCCGTGGCAAAATCTGCCACCTGCTCAGCGTCAGGTTTAATGTCGGTCAGGACGCCGTGCGCACGCTTGACCTGTTCAAGGGAAGTCTCAAGATGACCTAAGTCCCTGTTAGTTTCTGAAGCTACCTTCAGAGCGATAATCAACCCGTAGCTCTCCCCCACTCTTTCAAACCCTGCAATCGCAGTTTCAAGATGGGTCAGGGCCTCTGCCAGCTGCCCTGCCTCCTCAATAAGCTGTTGGGCTGCGCTGAGCGCGCTGTCTGCTTGCTCTAAAGCGATATTCATAGTCCCTGTGTTTTCGGTTCTTGTGCCACGCGAGGCGGTCAAAGGCTGGTGGTTGGTTGGGTCAAATGATCTAGTGACGGTGGGCGAACGCGGCAGCTTGGCGCAAACCGGCAATAGCTACTTCTACATCATCGGTTCCATAGACCGATGAACCCGCCACAAAACACGTAGCCCCTGCCTCTGCAGCGCGCACAATAGTTTCTTCGGTGATGCCGCCGTCCACCTGCACCATGACCGGAGCATCAGAGCCCTCAAGAGCTGCGGCAGCACGGCGAATCTTGGGCAGGGTGACATCAAGAAATTTTTGGCCGCCAAAGCCAGGCTCAACGGTCATAATCAGGAGCATATCTAGCTCTATCAACATATCCAGGTAGGGTTCAACGGCTGTTGCAGGCCTCAGTGCCATGCCCGCCTTAGCACCGCTCTCACGCAGAGTGCGGGCCAGTTTGATGGGCGCAATGGCAGCCTCAGCGTGGAAAGTCACCGATTCGCACCCCACCTCAGCGTAATCCGGCGCCCAGCGGTCGGCGTCCTCAATCATCAGGTGCACATCAAAAGGCACCGGGGAAACTTCTTTGAGCCGCTTAACCACCGGCAGGCCCCACGTCAGGTTGGGCACGAAGTGGCCGTCCATCACGTCAATATGGGCGGCATCAGCTGTTGAAATCGCAGTCAGTTCCTCACCCAGTCGAGAGAAATCTGCACTCAGAATGGAGGGGTTAATGTGGCAGGTCATGTGGTGCTCCCTTGTACTAGCGGCAGGTCTTCTCTCTATCTTATCGGCTAGAGCAACGCTGAACATAAGCGCCGTCACAGGTCATATGACGGTATTACAGGGTTCTGCCCCCCGCGGCGAGGGGTAAACTCTTAGGGTCTTTTACACACAACAAAGGTATCTCATGAACGCAGTTTTGCTTGCGGTAATCATTATGCTGGCGCTTTCAGCAGCGCGCGTGCACGTGGTCCTGGCGCTCTTTATCGGGGCCCTGGTGGGCGGTCTAGCCGGGGGCCTGGGCTTGGATGGCACCATGGTTGCCTACCAAGATGGGCTCTCTGGCGGTGCCATGCTGGCCCTCTCTTATGCTCTGCTGGGTGCGTTCGCTATGGCCGTCTCTAGTTCTGGTCTGCCTCAGCTCCTGGCTAACAGTCTCATTAGCAAGGTCGGCAGCGAATCAAACGAGGCCAACACCCGCATCGAGTTCACTGTGCGCTGGCTGCTATTGGTCGGAATCCTTGCCATGGCGATTATGAGCCAGAACCTAATCCCCGTTCACATTGCCTTTATCCCGCTGATTATTCCGCCGCTGCTTGCTGTATTCAACCGACTGAAAGTTGACCGCCGCGTCATTGCTTGCGTGCTGACTTTCGGCCTGGTCACCACCTACATGTTCATCCCGGTCGGTTTCGGTTCAATCTTCCTCAACGATATTCTGCTCGGCAACATCGAGCTTGCAGGCATGAGCGTAGCCGGCATCAACGTCATGAAGGCAATGAGCATCCCTGCTTTGGGCATGGTCATTGGTCTGCTCATCGCGGTCTTTTTCACCTACCGCAAACCCCGCAATTATCGTTCTATCGACCTTGCCCCCACCGACTATGAGACTAAAGAGCCTTCCCGATTCAATGTCATCGTAGCAATCATCGCGATCATCGCTACCTTTACGGTTCAGGTCATCATGCAAAGCATGGGCACCGAAGCCAACTCCCTTCTGGTAGGTGCCCTGGTTGGTCTCATGATTTTCATGCTGACCGGTGCCGTAAAATGGCGTGAAGCTGACGATGTGTTCACTGCCGGTATGCGCATGATGGCGCTCATCGGCTTCATCATGATTTCAGCCCAGGGTTTCGCAGCGGTCATGGATGCCACCGGTGCCGTGGACCCCCTGGTGACCGTGGTAGCTGACCTCTTTGCAGGAAACAAGGGCGCAGCGGCAATAGCGATGCTGGTGGTTGGTCTTATCGTCACCATGGGTATCGGTTCTTCGTTCTCCACCCTGCCCATCATTGCCACTATCTACGTGCCCCTCTGCCTGGCGCTGGGTTTCTCCCCTCTAGCAACGGTTTCCATCATCGGCACCGCTGGCGCTCTGGGTGATGCTGGATCCCCTGCCTCCGATTCGACGCTGGGCCCCACCGCAGGTCTGAACGTAGATGGGCAGCACGACCATATCCGCGACTCAGTGATTCCCACCTTCTTACACTTCAACCTGCCCCTTCTGGCGGCCGGCTGGGTAGCTGCCATGGTTCTCTAGCCAGCCAGTAGGTAGACAAAAATAACTCCCGGCATGCTCTGCCGGGAGTTATTTATATGCTTCAGGGCGGGCTTAACCCCCAGGAAAATAGCGGACGGTGCAGTGCGCGGCAAAGCTGGCTCAGGCTGGCGTGAATCGCCCTAGTGAGCGAAGCGAACCGGGCGAGAGAGTCAGCTTGCCGCCGCTGTGAACATCCGCGGTAGTAAATCCTAGTGAATAGCCGGTAAGTTCTCGCTACTTCTTGCGGAAGAGGGCGAAGAACATGGCATCCGTGCCGTGCACGTGAGGCCAGAGCTGGCCGGTGGTGGCGGCCGGGTTCTTGTCATCCGGGGTGAAGCCCGGGTCAAGATCACCGGTCAGGACGCTGGTGCCCGCTTCATTGGTGAGAGCAGCTGCTCGCAGAGCGGCAGCTGAATCAAGCAGTTCAACCTGCCCGGTACGAAGAATGTCGTGCACGATGTTCTGGGTTTCAGCCATGTGCGGTGAGCAGGTCACGTAGGCAATGAGACCGCCGGGACGGGTGACTGAGGCGGCAGCTTTAAAGAGGTCCAGTTGTAGGGGCAGCAACTCGGCGATATCTCGCGGGGTTTTACGCCAGCGAGCCTCGGGGCGGCGGCGCAGGGCACCCAGACCCGAGCAGGGAACATCCACCATCACGCGGTCAAACATCTGACCAGTTGCGGTCTTTTCGATCTGGCGTCCATCGCCGGTCACTACGCTATAGGAACCAGCGGGCAAGGGTTGCAGTGATTGCTCAACCAGGCGAGCGCGGTGCTCAGCCGACTCATTAGCCAGCAGTCGGGCACCGCGCTGAGCACCCAGGGCGCCCAATAGGGCAGCCTTACCGCCGGGGCCGGCGCAGAGATCGAGCCAATTGGAGTCCTCACCCTGAAGCTCAGCGTGAGCCAGCGCACGAGCCACCAGCTGGGATCCGGCGTCCTGGGCGCGCACGGTACCTTCACGCACCGAATCTAGGCGGGCAAGGTCGCCTGATGAATAGAGAGCTGAACCTGCAACCAGAGTGCCGTCTTCAGCGCCCTTGGAGCGGGCCTCATCTAAGGACCCCAGACCGGGAAGTTCCACCAGGTTGACCGTGGGAGCCGCGTTATCAGCGTCCAACAGTGCCTCAATTTCTGCGGGCTTCCTGCCGTGGGCAGCCAGTGACTGGCGGAAGGCGCGCACAATCCAAGCTGGATGGGACTTATCCAGTGCCATGCGCTGAAGATCATCGGTGGCCTCGTCGCTAATGAGCTGATGCCACTCTTCGGAGCTACGTTCTGAGACCCTGCGGAGCACTGCGTTCACAAAGTTGGCTGGGCCGGTGCCGATCTCGGCACGGGCCAGGGCAACGGTCTGGTTGAGGGCGGCGTGATCGGGCACGCGCATAGCCAGCAGCTGGTGGACACCCAGACGCAGAACCAGCAGAATCTTGGTGCCAATTCTGGCTACTTCACGGTCCACGCAGTGCGCCAGAATGGCATCATAGGTGCCCTGGTTACGCAGGGTGCCGTAGGTAAGTTCGGTAGCGAAACCGGCGTCTCGCTGGTCCAGATGATAGGCACGGATGGTTTTGGGTAGAACCAGGTTAGCGTAGGCATCCTCAGTAGCTACAGCTACCAGAACCTCAAAAGCTGCGGTACGAGCCGCATCACCGCTGCGGGTACGCTGGGAAGGGGCAGAGGCACTGAAGTCACGCTCATGCTGACCGCGACGGTTACGTTCCCGGCCCTGCACATTACGGCGGGTTTCTCCCCCTCCATCTCGCTTAAACTCTTGACGCTCCCCCTGGTTATCTCGGTTGCCACCGCGGGAATCCGGGCGGCCCTCGCCACCGCGTCGGTTACCGCCGCGGGCACCAAAGCCCCCGCGGCCCTGGTTGCCGTCTCGGTTCTGGTGGTTGCGGCTACCGCCGCCTGCGTTCATGCTCATGCCAGCACTACTTTCTGTTCGGTGAGTGCTGAGCCAAGGCCTCGTGCCCAGTCAGCTGCGTTCATCATTTTCTTGCCCGAAGGCTGTACCTGAGTTAGTTCTAGGCTGCCATCTGCACAGGTGACCACGGGTTTTTTGGCGACTAGACGGACGGTACCGGGCGCACCCTCTGCTGGCGCGTCGCTGGGCAAAAGGAGGCCCAGCTTCAAGCGGGCACCAGCGTATTCACACCAGGCACCGGGTTCGGGGGTTACACCTCGTACCTGTGCAATGATGTCTGCCCGGTTGCGTGTGAAGTCAACTTTGCCGTCTGCAATGGTGAGCTTCGCGGCGTGGGTAGGATCGCCGGTCTGGGGTATTCCCGTAGCACCAGCTTTAATCTCAGCAAAGGTTGAAGCAAGCAGTGCACCGCCAGTGGACGCCAGTTTCTCTAGCATGCTGCCAGCACTATCTTCAGGCCCCACCAGCGCCGATTCGGTGGCGAAAACAGGGCCGGTATCCAGCCCGGTTTCGATGCGGAAGGTGTTAGAGAAAATCTCGGTCTCCCCCGCCATAAGTGCTCGCTGCACCGGTGCAGCACCGCGCCAGGCAGGAAGAGCAGAAAAGTGCAGGTTGATCCAGCCGTGAGGCAGAAGATCCAGGGCGCGGGCGGGCAGGATAGCGCCGTAGGCAACGACTGCGGCGATATCGGCACCCACCGCCGCAACAGCGTCCTGGGTTTCGTCATCCCAGCGGTTGGCCTTAATGACGGGGATGCCTAGCTCAGTCGCTCGGGCAGCAACGGGTGAGGGGGTGAGCACGCGCTTGCGCCCTACCGGAGCGTCCTCGCGGGTCAGTACAGCTACGACCTCGTAGCCTGCCTCCAGCAGACCATCGAGCGGGGCCACCGCGATCTGCGGCGTTCCAGCGTAAATAACTTTCATCATCTTCTCTGTCTCTGCCTAGATACCGAAAGAACCGGGTTGAGCGCTACCGCTCTGCGTGGTTCCTGGCTGAGCTGTGCCAAAAGAACCACCGGTTGCTCCGAAGACGGAGCTTAAGTGAGCGGCGCGCTCCCCCTGCACGGCAGCGGCGACGTCGTTGTAGTTGTTCTGGCGGATTTTGCGCCAGACATTTTTCTTATCTTCGCCCACCAGTCGGTCGATGAACATGGTCCCGCTCAGGTGGTCAGTTTCGTGCTGGAGCATGCGGGCAAACAACCCCTCACCGTCGTACATCACCGGTTCACCGTAGCAGTCCACGCCAGTCACCCGTGCCCAATTTTTACGGGGTGTCTCGGCAGATATGCCGGGTACCGACAGGCAACCTTCACCGCCTTCTTGCGGCTCTTGCCCGGTCTCTAGCACGGGGTTAATAATGTGTCCCTCGCGGTCATCAATGCCACCAAAGGTAAAGATGCGCTTAGAAATACCAACCTGCGGGCCTGCCAGACCTACCCCTCCCACGTCGTACATGGTTTCGAGCATGTCAGCAATCAGCTTCTCTAGGTCAGCGTCAAAGACGGTGACCTCATCGCAGGCGGTGCGCAGCACCGGGTCGCCAACGGTTCGAATGGACAGGATGGTCATGGGGCTCTTTTCTCTTATCTAGGGGTTCAGGGGCCAGGATCAGGACGCCGCGGCGTCCGGGGTCTCTTCAAGCTGGCTTGCAGCGACGTGGGCTGCTGCCAGCTCTTTGGGGGTGGGCGGTGGAATCACCGGCATGAGCGCCTCGTGATCGGCCTCGTTCAGCTCCCGGTTGTAGTCCCACACGCGCTTGAGGGCGCAGAACTTGAACCAGTTACTTTTCAGGAGGTGAGGGTTAGCCTGCTGAGGCACCACCTGGGTCTCGCCCAGGGCAACGCCCATCAGGATAGGGGCTTCACCGTGCTTCCAGGGCTCCCAGTCGCCCTGCTCGGCATCGACCAGCGCTTCTTCAGCTTTAAGACCGGCAACCAGCTGCATGACCACTTTGTCGTCCAACGGCTTGACCCGACCCTTGCGGTCGGTGCCCTTGGTTTTGTAGTCGATGATGCAGGTGTGCCCAGCAATCTCAGCAACCAAATCTAGGGTGCCGGCGTAACCTACGGTCTCATTCCAAATAGTTACTTCGGTGGCCAGGGGCTTGGGGCGGTACAGCTCCCACCACTCGTCAAAACGATCAGCAAAAGCCTGCTCCCCGTGAGCAATGAGGTTCTCGCGATGCCCCTCTACTTCGTGGGGCTGCCCCATGGTTCGCAGGGCAACTTGTTCGGCATAGTTGTGCACGCGGTCCCCGCGGGCTGCCGCGGCATCTCTAAAGCGTTCAGAGGCTGAGGCGGCGTCCCTAATGACCGCAAACTTAAGGCCAGCTGAACTGCTGGCTCTGTAGGAGCGCTGGTCTTCCAGCGCCGCCTTAGCAGCCATATAGCCGTGCCAACCACTCAGGTCGTTGGCTTGCTGCCCAATCACCGTAGTAATCGAAGGAACCAGTAGCTCACCGCCCACTTCGCGCGCGTACATGCGACCGTAATCGGTGGCGCTAGCGAGCATAGGAGTGGTCATGGTGTCCTGACAGGTTGGGAGCCGCGCCGGTTGGCGCTCTATCGATTATACGCGGCACGCTCGCACTTGCTAAGGGGGTGGCAGGGTTAGCTCAGCTACTCCCCCCGCCCCACCCCGGTGGCTAAGGTCGCAGGGAGGCGCCGTTGCTGGCAATGACCTGCTTGTACCAGTCAAAGGACTTCTTACGGTAGCGCTTCAAGCTACCCGAACCGTCGTCATTCCGGTCTACATAGATAAAGCCGTAACGCTTGGACATCTGAGCGGTACTGGCTGATACCAGGTCAATGGGGCCCCAGCTGGTGTACCCCAGCACTTTAACGCCGTCCTCAATCGCTTCACCTACCTGCACCAGGTGATCATTCAGGTAATCGATGCGATAGTCGTCCTCAACGGTCTCGTTGATTAACTTGTCTTTAGCGCCCAGCCCGTTTTCAACGATGAAGAGGGGTTTCTGCCAGCGGTCCCAGTAGTCATTCAGAATGATGCGCAGCCCCACCGGGTCAATCTGCCAGCCCCACTCTGAGGCTTTCAGGGTGGGGTTAGGGACGCCGCCAATAATGTTGCCCTCGCCACCAGCCTCCTGGTTGGCTGACTCACAGACCGACATGTAGTAAGAGAAGGAAACGTAATCGACGGTGTGCTTAAGGTCTTCCTTATCAGCATCGGTCATCTCTAATTCAACGCCTAGCTCCTTGAGCTTGCGTAGGAAGTAACCGGGGTAGCTACCGCGTACGTGCACATCCCCAAAAGTGTAATCCTCGTGGGAGGCAGCCATCGCGGCGAGCGCATCCTGGGGGTCAGGGGTCAGAGGGTAACGGGGAACCGCCAGAATCATGCAGCCAACCTTGTTGGCCGGGTCGATTTCGTGGGCAAGTTTGGTGGCACGGGCTGAAGCAACTAACTCGTGGTGGATGGCCTGGTAGAGCTTTTGAGGGCCGAGTTCCTCAGGTGTGCTTTCGATCCCCGAGAAGAAGGGGAAATGCAACACCGAATTGATCTCGTTGAAGGTGAGCCAGTAGCGCACACGCCCCTTGAAATGTTCTATAACGGTGCGGGCGTAGCGTTCAAAGAAGGTGATGAGCTCGCGGTTGGTCCAGCCACCATAGTGCCTTGCCAGGTGCAGGGGTGTTTCGTAGTGACTGAGGGTAACCAGCGGTTCGATGCCTTTTTCGAGCAAATAGTCAATCACCCGGTCGTAAAATTCAAGGCCCGCTGCGTTGGGTTCTGTTTCGTCCCCCTGAGGGAGGATACGGCTCCAGGCGAAGGAGAGTCGGAAGGTTTTGAAGCCCATTTCAGCGAAAAGATCGATGTCTTCACGGTAGCGGTGATAGAAGTCGATGGCTTCACGTTTGAGATTATCGTTCGTGGGTTCAGCGGTGGGTGGGGTGCGCAGGCCGTGAGGCATGACGTCCTGGACGCTGAGTCCCTTGCCGTCTGCCCGGTAGGCGCCTTCGATTTGGTTAGCTGCGGTTGCCCCGCCCCAGAGAAAATTGTGAGGAAACATCATCTAATCTGCCTTCCTGTACTGTGCAGACAGTGTCTGCCTGAAAAAGAAAAGACCCCGAGAATCACTGTATCAGCAGAAAAATATTTCTGGCAGGCAACAGGTTTTCCCTGAGGTTGCCCTCCCCTGTGCCCAGCGTCCTTTGCGCTCTCTGGTTTATAGTTAAGCACCCATTCCTGCAACCCCATCAGCAACTCCCCCGCGGGATTCTACTGCCTGTTTGACCCGCGCGGAAGAAGCTGCTGCACGTGCCGGCGCAGCGCAGGAGCTTGCTGCTGAGCTGGGTGAGGTAATGCAGAAGCGGTAGCTAGGGTCATCGACCATCATGCTCGGTGCCCAGCGCAGGGCCTTAACCGACCAGTCCCCTGCATCATCGCGGGTCATGACGGCGTTGACCATAATGCCCTCGTTGTTACCGACGATGGACGGTGAGAGCTCCGTGACGTTATTGCCCATGCCGTAGACAACCCAGGTGTCCCCGTACTTTTCGATGGGCTGGACGGTGTGAGCGTGCTGACCCACGATCAGGTCAAATGCTTCGGAATCTGACAGTTCACGGGCGACTGTGATCTGTTGGTTGTTGGGCTCGGTGACGTATTCATCACCGGCGTGCATATGGGCGACGACGATATCAGCACCTTCTTCTCTAGCTCACTGCGCCTTAGCGATCATAGTCTTGGTGTCGAGCATATCTAACTGCCAGTTGTGCTCGGGAACCTGACCGTTAAGCCCGTAGGTACCTGTAACCACCGCAATCTTGACGCCGTTGGCGCTTTAAAAGATATCGGGTTGTTGGGATTCATCTTCGCTCAGATTGGTGCCGGTGACCCCCATACCAGCTTCCTCAACGGCTCTATAGGTTCGTTCGAGCCCGGCAGTCCCCTGATCAATGGAGTGATTACTCGCCGTCATGCAGGCGTCCCAGCCAATGTTAGCTGCCACCGTAAGAATCTGGGGAGGTACATTGAAGCTGGGGTAGCCGCTGTAGGGGCCGCTTTCAACGGCTACCGGGGTTTCCATTTGGCACACGGCCAGATCTGATTTCTCTAAGTAGGGCTTTTGAGATGCAATCATCGGCTCAAAATCCAGCAGCTCTTGCCCGGTCAAGCGGGCATCAGCACTGGCCTGAGCCCACAAGAGATTGTGCACCAAAAAATCACCGGTACAGCCGGAGAGAAGGAGGGTCACCGCGGCGGCTAAAGCCAAAACTATGTGGGGGCTCTTCATGCGTCATCTCGTTTCACCATGGGAAAGAACTATGCTTTCACTCTACTGGTGCCCCTCTTTGCTCCCGCTTATTACGTCACGTTGAAGTTGGCATAGACACCCGCCACCGGTTCTCCACGCTGATTGCGGGGCCGGTAGCCTGCCAGGTTCTTGAGCAGCTTCATGTCTCGGACGCCGGTGACCGGGTTGGTATCGATGACAGCGCACCTGCCGATGGGCTCACCGAGGGTGAGTTTTACCCCGTCTAAGTCGCCAGGAACCGGCTTCCCCTCTCGGTGGGCTAGCACGTGTAGCTGAACCTGTTGCCCTGTCCACGTGTCTTCAATAAAGGGTTCATCAGTCTGGACGACCAGGTTGCACCGCAGGCGGGCAGCGTCTACCGACACCACGCCGGTTTCGTGGTTGGAAGGTGGCTCTACCCTGCGTCCTAGCTCTTCTAAAGTGGCAGAACCTACCAGACTCAGCGGGGCGCCAAAAATCAGCGGGTCAAGGGCATAGGCCAGTACCACCTGCTCGTGGAGGAAATCAGAAAGAGCTCTATTGACCGGGTGGTCATAGAGGGACAGGCGCTTAGGCTGACCCCAAAAATCAAAAGTCTGGACTTCTCCCTTGGATAGTGGCTCAAGAGTGAAGCTGCCCTTCCCCGGGATACGCACCTCCAGTAGCGTCCCGCGATCACACTCGCTCAATGAATTCTCTACCTGCACCAGTTTCGGGTAGGCAACAGATCGCGCTACCTTACCCGTCTGGGGCAGAACAAGACCCCAGCGGCGATTAAAAACAATGCCACCGGGGCCACGTTCCGCCCTCGTGTGGGCGGTGTGCCGGGCGCCTTTGACCGGGCTGAAACCAAAGTGTGTGACCGTTAGCTGGAGCATACCCCCAGCTTAACAAGCCACACAGCACGGCAAAAGGCTAGTTCCACAGGCCGATCAGCATGAGCCAGAGCGTGCCAACGCTGCCCCATATGATGATGTTAACGACCGAGGCAATGAAGCTCTTCTTGAACCATTCGTTGGTGGGAACGTAGCCCGAACCAAAGATGACGCCTGCAGGGCCCGAGGCGTAGTGGGTCAGCCCGCCAATCAGGTTGCCGGCGAAACCGAACATCAGAGCAGCGAACATCGCCGGGGTGCCTGCGGCGACAGCTGCTGCCAGGAAGACCGCGTACATGGCGACAATTTGTGCGGTGTTGGACGCGAAGAGGTAGTGGACGTAGAAGTAGACCAGGAGGAGCACGGCGAAAGCGAGCGGCCAGGGCAAGTCTCCGACCAGTGAGCTCACAGAGTTACCAATCCAGGTAATAACACCCAGGGTGTCGAGGTGTTCTGCCATAGCCACCAGGACCGAGAAGAAGATGAGGGTGGACCAGGCACCGGAATTCTTCGCCATGTCGTTCCAGGTCAGCACCTTGCTGGCCAGCAGAATCGCGATGCCCAAGAAGGCAGCTGAGGTGGCATTGACCCCGATGGTTGAGCCTAGAATCCACAGCGCCAAAAGGAGCAGGAAGGTCACCAGCATAATGATTTCGGCTCGGGACATAGGCCCCGATTCCTTGAGTTGCACACGAGCGTGATCAGGAGCGTCCGGGGTCTGGCGCAGGGTGGGCGGGTAGATTTTCATCATGACCCAGGGCATGGCCAGCAAAGCGACCACACCGGGCACCAGTGCGCCCAGAGCCCAGGTGCCCCAGGTGATGTGAACGCCCTGCTGCTCAGCGAAGCCCACTGCCAGAGGGTTGCCCGCCATCGCCGTAATAAACATGGCTGAGGTGATGGTATTGACCTGAATCGCGGTCAGCAACAGGTAAGAGCCCAAACGTTTGCGGGATTCTGTGGTGGTCGGTTCAGAGTTATTCACCACTGCCAGCGATTTGATGATGGGGTAGACCACGCCACCGGCACGAGCCGTGTTAGAGGGCGTAGCTGGTGCAAGAACTAGGTCAGTCAGTGCCATACCGTAGGCAAGGCCCAGGGACGAGCGCCCCAGCTTGGATACAAACATCAGGGCGATACGGCGCCCCAGGCCGGTGATCAAGAAACCGTCGGCAATGAAGAAGGCGGCGACAATCAGCCAGATGGTGGGATTGCCAAAGCCGGTCAGTGCCTCATCTTTTGCAGCCATGGTGCCGGTCATCATCGCTGCAGCCAGACCAATCAGCGCCACTGACGCAGTGGGCAGGGGCTGCAGAATCAACCCCAGAATGGTACCGGCAAAAATACCCGCCATGTGCATACCGCGCGAGTCAACTCCCTCGGGGGCAGGCAGGAAGAAGAGAATCAGAGTAACCGCCAAAATCGCTATGATTTTGGCAATCATCACATTTCGTTCACGAGCTGGTGCCGGGGCTACAGGAACTCCTGGCTGTGGTGCAGATGTCATGGTTGCTTTCTTCGCGCAGCCCTCAAGCTACGCGCTCGAAGTGGGTATTTTTTTCTTCCTAGCCTACTCCCGTCCAAGGGTTTATTCCCCAGCGAGGAGGCTAGTCGTCCTTCCCCTTACGGAAGGCGGAGCGGGCGCGCTCACGGTTGACGGCGGCGATAGCTGAGAGCGGGATGCCCGCCGGGCAGGTAACAGCACATTCACCGTAAACCGAGCAGGGGCCAAAGTGGGTATCTGCTTCAGCCAGCAGGTTACGGGCGCGGGAGGACCGTTCAGCTTGCCCCTGGGGCAGCAGAGAAAGGCTTTGCAGTACTGAACCAGCATAGAGGTTAGCTGAACCGTTGGGGCAGGCTGCGATGCAGGCACCGCACCCAATGCAGGCTGAAAAGTCGAGTGCCTGTTCAGCCCGACCGTGACCGATTTGCATGGAGTCGGCATCTGCAGCAGTCCCAGCATCCACCGAGACAAAACCGCCGGCGCGGATGACGTCGTCTAGGGCGGTGCGGTCAACCACCAGGTCACGGACGACGGGGAATGCTTCGGACCGGAAGGGCTCTAGGCGGAGATTGTCCCCGTCCTTGAAGGAACGCAGATGCTGGCGGCAGGAGGGCGTGTTGGGCACCGGGCCGTGGGGCTGATCGTTGACGGTGATACCGCAGGTGCCGCAGATACCTTCACGGCAGTCAGACTCGTAGGCAATTGGCTCGCGCCCCTCCGAAACTAGCTGGTCGTTGAGGTAGTCAATGAGCTCTAACAGGGACATTTCTTCGTAGGCACCGGTAACAGTGTAGGTTTCAAATCGGCCTGCTGTAGCCGTGTTATCTTGGCGCCAGACTTCAATGGTGAGTTTCACTTGTAGTTCCTCGTTTCTAGGGTGATGTCTTTGAAGTCCAGCGGTTCAGCGTGGCGGATGTGGGCACCATCTGCGCCCTCCTCCCAGATGCTGACAAAGCACCAGTCCTCATCGTTGCGGGCTGCCTCGCCCTCTTCGGTTTGGTATTCCTCGCGGAAGTGGGCACCAGCTGATTCCTTGCGGTCCAGGGCATCGATGCACATGAGTTCTGCCATCTGCAGGTAGTCCTCCAGGCGGCCGGCGCGCTCGAGTTCCTGGTTGAAGCTCTGGGGGTTGCCCGGGATAAAGAGGTCGGTGTAGAAGATCTCTCTTAGAGCCCTGATTTTCTCGATGGCGGCGGTGAGTTTAGCTTCGCTACGGCTCACCCCGCAGCCCTCGTAGAGGATTTCACCCAGTTCAGCATGGATACGGTCTGCCGGAGTTTTACCGCCAATCTTCATCAGGCGGTTTACTCTCTCTGAAACGTCCTTCAGGACGCCCTGCACGGCGGGGTCAGTAGGTTCTAGCAGGGTTTCACCCAGGTGCTGGGCCAGGTAGTTGGGGACCGAGTAGGGCAGGGTGAACCAGCCGTCTACACAGGCAGAGAGCAGGGAGTTAGCTCCCAGCCGGTTAGCACCGTGGTAGCCCCAGCCGGCTTCACCGCCCACAAAAAGCCCGGGTATGTTGCTCATCTGGTCGTAGTCAGTCCACAACCCGCCCATGGCGAAGTGGGCGCCGGGGGCGATACGCATAGGCACCTCGTGGGGGTCCTCGCCGGTTGCGTCCCGGTACATCTCAAAGAGGTTGCCGTAACGTTCATCCAGCACTTTGACGCCCAGACGCTCCTTGGCGTCTCTAAAGTCTAGGTAAACCGAGTTCTTCAGCGGCCCAACGCCGTGGCCGCTTTCAATCTGTTCGCGGGCTGCACGTGAGGCAATATCGCGCGGGGTGAGGTTAGCAAAGGCGGGGTACTTGCGCTCCAGGTAGTAGTCCCGTTCGTCCTCGGGAATGGCGTTGGCGGGCCGGTCATCGCTTGCCAGTTTGGGCACCCAGATACGCCCGTCGTTGCGCAGGGACTCAGACATCAGCGTGGTCTTGGACTGCCACTTGTGGCTAATCGGTAAGGCGGTGGGGTGGAACTGAATGTAGGAGGGGGACGCAAAGTAGGCCCCCCGGCGCACTGCGCGCCAGGCAGCGGTCACGTTGGAGTTCTTTGCCAAAGTTGAGCGGTGAAAAACGTTGCCATAGCCGCCGGTTGCCAGCACGACGGCGTGGGCAGTTTCTGCTCGCACCTCACCGGTTTTCAGGTTGCGGGTGACGATGCCCCGGGCACGTCCGTCCTTGATGATGAGGTCCAGCATCTCCTCGTGGGTATGCAGAGTAACGGTACCGGCGGCAACCTGGCGTTGAAATGAACGGGACGCTGAAACCTGCAGCTGCTGCCCGGTCTGCCCGCGAGTGTAGTAGGTGCGGGAGACCTGCACGCCACCGAAGGAGCGGGTGGTCAGCTGGCCGCCGTACTCCCGGGCGAAGGGGGCGCCAATGGCGTTCATGTGGTCGATGACGCGCACCGATTCTTCGGCCAGACGGAAAACATCGGCCTCGCGTCCACGGAAGTCCCCGCCCTTGACGGTGTCTTTGACGAAGCGGTGGATGGAGTCATTATCAACCTTACGGGCACGGGCCGCGTTAATGCCGCCCTGGGCTGCTACCGAGTGGGCACGGCGGGCCGCGTCGTGAATGGTGTAGGCAGATACCTGGTAGCCCAGCTCCCCCAGTGCCGCGGCACAGCCGGCACCGGCTAGACCTGTCCCCACCACAATGACTTTGAACTTGCGGCGGTTAAGGGGCGAGACTAGTTTGTATTGGTCGCGGCGGCGAGCCCAGGCGGTCGAGGGAGGGCCGTCCGGCACTTTGCCGTCAACGGGGTCTGCGTAGGAAATATTGACGTTAACCATGATTGCTTATCTTTCTATTTCACTAGCCCGAAGAGCACAGCAAGGGGGATGCTGATGTTGCCCAGCATGATGATGAGCGCGTACACACCGGCAACGAGGATGACCCAGGAGCGGGCTTTTTCGCTGACGGTCACACCGAAGTCGTAGACCGCTGCCCAGAGCCCGTGGGCTAGGTGCAGGAAGAGAATGACCATGGCAAGAAGGTAGATGAGGGCTACTACAGGGCGTTGGAAACTGGCGACCAGGTTCTCGTAGGCGAAACTGCCTGCTTGGCTACCGTGCTGGAATTCGACGGGTGCCACACCCACGCCTGCGGTCAGGTCAAGAATGTGGAAGATGATAAAGAGCAAGAGGACGACGCCTGTGACAGGCATAGTGCGGGCGGTGAAGGATTTGAAGCCTTTAAGGCCCCTGCGTTTGTGGGATCCGCGGGCTTTTTTAGCACGTGCTGAGAGGAGGACAGCGCAACCTACGTGCCCGATGAGACAGACCAGCAGGGCGACACGGAAAATCCAGAGGAAACCCTCGTAGGGGAAGAGCGGCTCGAAGAGGGTTCGCAGGAAGAGGGCGTAGTCGTTGAAGGCTTCAGGGCCTTTATAGACTTTGAGGTTGCCGTACATGTGCACCATCACGAAGAGGGCGAAGACGATGCCGGTGATGGCCATAATGTACTTGGCGAGGACGTTGGAGATCAGTGGAGGCTTGGCGGCGGGGGTTCTCGAAGTCATGTGGTGTTCCTGTGCTGGTGGGGCCCTGTGAGGGGCTTTCAAACCGTTATTTCCAGCCTGGCACTTTCGGAGTGTGGTTTCTAGACCAGATGCCACCTTGAACCGTTTAAGTTCAATTTTTACGTTTGTTCGGTTTTCACCTTTAGGTTTTAAAGCGAAAACTCCCCAGCTAAAAGCTAGGGAGTTTTCTTTGTGCGCGATACTGGGATCGAACCAGACGGAAGGAAATTTTCCGAGCTAGCGAGGAAATAAAAATTTCCTGGAGTGGTCACTGTAATGAAACAGTGAGCACCAGATACCCATATATCATTTGTGCGCGATACTGGGATCGAACCAGTGACCCCTTCCATGTCAAGGAAGTGCGCTACCGCTGCGCCAATCGCGCGTGGAGGTGAGGACGGGACTCGAACCCGCGTACACGGTTTTGCAGACCGTTGCCTAACCACTCGACCACCTCACCACACGCTCAAACCTGGGGTTTGAGGGGCGAAAACTTTTGGTTTTCGTGAGAGCGGTTGACGAGACTTGAACTCGCGACATCCACCTTGGCAAGGTGGTGCTCTACCAACTGAGCTACAACCGCAACTCGAATTACTATACAGAGGTGTGGGGGTCTTGGCAAATGTGGTGTTGCCGTTCCCAGCCCCTGGATGTCTACCGTGTGAATGTGCGTCTCAGTAGCACCGAATGTACCATTTTAGAGCGGACGCTCGGCGCGAAGATGCACGCTCGCTTGCTGGGAGAGAGTAAAACAAAACCCCGGTCGCTGGGACCGGGGTTTTCTTGGAGCGGTTGACGAGACTTGAACTCGCGACATCCACCTTGGCAAGGTGGTGCTCTACCAACTGAGCTACAACCGCAGATGTGTTGAACCGAAGTTCTGTACGCGATACTTAAGTATCATGCGTGCGCGATACTGGGATCGAACCAGTGACCCCTTCCATGTCAAGGAAGTGCGCTACCGCTGCGCCAATCGCGCATAAACCTACAAAAGGTTTTGCGAGCGGTTGACGAGACTTGAACTCGCGACATCCACCTTGGCAAGGTGGTGCTCTACCAACTGAGCTACAACCGCAGATGTTTCGTTGCGTTTTCACGCTTCGAACCAACGTGTATATACATTACAGCCTTTTCGGCCGCTTGCCAAATTAGGTCACACTCCGCGGAAATTTTCATTTACACTAGTCAGAGCGAAATTTTTAACCTTCTCACTCTAGTCAAGAGATTTTTTTAGTCTATGCACTGCGCCACAGCCATTTAGGATTGAAGTGTTTACTGCATTGAGAGGTTAGCTATGTATCCAAGCTTGATTGCTGAACGTTTCACCCTGCGTCCTTTGCGAGATGCGGACGCTGCAGCTATTGCCGCTGCCTGCGTCGACCCTGAGATTGTGCGTTGGTGTAAGAGCATTCCCTTGAACTACACCCTGGATAATGCGCGTCTGTTCATTGACTATACTCGCGTTGCGGCGTCCAATGGCAGTGAGCTGGTATGGGCTATTGACTATAGCGGGGTTTTCGCGGGTGTGGTCACTTTGTTTGACATTGAGGAAGACTCTGCTGAGGTCGGCTTTTGGATGGCACCGCAGATGCGGGGCAAGGGAATCCTTAAAGAGGCTTTGGCAGTCATGATGGGTTTTGCCTTTGACCCTCAGGGTATAGGTCTGAATCAGCTGACGTGGACTGCTATTGAGGGCAACACAGCTTCTGAGAAAGCTGCCCTGGCGGTAGGTTTTGCCGATATCAGGACGGTGCCTGAGGGGACGTTTGACCGCCGGTTACCTGGCGGTGAGCAGCCTCGACTAACGGCGCGAACAGCTACCATGACTCGTGCTCAGTGGGCTGAGAAGGGATTCCCTGTTTAAGAAGAAGTGGTTTCGCGCCTCCTATTCCGGTTGGCCAGATCCTTCACGAGCCAGTGCGGTGAGACGGGACGGAGTGAGCGGGAGCGAGCGCGCGAGCTCACAAGAGCGAACGGAGTGGTTTCGCGCCTCCTATTCCGGTTGGCCAGCTCCTTCACGAGCCAGTGCGGTGAGACGGGACGGAGTGAGCGGGAGCGAGCGCGCGAGCTCACAAGAGCGAACGGAGTGGTTTCGCGCCTTCTATTCCGGTTGGCCAGATCCTTCACGAGCCAGTGCGGTGAGGCGTGAAACCGCGCGGAAGTACTTCTTCTGGTAGCCACCTTCCATCATTTCTTGGGTGAAGACGCGATTGAAGGGTACGCCGCTGGCGATGATGGGAAGGTCTTTGTCGTAGAGGCGGTCGGCGAGTACAACGAAGCGAAGGGCTACAGCTTGCTGGTCGATGGTTTGTACGTTTTTCCAGGCGACAGCGTCGAGACCGGTGATAAATTCGCGGTAGCGGGAGGGGTGCACGCGTGAAAGATGGTTGATGAGGTCTAGGAAGTTATCAACGGCGATGGTGCCGAGGTCACCGAAGTTTTGGGCGACGGTGGTGTCAAAGTCCGTGTCAGAGACGGGGGCGGGCGCTGCGGGTAGGCCGCGGTGGCGGAAGTCCTCACCGTCTACTCGGATGACGTCGAACTGTTCGGCCAGCACCTGGATTTCACGTTTGAAGTCAGCCGCAGCGAAACGGCCTTCGCCGAGTGATCCCGGCAGGGTGTTAGAGGTGGCGACCAGCTTGACGCCAGCCTCTGCTAGTTCGCGCATGAGTCGGGACATGAGCACGGTGTCACCGGGATCATCGAGTTCAAATTCGTCGATGCAGACCAACTTATAGGCAGAGAGGGCTTCTACGGTTTTGCGGAAGGTGAGGGCACCCACCAGGTTGGTGTATTCAACGAAGGTACCAAAGGCTTTGGGGCCTTCTACCGAGTGCCAGAGGGAGGCCAGCAGGTGGGTTTTGCCGACGCCAAAGCCGCCATCCAGGTAGAGCCCGGCCTTAGTCGCTGGTTTTTTCTTGGATCCACCGAAAAGCTTGCCGAAGAAGCCGCCTGTTGTTGCACTTCCCCTGTTGATGCTGGCACCAAAGGCTCGGAGGGCGT
Source organism: Rothia endophytica (assembly GCF_039543885.1). NCBI lineage: Bacteria > Bacillati > Actinomycetota > Actinomycetes > Micrococcales > Micrococcaceae > Rothia > Rothia endophytica. Next base: position 1,366,599 of record NZ_BAABKP010000001.1, read on the forward strand.
CCACCGCTTGTTGCTGTGATGGCTGGGCAGGGTCCGGGCGGTAGGTGTCAAAGGAGACCTCACCGAATCGTTCGGAGGGGCGGAAGCCCGCCAGCAGTTCGTCTGCTGAGACGTTGGGGGTGCGATCAGTGAGGTGGACGGTGGTGACCAAGGGTGTGACTCTTATCCCGTGTGCGTGTCGGTGATTCTTACAGGCTTAGTCTAGTGCTGTACCCCACTTTTACTCAATGTTGCGCTCTGCCGCGAGGGTACTAGGGTTGATGGGTAGTAGAGAAAGGTTGTCTCATGGCTAAAAAGAAGAAGACCGCTGCTGCTACTGCCGCGCTAGCTGTTGTGCAGGGCGCCGGGGTGCACTTTGAGGTGCGGGAGTATGAACACACTGCCGGGGAAACCAACTTTGGGGTTGAGGCTGCCCAGAAGCTGGGCCGCTCCCCCGAACAGGTTTTCAAGACCCTGATGATTAATCACGAACAGGATTTCGCGGTCTGTGTGGTGCCGGTGGGTGGCAAGCTTAACCTCAAAGCTGCCGCTGCGGCGCTGGGTTGGAAGAACGCGGTCATGGCTGACCCAGCGGTCGCTCAGAAACGCACGGGCTATGTGGTGGGAGGCATCTCACCGCTGGGGCAGAAGACTGCCCACCCGACGCTGGTCGATGAATCTGCCCAGCTTTTTGACACTGTGTTGGTCTCGGGAGGCAAAAGGGGGTTGGACGTAGAGCTAACCGGCGATGACCTGGTGGCGATCACCGCCGGTTCCTACGCTGATATCGCAGCTTCCTAGCTAGCCCAGATGGGGCCCTAGCCAGTCAATCAAAGTCCGCTCCCACTTGACGGGGTCCACGTTCCACTCGCGGGTGTGGGATGCCTCCTCGAAGGGGACGAAATCAACGAGGGCTGACTTTGTGGCGAGCTCCTGTGAAGGGCCAACCGGCACATAGGCATCATCGACTGAGTGCATGATGAGGGTAGGCACCTTAATATCTGAAGCCCGGTGTGGCCAGGAGATTTCCTCTAACCGGATGGGATCCTTGAGCCCGGTGAAGACCTTGAGCGCAGGGTGGGTAATCATCGAAACACCCAGTTGCCCAATACGCAGGGGCATTTTGTTGAGTTGAGAGTGGTATTGAATGAGTTCAATCCAGTTAAGGGCGGGGCCGTCCAATACGAGTGCCCTAACGTGCTGTCGGTTGCGCGCCTTATCGGCAGCCTGTAGTGAAATAGACCCACCCATAGACCACCCAAAAAGTACCACATCGTCCGCGCCGTGCTCTAAGGCGTAGTCGATGGCAACCTCAACATCACGCCATTCCGTGAACCCTAAACCGTACCTACCGTCTTCTGAGGCGGGAGCTTCGCGGTCATTGCGGTAGCTCATATGCAAAGAGGTGAGACCTAGGGCCTGCGTTGCACTCAGGGCACGCAGAGTTTCAGCCCTGGTCGCGCCCATACCGTGCACCATGATGGCCCAGGTAGAGCTACGGGTAGCAGGGCTACTTTCAGCCTTCTGAGCTGGCAGCGCAGTGAGGGACGCACCGGGCCGAATCAGCCAGGCAGGGGCGGGCCCAACCGGTAGATTAAGCTCAATATCTTCAAAAGCATAGCCAGCATCCCTAGGGTGGGGTGCTACCACTCCACTCAGCCGCCCCCGCTCGATGTCTGAGATATCGCCACGCATAATTTTTAGAATCTGACGGGTGACGGTCTGGTCTTTGGGTGAGTAACTGGTGATCTCCCCCAGCACCGCAAAGCCCGCTCCACCCGAAAAGTAGAAGCCGTAATTGCCGCGAGCACGAGTTCGGTCTGTGGCGTCTATTCTGATACTGCTCGGTTCTTGCCCCTCGGCGATATCAACGGAGTCATACCCCAGAGAGTGTACCCGCACGTCCTCTCCCGGGGTTTTGGGAGGGACCACTACGCGCCGAGCGAAATAGGTTGCTAGACCGGCTGAGCCTGCCAGACCAACGGTAGCCAAGGTCGCACCAGACACCAGGCCAAAGGTCAGCGGTTTCCACATTTTCGCGGGTTTTTCTTCAGGGCTTAGTTGAACCATAGTGACCAGTTTAGAACACTGGAGTTACGTGGCCGAGATTGGTGTGCTCAACCTCATCGCTTGGGCAGGGCAGCTGCCCTGGGTGGGTATAAAGCGGGAATAAGAAGGTGTGCCGGCACGCTACTAGAGGTAGGGTAAAAGATACCCTCTACTGAAAAAGAAAGGCACTATCGTGAACGATTTTAAGCCCGGCGTTGGCTCTGTGGTTAAGAACTGGAAATCTGTGCTGAATCCCACCGAGTATGCTGTGTTGCGCGAGGGCGGCACCGAGCGTCCCTATACCGGCGAATACTGGGACACCACCACTGAAGGTGTCTACTCGTGCCGAGCCTGCGGGGTTGAGCTCTTTCGCTCTAGCGAGAAATTTGAGAGCCACTGCGGTTGGCCCTCTTTTTATGAACCTGCAGCCGAGTCAAGCGTGCGTTACATCCAGGACCGTAGCATGGGTATGGTGCGTACCGAGGTGCGCTGTGCAGCTTGCGATTCCCATCTGGGGCACGTTTTCGAGGGTGAAGGCTACGCTACGCCCACCGATCTGCGCTACTGCATCAACTCTATTTGTCTTACTCTCGAAGAGAAGCCTGTACAGAAGTAAACCGCGCTTAACTCAGACTGAGGAGCCGTTTTCTACAAAGTGGCATAATAGTTGAGTATGTCTACTGCCGTGAAAGAGAGTTGGCCCATGCCCGCATCTACTCCCCCCGGTGCTTCGGCGGCACCCACCGGGCCCGTGAGCAGCGACTTTGGGCTACCCAGTAGCCTTCAGATTCCTGAGCTAGTCAAGCTTGAGGCTCCCGCTGGTGGCACACCCAGCGTGATTAATACCGAGCGTGGGCTCAGAAGAGTTGCTCAGATTTTATCAGAGCAAAGCGGCCCGGTCGCCGTCGACACCGAACGTGCCTCGGGGATTAGATACGGGCAACGTGCCTTCCTGGTGCAACTCAAGCGCGGCGAGTCGGGCGTCATCATCATTGATCCCGAAGCCTTTGAGGATCTCTCCCCCGTCAATGATGCTCTCTCAGGTGTGGAATGGGTATTGCATGCTGCCACCCAGGATCTCCCGTGCCTGGCTGAACTGGGGATGTACCCAGACGCTCTTTTTGATACCGAAATGGGCGGACGTCTGGCCGGCTTCGAGCGCGTTGGTCTGGGGTTCATGGTAGAAAACCTTTTAGGTTTCAAACTGGCCAAGGAGCACTCATCGGTTGACTGGTCCAAGCGGCCCCTCCCCGAAGAGTGGCTCAACTACGCCGCCTTGGACGTCGAGATTCTGCTGGACCTGCGCGAAGCTGTTGAAGAGGTGCTGCGAGAGCAAGATAAGCTCGGGTACGCCCTTGAAGAGTTTAGGTATGAGTGCGAGGTCTGGGAAAGGGAGCCCAAAAAGGACCCCTGGCGTAAAACTAAGGGAATCAGAGAGCTAAAGAACCGCCGTCAGCTGACCGCGTTGCGCAACCTCTGGTACGAGCGTGAACGTCTTGCCCAAACAAAAGACGTAGCGCCTAAGCGTCTGCTGCCCGATCCCGCTTTGATTCAAGCAGCACGGCTCATGCCCCGTTCGGTCCCCGCCATTTTACAGGTTCCGGGTTTCCAGACGCGTGCCCTCAAGCGAGAAGCTCCGCGCTGGGTTCGGGCAATCGCCGACGCTAAAAATGATGCCCAACCGGTTCCCTTCACCACCCCGGCAGAGGGGCCACCACCGCTCAAGGCGTGGGAGACTAAGCGCCCTCTATCAGCCCAGCTCTTTGCTGAGGCTAAACCTGCCATAGTCGCCCTGGCAGAGGAACTTACCCTGCCCCAGGAAAACCTCTTGTCGCCTGATACTCTGCGCCGTCTCTGCTGGGACCCTCCCGCCGAGCCAACCGCCGCGCGACTTAGGTCAGCCCTGCTTGAATTGGGAGCCCGAGAGTGGCAAATTGAAGTGGTAGTAGGCTCTCTTGCTGAGATTTTTGGTGAGATTCTGGGGTCTGCCCCCTCTACCTCTAAGGAGTAAACCGTGTGCAATACCTGTGGTTGTTCATCAGCCAAAGAAATCACTGAAAACCCTGGAATGACGCGCCGCGCAGCAGTTGGTGCTGTTAGCGCTGGTGCAGGAGCTCTAGCTCTTACCGCATGCGGCTCCTCCATGGATTCCGATGCCACCGCTGCCTCCATCGACCCCGGTGCCCCTGCAGAGCCCACTGACATGGCGGCTGTAGCAGATGTGCCGGTGGGCGGCGTTATTAAAGCTACCGCTCAGGGAACCAGCGTGATGATTACTCAGCCTACCGAAGGCACCTTCCATGCGTTCTCGTCCGTCTGCACCCACCAGGGTTGCCAGGTTAACGCGCAGAAAGAAAAGACCATAAACTGCCCCTGTCACGCTTCTGTCTTTTCCACTGAGGACGGCGCGCCCCAGGGTGGTCCGGCTGAAACAGCTTTGCCAGAATTCCCCCTTGAAATTAAGGGCGACCGTATCTGGGTAGGCTAAAGCCTTCCAGTCGACTCAAAAGGCCGGGGATAACTATCCCCGGCCTTTTCTGTATCTGTTACCCACCGCTAGGGTAGTTTAGAGAGTATGTTTGGGCTTTTCACCTTCACCTCGAGCAAAGGGAACCATGGTGCCAGAAAGCTGGGCCAGGATATCAGAGCTAATCTTCTGGGGTGTCAGTCCAACTTCTTCAAGAATTTCGTGACGCTCAGCATGCTTGATGAATTCAGCGGGCAGACCCAACTCGTTGAGTGCGGTATCGATACCTGCTGCTCGCATTTCCTGACGGATGCGAGAACCCACACCACCTGCCCGCACGCCATCCTCCATTGACACCACGATGCGGTGTTGCCCGGCAAGATCAACCACGGAAGACGGCACAGGCATGACCCAGCGGGGGTCGATCACGGTAAGGGTAACACCCCGGTCTTCAAGGAGTTCGGCCACCTGCAGAGCCAGGCGCGCAAAGGCTCCCACACCAATCAACAAGACATCGCGTTGACCGGTTTCGGTGTGCGGTTCGCCGGTACGTGCGAGGATATCAGTGCCATCTGCCAGTCGCTCAAGAGCAGGGATGTCTGCACCAACCGAACCCTTGGGGTAGCGCACCACGCTGGGGGCGTCCTCGATAGCGACTGCTTCACGCAGTTCTTCGCGCAGTGTTACAGCGTCGCGCGGCGCTGCCAGGTGCAGACCCGGGATGAATTGCAGCAGGGCCAGATCCCACATACCGTGGTGGCTGGCGCCGTCGGGGCCTGTAACACCTGAACGGTCCAGCACAATGGTCACACCCGCCTTGTGGAGCGCAACGTCCATGAGCAACTGGTCAAAGCCGCGGTTGAGAAAGGTCGCGTATAGGGCAATGACCGGGTGCTGCCCGCCATAGGCCAAACCGGCGCTCATGGCAATCGCGTGCTGTTCGGCGATTCCCACATCAATAACTCGGTCAGGGTGGGCTGCGGCCATAGGCTTGAGGCCCACCGGAATCAGCATGGCTCCGGTGATACCCACGATATCTTTGCGTTCGTCGGCAATCTCTTTGATTTCCTGCGCAAAGACCGAGGTCCAGGACTTATCCGAGGGCTTAGCTAGCGCTTCACCCGTTTCGGGGTCAATCACGCCCACGGCGTGGAACATGTCGTCCTTATCACTGACGGCAGGCGCGTAACCGTGCCCCTTCTCAGTGATTGCGTGAACAATCACGGGGCCACCAAAGTTCTTGGCAGATTCAAGGGCTGATTCGACGGCTTCAAGATCATGCCCGTCAATCGGGCCCACATACTTCATGCCCAGGTCCTCGAAGATACCGCCGGGCACCATCACGTCCTTGATCCCGGCTTTCATACCGTGCAGGCCCTGGTAAACCATGCGACCGAGTGGCCCGCCCTGCTGAAGTTTCTCCCGGGCGGTGGTCAAGGTGCGCTCGTAACGACTATCAAGGCGAACCTTATCCAGCTTGTTTTGCAGTTCGTGTTGTAGGGCTGCCAGCTGGTTGGCAAAGCCGCCCACTGTAGGTGCGTAGGATCGGCCGTTATCATTGACCACGATAACTACCTTACGGTTCTTGTCTGCCGCAATGTTATTGATAGCTTCCCAGGCCATGCCACCGGTCAATGCTCCATCCCCAATGACAGCAACGGTGTAGCGGTCGGTTTCTCCCTCCAGTTGGCGAGCGCGAGAGACCCCGTCGGCCCAGGAGAGCGATGAGGACGCGTGAGATGACTCGACGATATCGTGTTCAGATTCAGCTCGCTCAGGGTAACCCGCTAGGCCATCTTTTTGGCGCAAAGTTTCAAAATTTTGCCGTCCGGTCAGCAGTTTGTGAACGTAGGACTGGTGCCCGGTGTCAAAGATGAGAGAGTCATGTGGTGAGCTAAAGACACGGTGAATACCCACAGTTAGCTCTACGACCCCAAGGTTAGGGCCCAGGTGCCCACCGGTCTGAGAAACAGTTTTCACCAGAAATTCCCGAATCTCCTGCGCCAACTCAGTGAGCTGTAAGGCAGTTAGGCTATTGAGGTCGCCCGGTTCGCGGATTGTTTCAAGTAGTCCCACGGTTGCTCCCTAAAGGACCGGATCTACCCAAGCATCTCTGGTAGCTCAGCACTGCTCACCGGTCATTAAACTATGTCGTACAGGAAAGTAACTTTACCCGCTCACCGAACGATTAGCGATTTTACCGGGCAAACATTAGGCCGCCCTTTTGTGTTTCGTTTAGGTTTCAGGGCGCGTGGCTGCTTCCATAAGTTTGACCCAGCGTTTATTATCAGTGTTCAACAGCTCACATTAAGCGGTATGACACAGTTTTATACGCCGCAGAGACTGGCATCATTACACAGCTAGCATTATCAGCTAGCCCCACACGAACGGATACAAATCATGACTGCAGTCATTGACTGGGTGAACGGAATAATCTGGTCTCCCGTACTTGTCTATCTCTGCCTAGCAGTAGGTGTGTATTTCACCATTCGCACCCGGTTGTTGCAGATCCGGCAAATCCCCACCATGATTCGCTGCACTTTCAAAGGCGAATCCTCCAAAGACGGAGTCTCCTCCTTCCAGGCTCTAGCCCTGTCACTTGCAGGTCGCGTGGGCACCGGCAATATCGCTGGCGTTGCAACCGCTATTGCTTTTGGTGGCCCCGGTGCAGTCTTCTGGATGTGGACGGTTGCTTTCCTAGGTTCATCTACATCCTTTATCGAATCTACCCTGGGTCAGGTTTTCAAAGAACGCGACAAGATTACCGGTGAATACCGTGGTGGTCCCGCCTACTACTTTGAGAAGGCCTACAAGCACACCAAGTACGCCGGTCTCTTTAAGGTCTACGCATCAATCTTTGCTTTCGCCACGGTTCTTGCCTGTGGTTTCTTCCTCCCCGGTGTGCAGGCTAACGGCATTGCAACTTCTATGGAAGGTGCCTTCCCGTCCGTTCATCCCTGGATGGCAGCTACTGGCATCACCATCCTGCTGGCGTTCATTGTGGTCGGTGGCGTCAAGCGTATTGCTACCTTTGCCTCGGTAGTAGTGCCCATCATGGCTATCGTTTACATCATTCTCGCTGTGATTGTGGCCTTCATCAATATCGGTATGCTCGGTGATGTCATCAACCTGATTTTCACCTCAGCATTTGGTCTAAACGCTACCTTCGGCGCCATCGTCGGCACCGCTATTGAGTGGGGCGTCAAGCGCGGCATCTACTCCAACGAAGCTGGCCAGGGCACCGGCCCTCACGCAGCTGCAGCAGCTGAGGTCAAACACCCCGCCGCTCAGGGCTTCGTTCAGGCTATGGCGGTCTACATTGACACTCTCTTTGTTTGTTCAGCAACAGCATTCCTCATTCTGTCGACCGGTATGTACCGCGTCTACGAGGGTGGCTCAATTGAATCACCGGTACTAGCTGAAGGCTCGGGCGGCCTGGCAGAAAACGTTACCGTTGGTCCCGCTTTCGCACAGAACGCTTTTGACACTTTCATCCCTGGCGCTGGCCCCATCTTCATTGCTATCTCACTGGCTTTCTTCGCCTTCACCACAATTATTGCCTATTACTACATGGCAGAAACCAACCTGCGTTACCTCACCCGCAACCTCAACAACCAGGTTGCATCCAACGTCCTGCTCCGTTGCTTGCAACTTCTCATTCTTGTAGCAACTGTACTGGGTTGTGTGTCCTCCTCAGGCTCTGCCTGGGCGTTAGGCGACATCGGGGTGGGTCTCATGGCTTGGCTCAACATTTTGGGCATCCTGGTGATTCAGAAGCCTGCCCTGCAGGTTCTGCGTGACTACGAACAGCAGAAGAAGCAGGGTCTGGACCCCATGTTTGACCCCCGTCCCCTGGGCATCAAGAACGCAGACTTCTGGGAGAACTACTACGACGTGAAGACCGGAGCAATCCCGGTTCAAAACAAGTAGCGCTCACTCCTTAGCACGTTCCTTATATCAGCGCCCCCGCTCACTTTCTGTGAGCGGGGGCGCTGTGGTTTAGGGTGAGTATATGAGCACAGAACACCCCTCACCTCTTAATGGCGAACGTCCCACCCGTGATCAACTAGCAGGATTTATCAACGGTAGCCTTGATGACAGGCTTCCGTTGCCCGGCACTGCCCTGCGCCTGCTGATTGTGGGCATCAACCCGGGCCTATGGACGGCGGCAGTCAATGCACCTTTTGCATTTCCCGGTAACAGGTTCTGGCCTTCATTGGACCGTGCTGGCATCGTGACCCCTAGGGTGGACGCTTCCCGCGGGCTCAGTGATGAGGTTGAAGCTCAGCTTGCCGCGCTGGGCATCGGCATCACCAACCTGATCGGTCGAGCTACAGCGCGAGCCGATGAGTTGACCCGCCAGGAGCTTCAGGATGCCCTCCCCCGGCTGATAAAGCTCACCCACACCTACACGCCCCAAACAGTAGCCGTCGTCGGTATCACCGCCTACAGGGAGGCTTTCAGCGACAGGAAGGCGAAGGTGGGGCAGCAAGATACTTCTCAGATTGAGGGGTGGAACCCGGCTACTCAGCTGTGGGTGGTGCCTCAGCCCAGCGGGCTCAACGCCCACGAAACCGTTGATTCATTGGCTGATACATGGCGCCGTGTGTGGGAGACTACCCGGAGCTAAAACCGGTGGTCCTGACCCTGAAAACATAGACCGGTGGCCCCCATCAGATGATGGGGGCCACCGGTCTATGAGCTAATCAGCGAGCTACTAGGAGCCGCGGACCAGGTTGCGCAGTACGTACTGCAGGATGCCGCCGTTGCGGTAGTAGTCAGCTTCACCCGGGGTGTCGATGCGTACTACAGCGTCGAACTCGGTGACCTTGCCGTCTTCTGCGGTGGCAGTGACCTTCAGGGTCTTGGGGGTGGTGCCCTCATTGAGTTCGGTCAGACCGGCGATATCGAAGGTTTCGGTACCGGTCAGGCCCAGTGATTCATGTGATTCACCGGCGGGGAACTGCAGGGGAACAACACCCATACCGATCAGGTTTGAACGGTGGATGCGCTCGAAGCTCTCAGCAATAACAGCCTTGACGCCCAATAGGGTGGTGCCCTTCGCTGCCCAGTCACGGGATGAGCCGGTGCCGTATTCCTTACCGCCCAAAACGACCAGCGGGATGCCAGCAGCCTGGTAGTTCTGAGATGCATCGTAAACAGTTGCCTGCTCGCCGCCAGCGGTAAAGTCGCGGGTGTAACCGCCCTCAACGCCGTCCAGCAACTGGTTTTTGATGCGGATGTTCGCGAAGGTACCGCGAATCATGACCTCGTGGTTACCACGACGTGAGCCGTAGGAGTTGAAGTCCTTGCGCTGCACACCGTTCTCAATCAGGTACTTACCAGCAGGGGTGTCTGACTTGAAAGAACCAGCAGGTGAAATGTGGTCAGTGGTCACCGAATCGCCCAGCTTGAGCAGTACGCGAGCACCCTTGATGTCTTCCACGGGGGTGATGTCCATGCTCATACCCTCGAAGTAAGGAGGCTTGCGCACGTAGGTGGACTGAGCATCCCACTCGAAGGTGTTGCCGGTGGGGGTGTCCAGGGCCTTCCAGCGCTCGTCACCGTCAAAGATGGTGCTGTATTCCTTGTTGTACATCGCGGTGTCCAGGGACTCGTCGATGATCTTCTGAACCTCAGCGGGATCGGGCCAGATGTCGCGCAGGTAAACGTCGTTACCATCGGCATCGGTGCCCAGGGCGTCCTTCTCGAAGTCGAAGTCCATGGTGCCGGCCAAAGCGTAGGCGATGACCAGGGGCGGGGAGGCCAGGTAGTTCATCTTGACGTCCGGTGAGATACGGCCTTCGAAGTTACGGTTGCCGGAGAGAACGGCGGTAACAGAGAGGTCGTTGTCCTGGATAGCATCTGAAATCTCGGGCTCCAGCGGGCCGGAGTTACCGATACAGGTAGCGCAACCGTAGCCTACGACGTAGAAGCCTAAGGCTTCGAGGTCAGGCAGTAGCCCCGCCTTTTCGTAGTAGTCGGTAACAACCTTTGAACCCGGTGCGATGGAGGTCTTGACCCAGGGCTTAGAGGTGAGACCCTTGGCCGCTGCGTTGCGTGCCAGCACGCCCGCTGCCATCATCACGGAAGGGTTGGAGGTGTTGGTGCAGGAGGTGATGGATGCGATGGAGACCGCGCCATTCTTCAACTCAAACTCGCGACCATCTGCCATGGAGACGGATGCGGACTTGCCGGCTTCGCCGTAGTTCTTGATGTCTGAAGCGAACTGCTTCTTGGCGTCAGATACCTGGATGCGGTCCTGAGGACGCTTGGGACCAGCAATGGAGGGAACCACGGTGGACAGGTCGAGTTCTAGGTACTCGGAGTACTCAACCTCGGCCTTGGGGTCGTGCCAGAGACCCTGTTCCTTGGTGTAAGCCTCCACCAGAGCAACCTGATCTTCGCTACGGCCGGTCAGGCGCAGGTATTCAAGGGTGTTTTCGTCGATGGGGAACATGGCAGCGGTTGAGCCGAATTCGGGGCTCATGTTACCGATGGTTGCGCGGTTTGCCAGGGGCACCTGGCCTACACCCTCGCCGTAGAATTCAACGAACTTGCCCACAACGCCGTGTTCGCGCAACATTTCGGTGATGGTGAGCACCACGTCGGTTGCGGTAGCGCCGGAGGGGATGGTGCCGGTGAGCTTGAAGCCAACCACGCGGGGAATCAGCATGGAAACGGGCTGGCCCAGCATAGCTGCCTCGGCCTCAATGCCGCCAACGCCCCAGCCCAGAACACCCAGGCCATTAACCATGGTGGTGTGGGAGTCGGTACCTACCACGGTATCGGGGTAGGCGCGCAGCACGCCGTCAACCTCGCGGGCCATGATGGTGCGTGCCAAGTATTCAATGTTGACCTGGTGCACGATGCCCATGCCCGGGGGAACCACTTTGAAGTCGTCAAAGGCGGTCTGACCCCAGCGCAGGAACTTGTAGCGTTCGCCATTGCGCTGGTATTCGATGTCCATGTTGCGGGTGATCGCATCTGAGGTACCGAAGCTATCAATCTGAACGGAGTGGTCAATGACCAGTTCAGCAGGTGCCAGGGGGTTAATCTTTGAGGGATCGCCGCCCAGTTCCTTCACGGCCTCACGCATGGTAGCAAGGTCAACCACACAGGGAACACCGGTGAAGTCCTGCATAATAACGCGGGCAGGGGTGAACTGGATTTCAGTATCGGGTTCAGACGATGCGTCCCAGTTAGCAAGTGCCTTAATGTGGCCCTCGGTAATGTTGGCACCGTCTTCGGTGCGCAGTAGGTTCTCAAGCAAAACCTTGAGTGAATAAGGCAGCTTCTGCGAGCCGTCAACTGCCTTTAGACGGAAAATTTCATACTCGGTTCCGTTGACGTTCAAAACGCCCTTTGAACCGAAGCTATCCACAGTGCTCATATGTGGGACTCCTCTCGACACTGTCTTCATCTTCGCCTACCGCCCGGTGCCAACCGGCTGCGATGCCGGCCCGCGTGTGATGCACACTTAAGGGACACTCTGACGCTAAGCTATCGAAACCAGTGTACCCCGTGTCACCTTATTCACATATTTTCAGGTCAGGACACAGTCTTTATTTCAGATAGCTAAGACCAGCATTCGATATAGTATGCACTCCCGCCGCACGATTGCAGCTTCGGAAAGAAAAACATGACCTAATTATGTTGCAATTTTATGACGTGCGCGCGTCCATTCCTCAGTAACAAGTTCAGAGGAAGTGGGGAGGGAGCGCCGGTAGGCAACTTATTGGTAGCCGGTGAGCAAACCCTTGCGGGTTTGTTCTACCGCTGGCTGCCTGAGTACTTGGTGAAGACTGCCAGGGTTTCCACGTGGTGGGTGTTCGGGTACATATCGAAGGCTTCCACCCGCATGAGGCGGTAGCCAGATGCCCGCAGATAAGCAGTATCTCTACCCAGGGCTGCCGGGTCGCAGGCAACGTAGACCACGGTGGGTGGGTTCAGATCAGCAATTTGTTGCATCACGGTTTTGCCGCAACCTTCGCGTGAGGGGTCAGCGATGACGACATCAGGGGCAGGGAACCTGCCGGCTTTTACCTCTGCTGTGACCCCGGTAAGGACGCGGGAAACATCACCGCGCTCAACACGCACGGTGGTGCGTTCGGAGCGGTGGGTGCGTGAGGGCCCGTCCTCCGCAAAGTTATCAGCGGCATTTTTGCTGGTGAGCGGGGAGCCTTCCACCGACAGGACGGTGCCGCGGTCCCCCACAGCGTCGGCTGCGATTGCGGTGAAAAGACCGGCGCCGGAGTAGAGGTCGTAGACAGTCTGGCTCTTGCGCAAACGCGCCATATCAAGCACGGCGTTGCCCAGAATCTCGGGGGCAAAGCGGTGAATCTGCCAGAAGCCGTTAGCGGCTACGTTCCAGTAGAAATCTTGGGCATAAACGGTAGCAGTTTCTAGCAGGGCGGCGTTGCCAGCACCGCGCACGATGTCTGCGGGTTTAGCACCGCGGCGGCGTCCAGCCTGCTTTTCCGCGGTAAAAATGAGGGTGATAAGGCGGTCTTCAATATTGCCCCAAGCCTCCTGGCAAGTGGCTTCGACAGCATCAGCGACCTCAACCATGTTCTGGGAGGCTGGAACGGTAAAAACTAAGGCCAGCATGTCCGTGGCAGAAACAGCGACATCCAGACGCTTAACGCCGGTGAAAGTCAGTTCGCCCAGGCCCAGTGATTCGATGCGGGAATCGACCAGAGGGAAGGAATCAACAGGCACGGGAGTGCCGGAGTTATGGGGGAACATAGCAATTTTTCCGGTGGCGCGCTCCACGGTGAAGTGGGCTCGGGTGCGCCAGTTCAGCCCCTCACCGGTAGCGCCGGGAGCCTCTGGGAGGGCATGAATGGGCAAATCGGTGAGCATGGGATGTTCAGCTGGTACGCCGCCCAGCCGGGCCAGCTGTTCGGCCACCACTTGTTTTTTGTAGCGGCGCTGCACAGTGGGCACGATATGCCCGTACTCCATACCGCCCAGAGGGTGAGCGTGAGCCAGGGAATCTGCCGCAGACCAGGGGTGCGGGCGGCGCGCAATTCCTGGAACATCTACGTTCACTACATCAGCGAAAAAGAAGCGCCCCTTAGGGCCTCGTCCGGTGATACGGGCGGTAGCAGTTTCGCCCACCAGGCCGTGGCGTACAAAGACCACTCGCCCATCGACGCGGGCAACGAAAGCGCCACCGTGAGCAGCGCGTTCGGGAGTTACTTCCACAAGTTGCCCCACCTCAAACTCGGGTGCTTGGTTTTGCTGGGTCTGTTCAGTCACGGTATCTCTCAATGCAGTTGATGGAGGGGCGGTCGGTTCTTCTTCTCTAGCTTACTGTGAAGAAGTAGCCGGTAATCCCTTTTATATTTGCCAGGGCACTGAAGCAACCACCACTCCGGGCTCGTGACGTAGCTGCGCTTTGAGACGGTGCACGGTGCGACGGTGAAAGATACCCTCCCACCATCGTGAAACGACGTACTCGGGGAGGTAAATCACCAGAACATCACGCGGTGATTTCTGGCGCGAGCGGTGCACATAGTCCATGACGGCGTCCACTGGGTTGCGGTAGGGCGCGTCCAGCACAGTGAGGTCCAGCGGCAGGCCCAGCTGTTGCCAAGCATCGATATTCTGACGCGTGCGCTCTTCGTCAATATTGACCACCAACGCTTCGATGGATGAGGGCCGAGTAGCGCGTGCGTAAGAGACCGCCCGCAATACTGGCTTACGCACCCGCTCAACATAAATCAGGGCGTGGACGCGGGAGGGCAGAGCCCGAGCTTCAGCTAGCTCGGCCTCCGTTTGCGGCAGGGCTAATTGGCGATCTACGCGCTGGTAGTGCTTATTAATTTTCATCATGAGGCCTAGCAGGAACAGAATGAGGAGCATGGAGAACCATGCCCCGTGAGTGAATTTAGTGAGGATAATGACCATCAAAACCGTGCCCGATGCCAGCACGCCAATGGATGTGATGATAAGGTCGCGCCAGATAAGTCTGCGTTTTTTGGTATCGGGGGTAATCCGCTGGGCCAGCCAGCTGTTCTTGAGTACTGATACTTGGGTGAGCAGCATAGCGGTGAAGGCACCCACAATGTACATCTGCACCAGGGTGTGCACATCTGGCCCCACGACGCCTACCAGTACCATTGAGCTGAGCCCCAGCACCAGGACACCATTGCCGTAGAGTGCTGTCGAGTCACGGGCTGAGAGGTAAACGGGTAGATACTGGCGGTGCGCCAGCACAGTAGCCAGCATGGGGAAACCTGTAAAAGCGGTCATGGCCGCCACGACCAGCACACCAACGGTTGAGACCCCCAGGAGGACGGTAACCCAATGAGCTGCGAAAACGGTATCTGAAATCTGCAGGAGCAAGGAAGTTTGATGGAAGTCAGAGCTAACGTTCTGCCCATCAACCCGTAGCGTTTGGGCGGGATCAAGCACAAAAATAGCGCCTGTACGCCAGGTCAGGTAGAGCACCCCCACCAGGAGCAAAGAGGTTACTGACCCCATCAGCATGAGGGTGAGAGCGGCATTGCGCGGTCGCGGGCGTGCAAAGGCACGCGTGGCATTGCTAATGGTGTTCACACCGGTCATTGCAACAGACCCCGAGGCGAAAACTCTCAGCAGTAGTACCAGAAGCCCCACCCCTGTAGCCAGTTCCTCTGGGGAGGTGGACTGCGCTATTTCGTAGTCCGCCGATACCGCTGTGCCCAGGGTTCCTGCCATATCGGCAGCCAGCCCAAACACAAGCGTCCCACCCAGTAGAAGAAGAAAGATGTAGGTGGGCCAGTGGGCTACCCTAAACATGAAATTAATGCCTCGTAGACACACCAGAGTGACCACTGCAATCAGAGAGCAGGCCACCAGGCGCTGATGCGAGTAGAGCGCAGGTAGAAGCGATTCAAGATACTGGGTTGCCGAAGAGAGCGAGACAGCAACGGTGAGTACAAAGTCCACCATCATTGCTGCTCCTAGAAGTACAGCGAATCCGGTGCCCAGATTCTTCTGCACCAGGGCGAAATCGCCCTTTTCGCCTACCCGCTGAATGTTGTAGCGGTAGGTTCCTATCACCAGCATCAAAATGGTTGCAACACCCAGCCCCACCCAGGGGGAATAGGCAAGTGCCATCTGACCTGCGATGAGCACGGTGAGGATAATTTCATCAGGTGCGTAGGCTACAGAAGAGACGCCATCGGCTCCAAAGAGCGGGAAGGCGCGGCGTTTAGGCAGGTTTCCGGCCTTAGCCTGCCTGCTTGAAATAGGTGCCCCCAGCACCAGGGCTGACGCCCTGCTTCTCATAGTCTTCACAGGCTCTAACCGTAGTCGCCTCTCCCGGTAAATAACAGCCGTACACACCACATTTTGTGCTTGTCCTCCTCAGCTGATGAAGGCGTAGACTGGTAGCGGGCCTGGCGCCCACACGTCACCATCACGATTGATTAAGGAGCGCACGTGCCCCACTTCGTCATTATGGGAGCCGGCAGAGTCGGCGTCATGCTTGCCCATACCTTAGAGGACGCCGGGCACACGGTAGCAGTCATCGACCAAGATGACCGCTCCTTCAGGCGTCTGCGCAAAGAGTTTGCCGGGCAGAAGGTCACCGGAGTGGGGTTTGACCGCGAAACCCTGAAACGTGCCGGCATTGAGAAGGCCTACGCTTTTGCCGCTGTCTCTTCAGGGGATAACTCCAACATCATTGCTTCCCGAGTCGCCCGCGAGACTTTCAAAGTACAAAACGTGGTGGCTCGAATTTATGACCCTAACCGCGCGGAGTTTTACCAGCGTCTTGGCATTCCAACCGTAGCAGCGGTGCGCTGGTCTACTGACCAGGTGCTACGCCGCCTCCTACCGGAGCAGGCCATGGCCGGTGATTTTAGAGAGGCTTCCGGCCGTCTTCTGCTGGGAGAACTCAACCTGCACGACTCCTGGGCCGGCCACGCACTGACCGATATTGAACGCTTCGCCGGTGTGCGCATCGCATACATCACGCGCTTCGGTGAGGGCCTCTTGCCCGGCCCCGATACCTCCTACCAGCAGGGCGATACAGTGCATGCCATGATGGGCACTGAAGACATCAACGATATTGCCCGCATTCTGTCCCAGCCCCCCGCCAGCGACGCTGAAAGTGATCTTTCATGGAAGTAATTATTATCGGAGCCGGTTCGGTAGGCTCATCAAGCGCTAAAGAACTGCTGTCCCACCACCACAATGTCACCATTATTGATCTCAAGCCTGAAGCGATTTCACGCAGCGGGATTCAAAACGCCCAATGGGTGATTGGCGATGCCTGTGAGCTGTCAGTTCTGCGCCACGCTAAGCCAGAGAACGCTGATGTAGTAGTTGCGGCTTCAGGCGACGATAAAACTAACCTCGTGGTTTCGCTGCTCTGCCGCAGTGAGTTCGGGGTGCCACGAACGGTGGCCCGCGTGAATAACCCAAAAAATGAGTGGCTTTTTGACGAGTCCTGGGGCATCGATGTTGCCGTTTCTACTCCCCGTCTAATGACGGCCCTGGTTGAAGAGGCCGTCGAGGTGGGTGATGTGGTTCGTCTGCTGACGCTACGCTCTGGCAACGCCACCCTAGTGGAATACACCGTACCGGCAGAGCACCCCATCATCGGTTACACCATTGGTCAGGTGCAGTGGCCCTATGACACCGCCCTCACCGCCATCGTGCGCGATGGCTCTCCCCTAGCCCCCAGCAATGACAATGTCATTGCTGGCGGCGACGAACTCTTCTTTGTCACCACCCCCAAGGGCGAAGACGATTTGCGAGCCCTCTTTAGCTAGAGGGCTCTAGCCTTCAAGACTGGGCACAATCTCATAGCGAGGATTGTAGATCACCGGCTCATCGCGCGTTGAGAGCATACCCGAAACCCTCAGATAACCACCGGCTACAATCCCCGGCACCTGCCGCTGCCCCAGCCAGATCAATCTCACACGCATGCCCGGTGCCAGAGGGGAAAAGTCAGGGTAAAGCACCCTTGGCGCAGTCTTAATAACACTAAATCGGGTGCCGAACCCGGCTTCCGTCTCTACAGCCGACGTCCGCCCGGTATTCTCTTCCTCAGCGCAGATGTCTACAGTATCATCGAGGTCCTCCCCCGTCTCAGCCATAGGCATACCGGTGAGAGGGTGCGTTTTAGAAGGTGGAAGAGGCTTTGATCGCTCCACTAGCAGGATAACTTCAAACCGGGGGTTAGCCTCGCGGTGCGATATATGAACGCGCTCCACCTTACCTGCCACGCGTGCTCGAAACCTTTGCGGGTAGGTCTCAAGACGCGTCGGAAGCTGGGAGTTAAGGGTCTCAGGCATGATATTTAACCGATCTCGGTGATCTCGGGGCCTCTGCGGGGTATTTCCAGACCTGCCGGAGTTTTTTCACCCTGCTGAGACTGAGCAGCTTTTTGGGCCTCTGCAGCGTCCTGAATGCTCTGAGGCACCCGCATCGGCAGAAGGTCACGGGGGGCCATAGGGTCAAAGCCACGATGAACAATGATAGAACGGAAGACTTCTTCAAGTGCCTCAGCCGATTCACCGGGCAAGACCGCTGCACCGGAAAACACACCGCGCACAAACCAACGGGGCCCGTCTACACCCACAAAGCGGGCGATGCGAAAGCCCTTGCGACCATCGGCGGTTTGGGCAGGTACACGAGAGATGAGCTGACGCCCAAGAGGGCCATCGTTAATCTCCACCTGACCGCCCTGGTTGCGGACACTTTCAGACAGCTCGTGGCGGATATCGTCCCAGATACCGGCGCTCTTAGGTGCGGCGAAAGCCTGCACCTGCAGGTGCCCCTTTCCGAGCTGGAGAGTAACGGCAATGACCTGCTGGGTCTTCTGATCTGCTTCAAGACGCAGATTCAGACCGGGATGGCTTTTAATGAGTAGTCCACCCAGATCGATGTACGAATCATCACTGGCTTTTTTCTCCGATGAATCCCAGGGCCCGTTACTGCGGTCAAAAGCCGGATGCTCGTCAACGATGTTTTCTTCGGCTGTGAGGGTGCTTTCAGCGTCAGGCGAAGGAGCCTTTGTCTCCTCTAGTGCCAGTTCAGCTGCGCTCTGCTCAGCTTTCTTCTTCTTGCCCATTCCAAACATATATATGCCTTTCTTTAGCAGACCTCTAGGGTCTACTGTACGCCTGAGGACCCAAAACCACTGGTACCTCGTGTAGAGGCAGGCAATTCATCAACTACCTCAAAACGAGCAGTTTCAAACCGCTGAATCACTAATTGGGCAATGCGATCCCCGCGCTCTACCTCAAAGGTTTCTTGAGCATCTGTATTAAGCAGGCAGACCATTAGTTCACCGCGATAGCCCGCATCAACTGTGCCCGGAGCATTGACGATGGTGATACCGTGCTTAGCGGCAAGACCAGATCTGGGGTGCACTAAACCAACAAAGCCCTCTGGAAGCGCAAGGGCAACCCCGGTAGGTACAAGAGCACGTTCCCCCGGAGCCAATGTCACCGGAATACGCGCCCGTAGGTCAGCACCGGCGTCCCCTTCCTTAGCATAAGCAGGCACAGGTAGCTGAGGGTCAAGTATTTTAATCTGAACATCAATCTGTTTATCCACCCCATTACTGTACCTGTTTCGCCCCATCGAGGGATGTGAACGGACTGGGAGTTTTTACCCCTTTTCGCGAGTTCTCTCCAGGATTACAGAGGCAGAGCTGAAGTCACCCAGGTACATCTCGTACACTGGTAAGCGCACCCTGGAGAAGAAAACTCTACAAAGACCTCATAACGGAAGCGTGACCCATGACAGAAAACCCCAACGCAGTTCTTTACCGAGAAAGACTGGCGCCCGGCATCGGCATGTGGATTGCCTGTGTGGGCGTAGGCCTATCCTCCTTCTTGGTCGGGGCACCCATCAACATCTACGCCGGTATCATCGCCGGAATCGTCATGTTTGCTGTGGTGGGCTGGACCCTCTTCGCAACCTCACCGGTTATTGAGGTTACCCCTAGCGTCCTGCGCGTTGGAAGGGCACAAATTGAACGCGAGCATGTTGGCCGAGCATACGCTTTTCGTGGCGAGGATTCCCGCCTAGCCACCGGTCCGGCACTCGACGGTAGGGCTTTCATGTGCTTCCGCGGCTGGATTTCATCAGTTGTTCGCATCGATATTACAGACCCGGCCGACCCCACCCCCTACTGGGTAGCGTCCTCCCGCAACCCTGAGCGAATTGCTGAGATTCTCAACGACGGGCTACCCGAAGAAGAATAAGCTGATTTCCCCATAGGAAATGCCCACCGGTTTAGAACCGGTGGGCATTTTTATAGATCAATCGCTTGAAGCTGATTTAGCCTTCGCACTCAATGCAGTACTTCAAATCGCCATCTTCATAGGCGATCTGTGAGCGGTGACGGACCAGGAAGCAGGAGGCACAGGTGAATTCGTCATCCTGGGCGGGGAGCACAACTACATTGAGCTCTTCGTTAGAAAGATCTGCGCCGGGCAGCTCAAAACTTTCGGCGGCTGCGTTCTCGTCCTCATCTACCGCACCGGACTGCATTTCGGAGCGTCGTGAATTGAGCTCCTCAAAGGACTGGTCCTTGCTTTCTTCGTCCTGCTTGCGGGGTGCATCGTAATCGGTTGCCATGGTTTTCTCCGTGTGTAGTGCGAGGCGAGACAGTCAATCTCTTCACAGTAGGTGGTGCACCCCTTACAGGTAGTGCAACCAGAGTATTAGTCGGCTGCTCCTGAGTTATACGGGGTAACGCGTAGAATTGTTCACCATTAAGGAGCTTTAAGCAAATACAAACTAATCATTTATTACTCACAGCGAAAGGGGCCTCCACGAGAGTGCGTACCCCACCCCTTTGATAAGCTAAACCTAATCTATAAGTTGATATATAAAGTGCTGGTTTTTAGGGTTTTTTCTAAAGATACCTTCCGGTTTGCTGGTGAAGTAAACGCTGCCCTGACTCAACCCTGTAATCTTTCAAGTAACTGTAAAGATTGAAGAGTGTGCGTGATTCTAATGACCGCGTACCCCTATGCCAAGGAGAAACCTGTGCTCGAACTTCAACTAGCTGGGATTCACGACGATGGCGAGAACCTAGTCCTCAACGACGATAACGGTTCTTCCTACCTGCTACCCATAGATCAGAATCTTCGCCAAAGCATTGCTAAGGCTCGCCGTATCTCACCTGCACGCCCCGGCGGTCGCGGAAGTTTCGGGCCTCGAGATATTCAGGCCAGATTTCGACAGGGTGCAACGGTTGAAGAAATCGCCGCTGAATCTGGCTGGGAAGCCGATCGCGTACGCCGCTACGAATGGCCCATTGTCGCTGAGCGCGCCAACATTATTCGTACTGCCCGCTCCGTGCTCATTTCGCCCACTCCCGGTGGCGAAGGCCCTGCACGCAGCCTAGACCAGCATTATGAGGCCATCTCACAACACTATTCCTTCGGTGATGCCCCGCTGGATTGGTCTACCTGGCAGCAGGAGTCAGGTCAGTGGACTCTTGCCCTTGATGTAGAGCTCCCGGCAGATGTGCAAGATGAACTGCCCCGCGGTGTACATTTTCCCGCCCGATGGACCTTCAACCCCGCTAATCAGAGCTTGTACGCTTCCAATGAAGCTGCCTATTTCCTCATGGGTCGGGAGCACACCACCGGTGGGCCCATCCCCGGCCTGGTAACAAACGGAACCTCACACAGCCCCGAAGCTGAGCAGAAAGCAGCAGAGACCGAAACTGCGCCCACCCCCGAGCCAGCGTCCTCGTCCCGTTTGACCGCTGTGCGCGTACCAGAAAACCGTGAGCAAAATGCTTTACTGGACGAGTTGACGGCTCGCCGTGGCGCTCGATCTTTTGACCCTGCAAGTGAGCGTAAACTGGCTGATCTTTTGGAGCGTGCCCGCCGTACCTCCCGCCCCCTTGAGGAAGCTCACGCTGAGGTGCCCACTGTAAGGGGTGAGGTTGATGATTCTTCAGTCGCTGAGCAGCCAGATAACTCAATCTCTGAACAGCTGGTATCCAACAGTGAGGCTGAAGCACCCTCCCAGGACGCCCAGGAGACCGCACCGGTTGCCGAGTCTGAAGCAACTGAGCGCCAGGGCGCCGAGGTGAAGGAGGGCGTAGCCGAGATTCACGAAGCCGCTGAAACCGAGGGCATCGATGAAGGAGTTGCCGGCGAAACCGCGTCTGACTCCGGTGCTACAGCAGAGCAGCTGGATGCTATAGAGCCGTCTGAGACCGAAGGCACCGACGCCCAGGACGACTCACACGGTGGGCAGGGCGAGGAAGAGACTGCAGCTCAGGAGCCTGTTGAAACGGAGCCTACCCAGCCTAAGCCCGCCTCGAGAGGTAAGCGCACCTCCGTACCCAGCTGGGATGACATCATTTTTGGCAATCAGAGGCGCTAATCAGCCTCATAGAAAATACAGGTGAGAGCTAGGAAACACAAACACCTTAGAAGCTTTAAAGCCCGCTAAGATGATAGTCACATCATTTGCTCGCACGCCCCTGCTGATAGGGAAGCAGGGGCGCAGAAACACTACAGAGGGAACATTGACGTCTCGTCCTAATTCTCAAGACTCCTCGGGTGAGGTTAGCCCCGCGCCGCGTACCTCCGATGCTACCGATAAAGCCGACCCCATTACTCAGCCCCTACCTCTCGCACAGGGGTATGAGTACGTAACCTCCGATAGCGGCTCACAGCAAACCGTTGTGGACGCTGAGGATGAATCTCTTACGTCCGGTTTGATGCGCCATGCTGAGATCGTTGAAAAGCCGACCCGCGAAGAGCGTCGCGCTGACCGAGCTGAGGCTAGGGCTGCAGCTTTGGTCGCTAAAGAAGCTGAAGGTGAGCGTGCCGCTCAGCTCCGTGCTGCCGCGGCCGCCGCCGCAGTGCGTGAAGCTGCCGAGCGTGATCGTTTAGTGCCCGCTCTTGCTATGGAATCTGCCTATTCCGAACCTGTTCGGGAAAAGAACAGCTCTAAAGCAGTTTTTTTTGGTTCCGCAGCGCTTGTAGCGGGAGCAATTGCTGCAGCGGCGCTGCTCTTCCTGCCGGAGATGAATAGCGCAGCTGATGAGCTGGGGCCCCCCAGCTCTCCGTCAGCTCCGGCCACCGTGACCAGCGCTGATATTGAGTCAGAACGCCCCTCCGCTCCGGCGCCGAGCTTCAATACCGAGGCTCCCACAGTGACTGAGCAAGAAGCAGCTGTAGAGCTCCCGGTGGCACCCGGAACCATTTCTTATGCACCGGTTGAGGCACCACCTGCGCCCACCGCTGAGACTATTGTTGAAGAAATACCCTCTGAAGATTCAACACCGTCAGAGGAAGCCACCGCATCACCGGAACCCACAGAAACCGCGGTGGAAACGCCCTCACCGGAACCAACAGAACCTCCTGCCCCTGTTGAGCCCACCGTGTCTCTCGCGCCAACACCTCCGATTGAAACGAGTGCTCCAGAGGTTGCTCCTCCAGCGGCCACCGCAGCACCTACCAGTGAAGCGCCGGTTCAGTCACAGGTCACGCCAACGCCCTAGAAGTGGTTGCAAAGGACCAGATATTCTAACTGCCTGGGGCCCAACGAATAACTGTTGGACCCCGGGCAGTTTGCTTGGGTCGATAGAGTGCCCCAGCTCTAGCCAGTGGGCAACATCAGCAGGGGAACTTGAGTTTCCTCTGCTGTGAGTGATCCATGCTGACCTACCATGTTCAGTGCGTGGGGTTTGTAATGGCGCATGTCATAGAGAGCCACCTGTTCACGAGCAGCGACCAGCACTTCACCGATGCGAGCGCGGGCTGTTTCGGTGATGTGCGCACCAAAGTACCCGCCGTTAAAGGCTTCTTCGGTGTCAATAATCCAGGCTTGCTCACCCCAGGCGTCCGCCCAGCGCTGCATGGTTGCCTCTTTAGCGGCGGCGCTGGTGTCTTTGAGGTGCAGTTGCACCATGCGGGGTTCACCAGCGGTAAGCTCGATATTTTCTAATAGCGCAGGATCCTGGGAGTAGTCGTAGCGGTTGGTCGGCTCAACATCGACCATGCCGTGGTCGGCTGTGACCAGAAGCAGAACGTGCGGGGGTAGCCGCTTAGCTAGATTCTTGAGCGCTAGGTTTAGTTCTTCTAGCTGCTCTAGCCACTGCTGGGAGTGCGCACCGTACTTGTGCCCGGCTTGATCTAGTTCACCCCAGTAGAGGTAGACCAGTGACGGCTTACGCGATGAGAGCAGGCTGGCGGCCAGGGTGGTCCGGGCGGCGTAGCCCTGGGCATGTACGAACCGCCCGCCGCGTAGCCCGGCTTCGCTGAGGCCGGTGCCTGCATACTTGCTGAGCGAGACGGTGGCAACGTCCAGATGTTTTTCGTAACGTTCAAAGACGGTGGGGTGAGGCTGCCAGAGGTGTGGGTCCACGGTCTTATCCCAGCCTGATAGCTGGTTCATCACTTGCCCGGTTTCCGGGTTTTTAAGTTCGTAGCCAGCCATGGCATGATAGCCGGGAGGTGAGGACGTGCCCAGGCTAGTAAGAGAAGCGACCGTTGTTGAGGGAACCGCCGAGTGCAAGGGCCCCAGGCTAGTGGCATTTTTGAGGAAGGGCGCATAAGAGCCGTAGGTTCGTAGCAGGCTCTCCCCCATCCCGTCCACCATGACCACGCAGACACTGCGGTAAGTATGGGGCTTGCCGCCGGCTTTTTCGATTCGCCCCGCTATCCCCAGCAGATCATGCCGCCCAGCTCCGTAGATAGGGTGGGGTTCAGGGGTCAGACTCCCCTGGGCTGTGAGCGTGCCGGCCGACTCAAAGAGGTCGGCTACCGTGTTGGCGCCGTAGGGCGGGGCTACCGGGAGTTCGTTTCCACAAAAATCTTTCATATCTGCTACCTGCTGCCTGCCTGAAGGTGGGCAGCTCGCAAAGCCCGGGCAAAGGTGCGGGCCTGCTGGGTTTGCTGGACGCCATCGGCCCCCGCACTAATTCGCACCAGGATGTCCTCTCGCGGTGCCAAGCCGGTCATCCCGTGGTCAGCATCGCAGGACGGGTCAGGGCACTCAGCCGGTTGCAGGTCAAGACGCTGGGAGCCGGTCCAGCAGAGCAGCATGGAAACCTCACTGACGGGGGCACCAGGAGTGTAGCTCTGCGGCTGGGGGTAAGCGTAGCTAACCGTGAAGGTTGAGATTTTTGAGACGTGCAGGGTCTCAGTCGACACGTGAGCGACCACCTGCTGCCCCTGTTCATCTAAGTTTTGGTCATCCAAATGCGCCACCAGTAGAAATTCGCCGGCCAGAACCAGGGCGGTGATGTGCCGGTGAACCTCGTTCTGGTCAAAGTGAGTTTCTACCTGCACCATGTGAGTGGTAGGTTCAAGACCCGCCAGCGCCTCATCGATCGTATCGAGCACCAGCTCCGGGTAGAAGCTTGCGTTCTGGATATCGGCAATCATGCGCTGGCGCGGGCTGGTATCTACACTCACGTCTACTCCTGAAGGTAGTGGGTTGTCTCTTGCTCCCTTACATTTTAGAGGCAGGTAGGTTCTTGGGGCTAACTGCTCATAGTTCTGCGGGCGGAATCGGTACGCTGCTGGGGGTTGCCCAGTTTGAGCCGGGCACCTACCACGGTCATGGTTTCCTGAGATACCAGGATGGGGTTGAGCTCCAGGTAGGCAATTTCGGGGTGGTTGTCTTTGAGCAGGGCGACCCGGGCACAGAGGTCTTCGAGCAGGTCAATACGGACCGCCGGTAGGTCCGCTTCACCCAGCAATTTTGCTGCTGCCTTGGGTGAGCGCACCATCTTGTAGACATCACGTTCGGTAAGCGGCGGAACACGGTGGGCCCAGTCATCGAGCAGGCTGGTGGCGTCCCCAGCCATACCGAAGGATACAACCGGCCCCATCAGGGGGTCTTCTATGGCAGTGAGTACGGCGGTCTGCCCCGCTTGCACCTGCTCTTGAACGCTCAAATCGAAGGTTCCGTAGGGTTCGAGAGCACGGTGCATCTGAACGATTTCACGCTCCAGTTCCGCGTCGCTTTCGATGCCCAAACGTACCCCGCCCAGGTCAATGCGGTGTCGCAGGAAGGGGTCGGTGGTTTTGAGGACGACCGGGTAGCCACCAATTTCTTGCACGGCACGGTGTGCTTGTTCTGGGGTGGAGAAACCGTACTCGGGGAGCAGGTCAATGCCGTAGTGGCCCAAAATTGCCTGGGTTGATTCTGCATCGAGTTCAATCAGATTCTCGCCGGTAACGTCCCCCATATGGGCAGTAATTTCGGCGAGTGCAGCTTTGGGGCTCACGCCTTCAGGTTGAGCAGCTACACCAGTTTCTTTAGCCCGCCACTCTACGTAGTCCATGACTGCGGCCAAGGATTTGATGGAGGCACCGGGTGACTCGTAGCAGGGCAAACCCAGTGTTTGCATGAGACGGGTGGCTTCTTCACCGGTGGGTTCGGCTCCCTGGCTTTCGGTCTGACCCGGTGCTGGGTAGTTGGCGGTTTCATCCTGCCAGATGCCGCGTAGGGACTGTTCAAAGGTCACCGTGCCCGGGAAACTGGCAACTGCGGGTTTGCCCGTTGCTGCTGAGGCGCGTAGGAGCACCCGGGCAACGTCACGGGGGTCGATGGATTCACCGGTGAGGAAGACTCCTATGACCGCATCAATATCTGATGCTTCTAAGGCTCCAGTGGCAACCTCTTCTAGCACTTCAAGCCCGTCTAGTCCCTCATCGGTCAGGCGCAACATGGACTCATTGATACGGACATCGATGCCTAGTTCCGCAGCCTTGTCCGCAATAATCTGCCCCAGGGCAGATGCGTTGGAGAGCAGTGCCACGCGGCGGCCGGCAGGGAGGGGTTGGGAGACCAGAATTTGGGCGATATCAAGAATCTGGTCGAAGGTTTCGGCGCTAATCACACCCGCTTGACGGAACATAGCGTCGATGGCCTGCGTGGGGGCGATGGAGGTTCGCCCTGAGTGCCCCGGAGGTAGCTGCTGCCCGGTCACCGCGTTCTTTGCCACCAGCACGGGTTTGACGCGCGAAAGCCGGCGGGCGATGCGGCTGAACTTACGGGGGTTGCCAATAGATTCAAGATAGAGGGCGCAGACCTTGGTGGCGCTGTCATCTTCCCAGTACTGCATGATGTCGTTGC
This sequence comes from Rothia endophytica, assembly GCF_039543885.1. Lineage (NCBI taxonomy): Bacteria > Bacillati > Actinomycetota > Actinomycetes > Micrococcales > Micrococcaceae > Rothia > Rothia endophytica. Next base: position 1,393,168 of record NZ_BAABKP010000001.1, read on the forward strand.
CCGAGACATCTGCCCGGTTACCCGCTGAAATCAGGGAGGAAACCCCGATATTGCGGCGTACAGCAGAGTTAGAGAACATAGCACCAATGGCTGAGGATTGGCTAAAAAGGCCCAGCGCGCCCGGGGCCGGGTCGTAGGTGCTGATGGTGGCATCCAGTTTCACAGCAGGGTCATTGTTGAGCACGCCGAAGGACGCCGGGCCAATGACCCTCATACCAAAACTACGGGCAGTTTTGACCAGGGCTTTTTGGCGGGCACGCCCGCGAGCGCCGTCATCGGCAAAACCGGTGGTGTAAATCAGGACGCCGCGGGCTCCCGCCTGACCTGCGGACTCAACAGCTGCAGCAACCTCAGTAATGGGCACGGCAATGATTGCTAGGTCAATGCGTTCTTCAATCTGGGTGAGGTCAGTAACGACTGGGGTTTCCCCGGCAGCTGTCCCGGCGCTGTTGTAGCCGTAAAGTTTGCCGGTGAAGCCTCCTTCACGAATGGTACGAATAACCTTATGGCCGTTGTTTTCCCAGGCATCCGCCGTACCCATCACCACAATCACTTCGGGGGCCAGTAGTTCGGCAATTGATTTTGCCTCGGCGCGGTGCTCACGAGCCTCCATCACACCGCGGGAGCGATCAGTGGGGTCAATGTTGAAGTGCACGGCAACCAGGCCATCATCAAATTCGCGGGCTAGCTCGTAGCCTGCATCGGTGAAGACGTTGAGCATTTTACGGTTTTGCGGGAGCACTTCGGCGCTGAACCGCTCGATTCCTTTTTCGTTAGCGGCAGCGGCGAGGTGTTCTAGCAGAATGGAGCCGATTCCGCGGCCCTGGTGGGCGTCTGAAATCATGAAGGCGACTTCAGCTTCTGTGGGGTCGGTGGCACGGTCGTAGCGGCCGATACCGATCATTTCGCCGTCTAGCATGATCACAAACGCAACTCGGTCCTTGTGATCCACGGTGGTGAAACGGGTGAGTTCTTTGTCGCTGAGGGTGGGCTTGTGGGCAAAGAAACGCAGGTAAATGGTGCGTTCTGACTGGCCCGCGTACATCTTTTCAAGGGCTGCTCGGTCGGTGGGGACCACAGGACGCAGATGAGCTGTCGCGCCGTCGCGGAGCACGACGTCCGCTTCCCAATGTGCCGGGTAGATGAAAGGAAGCTCAGCTGTAGTGGGGCTGGTGGGGTCTGCTGGGGTGAAAACATCGTTGGTTTCAGTCACGGGTGCCTCCTGGGCTGATGATAGAGCCGGTTGCCTTAAATAGTAGTCGCAACAGACAGCAAAAGACCCCCACCGTGCGGTGGAGGTCTTTTAAGAAAATGTGCGCCCCCTCGGACTCGAACCGAGAACCCATTGATTAAGAGTCAATTGCTCTGCCAATTGAGCTAGAGGCGCTTATTTATTTATTATCACCGGCAAGCTTTCGCTCCCTGGCAACGAATAAATACTATACGCACCGATTTGACCCACCGCAACTTGAAAACCGCTTTTGTGAGCACCTACACAAGAACCTTTTCAAAGACCGCTCAGTTGCTCTCTAGTAAAGGCCCGCCACGGGCTCTAACATAAGACCATGATGAAGGAATCAGAGCTGCCAGCCAGCATCAACCGCATAGCGTGGCGTACCGCTTTTATCAGCCTCATCATAGCCCTCCTGGTCTTTATCGCGACCCCGCTGCTACCGGCGTCCAGCCCCCAACAAAAGCTTGCTCTGATGGCGTCCGCTGGCTTTGGTTTGCTCTTCATTGTCGCTGGGTTTCTCTATTTCGTCACGGAGCTGAAGCAACCAACGCGCTCTATCGAACAGGTCAAAGCCAATCGCATCAGTTCTCCCCCGCCAGACTGGCGCGGTCTGGGGCTTACTGGTTTTATCTGGTTACTGGGCATGGGATTACTGGCAGCGCATTTTTTCTACTGGAACCCCTTAGCAGCCGCTCCACACCTGACCTTTCAGGAAATCTACGATCAGATGAAGCTCGCCCAGGAGTTCTCGCCCAAATTGGTCATCACTGCAGGCTCCATAGCTCTGTTGATTCAGTTGGGTGTTGGTGCCCTTCATCTGCTGTGGTGCAAGGTTGCCAGCTATACCGGCACACGAGCCATTGGCTGGTTAGCTCTGGGAACCTGGTTCTCACTAACAGTAGCCTGGCTTGCCTGGGGCTTTCACATGAGTATGGGCCTCGCTGACACCTTTGCCCTAACCGGCGGTGACTATGAGGTAGTACCCTCCACCCTTGTTTCCCTGGTCATGACGGCGCTCTTCCTCACTGGCATCTACGGCCTCCTGCGCCCGGCTCCGCGGCATCCTGCCCCGGCAGCCCTTCAAGAAGCTTAAGTCATCTAGCTGTTCACGGTATTATGGGTTAGAAACTATGTTCGAAACCGATTGATGAGGTCCCATGGCTCGCCGCACCAAAACCGCGCACGATGACTACCCCGAGGGCATTGTAGAAAACATCGTCGATATTGATGTCTCAAGCGAGATGGAAAACAGTTTCCTCGAGTACTCCTACTCGGTCATCTACTCCCGTGCTCTGCCGGACGCCCGAGACGGACTCAAACCAGTGCAGCGCCGCATCCTCTACATGATGCAGCAGATGGGCCTACGCCCAGACAAGGGGCACGTCAAAAGTGCCCGCGTCATCGGTGAGGTCATGGGTAAGCTCCACCCCCACGGCGACAGCGCTATCTACGATGCCATGGTGCGACTCGCCCAGCCCTTCGCGATGCGCCTACCCATGGTTGATGGGCACGGTAATTTTGGTTCTTTGGACGACGGCCCGGCGGCCTCTCGTTACACCGAGGCCCGCATGGCCCCGGCAGCCCTTGCTATGACAGCTGACCTGGGCGAGGACGTCGTAGACTTCGTGCCAAACTACGACAACCAGTTCATGCAGCCCTCCGTGCTACCGGCTGCCTACCCCAACCTGCTAGTGAACGGTTCAGCCGGTATCGCGGTGGGCATGGCAACTAACATGGCGCCGCACAACCTGCGCGAGATCATCGCCGCTGCCCGCCACCTGTTGGAGAGCCCCGATGCCAGCCTCAAGGACATCATGAAGCTGGTGCCCGGCCCCGATCTGCCCAGCGGCGGCACCATTGTGGGCACCACCGGCATTAAGGACGCCTACGAGAAGGGGCGGGGTATCTTCAAGACCCGTGCCAAGGTATCCATCGAGCAGGTAACTGCCCGCAAGCAGGGTATCGTGGTCACCGAACTGCCCTACATGGTAGGCCCCGAGAAGGTCATTGAAAAAATCAAGGACGGGGTTAATTCTAAGAAGCTACAGGGCATCTCTGACGTGGTTGACCTGACCGACCGCAAAAACGGTCTGCGCATGGTCATTGAAGTCAAGAACGGCTTTAACCCTAAAGCGGTGCTAGCTGCTCTCTACAAGCACACCCCTCTAGAAGACTCCTTCGGCATTAACAACGTTGCCTTGGTCGACGGTCAGCCTCAAACCCTGGGTCTGCTTGACCTCCTGCATGTTTACGTGGATCACCGCCTTGAGGTGGTGCGCCGTCGCACCAACCACAGGCTTGGCAAGCGCCAGGACCGTTTGCACCTGGTCGAAGGTCTGCTGATTGCCATCGTCGATATCGACGAGGTCATTCAGATTATTCGATCGTCGGACGAAACTGCCCAGGCACGTACCCGCCTCATGCAGGTCTTTGATTTAACCGAGGTGCAGGCAAACCACATTCTGGAGCTACGCCTGCGTCAGCTCACCAAGTACTCCCGCATTGAGCTGGAAACTGAGCGCGAGGATCTGCTGCGCGAAATTGCTGAGCTGAAGGAAATTCTGGGGTCGGACACCATACTGCGTGCCCTGGTTTCTGCCGAGTTACAGGCTGTAGCTGACGAATACGGCACTGACCGGCGCACCAAGATTGTCACCAAGGACGATCTGGCTGATGCTGTCGCAGCTCTCTCAACCACTGCCTCTAAGGCGAAAAAAGAGGCAGGGCTTTCGTTAGAAATCGCCAACGATCCCTGCTGGGTTCTGCTCTCTACTTCTGGGCAGGTGGGCCGTACGCGCGGTGAAGCCGGCGGGCGCAGCGAGCTAATTGAGCCAGGTAAGCGCCTGAAACACGATGCGCTGACCTCTTGGGTACCCACGACTGCACGCGGTGAAATTGGGGCGGTCACCTCAACCGGCCGGCTAGTGCGCATATCGGTACTGGAGCTACCGGTGCTAGAAGATTCAGCGGGCACTCCCCTGCTAGCGTCCGGTGTGAAAGCCGCAGAAGTAGTCACGCTGGGACGCGGAGAAACCCTGGTTGCCCTGGTGCCACTCGATCAGGTGCTGGCGCTCGCGACTGAACGTGGCGTGGTCAAGAGAGTTAACCCTGATTACCCTCTGAATGCAGGGGACTTTGAGATTATCAAGCTCAAGCCTAAAGACCGCCTGATTGCCGCTACCGCCTGTGACAGCAATGATTTGTTGCTAACTTTCGTGACCGAGCAAGCCAAGCTACTCGTCTTTGATGCAGCCAAGGTTCGCCCGCAGGGCAGGACCGGTGGCGGCATGGCGGGCATGAAGATTGCCGACGATGACCGGCTCATCGCCTTTGGGGTGACGGCCCCCGGCTCCCCCGCCCAGGTGGTAACCATTACCGACGGCGGAGCTGAGGGCGCTTCAGTTAAGGTAACCGAGCTGGCTGACTTCCCACAGAAGGGCAGGGCAACTGCCGGTATGCGTGCCCACCGCTTCCTCAAGGGTGAAACCGCCCTCGCCCTCGCCTGGGTGGGGCTCGGCCCTGCTAAGGCTGTTTCAGCAGCTGGGGTGGCTCGTGCTCTGCCCGGTGAGTTTGGTGCCCGCGATGGCTCCGGTGTGCCCCTGGCTCAGGCCGTGGACGCAATAGGCCCAGCTTACGCGGTCACCGCGGCAACACCCGTAGTAGCAACCGAAGCTGATCAGCCCGGTGCGTTAACATCCGTTGAAACTCAACGTGGCTCTCAAGATGCAGTTGAGGTGGCCGAAGAAGCACTCTTCTAAGCTGTCTTACAACTCAATGAATAAAAGTGCCCTGGCAAGCTAGTCTGCTTGCCAGGGAACCGCCTCTTTGAGCGGTTTTAGAGTTTGACGACGGTATCGCAGGCAGCGATATCTTCAGCACGGTGCGACACCAGCACCACAGCCGGCAAGGTAGTTTTACCGGACGGTTGATCTGCTGAGGTACGTTTGGTGCCGCGAGCAACCTCATCGATCAGTGCCACAGCAGCTGGAGCGTCCAGGTGGGCAGTGGGTTCGTCCATGAGGAGTAGCGGAGAATCCACCAGCAGGGTTCGGGCGATGGCTATGCGCTGGCGCTGACCGCCAGAGACGAAGGAACCACCAGCACCCACGGGAGTCTGCAGGCCCGCCGGTAGCTGCCGCACAAATTCTCCAAGCCCCACGCGGTCTAGTACCTCGTACATTTCAGCTTCGGTGGGCCTTTCCTCAGACGGACGGGCAATCGCTAGGTTGTTAGCGATGGTCGACTCAAAGATATAGGCAGACTGAGGGCACCAGGCTGCATAGCCCCTGAGCGCCTGCGCATCAAAGACCTGGCCATTGACCCGAATCTCGCCTTCTTCAAGCGGTAGGAAGCCGAGCAGGGTAGCCAGCGCCGTGGTCTTTCCCGCACCTGACGGGCCGGTGATACCCAACCATTCGCCGGAAGAAACTGAGGCGCTCAGACCGCTAAAGACCGGTTGCTGCATGTCTGGCCAACGGGTTGCCAAAGATTCAAGCTCAAGGGTGATGGTGCTGTGGGCACGTCGCTGGGAGCTACCGACTCCGGGTTCCCCCAGAATATCGCGCATGTTCTGGCGCTCCTGCGCCTCGCTTTCTTGGTCGCCTTGATCCGCTTCAACGTCAGCCAGGTGCTGTCGGGTACGTTCTACCAGGATTGCAAAGGCCGGCCAGTTGCGCACGGCTTCCATGTGGGCAGCGGTGGTCTCAAAGAGGGCAGTGAGCATCAGGATGACCACTGCAGCGGTGGGGGCAGTAATACCCCCATCGCGTACCGAGGGCCACACACAGATGATGGTAGCGAGCGCGGCTCCCCACCAGGTAGCGACCATGAGCCCCTGCCCCACACCGATGGCACGCGAGCTATGGATGCGGGAGCGCACGTTCAGGCCATCCCTGCGAGAAAGTGCTAAGGCAACCGTTTGGTCCAGGTCGTTATTGTGCAGGTCCGGGGCAGCGTCGATGGCGGATACACCTAACCTCAAAAGGCCCGCGGTTTCCCTGCGTGCCGCGGCGTCCGCACGTGCATCAGCACGGATGACCACTGCTGGGATGATAAAGGTGGCGATGAGTACCGCTAGCCCTACGGGTAGTAGGGCGATGGGGGTAGCTAGCGCGGTCACAAGGAGTACCAGGCCCATGACAATGAGGTGGGACGCTACGGGCAGCAGAACGCGGGGGGCGGTGTCTCGCAGCTCATCAACATCACCCACCAAGCGGTCTAGCACCCGGTCACCGCGTAGGAGGGAACGTACCGATAGCACGCTGCGCCCCGCGGCATCCCAGGCGCGTATTCGCAGGGCATTAGCTGCTTTGAGCACGAGGTCATGGGTTTTAAGGCGTTCGGCGTAGCGGCTCACTGCACGGCCCAGGCCAAAGAAACGCACACCGCTCACCGCTACTAGGAGGTACATCATGGCTGGCTGCTCAGCAGCTCGCACAATCAACCAGCCTGATAGGGCGGTGAGGCTGACGGCAAAGACCACGGTCAGAACCGAGAGGAAGACGGGCAGCAAGGTCTGGTGAGCTCTGATGCCGGTGAGTTTCCGTGCGGTGCGCAGAGTGCTCACGATGCCGGGGATACGGCGGCGGTGCGGTGCGCTTGGCTCTTCGGCTTGCGCCACTGGAGTTGAGTCTTCGAGTTCACCGGTGGCCACCGCTTGGGCTAAGGTGCCCAGTGCATAACCTCCCAGCCCGGTGGTATTTTGAGAGGTCAGCTGCCATGTCACCCCGTGAGGGCGCCGGGTGGCGTCCAGACGGTTGTTGGTAGCAGCAGCGAGCTGGGTGTCGTGGGTGACGATAATGAGTGTGGCGCCCGTTTCTTGGAGGGCAGCGAGCGCTACGTTGACTTTGGCTGCTGAGACAGGGTCAAGGTGGGCGGTAGGTTCATCAATGAGTACGGTGACGTGGTGGTTCTCTGCCTGCAAAGTGGCGACGCGGGCGAGAGCTCGGGCGATAGCTAGGCGGCGCATTTGCCCGGCGGAGAGCGCCTCGGGCGGTAAATCTGCCAGGTCAGCTAGGCCAACAGCGTGCAGGTAGCTGGTGAAAAATTCACGGTCTTCTTCGGTGAAAGCAACGGTTTCACCGAGCAGGGTTGAGGCGTAGTGGATGCCTTCAAGGGCCCCTTCACCGCGCGTCACGGCGGCGTAGAGAGCAACCTCTGCCAGAGCTGTGGGGGCGATGAAGGCTGAAGACTGGCTGATCCATACGGTGGATCCGGTACCACTCACTAATCCGCTGACCTTGATTGGTTCTGTGGTGCCGGTGGGGACCAGCCCGTGACGCAGAGCGCCGCCCAGCACTCCCAGCAGGGTGGATTTGCCGCAGCCTGAAGGGCCAGTGATGGCGGTGGTGGTGCCGTGCTTGAGGTTGAAGCTCACACCGGTGAGGACGCGCTCGCGCCCTGGGTAGCTCAGTGAGAGGTCGCGTACCGATATATAGTCTCCGCCGGGGGCAACCGTGGGTGGGGGTACCGATTGATCAATAATTTCTTGGGCTCGGCGCTGAGCTGCCACGCCCTCTTCTGACTGGTGGTAGGCGGTGCCGACGTCCCGCAGCGGCTGGTAGCATTCGGGGGCCAGTAAGAGGGCGAGCAGGGCGACGTCCAGCCCCATGTCTCCCTCAACCAGACGTAGACCAATAAAGACAGCCACCAGTGCGATAGAGATGGTGGTAATGAGCTCTAGGGCAAGCGAAGAGAGGAAGGCACTCCGCAGGGTATACATCGTAGCTTTTCGGTAGCGTTCACCCAGCTCCCCCAGCGCTTTAGACTGTGCGCGTGAGCGCCCCAACCCCACCAGAACCGGCAACCCTTTAACCAGTTCCACGATGTGGTCAGATAGACGCAGCAGATCCTTTTGGGCACGCGCCGTATCTTCACGGGTGGTACGGCCAATCAGCACCATGAACACCGGGATGAGAGGCAAGGTGAGCACGATAATGAGGGCTGATACCCAGTCATAGAACGCTATCACCAGCAGTAAAATGCTGGGGATAACGGCAGTTGACACAAAGGCTGTCAGTGTCTTGGTGTAGTAATGATCCAGTGCATCAAGGCCGCGTGAAAGTAGTACAGCGGTAGCGCCGGTACCATCAGGTGTATCGATGCCTCCGGTAGCTAGTACTCTCCGGATCACCTGACGGCGAAGAGTGGTTTTAGCGCCGGTAGCAGCTTTTTGTGCGTAGTAGGTGAGATACCAGTCCGCTGCTGCCCGCACAATGAGGGCTAAGGTACCTGTTAGGGCGAGTGACAGAACGCTGGGCTCCACAAAAGGGCTGGCAAAAAAGATACCCTCAACCTCTGCTCGCCCGTTGCCTGCGAAGATCGCACGCTGAGCCTCCACCGCGCTGGCGTAGGTCGCCCCTTCATGGAAGACAGCGAACGTCAGTCGCGCCAAGTAGGTGATAGCAGTACCGAGGACGGCAGCAAAGACTACCAGTGCCAAAGTTTTGATGGCAATCAGTAGGGAAAAAACCGCGAGGTTTTTCTTGGCATCGGGTCCCAAGGGTGGTCTGCTGTTCTTTGGGTTCGCCATGAAGGTTTCTGCCTTTGCTGCCGCGAATAGTTTGTTCACCATTGTAGTGGTATCTCTACCTGCCTGCCGAACCGGAGCTCGTCCTTCCGTCTCTCAGAAAATCACGGCCTTACTTGCTGATTCTGCGAGCAAGCTCCGTAACATCATGGGCTGTGGGTATATGATCAACGGTCAGGCGCTGACGGAAGACCCAGTAGGTCCAGCTCTGGTAGATGAGGAGAATCGGCACCCCAAAGATAGCCACCCAGCTCATGACAGTTAGGGTGTAGTCAGAGCTTGATGCGCTGGAAATCGTGAGGTGATGTGCTTCGTTCAGGGTTGAGGGCAGGACGTTGGGGTAGAGCGCCAGGAAGATAGCGCTGATCCCCAAGACCGTGAAGCTGGCCAGGGCTGCAAAGCCCTTCCCCTCGTAGCCGGCTTTAAGCAGTGTCCAGGCCCCGACCGCAGCAATGGCCGCAACTGCGGTAAAGGCCCAAGAGAGGGCTTTACCCGCGGTGAACTGCAAGTAGAGAACCCAACCGGTCACCGGTAGAAGTAGCAGCGGCAACAGCCTCAGTAACAGCGTACGGGCGCGGTGGCGTATCTCGCCGTCGGTCTTGAGGGCGACGAAGGCCAAACCCATGACGAGGGACAGCCCCACCATTGCCAGACCACCCATCAGTACCGCGGGGGTTGCCCAGGCAAAGGCGCCGCCCACTCGGTCTCCGTTGGCGTTGAGAGGAAGGCCGGTGCTGGTGAGGGCCAGCAGGGCACCAATCATAAATGCAATCACTAGTGAGCCCAGAGAAATAGCTAGGTTCCAGCCCGCAATCCACCGAGCGCTGTCCTTTTTGCCCCTGTATTCAATACCCACTGCACGGAAGATGAGGGCTAGCAGAGTAAGTGTCAGCGGAATATAGAGGGCAGAGAAGAGCGAGGCGTACCAGAGCGGGAAGGCTGCAAAAGTCGCGGCACCGGCCGTCACCAGCCACACCTCGTTACCGTCCCACACGGGGCCAATGGTGTTCAGCAGTAGGCGGCGTTCCTTCTCGTTCTTAGCGAAAAGGCGACTCATGAGCATACCCACCCCGAGATCAAAACCGTCCAGAATGATATAACCAATCCAGAAAAAGCCAACGACGGCAAACCAGATGGTGGGCAAGAGAGGTTGGTCGGCAAATAGATCAAACATTGTTCTACCCTTCTCTAGTAAGCGAACGCGAGAACGTCGCGGTCATCGTGGTCATCGTGGTCATCGTGGTCATCCTGGTGAGGGTCTTCAACCAGTTCAGGCATGGCGGCTACCACCCCGGCCTTGACGTATTTTGCGAGTAGGTAAATTTCAACCACCATCAGTGCGGCATATACCAGGGCTAGGGAGACCAGCGAGAAGAGGATCTCAAAACCAGAAACCCCGGGCGATACCGCGGCTGCAGTGAACATCAGAATGGCGGGGTTGCCATCCGGATTAGGAGCCACCACGAAAGGTTGCCTGCCCATTTCAGTGAAGACCCAGCCTAGGATATTAGCGCCAAAGGGTGCCAGAATACCTGCTATAGCCAGGTTAGAGATCCACTTCGCTTCCGGCACGGTACCCTCACCCTTTTTGCGGGTCACCCACAAAACGTAGAGGAAAGACAGGGCACTTACCCCACCCAGGGTAATCATGCCGCGGAAACCGTAGTAGGTGACCTCCATCAGCGGCAGATAGTCGATTTCTGAACCGGCGCGCTCGCCGTAGAGTTCGGGATCATCGGGCAGGTGGGTGCCGTAGGTTTCTTCGTAGATAGGCATCAGAGTGGTGATGCCGGCGACGTTGGTGGTGAAGTCCTCATAGGCAAGGAAGGAGAGGAGCCCGGGAATCTCAAGGATCGCTTGAACCTCATCGCAGTTCTGGGCTCCGGGTGAAGACAGTGATAAGACCGAAAAACCTGTGCCGTCGTGGCAGGCAGCCTCCGCTGCAGCCATTTTCATGGGCTGCTGTTCTATCATGAGCTGTGCCTGGGAATGGCCGGTGAAGGCGGTACCCAAGAAGCCGATGAGACCTACAATTGCACCAATACGCAGGGACTTGAACCAGACCGTAAAGTCAGTGGTATCACGTGCGCCTTCTACCTGCTGGCCAACGACTACTTTGCCGTTCTCACCGATAGTATCTACACCATCGCGGCGCCGCTTCCAGAGCTTGTACCAGGCGATACCCACTAAGAAACCACCCGCGACCTGCACCGCACCCGCCAGAGCGTGGGGGTAGGCAACCATAGCAGTGTTGTTTGTCAGCACAGCCCAGACATCATTGAGGACGGGGCGTCCGTCCACCATCTCAACGCCAACGGGGTGTTGCATCCAGGAGTTCGCCACAATGATGAAGTAGGCACTGAGCCAGGATGCTGCAACCGCCATGAAGAGGCAAGCTGCATGGATTTTGGGTTTGAGTTTGTCCCAACCAAAAATCCAGAGACCCAAAAAGGTAGATTCTACGAAGAAGGCAAGAAGACCTTCCATGGCAAGAGGGGCACCGAATACGTCTCCTACGAAGCGGGAGTACTCGCTCCAGGCCATACCGAACTGGAATTCCTGCACTAGACCGGTGGCCACGCCCATGATGAAGTTAATGAGGTAGAGCTTACCCCAAAACTTGGTCATGCGCTTGTACTCAGGCTTTTGCGTGCGGATGTAGGCGATATAGAAACCTGTCACAACGGCGCCAAGCCCCAGGGTGAGGGGGACCATCATGAAGTGGTAGACAGTGGTGATACCAAACTGCCATCGGGCAATTTCGAGGGGATCCATCGGTGTCCTTGTGAAGTGCGAACGGGTGAACAAGCGGCGCTACCGATTCCCGGTAGTCCGGCCTTGCTGTGGTGATTTTGAACTATGGTACACCCCCAAAATTGGGAATCACTTAAGGTCACTTACACCCTGTCAGAGCAGGATTTGACGCGTGACTAAAGGTGCCTCAAACGCTAAGACCCGCTGTGACCTTTAAGTGCACAGCGGATCCCACTAAGGCGTCTCCCTGCCCATTCACAGGTGCGGGTAGAACCCAAGGTCAGAGGCGTTAGCGCTGCCCTAGTAAGCCCAGCTGGGCCACAGCCTCACGCTCGTCAACAAGCTCAGTCACCGAGGTAGCAATCTTGTTCCTCGAAAAATCTGAGTGCTCAAAAGAGTGAATAATCTCATATTTTCCTCCCGAACAGCGCACCGGGAAAGAGCTAATAAGACCTTCAGGCACCCCGTACGATCCGTCCGAGGGGACAGCCATGGAGGTCCACCGCTCCCCTGTTCCCAGCGTCCAATCGCGCACGTGCATCAAAGCTGCATGAGCGGCAGAAGCAACTGATGACCCGCCTCGCACCGCGATGATTTCGGCACCGCGATTAGCCACCGTGGGGATAAAGGTTTCCTCAATCCAGCTCTGGTCTAGACCCTTTTCGGCTAAAACATCAAGAGCCGCACGCCCATCCACCGTGGCATGGAAGAGGTCGGGGTACTGGCTGGCGGAGTGGTTACCCCAGATAGTGACCCCTTCGATATTCTGCACTGCTGCCCCGGTTGCTAGTGCTAGCTGGCCGACAGCGCGGTGGTGATCCAAGCGGGTCAGGGCGGTAAAGCGCTCCAGCGGGACGTCTGGTGCGTGCGAGGCTGCAATGAGGGCGTTGGTATTGGCCGGGTTCCCCACCACTGCCACCCGCACGTCATCAGCCGCGTAGTCGTTAATAGCCTTACCCTGCACCGAGAAAATACCGCCGTTGGCTTCCAGTAAATCGGCGCGTTCCATGCCCTTGGTGCGGGGGCGTGAGCCAATCAACAAAGCGACATTGGCACCGTCAAACCCAACAGTGGGATCATCAGTAACCTCCACCGACTGCAAAAGCGGGAAGGCGCCGTCGGTCAGTTCCATAGCGGTCCCCTCGGCACCGTTGAGCCCTTGAGGGATTTCGAGGAGTCGCAGGCGAACTGGGGTGTCAGCTCCCAACATCTCACCGGCGGCAACGCGAAAGACCGAGGCGTAACCAATTTGACCGGCAGCACCGGTAACGGTGACCGTAACAGGATTCTTTTTTGAAGGTGTCATGGACAACATTATATAGTGACTTGCGTAACTCTTACCGGTTGGACTCCCGGTGTTTAGGAAGCGAGTAATAGGTCCTTAAACGTCGATAGCAGCAGCATCGAGCTTGTGGGCGCCACGAATAATAAAGTCCTTGCGGGGGGCGACCTCTGACCCCATCAAAAGGGTAAAGGCACGCTCAGCTGCCTCGGCATCTGAGACCCGCACCCGGCGGAGCATGCGGTGGCGGGGGTCCATGGTGGTTTCAGCCAGCTGATCTGCATCCATTTCACCCAAGCCTTTGTAGCGCTGGATGGGCTCTTTGTAGCTCTTACCCTCAGCTTCAAGGCTAGCCAGCAACTGATGTAACTCTTGTTCGGTGTAGGTGTAGACCATTTCATTGGGCTTACCGCGGTGCACTACCTCAACCCGGTGCAAGGGCGGCACAGCAGCGTAGATCTTACCTGCCTCAACCAGGGGTCGCATATAGCGGTAGAAAAGGGTCAGCAGAAGCGTGCGAATGTGGGCGCCATCTACGTCCGCGTCGGTCATCATCACGATTTTGTCATAACGGCGGGAGTCTAGGTCAAAGCTTCGACCTGAACCGGCACCAATGACCTGAATAATGGCGGCGCATTCGGTGTTGGCCAGCATATCGGTGATAGAGGCCTTCTGAACGTTCAGAATTTTGCCACGAATGGGCAGTAGCGCCTGGTAGGTGGATGACCGCGCCAGACGGGCTGTTCCCAGCGCTGAGTCGCCCTCCACAATAAAAAGTTCAGACTTCTCGACGTCCGTGGTGCGGCAGTCCACCAGTTTGGTGGGCATAGACGAGGTCTCTAGCGCGTTCTTGCGCCGCTGGGTTTCCTTGTGCACCCGTGCCGAGACGCGGGATTTCATTTCAGCAACCACCTTTTCAGAAAGCTGGGTGGCTTGTGTCTTATCGGCCCGCGCCGTAGCTTTCAGTTTGTCCGCTAGTTGCTTGGCAACTACCTGAGAAACAATCTGGCGCACAGCTGGGGTGCCCAAAATTTCCTTGGTCTGACCTTCAAACTGTGGTTCAGCCAGTCGCACGGTCAGCACGGCTGTGAGGCCTGCCAGCACGTCGTCCTTCTCAATTTTCTCGTTGGCTCCCACCTTGAATTTGCGGGCATTATCAGTCAGGTGTTTACGGAAGGTCTTCAGCAGACCCTGTTCAAAGCCGGTCTGGTGGGTACCTCCCTTAGGGGTGGCAATAATGTTGACGAAGGTGCGCAGGGTGGTCTCATAGCCAATCCCCCAGCGCAGGGCAATATCGACTTCGCATTCGCGCTCAACTTCAGTGAGTTTGGAGTGGCCTTTACCATCGAGCACGGGCACCGTTTCGGTGAAGGTTTCCCTGCCGGTAAAGCGCCAGATGTCGGTCACGGAGGTATCGTGGGCCAGGTATTCAACGAACTCGCCAATCCCCCCATCGTGTTGGAAGACCTCTTCAAAGCTTTCGTTCTCACCAGGTGTTCCGGGTAGGCGGCGGTCATCGCGGATAGCTATGCGCAGGCCCGGGATCAGAAAGGCAGTCTGGCGGGCGCGAGCAGTCAGGTCAGCGTAGCTGAATTTGGCATCCGGGGTGAAAATCATGGGGTCAGCCCAGTAACGCACCCGGGTTCCGGTGACACCGCGTTTAGCTTTACCTACGACCTGTAGAGGATCGCCTGCGGTAGAGAAAGCATTATCAGGTTTTGGGGTGCGGCCATCGTCAAAGATGCCAGGGACGCCGTGGCGAAAACTCATCTGGTAGGTCTTACCGCCGCGGTCCACGTGTACATCTAGGCGGGAGGACAGCGCGTTAACCACTGATGCGCCTACACCGTGCAAACCGCCGGAAGCCGTGTAGGAGCCACCGCCGAATTTACCGCCAGCGTGCAGCTTGGTGTAGACCACTTCAACGCCTGAGAGACCAGTGCGCGGTTCGATGTCGGTGGGCACGCCTCGGCCGTCATCTTGTACTTCTACCGAGCCGTCCTTATGCAGGATGATTTGGATGTTCTGCCCGTACCCTGCCAGCGCTTCGTCCACGGAGTTATCGATGATCTCCCAGAGGCAATGCATGAGCCCGCGAGAGTCGGTGGAGCCGATGTACATGCCGGGGCGTTTACGCACGGCTTCAAGACCTTCGAGGACTGATAGGTTACTCGCGGTGTAGTTGCTGGCGGCCACGGGGTCTCCTT
Organism: Rothia endophytica; assembly: GCF_039543885.1. Taxonomy (NCBI): domain Bacteria; kingdom Bacillati; phylum Actinomycetota; class Actinomycetes; order Micrococcales; family Micrococcaceae; genus Rothia; species Rothia endophytica. Next base: position 1,408,173 of record NZ_BAABKP010000001.1, read on the forward strand.
GGGGCTGACGGACTTATCGACTCTCTAGTTTAGTACATATGTTCGGATTATGCGGCTGATGCCCTGATGCTTAGAGACCTAGCTGGGTTTTACGTCGCCTCGGAGTGGCTTAGTGCCCTGAGCGAAAGCCGATGCAGTGCGGTCTGCTAAATGGTTGTATGGGGGTATACCCTAAAAGTTCAGAGAAGGAGAGTAAATAATGAGTGCAACTCTTGAAGCTCGCGAGCTGAGCGCCCTTGATCGTTGTGATGCCTGTGGGGCGCAGGCCTATGTACGCGTGGTTTTTGCTAGTGGTAATGATCTGGTTTTCTGCGGCCACCATGCCCGCAAGAATGAGCAGCAGTTGCGCGAAGTTGCTACTGAGTGGGACGACCAGACCGGCCGTATTTAGTAGCTAACTCCCCACTGTTGATACAAGGAGCCCCGCAACCCTAGGGTTGCGGGGCTCCTTGTAGTTGGTGTCCATGATCGATCCTGGCAAAATAAGAGGGCGCGGAATGGTGACCCGCGCCCTTACTCATTGTGTTCAGTTTTAGTCTAGGTAGTCGCGCAGAACCTGGCTACGTGAGGGGTGACGCAGCTTAGACATGGTCTTGGACTCGATCTGGCGGATACGTTCGCGAGATGGAGCGCCCGGTTGCGAGCGCGCGAGCAAATAAGAGGGCGCGGAATGGTGACCCGCGCCCTTACTCATTGTGTTCAGTTTTAGTCTAGGTAGTCGCGCAGAACCTGGCTACGTGAGGGGTGACGTAGCTTAGACATGGTCTTGGACTCGATCTGGCGGATACGTTCGCGAGATGGAGCGCCCGGTTGCGAGCGCGCGAGCAAACAAGAGGGCGCGGAATGGTGACCCGCGCCCTTACTCATTGTGTTCAGTTTTAGTCTAGGTAGTCGCGCAGAACCTGGCTACGTGAGGGGTGACGTAGCTTAGACATGGTCTTGGACTCGATCTGGCGGA
>NZ_BAABKP010000001.1:1409227-1461627 GCF_039543885.1 Rothia endophytica
GGATACGTTCGCGGGTAACCCCGTAAACTTTTCCGATTTCGTCCAGGGTTTTGGGCTGGCCATCGGTCATACCGAAGCGCATGGCTACTACGCCTGCCTCTCGTTCTGAGAGGGTGTCAAGGACGCTGTGTAGCTGTTCCTGGAGCAGGGTGAAGGAGACTGCGTCGGCGGGAACCACTGCCTCGGAGTCTTCGATGAGGTCACCGAATTCTGAGTCACCGTCTTCGCCCAGGGGGGTGTGCAGTGAGATGGGTTCACGGCCGTATTTCTGTACCTCGATGACCTTTTCGGGGGTCATATCGAGTTCTTTAGCGAGCTCTTCGGGGGTGGGTTCACGGCCTAGGTCCTGCAGCATCTGGCGCTGCACGCGGGCGAGCTTGTTGATGACTTCAACCATGTGCACGGGGATGCGGATGGTACGAGCCTGGTCTGCCATGGCGCGGGTGATAGCCTGGCGGATCCACCAGGTGGCGTAGGTTGAGAATTTGAAGCCCTTGGAGTAATCGAACTTCTCTACCGCACGGATTAGACCTAGGTTACCTTCCTGGATGAGGTCCAGGAAGAGCATACCGCGGCCGGTGTAGCGCTTAGCCAGTGAAACGACCAGGCGAAGGTTGGCTTCGAGCAGGTGGTTCTTGGCGCGGCGTCCGTCATGAATGACCCAGCGGAGCTCTTTTTTGAGTTCGGGGCTCATATCGGGGTTGTCTTTGAGCTTGTGCTCGGCGTAGAGACCAGCTTCGATGCGCATGGCCAAGTCGACTTCCTGCTCTGCGTTTAGCAGGGCCACCTTGCCGATTTGCTTGAGGTAGTCTTTGACCGGGTCTGCAGTGGCACCGGGGGTGACGACGCGGACGGCGGGGGCGTCATCTTCGTCGTTGGTAGTCAGAACGAAGCCGGAGCCTTTAGCCGCTACGGCTTCTGCTTCTTTCTTTTCTTCCTTGGTGACGGACTCTGCTTCATCGCCGTCTTCCTCGTCAACTTCTTCATCGTCAAGTTCGAGGTCTTCGGACTCAAGATCTAGGTCTTCTGTTTCAATTTCGTCACCGTCTTTAGCTTTGCGTCCCTTTTTGGGTGCTACTTTTTGAACGGTGGTTTTTTTGGGCGCAGCAGCGGGTGTCTCGTCCTCGTCTGCTTCTAGGGCGTCAGCTACCTCATCCGCCTTTTTGGCTTTGGCACGGGTGGAGGTTTTTACGGCAGTTGTTTTGGCTGCAGCGGTATCGCTGGTTGCTTTCTTGCGTGCGGCTGGTGACACAGAAAACCTTTCTGATTAGCTGACCGTGTGCGATGGTGCGCGGTGTTCGCGGTCAAAACACCTAAGACCCTGTCAAGTCTGCGTTCATTGAAAATCGCTGTTTGAATCAGGGTTTCTATGTGGGATAACACCTGGTTGCATAACATTATTCCCTGGGAAGGGTGCAGATTTCACGCAGTACTGTGAGCGGGGTCAGTAGTCAAGTATGACATGTTTTTCGGTCTTTACCTACTTTGCACAATCTCAGGTTGACCGTTCTTCATCACGTTAGATATTGGGTTGTGGCCTAGCAGATAACCAGGCGGGTAAAACTCCGGCATCGAGGACTCGATGTAAGACGGTGGGCTCATTGCCGTGGTGAACTGGCTCCACCGCCCTCAGCAGGTAGTCTGCGAGAGTGGACTTACCCTGCAACCAGTGAGCCCAGGCCTGAGCTAGTTTGAGCAGGCTTTCAGGTTTATGATGGGCAGCTTCTTCAAGAATCGTGGCAATAGCGCACAGTGCAGCTAGTCTGTCCCAGTTGGGGCTTTGAGTGTCGTGCCCGCAGAGCTTTGATGCCATGGACGCGATTGCTGCGCCGTCAGCAGGTCCCTTAGTTTCAACCGGGTTCAGAAGGCTTTTCCGGTCAAGGCCGTATCTATTGAGGCTGCTTTTCTGAGGTAGCACCGGTGTGGTCTGGCTCTTATCTAGACCTACCGTGGCAGTTTCTTCTAGGCGGCAACTAATATTTTCAAGGGCAGCTAGCGCCTCTTGCAACCCGGTGCAAGCGAGGTAGATGACCAGTTGCACGGTAGCGGTGCTGTTGAGAGAAGCAATCAGATAAGCGCCAACATCTTGGTTGAGCACGGTACGAATGAGGTCAGCTGGTGCTGGGCTCACCACGTCACGGTGAGGTGGTCTTGCTAAATCCTTAGGACTATCAACCCCTAAAGAGCGGTACCCCAGCACTACCTCAACACCACGTTGCAAGGCAGCGTCCCACATCATAAGTTCAGCCCGTATTTGATGGTACTCACCCACATCACTTTCAGCCTTTTGGGTGAGATATCCCAGCGCAGCAAACTCAGTGTGGGCAAGCCAGCTATCGCGCCGGACGACGTCCGCTGTTTCCATGGGATCCCAGAGATATTTTTCGAGGAACTCCTCATGGCTTCTAGCCACATCAGAGCCCTGTTCGAACATCTCGCGGTATATAGGGCTATCCACCACGCTAGCGGTTGGGGTAGCGGGCAATAGGGTGAGCTCCGGCGGGTGAAGTGCCCAGAGGAATCTGTGTCCTACTGCTATCACGTCTATCAGGTCTATGGAATGGTTAACCAGACAGCGGTGAAGGGATGGAATAAGGGCTTGCACCTGATCAATAAAGTTATTGTCTGAGCACTCTGCATAGTCCAGAGAATATGGCGCCGCTAACTCCCTTTCCTTATCCATTTCATCTGCGGTACTCCCGAAGAAAACTGCGAAGAGACGATTGTTGGGGTCTGCGTTCGTGGCAGACTGGGGTAGCTGGGAGAGGAAGAAGTCAAAATATTCCCCGTAGTCATCTCCCCCTGCAACGGGTAAATCTATACGGAGTAAAGGCCCTACCCCCGGTGAGCCCACGGTCAGTAAAACCAGGGAATTTCGCGGCCAGAACCCCAGGGTGTGCACACACACCGCCACCACGTCGGCTTCTTGCCGCACGGGCGTATTGATCTTCGATGGGCAATCACCGGTGACTGCCAACAAACCGGTCGGATAAAAAGATGCAAAAGGGTATCGGCTATTCATGCACCTAGCCTGCCCGGCCAGGATAGCCTGCTTCAATGCCAGGAAGCGCTGTGGATAAACTCGTCTAGAAAACTACCGAAAAATCAGCTGTACCTGGTTCTCAATGAGCCTCAGACAGTGGGATAGCGACAGAAAATGACGCTTAGCTACCTAGCCCTGCACACCCCTAGTTCACGGTTTGAACCCAGACTAGTTCACTGGGGTAGGTAGGGGTAGCTAGGGCACTAGTCCTGATCCCCGTCGTTAATTTGAGCCAGATAGGCCTCAATTTCAGCCCCGATTTCATCACGTGAAGGCACCACACCAGCAGCCCGTTGAGACAGAGGAATACCAACGTAGCCGTCATCACCAGCGTTGGCATCGTAGGAGGCTTCAAGACGAGAAATCATCATCTGGATTTCAGGATTAGCGTTAGCCTGCTCATTGATTTGGAGCTGAACATTCTCTGACATTTCCCTCAAACGGTCAGAAGGTAAGCTCAGCTTCGCAGCCATTGACAAGTGTTCCATGGCGACCAGCGCTGTCTGAGGTAACTCTGACTCAGAAAGGTATTGCGGAACGTTCACCGCAAACCCTGCGGTACCGATCCCAGCTTCATCCAGAGCAATTTCAAGCAGACTACTCACTGACCCTTGAACGATTGCTTCCGGCTTCCACGCAGAAATACCTCGCGTGAGATCTTTACGGGAACCGTGGGCTGTCACGGGCAAGGGGCGGGTATGGGGAACCGGCATAGGGAACCCCGAAATCAAGAGCACCACAGAGGTATCAAGGCGTTGCGCCAATTCGACGACCGAAGCGGTAAAACGCTGCCAGAGCAAATCAGGTTCAGCGCCCGCAAGTAGTAAGAAAGGCTTACCCAGGCGGTCCTCTACGGCATACAGTTTTAGTTCTGGCAATACAGGGTCTGTGTAGTGGTCACGTTTGAAGGTCACTCTGGGCCTGCGCGCGCGGTAATCGTGCAACCGGTCAGCATCAAATTCAACCAAAGGGATGTTGTTAAGCTCGTGCAAAAGCACCTCGCCCAAGTGCCCGGCCGTTCCACCGGCGTCCTGAGGGTGAGAAAGCGCGATGACCAGAGGCAGGCCCTGCAATCTTTGGTTCTCGAAGATACCCGAGTGAGCAATATACAGTTGCTCCGAGTTATCCCTATTCATCATTGCAAGCCCCTTTCTACCGTAGCTCATTCATCTCATAATCCTTGATGTGAGTAACCATAGTACTCCAGCAACCTCGAACATCGAATGGCTGTAACGGTTCCAACACCGATTACCCTCTTTTCATTCCAAGCCCTGATCTGTGTGAGGTTTCGCTGTGCGGTGATTTCCACCGTCAGCACGGTGCTTAGTACACATTTATTCAAAACCCACCTACTCTTGAGTAGTGAATTACAGGGGGCCGCCTCATCCATGAGCGACCTCAGCCCTCACCTCGCGGGTGCATCTCTCACCCCCAACGCTTTGCAAGGAGCACGTATATGAGCGAATCTCACGACCTTTCCTTCTCAGTTTCAGCTGCTGAACTTGAGCACCTGGACGCCGGAGTCTTGGTCCTCGGTGTCCATTCAACCGATGAAGGCCCCGCCCTGGCGCACAACCCCCTGGAGACTGAAACAGCTGAGGGTCTCGAAGCTATCCTGGAGGATTTAGGGGTTACCGGTGCTGCTGACGAGCTCACCCGACTACCCGGAATCGATGGAGCCGGTGCAGATATCATCGCCCTCATTGGGCTGGGCAAGCAGACTGAGGACGCTACGGCCCACCTCAATAATCTGCGATACTCCGCTGGATCAGCCATCCGCCAGTTGGCCGGTGTAGAGAGCGTTGCGATAGCGCTGGGCACCAATAACATTGAAGAAGTGGCCGCCCTTGCCGAGGGTGCAGCTTTTGGGGCTTTCAGTGACAAGCAACTTCGCGCTAAAACCGCTGATAGCGTCAAGGCCCCGGTTTCGGACGTCACCATTATTACCGAGATTTCCGCAACTGATGCTGAGCCGGTACTCACCCGCGCCTTGATCATCGGCGAGGCAGTAGACCACACCCGACGCCTGGTCAATACCCCTCCTTCCCACCTCTACCCCGAAACTTTCGCTGCAGAGGCAGTTGAGCGCGTAGCCAGCCTTGAGAACGTCGAAGCCCGAGTGTGGGACTTTGACCAGCTTCTTGATGAAGGCTTTGGCGGCATTGTTGGAGTGGGCAAGGGTTCAGCTCGCAAGCCCCGTTTTGTGGAGGTTAAGTACGCTCCGGCCGGCGCTATGAAGACGGTTGCTATTGTCGGCAAGGGCATTACCTTTGATACCGGCGGAATTTCGCTGAAGCCCGGAAACGCCATGGGAACCATGAAATCAGATATGGCCGGTGCCGCCACCGTACTAAATGTCGTAGCCGCAGCCGCTGAACTAGAGATTCCCGTAGCTGTTACCGGCTACCTCTGCTTGGCTGAAAACATGCCCTCAAGCACCGCAACCAAGCCCGAGGACGTCCTCACCATGCGCGGGGGGCGCACCGTTGAAGTCATGAATACAGACGCCGAAGGTCGGCTTGTCATGGCTGACGGTCTTGCCTACGCCTCAGAAGCAGAACCCCATGTCATCCTGGATATCGCCACGCTAACCGGTGCCCAGCTCATTGCGCTCGGTGTTCGTACCGCAGCGGTCATGGGTGATAAAGAAATCCGTGAAAAGGTCGCAGAGATTTCACAAGAAACTGGCGAACCCTACTGGCCTATGCCCATGCCCGAGCACCTGCGCTCTTCTCTTAAGTCCCCTGTTGCTGACCTGCAAAATATTGGCTCCCGCTATGGCGGCATGCTGGTGGCAGGGCTCTTCCTTGAAGAATTTGTGGGAGAAAAAGACGGGGCGAAAATCCCCTGGGCCCACCTTGACTTCGCCGGCCCCTCCTTCAATGAGGAGGCCGCCTACGGTTACACCCCCAAGGAAGGCACCGGCCACTCGGTAGCAACCCTGCTCAAGTTCATTGAGACTTACGCCTAAGATCTAGCTCGCTAGAGATTGAGTACGCCCCGCACCACTCTGGAGTGGTGCGGGGTGTAACTTTTTTCACCACAAACCGTGGTGTTTGCCATAGAAAACATCGCAGATAGGGCCAAAAAGAACCAAAGACCGCCGTGTAGGTGCTGACCAACAGAACCGCATCCACCCTACAAACCGCCCTAAAGCCCCGCTACCAGCGCTAACACTTACTTCCGCACTTAAAGTAGGGGCAAGAAGGCTACTGCTAAGGGCTGAGTAACAAAACGCTCCTGAATAGTGGAGGTGTGCCCCTGCAAGCGATAAGCTTAGGAGGACAGTACATAAGGGGGCTTATACCCCGCAACCCATGCAAGGGAGCGTCAACGTGGCCGATTCGGCAACAACAGAATTCGATATCCTCATCCTCGGTGGTGGCAGCGCTGGTTACTCAGCCGCTCTACGAGCAGTGCAGCTTGGCTTCACCGTTGGTCTCGTCGAAAAGAGCAACCTTGGTGGCACTTGCCTGCACACCGGTTGTATTCCTACCAAGGCTTACCTGCACGCAGCAGAACTCGCTTCTGAAGCACGCGAAGCTTCGAAGTACGGCGTGAACACCACCCTCGATTCCATCGACATGGCTAAGGTTCGTAGCTACAAGGACGGCATCGTTGCCGGCAAGTTCAAGGGCCTAACCGGTCTTCTCAAAATGAAGAAGGTTACCATCATTGAGGGTGAGGGCAAGCTCACCGGCACCGACACCATCACCGTAGACGGCACCGCCTACAAGGGTAAGCACATCATCCTTGCATCGGGTTCAGTCTCCAAGACCTTTGGCATCGAAATCGGCGGCAAGGTTCTCACCTCAACCGAAGCCCTGCAGATGGACTACCTCCCCAAGAGCGCTATTGTGCTCGGCGGCGGCGTCATCGGCTCAGAGTTCGCTTCCATGTGGAACTCCATGGGCGTAGACGTCACCATCATCGAGGGCCTACCCCACCTGGTACCCAACGAAGACCCCGCCATCATCAAGGTGCTCGAACGCGAATTCAAGAAGCGCGGCATCAAGTCCTCACTAGGCAAGTTCTTCAAGACCGTTGAGCAGGACGCCAATGGCGCCAAGGTCACCCTTGAAGACGGCACCGCTTTCGAAGCTGAGATTGTTCTGGTAGCAGTGGGCCGTGGCCCCAACACCGAAGGTTTTGGCTACGACGAGCAGGGTCTGACTATGGACCGCGGCTTCGTGATCACCAACGAGCGCCTGCACACCGGCGTAGCTAACATCTACGCTATCGGCGACATCGTCCCCGGCGTGCAGCTCGCTCACCGCAGCTACCAGCAGGGCCGCTTCGTCATCGAAGACATCGCAGGTCTGAACCCCCAGGTCGTTGAAGATATCAACATCCCCAAGGTCACCTACTCCGAACCTGAAATCGCTTCCATCGGTTACTCCCAGCCCAAGGCCGAAGAGAAGTTCGGTAAGGAAAATATTCAGGTTGCTGAATACAACCTGGCAGGCAACGGTAAGTCCTCCATCCTGGGCACCGGCGGTCTGGTCAAGGTTATCCGCGAGAAGGATGGCCCCATCATCGGTGTTCACGCCGTTGGCAAGCGTATGGGCGAGCAGATTGGCGAGGCTCAGATGTGGGTTGTCTGGGAAGCTTTCCCCGAGGACGTTGCACAGTTCATCCACGCTCACCCCACTCAGAACGAGGCACTGGGTGAAGCAGCTATGGCACTAGCCGGCGCTCCGCTGCACGGCTAATCATCAGCTTTCGGTAGGTGGCGGGTCTCAACCCGCCACCTACCCTCATAAATTTTCATCACTCACAAGGAGATACGAAGGACTATGTCCACTACCGTAGAACTGCCCGCACTGGGCGAATCCGTCACCGAAGGTACCATCACCCGCTGGCTCGTAGAGGTTGGCGAAACCGTTTCGGTTGATCAGCCTATCGTTGAAGTTTCCACCGATAAGGTTGATACTGAGGTCCCCTCCCCCGTCGCCGGCGTTATCGAAGAAATCCTCGTTGAAGAAGACGAGGACATCGAGGTTGGTGCTCCTCTCGTTGTTATTGGCGACGGTTCAGGTTCAGCATCAAAGGAAGAAGCTGATCAAGCTCCTGCTAAAGAAGCTCCTGCTGCTGAAGAGGCACCCGCCGAAGAAGCACCCGCTGAAGAGAAGAAAGAAGAAGCTCCTGCTGCTTCAGCCGGTTCTTCTGAGGGCACCGAGGTTACCCTGCCTGCACTCGGCGAATCCGTCACCGAAGGTACCATCACCCGCTGGCTCAAAGAGATTGGCGAAGAAGTCGCTGTCGACGAGCCCCTGGTTGAGGTTTCAACCGACAAGGTCGACACTGAGGTTCCCTCACCCGTCGCCGGTACTTTGCTTGAAATCCGTATCCAGGAAGATGAGGACGCCGAGGTAGGCCAGGTTCTGGCTGTTATCGGTTCAGCCTCAGCTGCTTCTGCTCCCGCTGAAAAGGCTCCCGAGGCTCCCGCGGCTGAGGAGAAGAAGGAAGAGGCACCTACCGCTCCCGCTAAAGAAGAGAAGAAGGAAGAAGCTCCTGCGGCTGACTCCGCACCCGCTTCTGAGAACAGCGGTGAGGCATACGTAACTCCCCTGGTTCGCAAGCTGGCAAAGCAGGAAGGCGTTGACCTCTCCACCGTCAAGGGCACCGGTGTTGGTGGTCGCATCCGCAAGCAGGACGTCCAGGCAGCCGCTGACGCCAAGAAGTCAGCTACTCCCGCAGTAGAGGCAAAACCTGCTGCTGAAGCTCCCGCGACCAATGCTGCTCCTGCTCAGAAGGCTGCGGCTCCTGCTGTTGAAAAGTCTTCTAAGCGAGGCACCACCGAGAAGGCTCCCCGTATTCGCCAGGTTGTTGCTAAGCGTATGGTTGAGTCACTGGCTATCTCAGCACAGTTGACCACCGTTCAGGAAATTGACCTGACCCGTCTGATGGCTCTGCGTAACAAGGCTAAGGATGGCTTCGCAGCTCGCGAGGGCGCTAAGCTAACCGTTCTGCCCTTCTTCGTCAAGGCAGTGACCGAAGCTCTGCAGCAGTTCCCCCAGTTCAACTCATCCATGAGCGAAGACTTCAAGGAAATCACCTACCACGGTTCCGAAAACATCGGTCTCGCAGTTGATACTCCTCGCGGTCTGATGGTTCCCGTCATCAAGGATGCCGGTGACCTGAACATCTCAGGTATTGCTAAGAAGATTAGTGACGTTGCAGGTCGTGCCCGCGACGGTCAGGTCAGCCCCGAGGAACTCTCAGGTTCGACTTTCACCATCTCTTCAACCGGCCAGACCGGCGGTGTATTCTTCACACCGATCATTAACCAGCCCAACGTTGCTATCCTGGGTATCGGCTCAACCAACAAGCGTCCCGCTATTGTTCAGGACGCTGAGGGTAACGATGTCATTGCTGTGCGTAGCCTGGCTTACTTCTCACTGACCTACGATCACCGCGTAGTAGATGGTGCGGATGCCGGTCGCTTCCTCAACTTCCTCAAGACCCGTCTTGAACAAGCAGCTTTCGACGCTGAGCTCGGTCTCTAAGGCTCAGAGCCTTTCAAGAAGGTAGGGGCGTTACTCGGGTTTTCCGGGTAACGCCCCTTTTTTCTACGGACCACGTGCCTAGTTCCACACCTGTTTTAGTGTCATAGTGTCGATATAAAAAGGTGTCTTCAGTAGACTGGTACTTATGTCTATCGCGTTTTCAGTTCTCCTTGCTCTTCACCTTATCGGTGCTTCCCTTGTCTTCGGTATCTGGGTAGCCAATCTTAAGAAGGGCATTGTTGTGCCCGGCCAGTTCCATGCGGCCCTACTGCAGCTCATCACCGGCTTTGCTATGTATTTCTGGCAGATGAGCCAGGGCATGGTGCTCAACCACATGATGATCGGCATCAAGATGCTTCTTGCTTTGATTATCGCAATCGCTGCTTTCATGGGTCAGAAGAAATACAAGGCAGCCCTGGCAGTAGGCCGACCTGAAGACGCCAAGAACATCGCGCTTGCTCATACCGTTGGTGGTCTGGCACTGGTGAATATTCTGATTGCAGTTTTCATGAACACTCACATCTAAAAATTTTTGTTAGGACGGCGCCGGTAAGTTACCGGCGCCGTTTTCGTTTACTCTTCAAGAGTTTGGGGTGCTGCGGATACCAGCAATAGGTGGCCGTCTTGCACACGGGCACTCACATTCACCTGCTGAAAGACCCTACCCCCTGCGGTATAGATTCCTGCTGTTTCCAGCTCTTCCTTGCTCCCCTCAGGCTCATAACCTTGAGCTTCAATGATTGTTAGGGCCGTGATGTCATCGCCCTGAACCTCAAGATTATTGATTTCTACTAGCCGAGTTGTCATCGAGGCTAACTGACGATCGCTATCAGCTGCTATAAGTGCTGTATCAGCCCGGTGCAACTCTGACTCTGCCAGTGCGTAACGGGTAATCTCGCCGGTCTTGCCCGAGGCTAGCACCTGGCTGCGTGTATCGATGAGAGTTGATAGGTTCTCGGCATAGTCTAAAGATGTCTCGCCACCATCAGTAGAGGGCTCTGAGGCGGCTTCTGGAGGCTGTGCCGGTAGGCTTTGCTGCACTAGAGCGCTGGATGGCTCTGTTATGGCGCTCTCTGGTGAGCTGTAAGGAGACTCTTGAGAGGTGAGCAGAATTCCGGCGCCCACGAGCATAGCCAACACGGTGAGGGTGCCAAGAATGAGCGGTAACCGTCTATCCCCTTTTTTACCAGTAAATATTTTCTTTGGGGTAGCCTGAGACGCGCTGAGATCCTGAACCTCGCCCAGCAGCGGCGGTTTACGCCTAAATCGCTCTTTAGGCACAGAATCAAAGCGGGTTGGTCTAATAGCTGGCAGTCGAGAAACCACGCTTTCATGAGCGCTCAAATGTAGCTCTAGAGGCTCAGGGTCCTTCGAAAGCTCGAAGAGGGCAGCTATTTGCTGAAGCCCCGGCTGGTGTGAGCGGCGATCAATGGCGTCCTCTAGGGTGCGCGCAAGAGTCTCCCCAGCTTCTGGGACGCTGAGCGATAGCGGCTTACGAAAACGCTGAGCTGCAGCCTTTTCGCCGGTGAGACAGAGCCATAACAAAGCTGCGAGAGCAGAAATATCTTCTGCCCGGTGTTTTTTGAGCACCTCAGCTGGAGCATCCCTCACATCAAGAGGGGGAACTAGAAGCTTAAGTTCCCCAGCAACGGTAAACACGACCTGCTGACCGGTGAGCTGACTGAAGGAGAGATGGTTTTCGTGCAGATAGGTCATCGCCGCACACAGATCGTGCGCTAGACGGCTGACCTGTTCGAGGGGTAACCGGCCTTTAGCCGCACAGTAATCAGCTAGTGTGCCAGCTTCAGCGGCCTGACACCAAACCTGATCGTTTTCCCCGCTGCTCGTCACCGCCACCACCGTGAGCACATGGGGGTGAGAGACCAGTGCGCAGAGACGTTCGGCTGCTTTCACATACTGATGTTGACCAGCATTAAGCTGTATCAGTGTGTAGGTTCCTGCTGGCATTTCAAGATTGTTAGCGGTGTGCTCCCCGCACTCCACAATCCAGGTACTGTGCCTGTAACCGTTTTCCAGCGGGTAGCGAACCATCACATCGTTAGGAGCCCTCAGGGTGGGTTGCTGGCCTAGGGTTTCTGCAGTGCTCATAGAAACAGTGATACACCTATCGAACAATCTCCGCTGATGCTCTCCACAGAGAGCAGAAATGCACTGGTCAACGCGGTGAAGACCGGCTGTGGATAGAAAGATACACAGAGTCATCAAGAACCGGTGAGCATCCTAACCTTCCACACCACAGCTGAAAGCAACTGTTGGCAAAAACATAGTCAACCACACAGGGGCACCGTCCTCTCGGTTTTCTCACTGCAGGGCAAAAACGATAGTCTAGAAGCTATGGCTCTAAAGTTTGAACGGGTAGGTTTAGCCCCCGATTACGTGGACTACTCATCGGCGCTTGAACTGCAGCAGGCGACCCACCAAAAAGTAGCTGCCAAGCAGCAGCAAAATACCGTGCTCATCCTTGAGCACCAAGCAGTTATCACCGCCGGCAAACGCACCGAAAGCCACGAATACCCTTCTGACCAGAGCACCCCCGTCATCAAAATTGACCGCGGCGGCAAACTTACCTGGCACGGCCCGGGTCAGCTGGTGGGCTACCCCATCGTCCGCCTCCCCGAACCCATTGATGTAGTGAAGTTTGTGCGTGACCTCGAAGAAATCCTCATCAACCTCCTGACTGAAATGGGAATCACCTGCCAACGCATCGAAGGGCGCTCAGGTGTATGGGTGCCCGGTGATGGCGCTCTGTTGCAAGACAAGAAAATTGCAGCTATTGGTCTGCGCGTCTCAAAAAACACCACCATGCACGGCTTCTCCATCAACTGCAATAACCCCGTGGATGTTTTTGAGCCCTTTATTCCCTGCGGGATCACCGACGCTGGCGTGACTACCATCAGCGAACAGCTGGGGCGGAATGTAAACCCGGCAGATATTGTTGATGCACTAGAAGCACATATGCTGCGGTACGCAGATACTCTGGCTGAAAATTTTACGCCCGAGCCCTAAACTCTACGGGCGCGGCCTCCGCTACCGCAGCCTGCACTCAAGATTTAAATAACCAATGGTAATGACACCAAAGGAGCACCGTTAATGAGCACCACCTCAGAAGGCCGCAAGCTACTGCGCGTTGAAGCACGCAACGCCGAAGTACCCATCGAGAAAAAACCCTCCTGGATCAAAACCACCGCCAAAGTTGGCCCCGAGTACAAGGAAATGATTGACCTTGCCCGCGGCTCAGGCCTGCACACCGTCTGCGAAGAAGCAGGCTGCCCCAATATCTTCGAATGCTGGGAAGACCGCGAAGCAACCTACCTCATCGGCGGTTCAGAATGCACTCGCCGCTGCGACTTCTGCATGATTGATACCGGCAAGCCCGTTGCCATCGACCGCACCGAACCCATCAAGGTAGCCCTTAATGTCAAGAAAATGGGCTTGCGTTACGCCACCGTTACCGGCGTCGCCCGAGATGACCTAGAGGACGGCGGCGCCTGGCTCTACGCCGAAACCATCCGCCAAATTCACCGTGTCTCTCCCAACACCGGTGTCGAAATTCTTATCCCCGACTTCAAGGGCAAAGAAGAAGACGTACAGCAGGTCATCGATGCCAAGCCCGAAGTCTTTGCCCACAACCTCGAAACTGTGCCCCGTATCTTCAAGCAGATCCGCCCCGCCTTCCGTTACGAACGTTCACTAGACGTCATCACCCAGGGTAAAGAGGCCGGCATGATCACCAAATCCAACCTCATCCTGGGCATGGGTGAAACCAACGAAGAAGTCTACGAAGCACTCTGCGATCTACACGATGCCGGCACCGACCTCATCACCCTCACCCAGTACCTGCGCCCCGGCCCCCTCTTCCACCCCATCGAACGCTGGGTCAAACCCCAAGAATTCGTAGAACTCTCAGCTATGGCAGAAGAAATCGGTTTCGCCGGCGTCATGGCCGGCCCCATGGTTCGTTCCTCCTACCGCGCCGGACGCCTCTGGGCACGTGCCATGAAAAAGAACGGCCGTGAAATCCCCGAGCACCTAGCGCATATCTCTGATGAAGGGTTCGCTGCGCAGGAAGCAAGCTCACTGGTAGCAGCCGGCCGCTAAGCTGAGAGGGTCAGCTGCTCTCAGCAGGTCCGCCGATATCCTAGCTGGATGACGGCACCTGCAGATACCCTCCTACTCTCTGCCAGCTAGTTAGTTTGTGGGCGAGAGCGGTCACTCCTCAGCCCCTGAAGTTCCATAATCATCCCAATCTTAGGTATAAGTGCCCGCCGGTTTTCCCGGTGGGCACTGCCCGTATAGAATAGGAAAGTTACGGCGTTGCCCCTCATCTAGCGGAGCGCCCAAAATCGACACACGAAGGATTACCCAGTGGCTGAATCTCGTGGTAGCACCCGCGCACAGACTCGTGAAGAAAAGAAGCAGGCTCGCGCCGAGCGCCGCGCTAAGCGTGGCCCCGGCATGTTCGCTCAGATGAAGCAGGTCTATAAAATGACCCGCGAGCAGGACCCCAACATCCCCTGGACCCTCGCTCTCATCTTCTTCGGAACGGTACTGGTCTTCCTCCTCATCGGTCTGCTCCTCAACAACTGGATTACCTTCCTGCTCATCGGTATCCCTTTGGGCATCCTCTTTGCAGTGATGGTACTTTCACGCCGCGCAGAAAAAGCAGCGTTCGCCCAGCTTGATGGCCAGCCTGGCCGTTCCGGCGCCGCTCTCTCTACCCTGCGTCGCGGCTGGATCTTTGAGCAGCAGCCCGTTGCCGCCAACAAGTCCCAGGATGTTATCTTCCGCGCCATCGGTCGCCCCGGCATCGTCCTTGTTACCGAAGGCCCCACCAGCCGTGTTAACCCCCTGGTTCAGAAGGAAAAGCTGAAGTACAAGAAGATTGTGCCCACCGTTCCCATTCACGTGGTTAACTCAGGTAACGATGAGGGCCAGGTTGAGCTCAAGAAGCTAACTAAGACCCTCAACAAGCTCCCCAAGCAGCTCACTCAGCAGGAAATGCACCAGGTAGCTAACCGCATCGATTCTTTGGGTAAGCACAACAACATCATGAGCGCACTACCCAAGGGCATTGACCCCATGCGTATGCGCCCAGACCGCAAGGGCATGCGCTAAACAGTTTGAAATAAAGCCCCCTCCTGCTAGAGATTGTCTGACAGTCAAGAAGCAAGAGGGGGCTTTTTGCATATTGCTCTTACCCTAAGATTTTTTGCGGTTCTTATACCAAACCACGATGAACATGTAGGCCATCAGGGCCAGAGTTGCTTGCATCATGTAGCGGTCAATCGTCATCAGCACCGGCTTAATCTCTTCACCGAAAGTAACTCCCAGGTAAAGATAGAAGCACTTGAGTAAAAGCGCCAATAGAAAAACGTAGCCTGCAATAGCCCAGCCCTTGAACCTGCGGATCCCTGCTATGGCCACCAGAATGGTAGCAGGTATCGGCGAAAAGGGCAGAAAGGCGAGGAAGAGGCAGAAATAGATGTGTCTCTGCACGAAACCTTCAAGTTTGCGATACCAGAGCGGTGTGTGGCTAGCGAAGATCCAGTCGAGGAAAGCCTGCCCCCAGTGTTTCCCCATGAAGAAGTAAACCACCAGGAATTTCACTGCACTGAGAGCAGCAACGGTTACGAGCCCGGCCCAGAGCAGGGGCTGACTGGGGGTGCGGGCTGCAAGGCTGAGGACCGAAAGACTAGATCCGGTCAATAGCGTGTAGAGAAAGGTGTAGTTAATCAGCAGATAGGCTCGAAGTGGGATCAGCGCCAACGAATAGACCGTGATCAGGCCCAGCGCTGTCAGTAGCCAGCGGTCTACCGTTCTCGGGTGAGTGAGAAAGCTGGGTAGGGCTGGATTACTGGTAGCCGGGCCGATTGGTGCTGAGGGCGAGCGGGTCTGGGCGGTGCCTGAGTAATCATCGGGCTCGGAGGTCTTCTCTGGTGTCATGTCAGCTCCCTTAGCGAATCATGGTGAGCACGGTATGACGTGCGCGGTCGTGCAGGCCTCGATGGTCAGCGTCCATAATCACCACGGGAAGGATCAGCATTACCATGCTTTGTCGGATCAAGGCAGTAAGCCAACCAGCGGGTTGCCCGTCCAGCCGCTGAACCTGCATTCCCAAGGCAAAGTGCCCCACTGTGTGCCCCATAAAGCCAACAGCAGATACAAGATAGAGCCAAAAAATAACTAGCTGAGCGCTATCAACCAGGGCCGTATCGACGCCCGAAAGGGGGCCTTGGGAAAGGGCCAAAAAAACACCTTCTATTAGGAACCAATCAAGGCAGAAGGCAATAAGACGGCGCATGGGGCGGGCGAGGGCACCGGGACCCCGCTGTGGGCGCCCCATATCCTGGCCCGGGTACAGCTGTTCAGTCGGCGCTCCATCAATCCAGGAGCCCATATATTTTCTACTAACCACTGTTCCAGAATACCTTTCGCACCTGCCTACCTTCGAATAGGCGACCCAGTATGTGGTTTGTATCCCACGCTAACCCGAGATTTTATCTAAAATAGAAGAGTTAGCGCTCACCGGCCTATGTTTACCTCACGCTCACACAGGGTTCATCCTGTTACATGAGTGAAACAAAGCCGATACTCGCGGGCAAAAGAGCCAGCCTAGGCTGGTACCAATATAGGGCGCTGCACCAGCGCACCATTTAGCGGTCGACACACGTCAAGGAGAACAACCGACTATGTTCACTACTGCTCAGGAAGTCTTAGACTTCATCAAAAATGAAGAAATCCGTTTCGTGGATATCCGTTTCTGCGATATGCCCGGCGTTCAGCAGCACTTCAACCTGCCTGCTAAGGCGATAGATGAGGACTTCTTCATTACCGGTCAGATGTTTGACGGCTCATCAATCCGCGGCTTCCAGGGCATTGCTGAATCGGACATGCAGTTGATCCCTGATCCTAAGAGTGCTTATGTTGACCCCTACCGCCTTGAAAAGACCCTGATTATTACCGGTTCAATTGTGAACCCCCGTACCGGTGAGTCATACCACCGCGACCCCCGCGGCGTCGCTGAGCGCGCTGAAGAATACCTGAAGTCAACCGGTATCGCTGACACCGCTTTCTTCGCCTCAGAAGCTGAATTCTTTGTCTTTGAGGACGTCCGCTACGAGGTCACTCCTCAGTCCACCTTCTTCAAGATTGACTCTGATGAAGCTCCGTGGAACTCAGGCCGCAAGGAAGAGGGCGGCAACTTGGGCAACAAGACCCTCACTAAGGGGGGCTACTTCCCCGTTTCCCCCGTGGACAAGCAGGCTGACCTGCGCGATGCTATGTGCGTTGGTCTGGATGAGGTAGGTCTCGAAGTCGAGCGTTCCCACCACGAGGTAGGTGCTGCTGGTCAGGCTGAGATCAACTACAAGTTCTCAACCCTTACCCAGGCAGCCGATGACCTGCTCAAATTCAAGTACGTCGTCAAAAACACCGCTGACCAGTGGGGCAAGTCTGTCACCTTCATGCCTAAGCCTGTCTTCGGTGATAACGGTTCCGGCATGCACTGCCATCAGTCCCTGTGGCAGGACGGCGAGCCCCTCTTCTACGATGAGCGCGGCTATGCAGGTCTGTCAGATATCGCCCGCTGGTACATTGGCGGCCTGATTGAGCACTCCTCATCGGTTCTAGCTTTCACTAACCCCACCGTGAACTCCTACAAGCGTCTGGTTCCCGGTTACGAAGCACCCATCAACATGGTCTACTCGCAGGGTAACCGCTCCGCTGGTATCCGCATCCCCATTACCGGTACCAACCCCAAGGCTAAGCGTCTTGAATTCCGTGCGCCGGACCCCTCATCCAACCCCTACCTGGCCTTTGCTGCTCAGCTGATGGCAGGCTTGGACGGTATCCGTAACCGCATTGAACCCCCCGCACCCATCGACAAGGACCTCTACGAGCTGCCTGCTGAAGAAGCAGCAGACATCAAGAAGGCACCGGCCAACCTTGAAGAAGCTCTCGTAGCCCTGGAAGCCGACCACGACTTCCTGCTGGCCGGCGACGTCTTCACCCAGGATCTCATCCAGGCTTGGATTGACTACAAGCGCACCAATGAGCTTGCTCCCCTGCTGCTGGTCCCCCACCCCCTGGAATACAAGATGTACTACGGCGTCTAAAACCGCCTAGTTTCCTCTTGAATGACCACGCCCCGCACCGCTAATGAATACGGTGCGGGGCGTGTTTTCAACCCTCTCAGGCGGGGTAGACGGTACCGTAGAAAACGTAGTTACCACTCCCACCGAAAGAAGAGAATACCGTGGCTTACTCCCCCACCCAGCTCAACGGCGAAACCGTTTACCGCAATGAGGTCTTCCAGACCGGGCTGATGTCCCAGCTGCTTGACGGGATCTACGATGGCGAAATGACCATCGGTGAACTCCTGGGCCACGGTAACTTTGGTGTGGGCACCTTCAACGGGCTGGACGGCGAGATGGTGGTGCTAGACGGTAACTGCTACCAGATGCGCCACGACGGTAGCGTAGAACCAGCTAGTCTGGATCAGAAGACACCCTTTGCCGTAGTGATGAATTTTGTACCCACCATCCGCAGAGGCTTGCCTAACAACATCATTCGTACATCGGCTTCTCAGGTTCTTGACGACTTCACGGTCTCAAAGAATTACATGTACGCCATTAAAATTGTGGGCGACTTCGAATGGGTCCGCACACGCACCGTGCAGAAGCAGGAAAAGCCCTACCCCAAGATGGTAGACGCCACCGAGAATGATGACATCGTGCAATTTGACCGGGTACGAGGAACCATTGTTGGCTTCCGTACGCCCATCTATGAGCAAGGAATCGGGGTGCCCGGCTGCCACGCCCATTTTATTGATGACGACCATGAGCGCGGCGGGCACGTCATCGACTTCAAACTGGATAACGCCTACGTTGAAATCTGTATCGGCACCGATCTAAGCCTGCACCTGCCACTGACTGCAGAGTTCTCAGCAGCTGATCTTTCACCCGAAGACCTTGCCGAGCAGATCTCTAAGGCTGAAAAACACGCATAGCAAAGAATGCCCCGCACAAAAACCACGTCAGCGAAAGCTTGTTACAAAGGAAGCACTGATGACCGCAGAGATTAAAGCCCTATCACCATCACACCGCTAAGGCGTGGCGGGATAAAACAGCCTCTCGTAAACCGCCCGAGCCTGGCGGGTGGTCCGTAGATAATCTTCCTCTAAATCACGGGCACTATGCGGCGGGTAGCCGCACCAGCGGGCAATCGCTTCAAGGTCTGAACGCACCGTGGTGAGGGTGTCCGTTGCTCGGCCGGTGCGCAACACATTGAGACCGCGAATCTTGGTCGCCAGCTCCCAGGCAGTGCGCAACACCTCAGCGTCTTCAGCCGACACCAAACCAGCCTCCACCATCGCCATCAAAGCAGTGATAGTGCCGGTGGTTTGCAGTTCGGGGTGGCAGTGAGCGTGCTGAAGTTGCAAAAGCTGCACCAGCCACTCAACGTCCGTCAGACCACCGCGGCCCAGCTTAAGGTGGCGGTTCTTATCAGCCCCACGCGGCATACGCTCGGTTTCAACGCGGGCTTTCATGCGGCGAATCTCCGTTACTTTGGCTGCATCAAAGGACGCAGGGTAGCGGTAGGGCGCGATGAGCTGGACGAAGGCCTGCCCCACGCGCTCGCTGCCGGCGATAGGCCGTGCCCGCAAGAGTGCCTGGAACTCCCAGGTATCAGCCCAACGCTCGTAGTATTCGCGGTAGGACTCCAGCGAGCGCGCCATGGCTCCCTGTTTGCCCTCGGGGCGGAGGTCAGCATCAATTTCCAGGACCTTCTCAGCACGTATCGCTGGGGTGCAGGGTTGTTTGAGAAGGGCCACCATTCGGGTCACCAGTTCAACTGCCTGGGTTTGTGCCTTCCTCTCGTCAATGCCCTGCCGGGGCTGGTGCACATACATCAGGTCAGCATCTGAACCGTAGCCGATTTCGGCGCCACCCTGCCGACCCATCGCGATGACAGCCACATCGGTCAGCTGTTCGGTTCCTGCGTTGACCAGTTCCCGCTCTGCCAGGGTCAGGGCTGCTTGAATAGCGGCACGGTCAATGTCGGCTAGCCCACGGGCCACCTGATGAATATCGTTGAGCCCCAGCGCTTCACCCATAGCTATGCGCAGTATTTCGCGGCGGCGCGCCATACGAACCGCACGAATGGCTTCGCTGACCTGGGTGTGGCGAGTGAGCTGTGAGGTCATTTCACCGCTGATGGCCTCTGCTGATCTGGGCTTGAGGTCATCCTTTTTGTCCAACCAGGCGATGGGCTCTGGAGTGTCTTCTAGCAGGTCGGTAATGAACCGGGAGCTGGACAGCAGGGCGCAGAGCCGTTCAGCTGCGGCCGGTGAGTCACGGAGCATACGCAGGTACCAGGGGGTGCCGCCCAGAGATTCGCTGACTCGACGGAACCCCAAAAGCCCGGCGTCCGGGTCTACCCCAGCAGCAAACCAGCCCAGCAACACCGGCATGAGGGTGCGCTGAATTTCGGCTGAACGACGTAGTCCCTTGGTCAGTGCCTCAATATGGGTCATAGCCCGCTTGGGGTCCTTGTAGCCCAGTGCGGCCAGGCGGTCGGCAGCTGCCTGGGGGCTGAGGGCGACCTCGTCCGTCGACAGGTTGGCAACGGCTGCCAACAGGGGACGGAAGAAGAGACGTTCGTGCAGACCCTTGACGGTGCGCTTGATGCTCTGCCAGTTTTTGAGCATCTTCTCTTCAGTCAGGTTGCCCACGGCTACCGGTGAGCTGAGGCTACGCGCCAGCACTCGCCGGTCGCTCTCCTTAGCGGGCATGAGGTGGGTGCGTCGCATGTAAAGCAACTGGATGCGATGCTCCATAACGCGCAGGGCGGCGTAGGTTTCTGCGAAGTCGTGGCCGTCTGTGCGGCTGATGTAGCTGGCACGTGCCAGTGCCGCGATGGAGTCTGTGGTGGTTTGGGTGCGAACGGTTTCATCGGTCCGCCCGTGCACCAGTTGCAGCAACTGCACGGTGAATTCGACGTCACGTAATCCACCGGGTCCTAGTTTGATTTGCCGGTCAACTTCAGCTGCGGGAATGTTATCGGTGACTCTCCCGCGCATGCTCTGCACCGATTGCACAAAGGATTCTCTTCCGGCAGATTCCCAGACAAAAGGGCGCATCGCGCGAGCCCAACGAACGCCTAGCTCGGGGGTGCCAGCGATGGGACGGGCCTTGAGCAGCGCCTGGAACTCCCAGTTTTCTGCCCATCTCTTGTAGTAGCTCACGTACGACTCCACGGTGCGTACCAGCGCGCCGTCCTTACCTTCAGGGCGTAAGTTGGCGTCTACCTCCCAAAGCGCGGGTTCTGGGGCCGGTGCCATAATGGCTTTGGTCAGCGCCTGGACCAGTTCCGAGCCGATGGTGGTCATCTCATTTTCGGTCAGGGGCTTGAAATTCTCTGGCAGGTCGCTCAGCGGCGCATGAGCCACGGTGTAGACCACATCAACATCTGAAATGTAGTTGAGTTCCCTAGCCCCGCATTTACCCATACCAATAATTGCTAGCTCAACGGCGGCAACGGTTTGGGGCCCGCGACTTTCAGCAACTTCAGCTCGAGCAATCGCCAGTGCTGCTTCGAGGGCAGCTGCGGCCAAATCTGCCAGGTTTCTGCCCACGGTGGGCATGAGCTGTTCTGGTGCGTAGGCGGTCAGGTCAGCAATGGCGAGGGCGGTCAGATGGCGTCTATAAGCGGACCTGAGGGCGATGTAGGCGTCCTTGCCGGTTAGCTGGGCGACCGGGGTTGCTGCCTCGGGGTCAGCGCCAACAGCCTGTAACAGGCGATTTCTATGAACCGTATTCAGGGGTGCGATGGGGGTCAGGAACTCACCGTCAGTTTCAGGTAGCAGGGATGGCGGCACTTCAGCCGCTTCAAAGCCTACAGTCTCAAGAATCTCGGATGATGACAGCAGGAGGTCTGTGTGCTCTGGGCGGCGGACCAGAAATTCACCCAGTGCCTCTGATCCTCCCAGTAACCGGTACAGCGGAGCGGCCTCAGCTCCCTGATTAGCCAGAGAAACTACCTCTGGGGCGCGCTCGATGAGTCGTACCAAGGCGGGGAGAGCGATATCGGGTGAGGGAGAAAGGCGCAGCCCCTCAAAGAGTTTTTGTTGGTTCACTGTTTCTAGTTCCCGGCACCTGAGCCAGCGTTCACTCTTCCCAGCATCGTAGAAACCTACTGAGGTCATTTCACGCAAGAGGCGTAGGTGCGCCTTGCGTTCTTGGTCAGCCCGGCGGGCTGCTTCTTCAGGTGTTTCTGCTGCTTCTGGCATCTTCGGGGTGGTCACCGGTACTGGACTCCTTGGGGCCGGGCTGCTGAGGTTAAAGGGGAGGTGCAGCCCGGGCAGGGCTGCGCCGGGCGGGGTTAGAGAATCCCCAGGTTGTTTTTGAGTTCGTAGGGGGTGACTTCAGCGCGGAAGGCGTTCCAGTCCTGTCGTTTGTTGCGCAAGAACTGTTCGAAGACCCGCTCACCGAGGGTTTCGGCCATGAACTCAGATTCTTCGGTGTGCAGGATGGCATCGTGTAGGGAGGTGGGTAAGGCGTGGTAGCCCATGGCACGGCGCTCAGCGCTTGTCATTGCGGCGATGTCCTCGGTCACTGCACCGCCTAGCTCGTATTCGTTCTCGATACCCCTCAAACCTGCGGAAAGAATGACGGCGTAGGCGAGGTAGGGGTTAGCGGCAGAATCGATACCGCGGTACTCCATACGCGCTGACTGCATCTTGTTGGGCTTGTAGAGGGGCACACGCACCAGGGCCGAGCGGTTATTGTGACCCCAGGAGACGTAGGAAGGAGCTTCGCCGCCACCCCAGAGACGCTTGTAGGAGTTCACAAACTGGTTGGTGACCGAGGTGAACTCAGGGGCGTGCTTGAGGACGCCGGCGATGAAGTGCTTGGCGGTGCGGGAGAGCTGGAATTCGGCCCCTGCCTCAAAGAAAGCGTTGGTGTCGCCCTCAAAGAGGGAGAAGTGGGTGTGCATACCCGAGCCTGCGTGTTCGGTGAAGGGCTTGGGCATGAAAGTGGCGTAAATTCTCTGGGACAGCGCTACTTCTTTGATGACGGTGCGGAAGCTCATGATGTTATCGGCGGTTTGCAAAGCATCGGCATGGCGCAGGTCAATTTCGTTTTGCCCAGGCCCGGTTTCGTGGTGGGAGAACTCCACCGAGATACCGATTTCTTCTAGGGTGGTTACTGCCTTACGGCGAAAGTCCTGCACCACACCGCCCGGGGTGTGGTCGAAGTAGCTTTCGGAGTCAACGGGTTCCGGGAAACCACTGGCACCCAGGTCCTTAGATTTGAGCAGGTAGAACTCAATTTCAGGGGAGGTGTAGCAAGTGAAGCCCATGCCAGCAGCTTTAGACAGCACATTCTTCAGCACACCGCGAGTATCTGAAGCGCTAGGTTCGCCATCCGGTGTGAGAATGTCGCAGAACATGCGGCTGGTGGGCTCATGATCGCCGCGCCAGGGCAAGACCTGGAAGGTAGAGGGGTCAGGTTGCAGAAGCATGTCGGACTCGTAGATACGGGACAGGCCCTCAATAGAAGAACCATCAAAGCCAATGCCCTCATCAAAGGCACTCTCGACCTCAGCAGGGGCGATAGCAACCGATTTGAGCTGCCCCACGACATCCGTAAACCACAGCCGAACGAACCTAACGTTGCGTTCTTCAATGGTGCGCAAAACAAACTCTTGCTGACGATCCATACACTGTCCTTTTTCTCGCGGACGGCAGCACCTAGCCACCGTGATACGGAAGATACATCCTGCCCTTAACTGTACGCCAGGGCATAGGCAACAGCGGCAAGGACCAGGGTGCCGTAACCTGCTTTAAACAAAACTTTCACCGTTCGAGATAATGCCCGAGGGTTAGGCTTGCACCCGGCGCAGGGGTCGATACAGTAGAGAGTATGTCTAACGAAGAAACCGCCCCTTACAGCGCCGGGGCTCCGGTAGCTGCCGCCACTACAGCAACCGAAGAGAGCAGCGTGCTAGCCGTTAAAAAAGTGCGCACTGTGCACCTGCAACAGGCCAAGGACGTCGGCGAAAAGTTTGCTATGCTCACCAGCTATGATGCTCTAACCGCCACTATTTTTGACGGGGCTGGCATCGATATTCTGCTGATCGGTGACTCAGCGGGCAATAACGTGCTGGGGCATGAATCGACCCTCACCATCACCGTTGATGAAATGATTCCGCTGGTCAAGGCGGTCTCCACCGCCGCTCAGCGCGCTATGGTGGTAGCGGATCTTCCCTTTGGCTCCTACGAGCAAAGCCCGGCTCAGGCGGTCGCCACCGCGGTTCGCTTTATGAAAGAGGGTGGGGCGCACGCCATCAAGATGGAAGCGACCGCCCACCACGTGGATCATGTGCGAACCCTAGTAGCCGCCGGCGTCCCCGTGATGGCTCATATTGGTTTCACCCCCCAGTCTGAACATGCCCTGGGCGGCTTCCGCGTGCAGGGGCGCACCGGTGGGGATATCCTGCAGGAAACCGCGCTGGCTCTCGAAGAAGCGGGCGCTTTTTGTCTGCTGATGGAAATGACTCGCAGCGATGTTACAGCCTCCATCAACCGGGCGGTTCGCGTCCCCATCATCGGCATCGGCGCCGGTGCGGAGACATCCGGGCAGGTACTGGTCTGGCAGGACGCCTTCGGTCTGCGGGACGGCAAAATGGCACGCTTCGTCAAACAGTACGCCAATCTCTTTGAAACCCTCACCGACGGGGCTAAAGCTTACCGAACGGACGTGCGCTCAGGGGCCTACCCCGCCCCAGAACATCGCTTCGACAGCTAAATAGCAGGGCACGTCCAGCAGCGTCAAAGCGCCGCGTGACCCCAGGTTAGAACCAGCCATCCTTTTCGGCATCCAGTTCTTCGTTGCGCTTACGAGCGGACTCCATAGCGTTAGCAGCTTCTTCGCGAGTGTTGAAAGGGCCCCATAGATCTTTAACCGGGGATTGCTGGCCTTCTTCTACCTGCCCAGTTTTGAGGTTGTAGTAGAACTCTGTGGCGTGGGGACCGGGGGTGAGACCGTCGAGCGGCATTGCTCCTCCTAAAAGTAATCGGTGCTTGCGTGAGCGAGCTTACCCTAGCAGTCTACTCCCCCGGTAAGTCAACCAGCCAGGGGCGAACCACTGTCCAGACCGGTATCGCTGGGTCAAGATGGCAAAAAATACAGTTTCTGCACACGCGTCGGGCGGACGCTGATGGGCAGGTGGTGCGGCTGGCGACTACCATAGAAACCATGTCGACTATCACTTCCTCCCACAATCTACCTGCTGAGCCCGGTAAAGCTCCGGTCGGCGCACTCACCCCAGGTGTTGTTGCCCCCCAGCGCCCGGTGCCAGCACATATCATCCGCCCCGAATACGTGGGTAAGGCTGAAGCCAACGAGGGTCAAGGCTCTAACTTCTACACCCCCGAAGAGGTTGAGCTGGTACGTGCAGCTGGCAAAATTGCTGCCGGTGCTATCGTGGAGGCTAAAAAAATTGCCGTCCCCGGCACCACCACCAACGAGATTGACGTACTGGTGCACGAATACATCTGCGATCACGGCGCCTACCCCTCTACTGTGGATTACCGCGGTTTCACCAAAAGCGTCTGCACCTCTCTCAATGAGGTCATCTGCCACGGTATTCCTGACTCCACCGTGCTAGAGGACGGGGATATCCTCAACCTGGACGTCACCGCCTACCTGAACGATATGCACGGCGACACCAACCGCACCCTGTTGGTGGGCACCGTTGACGAGGAATCCCGCCTACTGGTGGAACGCACCGAAGAGGCTTTGAACCGCGCTATGAAGGCGGTTAAGCCTGGCCGCGAAATCAACATTATTGGCCGCGTCATTGAGAAGTACGCCGCCCGTTTCGGTTACGGTGTAGTGCGAGACTTCACCGGCCACGGGGTGGGCCGCGAGTTCCATTCCGGGCTCATCATCCCCCACTACGACGCCGCCCCCGCCTACAACACCGTCATTGAAGAGGGTATGATCTTCACCATCGAACCCATGCTTACCCTCGGCACCATCGAATGGGACATGTGGGAGGACGACTGGACCGTGGTGACCCGTGACCGTAAGCGTTCAGCTCAGTTCGAGCACACCATGGTCGTCACCTCAGATGGCGTAGACATCCTCACCCTCCCCTAATAGCTAGACCTTTATCAAAAAACCCGCCCCAAGGAGCGCTCATGAGCGAGACAATCACCGCTGAAATCCCTGCACCAAAACCCAACGACCTGGCCATCGGCATCGATATTGGTGGCACCGGCATGAAGGGCGGTGTGGTAGACACCCGTACCGGCAACCTGGTGGGCGAACGCTTCCGCATTCCCACCCCGCAACCCGCCACCCCTGAGGCTTGTGCGACTGTGGTACGCGAAATCGTGGACGAGTTGCAGGGCAGGGAGCTAGCTCCTGCACCCGATTCAGCAATCGGCATTGATTTCCCAGCCGTGGTGAAGAACGGCGTAACCCTCTCAGCGGCCAACGTTGATGAGACCTGGATCGGTGCTGACCTTGAGGGCATTATGAGCGCCGCGCTGGATGGGCGTAAGGTGTACGCCCTCAATGATGCGGACGCCGCTGGTCTGGCTGAGGCTATCTACGGCCAGGGCCGAGACAAGCCCGGGCTGATTGCTGTTATCACGCTGGGCACCGGGATTGGCTCAGCGCTCATTATCAATGGCCAGCTGGTGCCCAACACCGAGCTGGGTCACCTGGAAATCGATGGGCATGACGCTGAAACCCAGGCGTCCGCCCGCGCTCGTGAAACTCACGAACTGTCGTGGATGAAGTACGGCAAGCGTCTGCGCCGCTACTTCACCCACGTAGAAATGCTCTTCACCCCCGACCTCTTCATCATCGGTGGCGGTATCTCGAAGAATCCCGAGAAGTTTCTGCCCTATTTCGAAGAAGATGTTCGCACGCCTATCGTCATGGCCGAGTTGCGTAACAACGCTGGAATCGTCGGTGCTGCGGTGTGGGCAGCGGGCATGCCGTCCGAGCAAGAACGCCGCGCAGCCTAGAGCACACCCTACCGGTTCCGCCTTAATTCCACCCCCGCCGTTCACCCGTTAATGGCGGGGGTGATTTATACCACATATGTTGCCATAAAAGTAACTCGGGTCACAAGAACGACACATGAATGGCATAAACCAACAATTTTCACCTTCAATCACAGTAAAAAAAGCAACAATGGCGCGTCTCGGTGAAATGCCTTGTGAATATGAAATTCGTAGAAATAGAATAAATGTATGACAGAACACACAAGCCCAGAAACATCAGTAGCTAGTTTCCGCTCATCACTCTTAAAGCACCTCCAGTTCACTGCAGGTAAAGACCCCAAGCATTCGACTGTTTTCGACTGGAGAATTGCTCTTTCGCACACTCTGCGAGATCATGCGGTAGACCCCTGGTTTGCATCAACTCGACGCACCTGGGACGAAGACCGCAAGCGCGTCTACTACCTCTCCATGGAATTCCTCATCGGTCGCCTCACCGAAGACCTTGCCATTAACCTGGGTCTGCGCGATATTGCCGCTGAGGCCCTCGAGAGTTTGGGGGTCGACTTCGAGACCGTTGCCAGCGAAGAGCCGGATGCCGCTCTGGGTAATGGTGGTCTGGGCCGCTTGGCAGCCTGTTACCTTGAGTCCATGGCAACCGTGGGCTGTCCCGCCTACGGCTATGGTCTGCGCTACGAACACGGTCTATTTGAGCAGAGCTTCAAGGACGGTCGCCAGCAGGAAAACCCCGAAAACTGGCTTGCCCACGGCAACCCCTGGGACTATGCTCGCCCCGAAACGGTCTACGGTGTTGGCTTCGGCGGTGATGTCTACGAAGAAAATGGTGTTCTGCGCTGGCAGCCCGGCACCCACGTCCAGGCTCAGGCTTTTGACAGCCCCGTGGTGGGCTACGGCGGCAAGTGGGCTAACACTCTCCGCCTCTGGGCAGCTACCCCTAATGCTGACCTCTTTGACCTGGGCAGGTTCAACTCCGGTGACTTCGCAGCAGCCGCAGAACCTGAAGCTCTGGCTCGTAGTCTCAGCCGAGTGCTCTACCCCAATGACACCACCGATGGCGGTAAGCAGCTTCGCCTCTCCCAGGAATACTTCCTTACCTCAGCATCCGTGCAGGACATCGTGCGCCGCCACCTGGTGAACCACGACTCGCTGGAAAACTTGGATGCCCACGTCGCTATTCAGATGAACGATACTCACCCCGCTATTGCCGGGCCGGAGCTTATTCGTATTCTGGTTGATGAACACGGCTTTGACTTCGACCGGGCAACCGACCTGTCCACCCTCGTGCTGGGCTACACCAACCACACCCTGCTGCCTGAGGCGCTAGAACGCTGGACGGTGGGCCTCATGCGCAATGTGCTCCCGCGCCACCTTCAGATCATCGAGCGTCTGGACCAAAAATTTGTTGAGCTGCAGGCAGGTTCACACCACCCAGCACGCCTGATTTCAGGCGACCAAGTGAATATGGGCGATCTTGCCTTCACCACCAGCCACCGTGTCAATGGTGTCTCAGCGCTACACACTGAACTGGTGAGGACCGAGCTCTTCCCGGCTCACGATGCCCTCCACCCCGATCGCATCGTCAACATCACCAACGGCATCACTCCCCGCCGCTGGCTCAAACTGGCTAACCCCGCACTTGCTGACCTCATCACCAAGACCATCGGTGAAGGCTGGGAAACCGACCTTGATCGTCTGCGCGAACTTGAAGCTCATGCCGATGACCCCGCTTTCCTGAACGCTTTCGCCCAGACCAAGCTGGCTGCTAAAGAACGCTTCTCGCAGTGGCTAAAGGAAGAGCACGACCTGGATCTACCCACCAATGCTCTGGTTGATTCACAGGTCAAGCGCATGCACGAGTACAAGCGTCAGCTGCTGAACATCCTCTGGACCATCGCTCATTACCAGCGCATTAAGAGGGATCCCAACGCAGGCTGGGTGCCCCGCGTCAAGATCTTTGCAGGCAAGGCAGCGCCCAGCTACCACACCGCCAAAGACATCATTAAGTTGATTAACGACGTGGCAGAGGTTGTCAATAACGACCCCGAAACTCAGCACCTGCTGCGCATTGTCTTCCCTCCTAACTACAACGTCACCATGGCTGAGAAGTTGATTCCTGCCTCGGATCTCTCCGAGCAAATCTCAACCGCCGGCATGGAAGCCTCCGGTACCGGCAACATGAAGTTTGCGCTTAACGGTGCATTAACTATCGGTACACTCGACGGCGCTAACGTTGAGATACGTGAGCATGTCGGTGCAGATAATTTCTTCCTCTTCGGTCTCACTACCGAAGAAGTAGCCCAGCGACGAAGCCAGCGGGGGCACTCGCGTGCAGCCATTGAGAAGAGCCAGGCTCTTCAAGACATCCTGCAGGCAGTTGCAGAAGGCACCTTCAGCCCTGATGAGCCCTATAGGTTTGGTCAGCTTGTTGACAACATGTGGAACAGCGACTGGTTCCTCGTTGCGTCAGATTTTGATGACTATGACCGCGCTCAGCAAGAGGTTGAAGAAGCTTACCGCGACACAGCCCGCTGGAACCGTATGGCCGTGCTGAACATAGCCCGCATGGGGTATTTCAGTTCGGACCGGTCGGTACGCGAATACATGACCGAAGTCTGGGGAGTTGAATCAGCCCTTTAGGCTGCATCCTTAAGACCTTAAGGAGACTGGAGAAATAATCATGGCAATCACCCACGAAGAAGCCCGCGTCCTCGCTGCAGGAACACACCGGGACCCGTTCAAGGTTCTGGGACCAAGCGAGGATGGCACCGAAATTGTGGCGCTTCTTCCCGGCGCTCATCGAGTGTGGGCCGTCAACGCAACGGACCAGCGAGAACTGGTGCAGCGCTGGGGTGATGTGCCCGTCTTTGTGGGTGAGTCACTCCCCTACTACCGCCTGCGCATTGAATGGAATGGCGGATATGTTGAGGAGAAAGAGGACCCTTATCGGTTCACCCCGGTTATAGGTTCCCTCGATGAACATCTCATCAGTGAGGGCCGCCATGAGTCTCTCTGGCAGGTGCTTGGTGCCCACCCCATGCAACACGAAAATGTACCGGGTGTACATTTCGCCGTGTGGGCGCCGAATGCTAGCCGCGTTTCTGTGGTGGGCGATTTCAACGTGTGGAATGGCATTGCCCATCCCATGCGTCTGCGAGGCTCCAGCGGTATTTGGGAGCTCTTCATTCCTGGTCTCACCGAGGGGGAAACCTACAAGTACGAGATCCTCACAGCCGAGGGCGAGCTCATGCCTCTCAAAGCTGACCCGGTGGGGTTTGGCTCAGAAATGCCTCCTGCGAACGCCTCGGTGGTGCGCGCTCTTGGCAAGCACTCCTGGCAGGATGGCGCTTGGCTGAAAAAACGTGCTGAGGTGGACGCACTGACCACCCCGGTAAGCGTCTATGAGGTTCACCTCGGCTCGTGGCGGCGTGAAGGATGGCATGATCTAATCGACTACGTCGCTGATCTTGGCTTTACCCACATCGAGGTTTTACCTATCACTGAACACCCCTTTGACGGTTCCTGGGGTTATCAGCCCATCGGCATGTACGCTCCCACCATTCGCTACGGTCTGCCCGAGGATTTTCAGGCTTTCGTTGATCGGGCTCATCAAAAGGGCATCGGGGTTATTGCCGACTGGGTGCCGGGGCACTTCCCTACCGACGCCCACGGGCTAGGCTACTTTGACGGGACCGCACTCTATGAGCACCAGAACCCGCAAGAAGGTTTCCACCCCGACTGGAACACCCTCATCTATAACTATGGCCGCCCGGAGGTGGCCGGTCACCTACGGTCTAACGCGCTCTACTGGTTGCAGGAATTTCACTTGGACGGTCTGCGCGTCGACGCCGTTGCCTCTATCATTCACCGCAACTATTCACGCAAGGATGGCGAGTGGGTGCCCAATAAGGACGGCGGGCCCGAGAACTACGAAGCCATCGAATTCTTGAAAACCACCAACGACGCCATTGAGCGCACCGTTGAAGGTGCCATGATGATCGCTGAGGAATCCACCACCTTCCCCGGAGTCACCCGCGCAACCGAGCACGGTGGCCTGGGTTTTGACTTCAAATGGAACCTTGGCTGGATGAATGACTCACTGCGCTACTTTGGGCTAGACCCGATTTACCGTAAGTATCACTCTGATTTGTTGACCTTTGGCATCACTTACATCTTTAGTGAACGTTTCATGCTACCCATTAGCCACGACGAGGTTGTGCACGGCAAGGGTTCCCTCTACGGGCGGATGCCCGGGGATCACGCAGCCAAGCTGGGTAATCTCAAAGCCTTCCTGGCCTACATGTGGGCCTACCCCGGCAAGAAGCTTCTCTTCATGGGGCAAGAATTTGGCCAGCCCAGTGAGTGGAACTACGAAAGCGAACTTGACTGGCACGTCCTAGAAGACAAGGGTCACGCCGGCGTCCTGTCGTTGGTACGAGACCTCAATAGCCTATACCGGCAACAACCTGCCCTACACCGCAGCGACTCTGACCCTCACGGCTTTCAGTGGCTACTGGTCGATGCCGTCGATGAGCAGGTCTACGCCTGGCTGAGACGCGGCTGGGCGGGTGACCGGCACGTAGTGGTAGTCATGAACCTAAACCCGATTGAACGCGATGGCTACCGCGTGCCCTTCCCGCTGGCCGGTCGCTGGATTGAAGCCCTCAATACCGATGCTGCCCACTACCACGGCGGAAATCGTGGCCACGGTGGTGCTATTGAAACCGAACCTGTGCCTATGGGTAACGAAGCCCAGTCAGCCCTCCTCAAACTTCCACCCTTGTCAGTCATCTATTTTGTAGAGGAACAATCATGATTCATCTCAGCTCAACCACCACTCAAAGGGACAGCACCCACCGACTATCGAATCAAGCTATGGCTTTTGTCCTCGCAGGCGGCCGTGGTAGCCGCCTCGAAGAGCTCACTGACCGCAGAGCTAAGCCAGCAGTTCACTTTGGTGGCAAGGCCCGAATTATCGACTTTCCCCTTTCGAATGCCTACAACTCAGGTATTCGTAAGATTGCTGTAGCAACCCAGTACAAGGCACACTCTCTCATCCGCCACCTGCAGCGTGGCTGGAGCTTCTTCCGCGCAGAACGCAACGAGTACCTCGATATTCTGCCCGCCAGCCAGCGCGTGTCAGAACACCAGTGGTACATGGGCACTGCCGACGCCATCTACCAGAACATTGACATCGTTGATGACTACCAGGTGGAGTACATTGTAGTCCTAGCCGGCGATCACATTTACAAGATGGACTACGAAATCATGTTGCAGCACCACGTGGAGAAGGGCGCTGATGTAACTGTCGGCTGCCTGACCGTCGCACGTGATGAGGCAAGTGCCTTTGGTGTTATGGCCGTTGATGAGAACAGCCAGATTGTCGACTTCCTCGAAAAGCCAGATGTCCCCCCGGCAAGCCCCGATAACCCCGATGAGTCCCTGGTCTCGATGGGCATCTACGTCTTTGACTGGTCCTACCTGAGGGAAATACTGATCGCTGATGCCGAGAACCCCGAGTCCTCTCACGATTTCGGGCACGATATTATTCCCCTGATTGTGAAGGACGGCGGTGCTTACGCCCACCGCTTCAGCGATTCTTGCGTCATGAGCGGTCTGGAAACCGAGCCCTACTGGCGAGATGTCGGTACCATTGATTCCTTCTGGCAGGCTAACCTTGACCTGACCTCAATGATTCCTCCCCTGGACTTCTACGATCGTTCATGGCCGATTTGGACTTACTCAGAGCTCACTCCTCCCGCTAAGTTTGTTCACAACCAGGAGGGGCGAGTTGGTCAGGCCATTCAGTCCCTGATCGCCGGTGACTGCATCATTTCAGGTGCCACTGTTTCTAACTCGCTGCTCTACACCGGCACCCGCGTGCACTCGTACGCTCAGCTGGATCAGTCCGTGGTGCTTCCCAAGGTTGATATTGGCCGTTCAGCGCGTCTGACCCGTTGCGTGGTGGACAGTGACGTAACCATCCCTGAAGGTCTAGTAGTGGGTGAAGATCCAGAAGAGGACGCTAAGTGGTTCAGCGTGACCGCCACCGGGATAACTCTGATTACCCAGAAAATGATTGATCGCCGCTCAGCTGCACAAGAAGGGTAAATTTCCTCATGGCTCGTCGTATAAAACGCGTTCTATCGGTAGCATCTGAATGTGCACCTCTCATCAAAACTGGTGGTCTGGCAGATGTGGTGGGCGCTCTGCCTGCCGCGTTAGAACCGCTAGGTTGGAAAACCAAGGTACTGCTCCCCGCTTACCCCGGTCTGCTCCAAAAAATTGGACGCGGCACCCGCGTGTGGGGCGATGAAAACCTTTTCGGCGGCCCCGCTGCGGTGGTTCGCGGCAAGATTGATGGGCTTAACGTCCTGTTGCTGGATGCCCCGCACCTCTTTGACCGTGACGGCGGGCCCTACTCCGCTCACGGTCACGACTTCCACGATAACCACGTGCGTTTCGCGGCTCTCAGCTGGGTGGGCGCCCAGATTGCTCTGCACGGAACCAAGGATAAGTGGAAGCCCGATCTGGTGCATGCCCATGACTGGCAGGCAGGTTTGGTTCCTTCTTACCTGCGCTATGCCGGTTCTCAGATACCGACCGTGATGACCGTGCACAACATCGCATTCCAGGGCATCGTGGGTGCCGACCAGCTAGACTACCTGCGTCTGCCCTCCTGGGATTTCACACCTGAATCCCTGGAATACCACGGGCTGCTATCCACCCTTAAGGCGGGTATGGTGCATGCCTCCCGTCTTACCACGGTGAGCCCCAGCTATGCCCAAGAGCTGACCGAGGCTCACTTCGGTTTTGGTCTTGAAGGGGTCGTCAAGGCTCGCCGGGACCGCGGTGAACTAGCAGGCTTTATTAACGGTGTTGACGTCTCGGTCTGGGACCCGGCAACCGACCCCGAGGTTGTGCCCTACTCAGCTCTAGATACTTCTGGAAAAGCTGAAAACCGTCAGCGCCTACTGCAAGAATTCAGTCTGGCTGAACCCACTGGCCCTCTCGCCGTTGTGGTGACCCGCTTGACTTATCAGAAGGGCATTGATCTGATGGTTGAAGCACTACCGGGCTTTTTGGAGCGCGGTGGAGCTGTAGCGATTCTGGGCTCTGGCGACGCTGATTATGAGGCTGCGCTCGGCGATCTAGCTGCCCGCTACCCGGGCCAGGTAGGCCTGCGCATTGGTTACGACGAGGCTCTGAGCCACCGACTGTACGCCGGTGGCGATATCGTACTGGTTCCTTCACGGTTCGAGCCTAGCGGTCTGACGCAGCTTTACGGCATGCGCTACGGTACTATACCGGTTGTCGCCGCCACCGGTGGGCTCCGTGATACCGTCTGCGATGCTACCCCCGAGAATCTGGCTGCAGGCATTGCCACCGGCTTTACTTTCGGGGACGCTTACCTGGGCGGAACCATCGATGCCGGAGGGCTCAGTTTCGCTCTCGGCCGTGCCATAGATCTCTACGGTGATGCCGAGGCGTGGTCTCAGCTACGCCACACCGCGATGAACGCACCTGTTGGCTGGGAGCAGTCGGCTACACAGTATGCAGCAATGTTTGATAATCTCATTGAATGAAAATAGAGGTTTGGGCACCAGAAGCCACGAATGTTTGGTTTTGTCTTTTCGATGAAAACGATTGCGAAACTCGGCATGAACTAACTCGCCGTGACGGCGAATATTGGATCGGCGATATTGCCGGTGTGCACGCAGGTGACCGATACGGTCTTCGTGCCACCGGCAATAACCAAAACTTCAACCCTGAAAAAATTCTCATTGATCCCTGGGCACAGGAACTTGAAGCCCCTTTATACTGGGACCCGATGATGGCGGGGCGCGCTGTTGGCGACAGCGCACCGGTTGTACCGAAGTGTGTGGTACCGGCTGCACCTGATACCACCTTTGACCCCACCAGCAACCGCCCGCATCATTCCTGGGCGGATGTGGTGATTCTTGAGGCCCACGTTAAAGGCCTGACACAAAAGCACCCAGGTATCCCTGACCAGATTCGAGGCTCCTACGCAGCTCTGGGCCATCCCGCCGTGCTCGACTATCTCAAAGGTCTGGGCGTCAATGCGTTGGAGCTACTGCCCGTTCAAGCCTTCTTAGATGACCAGCACATCACTGAGCGCGGCCTCACCAACTACTGGGGCTACCAGCCCATCGGTTTTTCAGCACTAGAACCCCGTTATGCCTCCGGAGATAAAACCGGGGCGCACGCCGATATTGAATTCAGGCAGGCTGTGCACGCTCTACACGAGAACGGCATCGAGGTCATTTTGGATGTGGTGTTCAATCACAGCGGTGAGGGTGACCAGGGCGGCCCTACCCTTTCAATGCGCGGCCTCAACGACCACCACTACTATATGCGCAACGCCGATAGGTCTTATGCTAATCACAGCGGCACCGGTAATACCCTAGCTGTCCGTAGCCCCCACGTCCTGCGGCTTGTGCTCGATTCTTTGCGTCATTTTGCCCAGCGCTACGGTGTGGACGGTTTCCGCTTCGACCTAGCCAGCACTTTGGGGCGTTCCCACACCGGTTTTAACTATCGTTCAGCCTTCTTCCAAGCAATCTCACAAGACCCTGTTCTCAGACATCTCAAGATCATCGCTGAGCCCTGGGATATTGGCCGAGGGGGCTACCAGCTGGGCCAGTTCCCGCACCCCTGGCGCGAATGGAACGACACCTTCAGAGATGGCGTGCGCCAGGCTTGGCGAGGTGATGCCGAGGGTATGGCCAAGCTTGCCTCGGCACTGCTGGGCAGCGCCGAGCGCTTTGACCACAGCAGCAGGCCCGCTAGTGCGTCCATCAACTTCATTACAGCCCACGACGGCTTCACCCTCCATGATGTGGTGAGCTACTCCCTGCGGCACAATGAAGCTAACGGTGAGGACAATAGGGACGGTCACGGCGAAAACTTTAGCGATAACTGCGGCGTCGAAGGTCCCAGCGATGATCCCCACATTACCCTGGTGAGAAAACGTCGTATCAAAGCTATGCTGGCAACTCTAATGTTCTCTCAGGGAGTGCCCATGCTACTGGCCGGCGATGAGCTGGGGAACACCCAGTGGGGCAATAACAACGCCTACTGCCAGGATAACGACATCACCTGGCTTGATTGGGAATCTGCGGACAAGGAGCTATCGGCTTACGTGGCAGAGCTCATCACGTTGCGCCGCCGTTTCCCCCAGCTGCACCAGCAAGAATTTTTGCACGGAGATGAAGCGCTCTGGTGGCGAGCCGACGGGCACCATACACAGGACCACGACTGGCATGACCCTGCCTTCAGGTGCTTCCAACTGCAGCTAGAAGGTCTCTTGTTAGTCTTCAATACAGGTGGTGACGTGGATCTTCAGCTACCCCCGCACCCCGAAGGTAGGCAGTGGAACCTTGAGTTTGCTTCCGATGAGGGCCTGCCCCAGTCAGTACGGCTGTATAGCTAAATGCTAAGAGGCAGTGCCCACCAGGGTACTGCCTCTCATCATTTTGGGTCTAAGCACCCCACACCTGCGGGTGCGACTGTCACTGACTTAGATGAGGGTTGGCTGCTCGCCCTCCTCAGCCCCACTGTTACGCAAGTCTGCGATAGCTCGCTCAAAATCAGCCAGGGATTCAAAGGCCTGGTAAACGCTGGCGAAGCGAAGATAGGCTACGGTGTCCAGACGTGAAAGCGGCTCCAGGATGCTCAGGCCCACTTCGTGGGCATCAATTTCTGCCAGACCTTTAGCACGAATGGACTCTTCAACTTCCTGGGCCAGCTTAGCCAGGTCGTCCTCCCCGACAGGGCGCCCCTGACAAGCTTTACGCACACCGGAGATAATTTTTCCTCGGTTGAAAGGCTCGGTCACCCCGGATCGCTTGATGACCGCAACGGCGGTAGTTTCTACGGTGGTGAAACGTTTACCGCACTCGGTGCACTGGCGGCGGCGGCGGATAGCGCCGCCGTCATCGGTTGTACGGGAGTCAACAACGCGGGAATCGGTGTGACGGCAGAAGGGGCAGTACATTAGTTGCCTTTCGTGCGTGCGGTAATGGCCTCACCATGGGCGGGCAAATCTTCGTCTTCAGCGACAGCGACAATAGCGTCACCGATTTCTGCTAGAGCTTCTTCAGAGTACTCAATCAGCTGCACCGCTTTCATGAAGACGGTGGTATTCAAACCTGAGGCAAATGCGGCCGACCCACCGGTGGGAAGCACGTGGTTAGAACCAGCAGCGTAATCCCCCAGAGGCACAGGCGAAAAACCGCCGATAAAAATAGCGCCAGCATTACGGACGCGGGCAGCGACGGCCGCGGCGTCCTCAGTGTGAATTTCAAGGTGCTCAGCGGCATAGGCGTCTGCCACAGCAATGGACTGATCCAGTGAGTTGGTGAGAATAATGCCGGACTGGGGGCCCGACAGGGCGGTGGCGACACGCTCGGCGTGTTTGGTGGAAGCCGCGCGAGAGGTGATGGCCTCGGTGACTGCCTTAGCTAGAGCCGAGCTGTGGGTAATCAAAATTGACCCGGCGTTAGGGTCATGCTCAGCCTGGGAAATGAGGTCAGCCGCTACGTAGTCTGGGGTGGCGGTGTCATCCGCAATGACCGCGATTTCGGTGGTTCCGGCTTCGCCATCCACGCCTACCACGCCCTGCAGAGCTCGTTTTGCCATGGCGACGAAGATGTTACCGGGGCCGGTGATGGTGTCGACCGGCTCTAGGGTTTCACCGTCGTCATCAATACCGTAGGCCATAGCGGCCAGCGCCTGGGCGCCGCCGATAGCCCAGACCTCGGTGACCCCCAAGAGGCCGGCTGCCGCCAGGATGGTGGGGTGGGGCAGACCGCCGAATTCTTTTTGGGGCGGGGTGCACAGCACCAGGGAGCCAACATCAGCCGCCTGTGCGGGCACAGTGTTCATGATGACGGATGAGGGGTAAACGGCCAGACCGCCGGGCACGTAGACGCCAGCACGGCGTACGGGCGTCCAGCGGTTGGTGAGCTTAGCGCCGGGGGCTACTTCGATAGTTTTATCGTCAGGACGCTGGGCGGCCGCAAAGGCGCGGGTGCGGGCGATGGCGATTTCAAGACCCTCACGCACCGCAGGGTCTAAGGCGGCAACCGCACCGTCAATGGAGGACTGGGGCACGCGCAAGGCGCCCTGGGTTACGCCGTCAAAACGCTGTGAGAGCTCGCGCAGGTAGGGGGCGCCGTCGGCGCGTACCCTGGCGATGATGTCTTCGACGGTGGCGAGAGCGTTGCCCACATAGTCACTGGTTTGGCGAGGAACAATCTGGCGCAACTCCTTATAGGAATGGCTGGTGCCGCGCAGGTCGATGGTGCGCAGCATTGGGGCTGCCGGGCTCTGGGTGCTATCGATAGTGCTCACACCTCTATTTTATAGGGGGCGTCAAATACCAGCATCCATGACAGGCATAACTCAGCGGGTTCGGTTGAATAACATTTTAATCCGCTGAGCAACGTAACTAGCAATGTAACTACGGGCACATTTCACCTGCTACCATGGTGAGTACCACTCGGGGTGCGCCGTCTCTGGCGCTGAGATTGAACCCGTTGAACCTGCTCTAGTTAGTATTAGCGAAGGGAATGTGTGATGACTCCATCCAGCATGCCAATTGAGATCATTAACCGTACTGTCCGGGCTCGCAACCCTCTGGTGCACTGTCTGACCAACTCGGTAGTTCAGGAAATTTCAGCCAATGTTCTTCTGGCAGTGGGCGCCTCCCCCGCGATGGTGAGCCACCCCGAGGAATCAGGCCAATTCGCAGCAGTGGCAGATGCCCTGCTCATTAACATGGGCAATCCAGACCCCTACTATGTGGAGTCCATGCGTAGCGCCGTCAAAGTAGCGACTGCACACGGTACACCCTGGGTGCTTGACCCGGTAGCTGTCGGCGGATTGACGGTTCGTACTGAACTATCCGTCGAGTTACTTACCTCCAAACCCACCGTTATTCGCGGCAACCCCTCAGAAATTCTCAACCTTCACGCTGCTTTCACCCAGCAAGAGCGCTCCGGAGGCCGAGGAGTTGACTCCACCGATTCTGGTGAAGCGGCCCTGGATGCGGCGATAGCCCTAGCTCGCGAAACCGGCCGGGTGGTTGCCCTCTCAGGGGCCACCGATATCATTGTCTCCACCCATCGAATCACCCGTGTTAGCGGCGGCAGTGCCTTCATGCCTTTAGTAATCGGCACAGGCTGCTCCCTGGGTGCCGTCGTCGCTGCGTACTTGGCAGCCTGGGATGACGCCCACGAAGCCGCGGCCGCCGCTCACGCCATCTTCGCTACGGCTGCCGAATACGCTCACCCCCTTGCAAAAGGTCCGGGAACGTTTCGTGAGGCATGGCTCGATGGGCTTCACCTTGCTGAAGGGTGCACCGCCAGCTGTGAAACCGAGGTGCTCTAATGAAAGGTAACTACGGCCTATACCTGGTCACGGATTCTGGCATGGCTGGCGGGTGGCAGAAGGTAGCCGGAGTGGTTGCCGAAGCTATTGACGGTGGCGTGAATACCGTCCAGGTACGCGACAAAGAGCTCGACGATACAACCTTCTCTGCCCTCGTCGAGTCAATTCTTTCCGTCACCGAACCCGCAAAAGTTCCCCTCATCGTCAATGATCGGGTGGAGGTAGCTGCCCGCTTTAGCCTTGATGTGCACATCGGCCAGGGCGACATGCCCCTGGAGACCGCCCGTGAATTACTCGGTGCTGGGCCCCGAATCGGGCTGTCGGTGGGAACCCACGCCGAGCTCCGGGCAGCACTGAGTGGTAGCATTCGCCCCGACCTTATCGGGATGGGGCCGGTCTACGCTACCAACACCAAGAAGGATGCGGGGGCAGCGCTTGGCGTGAATACTTTGCAGGCGCTAGCGGCCGATGCCGCTGCATCAGGTATTTGTTCGGTCGCCATTGGCGGGCTCAATACCAGCAACATCGCTGAGGTCAGCAGGACGGGTGTTGCAGGTTGCTGCGTGGTATCTGCGATTATGGCGGCTACTGATCCAGCCGAGGCTGCCCGTTCTTTGAAGGAGTTGATGGCATGATAGCTCGTGTCCTTTCTATTGCCGGTACCGATCCCACGGGGGGCGCAGGTTTACAGGCTGATGTGAAGTCCATTGCTGCAGCCGGTGGCTACGGGATGGGGGTAGTAACCTCTCTGGTGGTGCAGAACACCCGTGGAGTCCAGCAGGTACATACCCCTGACCCGGATTTTTTGGAAGCCCAGCTACGGGCTGTCAGTGATGATGTAATTATTGATGCGGTCAAGGTCGGGATGATCGCCGACCAGGCCTCTGCTGCGGTGGTGGTGAACTGGCTACGCAACCTACCCTCCAATATCTCTGTGGTCGTTGACCCTGTGATGGTGGCAAGTTCGGGCCAGGCACTAGCTGACTCGGTATCCGCTGACCTGCTCACCTGCGCCACCGTGCTGACCCCAAACGTGGACGAACTGGCGGCCCTCGTGGGTAAACCGGCGGCGAGCAGCCGAGCTGAGCTGATTGCCCAGGCACAGGTTTTGGCAGAAAAGACCGGTGCCCTGGTGGTTGCCAAGGGCGGGCACCTGGCAGATGATGACCGGGGCAACACCCTGGTGAACGCCACCGGCGAACTTGCCCATGCTGCGTCCTGGTTTGTGGATACCACTGCCTCGCACGGCACCGGTTGTTCTCTGTCTTCTGCCTTGGCAACCCGGCTGGGTCTGGGTGAGAGCCCGCAGGTAGCTCTTGAATGGGCGACCTCCTGGGCGCATGAAGCTCTGCAATATGGTGAAGCTCAGGCGGTGGGAACAGGTAACGGACCCATCGACCACTTCCATCGGTTGCGCCGACAAGCTAAATCGGGTCTGCAGAACCCGGCTGTTCCTGACAAACGTAACCGGCACCAGCCCGTTGTGAAGGCCTCCGGTGAGCACACCCGGGAGCTCTGGGAATATGCTGGCGAATCTCTCGACCGTTTTGGGTCAGACGGCTTTATTTCCGCACTGATGCAGGGTACTTTGAGCGGGTCACAGTTCACGTTCTACATTGAACAAGATGACTACTACCTCAACATCTATGCTGCAGTTTTGGCGCGTCTTGCTGCTGCTGCTCAGTCGGCTGAGGAGCGCAGCTTCTGGGCGGAGTCAGTGACCGGTTGCATCGCGGTTGAACAGGGAATGCACGCCCAGTGGAATCTGGACCCCTCAACGGTACATCCCTCCCCTGCGACTCTGGCTTATACAGACTTTTTGCGGGCTGAGACTGGAAGCGACTACGTGGTTGCGGTCGCCGCGGTATTGCCCTGCTTCTGGCTGTATGCGCAGTTGGCGGCTTTCGTGCCTGATGCTATTCCGGAGGACCACCCTTATAAGGATTGGGTGGAGGCCTACAGGGATGAGGCCTTCCAGGCATCGACCGCTCGGGCAGTGCAGATTGCCGAGGGATTGCTGGCGGCAGCCTCTGATCATCAGCGGGCGGCGGCGCAGCAGGCTTTCTGGCGAGCTTGCCAGCTGGAGGCAGACTTCTTTGCCCAGGCTCTGTTGCTCGATACGCTCTAGGCCGTTCTCTCAGCCGGCCCGGAGCATAGCAACGTGTGAGCTCTTTAACAGACCCACACGGTACTCCGAGAACACACCCAGGGTCTACACCATAAAAAACCGCGGTAATAAGAACAATAGTTACCATTACAATGATTCAATCATCGCAACCACACCAGGCACAGCCTCAACCATAAATTTGATTGAGGCGTACACTCCCGCCAAGGTCCGGTCACCCCCTAGTCAGTTAGTCAGTAAACCTTACCTTGTGCTGGGTGGGGGCAACCAGAGGCATGGGCTCGTATTCAGCACGTAGCTCGCGCAGGCGCATGGCGTGCTGGCGCAGGGCACGGTCCTCATCGGTCTGCGGGGTGAAGGGGCGGGCAGGCAGCGCGTTGCCGTCATAATCTACCGCAACGTAGGTCATGGAGGCGTGGATAGCTAGGGGCAGTTCCTCGTTGCGTTCGCGCGGGTCACCGGCTCTCAGGTGTACCATGACGCCCATGGTTCGGGCGTCTGTCCGCACCAGACGGGCGGTTACCTCCACCAGATCCCCAATGTGCACCGGCCGGTAGAAGCGCACCCCGCCGGCATAAACAGCTACAGTTCGCTCCCCGCTCCATGCCATGGTCACGCTGGTGGCTGCCTCGTCGATCCACTCCATGGCGGTGCCGCCATGAACGTTGCCGCCCCAGTTAATGTCGGTGGGCTTGGCGAGAAAACGATGGGTAATTTCTGGCGCCGTGGAGTTTGAAGAATAGGTCTGCGCTATCATCTCGTCTTCAATAGCGTTGCGCAAATCAATGCGCGAAATGGCTGCCTGCTGCACCCGCTTCTCTTCATCGGTGACCGGCACATAGGGGGTTACCGGCTGGGACTTACGGTTCTCGTCCATAGCTACGAAGATCACCAGACAATCGCAAGCACGCGTGAAGAGACCGTCACGAGGGTCAGCCGAGAGCACTTCATTGACGATGTGCATGGTGGACCGGCCGGTGTAGACGATGCGCGAGCGCACCTCCACCATGTGCCCGGACGGGATGGGGCGGGTGAAGTGGATATGGCCAACGTAGGCGGTGACGCAGTAGGTGCCAGACCAGCCCACGGCACAGGCGTAGGCCGCCTTATCAATCCACTCCAGTACGCGGCCGCCGTGCACCCCCTGGGAACCTGCTGTCAGCACATCGGTGGGGGCTGCTAAAAAGCGCAGGGTGATGGAGGGCGAGGGGGTGGTAAGGCTGCTCTGGGTGCTGTTCACGATTGGTTCTACTTCTTTGTAGGTGGGTGTTGATTGTTCATTCTAAGGCTGTTCTGCCTGTTTCTTCGTGTATTGGGGATGGGGTTGGGAAAAACACCTCCTGGTTTGAGGTCATAAAGGGGACGCGGGTTGCTGGAATCCATGAGAAAACCTGCGTTGGCCCCTGAATCAAGAGCAGAATCTCATGTTTCCCTA
The DNA here is from genome assembly GCF_039543885.1 of Rothia endophytica. Lineage (NCBI taxonomy): Bacteria > Bacillati > Actinomycetota > Actinomycetes > Micrococcales > Micrococcaceae > Rothia > Rothia endophytica. The sequence continues at coordinate 1,451,813 of NZ_BAABKP010000001.1, forward strand.
CAAGTGCTGAATCCGTCCCCAAAACAGCAAGAAAAACCGCTTTGACTAGTTTTTTACCGCAGCAACTCCACCTTTGAAGGCATTCATGAAAACAATCTCATTCCACTTTAATTTTCCTTTCATAATGCACTCATAGAGTTTTCTTAGGAAAACAAAAGGTGGGTACCATCCCACAGCCCAGCCCTTAGGGCGTGAACCGAGGAATCATGCAACATATGCTCCCACAAGTAGCTAGCGCTCAGCCTGTGCGCGTGGTGCTCTACAGCCACGATTCCCAGGGATTGGGTCACGTCCGCCGCAACCTATCCATCGCCCACCATATAGCCCGCCACTTCCCCAAGTTAACCGGCCGCCCGGTGGCGGGATTACTCGTCTCCGGTCTGCCCTATGCAAGCACCTTCCCACTGCCCGAAGGCTTTGACTGGGTCTTCATCCCCAGCATCCACAAGGCAGAGGGGGCTTATGCATCACGCTCACTGAATGCCAGCACCAAGCACCTGATTGGTCTTCGGTCCCAGCTCTTGCACGCCTGCCTGCTAGGCTTCAACCCTGATTTGGTCATCATCGACCGCCATATTTTTGGTGTCATGCGAGAACTCCAGACCCCACTCATCACCCTACGCCAACGCAACCCAGAGGTCCGCGTGGTACTGGGTCTACGTGAAGTTCTGGACGCCCCCGAGGTCGCACATGCCGAATGGTTCAAACACGGGGACCCCCAGAACCTCCGTCATCTCATTGACGCGATTTGGGTCTACGGAGACCGGAAGGTTCACAACCCCGTAGCAGCTGGCGAAGTCCCCGAATGTTTGGCTGATCTGGTGCGTTTTACCGGCTACCTTGCACAGGGCAGGGAGCTGACCGAAGTGCCGACCGACCCGGGGCACGCTACCCCTTTCATTCTCAGCACAGCCGGCGGCGGTTCTGACGGCTACCAGCTACTGCAGACGCTGGTTCGCAGCGAGGTGCCAGATGGCTACCAGCATCTGGTGGTTGCCGGGCCACAACTGAATAACCGCAAACTACTCAAGCTACAGGCCAAGGCTGTTGCTGGAACCCGCGTGGTTGGCTCCCTTCCTGGGCTCAGTGGGCTCATGGAACAAGCTGCCGCTGTGATTTCAATGGGTGGCTACAACTCGGTCAACGAAATTCTTGCCACCGATACCCCAGCTCTGATTGTCCCTCGGGAAACACCGCGCACCGAACAGCTCATCCGTGCCCGTGCCCTGCAGAAAGTGGGGGCCGTGGATCTGCTCCAGGTGGAAAACCTAACGTCTGCTCTGACCGGTGCCTGGCTGGCACAGGCGGTCGGCAGCAGAGTTGATCGCTCAGGAATTAAACGGAATGGGCTAACCAAGACAGCCAAACTAGCAGCAGAAACTTTCACCATTACATACCCCTCTCCCCAGGAGGAAGCATGCACCGCATAGGTTACGTTCTTAAGGTTTACCCTCGCTTTTCTGAAACATTTGTGGTGACAGAAATTCTGGCCCGAGAAGCTATCGGAGCAGATCTTCGCATCTACGCGATGCGCCCCACCACCGATGCTCGTTTTCACCCAGAACTGGCCCGAGTCAAAGCGCCGGTCACCTGGGTGCCTCGCCCCACCAACGCCAACCGCTTCTGGCAGCAGGTCACCGCCTCTACCCAGGACCCAGAAATCCTAGCCAACTTTGCATCCATCCTCCCTGAGCTCACCGAGCTAGAGGCCAGCGATGTGGCTCAGGGTGTCGCGTTGGCGCAACGGGTCAAAGCTGACGGTATCACCCACCTGCACGCCCACTTCGCATCGCTGGCCGGGCGCATGGCCTGGGTTGCTTCCAAGCTAACTGGCATTCCCTATACCGTGACCACCCACGCTAAAGATATCTTCCACGAATCGGTTAATCCCATTTGGCTACGCAGGATTTGTGGGGACGCCGCCCAAGTTTTAGCCATCAGTAGGTTCAACGAGGGCTATCTGCAGAAGGTTCTCACGGACACCGGTGCCAACCTAGTCTTGATCTACAACGCACTGGAGCTTTCACGTTTTGAGTACGTCAAGCCCTCCCTACCCACAGGTACGTTGCGTATCGCGGCTGTGGGCCGTTTTGTACCCAAGAAGGGTTTTAGCGAACTCTTGGGCGCTGTCGCCATCTTGGCTGAGCGAGGCGTAGATTTCTCTCTGACCCTGGGCGGGGACGGCGAGCTTGATGAGCAGCTTCGCCAAAAAGTTGAACAGTTGGGGCTGACCCAGCAGGTCACCATGCCCGGGCCCCTCACCCAAGCAGAAGTACGCCAGCTGCTGCGCAGCAGCGACGTTTTTGTAGCCCCCTGCGTGCCAGCGGGCGACGGCAACATGGACGGACTGCCCACGGTTGTTCTCGAAGCCATGGCCTGCGGCGCCCCGGTAGTTACCACGTCTGTTACCGGTCTACCCGAGGTGATCCGAAACGGTGAAACCGGTCTGCTGCTAGAACCGGGCGACGTGCCGGCTCTTGCTGATGCGCTGGCAAGCATCGCAGACGGGGATGTTGACACCCCGGCACTGGCTGAGGCCGCCCGTCAACTCATTGAACAGAACTTCGATAGCAACTTTCAGGCACAGCGCCTGAACACCCTAGAAACCACGGAGGCACCCTAATGCGTATCGCCTACCTCAGCCTTGACCCCGGCATCCCCATCTTTGGTAGCAAGGGTGCCTCCGTGCACGTCCAAGAAGTGGTGCGGGAATTTCTGGCGCTGGGCCACGAGGTCAGCGTTTTCACGACCCGCAAGGGCAAAGAAGTGCCCGCTGACCTTGCCGATCTGCCGGTGCGCGAGTACAAAATCGGCACTAAGGACGCCGCCGAGCGCGAACTTGCCCAGCAGCAGATCACAGCGGCAATGGTCGCCGACATCGCTGAATGGGGTGCGGATTTTGTCTATGAGCGCTACTCCCTCTTCAGCACGGTTCTTGCAGACACCACCCTGCCCGGGATTCTTGAAGTCAACGCCCCTCTGATTGATGAACAGAAAACCCACCGCGTTCTAGTGAACGAAGACCAGGCTTTCACCGCCCTCACCCGTCAAGCTCAGGCAGCCAGTGCCGTCGTCTGCGTCTCTGACCCGGTCCGCGATTGGGTACTGACTCATGTTCCCGCTGCTCAGGCGCACACCGTGCCCAACGGCGTCAGCATTAACCGTATCCAGCCCTCGCCTGAGGCAACCGGCACCCCCGTTGTCACCTTCGTGGGTACCCTAAAGCCCTGGCACGGGGTATCTGACCTCATTGAGGCAGCTGCCTGCGCCCAGCACGACTGGCTACTCCGCATCGTCGGTGATGGCCCAGAACGCGTGTCTCTAGAAACACAGGCCGCGAAGCTAGGGGTACAGGTGGACTTCCGCGGTGCCGTCGTGCCCGAAAACATGCCAGCTGAAATTGCCGGCAGCGCTCTGGGCGTCGCCCCCTACCCCGCTGCCAGCAATAGCTCAGAGCACTACTTCTCCCCGCTGAAAGTCTACGAGTACCTAGCTGCTGGGTTACCCGTGGTAGCCACCGACATCGGCCAGATTCCCGAGCTCATTGACGGAGCAGGTTTGCTGGTGCCAGGTTCGGACCCAGCGGCCCTAGCGGCAGCTATCGACCGGTTGGTAGCTGATCCCTCAATCCGTGCCCGGTTGGGCGCTACTGCCCGCACATTAGCCGTGCAAAAGCATAGCTGGGGCAGCGTCGTCGCCCGAATCTTTGACCTAGCGCAGGTGCCTGCCTGTGGCTAAGTCTAAACGCATACAAAAACGCGCGTTGCGGCGCACCTTGGAGCTCCTTGCCCCAAATATCAAGCCGCAGAGAACCCTGGCAGCCGGTGGCGTCGTCGCCCTGCTCTTTGAGGTGGCCTTCCGCGTACTAGAGCCCTGGCCCATGAAGTTCGTGATTGACGCGGTTTCGGTTTCTCTGGGTGCAAACCAGGCAGGCCCTGCAGCTTCAGTCTCCCTGCTCATCTGGTGCGGGGTTGCCCTGATTCTTATTGTGAGCCTGCGTGCGCTCTCCAACTATATGGCAACCGTCGCCTTTGCGTTGGTTGGGTCCCGTGCGTCCACTCTGCTACGCGCCCGCGTCTTCTCCCACGTTCAGGGCCTGCACCTGGGCTTCCACGCCCGCAACCGCAGCGCCGATACCGTTCAACGCATTGTGGGCGACGTGGGTAAGCTCCAGGAGGTAGCCGTTACCGCTGGTCTGCCTCTGATGGCTAATATGCTGACCCTGGTCATCATGCTGGTGGTCATGCTCATTATTGACCCGGCGCTCTCACTCGTGGTGGTACTGGCGCTGGTAGCCTTCCCGCTCCTATCGCGCGGCACAGCCAAGAAAATTACCACTGCCTCACGGAAGACCCGCAAGGCAGAGGGTCAGCTAGCCAATACAGCTCAAGAATCGCTGTCCTCCATCAAGGTGGTACAGGCCTACGGGCTCGAAGAGCACATTGGCGCCCGTTTTACCTCAGCTAATAAAAAGTCGCTCAAGGACGGCGTGCAGGCTAGACGTCTGGCTGCCCGTTTGGAACGCGGGACCGACGTCATCGTGGGTCTAGCAACAGCCGCAGTACTCGTGGGCGGCGCTCTGCGTGTCCTGCAGGGAGCGATGACGGTGGGCGATCTTGTGCTCTTCACCACCTACCTGAAAACCACCATGAAACCCCTGCGTGACATGGCAAAATATACTGGACGTATAGCCCGAGCCACCGCAAGCGGCGAGCGCGTTGCCGATCTCATGGACGTCGAAAGTGAACTGGCGGTTCTCGCTACCCCCGATGACCTCGGTGCCGTCAAGGGCGAGGTGTCCTTCAACGATGTACACACCGACTATGGGGGGCACTCGGTCTTACGGGGTCTCAGTCTCACAGCTCGCCCCGGTGAGTTGGTAGCGATCATCGGGCCTTCAGGAGCCGGCAAATCTACGCTGGTATCTCTCTTGGTGCGAGCTCAGGACCCCAACTGGGGCACCGTGACTATCGATGGTGTCTCGGTGGCTAGCGCCGATCTTGATGAGCTTCGTTCCAGCGTTTCTCTGCTCCACCAAGAGGCGGTGCTCTTTACCGGCACGGTTCAAGAGAACATTCGCTACGGCAGGTTTGATGCCACGGATGAGGAGGTTGAGCAGGCGGCACGGGCAGCCCATGCCCACGCTTTCATTGAGACCCTGCCCGACGGTTATAACACGGTGGTGGGTGAACGCGGTGGCACGCTCTCAGGTGGCCAGCGTCAGCGAATCGCCATTGCCCGCGCGCTGCTGCGCAACACCCCCATTGTGATTCTCGATGAGGCAACAACCGGTCTTGACCCGGAATCAGCATCACTGGTGATGGACGCTATCGAGAAGCTCGTTGCGGGGCGAACCACCCTGGCAGTGACCCACGACACTGAGGTCGCTCTACGAGCTGACCGCGTGGTGTGGTTACAGGACGGTCGGGTTCTGCTCGATGACTCCCCCACCGCTCTGCTGGCTAACTCCAAGGAGTTCCGCCAGTGGGTCAATGCCCGCCAACAAAACCTTGATGACATTCGAATTGGAGATACACCATGAACGCTACGGTGATGTATACCGAGCAGATGCTGGACGCCAGCTGGCTCTCCGATGCTCTAGGGGCGCAGGTAACAGCGACTTCACTTCGTGCTAAGCCGGGAACCTCGCTGACAGCCTCCTTCACCCCTGCCGGTGCAGAAGGTCAGGACGCCTCAGGCTGGGTGCGTCTGATGTGGCCGGCCGGAGCAGGTAAGGCTGAAAAGCATAGAAGCAAAGCAGCCAAGCTGGGCTTAAGCGTGCAGCAGAGTGAGTTGCCCGATGGTTTTATTCTCCAGTGGGGTGGGGTTAAAACCGACCCTAAGCTAATGATGCATCTCGTTTCCTTTGAGGGTATGGATGACGGTGAAATTCTGCGCTATAACCCCTTGCGCCGCCTGGTGGTCCGCAACGGTTACCGAGTCTCCCGCATCGTCACCTCCGCAGACCCCCACAGCACTGACCTCTACCGTTTTGTGGGTTTACATGTGCCTGTACCTGAAGTGCTGGACCCCGATACCGGCACCGGTATGGACGTGCTGCGTTTCGTGGGCACCAGAGATCTCAGCTCAAGTATCTCTACCGCTCAAGCTACGTCCGTCGGTGCGCTCTTCGCTGATCTGCATGCTTCGTTTTCTTCTTTGCCCAACTACCTCAATCGTCATCTGGCGGCTAAGAATATTTCTCCTGCTGTCCAGTTAGAAGCGCATGCTTCCCTCTTTGATGTGTTGGCCCCAGAACTTGCTGGCCGCACCCGCGCACTGGCCGCAGCGTTCAAGCCCCTATCAGGACCGCCGGTATTGTTGCACGGGGATGCCTCACCGGACCAGGTTCTGACCGATGAGGCCACCGGGGCGCTCTGGCTTACTGATTTTGACCGGGCTTATCTGGGCCCAGCCCCCGTTGATATTGGTTCTTTTATGGCAACCTCACCCACCGAGGTCAGTGCCGCCTTCTTCGAGGGCTACAGTAGCACGGCGGGGCACGGGCTGCCGGTTCTAGATCTTCAACATGCCTTGGCTGGAGCTCTTGCCCTGCGTCTGGCCGACCCGCTCCGCAGTGCTCAACCCGGTTGGAAGGACGAGGTTGAGGCGGGCCTGAGCAGAATTGAGCAGATGCTATGAGTGCTAATACCACGGCTTTAGAAGCCCTGCGACGCTACCACCGCACTAACCCGGTGCGCAGAGCGTGGCCGACCAAAGACGGTGCCCTCATTTTTGAAACATTCGACGCCCAGGGGCTCCTGCGCGCGGGGAAGGTCACCGCTGAAGGGAATATTTCCCTGCTCACATATGGGGCTGATAAGAAGCTACCCTGGTTAGAAGCGGCTGTGGACAGTGGTGCACAGCTTATGGTGCACCGGGCCAGCAAACGCGCCGTCACCAGGGAACACCACGCAGTTACTAAGCACCTGCGCCCCGGTAAGGCAGAAAAGGTAGCAGCTCTATCCAGCAGTTTGGGTGAGGTTTTTGAAGAGGCAGGTTTTAGCTCGGCCAGCGTCCTTGCGGTGCGCGAGCAATCTCTTGATTTTTCACTTCTGCCCGGCCAGACCTTGCTAGAGCTGGGCGATGACTCCCTGCCGGCATGGGAGGTCTTTGCAGACTCCTGGAAACGGTTTTTGACCCTGGGGAAAGATCTGGCTGATGTGACTCACTACTCACTCCACAGCTCAGTGGAGGAAAAAAGGGTGCTAGCCCAATGGATTGAGTCTGCTCGCAACTACGCCGCCCTCGACCGCATCAACGACCTCGAGGGGGCAGCAGAAGCCGTTGCAACCGCTCTGGCAGAAAAGCCGGATCAGCTCGTCCTGCTTCACCGTGATCTCCACGATAAGCAGCTGCTCTGGGACGGTTCGCAGCTGGGAATTCTTGACATTGATACCGCGGCAATCGGCGAAGCTGCCCTGGATGTAGGCAACCTTCTGGCTCACATCGAGCTGCGCCGAATCCAGGGGCATCTCACCGCTGAAAAAGCCGCCGAAATCACCGTGATTTTGTGGGATCTCGCCCAAGAGGCCGGAATCAGCCCTCAGAGACTCAGGGCCTACACCCAGGGTTCCCGCATTCGGATCACCTGCGTTTACGCTTTCCGCCCCCGCTCCGCCCCTTGGCTTGCTACCTGGCTTGATTGGGCACTAGCCCACACCCCCTCAGTTTTTTAAACATCATCATCTCAAAGGAACATTTCATGAAAATCTCAGTCATCGGTTGCGGCTACCTCGGTGCCGTCCACGCAGCGGCTATGGCTCAGCTTGGTCACGAGGTCATCGGTGTTGACGTCGATGCCTCCCGCATCGAGGCGCTGGCTGCGGGTCAAGCCCCCTTCTTTGAACCGGGCTTCCCCGAGATTCTGCGCGCCGCCTTAGATTCGGGCAAACTCCGCTTTGCTCTGGCTCCCGCGTCAGAAGAACTCGCTGATGTTGACGTCCACTTCATCGCTGTGGGAACCCCGCAGTCTGAGGACGGCAAGGCAGCTAATCTCACCTACGTGAACTCCGCCGTGGACATGGTGCTGAAGGCTCTGCCCAGCTCTGATACCGCCGCTGAAGCTGGCCGCCCCGTCATTGTGGGTAAGTCCACCGTTCCCGTGGGCACTGCCTCTGCCCTAGCCCCTCGCATCGAAGCCGCCGGTGCCACCCTGCTGTGGAACCCCGAGTTCCTGCGTGAAGGCTTTGCGGTTGCAGACACTCTGCACCCGGACCGACTGGTCTATGGTCTACCCCAGGATGCTGAACGGGCTAAGACCGGTGCTGCTGCACTGGAGAGGGTCTATGCTCCCCTGCTGGCAGAGGGTATCCCCCTCATCAAGACCAGCTACCCTACCGCCGAGCTGGTTAAAGTCGCCGCTAATTCCTTCCTCGCTACCAAGATCAGTTTTATCAACGCGATGGCTGAGCTCTGCGAGGCTACCGGTGGGGATGTCACCGAGCTTGCCACCGCTATCGGTTATGACGAGCGTATTGGCAACAAGTTCTTGAAGGCCGGTATCGGTTTCGGTGGAGGTTGCCTGCCCAAGGACATCCGAGCCTTCCAGGCCCGGGCTGAGGAGCTGGGCGTTGAAAGCGCGGTCAGCTTCCTGCGCGATGTGGACGCTATTAATCAGCGCCGTCGCGACCGCGTGGTCGCACAAGCAATCAAGATTTTTGACAGAAAGATTGAGAACGCAAAAATTACGGTTCTGGGTGCCGCGTTCAAGCCCAACAGCGACGACATCCGTGACTCCCCTGCTCTTGAGGTGGCGCTGCGTTTGGCGGACGCCGGCGCTCAGGTAACCATTACCGACCCCGAGGCACTACCGGGTGTTGCTACCCGCTACCCCCAGCTCATCACCGAGGCAGATGTGTTGACCGCACTGACGGGCAGTGATCTGGTGCTTTTACTGACGGAATGGGCCGAGTTCGTCAACATTGACCCTGTGCAGGCGACCGAGCTGGTGGGCACCGCTCGTATTATTGACGGGCGTAATGCTCTTGACCCCTGCATCTGGCAGGGCGCCGGCTGGAGCTACGCAGGCCTCGGCAGGTAACTTTCTCGACCCGTCTTAGGACCTGCCGCCACCTTACCTTGTGTGGGATTTCCTTTCTACTGCGACAGAAACAAAGCTGTTGAAAGGAAACCCCGATGTTCTTTACCGGGCGCAGTCGGCTCACTGGCTATTGGACATCAACTCAACTTCGGTTTTGTGCAGATTGCTGTGAACAGCGTGAATCTATCAGAATGCAAAGAAACGCCTTGTCATCACCATTTCAGAAGTTACCTTCTTAAGGTAGTTTGATATTTTTATAAAAATTATAGTGAGGCTTATTCAAAAGTCCCACCCCCAGCCAAAAACACCAACCCCCGCACCACCGCAAACACCCGCCCATACAACCCCAACGGCCGCCTGAACCCCGTATGAAGAATCCGCCAAGTCTTGATGTGAGCGATAACCCGCTCCACCACCGACCGTAGCCGATTCAGCACCCGGTTATTCCGCTTCTGCTCCCGGCTCAGCCGCTGACCCGGCTTGCGCCTGGCCGGGGTAGCCAACCCCAACCCGATATAGCCCTTATCAGCCACAGTGCTCTCATCAAGATATCTTTCCAAGCCATGATGTTTGAAGGCGTAAGCATCATGCCTGGCCCCGGGCACCGGGTCTGTGATAGCCAGCAACTTTCCATCCAAGGTGCAAATGACTTGGTGGTTGAATCCGGCTCGTTTGTGCTTTCCAGAGAAATTTGTTTTACCAAGTGAACGCCAATTCCACGTGGGTATCAGAGTCCCGTCAACTACTAAGGACCCGGGTGCTTTGAGGCTTT
>NZ_BAABKP010000002.1:0-364971 GCF_039543885.1 Rothia endophytica
TTCTTCTTCTTCAAGCAGTGGGAAACACTATGTGATTAGGCGTTTTGTCCTTCCGTGGCCTTCAGGTTTTTATCCCTGTGCCGCGGCGACTGGTAATACTTTACGCAGGTTCAAACAGGGGCGCAACCTGATCTGCACCCCATTGAGGTGATGCAGGCTACTTTTAGAGAGTGCAGATTTATATATTTACTAGTGAACACAGGGTTAAACGTTTGAAAATATTTTTAGAATTTTTTCTATTCCACTGTTTCAGCACCTAAAAGCACCCTTTTTCGTGATTCAGTTCATTGACAGTGATCACTCCTTTTTAAAAAGTGTGGGTGGGAGCAAGCTCTAGCTCGCTCCCACCCACGGAAATTTAGATTATTGAATTTTTCAAGGTACTAGGCAACCTCTACCATTGCCATGTTCTTCTTGCCGCGGCGGACCACAGCGTACTTACCTAAGAGCAGATCGGGCTCTGCCAGGGCGGCGTCCTCACCCTGCACCTTTACGTTGTTGATCGCTGCACCGCCCTCTTTGAGGGTTCGGCGAGCTGCAGACTTAGACTCTGCCAGCCCCGTCTCGGTTAAGACGGTAATCATGTCCAGCTGATCCCGATTCAAAACAGCATGAGGCAACTCAGCGGTTGCTGCCTTCAGAGTTGCTTCATCAAGTGCAGCGAAATCTCCCTTACCGAAAAGTGCTTCGGATGCAGCAATGACCTTTTCGGTAGCATCTACCCCGTGCACCAATGAGGTAACGTCGTAGGCCAAGGTCTTCTGGGCAAGACGTTTGAAAGGTTCTTCTTCTACTGACTTCTGCAGCTGGGCAATTTCCTCACGAGTCTTGAAGGTAAAGACCTTAAGGCGGTCAGCCACGTCCGCATCAGCTGTGTTCAGCCAGAACTGGTAGAAAGCGTAAGGCGAGCACATCTCAGGATCTAGCCAAATAGCGTTGCCCTCCGACTTACCGAACTTGGTGCCATCTGAGTTAGTGATGAGCGGGGTGCCCATAGCGTGAACAGACTTGCCTTCTACCTTGCGGACTAGCTCAGTACCTGAAGTTAGGTTGCCCCACTGATCTGAGCCACCGCACTGCAGGGAGATATCGTAGCGACGGTTAAGTTCTAAGAAGTCATTGCCCTGAAGAATCTGGTAGGAGAACTCGGTGTAAGAGATACCCTCGTCTGAGTTCAGGCGCTTAGCCACGATCTCTTTTTTAATCATGGTGCCCACACGGAAGTTCTTACCGATTTCACGCAGGAAGTCGATAGCTGACAGTTCGCTGGTCCATTCCAAGTTATTGACCATGCGAGCTGCGTGTTCACCTTCAAAGGAGAGGAAGCGTTCAATCTGACCGCGCAGACGATCGACCCAACCTTCAACAACGTCGCGTGAGTTCAGCACGCGCTCGGAGGTCTGACGGGGGTCACCAATCAGACCGGTGGCACCGCCGACGAGACCGAAGGGGTTGTGCCCAGCTAGTTGCAGGCGACGCATCAGCAAAAGCTGAACCAGGTGCCCCAGGTGCAAGGAGGCAGCAGTGGGATCGTAGCCGATATAGAAATTGATGGACTCTTCGCTCAGGGCCTTTTCCAGCGCTTCTTCATCGGTGCTGACGTGCACAAGGCCACGCCACTTCAATTCCTGCCAAACGTTGGCGAAGGAATCGTCGTTGTGCTGAGCTGCAAGAGTCTCTTCAGACACGGTTACTCCTGTTTAGTGTGAATACGGTGGTAGCAATAGCCACTGCCCTTAAAGTTACCAGCTGGGCAGAAGCACGCGGTAACGGTAGGCAGTGGCTTTCTCTCTGTGAGAAGTTTAGAGACCGGCCGGCAAATCGGTTCCAGCAATTAGGTGCAGACGCTGAGTAGGTCTTGTCATAGACACGTAAAGATCGCCCACCGAGCCGTTGGCCGCTTCTATAAGGTCCATGGGTTCAACAATAATTACCACGTCGAACTCCAAGCCCTTGGCCTCCCAGGGAGTGAGCACAAGAATCTGATGTTCAAGGGCAGATTTTGAAGTGCCCGTGTTATCACGGTGAGCAGTTGAAATCGCAGAGGCAACCTCACGGTAGCGAGAATCAGCAACGATAACGCCGATGAGTCCTCCCCCGGTCTGAGCAACCTCTTCGCTCACGGTAGCAACAACGCTTGGAATGAGGTTCTCTGCCCCCACCACGCGAGTGGACGGCGACCAGTTTCCCTCACGAATCGCTCGAGGGGCGCTGATCTCAAGGCCCGCAGCTCGTGCCACCGACACCGCGGCGTCCGAAATCTGGGCAGGTGTGCGGTAATTGACGGTCAGCTCATCTAGGTGAAAGCGCTCCCCAACGAAAGGCTTTAGAGCCTGTGCCCAGGATGAAGCTGCCGCCGCGCTGGACGCCTGAGCAATATCGCCCACCACGGTGAACGACTTCATGGGGCAACGGCGCATCAGCAAACGCCATTGCATAGCAGAAAGCTCCTGAGCCTCATCAATCACTACGTGACCGTAGGCCCAAGTACGGTCGCTCTTAGCAGCTCGAGCTGCCGTCATGCGTTCACCGGTTTCTTCGTTAAGTTCAGCAATTTGCTCAGCGGTGATGACACCGTCCACGCCGATATCTTCTAACTGCTGGTTAGCGTTCTCTAGCGCCTTGCGGGCATTCTCTAGGTTTGCCTGGTGGGCAGCCTCAGCACGCTGGGCGGCAGCGGCACCAGTGATCTTAGAAAAGTCACCCAAAAGCTCAGCTGCTTCATCTAGCAGAGGGACATCGGACTCGGTGAAAGGCTGATCTGCAGAGCGAACTAATACCTGGCGTTCAGCATCGGTCAGAATACCCTGGGTGGCTGAGGCCAGGTACTCAGGTTTAGAGAAAAGTGAGCGCACCAATGTCTCAGCGGACAGGGGCATCCAGGCCAGGTTGATGGCACGGCGGACATCCAGAGAGTTACGGACGTCTTCTTCTAGGTAGGGACGGTCAACAGCGTGCCCAGCAGCGGCATCCAATTTTTCGTTGAGTTGCCGGGTTAGCTCTTTAAGTAAAACCTTGACGAAGGTTTCACGCGCCTCGTTATGGGGTTTTCCGGTAGACCGAGCGGTGGCACGGGCGTGCTTGACCAGCTTGGGGCTAAGGGTGATATCCATTGAATCGACGGCCAGACGAACGGAAGTAGCTGGCACTTTTTGGCGGTCAGCAACGGCTTTCTTAATAACTTCAGCCATGCGCAAATCACCTTTAACGCGGGCGACTGCCGGATCAGTCTCAGGCACTGCCCGGAGCCCCGGGTAGAGAGTGGCGAGTGAGGACATCACAACGCCGGTTTCGCCCAGGGAAGGGAGCACACGCTCGATGTACCACATGAAGGATGATGAAGGACCGACTACCAGAACGCCCGAATTATTCAGGCGTTCTCTGAAGGTATAGAGCAAGTAGGCGGCGCGGTGCAAAGCTACTGCCGTCTTACCAGTACCGGGGCCACCCTGGACGACGCGAACCCCCGCAAGGTCAGCACGGATAATAGCGTCCTGCTCAGCCTGGATGGTGGCAACGATATCCCCCATGCGACCGGTGCGCTTGCGGTTGAGTGCTGCCAGCAGAGCCCCTTCACCGTGCAGGCTAGCATCCTCATCGTCAAGCATGGCTGAATCGAGCACATCGTCTTCAAAACCGGTCACCTCACGGCGCTCTAGCATGAGGTGGCGGCGGCGGCGCACGCCCTGGCGATTGAAAGCGGTTGCCTGGTAGAAAGTGCCTGCCTCCGGGGCACGCCAATCAATGAGCAGCCGTTCGTGTTCTTCGGTGGCAAGGCCGATTCTGCCGACGTAGCGCACCGCGTCGTCGTCCATATCTAGACGTCCGAAGGCAAGGCGGTGATCGACTGCATTGTACTGTGCCAACCGATCTTCGTAGAAACTGGCATAGGCATCGCGTTCAGAACGGTTCTGGTGGTTGCCTACCGACTGGTTCTTGCGGGTGCTGCGCAGCTTAGACTCGGTGGCCTCACGCAACTGATCGAGACGCTGATAAAGCTGTCCAACGTAGGCTCGCTCCCCCGCAAGTTCCCGCTCAAAAGCGGCTTCAGACGTTGTCTGGGTGGGGCTAGCGTTAGTGTTCTCAGTCAAGAGGGCACCCTTCATCACGGAAAAGTAAAGCCCTCTATTCTATACCGGGCTTGGGGTAAAGCAAAAGGGCGCCGGGATGGCCGCATTCAGAAGGTGCAGAGATAATGGTCGATGAAAATTCGAGGGGCCCGGCATGGGATGGACCCGCCGAAAAAATGATGGACCGTCAACGGCCCTTCACAAAAAATTCTTGGTTTACTCAGAGACCAATGCCAGCGCTTCAACACGGTTACCGGCTAAAAGCTCGCGGCCACCGAGGCCTTCCAGCTCAAGGAGCACACCGATACCGGCAACCTCAAGGTCAGCCATCTTCATCAGATGGGTTGCAGCCTCCAAAGTGCCGCCGGTTGCCAGCAGATCATCAACCAGCATCACGCGAGTGCCTGCAGGGATATCTTCCTTATGAATTTCGATGGCAGCCGAACCGTACTCCAGCTCGTATTCCTTCATATAGGTATCGCGGGGCAGCTTTCCCGCCTTACGCACGGTCATCACACCGGTTCCGGCAATATACGCCAGGGCGGAAGCCATGAGAAAACCGCGCGCCTCAACGCCAGCCACGATATCGAATTGACCCTCAAAACGGGCTGCCAGCTCGTCCATAGCACGGCGGAAAACCTCAGGGTTAGCAAAAAGGGTGGTTACATCGTAGAAGAGGATGCCCTCCTTAGGGTAGTCCTGAATCTGCGCGCAGGCAGAAGGAATCTGCTCTTCAAGAGGCAGGAAGGAATCAACGGGCTTAATCATGGACGGTTACGCCTTCAATCATCAGTGGTTACGCTCATGCGCAAAAAACGTCATCAGCTAGTATACGCGGTCTGGGTTGGCAGCCCTTACGCCGAAAACAGACTAGAACCGGTGCTCTACCACATACCGTTCATAGGCGTCAGTCACCAGCGCTAGCGAATAATCATGAGGTTTAGTAGCCCTAAAGTATTCCAGCAGGACGGCCGCGTGCCAGCGGGCACGGGCCACGGCCGGCTCGTTATCACCCAGGGCAATGACTTTCCCAGCCATGTTCAGTAGGTCAATCACGCACTGTTCATGGTTTAGAGCATACGACCTGAAATTATCGAAGGCTGAATCCACCAGTTCACTCGCCTCAACAGGCTCAAAACGGACCTTGAGTTCGCCACCCACAAAGACGGAGTTTTTGGCGTGCTCTGCCTGGGCAGCACGGATGAGCCCCACAGTCAATTCGTGGGTGGAATTAGTAAGCGTGAAGGGGTCATTTGTTCCGGGTGACAGCGCACGCACACCTAGCTCTACGATTTGGTCTTGAAGGAAGCGAATGTCATCGTACTCAGTTCTCGACTCCCCCACTGAGCAGAGCTGACGCACAGTTGAGGAAATTTGCTCCACCTGCTGGTCATCAAGTTCTCGCGGTGCCTGGATAGTTGCAATGAGCTGGCCTTTGACCAGGTGGTCGCCGGGGCACACGAAAATGTGAACCCCAGCTATACTCTTTGCCAGTTTTTTGCCCAGTGTTAGGCGCTCAATATCGACGACGTAGCCGTTTGTCTCTGCGTGCACCTGATAGGTAAAGGCATCTGGCAGGTGATTGTCGCTGTAGCTTTCAAAGGCTTCGCTTGCGGCCTCTTCAGCGTGGAAGCGTTTTTCAATGAGCTTGAGATATTTTTGCTGAACAGTAGTAGCGATCGTGGAGACTTGAATGCCCGAAGCGATGTGGTTAATGAAGTAGATCAGCACAGCAACACAGGCTAAAGCCAGCACCATGGAAAAGTTAACAGCCAGGTGAGGTACGAAAGATCCTTGCGATACGTCAGTGTCATCACTTTGAATGGTGCGCATAACCATCAGGCAATAGAGGAAGGTAGATGTGAAGGTACCCAGCACGATTTGGTTTCCACGATCCGACATGAAGTTACGGACGAGGCGGGGCCCGAATGAACTACTGGCTGTAGACATCACCGAGATGGTAATGGAGAAGGCCATGGTTGCTACGGAGAGCACCGTTGAGGCAATAGCCGAGAGGATGCCGCGGGCACCTTCTGGCCCTACGGTGAAGAAAAAGACGCTCGTGGCTTCTGGCCCGTAGGCTACAGAGCGGTCAAGAGCCACCAGTGCGAAAGAGAGAACGATTGCCGTTGTGATGAACAGGGCTGGAATCATTACAAAGGAGTCCCTCAAGGTTCTGAGTCTATCGAGAAGGTGCATAGTTCTTTTTCTACTGTAAAAATAACAACGGACTACCCACTACTGTAGCGCGGGTAGTCCGTTGAAAGACAAAAGTATTAGCTGATGATCTGAGGGCGGGCGGCGAAAGCACGCGCAGGTTCTAGCTCACTCTTAAGCGCTTCCAACTGAGTAGCCACAGCAGACGGGGCAGTGCCGCCCTGGGCGCTGCGGGAGTTCAGAGACCCTTCAACGGTGAGCACTTCGCGGACACCCGCATGTAGGTGGGGTGAAATTGCTAGGTACTCTTCGTCCGTCAAATCCCACAGCTCGCAGTCTTTGTCTTCGCACACCTGCACCGCTTCTCCGGCCAGCTCGTGAGCCACACGGAAGGGCACTCCCTCACGCACCAGCCACTCAGCGATATCGGTTGCCAGAGCAAAGCCCTGAGGGGCCAGCTCAGCTAGACGGTCAGTGTTGAAGGTCAGGGTGGCAATCATGCCAGAGACCGCAGGTAGAAGTACCTCAAGCTGGTCAATAGCATCGAAGACCGGCTCCTTATCCTCCTGCAAATCACGGTTATAGGCCAGAGGCAGAGCCTTGAGGGTTGCCAGTAAGCCGGTAAGGTCACCGATGAGGCGGCCAGCTTTACCGCGAGCCAGTTCAGCGATATCAGGGTTTTTCTTCTGAGGCATAATCGAGCTGCCGGTAGAGAAGCTATCGTGTAGCTTTACGAAGGAGAACTCTTTCGTTGCCCAAAGAATAACCTCTTCTGAGATGCGGGAAAGATCCACCGAAATCATGGCGCAGATCCAAGCGAACTCAGCGTAGACATCGCGTGAGGCAGTGCCATCAATCGAATTATGGACAGCCGAGCTAAAGCCCAAGTCGTGGGCCACAGCTTCGGGGTCAAGCCCCAAAGATGACCCGGCAAGAGCACCCGAGCCGTAGGGTGAGACAGCAGCGCGCTTGTCCCAGTCCAGTAAACGGTCCAGGTCGCGAGACAGGGCCCACGCATGAGCCAGTAGCTGGTGGGAGAGCAAAATCGGCTGCGCGTGCTGCAGGTGGGTGCGGCCGGGCATGGGAGCATAGGGGTGCTCCTCAGCCTGGGCGATGAGCGCATCAATGGCATCTACCACGCCCTGAGCGATAATGGAGGCATGATCACGAAGATACATACGGCCGAGAGTTGCAATCTGGTCATTGCGCGAGCGCCCGGCACGGAGCTTACCGCCCAAATCAGCACCAGCGCGTTCGATAAGACCCTTTTCCAGTGAACCGTGTACGTCTTCATCGGACTCAGCCGGAGTGTAGACACCGCTACGCACATCTGCTTCTAGCTGGTCAAGGGCAGCAATCATGCCTGTCAGTTCTTCTTCAGTCAGCAAGCCGGCCTTAGCCAGCACGCGCGCGTGAGCACGAGAACCTGCAATATCATAAGGCGCCAGACGCCAGTCAAACTGGGTTGATTTGGAGAGGGCAGCTAAGGCATCAGAAGGGCCGCCAGCGAAGCGTCCGCCCCAGAGAGCGCCGTCATTTGTGCCGTGCTTATCAGCAGACATATCTCAACTCTTTCGGTGGTAAAAGCAGGGGTGTGAGTCAAAAGCCGTCCCGGTGACCCCCTACCCTTTCATTTCTGGGGAGGGAAGGCACCGGGGCCGGCGGGGTGAATCACTCTAGGATTTTAGAGGCCCAGACGCTGATCGCGGGCTGAAGCAACCTTGGAGGACAGGCCAAAGAGCTCGATGAAACCACGAGCATGTGACTGGTCGAAGCTATCGCCCTCATCGTAGGTGGCCAGGTTGAAGTCGTAGAGCGCGGTATCAGAGCGGCGGCCCGATACAACGGCGCGACCGCCGTGCATGTCCAGGCGAATTTCGCCGTTGACCATCTTTTGGGTGTCCTCGATGAAGGCATCTAGTGACTTCTTCAGCGGTGAGAACCACTGGCCGTCATAGACCAGCTCAGTCCAGCGCTGCCCTACGGTCTTCTTGAAGCGAGCCTGTTCACGCTCAATGGTGACATTCTCAAGTTCCTTGTGGGCTGCAATCAGTGCCATGGCACCGGGTGCCTCGTAGATTTCGCGGGACTTGATGCCAACCAGACGGTCCTCAACGATGTCGATGCGGCCGATGCCCTGGGCACCTGCACGACGGTTCATGATTTCGATGGCTTCCAGCGGGGTGACAGCCTGGCCGTCAATCGCTACAGGAATACCTTCCTTGAAGGTAATCACGGCGGTGTCCGGCACGGGAGCAAAGGTGGGGTCATCGGTGTAGTCGTAAACGTCCTTGGTGGGGCCGTTCCAGATGTCTTCTAGGAAGCCGGTTTCAACCGCGCGGCCCCAAACGTTCTGGTCGATGGAGAAGGGGTTCTTCTTGGTGGTGGCAATCGGCAGGTTGTTCTTCTCTGCGTAATCAATAGCCTTCTCGCGAGTTAGAGCGAGGTCGCGCACGGGTGCGATGCACTTGAGCTCGGGGCCCAGGGTCTGAATACCAACCTCAAAACGAACCTGGTCATTGCCCTTACCAGTGCAACCATGTGCCACAGTGGTGGCACCGAACTGCTGAGCTGCAGCGACCAGGTGCTTGGTGATGACGGGCCGGGAAACAGCCGAAACCAGCGGGTAAGCGTCCATGTAAAGAGCGTTAGCTTTAAGAGCAGGCATGCAGTAATCGTTAGCGAACTCGTCGCGAGCGTCTGCAACGTATGCTTCAACGGCGCCGCAATCGAGAGCACGCTGACGAATTGTTTCGAGGTCCTCGCCGCCCTGGCCTACATCTACAGCCACAGCGATAACTTCTGCGCCGGTGGCTTCGCCAATCCAACCGATGGCTACCGAGGTGTCAAGACCGCCTGAGTAGGCAAGAACGATACGCTCTTTCATAATGCTCCTAAATGGTGTGGTGCGGACGAGCCGCTTCTCTATAAATAATTATGCACATATAAACATAATTATTCAAACCCTGCCACAATGCGGACGTTAGGCACCAGCTACGCCCCGTGACCAAAGACCACTCTACCCAGAGCTAACCTGCAAAAAGAGGTATTTATTAAAAAACATTAATGCAGGACTCACGAAACTTTTATAAAGACCCTACAGACTGGAATTATGTTCAAGAAATACACCTTTGGCCTGCTGGTTCTGGCGCTGGCCGGTCTCATCGCCACCCTGGCCCTCGTTACTTCTTTCAGCAGTGCTACTCCCCAGATTGATGACGAGCCTGTGGTGCTTGATATCAAAACCACCCCGGCAGAAAACTCCTCGCCCAGTGTCTCCGCAACTCCTACAGATAATGATCAGGCAGATGACGCGGGTCAGCAAGAGGCACCCGCTGCAGAAGAAGAGCCGCAGCCAGCAGAAGTGGTGGCACCAGCGCCCGCAGAAGTGGTGGCACCAGCGCCAGCAGAAGAGGTGGCACCAGCGCCCGCAGCTGTAGTCCCAGAACCGGCTTATATTGAACAGCCCCTACCTCCGGCATCCGCTCCGCAGTACTCTCCAGGCAGTGATGATGACGATGACTTGGGTGAAGATGATTGGGATGACGACGATGATTAGCCTCAAGCCCCGCTGGCGCTCTACCTTAGAAAAACATCGAGCTAAATCCGCCCGCACGGAACGCAGCGGGTCAGTCCGCCTGCGCATCGTTGCCTGGACTTTTCTGCTCACCAGCTTCATCATTACCGGGCTCATCTTTACCGTGCGAGAAATACTAATTAGCGATGTTGGAAGGGGAGCCAATTCCAGCACCGAAAGTGAAATCGGTGAGTTCCGAAACTTTGCACAGATTGGGGTCAATCCTCAAACAGCCAGACCTTTTGAAACGCTAGAAGACATGCTGGGCTCGTACGTGACCCGGCAATACACAGGCTACAAGGAACAAGTCATCGGTCTAACCCCTCACCAGATCATTTTTCTCGAAGAACAGGACCACTATGCTC
Organism: Rothia endophytica; assembly: GCF_039543885.1. Taxonomy (NCBI): domain Bacteria; kingdom Bacillati; phylum Actinomycetota; class Actinomycetes; order Micrococcales; family Micrococcaceae; genus Rothia; species Rothia endophytica. Next base: position 10,170 of record NZ_BAABKP010000002.1, read on the forward strand.
TAACCACCGGGTACCGGCTACATCAGGATCAGGCTCTACTCACCGGGCTCAGGGAAAACCCCTCCAACTCAGGAATTGAGCAGACACCTGCCGGGCCAGTGCATTGGGGCAAGGTCGCTGTTGAGCTACGAACCGACCAAGGCACAACAACAGGCCATCTACTGGTTCTGGAGTATATTCAACCCGAACTAGATGCGGTCCAACACACCGTCTTTATCATGATCTGGGTTGGCGTTGCTGGCCTCGCTTTCACTCTCTTGGTGTCCTGGCTCATCGCTACTCAGATTACTAAACCCATCCGTAATCTCCGACAGGTAGCCGAGCACATTAACGACAAGAATTTTAGTGGCAGAGTAACGGTTAAAGGAGACGATGACGTGGCAGCAATGAGTCATACTTTCAACAAGATGCTAGACCGTCTCGAAGAAGCAACGCTCACCGAACGGCAGTTCATGGACGAGGTCAGCCATGAACTCCGCACCCCCATCACTATTGTGCGCGGCCACCTTGAGCTCATGGAGCGCACCGAGGAACAGGAACAGACTCTGCTCCTGGTGGATGATGAGTTAGAGCGTATGGGGCGGATCGTATCGGACCTTCTAACTTTGGCTAAATCTGAACGCCCAGACTTCGTTCAGCCTCACCCCACTGAGGTCTCCGAGCTCATGATTTCCCTCGATTCCAAGGTTCAGGTTTTTGCTAACCACCGGTGGATTATTGCTGACATTGCCGAGGGAGAGGTCGGCTTGGACGAACAGCGCATTACTCAGGCGATGCTTCAGCTGGCAGCCAACGCAGCGCAGTATAGCCCCAGTGGAAGCGCAATCACCATCGGATCGGAGTTTTATGGTCAGGGCGGTGAGCGGCAACTGAAGCTATGGGTCCAGGACCGTGGCCCGGGTGTTAGCCCCGAGGACGCATCGATCCTCTTTGAAAGGTTCAGACGCAATAACGCTAAAAATCCTGCCACTGCCAAACAGCACTCAATGGGAGCCGGTCTGGGATTAGCCATCGTTCGATCGATAGCAGAAGCCCACGGTGGTGGGGTATGGATTGCAGCGCCAGAAGACGGCCCCGGCTCAATCTTTGGCATCAGCCTTCCTGCCCCTAGCCCTCCGAAAAAAACCCAGTCGATTACAGCAACATACCCACCTCAGAATGAACCAGAAAAGAGCTAACCGATGAGCCACATCCTCATTATCGAAGATGACCCGCGTATCTCGTCCTTTATTGTTAAGGGGCTGAAATCAGCCGGTTATACCTCCACATTAATTGATGAGGGCCGTAGCGCTTATGCTCTGGCCAAAGTGGGAAATTTTGACCTGATTATCCTCGATGTGGGTCTTCCCGGCATGGACGGGTTCTCCATCATGCGAGCGCTGAGAGCTGAGGGTCTCAAAACCCCTATTATCATGCTGACTGCCCGGGACTCAGTCTCCGATACGTTAGAAGGTCTGGAGAACGGGGCAAATGACTACATGACCAAACCTTTCCAGTTCGCTGAGCTGATTGCTCGTATTAGGCTGCGTCTTCGCGATACAGCCTCCGATGATACGACCCCAACCTCCCAGCTCACTCACCGCGACCTTGTTCTTAACATTCTGAGCCGCCAGGTCTCGGTAGCGGGACAGTCAGCAGAGCTCACTACTCGAGAATTTGCTCTCTTGGAAACACTGATGCGTCACAAGAATCAAGTGCTTTCACGCGAACAGCTACTGGGTCAGGTGTGGGGTGTGGACTTCGATCCCAACTCCAACATCGTTGATGTCTATATCAGAGCACTACGCAAAAAAATTGGGGAGGACTACATTGTGACCGTTCGTGGAGCAGGGTACCGATTTGTATGAGCAAGCTACTTTATTCCTCTCAAGAACGCCCTGACGAAAGGTTGCCGGTGACCGCTCCTCTGAATCAGGTCAACAGCAGCTTCATCACTGGTCGACTAGTTGTTTCTCTCGCTGGTGCCGTTACCCTGGTGGCTGCGGTAACCTGGACTGGTTTTGGGTCTGCCTCACTCAGCCTTCAAGGAGCGCTAGCCCTGAGCATCTTTATCATTGCAATCTGGGCATGGGTTTTTAGCCCGCTGACGGATACCTATGTGTCTTTGGCAGCCGCTGTTGCTCTGGTACTGACCGGTATCATCTCAACGGAACGGTTCACTGCGTCCTTAGGGACATCAGCGGTGTGGCTACTGGTTGCTGCTGTAGTTATGGCTCAGGTGCTCACTGCCTCCGGCCTCACCCGCAGGTTGACCGCCCAGTTGGTTTCCCGGGCTCGGACCCCCAGGCAGCTCGCCTACCTTTTCAATCTAGCTCTCTTTCTGACGGTATATCTGGTTCCCTCACCTTCGGGACGCGCTGCGCTCGCTCTGCCCATCTACCAGGCCCTGGCGGATGCCTTGGGTAACCGCCCAGCCCTGGTAAAAGCTCTGGGTATCCTAGCCCCGGCCAGCATCCTGGTTTCGGCTGTAGCATCTTTTATTGGTGCTGGCGCCCACCTAGTCACCTCAGAAATCCTAACCGCCTACGGTTTGGAAACCATTGGCTTTTTGGAGTGGATGATTCTGGGCTCAGGTCTAGGTCTGTTGGCTTCCTTAGTCGTTACTGAGCTAGTGCTACAGCTCTTTGGTCCTTCCCGAGAGGAGCAGGGTCCCATCGAAGTAACGGTTGCTGATTTTGAGCAAGCATCAGATACCCCGGTCCGTGGGCCGCTCACAGCTCCCGAACGGAACATTGCCCTGGTCCTCTTGGTTGCTGTACTTCTCTGGTGCACCGAAACTCTGCACGGTCTGACACCCGTGATCGTAGCGGTACTGGGCGCCCTGGCGGCCACCGCTCCGGGGGTTAGCTCCATCAAGCTGGGCGCAGCCCTCAAGAAAGCACCCTGGCCCATGTTGCTCTTCATGGCAGCGACTCTAGCCATCGGAACCGGTCTAGCAGATTCAGGTGCGGCAAGCTGGCTGGCTGAATCCCTTTTTGCCCCAGTGAGTCAACTGGGGTCTAGCGGATCAGCCATCTTCATACTTATGGTGATTCTGATTTCAACTGCAGCTCACCTGGTCATTCAGTCCAGAAGTGCTCGTAGCGCAGTGCTTATTCCCCTCGTCATCACAGCGGCGCTACCGTTAGGGGTGAATCCAGTGGCAGCCGCCTTTATCTCAACCGCTGCAGCAGGCTTCTGTCACACCCTCACCTCCAGCGCTAAACCGGTTGCTCTCTTTGCCAACATGGACGGAAGACCAACCTACACTCCAGCAGACCTCCTGAAACTCAGCGCCTGGCTCGCTCCGCTACATGCCATGCTTATCGCACTCTTTTCTTTCTTCATTTGGCCCCTCTTAGGTTTGCCTCTCTACACCTAAATCGCACCACCCAGCGAAATTTTTAAAACACTAAAAGACCTAGTGGCAACACTAGCGAAGACGCTTGCACCCACCATGTCTCGGCGCCCCAATATAAGGAGAACTATCATGATTATGTCCATTCCCCAGCGCATCCTCATCGCCCCTTCTGGCTTCAAAGGAAGCCTTGATGCCGATGTTGTAGCCGACGCTATCGCAGCAGGTATCCGCAGGGTTATTCCCGGAGTCAACACCGTTGTCCTACCTATCCCCGATGGAGGAGAAGGAACCGCCAAGCTCCTAGCATCCTCAACCGGCGGCACCCTGGTTTCGCTTGGGGTCACCGGGCCTGTTGGCGAGCGCGTCAACTCTCACTACGCTCTTTTGGGAGGCTCTCAACGCGGAATTGCCGTGGTAGAGATGGCTGCTGCAGCAGGTCTCTCCCTGGTTCCCAAAGACATGAGGAACCCTGGCGCCACCACTACCTACGGGGTAGGAGAAACAATAGCCGCTGCACTCTCAAACCCGGAAGTACACACCATTTTGGTGGGTTGCGGAGATTCAGGGACCTCAGATGGAGGTGCTGGTGCCCTTTCTGCCCTAGGTGCAAAAATTCTAGACGCCGACGAACAGGAAGTGCAGCTTGGTGGAGCCAATCTTTCCAACGCTGAGCGCATAGATTACAGCGGCTTGCACCCCCGCCTTTCACAGGTTCGCATTATACTGGCCCTCAACCAGCACAACATCTTGACCGGACCCAAGGGGGTAGCTCGCGTCTTCGGCCCCCAAAAGGGCGCCACCCCTCAGCAGGTCGAAGAGTTGGATCAGGCGCTAACTCACTGGGCTAACCTTCTTGAGAGCACCCAGAATGAGATGACCGGCGGTAGAGTATCTACGGATTTTCATACGGGAGCAGGCACCGGTGCTTCAGGAGGCTTGGGTGCTGGACTAGCACTGATTGGAGCCGAACTTACCCCACGCTTTGAGGCTCTCATTGATTCCGGGTTGGCCGGCCTCAGCGTCACTACAGAAATTCAACAGGCTGACCTGGTGGTTACGGCAGAAGGCGCTATCGATTATCAGACGCCCAAGGGCAAGGTTCCTGCAGAAATTGCCGCTCGAGCGCAGGCCGCGGGAGTCCCCGTGCTCGCCCTCGCCGGATCCATCGGAGAGAAAGCCTACCGGGTTCACGATGCTGGTATTGACGCTTTTGCCAGCATCATGCCCCTGCCCATGGGCCTAGATGATGCCCTAGAAAATGGTGAAGAGCTGCTCACCAATTCTACCGAGCGCTGTTTTCGTATGATTCTCCTGGGGGCATCACTGAGTGCTTCCATGCAGAACCGAAACCTGAAGGCAGCCGCCTAAGACCATGTAACTGGAAGATGGGCAAGATTTCTACAGTGAGGCCGCTAGTTGCCTCTTGAGAATTTTACCGGTGGGGCCAAGCGGCAGCTCTGCACGCAGAAGGAAACTCCGGGGGTACTTGTAGGAAGCGAGTTGCTGACGGCACAGGTGATCAAGTTCAGCAACCAGCTCATCACCTTCGCTCTCGGTCAAATCCGCAGTGCGGGGCACAATGACAGCCACAATCTCTTCACCCACTTGCAGGTCTGCCGTGCCCACCACAGCAGCTAAGCTGACCTGTGGGTGAGTGTAGAGAACATCCTCAATTTCACGAGGGTAGACGCTATTACCATTGCGCAAAATCATGTCCTTGAGACGGTCCACAATGTAAATATTGCCCTGGCTATCTAATCTGGCCACGTCCCCCGTTGCGAACCAGTCACCGTCAAATACCGCCTCATTAGCCTCAGGGTTCTGCCAGTAACCGGTCATTACGTTAGGGCCGCTGACCCACAGCTGCCCCGGCTGGTCTGCGCCGAGCGGATGCCCTTGCTCATCACGGACCTCAACCAGGACACCGGGCAGGGGGCGGCCCACCGAGCCAATGACAAGACCAAATTCAGCCTGATTAAAAGATACTACCGGGGAGGTTTCACTCAGCCCGTACCCTTCATAGACGGGAAAGTCAACTAAGCGGTCAATATCAGCGTGTACCGAGGATGGCAAGGCTGCCCCTCCAGAAATACCGAACCGTAGAGAGCCCCTCAGCCGATCCGCAAGTGCAGTATCTGTTTCCAGATAGTTAGCTATAGCACTGTACATGGAGGGCACCGCCGCAAAAACAGTGACCCCAGTATCTGCACACAAAGCCGCAGCGCCCTGGGGAGTAAAACGGGGTAGTAGGGCAATGCTGGCTCCAGCAGCAAACACTGCATTCATCGATACGGTCTGTCCAAAAGCGTGGAAGAGGGGAAGCCCACCAAAGATGGTATCTGTTGGTTTAAAACCAAAAACTTGAGCACAGGAACGCGCGTTAGACAGCATATTGGCGTGGCTTAGGGTTGCTCCCTTAGGCTGGCCGGTTGTACCAGAGGTGTAGAGCAGGACGGCAGGAGCATCAGTTTCGACAGCGCAGGGCCTAAAGTGCGTTTCTGCTTTCCCCTCAAAAATTACACTGCCATCAATAACCTCAACAGCACTAAGACCTGCATTAACCGCTGTCATATCAAGGTCAGCCAATTCACCGGCTACCCGGGTACCGGCCCAAACCAGCAGCAGCCGAGCTCCGGCGTCCTGCACCTGGTATTGGACCTCACGAGCTGACAAAAGCGGGTGCAGTGGCACAGCAATGGCGCCCAGAGCAAGCGTGGCATAGTAAAGAGCTACCATCTGAGGCACATTGGGCAGGGCAAGAGCCACACGATCACCGTGACTTACTCCCCTATCAACCAGCCATTCGCGAGCAACGTCAATTTTACCCACCAGCTCTTGATAGGTAAGCTGCCCGCCTTCCCACTGCAAGGCCAGGTCCCGCGAAGATGCCTGACGGGTCAGCAAAAAACAGAGATTACTCTGCTCGGTAGGTTTAGAAGTCAAAGACTGAATCATCATGCCCTTTCGGTTAGCTAACCTGCTTGGTACAACATCTTCCCATAAAGTGTGGACAAAGCCCTGTGAACACGGCAGCACGATCGGAGAGACTGTCAGAAAAGTACCGACAGGTTTGCACAGCGTAAAGCTATCTGCCAAAGTATAGGCATGACAGATAACGCCCTCACCGAGACAGAACACGAATTCCTTAACTCAGTCTTCGATTTAGCCCGGGACAATAAGCCGGTAGCTCTCAAGTCACTCTTCGACCAAGGCGTTCCCGTTGACCTCACCAACGCAAAGGGCGATACTCTGCTCATTCTTGCTGCCTACCATCAGCACACCGACCTGCTACAGATCCTCATCAACGAAGGCGCTGATTTGGATCGGATGAACGACCGAGGGCAAACTGCCTTGGTCTGCGCTGTCTTCCGCAACAACCTCCCCATCGCTCGCATGCTCTTGGACGCCGGAGCGGACGAAACCCTAGGTACCCAAACACCAGCCCAGGTGGCCCAGTTCTTTGAGCTTGAGGATATGCAAAAGCTCTTCAGCTAACCCCTTCACCACCCGGGAATAGACGCGAGAGACGAGTGGGCAGGGTCAAAGCCTGCTTGGAATGATGGATTCCTACGCGGCCCAGCTGAGAAAGAGTTCAGCTACCGCTTCCCCCCCGAGAGGGTCGCGGGTAATAACCATGACCGTATCATCACCGGCAATGGACCCGAGCAGCGGTTCAAGACCAGCCTGGTCGATGGCCGATGCCAGGAACTGCGCCGCCCCGGGCGGAGTACGCAGAATCACCAGGTTAGCTGAGGCCTCAGCTGTCACCAGCAACTCCTTGAAAAGCCCAACCAGTCGAGCGTCAGGGCCGTCCTGGGCACTGCGACGCACAGGGTGGTTGGGCACTGCGTAGATTAGCCCAGATTTTTCATCGCGTACCCGCTCAGCACCAATTTCAACTAGATCGCGACTGAGAGTGGCTTGAGTAACTTTGAGACCGTCATTGGTGAGCAATTGCGCCAGGTCAGCCTGCGAGCGCACCCGGTGGGTTTGTAGTAACTCAATAATGCGAGCCTGGCGGGCAGTTTTGGTGGAAGGAATTGCCATTGATGTTCTTTCTAGTGGGTAAGAGCTGCGCGGTAGTTGGCAGCTAGGCCAGATTCTGCCAGGAGGAAGGCCATGAGAGCTTTCTGAGCGTGAAGGCGGTTTTCTGCCTCGTCAAAGACAACCGAAGCAGGCCCGTCAATAACTTCTGCGGTCACTTCAAAGCCGCGGTAGGCTGGCAGGCAGTGTAAGAAGATAGCGTGCTCAGCTGCCTGGTCCATCGCTGCGGTATCTACGGTGTAGGGCTTGAATACCTGGGCGCGGGCCTCTTTTTGGTCTTCCTGGCCCATGGAAACCCAGGTATCGGTAATGACTACGTCCGCCCCAGCTAGTGCTTCTGCGGGGTCGGTGGTAACCAGGATTGACCCGCCGGTTTGCTGGGCGCGGGCTTCTGCTTCTGCTACCACCTCAGGGGCAGGTAGGTAGCTGGACGGGCCGGCTATGCGTACCTGCATGCCGGCGGTCGCTCCCCCCAGGAGGTAGGAGTTAGCCATGTTGTTAGCGGCGTCCCCCAGGTAGACCATGGTTTTACCCGCCAGCTCCCCCAGGTGCTCACGGATCGTGAGTAGATCAGCAAGAATCTGGCAGGGGTGGTAGTCATCAGAAAGGGCGTTGATGACCGGCACAGTAGAGTGCTGCGCCATTTCTTCAAGACCGCGGTGTTCAAAAGTACGCCAGATAATTGTTGAGACCATTCGGCTAATGACTTTAGCCGTGTCTGAAACGCTTTCTTTATGCCCGATTTGCGCTTCACCCGGGTTCACAATGAGGGGGTTACCGCCCAGTTCTGCGATACCGGTATGAAAGGAAAAACGGGTGCGAGTAGAAGTCTTATCGAAGATCACCGCTGCGGTCTGCGGCCCAGCGAGAGGGGCAAAGCCAAAGCGGTCTGCCTTCATCTCAGCGGCAAGGTCCAGCACACGAGCCTGTTCGGCGGGGGTGAGATCGGTGTCTTTGAGAAAATGACGTACCACGGTGGTCTCCTTTACTGGGGCTACGAGTGCACCCCAACGATTATATGCATAATTTTTAATATTTATTCGTTTGATGAATAGTGAGTTTGGGCGCGGCGCCCCGGTCACTACGCCTGGAGGGCCTGGGCAAGAATTTGGGGGAAGGCAGCGATGAACTCATCGGCTTCTTCGTGGCTCAGAGTCAGGGCTGGAGCCAGACGCACGGTATTCTCATTGGGAGCGTTGACGATGAAACCAGCTTCTCGCGCAGCCACTACAAAGGTGGGGGCGAGCGGAGCTCCGGCGTCCGTCTTTGCATCCTCTAGAACAATGCCAATAAGCAGCCCCGCCCCGCGTGTTGTTTGAATACCGGCTAGCTGCTCCAGTTGCTGTTGCAGATAGCTTCCCATATTTTCAGTGTGCTCCAGCAGCCCTTCGGCCTCAATGGTTTCCAGGGTGGCGAGCGCCGCTGCGGTAGCTAGAGGGTTACCGCCAAAGGTTGTGCCGTGCATGCCGGCCTGTAGAGTTGCGCCATTCTTAGCGCCAACTACCATCATGGCACCCACGGGAAAACCTCCGCCCAGCCCCTTGGCTAGAGTAATAGCATCGGGCAGCTCAGCGGCGCCTAGCTCGCGGGAGTGCTCAAACCAGCGGCCGGTACGGCCCATTCCGGTTTGCACCTCATCAACAATAAGTAAGGCATTGTGCTGGCGGGTTAGCTCACGGGCTCGTCCTAGATAACCTTCAGGTAGAGGCAGCACCCCAGCTTCACCCTGAACGGGCTCAACAATCAGCGCCGCGACGTCATCGGTGAAGTGTTCTTCTAGAGCCTCCAGGGTGGCAGGGATGTGCTGGATGCCGGTAGGCAGAGGCTCGAAAGGCTGCCGGTAGGCGGGCTTATGAGTCAGGCTCAAAGCTCCGATGGTCCTACCGTGAAACCCCTGCTCCAGCGCCATGATAGTTCCCTTGCCATGGAGATTGCCGTGGCGGCGAGCTAGCTTGTAGGCAGCCTCATTCGCTTCGGTACCGGAGTTGCAAAAGAAGACACGGGCGTCCTCAGCCCCCAGCAGAGCACGCAGTTTATGGGCTAGCGCCACCTGCTGCGGGGTGGTAAAAAAGTTAGAAACATGGGCCAGCGTAGCAGCCTGCTCCCCCACCGCCTTCACCCACGCGGGATGGGCATGGCCCAGAGCGTTTACGGCAATACCGCCGAGCAGGTCAAGGTAGGGTTTGCCGTCTGCATCCCAGACGCGCGAGCCCTCACCGCGTACCAGCACCAGGCTGGGGTCACCAAAGACACCCAAGAGGTCGGTGGAATATGTTTCAAGATAGTTTTGCTGACTCACATTTATCTCTTTTCTTCAGGCTCTAGTAGGTCACCGGTTGTACCCGGTAGTCAGCTTCTGGGTGCTTCCAGGCGCCCTCAGTCAGGCCGTCCGGTGTGAGCTGAGTGCCGATGCCAGTATCGGTGAAAATCTCAAGCAGAGGCGAGTGCGGTAGGCGGCCATCAACAATCGATGCTCGCGGCACCCCCTGTTCTACAGCTTGCAAGCAGGCACCCATCTTGGGAATCATGCCAGAAACGAGGCTGGGCATCATCTCCCTCAGTTCGCTGACCGTGAGGGAACTAATCAGAGAGTTACGGTCAGGCCAGTTGGCATAAAGCCCTTCAACGTCGGTTAGCACCACCAGCTTCTCAGCGCCCAGCGCAGCGGCCACGGCGGCCGCCGCTGTATCTGCGTTGACGTTGAGGATTTCACCGGTAAGACCCGCCAGACCGTGATGATGATCCGGGTGTTTCTCCCTGTCATGTATCTCGGGGGCAATCGATGAAATCACCGGGATTTTTCCAGCTTCAATCATGGAGGTAATGGCCGTGGTGTTAACTCCAACCACTTCACCCACCAGCCCCAGGTCAGTCTCAACCCCATCGACCTGAGCTGTGATGCGTCGAGCACGCAGCAGCCCGCCGTCCTCCCCGCTCATCGCAACAGCAAAAGGGCCATGGCGGTTGATGTGGCTCACCAGCTCGCGAGCCACCTGACCGGTGAGTACCATGCGCACCACGTCCATTGCCTCAGGTGTGGTGTAGCGCAGGCCGCCCCGGAACTCGCTCTCAATCCCCAGCTTGTCCAGCATGGCAGTAATCTGCGGTCCACCACCGTGTACTACCACCGGGCAAATGCCGATGGTACGTAGAAAAACCATATCTTCAGCAAAAGCTGCGCGCAGATCCTCAGAAATCATAGCGTTCCCGCCGTACTTGAACACCATAATCTTGCCCCGAAACTGCTGGATCCAGGGTAAGGCTTCGGTCAGGGTTTTAGCTTTTTCCTGCGCCGTATCAAAACGGGCGGCGGCGTTGTTCTGCTGTGCCATGTCTTCTTTCTGGGCCGTTGGTGGGGAGATGTTAGCTGGAGTAAGCGCTGTTTTCGTGGACGTAGTCGTGGGTCAGGTCATTGGTCCAGATCGTTGCCTGGTGCTCCCCTGCCGCCAGATCGATGTCTACGGTAACCTTGCGGTCAGCGGTCAAATCGACCAGGGAGCGGTCTTCACCGATACCCCCGCCCCGGCAGACCATAACACCATTGATGGTGACATTCACGTTTTCGGGCTCAAAATGTGCACTGGTGGTGCCCACCTCAGAGAGGATGCGGCCCCAGTTGGGGTCGTTGCCAAAAATCGCCGTCTTAAAGAGGTTTGAGCGGGAAACTGCGCGGGAGACTTCCTCAGCCTCAGCTTCGGTAGCTGCCCCCAGGGTACGCACATGAATATCATGGCTGGCTCCCTCGGCGTCTCCAATCAGCTGAAGGGCGAGGTCCTGGCAGATAGCGGTCAGCGCCTGGGTAAAGTCTTGCGGATCGGGGGTAACACCAGATTCCCCCGACGCCAGTAGCGCCACGGTGTCGTTGGTGGACATGCACCCATCGGAATCAGCCCGGTTGAAGCTCAAGCGGACGGCCTCACGCAGCGCGGTATCAAGCTGCTGGCTGGTGAGGGCAGCATCGGTGGTCAGGACCACCAGCATAGTTGCCAACCCGGGTGCTAGCATGCCAGCGCCCTTGGCCATACCGCCGATACGGTAAGTGCCACCAGCTGCTGTGAGCTCTTGCCCGGCTAGCTTGTGCACGGTATCAGTGGTCATAATCGCCTGGGCGGACTCCTGGCAGGACGCCGCACCAGCACCCAGCAAAGCCGCAGCTTCGCTAATACCGGCACCCAACTTATCCATGGGTAGACGCTGACCAATCAGCCCGGTTGAACACACCAGGACGTCCCCGGCTGAAACACCCAGAACCTCTGCAACTTGCTCGGCGCTGGCATGGGTGTCCTGAAAACCGGGGGCACCGGTGCAGGCGTTAGCCCCGCCCGAGTTGAGCAGCACAGCGTCCACCCGCCCGTCGGTGATCACCTGCTGGCTCCAGAGCACGGGCGCTGCAGCGAATTTATTGGTGGTAAAAACTGCGGCGGCGTTCTTCTGCGCCCCTTCATTGACCACTAGGGCAACATCGCGTTTACCGGTGACACTGGAGATCCCGGCGGCTACACCGGCAGCTTTGAAGCCAGCAGGGTAGGTAACCCCGCTACTTTCGATACCCTCAACATGGTGCTTCAGATCGGTCACGGTGCCAGCCCTTCCTGCTCAAGGCCCTCGAATTCGGGCAGACCCAAAGCAATATTCATGGATTGAATGGCACCACCAGCGGTGCCTTTGGTCAGATTATCGATGACGCTAGTAACGATGACCCGCCCAGCGTGCGCATCGAAAGCCAGTTGCATTTCAGCGTGATTAGACCCCTGCACGCTCTTGGTGCTGGGCCACTGCCCCTCCGGGAGCAGGTGCACAAAGCGCTCACCTTCATAGGCTCTACCCCAGGCATCGCGCAGCTGGGCTTCGGTAACACCTGGCTTGACCCGCGCTGTACAGGTTGCCAGGATCCCGCGCGGCATGGGGACAAGAGTGGGTGTGAAGGAAATCTGCACCCGCTCTCCCGCTGCTGCAGAAAGTTTCTCTTCAATCTCAGGGGTATGACGGTGTGCCCCACCCACCCCGTAGGGGCTCATGGAACCCATAACTTCTGCCGAGAGCAGGTGAGGTTTGAGGCTTTTACCTGCCCCGCTGGTGCCGGATGCAGCCACAATGACAACGTCCTGAGGCTCTAAAAGACCGGCAGCAAAACCGGGAGCCAGCGCAAGAATGGAAGATGTGGGGTAGCAGCCAGGCACAGCGATACGACTTACGCCCTGCAGCTGTTCGCGCTGTTTCCGCCCTGCAGACGTTGGGAACTCTGGCAGCCCATACGGCCAGGTACCTGCGTGGTCAGTGCCGTAAAATTTCTGCCAAGCCTCCGCGTCATCTAAGCGGTGGTCGGCACCGGCATCAATGACCAGAGTGCCTTCAGGTAACTGGGCGGCAACCTCGGCACTAGCCCCGTGCGGCAAGGCAAGGAAAACAACGTCGTGCCCCGCCAAAGCTTCAGCGGTGGTATCAGCAATCGTCAGGTGTGAGTACTTTCGCAGGTGGGGAGCAAGATCCCCCAACTTCTGCCCAGCGGAAGAATGAGCGGCAACCGTCTTAACTTCCACGTGGGGGTGGGTTGCCAGCAAACGCAGGACCTCGCCACCGGCATAGCCGGTGGCTCCAGAAACAGCTACTGTAATCGTCATGACACCATCTTTGCATTTTTTTGCAATGCAGTAAATATTTATACAGATTGTTTCGGGATACGGACGCTTTACCTCAGATAGAGGCAGGCTAGGGTGAAGATGCGCTAACCCAAGCCCAGTCCAAACAATTAGCCATTAACATCGATAATCTTAGATTTGGGAGTAGGCTTAAAATCATGACTAATACCACTATGACCACAGTACATTTTGAAGCAACAGGGGCGCCTGACGTCCTGGTTCCAGCACAGCTTCCCCTCCCTACCCCCGGCTCCACCCAGGTGCTGGTGAAGACTCGTGCAGTGGGCATTAACTTCATTGAGACCTACCAGCGTGCCGGTGTGTACTCGGTGCCACTCCCTTTCGTTCCCGGCACTGAGTCTACCGGTGAAGTGGTGGCAGTGGGTTCTGACGTCACTCATTTCTCGGTGGGTGATCGGCTAGCCACTGCCAACGCGACGGCTACCTATGCTGAGTATTTTCTAGTGGACCAAGAGCTCGCTGTTCAGGTACCCGAGAGTATCAGCTGGGAGGACGCCGGGGCTCTCCCTCTCCAGGGCATGACAGCTCACTACCTCATCAGCTCCACTTTCCGGGTGGAGCCAGGACATAAGGTCCTTATTCACGCCGGTGCAGGTGGAGTGGGTGGCATCGCCATTCAGTTGCTCAAGGCTCGTGGAGCCACAGTTTTCACCACTGTTTCCTCCGATGAGAAAGCTAAAATTGCGACAGCTCACGGGGCTGACCATGTTCTGCGCTATGAAGGTTTTGCAGAAAATATTAAGGACCTTACCGATGGTGCCGGTCTAGACGTCGTCTACGATGGCGTGGGTAAAGATACATTTGAACAGTCACTGACTGTGCTAAAAACCCGCGGCATGGCGGTGCTCTTCGGTGGGGCTTCCGGGCAGGTAGCACCCTTTGACCTGCAAAAGCTCAACGGGCTAGGCTCTCTCTACGTCACCCGCCCCACCCTAGCGCACTACTCCCAAGACCGCCAGGAAATTAGCTGGCGCATGGGTGAACTCTTTGACGCAATTGAATCAGGTGACCTCAACCTAACCGTGGATCAGACCTTCCCACTGGCCCAGGCAGCGGAAGCTCACACCTATCTAGAGGCCCGCAAGACTCGCGGCAAGGTGCTCCTGCTCCCCTAGTCTTATGAGCCGCACTTCAGAAAGTCAGTCGGCTGCGAGCGCGCCTAGCCTCCATCTGTTGCTAAACCTCTTCTTTTTTCTTGCGGATTATGAAGAAGGTGCCGACTACTCCAGCGCCGAAGACCAGGATGGCGCCGCCCAGTTTGAACATCGCGTTGGCTTTCTGGGAGCCTACGGTGCTTTCGGTGACGGGCACCAGGGTGCCGGTTTCGCCGGTGCGGGCGACGGTGAGGTTGCCGTCAGCGTTTTCAACGAGCAGGGCATCGACCTTTTCGGGGAAGTCGCTCTTGACGCGCCCAGTCTGGGAGCCACGGAACTTAACGCCCTGATTGGGGTCAACGGAAACTGAATCCGCTACATCAGAGACAAAAGTCTTATCGTTCATGGCTTCATCATCGGGAAGAGCTCCCGCGTAGATACCCACGTTCTTATCGCCCTGCAAATCTTTGGTGAGATCTTCAAGGGTGCCTTGAATCACCCAGGACTTGTTTTCGTAGCCCTCATTTTCGCGGGCTTCGCTGTAGGTGCGTACGCCGCTCACAAGCAGGAGCAGGGCAATGAGCGACACCAGTAGCATGAGCCCCGCCGCAATGAGCTTGGGCAGAATGGGGCCGCGAGTTTCCTCAAGCTCATCTTCATCGTTGAGGCCAAAGAACCCGCCTGCGCGCTCACCGGCAAGGAGGTCTTCTCCCTGTAGGTTGTCGTTATTTTCTGATTCGCGCTGTGGGCTCACGGTATCGCTTTCGTTGGATAAGGTCTACTCGGTTGGGCAGGTGGTCTTTCAAGACTACTTGAGCTCAAAGAGGGGCGGCAACCCGGGCGAAACTTTCTTTGCGCTTTGGTGGGTGGAGGAGCGATGAGCACCCGGCTTCTGCCCGCGCTAGGTGGGCGGGCAGAAGCCGGGCGCAGATTATGTCTCTAGCTGTGCCTTAGCGCTGGACAGCTCCAAACCGGTCTGCTGCGACAGCTACACCTGAGGAGCGGGCTGCACTTGCCTCATCAGCGGTTAGGGTTCGGTCGGTGGCTCGGAAGCGCAGTGCAAAGGCTAGGGACTTCTTACCTTCATCGATACCGGCGCCGCGGTAATCATCAAAGACGCGGACGTCCTCCAGCAGGTCACCTGCACCCTCAGCCAGGGCAGCAGCAACAGCCTTAGCCGGGACATCAGCGTCAACGATTAGCGCGACGTCCTGGTTGGTGGCCGGGTAGCCGGAGATGCCGGTGGCGATGGTCGGACCACCGCGACCGTTCAGCAGTGCTGAGAAGTTGAGCTCGAAAGCGGCAGTGCGCTCGGGCATGTCCAGTTCTGCTAGAAGCTTGGGGTGAAGTTCACCCGCGTAACCGATGACGGTGCCATCTGCCAGGGTTAGGGCTGCGGTACGGCCGGGGTGGAAGGCCTGGTGCTCACCCTTTACAACCTCTAG
The DNA here is from genome assembly GCF_039543885.1 of Rothia endophytica. Classification (NCBI taxonomy): domain Bacteria; kingdom Bacillati; phylum Actinomycetota; class Actinomycetes; order Micrococcales; family Micrococcaceae; genus Rothia; species Rothia endophytica. Next base: position 25,753 of record NZ_BAABKP010000002.1, read on the forward strand.
CTTCACACCGATAACATCTGCTACCAGGGTGGCAGAGTCAAGGGCGTCACGCCAGTCCAGAGAATGGGGAACGGCACCGGGGGTTTCTTCGTGCACCAGACCGCAGAAAAGACCTGCGATGTGGCGAGGCTGGTCCGGGATGCCGGCGTTAAGATCTGCTAGGACCTCATCGGAGGGCCGCACACCCAGACCGGGAATCTGAGATGAACCGTGCTGAGCACCGGGGATGAAGACGTGGCCGGTTTCGTAAATTGCAAGGTTCTTGAAGCCACGGGATAGGTTACGCTTGAGCACCTCGGTCAGGCCGGGCAGCAGTGAACGGCGCATCCAGCCCTGCTGGGAAGCAATGGGGTTAGCTAGGCGTATTGACTTCACGGTTTCCCCGGCAACCGGGCTTGCCCAAAGGTTGTTGTCGTCCTCCGAAACAAAGGGGTAAGCCGATACCTCGGTCAAGCCCGACGCGGCCAACGCGTTGAGGGCGCGACGGCGCAGGAGCTGCTCAGTGCTCAGGCCTTGACCGGGGGGTGCTACGGGAAGGGTTGAGGGGATCAGATCGTAACCGACTAGGCGGGCAATTTCCTCAGTGAGGTGCTCCTTATCCGTTAGGTCAGGGCGCCAGGACGGTGCGGTGACGCGGTAGCCGGTCTCGGTACGCTCTACCTGAGCACCGATCTGTTCCAGGGACTCAGTAATCTGAGCTTCCGTGTAGTCGATGCCGATGCGGCCTGCAGTGTAGTCTGCGGGCAGGTCAATGACGGTAGGTTCGACGGTAGAACCAGTGTCAGTCACGCCTTCTTCCACGGTGGCACTTGCCAGTTCAACCAGCAGGTCAACGGCACGCTGGGCGGCTGCAGCCTGGAGCTCGGGATCAACGCCGCGCTCAAAACGCTTGGAAGCATCCGAAGAGAGCTTGTGACGGCGGGAGGTGCGGGCGATAGAGACTTCGTCAAAGCGGGCAGCTTCAATAAGGATGTTGGTGGTCTCGGTGCCGACCTCGGTACTAGCCCCACCCATCACGCCGGCAAGGCCGATGGGTCCCGTCGAATCAGTAATGAGCAGGTCTTCGGGGTGTAGCTCGCGGACCTTCTCGTCCAAAGTAGTGAGCTTCTCCCCCGCCTGGGCACGGCGAACGGTGATACCGCCATCCAGCTTATCTGCGTCGTAGAAGTGCAGCGGCTGGCCAGTTTCGAGCATCACGTAGTTGGAGATATCAACCGGCAGTGAGATGGATCGGACGCCAGCCAGGCGCAGACGTGATGACATCCAGGTGGGCACGGGGGCTGCTGCGTTGACACCGGTCACCTGGCGAGTGACGAAGCGGGTACAGCCGTCCTTGCCGTGGATGGGGGCGGAGTCAGTGAGGGTGACAGGCAGGCCGCCGGCATTAGCCGCAGGTGCCTTGGCTGCCAGATCCAGCACGAAGTCATCAAAGGTCTCACCGGTTGCGTGGCAGTATTCGCGGGCGATGCCGCGCATCGATAAGGCGTAGCCGCGGTCGGGGGTGACGTTGACTTCTGCAGCCTCGTCGTAGAGGCCCAGCAATTCCATGGCGTCCGAGCCAAGTTCTGGGTCAAGGCCCAGGGTGGAGAGTACCAGGATGCCGTCGTGGTCATCACCAATCCCCAGCTCACGCACGGATGCAATCATGCCAGCGGATTTATGGCCGTAGGTCTTGCGGGCAGTGATAGCAAAGCCACCGGGGAGGACGGCACCAGGCAGGGTAACTACTACCTTGTCACCGGGTGCAAAGTTGTGAGCACCGCAGATAATGCCCTGCACGCCGGACTCTTCAATACCTTTGCCGGTCAGAGTCTGTGTCTGGCCCTCGGGAACCACGCGCACCTGGCACCAGTTCACGGTCTTACCGTTGGAGTGGGTTTCAGGTTCCATCGAAAGCACCTGGCCGACCACAATGGGGCCGGTGAGCTCGTCGGTGGGACGGTGGACGCCTTCTTCTTCAAGGCCAACCTTAACTAGGGCGGCCATGACATCTTCGGCGGTTGCGTCTGCCGGGACGGGCGCGTATTCACGGAGCCAGGAAAGGGGAATTCGCATTGGGTTAGATCTCCATCTTGAACTGCTGTGAGAAACGGATGTCGCCTTCGATCATGTCACGCATGTCCTGAACGCCGTTGCGGAACATGAGGGTACGTTCGATGCCCATGCCGAAGGCGAAGCCGGAGTAGACCTCGGGGTCCACGCCTGCTGCGCGCAGGACGTTGGGGTTGACCATGCCACAGCCACCCCATTCAATCCAGCGGGGGCCGCCCTTGGCGTCAGGGTGCCAGACATCCAGCTCAGCGGAAGGTTCGGTGAAGGGGAAGAAGTTAGGTCGCAGGCGGATTTTGGCGTCTTCGCCGAACATGGCGCGTGCCATGTGTTCCAGGGTGCCCTTGAGGTCTGCCATGGTCAGACCCTTGTCGACGGCCAGGCCCTCGATTTGGTGGAAGACCGGGGTGTGGGTGGCGTCCAACTCGTCGGTGCGGTAGACCTGGCCGGGGCAGACCACGTAGAGCGGGACGTCGCGGGTCAGGAGCGAGCGCATCTGCACCGGTGAGGTGTGGGTGCGCAACATCAGGTGTGAGCTGACCGGCTCAACGAAGAAAGTATCTTGCAGTTCGCGGGCAGGGTGGTCCGGCGGGAAGTTGAGGGAGTCAAAGTTGTACCACTCGGATTCCAGCTCGGGGCCGTCGGCAACCTCCCAGCCCATGCTAACGAAGATGTCACACATCTGCTCCTGGAGCACGTTGATGGGGTGACGCGCACCCACGCGGCGGCGGGGAGTATGGGCCGTGACGTCTACTGCCTCTTCCACGAGAATGCGAGCAGCGCGCTCTTCTTCAAGCTCCGCGTTGCGGGTCTCTAGTGCCTTAGCCAGACGTCCGCGAGCCTGGCCCATGAGCTTGCCAACCTCAGCTTTGTGCTCCTTAGCCAGATCTCGCATCTGCTTGTTAGCTAGGGTGAAACCGCCCTTGTCGCCGGTGAACTCAAGACGCACACGCTTGAGCTCCTCGAAATCAGAAGCCTTTTCTGCAATCTCGTGTAGCGCTCGATCAAGCTCAGCGGCACATGCCTGCTTAACGGTCTCAAGACCGTTTTGGGGGTCCTTGTCTAAAATTGCTCGGATATTAGCCAGAACCTGAAAAGGAGTGGGGTTTTCAGGTACCTCGGGCAAAGAATCAGTCATAGACACATCTCTTCACATCTGTTGTTGGCGGGCACAGGGTTTTTCGCCGGGCGCCCAGGGCATCAGTTCTTTATTTTAGAGCACTTTGCGCGCGCGACATAAAGAAGCGTCCCGCTGATTGCAACGGGACATTAAGGTAAGTGGGTTTAGGTCTTAGTGAACATAATCGGTGCGCTTTGTCATCAGCCAATCGAGGCATACCTCACCGTTCACGCATCGCGTGAGAAGCGCTCAAGAAACAACACCGACTTACCCATACATCATCAGGTCACCTAACCTACCGTCGCACCAAAGAGGAGCCCCAGCAGGTAGGTTGCTAGCGCTGCACCGTAACCGATTGCCAGCTGACGCAGGCCTCTCTTCATTGGTGAGGCACCAGAGAACAGACCCACTACGCCGCCGGTAATCATGAGGGCAATACCGACCAGCGCTAGGGACAGCACCATAGCGAAGGTGCCACTGGCTCCAAAGATATAGGGCAGAATCGGAACCAGGGCACCGGACGCAAAGAAGGCGAAGCTTGAGGCTGAAGCACCGATATCTGAGCCAAGAGCCCCGTGCTCTTCTTCGTGCTCTTCTCCCTCAACAACCTCCTTGAAAGACAGTGATGGGTCACAGTCACAGTCTAAGTGCCCAAAACGTTCCATGGCACGATGCTGGGCGGCCTCTTCACTCATGCCGCGTGCCTTGTAAATGAGAACCAGCTCATTCTGATCAATATCAAGATCCTTAGCCACCGATAGGGTCACCTGGGTGGGGCGGGAGGCGTCTAGCAGTTCTCGCTGCGAGCGCACTGATACGAATTCACCGGCTGCCATGGAGAGGGCACCTGCTAGCAGGCCGGCGATACCGGAGAGTAGGACCATCGAGTTAGAGGCACCCGATGCCCCGATACCCATAATGAGAGCTACGTTAGAGACCAGACCATCGTTAGCGCCGAAGACGGCGGCGCGAAAGTTGCCCGACAGTTTTTCGCGTCCGCTCGTCGAGAGCGCCCGAATGATTTCTTCATGAATCGCTTCATCGGCTGCCATCGCTTCGGTGGCGTCCGGATCCTCGCGGTAGGGTGAGCGCCCCTCTGCTCGCTGGGCAAGAGCTAGCACAAAAACGGTACCGAAGTTTTTGGCAAGCAGTTCGAGGAGTTTTGCAGAAGCGGACGGACGCGGTTCGGGGTGGGCGTGTTCACCCAGCAGTGCACGCCAATGGTTCTGGTGCCGCTTTTCAGCATCTGCCACCGACTGCAAGATTTCTGCCTCGTGGCCTGTGGAGAGTTTTGCCAGTGCTGTGTAAACCTGGGCTTCGGAGATTTCTTCTGCCAGGTAGCGGCGCCACCTGCGAATTTGAGCGGATGTGGGGTTGGTGGCAGCGTGGTGAAGCTGGACTGGGTGCGGTGTACTGGGCATGAGCTCGCTGTCTGTTCAGTCAGTGATTGAGCCGGTAGACCGTACCGTTATGCGAGCGCACACTTCGGCAGCGGCTACCCACGTCACTGGGGTTAAAGTCGTCTGCCGAAGGTCTTGCTCGCCTGCCGGTATCTGGGGTGATACGGCAGGTGGTGCACCGGGTTTGAGAAGCAACCAGTATGTCGATACACCGCTTGGGCACCTGCGAGGTGCCAGTGTGGGAGCTACTCCCCTTCGTTTCTTCACCATACTAGTTGATGATGCAAGTAAGGCAAAGCCCCCGACCTCACATGAGGTCAGGGGCACAATCTTCAGCGACGCTGGGTGATCACACTTAGAGGCTCAGTATCGCTCTGGTGATAGGTAGGTTAGCCGGAATCCAGGCAACCTTGAGGAGCTCAGAATCAAGGGGAAACCATTCCAGAGCCAGGTGATCCTGAAGGGTTGCCGGTTGGCCGTCAATTATTTCAGCTAACCAGACACGCATGGAGGCTTTCTCGTTCAGTGGCCACCCCTGCGGGTGCGGGCCGCTGATTTCGCGCCCCAGAATAATCTCTACCCCCAGCTCTTCGACCAGCTCTCGTTTCAGTGCCTCCTGGCAACTCTCCTGCGGTTCAACCTTCCCGCCGGGGAACTCCCAAAGACCGGCCAGAGCAGGTGGTGCAGACCGTTGCCCCAGCAGTATTCGGGTGGGGTTCTGCAGCGAGTCAACCAGTGCCGCCCCGACTACCTGAACAGGGTAAACCGTGTCTGTCATAGAACTAGCCCTACACCCTGCGATTACCGTTTACGGTTCTGAGCCAGCGCCGAAGCATAGAGGCAAACACCAGCAGCCATACCTACATTTAGCGACTCAGCAGCACCGTGGATGGGCACAGCTACTCTCAGCGAAGCGGCAGCTTTCTCTTCATCGTTCAGGCCCTGAGCTTCGTTACCGAAAAGCCACATAGTGGGGGCAGCAAGGTCGTACTTGACCTTCTTGCGCGGCTCAACACCAGCGCGGGCAGCAAAGGCGGCGTCCTGCAGGTCATCAAGGCTGACCCGCCCGTAACCGTCCGCAGCCAGCACTCCTATGCCCTGGCCCTTTGCATCCTCGGCAAAATCTTCTAAATCGATGCCCTGTAGCAGCGGCAGGTGGAAGAGAGAGCCAGCGGTAGAGCGCACTGCCTTGGGGTTATAAAGATCAACAGTTCCCTTGGTGGTAATAATGAGGTCAGCACCGGCAGCATCAGCCGCACGCACAATCGTGCCAGCATTACCCGGATCCTGCACACGGGTCAGCACAGCAACCAGCTTGGGGTTGATAGCGCCCTCACCCCAGATATCAGCCGGAGAAATCTCCCGCTGGAAAGCCACGGCAACAATGCCCTGCGGGGTCACTGCTTCAGCCATAGCCGCCAGAACCTCATCGGTCACCATACGCATAAAGACCTTACGGCCGGGCTCAGGAGTAGGGCTACCGTGCACTTCTTCCAACAGTTCAACCAAATCTTCGTGACGGTCAAAAGCCTTCTCAGTAATGTAGACCGCATCCAGTAAGGGCTTCTTCTGGTGAGCCAGCAGCGCCTCGCGCACCGCCTGCGGCCCCTCCACGAGGAACTGGCCGCTCTTGGTGCGACCGCTGCGGTTAGCTAGCTTGGCCACATCCTTCACACGATCAGCGGAGGGGTTGTTCATAATGACGGGGGTAGCAAGACGCTCAAAAAAATCCATAGCCTCCATTGTCTCACGCCCGCCCCGGCCAAGCAGCCAGGTGTGGGCAAGGGCGCAAAGACCGAGCGATGGCAGAAGGTTAGGGGGTAGTGGGTAAGCCAACTACAGGTGAGGATGAGGGGTATGTCCGCTAGCTGGTCGGGGCTGGCGTGAAGTACGGGCGAGCGCTTGGCACGAGGCCGTCAGAGGATCAGTTGGCGGATGCCACATCTCCTTCCTTCGTTCAAGTATTTCTGACTGGCACACAAAAGGACGCCGCCACTCCCCAAACGGGGAGCAGCGGCGTCCTTATCAGCTGAGAAAGCTAGAGCTTAGGCAGCCTTGGGAGCTGAGGTGTCCTCAGGCAGGTTATCTTTAGCAACCTGAACCAGTGCTGAGAAAGCAGCGGGCTCGTTGACAGCCAGCTCAGCCAGCATACGGCGATCAACTTCAACCTCAGCAGCCTTCAGGCCCTGGATGAAACGGTTGTAAGTCAGGCCTTCTGCACGGGCAGCTGCGTTGATACGCTGAATCCAGAGACGACGGAAGTCGCCCTTCTTCTTACGACGGTGGTCGTAGCTGTAAACCAGTGAGTGAATGACCTGCTCTTTAGCCTTACGGTAAAGGCGTGAACGCTGGCCACGGTAGCCGGATGCGCGTTCAAGAACTACTCGGCGCTTCTTGTGCGCGTTAACCGCGCGCTTCACACGTGCCACGTGTGTCTCCTAACATCTATGTCCTGGCAACCAATAATCTAGCGTTGCGCAGGAGAGAAATAATTATCTACTTTGGTGCGACCTCATGTCTCTGAGGTCAGAGCTTCAAAAAGAAGACGGTTTTATTTACCGAGCATCTTCTTGATGACCTTGGCCTGACCGCCTTCAACGATCTGGTCAGATGCCAGACGGCGGGTCACGCGTGATGACTTGTGCTCAAGGTAGTGACGGCGGTTGGCCTGCTGGCGCTTAACCTTGCCGGTACCGGTGAGCTTGAAGCGCTTTTTTGCACCAGAGTGGGTCTTCTGCTTCGGCATGAGCCGATTCTCCTTACGTTCTACCCTCCCGCCCTCTCGGGCGATGAGGAACTCTACACTAAACGAACACCGCTGTATTGGGTTCGTCTATGAAAGGGGTTTGGTTTTCACGCTGCATCAACCACCTGACCGTGGGGGACGGCGGGATTATGCGTAAATCTTTGACCTTGCACCGCACATGTTGCATGCGGGGCCGGTAGTCTAACCAGTTCCTTATTCGGCTGACGCCTGCGCCTTGAGCTCAGCGGGCATTGCATCTGCCAGCGAGTTAGTTACAGGGGTTGCCTCAGTGGTGTTAACGCGTTCGCGACCCTTGCGGCTGCTCTCCTGCTGGGCGTCACGGCGAACATCCTGCTTGCCGCGCAGCGGGGCAAGAACCATCACCATGTTACGACCGTCAACGCGAGGCTTCGATTCAATCGAGCTCACCTCAACCAGGTCATTCGCCATGCGCTCGAGCAAACGCACACCCATCTCGGGGCGCTGCTGTTCACGACCACGGAACTGAATCATAGCCTTGACTTTGTCACCACCGGCAAGGAAACGACGTGCGTGCCCTACCTTGGTTTCGTAGTCATGGGTGTCAATTTTGAGGCGGAAACGGATTTCCTTCAGCGAGGCGTTAACCTGCTTCTTGCGAGATTCACGAGCCTTAACAGCGGCTTCGTACTTGTACTTGCCGAAGTCCATCAACTTGCACACGGGCGGCTTAGCGTTAGGGGCAACCTCAACCAGGTCGAGATCGGATTCCTGAGCAAGACGCAGTGCATCTTCTACACGGACAATACCGACCTGTTCACCACCGGGGCCGACGAGACGGACTTCCGGAACGCGAATACGGTCGTTGATGCGGGGATCGCTAATGACTAAGCTCCTGTTGCTTGTAGGGTTATACCCGTGAATTTCTCTCGGGGACTAAAAAAGCCCCCGTTGTGGTAAAGCAAACGGAGGCCTGTAACCCTTAACCTAAACTGCACGCAACAAAACACTGCGACCTTAAGGCCATAACCCGTCAACGCTAGAGCTGATGCGGGTGGGAACTAAAACGTTCCGCTTGCAAACACCTTAGAACTCTACGTGCTTTGGCCCTATTTATCAAGACTTAAAGACCACTTTCAAGGATTAATAGGCAACAAAATGCCAGAGTGTGACCAGCGATTCACACCGGTTGCAACCTATGTGAGATTCTAGTAACCATGAGTAACGAATCTACCTACCGTTTTGAAGACCAGCAGCCCGATGAAACCCAGCTCCCAGAAGGTGTGACCGCTGAGCAACTCGAAGAAGTCAACGCCCAGATGCGGGATATCGCCGAGGTGCCAGCAGTTGAGGTCATCACCACCGCCGCCGTCCACCTGATGAGTGCCGCCGCGGTCAAATGCGGGCTAGGTGCAGAAGAAAACGCAGCTGACCTCAAAGACCTGGACGAAGCTCGCAAACTGATCACCGCCCTTGCAGGTTTCGTCACCGCGGCGGCGCCCGAAATTGGCTCACAGCACGCTGCGCCCCTGCGCGACGGTCTGCGCTCGCTCCAGCTGGCCTTCCGCGAAGCCTCAGCCTTCCCCGACAAGCCAGGTCAGGGCCCAGGCGAAAAGTTCACCGGCCCCGTCTTCTAAAAGGACCTTACTGCCCCGCGTAGAAGAGTAAAGGCGGGCATCCCAGAAATCGACGGCTCCAAGCTGGCGCGCATTGCGTGCGAGCCTGCGAGAGAGTCAGTCGACGGAAGGGTACCCGCTTTTGCTCTGCATAGCTAGTGCTGATGGCGCCCTATCAGCCCTCGCTATGAGGCAGACGCTAGGGAGATCTGCACGGAATCAACCAGCTCCGAGATGACCGGGTTAATGGCCAGCCCCTGCTGAAAGGTCTGCACCGTGTGGTTAAGCTGATCTTGTGTAAGACCGAGTGCTAAACGCAGTGTAATTTTTAGTTCAGGCCCGTGACCACCGCCTGCCAGCACAATGCCGTCTGCTGTACGGCTATAGACTCCCTGCCCCGGGGCAGCCTCGACAGCAGTCACTGCTGAGATGGGGGCGGCAATGTCTTGGAGTGCCTGGGCTACCTGCGAGTTGCGGTAGGAGGGCACCCATTCTTGACCTTTAGCAATGGCCCAGAAGGCCGGGCGGCGCAGTACAAAGGTCAGGTTTTGACCGGGATTGATAACGATGAGCTGGTTATCATCTTCCACCGCTGAGAGAGCGGTTTTACGCATGTCAGCGGCCACCGGGCGAGCCAAATCGTGCCAGCCAGTCAAAGCATCGACCGCCGTGAAGATTGGCAAGGCCTTACGACCGTCCGGTGCCTGAATGCTGACCAGAGCCATATCTGATTCTTTATCCGAGACTAACCCAGCTTCGGTAATTTCTGCCTGGGAAAGCTGGGCAACGACCGGGGCGAAAATACGCACATTGCGCAAGGCATCGACCACAGCAGCTTCATCAATCTCACCAGCAACAAAAGCGTCAAACACCTCTTGCAGAGCCGGGTCAGTCGTGCCCTGATCGCCCGGGTACTGGTGAGTGTGGCTGGTACCCTCAGCAAGGTTTCGCCCTTCCCAAGGCTGCCCGCCGGTATCAGTTTTCTGCCCGGCACTGGCCAATTGCGCGGCGATGTGGGTAGGCAGATTCCGCTGGTCTCCACCTCCCCCACCGTGCCCGTGGGTGTGAGCACGGTGCACTCGGTCCGAGAAGTCGGCCATTAGGGACGGCCTGCTACATCAAGTGCCTGCTGCAGGGTGAACTTACCTGCGTAGAGGGCTTTACCTGTAATGGCACCTTCAACGCCGTGGGAAACCATAGTGCGCAGAGCGGCAATGTCATCGAGGGTAGCGATACCCCCGGAGGCAACTACCGGTTTGTCGGTGCGCTCAGCAACCTTGCGTAGTAGCTCCAGGTTAGGGCCCTGCAGGGTGCCGTCCTTGGTGACGTCGGTGACCACGTAGCGGGCACAGCCGTCCTCGTTCAGGCGGTCCAGTACCTCCCAGAGGTTGCCGCCCTCTTGAGTCCAGCCGCGAGCAGCAAGAATATCCCCGCGGACGTCCAGCCCAACAGCGATGACATCCCCGTGTTCAGCGATAACTTTACGGGTCCATTCGGGGTTTTCCAGTGCGGCGGTGCCCAAGTTGATGCGGGCAGGGTTGAGGGAAAGCGCGCGTTCCAAAGAAGCATCGTCGCGGATACCACCAGACATCTCAATCTTGATGGTCAGTTCCTGAGCTACTTCAGTCAGAATATCAATGTTATCGCCGCGACCAAACGCGGCATCCAGGTCAACGAGGTGCAACCATTCAGCGCCGGCATTCTGCCATTCAAGAGCCGCTTCAAGCGGGCTACCATAGCTGGTTTCAGAGCCAGCCTCACCCTGGACCAGACGCACAGCCTGACCGTCAGCAACATCTACTGCGGGCAATAGTTCAAGTCGTTCAGTCATAGTTTCTCCTAAAAATGAGGTTTTTTACCCGTAGTTGAGCACAATGTAGAGGCCATAGCCAGCGAAGCCGAGCCCCACCAGCAGCAAAATAAGCTGGGCTATCCAAGTAATTTTCTGTCGATAAAAAGAATAAGCGCCGCCTACGAACATCATGCCAATGGTCATCAGCAGCAGGCCTGAGGTAGAAGCGGACATTTAGTCCTCCTGCACTGAGATACGGCCGGTCACGGGCAATGTGTTCAGCCAATTGCGCAAGAGCTTTAGGCCAGCTTCCCCTGATTTTTCGGGGTGGAATTGGGTAGCCGATAAAGGTCCATTTTCAACGGCGGCGATGAAGTCAGTGCCGTGATGGGACCATGTGACCTGAGGGGGCACCATAGATTCGATGTTCTGATCAAAGTCCCAGCTCTGCACGCCGTAGGAGTGCACGAAATAGAAGCGCTCCTCTTCAATCCCCGCAAAGAGGCGGGAGCCAGCCGGCGGGCGCACCGTATTCCAGCCCATGTGAGGTACCACATCAGCTTGTAGCTTTTCGACGGTTCCAGGCCACTCACCCAAACCTTCGGTGTCAATGCCGTGTTCAACGCCGTGCTCAAACATCACCTGAAGGCCAACGCAGATCCCCAGAACGGGGCGCCCACCGGCCACGCGACGTCCGATCATACGGATAGCATCTGCTTGCTTCAGACCGTCCATCACCGCCTGGAAGGCACCTACCCCGGGCACTACCAGACCATCAGCACCCAGCACATCAGCCTCGCGACGTGACAGGAGCACTTCTGCTCCGGCTTCTTCAAGGGCACGAACCGCTGAACGGACGTTTCCCGCGCCGTAATCCAGAACGACAACTAAAGGTTTCTGCTGGGGCTCTGCCATTTAGAGTGCTCCCTTAGTGGAAGGAATACCTGCGTGACGGGGATCTGGTTCTACTGCCTGACGCAGGGCCCGTGCCAGTGCCTTGAACTCAGCTTCAGCAATATGGTGGGGATCGCGGCCACCCAACAAGGTAATGTGAAGGCAAATACCGGCATGGTAAGCAAAAGCTTCAAATACATGGCGCACCATCGAACCAGTAAAGTGCCCGCCGATAAGGTGGAACTCGAAGCCGGCAGGTTCACCGGTGTGCACCAGATAGGGGCGCCCTGAAATATCAACGACTGCCGACGCCAGCGCTTCATCTAGGGGCACCGTTGCGGTACCAAAGCGGCGAATACCGGCCTTATCACCCAGGGCCTGACGTAGAACCTCGCCCAGCACGATCCCGGTGTCTTCAACGGTATGGTGCACATCAATGTGGGTATCCCCCGAGCACTTGATGGTCATATCAATGAGTGAGTGCTTAGAAAGTGCGGTCAGCATGTGGTCATAGAAGGGTACGCCGGTGTCGATGTCTGACACTCCGGTACCGTCCAGATTGATCTCGACGCTGACCGATGATTCACTGGTCTTGCGCTCCATCTTTGCAATGCGGGGGCCTAGCCCAGTTGATGTTTGGTGGGGTACTGCCATGTCTACCTCAATGTATGGTGTGGTCAAGAAAAATTATCGCTCGAATGTCTCGATGTATGCCGTCATATGCTCTAAGAATGCACTGGTTTCTGCCTCTGTTCCGGCGGTGACGCGCAGGTAGCCGGGTATACCGTTATCACGTACCAGAACGCCGGCATCCAGCAAGTATTGCCAAGCCGCTTTCTCATCCTTCAACCCACCAAAAAAGACAAAGTTTGAGTCTGATACGGCGGGCTTTAGCCCTAAGCCGGCCAGGTGATCTACGATGCGGTCGCGCTGTGCTCGAATATCATCAACATTAGCCAGGAGTTGCTGGCGGTGGCGAAGCGCAGCTACAGCCGTCGCCTGGGTGACCGCCGAAAGATGGTAGGGCAGACGGACGAGGCGGACAGCGTCACAGACTGCGGGAGCTGCGGCGAAATACCCAAGACGAGCACCTGCAAGGGCAAAGGCTTTGCTCATAGTTCGGGTAACAATCAGGTTGGGGCGCCCAGAGAGTAGGGTCAAAGCATTGCGGGAGCGGTCTTGGGCGAATTCAGCGTAGGCCTCATCGACCACTACAATGCCGTTATAAGCGGCCACCGCCTCATAGACAGCCTCGATCACGCCAAGCTCAAGACCGGTGCCGGTGGGGTTATTAGGTGAGCAGAGGATGACGATGTTGGGTCGATGCTCCTGAATCTGAGCAAGAGCCAACTCGGTGGACAGGGAGTAGTCCTCAGCCCTGTAGCCGGCAATAAAAGTAGTGTTGGTGCCGTCCGCGAGGAGGGGGTACATAGAGTAGGTGGGCACAAAGCTCATGACGCTTCGCCCGGGGCCGCCAAAGACCTGCATGATTTGCTGCAGAATTTCGTTGGAGCCATTTGCTGCCCAAAGATTCTCTGCGGTCAGACCGTGACCAAGGTAGCTTGCTAATTCCTGGCGCAACGATGAGAATTCGCGATCGGGGTAGCGGTTGAGCGTGAGGGCTGCAGCAGCTACATCGCGACTAATCGCATCTACAACCTCACCGGGCATGGGATGGGTGTTCTCATTGACGTTGAGAGTCACGGGCACATCAATCATGGGCGCACCGTAGGGTGAACGGCCCCGCAGATCATCGCGCAGAGGGAGGGCAGAGAGAGAGTCCATAGAATTAGTCACCCCACCAGTCTAGCCGCGCTAGCTCATATCGAACATTTTATTTCGAAGTGTAGACCGGTACCTCAAGCACCTGGCCAGGCTCGACCCGGGCAGTGCTCAAATCATTGATTTGCATAATGTGGTTAATAACGTCTCGATTGTCCTGGCCCGGGGCAACTTTTGCGGCAATGGACCAGAGTGAGTCACCGTGCATAACCGTCATAGTAGAACTAACCTGAGTTGCCATTTCACCGGTTGAGCTCTTCGCTTCGCCCGGGTTGATGAAAGTCAAGGCTCCCAGCACGATGAGGACAGCAAGAGTCAGCGCAGGGATGCCGCGGAACACCAAGCGACCCTTACGTGTTAAACGCACGGCTCCTCCTAGCAAACCACGCTTCTTCTGTTGGTTTACCCCCTGAGAAGTCTGTGCTGCAGAAACTGGGGCGAGGAGCTGCCCCTGCTGGGTCGGTCGTGTTACCGCAGTTTGAGCACCCTGGTGGCGTCTGAAAGTTCCAGGCTCAACGGTACGAATTCGATACTGGGGGGTGGTGAAAGTCGAGTTAGCTTTTGCTCGTGAACGCTGGGCGTCAGCCTGTGCCTGCAATGAGTTGAGGGGCTTCTTGGAAGAAGCAGGAGCCATAAAATCCGGTAGGGCGATAGCGCTCATTTGTCCTTCTCCTAACGACTGCTCAAACATTCAACCCATGGTCGAATGAATGTTCTAAAAAATCTAGTACTTATGTTCTATCAGAAAACTCGAACATAGTCGAGAAAAATTAGAACAAGTGTTTGAATAAACTGTTTTGGTGGCATAGTCTTAGAAGACCACCTGGATCATTAGACAATAGGTGGCTGACATTTTAGGACCAACAGAGACGAGCACACCGTGAGCGAACGCACCCAGCACACTCCGGCCAGCCCTAGAAATAAGGGATCTCGCCCGCTTACTGCCCGCCAGAAAAATATTCTGGAGGCCATTTCAGAGGCCATCGACGAGCACGGTTACCCGCCATCCATGCGAGAAATTGGCGACCTGGTGGGCTTGGCGTCTCTTTCTTCGGTGACTCATCAGCTGAGCCGTCTTGAAGAGATGGGCTACATTCGCCGTGACCCCAAACGTCCGCGCGCTATCGAGATTCTCGGTGAGGGTGAGCAGGCTGAACCCGCTACAGAGACGTCTGTGCTTCGGCTACCCCTCCTACCGACCTTCGAACAGAGCAGCGAAGACTTAGCAACGGTACCTCTAGTTGGCCGTATCGCAGCTGGCTCACCGATCGCCGCCGAACAATCAATCGAAGATGTCATGACCCTGCCCCGCCAGCTAGTGGGAAACGGCGATCTCTTCATGCTGAGGGTCAAGGGCGACTCCATGGTTGACGCCGCTATCTGTGACGGTGACTGGGTCGTAGTCCGCACCCAAAATACCGCTCAAAATGGTGACATCGTTGCAGCCCTCTTAGAGGACGAGGCCACGGTCAAAACCTTCCGCCAGCGTGACGGCCACACCTGGCTTCTGCCCCAGAACACCCAGTATGAACCAATCCTGGGTGACCGAGCCACCATCATGGGTAAGGTCGTCTCGGTTCTGCGTAGCCTCTAACGCGCTAAGTACCATCTCACACAAGAAGGGCTAGGTCATGCTGACCTAGCCCTTCTTATATACCCATACCCTTAGGGGGTCTCAACAATCTGCGCCAGACGCTCTAAGGCGCCCAGCACCACGTTCTTATTCTGGGTAGCCCAAAAAGGCGGCAGCGTTTTCACCAGATAACTACCGTACCGCTGGGTAGCAATTCTCGAATCTAGAACCGCAACAACACCGCGGTCGTTCACTGAGCGCACCAGACGTCCAGCACCCTGAGCCATACGAACAGCCGCGTGAGTGGCTGATACCGCCATAAAACCGTTACCACCGTTCTTGGCGACAGCACGCGAACGTGCCTGTGAAAGCGGGTCATCCGGCCGAGGGAAGGGGATACGATCCATAATGACCAGGCGGCAGGAATCCCCCGGGGCGTCCACTCCCTGCCACAGGCTCATGGTGCCAAAGAGGCAGGAATTTGTATCTTCCACGAATTCCTTAACCAGTGCTCGCAGGGATGATTCTCCCTGTAAGAGGATGTTGAGGTCAGTTCGCTCACGCACATATTCGGCGGCAAGTTCCGCACCTCGTTTGGAAGAAAAGAGGCCCAGTGCACCGCCGCCGGAGGCAGCCACCAGCTCAACGATGCGGTCCAGCTGTTCTATTGATACCCCACGTCCGGGCTTGGGTAGGTCTGATGCTAGGTAGAGAACCCCCTGTTTGGGGTAGTTGAAAGGCGAACCCACATCGATAGCATCCCAGCGCGGCGCGCCTGAACCCATGAGACCCAGGGCGCCAGCTGTTGCTTCAAAGGACTCCCCCAGTGCCAGCGTTGCCGAGGTGAGCACCACGGTGCGGCCGTCAAAGAGACCTTCGCGCAGGTAACCCGCAACAGAAATAGGGGCGATGTTGAGGGTTGCAGGATCATCATCGGAGGCTGCCACGTAACCACGACCCGGCTCCCACGAGCCCTGGCGGGACACCCAAATTACCTGGTGTTGAGGGTCTGCCTGCAGCATTTTCTCGGCGGTGTCGTGTACCTCGGTGAGGCTAGCCCGCGTCATCTGCCGGCCAGCATCCGCATCCTTTTCACCCGACTTAGTATCAGTAAGGGCAGAACGAGCGGCATCGCGCACCTGCTCCATGGCCGCAGCGACGCGGTCAGGCAACCCCCTGGCCATCAGTTCAGCAGGCACACCGTTGAGAGCATCATCCAGTTTCAAAGCCGCTTGTTCTAAGGCTTTGTGGTCGGCTGTGGTGTGTTTGCGGACGCTGCGAGCAACCTTGCTGATCATGAGAGGTGAAAGCCCGCCAGTCACCGCACCGGTCACTCGGTCCGCGAGTTCGTGAGCCTCGTCGATAATAACGACCTCGTGTTCAGGCAGAACGTTGACGCCCTCAAAGGCGTTGATCGCCAAGAGCGCGTGGTTAGTGATGACGATATCTGCATCGGCTGCCTGGGTGCGGGCATTTTCGCTAAAGCATTCCTCAATGAGGGGGCACTTACGTCCCAGACATTCCGAGGCAGTTACTGAAACTTGTCGCCAGGCGCGGTCACTGACACCGGGAAGCAGCTCATCGCGGTCGCCGGTATCGGTGGTCTGCACCCAGGAGCGCAGGCGGAGAATCTCTTCACCCAATTTGCCGGTAGCGCCAGTGGTAGCGTCCATTTCGAAAAGGGTGTCACCGTCGTCATCAGGGTAGCCGCCTTCAACCTTGTGCAGGCAGGCATAGTTATTGCGACCCTTGAGGATGGCTACATCAGTTTCGTGTTCGGGTTGGTCCCCCAGCGCCTCGAGAAGGCGCGGGATATCTCGGTGTACAATCTGGGACTGTAGCGCCAGAGTAGCGGTGGCAACGATGATGGGTTTCTCGCTGTGCTGGGCCGAAACAATGGCAGGGACCAGGTACCCCAAGGACTTACCAGTGCCGGTGCCCGCCTGAACCAGCAGGTGCTTTTCAGTCTCCAGCGAGCGGGCAACGTGTGCTGCCATGGTGCGCTGGCCGTCCCGTTTTTGGCCTCCGCTGCGCTCCACCACCGTGTCAAGAAGTTCTAGAGCAGATTTAGCACCGGGCAGGGTTTCTAGCTCCTGCCCGGTAGGTGCACTGACGGTTTCACTCATTAACGGGTGGTTTCGACGGCGCCAGCAGCCACCGCCTCATCGATTTCGAGTTGCAGAATTTCAAAGAGTTCATCATCTAGAACAAACTCCGATAGTTCTGAGGCAACCTCATCGCGCACCAGCGCTTGAACGTAGGTTCCATCGGAGACAAAGGCAGTGCGCAGGATTTCGGCATCCCACTGATGCAGACGGGAAACAATCTCACCGTGGGAATAGGGCACCAGCAGGTTTAGTTCGATGGAGGGGCGAGGAATGGTGTCAGCAATTTTCTGCTGCAGCTCCTCAATGCCTTCACCGGTACGGGCAGAGACCACCACGTGGTTGGGTTCGCGCTGACGCAGGCGTTCAACTACGTAGGGGTCCGCAGCATCAACCTTGTTGAGCACGATAATCTCAGGAATGTTCTGAGCCTCAACCTCTGTAATGACTTCACGCACCGAGTGAATCTGCCCCTCGGGGTCAGGGTGGGACACATCGACCACGTGCACAATCACATCAGCATCCGCTACCTCTTCGAGGGTGGAGCGGAAGGCCTCCACGAGTTGAGTGGGCAGTGATCGTACAAAACCTACGGTATCAGAGAGGGTATAGCCAACCCCGTCCGGAGTTTGCGCCTTACGCACAGTGGGGTCAAGGGTGGCAAAGAGAGCGTTTTCAACCAGCACGCCAGCATCCGTGAGGCGGTTAAGAAGCGAGGATTTACCGGCGTTGGTGTAGCCGGCAATAGCCACCGAGGGCACCCGGTTTCGCTTGCGGTTAAGACGCTTAGTTTCGCGGGCCGGTGCCATCGCAGCGATTTCGCGCTTGAGCTTAGCCATACGGGCGCGCAGGCGGCGGCGGTCCAGCTCAATCTTGGTTTCACCGGGTCCACGTGAACCAATACCTTCACCACCGGCAGCACGGCCACCGGCCTGGCGAGAAAGGGAAGCACCCCAACCGCGCAGACGGGGCAGCATGTACTCTAGCTGAGCGAGCTCAACCTGTGCTTTACCTTCACGGGACTTAGCGTGCTGGGCAAAGATATCCAGAATCAAAGCGGTTCGGTCAATGACCTTAACCTTGACAATATCTTCAATAGCACGACGCTGGGAGGGGGCCAGCTCGGCGTCCACGATGACTGTATCGGCACCTGTCGATTCAACGATATCTTTGAGTTCAAGCACTTTACCGGAGCCCAAAAAAGTACCGGGATCCGGCTTGAGGCGGCGCTGTACCAGACCGTCTAGAACCTCAGAACCAGCGGTCTCAGCCAGTGCGGCGAGCTCTCGCAGAGAGTTCTCTGCCTCAGCCAAGGTCCTTTCACTCCAGACACCTGCTAGCACCACGCGTTCAAGGCGTAGCTGGCGGTACTCGACTTCAGTGACATCCTCAAGCTCGGTAGACAGACCGGCCACGCGGCGTAGCGCACGACGTTCTTCAAGATCCTGCTGTTCACCATCATAGGAGGAATGTTCGCTCTGGTTATTTGAAAGCTCGCGAGCGCGTTCGCCCAGCACGTTCCCGCTGCTTTCTGCCCTACCTAGCACCCTGTCAACGGTGAGGCGGAGCTGCTCATCAGATGGCAGATGTGCGGTCTGGCTGGGGTTTGCGTTTTCGGTCATAGTGCCTTTCTCAGGTTTAGAAACTGTGTTCTATTCTACCGGGGTGAGAGCGCTAGGGGCAGTGGGTGCGGGCTAAAAGGTGGGGGTGTTCTTTGGTGGCTTAAGCCCCGTGCCTACCGGGTATCGTGTTGTTCTTACCAGGAAGTCACCACTGTCTACTTGGTTCGCCGGGTGGCGTAAAATAGTAGTCTATGAGTTCAGCGCACTATTTTTCTGAAAACCCCACCGGAGACTTCACCCCAAAGCCCCTCTCTGTTGAGCTGGCAGGGCAGAAAGTCACTGTGATGACAGCGGGCGGTATTTTCAGCCCCGGTGGCGTCGATAAGGGCACCAAGATTTTGCTGGACGAGGCTCCCGAACCTACCGGCCACCACCTCTTGGATATTGGCTGTGGTTGGGGCCCCATTACCCTTACCCTAGCGATGCGGGCACCAGCAGCTGCGGTCTACGGCGTTGATGTGAACTCTCGTTCAGCCCAACTCACCGAGATGAATGCAGCTAAGCTGGGGCTGTCCAACGTGACGGTGGGTAGCCCTGAGTCATTACCCGAGGATCTCACCTTTGACACGATCTGGTCTAACCCTCCCATTCGGGTAGGTAAAGAGGTCTTACACGACATCATGCACCGGTGGTTGCCCCGGCTCTCCCCCGGTGGATCTGCCTACCTGGTGGTCCAAAAGAATCTGGGCTCTGATTCTCTGCAAAAGTGGCTGAGCGCTCAGTTCCCGGCCCTGGAGGTTAGCCGCTACGCTACCTCCAAGGGCTTCCGCATCCTGCAGGTACACAACCCCGCAGAATAACCATGAGAGTTTGAGCGGCCGCGTTCTAGCAGCCGCTATCTCCCGTTTTCTTCCTAGCCGAGAAGGATTTTACCTACCATGGTGGCGGGCCCGGCGAGGACGACGTGTTCAAGTTCGTCCGGTCCGAGCACGAAGGTGACTGCTAAGGTGCCACCGGGGACACGCACCAACCACTCATCGGGGGCCTCGTCTCCGCCCCAGAAACGGGTGGCTGCTGCAGCTGCGCAGGCGCCGGTGCCGCAGGAGAGGGTTTCGCCGACGCCGCGTTCGTGGACGCGCATGCGGATTTGGCCGATATTTTCGGTGGCTGGGTCGCCGTCTTCTGCTGAGATTTCTTCGGGGACCACGAATTCGACGTTGGTACCTTCAGGTGGTCGGGGTGAAACTTTAGGGGCCTCGTGCAGGTTGAGTCCATCCAGTTTGCCGTCGGTCCCTAACATGACCACGGTGTGGGGGTTACCCATGGTGATGGAGAGTGCGCCGCGCGGGGTTTTGAGGCCCTTAGCGGTAACCTGGGCGTCAGTGCCGTTATCGCGTGCCATGTCACCGTTGATGAAGCCCCAGGGGCCCATATCGATGGCGTAGCCAGTATCAGTTTTAGCCACGGCTTTGACACCTGCTCGGGTGCCGATGAGGAGGCGTCCACCTTCTTCAAGTTCAATTAGGCCTTCACTGAGCAGGTAGTCCACGAAAGCGCGCACGCCGTTGCCGCACATCTCAGCGATGGAACCATCACCGTTACGGTAGTCCATAAACCATGTGGCCTCGGGATGGGCTTCTAGCAAGTGGCTGGCAAAGTCCAGGTTTTTGGTTTTGACCGCGCGGATAAATCCGTCTGCACCAATACCGAAGTGGCGGTCAGTTACCTGTGCAATCAGTTCAGCAGGAAGGTCCAGCTCACCTAAGGGGTCAGTGATAAAAATAAAATCGTTGCCCGTTGCATGCCCCTTCGTCAGGGTTTTGGCGGTGAGATCTCCCCAGACAGGAGCTTCATATACGTGGGTAGCCACTGGTATCCCTTTCGGTCGTTGGTCTCACAATAGACCTCTTCATCTGCCCCTCAGTCTAGTTGCTCTGGGCAGGGCTTGTAGCCTCAAACTGTCGGATCGCCTCTATCGCTCGGTCGGCGTTCTCAGCATCTGACCAATCCAGCCAGGTCACCCTAGGATCAGCCGAGAACCAGGTGATCTGCCGGCGTGCGAACTGGCGAGTTGCGGTCACTGTATCGTCGATGGCTTTTTCCACCGTGTACTTCTCGCCCTGAGGCAACTGGCCGCGCTCAGCATCCAAAAGACGCAAGAATTCACGGTAGCCGATAGCTCTAGAGGCCGTCTTGCTCTGACGTAGTCCACGTGCCTCCAGTGTCTCTACTTCAGCCAGCAGACCGGCCTTTTCCATGAGAACCACGCGCTCATGCAGGCGTTCGTGCAGCTGTGCCCGGTCTCCGTTAAGACCAATTTGCAGGGAAGGCTGGACATACTGACGGGTAGGCATAAAGGACGAAAAGGGCCGACCGGTCACCTGGTAGACCTCCAAGGCTCGCACCAGCCGGCGGTCGTCCTTGACCCGTGCCGCTGATTCAGGGTCTACCTGCAGTAGCCGGGCGTGTAAAACACCGGGGCCCTTGGCTTTGAGTTCATCTTCCAGGGCAGCACGTACAGCCGGGTCCGTATCTGGGAATTCCAGCACATCTAGAGCTGCTCGTACGTAGAGACCAGAGCCGCCCACCACGATGGGATAACGGCCACGGCCCTGAATTTCAGCAATCCTCTGACGCACCTGCTGCTGAAAGACGGCGACCGAAGCTTCCTCGGTGACGTCCAGAATATCCAGCATGTGGTGGGGCACCTCGCGCATTTCCTCAGCGGTAATTTTAGCGGTGCCGATGTCCATACCGCGGTAAAACTGCATAGAATCAGCGTTGATGCACTCCCCTCCTAAGGTGAGGGCGAGGTCGATAGCAAGATCAGACTTGCCGCTACCCGTTGGGCCGACGATGGCAATGACCGGCAGAGCACTAGCGACAGTGGGGTGCTCCAGCTCAGCGGTTCCATCAGCGGAAGATGTCATGAGCGCTTCACGATGGTCGGGAGACCCAAAGATACCGGGGAGCCAGGAACCTGGGTGGTGCCGGTACCACACGAATCAGCCTGTGCTCGGTCCCAGGCATCCCCTGCACGCGAGCGGCGCACCGAGTACTGGCTGGCGTCCGGGTCTGAAATCAGGTGGAAGGAACCGGCTTCGGTGATGGGTAGGGTGACCAGGTCACCGGGACGGGGTATTTCGCAACCGGTAGGCACAGAGAAGTGCACCAGACGCTGATCTCGGGCACGGCCAGAAAGTCGGTGGGTCTGCTCAGCCTTGCGCCCTGATTCAGCGGTGACCATGAGCTCGACGGTCTTGCCCATCTGCTTACGGTTCTCTTCACCGGCAATGCGGTCCTGCAGGGCAGTCAGGCGCTCATACCGTTCCTGCACCACAGCCTTGGGCACCTGGTTAGGCATGGTAGCAGCCGGGGTGCCGGGGCGAATCGAGTACTGGAAAGTAAAAGCCGAGGAGAAGCGTGACTCTTCAACCACGCGCAGAGTCTCAGCGAAGTCTTCTTCAGTTTCACCGGGGAAGCCCACAATGATATCGGTGGTAATAACAGCCTCAGGGATGCGCTCGCGCACCTTCTCCAGAATGCCCAAGAACTTCTTAGAGCGGTAGGAGCGCTTCATATCTTTGAGCACCTTATCCGAACCGGACTGCAGAGGCATATGCAGCACAGGCATGACGTTGGGGGTCTCTGCCATTGCGTCAATGACGTCATCGGTGAACATGGCAGGGTGAGGGCTGGTAAAACGCACGCGTTCTAGACCCTCAATCTCACCGCAGGCCCGCAGAAGCTTAGAAAAAGCCTGGCGGTCGCCAAAGCCTACACCGTAGGAATTCACGTTCTGGCCCAGCAGAGTGACCTCAATAGCGCCGTCGTCTACCAGTGCCTGCACCTCAGCCAAGATCTCGCCGGGGCGGCGGTCCTGTTCCTTACCGCGCAGGGAGGGCACAATGCAGAAGGTGCAGGTATTGTTACAGCCCACCGAGATAGAGACCCAGCCGGAGTAGACCTTATCGCGTTTGGTGGGCAGGGTTGAGGGGAAAACCTCAAGGGATTCCAGCAGCTCAGCCTCAGCTTTGTTATTGTGGCGAGCACGTTCAAGCAGGGTGGGAAGTGAGCCAATATTATGGGTACCGAAGACCACATCGACCCAGGGAGCCTTCTCAATAATGGTGTTTTGGTCCTTCTGCGCCAGACAGCCACCCACAGCAATCTGCATATCGGTGTGAACATCTTTAACTTGCTTGAGCATGCCCAGGTTGCCGTAGAGCTTGTTATCGGCGTTCTCGCGTACCGCGCAGGTGTTAAAAACCACCAGGTCAGCGCGCTCGCCGTCCTCAGCAGGCACATAGCCGCTGGATTCCAGCAGACCGCTCATGCGCTCTGAATCGTGTACGTTCATCTGACAACCAAACGTGCGCACCTCGTAGGTGCGGGTTGTGGTTGTTTCTTCTGGCTTCACTACTGATACGTCAATACTCACTTCTCTAGGGTACTAGATAGGCGATAATGGTGACCATGTCAGCTTCATCCCCTCGCTTCGCCGCACTGATAGCGGCTGCCGCTGACGCCTACACTCCGTCCAGCACTGAGTCACCGGTGACCTCGGCTGCTTTTGCGCGCCTAGCGGCCGCCATGCTTGATTTCGCTGAACAGACATCAGGATGCCGGGTGGGCGCGGTAGAGATTTTGTCAGCCGGTATGCGGTCGGTGGTTTTACGCCTGGTCTTCGAAAGCTCGGATACTTCCCCGGGCGGCACCGCGAGCGCTACGAGCAGTCGCATCGTCAAGTTTTTCCGCCGTCGCGATGCTGCTAGTAATTCTGGGGGCTTTGGTTACCTGAGGGAAAAGCACGGTTTAGCCGCCTTAGGTGAGCTGGTGCCCGGTGTCTACCCGCAGCTACGTGCATCCGATGATGGCCGCCGCACCCTCATGATGGAAGACCTAGCTTCAGGTGCGTCCAGCAAACTGAAAAGCTGCGCTGAACTCATGGCCCAGGGGTCTCAGCAGGCTGCTTTAGCTCTGCGAGCTTACCTAGACCTGTGGACGGCAGTGCTCCGCTCCCCTGCCCAGCAGAAGGTGATTGAAGGGTTCAGGCAGCAGCTGGCGCTAGCTGACCCCAAAGCAAGCAGTCCCGGTTCACTCACTTCCCCCGCTTTGGTGCTCAAAGGGCTAGAGCGAATGGTGGTTAGCGGTGATCTGCCTGCAGATCACCTTGCCCGGGTACGGGGTAACCTCGAGACCCTTTTGGCAGTCAGCCCCCACCAGTCTGTGTTAACCAGTGGAGACTTCTCGCCTCTCAATGTGGTCTTATCCGTTGCCCAGCCCCCTGCCCTGAGCACGGGGAACCTAGCAGTCAGGGCGCTAGATGCTGAGGGTAGCGCATGGCATCACCCCGCCCTACTCATTGCTGAAGTTCTCCTAGGCTTCCCATCAACACCAGGCCCATCACTGACCACCTACCTGAACGAAAGACAGCTTCAGGAGGCAGCCCTTATGCTGGCACAGCACATCTACCCCGGCATCCCTACCGTAGAAGAATTGACCGGCTTGCCAGAGGTGGAAGCCGCGTTGCTGATTATTCAAGGCATTCGCGCCGAACAAGCCGGCAACTCGCCACCAGCATCAAACTGATCCACCACACGCTACACCGCTGACCACTCGGAGACTAAAATTCTCCCCGTACAATCTAAGATAAAACACACCTGCCCTCTCTCGAAAGCTAACCTATGCCTCATAGCGTCACCTCCAACGGAGCTGCCTACCAGCGCCCTGCCCCCACCCTGAGCGTCCTGCAGGGTATCGCACTCATCTTCGGCACCAATATTGGCGCCGGTATTCTCAGCCTGCCCTACGCCGCCCGAAACGGCGGCTTCTTAGCGCTCGCCATTGCCCTGGCCATCGCGGGTCTGCTCACCACCTTTTCCATGATGTACATTGCCGAGGTTTCCCAGCGCACCAAAGAGCCCCTGCAGCTTTCAGGCCTTGCAGAAAAATACTTGGGCCAGACAGGCCGATGGATTATCTTCGCTGCCATCATGGTCAACAGCATTGGGGCGCTCATCGCCTACGCGGCTGGTTCAGGTTCTCTGCTGAGCAATCTCACCGGGCTTCCTCCACTGGCCGGGAGCCTCCTCTTCTTCTTGGCAGGCTCCTTTATCATGTACAAGGGTTTGCACGCTACAGGCTTGGTCGAGGGCCTTATCACTACCGGCATGGCGGCCATCATCCTTGCTCTTTCGCTCTGGACCATTCTGGGCCCCGGTATCACCTTCGAAAACCTACTGGTGCTACACCCCTTCTTCATCATCCCCATCATGAACCTGGCGGTCTTCACCTTTATGGCCCAGTACGTCGTACCTGAGTTAGTGCGCGGCCTAGGCGATACCAACCCTCGTGCTATCCCCACCGCTCTAGTGGGTGGCATGGCGGCCACAGGCTTCACCCTGGCTTTGGTTCCCTTTGTGGCACTCGGTTTGCTGGGCGACAACGTCTCAGAAGTTGTCACTCTCTCCTGGGGTGAAGCTCTAGGACCTGTGGCTTACTACCTCGCTAACATCTTCGCGCTCCTCGCCATGTTCACTTCTTTCGTTGCAATTGGCTACACCGCGATGCGCAACATCTTAGATATTGCCCACTGGAATGAGAAAAGCCGCAAGCGTCTCATCGCTGTGCTTCTGACCGTTGTGCCGCCTCTA
Source organism: Rothia endophytica (assembly GCF_039543885.1). Lineage (NCBI taxonomy): Bacteria > Bacillati > Actinomycetota > Actinomycetes > Micrococcales > Micrococcaceae > Rothia > Rothia endophytica. The sequence goes on from NZ_BAABKP010000002.1 coordinate 51,027, forward strand.
GCGATTTCTCTCGCGGGTCTAGGTGGCTTCGTTTCGGCACTCAGCTACGCCGGCGGCTTTGCCGGTGCTGCCATGTCTATTCTGCCGGTGCTCATGCTCCATGCTGCCCGCAAGAAGGGTGAGCTACAGCCAGTCTGGGCGGTCACCTGGCAGGCTCACCCCCTCATTCAGGGCCTGCTCATCGTCACCTATATGGTCGCCTTCATCTACTCCCTGGCTGCCATCTTCGGCCTACTTCCCACCGGCTGGGCTTAAAAACCTTTACCGCAGTCACTGATACAGCACGAGGGCGCCGCTTGCACTAACAAGTGCGGGCGGCGCCCTTAGTTTTTATTCGTAGTAGCTTCCCGAACTTGAGTTCTCTATGCCGTTCTCTTCTATATACGTTTCAATCTCTTGCTTGACCACACTGAAAGCCAGCCCCGATGGGTAGCCCTTCCGCGCCAGCATAGCTACTAGGCGGCGCATGATTTTATCCTTCTCCTGGCGGTCGGCGAGGTCCATGGAGGGCCGCAACTTCTTACGCACCAGCTCGTGGGCATCGTTGCGTTCGTCATCGTCGGTGCGCTGTTCCAGTGCAATCTCTGCGGTCTCCCCCTCCACACCTTTTTGCTTCAGTTCCCTGCGAATAGCGCTTCGAGACAGCTTCTTTACGTTCATGCGAGTGCGCACGTAGACATCGGCAAACTCAGCATCGTTCACAAGACCTACAGCTTCACAACGAGCCAACACATCTTCAATGACAGGTTCAGAAATCTCTTTCTCAACCAGCTTCTTATAGAGCATAGACCTGGATTTAGGGGAGGCTGCTAGCTGGTTGAGCACCACATTCTTTGCACGGCTGAACTCGCTCTCAGGCTCTTTAGCGCGGCGTCGGCCCTGCCCGGGTTCCGGTAAGGGCGTAACCCCTTGAAGCAACATCGCTTCGTCGCTGACCGGCTCATTAAGGGCGGAGCCTTCGCGGAAGAGCGGCGTGCTCCGCGGGCGTTTTTGTTGAACGTCTGGCTCCCCGGCGCTGGCTGCCCCAATAGCGGGGGCAAACGGTGAAGTAGCAGCATATTTTGCTGGCGGGCGGCGGAATCCCTTCTTATGGTTGGGATTGCGCCGCTTGGTGTAGCGGTTAGTACCCGAAACAGATTCGTTCGAAGCTGGACGCTGTTGCTGCCCATTAGGTTCATTCGGCAGGTTTTTGCCGGTGTAGGGGGTCGCAGGTGCAGAAGTCGCGGCATCAACCCCGTTTTCGTGGGGAAGGTCCTGGGCTATGCCCTGAGCAGCCGGGTGCCAAGCAGGGTACTCCTCTGGCTGTAGAAAGGTCTCTTCTGAAAAATTGCTACTCTGCATGCTTCTACTTTCTCATATGAGCGAAGCCGCCCTCCCCAGAGGGAGGAGCGGCTTGCTCTGTCTCAACCGGCCCTCACTACCCCTAGGTGGAGAGCTTCTGAAGAGATGGGGTGGAGAACTTGGTGGCTAGAAGTTCTCTGAAATGTCATCCAGCGGATCAACCGAGTCGCTAGCTACTTCCTCAGGCTCTTCTTCAGCTTCTACGATGCCGAGCTTAACCATGGTCTTGTACTTAATTTCCTCACAGAGCTCAGGGTTGTCTTTGAGGAAGCGGCGAACGTTTTCTTTACCTTGGCCCAGCTGGTCACCCTCATAGGTGAACCAGGCACCGGACTTCTTGACCACGTTGTGGTCTACTGCCAGGTCCAGGATGCCACCTTCTACCGAAATGCCTTCGCCGTAGAGGATGTCGAATTCAGCCTGCTTGAAGGGAGGCGCCATCTTGTTTTTGACGATCTTGGCACGAGTGCGGTTACCGATGGGGTTAGCCCCGTCCTTGAGTGTCTCAATACGGCGGATGTCAATACGGACCGAAGCGTAGAACTTGAGCGCCTTACCACCGGTGGTGGTTTCAGGTGAGCCGAAGAAAACACCGATCTTTTCGCGTAGCTGGTTGATAAAGATCGCTGTGGTGTTGGTTGAAGCAAGACGGCCGGTAATCTTACGCAGCGCCTGGGACATCAGGCGAGCCTGCAGACCCACGTGGGAGTCACCCATTTCACCTTCGATTTCAGCGCGGGGCACCAGAGCAGCCACGGAGTCAATGACGATAATATCGACCGAACCGGAGCCCACCAGCATATCCATAATCTCAAGGGCCTGCTCACCGGTGTCCGGCTGGGAGACCAGCAGGGAGTCAGTATCAACGCCCAGCTTAGCTGCGTAAACAGGGTCAAGAGCGTGCTCGGCATCGATGAAAGCGGCGATGCCGCCCTCCTTCTGGACGCTGGCAACAGCGTGAAGAGCAACGGTGGTTTTACCCGATGATTCAGGGCCGTAGATTTCTACGACGCGGCCACGGGGCAGACCTCCGATACCCAGGGCGGCATCCAGAGCAAGAGCACCAGTTGAAATGGTGTCAACCTTAGGAGTCTCACGGTCGCCCAGTCGCATGACTGAGCCTTTTCCATAGTTCTTATCAATCTGCGCAAGTACAGCTTCAAGTGCTTTTTCTCGGCCTTCGGCGGGCACCTGGCTCACTGTCTGCATTCGGGTTTTAGCTGCCATCTACGTTTCCTCATCTCTTATCGTGGCGGAGTGTTTTCCTCTAGTCACCACGGTAATACCTGTGGCTGACACTTTAGGGAGTCTCGGTATATTTTCTGAAAATCTGTGGATAACCGTTTTATGTGTCAGCGTTTAAGCTTCATGTGTACACATTCTACACACATTCGAACATATTTTCTATTAAGTACGAGAGTGTTCTAGTGATTCGCCAGTCTAGGCACGCTGCGCCACGTCGGGGCCCAGCCACCGATCTTCAGGCAAGTCTTGGATGCGGCAGACGGCAAGCCACACTGCGCGCACGTCCTTACCCGCGGCTAATGCCTGCTCAACCGTCAGATCGCCAAAGTCTCCCGGCACCAGGTCTCTAGCAAGATGCCGGGCATAGGCTGACCCAAATTCATGCTCCATCGCTACCCAAAATTCACTGAGCTTCATAGTTGCCTTTACATACCTGAATAGAAAAAGAGCTGAACCCCCCTACGGGTCCAGCTCCTCTTCTCTAGATTTCTTAGCGAGCCACTACGGGGCGCTCTACAGCGGGGATGTCACGGCTAGAGGTAGCTGCAATGCCGTATTCGCGCTTGAACTGTTCTGAAAATTCAGCGGGAACAGTATCAGGCACAGAGAAACCTTCTTCAGTTGCCATGCGGGCGGAAACTTCGGCCAGCATAGCTGAAAGCGTGATATTGAGTGCCTGGCAGATGGAAGCAAGAAGCTCTGATGAGGCTTCTTTCTGACCGCGCTCAACCTCGCTGAGGTAGCCCAATGATACTCGAGCTGAATGTGAAACTTCGCGGAGGGTGCGGCCCTGGCGCTGGCGAACATTACGCAAAACTTCGCCGATGGCGTGACGCAGAAGGATAACCTTGCCGGTCTCGTGGACTGGGGCAGCATTCTCTGTCTGACCCACATCCTTCCAACGGACGACACCGTTCACGGATACGGGCTGCTTCGTCATTTTTATACCTATCTCCTATGGGTATTTTCTTTTGATAGATTCAAAAGCTGGTTGTTATTCAGCCTAGCGCACTCAATCTGCGCAGTCAGCTGAAAATCAAGAATATTTCGTATACTTACGACCTTTTCCTGTTACATCTATTGAAACCCAATAACCTGTGCTTTCATTCCCCGTTTTCCCGAAATTTATCTGAAGAATCACTGGGAATTAGGTTAACAGCTTACGGTGGGGCTTGCTGGCAAACCTCACACATACGAGCCCCCTAGCTGGATAGTTCATCCTCAAGAGCATCTGACAGGAGCACCAGCGCATCGTGAGCTGCCTGTTGGCGTATGCTCTGGCGATCACCTGCGTAGTTTCTTTCAACTGAAAAGACTTGCCCATCACCAGCCACAGCTAGATAGACTCGGCCAACGGGTTTACCGTCCCAGGGCTCGGGCCCAGCAGCGCCGGTTGTGGAAACACCATAGTCCGCCCCGCAGACCCGGGCGGTACCCTGTGCCATGTGTTGGGCTACCTCTGGGTCAACTGCGCCTCTACTAGCTAGCAGACCAACGGGGACTCCCAGCACCGACGCCTTCACCTCCGAAGCATAGGAAATAACGCCGCCTCGGTAGACAGCAGAGGCCCCAGGAACCGAGCAAATAAGCTGCCCCAGCAAGCCACCTGTCAGAGACTCAGCGGTAGCCAACGTCACCCCTCTCAGCGAAGCTGCTGCCACCAGCCTGGCTGCGGCTAGTTCAAGGTCTTGCTCACGTGGCAGCATTAGCGCCCCTGAGTTGCTAAGTAGTCCCGGCGCAGCTGCACTGCCTTGATAACGTAATCAATGCCGGTCACCACGGTAATCACCACGACGGCTGCCATAGCAATCCAGCCCGGCCATAGTGCCCAGGTACCCAGCTGCCCCAAAGGCATAATCATGAGCACCAGTGCTACCGTCTGCAGAACGGTCTTCATCTTGCCACCCTTGGACGCTGCCATAACTCCGTATTTGATGATGAAAAGACGCATCACGGTAATGCCCCATTCACGCACCAGAATCACGATGGTGACCCACCACCACAGCTCCCCCAGCAGAGAGAGAACCACGAAAGCCGCCCCCGTAAGAAGTTTGTCGGCAATAGGGTCAGCAATCTTGCCAAAGCTGGTAATCAGATTGCGGGAGCGAGCCAGATACCCGTCCAGCCAGTCCGTGATCATAGCGATGATGAAGACAGCAACAGCCCACCAACGCAAGCCCATATCGGTTTCACCGTGCTGACCACCAGCCAAAAGCAGCCAGATAAAGAGGGGCACCATGACAATACGCAGAGCGGTCAAAGCATTGGGAAGGTTCCAGTTAGATGAGGTGGTAGCTGTTTGTTCTGCCATCTCGTATCACGTCCTTACGTAAATGGTCACTGGCGGTGTCGGGTACTTCTATTATCGCCCGGTAAGGCTCCAGGCATCCTCATCGCCATCATCTCCGTCGTAATCATCAACGGTTTCAGGGACGCCCGCGTTCATCTTCCCCACGGGGTCACCAGCGTAGGGGTCATCGTAGTCTTCGGCCAGAGCAGGGGGATCTTCACCGCGCAGTTTAGCCAGTACACCCGGCAGGTCATCAGGCTGAACCAGCACGTCACGTGCCTTTGACCCCTCAGAGGGGCCAACGATTTCGCGGGATTCAAGAAGGTCCATGAGACGGCCTGCCTTAGCGAAGCCCACGCGAAGCTTGCGCTGCAGCATGGAGGTCGAACCGAACTGGGTATTCACCACCAGTTCCGCGGCACGCAGCAGGTCATCGAGGTCATCACCAATATCATCGGCAATCTTCTTCGAAGGAGCGGTAGCCACCACATCATCGCGGTAGGAAACCGGCATCTGAGTTTTGACGTGCTCTACCACCTCGTGAATCTCGGATTCAGAGACCCAGGCACCCTGCACACGCATGGGTTTGGAGGCGCCCATGGGCAGGAAGAGGGCGTCGCCCTGGCCAATCAGCTTCTCAGCGCCGGGCTGATCTAGCACCACGCGGGAGTCGGTGACCGAGGAGGTAGCAAAAGCCATACGGGAGGGCACATTGGCCTTAATAAGGCCGGTGACGACATCCACCGAAGGACGCTGGGTAGCTAGAACCAGGTGAATACCGGCGGCACGCGCCAGCTGGGTGATACGCACGATGGACTCTTCAACATCACGCGGGGCAACCATCATGAGGTCAGCCAGCTCGTCCACAATCACCAGCAGGTAAGGGTAGGCCTTGATTTTGCGCTTGGAGCCGGGTTCGGGCTGAATCTTGCCTGCCTTGACTGCCTTGTTGAAGTCGTCCACGTGCTTATAGCCGTAGTGGGCGAGGTCGTCGTAGCGGGCGTCCATCTCGCGGACCACCCACTGCAGTGCTTCGGCTGCCTTCTTGGGGTTGGTGATGATGGGAGTAATCAGGTGCGGGATGCCCTCGTAGGCGGTGAGTTCCACGCGCTTGGGGTCTACCATGACCAGGCGCACTTGGTCAGGGGTTGAACGCATGAGAATGGAGGTAATCATGGAGTTCACGAAGGAGGACTTACCGGCACCGGTAGCGCCTGCGACCAGCATGTGGGGCATCTTGGCCAGGTTGGCAATCACGAAGCCACCCTCGACGTCCTTACCAACGCCCATTACCATGGGGTGATCGGTGGCGTGAGCTTTAGCCGAGCGCAGCACATCGCCCAGCACCACGATTTCACGGTCGGTGTTGGGGATTTCGATGCCGATAGCGCTCTTGCCCGGAATGGGCGAAAGAATGCGCACATCGGCCGATGCTACGGCGTAAGAAATGTTCTTGGACAGGGCGGTAACGCGCTCTACCTTGGTACCAGCGCCCAGTTCAATTTCATAGCGGGTAACTGTGGGGCCACGAGAGAAGCCGGTCACTTCAGCGTCTACGTTGAACTGCTGCAAAACATTGGTCAGAGCATCAACGACCTGCTCATTGACCTCGCTACTCTCCTTGGCCGGAGGGCCCGCGTCCAGCATGTTTTCTGCGGGCAGGGTGTAATCGCGCCCGGCGGCTTCAACCACCTGAGCTTCACGGGGTTGTTCAGTTAATTCCACGCGGGTGCTGTTATGAATGCGGGAAGTGCGCTCAGCGCCACGCGCAGCATGGGGCGCGGACGCCGCGGGAGCAGCCGGTGCCAAAGGAGCGGGTGCTGAGGAGTTTGGGGTTGTGGGGCTCACTGCTCCAGAGGCAGCGCTGGCTGAGGCGGTGCCTCCTGCTGCTCCAGCGGCAGCGCTAGCGAGGCTAGCGCCTAGTGCACCACCGGTAGCCGCGCTCTTGTGAGATGAGGGCCGAGGTACGGTGTGGGTGCGAGGAGCCCCTAAAGCACCAGCTTCGCCCTGAACTTGAGCTTTACGCTCAGAGGCTTCTTCAGGCTCGGTGAGCGTCTCGGTTAGATTGCCGCGCTGGGCAGCTGCCCGGCGGGTCTCATCCAGGCGCTGAGCTGGGGCGTCAGAGGTACCTGAACCGAGCTCGCCTGCTGGGGTCTCAGCCCAGGCCCCCTGATCGAAGAGCTCCGCACGTTGCTGAGCGGCTTTCTTAGCTGCCTTCTTTTCGCTGCGGGTTTGCTTGCGGGAAGCTTCAACATCAAAGGCATCAACAGACGGGCGGGTAGAAGCAACGGTTGAGCTCTGCTGACCGCGGGCAGTCTGAGCCACCGGTGCGGTATCTGCAGCAGGCTCCTCAAATAGAGCACCGCGGTAAGCTTCGTCCCCATCATAAGCATCGAGGCGGGTGTCTACTGCTGGCTGGTGACCAAAGCCCAACCAAGCGAGCAAACCGCCGCGACGCTGGGGTGCCGGTGACTCTTCATAGTCACCGTCATAGAGGTAGGAGCGGTCATGCTCGCCCTCGTCAAAGACTTTAGTGGGCTGATCGTCAGCAGTGTGGGAGGTAGCACGAGAACCGGCTGAGGGCGAAACGTGATGGTGGCGCTCCCCCAGCAGAATCCCAAAGATGTGAACTGTCCTAGGCCAGACCTGGCGAAGAGGGGTACGAGTAGCGACCAGGAACCCGGCCAGAAAGACCAGGCTAATGAGAATCCATTCCAGGGCGTTAACCCCGCCCACGATACGGCTGGCAGGGGTGCCGATGAGTACGCCAACGGTACCGCCGCCGCCCCAAAAATGTTCAAAGGAATCAGAGAAGGTGGGGTAATCAGCTACCTTGGCGCCCATCATTGAAGCCGAAACGGTCATGATGGTAAAGCCCAAAGCAATACGGTTATTCTCCCGAACCTCCAAGGGGTGCCGGAAGATACGGATAGCAAAGATAAAGCACAAAATGGGAATGAGCAATGATCCCTGGCCGAAGAGACCACCAACAATAATGTGCCAGATGTTCAGGGGCCATTCGTACCAGGCCAGGTCGGCGTTGGCGTCAGCACGCCAACCCCACCACTCCACAGCAGCTGTGAGAAGGCCGATAGCCAGGATCAAGAGGGCTCCGCCGTCCCTGCGTTCGTTCAGCTCAATATCGGTGCGTAGGGCGCCCATACGTCGCACGGCTCCACCCACGGTGAAGGCAAGGCCCTGCCACGCCCCTACCAGGGCACGCACCAGGGCGTTGCTCTCTTGGGGTGTAGCGGTTCTGCGGTTGCCCTTCCGAGCGGACGCGCGTTTGGACGCGCTCGCGCGGGAACCGTTTGAACGGGGTGCTGATTTGCTCAATCGTGAGTTTCTCGGAGCCATTCTTCCAGTACAGTTTCGTGGGTTGATAGGGCAAGAGGTGCGAAGCTCCGGTGTGGAGGAGCTTCGCACCATAGCTACGCTAGATAGCTTTTTTGTTAGCCTTTGCGGGCTTCAGGGGTGTTGGTTTCAATCACCACAGGCACGATCATGGGCTTACGGCGCAGGCGGCGGGCCACCCAGGCTCCCATAGTGCGGCGGACAATCTGCTGCAGCTGGTGCACGGTATGCACACGCTCAGGTGCACGGTGCAAGGCGTCTTCAAGAGCCGCAGTGATTTTGGGGGTGATGTCATCAAAGACGGAATCGTTTTCAGCGATACCGCGGGCGTGGATGTCCGGCCCGGTCACAACGCGCTTGGTGGCGCGGTCGATAACGGTCACGATGGACACGAAGCCTTCTTCGCCCAGGACGCGGCGGTCCTTGAGGTCGTCTTCGGTTACATGGCCTACGGATTTGCCGTCAACATAAACATATTCGCAAGGTACCTGACCCACGATATTCGCCAAGCCGTCCTTGAGGTCAACCACGGTGCCGGAGTCACAGATTAGCACGCGGTCTTCCTTGATACCGGTTTCAACGGCCAGTTTGCCGCTGGCCTGCAGGTGGCGGACTTCGCCGTGCACGGGCATGACGTTGCGGGGGCGCAGGATGTTGTAGCAGTAGAGCAGTTCGCCGGCTGCTGCGTGACCTGAAACGTGAACCTTAGCGTTACCCTTGTGCACCACGTTAGCGCCCAGCTTCATCAGACCGTTGATAACGCGGTAGACAGAGGTCTCGTTGCCGGGGATCAAAGAGGACGCCAGGATGACGGTGTCATCGGGTTCAATCTGAATCTTGTGATCGCCGTTAGCCATGCGAGAAAGAGCAGCCATGGGCTCACCCTGGGAGCCGGTGCACATCATAACGATTTGCTCGGGGCGGTAGTCATCGACCTTCTTGAGGTCAACCAGCAGGCCCTTGGGCACGGTCAGGTAGCCCAGCTTTTCAGCGATGGTCATATTTCGCACCATCGAGCGGCCCACTAGCACGACCTTACGGCCCCGTTCTTCGGCGGCGTCCAGCACCTGCTGTACGCGGTGTACGTGAGAGGAGAAGGAAGCCACGATGACACGCTTCTTGGCATCACGGATGACGTTGGAAATCACCGGACCAATGTGCTTCTCGGTCGGGGTGAAGCCGGGAACTTCAGCGTTGGTTGAGTCGGGCAAGAAGAGGTCAACACCTTCTTCACCCAGACGCGCGAAGTGGCGCAGGTCGGTAATGCGGCCGTCCAGGGGTAGCTGATCCATCTTGAAGTCACCGGTGTGCAGGGTATTACCCGCAACGGTACGAATGAAGACTGCCATGGCATCAGGAATGGAGTGATTAACGGCAACGAATTCACACTCGAAGGGGCCGATTTTCTCGACCTGCCCCTCGACCACGTCCATGGTGTAAGGCTTGATGCGGTGTTCCTGCAGCTTAGCCTCTACCAAGGCCAGGGTCAGCTGTGATCCCACCAGGGGGATGTCGGGGCGGCGGCGCAACAGGTAAGGTACAGCGCCGATGTGGTCTTCGTGACCGTGGGTCAGCACCACAGCTACCACGTCATCTAGGCGGTCCTTGATGTAGTTGAGGTCCGGCAGAATCAGATCAACACCGGGCTGGGACTCTTCGGGGAAGAGCACGCCGCAGTCAACGATGAGGAGCTTGCCGTTGATCTCATAAACGGTCATGTTACGGCCTACTTCACCCAGACCACCGAGCGGTACAACGCGCAGGGTGTCCTTCTTGAGCTTGGGCGGCATATGGGGACTAGTAACAGTTTGAGCCATAGTCTCTCTTTCTTACTTTTCTTTTTGTATTTTCTACGGGCAAAGCGGGCCTGCCTAAAACCTAGTGTCTTAGGTAAGCCCGCTAACCCCTTGTAACGTCTTTAACGGATGAGTGTTGAAGCGATGGTGGAACCCTCAAGGTCTGCCCGCATGAGTGCCGCTTCTTCATCGGTTGCTAGCACGTGCGGTAGACGCACGGCCGGAGAATCTAGGATTCCCTGCCACGAAAGAATCTGCTTGGCAGCTACACAGCCGGGCACGCGGCTCATAGCAGCTCGAATTACCGGTGCCAGTTCAAGGTGCAGCTTCTGAGCTGTCGCAAGGTCTCCTGCAACGGTCGCGTCGATGAGCTGGCGGAAGGCCTCGGGAGCCACGTGGCTGGTCACACCGACCAGACCGACAGCTCCCACCGCCATCCAGGGCAGGGTCAGACCATCATCACCGGAGTAGTACTGCAGGTCGGTGGTTTCCATGACCTCGGTGGCTGCGGTGAAGTCTGCCTTAGCGTCCTTAACAGCCACGATGTTCTCGTGGCTAGCCAGTGAACGGTAGACCGCAGGAGTAATAGGAATGCCAGCTCGCCCGGGAATGTCATAGAGCATAACGGGGGTTTTGACGGCATCAGCTACGGTGCGGAAATGGGCTTCAAGGCCAGTCTGAGTGGGCTTGTTGTAGTAGGGAGTCACTACCAGCAGGCCGTCTACACCAACCGCTTCGGCGCGGGAGGCCAGGTGAAGAGTGTGGTGAGTGTCGTTAGAGCCCACGCCGGCCACGATGTGGGCCCGCTCCCCCACTGCCTCTTTGACGATGCGGAAAACGTTCTCATTTTCTTCATCGGTCATGGTGGAGTATTCGCCGGTCGTGCCACAGACGATGAGACCGTCATGACCGCGGTCCACAAGATTTTGGGCAAGAGCCGCTGTGGCTTTTTCGTCAACGTCACCAGACTCGGTGAAAGGGGTGACCATAGCGGTCAGCAGTCGACCAAAGATGGGTGAGGTGGTGGTTGCAGTCTCAGACATAGTTAATACGTTACCTTATGTGCTGGGGCTAGTCCCTAGAAAGTAGCCCATCTCGTGTGAGCTTGCTCCCCCGGTGCTACCCGTGTGATCGGTTGAAATTCTCTAGACGGTGAGGTTCTGGGGTGTTTTACCCCGGTAAAGGTCAATGGCGGTGCGCATGGACTTTCGGGCACGTTTGCGGTCGCCCGAAGCGTCGTAGGCTAAAGATAGTTTGAACCAGTTCTTCCAGCTGGACCCATCATTTTCTACCGCGCCGGCGTACTGGGTGAACTGTTCATCGGCAGCTGCCCGATCGATCCGCCCCGAAGCGCTGCGGGGTAGGTGGTCTTCTGGAAGCTCACCGGCCCGCGCCAGTTCTTCACCCAGTTTTTGGGTGCGGGCGCCAAAGGTAATTTCTCGGACGATGGACCAGACACCTAAAATCGGCAGGACAATGAGGGCAAGACCCAGAACTAGCCCCACTGTTCCAGCGTGTTCAATAAAGATCAGCCCGCGCTGCACGGTCAGTGCCAGGTAGAGGGCGAGCGCCCCGGTAATCAGAGCTGCAAAGATTTTGCCTCTGCCTCCGGCATCCACCGCGATGAAGACGGCGCAGAAAACACCTACCGTGAGCAGGAAGAGTTTGGTGCCCCAGCCCAGGGGAAGAATGAGCACGGTGAGCACAGCCAGGGCAATAGTGCCGGCGCTAAAAAGTCTGAGGGAGGTGCTGGGGGCTGCGCTAGTCAAGGTTAAGGTACCGGTCAAGGCCCACTGATAGGCCGGGATTCTCAGCTACCTGGCGCACACCCAGCAGGACGCCGGGCATGAAGCTAGTGCGGTCAAAGGAGTCGTGGCGGATGACCAGTTGCTGGCCAGCATCTCCCAGCAGGATTTCTTGGTGGGCGGTCAGCCCGCGCAGACGCACGGCGTGCACGTTGACGCCATCGACCACGGCACCGCGCGAACCATCAGGGTCGGTTTCGGTCGCGTCGGGTGAAGGCCCGACACCAGCGACAGCTCGGGATTCGGCAATTTTCTGGGCGGTGTGCACAGCGGTACCGCTCGGGGCGTCCACCTTATTAGGGTGGTGCATCTCAATAACTTCTACCGATTCAAAGAAGCGGGCAGCTTTGGCAGCGAATTCGGTGGCCAAAATGGAGCCGATGGCAAAGTTAGGGGCAATGAGTACACCAACGCTAGGGTGCTCTTTGAGGAGGGTTTCAAGGTTGCTGAGGCGTTCCTGGTCCCAGCCGGTGGTGCCTACTACGGCGTGAATATCGTGCTCTACTGCGAAGCGGACGTTCTGTTCAGTGACAGCGGGAACGGTCAGGTCAATCATGACTTCTGCGCTATATTCCACCAGGAGTTCAAGGGAATCTCCGTTGCCCAGGGCCGCTACCAGCTCCATATCATCAGCTTGATTCACCGCTGCTACGGCTTCTGACCCCATACGGCCAGCTGCACCGATTACAGCAACCTTCCAGATCTTGCTCATTTACCTGCCCTGTCTCCCAGCAACCCGAGTTCTTGTGTGTAGCGCTCAGTGGGGCGCTACTACTGCCTACCACTCTAGCGAAAACCCTTGCCCGGCGCAGGGGTTCACTTCATAAAAGACACTTTCACCAGCGCATACAGTTTACCCACCCGGTGCAGGCTGTTTCATCATACGAAACTCGGCTGACCGGGTATGGCAGAACACCCCCACCGGATAGGTTCTACGCGCCCTGCTTTTTAGGGTTCTACCCCCTAAACTGGTGAGGTGCGCCTGCACATCTCCCCCTAATAAAACCAGAGGACCTTTTCGGTGAAAGAAGACCACGTCTTTTATTCTGCCGTGCACCCGCACGAAGGGCAGAGAAAATTTGTGCTGCGCGGGCTCGACGGTATACGAGCCATCGCCGTGCTGCTGGTTGTGGTCTACCATTTCTGGCCCCAAGCTCTGCCCGGAGGTATGATCGGTGTTGATATCTTCTTCGTTATCTCCGGCTATCTGATTACTGCCTTGCTCCTGCGCGAGGGTGCTTATACCGGCAAGATGAACATCGTTGCTTTCTGGGTGCGGCGTCTGCGCCGTCTTATCCCGGCCGTCGCTGTGCTGGTGCTCTTTATCTCCACGGTGGCCCTGATCGTGGGCGGTGACGCGCAGGTGGGTCTGGGGCGCCAAATTTTGGGTGCCTTCACCTACTCCTCTAACTGGCTGCTCATTAGGGCAGGTAACGACTATTTCACCCAGACATCCCCCGAACTCATGACCAATTTCTGGTCCCTGGCTGTTGAGGAACAGTTCTATTTCTTCTGGCCGGTCATCATGGTCTTTGTTTTCATGTTTACCGCCAAGTGGTGGCAGCGTTCACTGGTCCCGGCAATTTTGGGCACACTCTCCCTGCTGCTCACGCTCATCCTAGGGGCGCTGGGCGCTTCAGCTACCCGCCTCTACTACGGCACCGATACCCACCTCTACGGCCTAATGGTGGGCGTACTACTCGCTATGCTGCTGCCCTGGTCCATGTACCCGCCGGCAGATGAACGCCTCTACCCCATCGTCGGTTACGGCAACGGCGCTCAGGGTTGGATCCGCCAGGCAACGGGCTGGGTGTCCCTCCTGCTCGTAGTCCCCCTGGCCCTCACCCTTTCTGACGCTAACCCGGGTCTTTTGATGCCCTGGGGGCTTCTTGCCGGTTCCCTCTTGGGTTTGGGAATGATTCAGGCGCTCCTACCGGATGTCCGGGGCGGCACCTCAGGTGCTTTTCGCGCTCTGCTCTCCTTCCCCCCTCTTGTCTGGGTGGGTCAGAGGTCTTATGGTATTTATCTTTGGCACTGGCCACTGATGGTGCTGGCCCACTATATGTTTGGCCCCGTGCGCTCTCCCTGGGTCAATGCCGTCGTCCTGCTGCTCACTCTGCTCTGCGCAGGTGTCTCTTACATCTATGTGGAACAACCTGTTCGCGCTCTAGGCTTCCGCGGGGCCCTGAGTTCTTGGCTGACCGCTATGTTTGCTCGTACCGGCAAAGTGGTGCCCGTGGCTGCTGCGGTACTGACCTGTCTAGCTCTCATTGCAACGGTTTTTGCTGTTCGTACAGCACCGAACATGACGCAGGCCCAGGCTCTCATTGCTGCCGGCCAAGCTGCCCAAGATCAACACCAGCAACAGCCGGTTACTTCTGCTCCAGAGGACCAGCAACCGGCTGAGACGCCTACTGCCCTTGCAATTCCAGACGGGGTAAGTGTGGTGGGTGACTCGGTAACGCTGGCCGCCGCCGGTGAGCTGGCAAACATGCTCCCTCATGCAGCTATTGACGGGGAAGTTTCCCGCACCAGCAGTAAGGCCATACCCCTGATCAAGCAGCAGGCAAACGAAGGTACGCTACCCACGGTGGTGGTGCTTTCGGTGACTGCCAATTCCACTTTCTCGACTGAAGAACTTGAGGAGCTCTACGAAACGGTCGTAGCAGATGGCAAGCGCCGGCTGGTTCTTGTGACGGGCCGAGGCCCTGATAGCCTGCCCTGGATTGAGCCCTCCAACCAGGCAATTCGCTCCTTTGCCGCAGCTCACCCCGACACGGTGAGCATCGCCGACTGGCAGGCAGCCAGTGAAGGTCACCCGGAATACCTGGTGTCAGATGGCGTGCACCCGCACGGGCAGGGCCTTGAAGTCTACGCCCAGATTATTGCGGACGCCGTCCAGCAGGCAGAAGCTAGCCTGGCCCACAGCACTCTGGCCCCGGAACACGTCCAGGGCCAGTAGGGATTTTATTTGACAACCGTTGTTACCCAGGTCTGCTGTGCCAGGTAGCGGGCAAGATCTTGAACATCATCTAGGGTGACCGCACGGACACCTTCAAGGAGCTCATCTAGGCTCATAAAGCGACCCGAATCTAGCTCAGCCCTACCCAGGCGGCTCATACGGCTACCGGCGTCTTCACTGCCCAGTATGGTTGACCCACCCAGCTGGCCAATGACCTTTTCCAGTTCATCGGCGGTCAGCCCATCGCGTGCAAGATCGTCAAAGGTCTTCTGCATCAGCTCAGTTACCTGCTCTGCTTTGGCTGGCAGGCAACCCGCGTACATACCGAAGTAGCCCGCATCTGAGTAAGAGCCAGAGAAAGAGAAGGTCGAATAGGCCAGACCGCGCTTCTCGCGAATCTCCTGGAAAAGACGCGAAGACATGCCGCCGCCCAGGGCGCTGTTGAGCACGCTCATGGCAAAACGGCGATCATCACCTGCTATCAAACCGGGGCAACCCATCACAATGTTGGTCTGCTCAAAATTCTTCTCCAGGGTCAGACTCTCAGCGCCCGGGGTGATGTCAGCGCGCAGGCGCTCGCGGCGGGGTGCCGGGGCGGTGCCCTCGTTCAAGTCCCAGCCGCGCTGGGCCAGTGATTCCATGACCAGTTTGACGATTTCGCCGTGGTTGAGACTACCCGCAGCAGAGATAACTAACCGGTCGGGGGTGTAGAACTTTTTGTAGTGGTCCCACACCGCTTCGCGGGAGACATCGGTGATTTCTTGCGGGGTACCCCCGATGGGGCGTCCCAGCGGGTGGGTTCCCATGAGCTGCTCGATGAATGACTCAAAGGCAACATCGGTGGGGTCGTCCTGGTCCATGGCGATCTCTTCGAGGATGACGCCGCGCTCTTGCTCCAGCAGTTCGGGGTCAATGACAGCGCCGGTCACCATATCGGCGATGACGTCAATGGCCATGGAGGTGTCCTCGTCCAACACTCGTGCGTAGTAGCAGGTGTGCTCTTTAGCGGTGAGCGCGTTGGATTCGCCGCCCACCCTGTCAAAGGCGTGGGCAATATCAAGTGCGGTACGCTGGCCGGTCCCCTTAAAAAGCAGGTGTTCGAGGAAGTGAGTGGAGCCCAGCATACCGGGGGCTTCATCGCGTGAGCCAACCCCTACCCAAAAGCCAATTGAAACAGAACGCTGGGAGGGCATGCGCTCGGTGATCACGCGCACACCGCCGGGTAAAATGCTACGGCGAACATCGTTGCCGCCGCCACCGGCGTGAATGAGCTTGCCGGTATGGTAGTTGAGCTCATCGGTGAGCTGGGTGAGGGAGGTGGGAAGAAGGACGGGCATAGGTCTCTCTGGTTTAAATCTTTGGGCTTTTAGTTCAATATACCCTTTTGCAGGCTTTAAAACCCCAACGGGTGGGGAGCCTTTCGGCACCCCACCCGTTGATGGTGGTTACAGTGAGGGCTGACCCTACTTACTCTTCGTCGGCTCCAGCCTCTTCGCCGTCGGCGACCACGGGAACCAGTGAGAGCTTGCCGCGGTCATCAATCTTGGAGATTTCGACCTGAACCTTCTGGCCTACGCCCACAACGTCCTCAACATCTTCAACGCGCTTGCCGTCGTTGAGCTTACGCAGCTCGCTGATGTGCAGCAGACCGTCCTTGCCGGGGGTCAGTGACACGAAAGCACCAAAGCTGGTGGTCTTGACGACGGTGCCCAGGTAGCGTTCGCCGATTTCGGGAACCTGGGGGTTAGCGATTGCATTGATGGCTGAGCGTGCAGCCTCAGCTGAGGGGCCGTCGGTTGCGCCAATGTAGACGGTGCCGTCGTCCTCAATGGAGATATCGGTGCCGGTATCTTCCTGGATCTGGTTGATCATCTTGCCCTTGGGGCCAATGACCTCACCGATCTTGGCAACGGGGACCTGAACGGAGATGACGCGGGGTGCAAAGTCGCTCATTTCATCGGGTGCATCAATAGCTGCATTGATGACCTCGAGGATGTGCAGACGGGCTTCGCGTGCCTGAGTCAGGGCGCCGGCCAGAACGGATGCGGGGATACCGTCGAGCTTGGTGTCCAGCTGGATAGCGGTAACGAACTCGCTGGTACCTGCGACCTTGAAGTCCATATCGCCCAGTGCGTCTTCTGCACCGAGGATGTCGGTCAGAGCTGCGTAACGGGTTTCGCCGTCGACCTCGTCTGATACCAGGCCCATCGCAATACCTGCAACGGGCGCACGCAGGGGCACACCGGCGTTCAGCAGGGACAGGGTTGAAGCACACACTGAGCCCATGGAGGTTGAGCCGTTGGAGCCCAATGCCTCTGATACCTGGCGGATGGCGTAGGGGAACTCTTCGCGTGAGGGCAGGATCGGGGTGATCGCGCGCTCTGCAAGGGCACCGTGGCCGATTTCGCGGCGCTTGGGTGAGCCTACGCGGCCGGTTTCACCGGTTGAGTAGGGTGGGAAGTTGTAGTGGTGGATGTAGCGCTTTGACTTAACCGGGTAAAGGGAGTCAAGCTGCTGTTCCATCTTGAGCATGTTGAGGGTGGTGACGCCCATAATCTGGGTTTCGCCGCGCTCAAAGATAGCTGAACCGTGGACGCGGGGCAGAACCTCAACCTCAGCGGTCAGCTGGCGGATGTCGGTCAGACCGCGGCCGTCGATGCGTACCTGGTCGGTGAGGATGCGCTGACGCACAACGTGCTTGGTCAGAGCGTTGAATGCTGCGTTGACTTCGTCCTCACGGCCTTCGAAGGGCTTGCCTTCACCGGAGAGCTCTTCAGCAATCTGCTGCTGCAGGTCACCGGAAGCGATTTCACGCTCCTGCTTACCTGCGATGGAGTAGACCTCTACCACCTTGGACTCGTACGCCTTGACGGCTTCGTCCACGTCAGCTTCACGCTGGCCGAAGACGGGCAGTGTCATGGCGGGCTTGCCCGCGCGGGCAGCCAGGTCTGACTGAGCCTTGCAGAGAGCTGCAATGAAGGGCTTTGAAGCTTCGAGACCCTGAGCTACAACCTCTTCGGTAGGAGCGGTTGCGCCGTCTTCCTTGATGAGCTTCCAGGAGTTATCGGTTGCTTCAGCTTCAACCATCATGATGGCTACGTCTTCGGTGCCGTCAGCCTTGGTGATGACACGGCCGGCTACAGCCATGTCGAAGACAGCGTTTTCCAGTTGTGAGTGCTTGGGGAAAGCAACCCACTGGCCGTCAATCAGTGCTACGCGTACGCCACCGATGGGCCCAGCGAAGGGCGCACCCGAAAGGGTGGTTGAAGCGGACGCAGCGTTGATGGCTACGGTGTTGTAGATTTCATCAGGCTCAATGGTGAGAACGGTGACAACGACCTGAACCTCGTTGCGGATGCCCTTCTTGAAGACGGGACGCAGGGGGCGGTCAATCAGACGCGCAGCCAGGATCGCTTCGGTGGAGGGGCGACCTTCGCGGCGGAAGAAGCCGCCGGGAATCTTGCCCGCTGCGTACATACGTTCTTCAACGTCAACGGTCAGGGGGAAGAAGTCGAAGCCCTCGCGGGGGTTCTTGCCAATGGCGGTAGCGGAGAGCAGGGTGGTTTCATCGTCGATGGTCACCAGGGCTGAGCCTGCTGCCTGCTGGGCTAGACGGCCGGTTTCGAAGCGAACTACGCGCTTACCGAACGTGCCGTTATCAATAATTGCTTCAGCGAACTGAATTTCGGGACCTTCCAAGGTTCCTCCATTTCGTGTGGTGCGCCGCGCTTTCGGTCATCGATTGAGGCTCACAGACCCCTACGTTGGGTGTTCTGTAAACCGCTACCGAGGACCGCGAAAGCACGCGGCGGCTTGGGTTTTCTGTTGGGGTGTAAGGCAAGGGCGGCACCTTAGCTGTCTCCTCTTTCGAGAAGGGGGTGCCCAGGTGTCGCCCTTACGCTACTGATTTATCGGCGGATACCGAGACGCTCGATGAGGACGCGGTAACGTGCGATATCAACGCTCTTGAGGTAGCCGAGCAGGTTGCGGCGGCGACCAACGAGGATCATCAGACCACGACGTGAGTGGTGGTCGTGCTTGTGGGACTTGAGGTGTTCGGTCAGGTCGGTGATACGACGAGTCAGAACTGCAACCTGAACCTCGGGTGAACCGGTGTCACCTTCGTGGGTTGCGTATTCCTTCATGATTTCCTGCTTGATGGCGGGATCGAGTGCCACTGTGTAACTCCTAGAGTTAGTGCCGTGTGCGGCCCGGTCAATATTTTTACTGCCGGGTGGAGGGCCTGCCCTAGCGCTAGGCGCGAGGTGGCTTCTGCATGAAACTGCCACGGACTGCAGTCACATGCGCTCCCCACTTTACCGCACAGACTCCCCCGCCGAAAGACCCGCCCTGTGCTAGCTACCACACACCGGCGGGACGACGGGGTGCGGTTAGCTGATAATTTCGCTAAACCTGTCGTAGAACCCTTGCAGGCGGGTGATGAGCCGCTGTTTACGGGTTGCTCTGCTTTCTCCGTTTGCGGCTCGACCGAATCGGGGGCCACCGGCTTTCAGCAGTCTACCGATGGTTTCACCGTAGACCTGGATGCCACCGGCTTTCCAAGCGTCTGCGATAAAAGCGCGGGTAGATTCGGGGTTAAGTTTTTCTTCCTCGATAATTTTGTCGAGTTCAGCCAGTGACTGCTCTTCGATATGTTTCTGCCACTCTCCTTGCACGTCGCCCTTGTCGAAGCTGATTTTGTCGATGAAATCTTCGATAAGGTCTTTTTTATTATGCAGGGTGGGGCTTGAGTCCACGGCACGGGTGATTTGGGCGCGCATTTCGCCGGGGTCTCCACTGCCCTTACGGTACTGGTCAACCAGCATCAGAATATGGTCTACGCCCACTGAAACCTGTTTGATGAGCTCAATTTCAAAGACTAGGTCTTCTGTGATGTCAGCTTTCTCTGTACCCTCGCTGCTTCGCATCTCGCGGTAGAGATCGAGGTAGTGAGACTGGTAATCCTGAACGTCCCTTGCCGCCAGGGTATCATCGGTCTCGAATTCGTCGAAGGCTGAGAGGATGTTGCGCAGTCTCAGAATTTCACCAAAGAGTTTAATGAAGTCTTTTTGGGATTGTTCGCCCAGTTCTCCAGCGCTAAGAGTGTCCAAGCTAAAGTCGTGGCTAAGGGCATCCAGCTTCTCCCGGTAGTCCTCTAAATATTCAGTGTAGGGGCGTAGAAGAACAGTCGCACGGGCGTCCTTATTACCAAAAAGGGCAAGGGCTTCGTCAGTGGCTGTTTCGAGGTTTCTGAAACAGACAATGTTTCCATAAGTCTTGACCGAGTTCAGAATACGATTGGTGCGGCTAAATGCCTGGATGAGCCCGTGGGTCTGCATGTTCTTATCGACCCAGAGGGTGTTAATGGTTTTAGAGTCAAAACCGGTCAGGAACATATTGACCACGATCAGTAGATCAAGTTCCCGGTTCTTCATTCGTTTTGAGACGTCCTTGTAATAACCCTCAAAACCAGCGGGTGTCAGATCATAGGACATGCCAAACATTTCGTTGTAGTCAGAAATAGCATCCTGTAAGAACTCAAAGCTGTTGCTGTCTAGACCGCTAGCGTCGAGCCCTTCTTCCGCCAGAAAACCCCCGTCACTCTCAGTATTAGGGGCGGATGAAAAGAGAGTGGCAACTTTGAGGGGCTCTAGCCCGTCTCGGTGGAGCCGTTCTGCCTGTTCAGTAGAAAAAGCATTGTAGTAAACCTTAGCCGCGTCAATGGAGGCGGTTGCCAGAATGGAATTGAAGCCGCTGACGCGCTTGTCTTTGAGCTTATAGGTTTCGTTGCGCTTAGTTTTCTGGTCATAGTGATCGAGCATGTAGCGCACCACGGTTTTTATGCGCTCGGGCGATCGTAGAGCCTCTTCCGCCTTGATTCCGTAGACTTCAGCGTCGGCAACGGTATCTGCTGTTTTGACGGTGTTGTGGTATTCGACGCGGAAGGGCAGCACGTTCTTGTCTTGAATAGCATCGACGATGGTGTAGGTGTGGAGCTGCTCACCGAAAGCATCCTGGGTGGTTTTGAGCCTGGGGTTACCACCGGAGCGGGCGTTATCCGCGAAAATCGGAGTGCCTGTAAAGCCAAAGAGGGAATACTTTTTGAAGTTTCGGGTAATGGCCCGGTGCATATCACCGAACTGGGAGCGGTGGCATTCATCAAAAATCAGCACAACGGGCTGAGAAAAAATGGCATGCCCGGGGTTCTGCTTGATGAAGTTTGCCAGCTTTTGGATGGTGGTGATGATGATGTGAGCTTGGGGGTCTTCAAGCTGGCTGGTCAGCACCCGTGTTGAGGTGTTGGAGTTGGCGGCGCCTTTTTGGAAGGCGTCGTATTCTTTCATCGTTTGATAGTCCAGGTCTTTGCGGTCAACCACGAAGAGCACCTTGTGCACGGTATCGAGGTCTTTGGCGAGCTGGGCTGTTGTAAAGCTGGTGAGGGTTTTACCGGAGCCGGTGGTGTGCCAGATGTAGCCGCCGGCATCTACGCTACCGAGTTTGTTGTTGTAGTTGGCAATGAGAATTTTGCGGAGGATTCGTTCAGTGGCGACGATTTGGTAGGGGCGCATGACCAGCAGATCTTTGTCTACGGTGAAGACGCAGTAGCGGGTCAGTATGTTGAGAATGGTGTGGCGAGCGAAGAAGGTTTTGGCGAAAGGCATGAGGTCGCTGATGCGTTTGTTGTTGGCATCTGCCCACCAGCTGGTGAATTCAAAGGAGTCTGCGCTGGCTTGCCTGCGGCGGCGGCCTGAAGCGTTGACGTGCTTGTAGCGCACAGTGTTGGAGTAGTACTTGGTACGAGAGCCGTTGGAGATAATAAAGATTTGGATGTAGTCGTAGAGGCCGGAGTCAGCCCAGAAGCTGTCGCGTTGATAGCGGCCGATTTGGTTGAAGGCTTCTTTGATTTCTACGCCGCGGCGTTTGAGTTCTAGGTGCACCATGGGTAGGCCGTTGACCAGGATGGTGACGTCGTAGCGGTTTGAGGCTGATCCGCCACTGGTGGCGTACTGGTTGATGACTTGCAGGGTGTTCTTGTGGATGTTGCGGCGGTCGATCAGTTTGAAGTTTTTGACGGTGCCGTCATCGAGCAGGCAACTTTGGATGGGCTCGCGCTGGATGATTTCGGTTTTGTCGGTGACAGTGGCGGTGGGGTTAGCGATGACGGTGGTGTAGAAGCGTTCCCATTCCGTGTCGGTCAAGGTGTAGCCGTTGAGTTTTTGGAGCTGGGTGCGCAGGTTGTTTTTGAGGTCATCGCTGCTGGTGATGGGCAGGTAGTCGTAGGACTGACCCTTCAGGATTTCGATGAAGTGGTTTTCGAGTTGGGCTTCACTTTGGTAGGTCAGTTCCCTGGTGTCATCGGCGGGCGCTTGCGCGGCAACGGTGTGCTCATCGGTGAGCAGGACGGGGGTGACGGTGGTTGCCGGGTTGTGGATGATTGCCATGGGGGGTCTTTCGGGGCGAAGCAGGTGGGCTGGTGCGTGTGGTGTGTGAGTGTTGGACACCTGCGCCCACCGGGCTGGGCAGGGTGGACGCAGGCGCGGGGCAGGTTAGCTGGCTGGGCTAGCTACCTGCTGGTTGGAGTTCTTTGAAGGTCAGGAGCTGGTCGCGGTAGTGTTCGTACTGTTTGCGGCGGGCAGCGATTTCAGCGGGCAGACCGGAGCTAATGTCATTGACCAGAGTGTCCATCACAGCAATCTTCTTTGCAACGTTGCGTTGTATTTCTACAACGGGCAAAGGAACCTCTATGTTGCAGAAGTTAGACTTATTTAAGATTGGCATAGTCGAACCATTCGATTTCCCTAAAGACAAAAGGAAATTACGCTTAGAAACCAACCAGTAATACAAGTATTCACGGTCTAGATCATCATTTACCTGTATTACATTAATTTGCTGATTCACAATACCTTCAGCACATGGCATCGAACTTTTCCCCATATCAGCACCTATGCAGGTAATAAAGATCGCATTATCTCCAAATGTTTTCCACCTTTTACTTTTGACCCACTCTAAGCTGACATTCCTCTTGGTTTTAACAATATACTTTTGACCATTAGAAATATCACTCGGGGTTGTAAACAATAAACTACCATTCCAAGCGTTAGCTTCTTTTGCCGCAGGTGTTTTACCGGTACTGACGACACCCAAATCACCCAATTTATAAGTTTCATAAGCTATATCATTTTGATTCAATAGAGAATCCCGATAGAAGGCATACTGCTTTCTCCGTGCCTCCAGCTCAGCCTCCAGCTCAGCCTCCAGCTCAGCCTCCAGCAAGGTGAATCTATCTAAAATTCTAACAATTTCTTCCTGAATGACTAACGGCGGAACTGGTATTTTTATCTTTTCAAAATTTTGTGAAGAAATTCGTCGAACTTTTGTTCCAGTAATATACTTTTCTTTTTGAATCTGAAAATCAGTTGAGTTCAAAAAATATGATACAAACTTAGCGAGAAGATTTTCAGGGGAATAAATCATCGCATCGCTGCTCACTGCGACTTGAGACTCACCAAGCCAAGCCACAGCCTTCGCCAAGTCTTCATCATTTTCGCTTGTCGTTGCAATTATTACATCACCAAATTCTGCAAATCGTGACTTCTGAGCAACTCCTTCGCTAACGAACACGAAAGTTTCTTCAGCCCATAAACCGTACCTAGTAAAGATTTGCCCATAATGGATTGCAGGGAAACCATCTTCAAGAAAATCCTTCTTCTGAATACCACTACCCCGTCTAAAGGAACCAGTTTCTCCCATAGATAAATGAGCAACCCCGTCCGGGCACAGCTCTTCAATTAGTTTCGAAATGTTAGACACGCCTATTCTCCCTCTTCCACTAGTTCTAGTAGCTGGGCTGAGTTGAGCCGCTGGTCGGCGTCCGCCAGTCCATCAATCATCTGTACCCCATCCTCTTTCAAAACAACCAAGGGGTCACGGTCATCCTGCTCATCAGACCAACGGAAGCGATCAGCCAGATGACCGTCCCAGGTCATCACCCGGTAAGCATGATGGCAACCAGCGTGGTTAGACAGGTGCTGAGCTAGAGCCTGGGGGCCCGTGCCCACCGCCTCCGCCAGTTCCTGGTAGTTGGTCCAAGTGCCGTAAGGCAGCGCCTCCAAAATTGAATGGGTCAGGGACCAGTCAAAAGTATGACGATCAGAGCTGGAATAACGCTCAATTACTTCCTGATTCACAGCGGGGTAGCCCCACATCTTCACAGCCTTAGCCGAGAGATCACTGGCGCGCTGTTCAATATCTGCCTGGCTCCACGTGGTGCGTTCACGCAAGAACTGGTTGAGGCGCAAGGGGCTCTCCTTAAAGCCACCCTTCATCTCCCGCTTCTCAGCGAAAGAGCGGTTGGAGTACTCAGGGTTATAGCCCGTTAGCGTCAGGTTGCCCAGGGTATGCAAGAAGGAGCGGTGAACCTCTTCCCAATTATCCCCCAGCTCAGCCTTCCATTCCGGAGTAACCTTCTGCGGCATAATATGCTCCACTGTGTACTGGGCAGTAGGCACCACCTCTTTACTATCAAAGTTCTCTAGCTTGTGCAGAAGATAGTTCCTCTTTTTATGGAAGTACAGTTGCTCGCTCTCCAGCTTTTCAACGAATTCCTCGTCATTGGGGAACCTGCGGTAATCAGGCAAAGACAACAAGTAGCCCAAAACAGAAGCTGCATAGTCATCAGGGTTCACCCGGTGCACCAGGGTATTAAAAGTTTTATTGAGGCTGTTCGTGGGAATACCGCAGATATTACGCCTAAATAGATAGGAAATCAGGGCATCCAGCACCTGCACAAAATCACTATGAGAAAGCCGTTGGCTCTCGTAATCCGAATACAAACGCAACTGGAAGGGGTAGGCAACCGTAGCCAGCTGCTCCACCTCATCAAAACGCTGCTTCAGCTGCCGATCTGGCTCCCTACCGAATGCCATGTTTGAGAAGTAAGTCGAAAATACGTACAGGTCAGCGACCAGCTTCTCTTTCCACGCCGGGTCAGATGAATCCGACCCAAAAGCAAACTCCTTGTAGGCCTCATACACATCATCAAGGCGCGGAATCTTGCGGGTCTTCATAGTCAAATAGTGGCGCACGAACTCATCAAACCGGCGCTCACCGTGTTCTGCAAAAACACGTTCCATGGGGTACCAGTAATCGTTATACAACTGAGCCTGAAGCCCCTGGGCAAGGTCCATTAACACAAAGTTGCGAATCAGATCAGCCTGGGTCAGCTTCTTCCCCGTTGCGTTCATTGACTCAAAAACTAGCTGGGGGTCATCCTGCCCCCTCGACAGCTTAACGTCAACAACAACCAGCTTATTCAAGCCCTCGCACAAGGTTTTCAACCCAGCATCATCCAGAGCAGCAATTTGTTCGACAAAGTACCTAAAATTCACGGTCACGCGAGAGTCTTCCTCAAAAGGCTCAAGGTCTTTGATGACCCGCTGTAGGGCGTCTTTGTCACGATTCGTCAGAGTCAGCTTGAAGAATTCATCGCCTTCTTCATACACATTAGTAAGGTACTTACCGCGAATTTTCTGAGACGAAAAACCTTCCACGGGTTCCTGCTGACCTGGTGGAAGCTGCTGCAGGTGGGAAGCTAAAGCGGCAAGCACTAAAGTAACGGTAGTGACTCGTTGCTGACCATCAATCAGTAAGTCCGGTTCCTTAGCAGTATTAGAACCCTGGTCACGTTCAATGTACACAATGGAGCCAGTAAAGTGATTTGCCAGAGAATCCCTGGAGCCAGCCCTCATCATGTCTTTCCACAGCTGAGCACACTCATCTTTGCCCCAGGAATACACGCGCTGGTAGATAGGAACAACGAAGCGTTCGCTCTTCTTCAGCAAATCCAAGAGGTTGGTATCTACAGCTTTCATTACTTACCGCTTTCCAATTCAGCCACAATAGCGTCAATTTCTGTGCGAAGCACCGCCTGGCGGGCAACAATCTGCTCAATCTCAGCGTTCAGAGCCACAATATCGACTACCTCGCGGGTGTCTTCAGCCTCAACGTAGGAAGACACCGACAGGTTGTAGTCGTTCTCAGCAATTACGCTGTTATCAACCAGCTGAGCGAAGTAGGCGACGTCCTCACGCTGAGCCAGCGCACCTAAAATCTTTGCCCGGTGTTGTTCAGTAATCGTATTCTTGTTACCTGCCCGCTCAAAGAGTGCCGACGCATCAATAAAGAGGGTCTTGTTGTCCCTCTTCGACTTCTTCAACACGATGATGCAGGTGCCAATGGTGGTACCGAAGAAGAGATCTGATGGTAGCTGAATAACAGCGCTCACATAGTTACCGTCAATCAGGTACTTACGAATCTTTGCTTCAGCACCGCCACGGTAGAGCACGCCGGGGAACTCAACGATGGCAGCGGTGCCATTCTCAGCCAGCCAGTGCAGAATGTGCATGGTAAATGCCAAGTCAGCCTTTGACTTGGGTGCCAGTACACCAGCAGGAGCAAAACGGGGGTCGTTAATGAGCAGGGGGTTAGCGTCACCCTCCCACTTGACCGAATAGGGTGGGTTAGAAACAATCGCTTCAAACGGCTCAATATCGGTGTGCACCGGGTCAAGCAGAGTATCACCATGGGCAATATCGAACTTCTCAAAGTTCAAATCATGCAAAAACATGTTGATGACTGCAAGATTGCGGGTGGTCAGATTAATTTCCTGCCCAAAGAACCCCTCTTTGACGTTTTCTTTACCCAGCACCTTGGCAAACTTCAAAAGCATGCCGCCCGAACCGCAGGCAGGATCGTAGACCTTATTGACGGTTTTCTTTCCGTCCACCGCGATATGCGCCAGTAGCTCAGACACCGACTGCGGGGTGTAGTACTCACCGCCAGATTTACCCGCGCTGGACGCGTACATGCCCATCAGATACTCGTAGGCATCGCCGAAAGTATCGTTGTGGGATTCTGCGTAGCGTCCAAGCTTGAAATTGCCCACCTCGTTGAGCAGCTTCAGCAGCAGACCGTTACGCTTTGAAACGGTAGAACCCAGCTTATTGCTATTGACGTCGAGCTCATCAAATAGGCCACGAATCTTATTATCTTCTTCAAGAAGAACCCCGGTTGCCGACGCCTCAATGCTACGGAAGACCTCCTGCAACTCTTCATTGAGGTTTTCGTTATTGAGGTTGGCGCGAGCGCGCACATTCTCAAAGAGGTGCTCGGGCAGAATGAAAAAGCCCTTTTCACGGACCACATCCTGTATTTCTTCGGGGTTAGCAGCAACGTCAACGTTGCTCATAGAAGCGTAACCGCTCTCCCCCTCAGCCAAATCGCTGTCCAGGTAGTCCGTGAGGTTCTCCGAAATAAACCGGTAGAACATAATCCCCAAGACATACTGTTTGAAGTCCCACCCGTCCACGCTACCGCGCAAATCGTTGGCAATCTTCCACAGTGCTCGGTGCAATTCAGCCCGCTCAATATTTTGACTCATAGGTCTATTTTTTCCTTAATGCGCAGTTCTATCCTGGGCTCATCATAACTTTTTACAAACTTGTATGAGACTACCGCCGCACATAGTAAAGCTGTGCCTGCAAAAGATCGGCATCATACGGATGCCTGAGAACCCTTTGACGCTTAGTTCTAAGAACTCACAGCTCATTCAGATAGCAGATTGAGTAGTGTGGAGTGCCTACAGCGCAATCAATCAGCACGCCAACCAAGAGTTTGCCTGGCACTGGTATAGAGATTACCTTGCTGCTAGAGACCCAAACCGTTCATAAAGTGGCGCACTACTAACCAGTTCCGCCCACGGCAGCACGCCTTTGCCACATCCCAGCTGCGCTTCGCCCCCGGCGTCCTGCACTGTCTCTCTCACCCAAAAAGAACACCCCCGCACGTTCTCTCTTCGACCGGAAATAAACACCGGGTAGAAGAGAGAATGTACGGGGGGGTAGGTCAGCGTACGGACGCTGTCAGCAGCTAGGTGCTCTAAATGTCGTTACCGGTCTTCTTAGTGACCTTACTGCGCAGGGTCAGCAGCAACATGAGCACCAGCACTGCGTAGAGCGTGATGACAATGGGGCCACTGAAGAGCACCGAGAAGTCACCGCTGGAGGAGGTCAGCGCATCACGCAGGCTGGTTTCAGCCAGCGGGCCCAGCACCATACCAATGATCAGCGGTGCCAGCGGGTAGTCGTTCATGCGCATCAAGAAGCCCAGCAGACCGATGCCCAGCAGCATTAAGAGGTCAAAGGTAGAAGATGAGGTGGCGTAAATACCCAGCCCACAGAAGACCGTAATCCCCGCATAGAGATAGGGCGCAGGAATCAGCAGCAACTTAGCCCAGAGCATCGCAAACGGCAGGTTAATCGCCAGCAACACCACCATAGCGATGAAGAAGCTAGCCAGCAGCGCCCAAACCAGCTCCGGCGAACGCTCAAAGAGCAGCGGGCCAGGTTGCAGACCGTACTGGCGGAAGGCCGCCAGCATGATCGCAGCCGTTGCAGAGATGGGCAGACCCAGCGCCAACAAAGCACCCATGGCCATACCGGTGGTTGCGTTACCTGCCGCCTCAGGGGCAGCAAGACCACGGATGGCGCCCTTGTCACCGAACTGGGGGTTCTTGCGGCGACGGTCCAGCTTACGCTCGGTGCCGTAAGCCAAGAAAGTAGGGATATCTGCACCACCGGCAGGGATAATGCCGAAGGGCAGACCAATCAGGGTACCGCGCCCCCAAGCAGGGGCTGCTTCTTTGAACTCTGCGCCGGTCAGCCAAGCACGGCCTTTGGGTCGAATAATCTTCCCCTCTTCTTGGTGGCGGGCAACCGAAGCGCTGTAGAACACCTCGCCCAGGGCCAGAATCGCTACGGTCACGGTGACCAGGGAAATACCGTCAAAGAGATAGTTGGAGTCCATGGTGAAACGGGGAATACCAGTCACGCCATCGATGCCCACCACAGCCACACCTAAACCAAGAGCCAGTGAGAGCAAACCCTTGACCGCCGAGTCGGTTACCACTGAGGACGTCGCTGCGAAAGCAAAGATGGCGAGCGCCAGGTATTCCGCTGGGCCGAATTTGGTGGAGAAGTCTGCCAGCACGGGTGCGAGGAAGACCACCAGAATAGAGGAAATGAAACCACCGATGAAGGCACCAATAGCAGCTACCGCTAGAGCCTGGGCGGCGCGTCCGTTTTTGGCCATGCGATGCCCCTCAAAGGTGGAGGCAATCGCAGAAGCCTGGCCGGGGGTGTTCATCAGAATACCCATGGTGGAATCACCGAAAAGACCGCCGAAGTAAACACCGGCGAACATGATAAACGCGGCTGTGGGTTCAAGGGCGAAGGTGACGGGCAGCAGCAGAGCCACCGCCATCGATGAACCTAACCCGGGCATGACGCCCACGGCGGTGCCCAGCAAACAGCCAATGAGCACCCACAGCAAATTTTGCAGGGTGAAGGCGCCGGCAAAGCCGTCGGCCAGCAGTGAGAGAGCGTCCACTAGAAACCGCCTCCTAGAATTCCAGAGGGGAGGTTGAGCCCTAGCCCCATGTCAAAAGCGATGTAGGCCAGTGAGCTGACGGTTAGCCCTACGATGAGTGCCATCAGAGGGTTTTTGGCCCCGAATCCGCGGGCAACGCACCAGAAGAGCAGGCCAGCGCCGATGACCCAGCCCAAATATTCGAGGGTGAGGGCAAAGAAGAGGAAGCCTCCAACGGCCCAGGCAAGGGAACGAATATCCACGCGGGTAATGACGTCATCGTGGGCTGCTGCAGCGGGGTCTCCATCGCGGTAGGTGCCTGAGCTTTCCACCGTCTGCAGAGTATCCGGTGTGCGGTGTTTTCTGATCACAGCAAAGATGTCAGCCAGTGCCAGTATGTAGAGCACGGCGGTGATAATCGCCGGGAAGAAACGGGGGCCAGGGAAGGCTACAGAATCGGGCACCGTCATAGTGAGCATGCCGACCAAAAGGTAGGTAGCCAGGGCAATAATCAGCAGGGGCATGCTGAGATCCCTGATCATGTGAGCCCTGTTTTGACGGGCACTGAGTGTTTCAGCCACGACTAGACCCCCAAACTTTCATAGAGGGAGCTAATGCGCTCTTTTTCCTCTTCCAAGAAGACATCAAGTTCATCGCCCGTGATGACGCGTTCGGCCCAGTTATAGCGCCCTACCGCCGTTGACCATTCTTCGGTTTCGACCGTTTCAAGCACGATATCGGTTAGCTCTGCCTCTTCTTCAGCGGTCAGCCCACCTGGGGCAGCCAGGAGGCGCCAGTTAGAGAGGGTCACGTCATAACCCTGCTCCACGGTGGTGGGAATGTCCACGCCTTCAAAGCGTTCCTTAGAGACCAGGCCTAGAGCACGCAGACGGCCCGATTCCACCTGGTCGATGGAGTCAGAGAAACCAGAGGCTGCAGCCTGGACCGTGCCATTCAGCAGGGCCGCAGTCACTTCACCGCCGCCGTCCGAGGATACGAACACCATCTCTTTGGGGTCCACACCCGCCGAGGTAGCCAACTCTGTGGCTACTAGACGGTCAAAGGAGCCGCCACCACTCCACGGCACTGAAGCAGGGTCAGCCGCCCACGCAGTCATGAGTTCTTCAAGGCTCTGGTAGGGAGAGTCAGCCGGAACGACTACCATGTTGTACTCTTCAACGGTGATTGCCAGAGGGGTGATATCTGCGTACGTGGTATCGGTGTCGTACTGGATGGTGGCAGCCAGCTGACCGGTGCCACCGACCATGATGGTGCTGGGGTCGCCTTCAAGATTGGCGAGGTTCCCCAGCGCAATGGTGCCACCGGCACCGGGCATATTGACCACCTGGGTGTTATTAACGATGCCGTTGGCCCGCTGTGCCTGCTGCATTTCACGGGCGACGGTATCCCAACCACCCCCGGCACCTGCCGGTGCCACAATCGTCATAGAAGTGCGTAAGCTATCGCCCTGGTGGGCTGAGGCAAAAGATCCAACGGTGGCTGTGCCAATGGCACCCACAGCAATGATTGCTCCGAGGATCTTAAACAGGGGCGACTTTTTTGAAGGCTCAGCGCGGTGAACCCCAACGCTAGCTGGGGTATCCGGCGTACCGTTTGAGGTAGCCCAGGGCGGGGTAACGTCACCGCCTTGAGCAGGGTTTTGATGTGAACTCATCATGCTCCGTGGATTATGTAAATGACCAGGGTAATTATTTAAAAATATTGTGATTCACCCTACATGATTGCTTGTCCTGCGTCACATCACCTAATGCGCTCTCACTTGACGAGATGTTGAGCCTACACAACACCCACACCTCCCCTGGTCGGCAATAGCTCGCTACAATGCGAGTATGATGAGTCACACTACGATTGGAGTTGTATGAGCATTCTTCTAGCCCTGACCGCCACCGAACCCGGAGAAGCAGCCCGCCTCTACGCCATTGAGCGAGCCCAGGAGACCGGCGAATCCCTCGTTATTTGCCCTCTGGACGGCAGCGAGCCTGCAGACTTCGACTTTGGAGGTCTGGCCTACACCGTTGAAACCGAGGTACACCGCAGCCGCGATGCTGTGGGCGATCTGATTGACGCAGTGGAGCGCGTCAAACCCCTCTTTGTAGTGGTGGGCGTACGACGCCGCAGCCCGGTGGGCAAGATGCTGCTGGGCTCAGCAGCACAACGTATCATCCTTGAAGCTAACGCCCCTGTGGTAGCGGTCAAGCCCGCCAATTAAAACCTTCTGAGACCAGCGCCCCGTGCAGGCCGTGTACAAGAAAACTTCACTGGCATGAAGTAAGAACATGCCAGTGAAGTTTTCTTTTACAGCATAGGTCAATGAGGAGCTTATGCCACTTTTGTCAGAGGTGCGCTATTTCTTTTCGCGCCCAAAAGCCAGGGAGGCCAGCACGGTGGCACCGGTGACGGCACAGACAGCGGGCCAGGGGCCAATCTTCTTGTGCAGCGCGTGGGAGTAGCCAAAGCCGCCCAGGTATACAGCGGTCAAGGCTGCAGCGGTGCCGGTTCCTGCGTTTTCCTGCCACCCTTTGAAGGCAGCTACGCCACCGGCGGCCAGGGCAACACCGCCCAGGGCACGCACCTCGGTGAGGCGGGCAACCTTATAGCCAACCGTCAGGCCGGCAGCGGCAGCAATGGTGGGGATCAAAACGTTCATGAAGTTCTCCTTCGATACAGCGGGGTCAGATTCCAGATTACCCCTCCGTCAGCCCGCACGAAGCTAGGTGGGCCTGGGTGTTACCCGAAAACTCCCTGCCAGAAACCCGCTCTCGGCTAGCGTCCTGCCACTAGATGCGAAAGAATGGTAAGCAGACAAACTAACCCACCGAATAGATAGATGAAATCAGTGGAAAAACAGAAAACCAATGTGGAGTCCTTCGACCTGGACCACACCAAAGTTGCTGCCCCCTATGTTCGCGTAGCAGGGCGCAAGGAGCTACCCGGCGGGGATACCCTCATTAAGTACGATGTGCGCTTCACCCAGCCCAACAAGGGGCACCTGGGCATGAAGGCGGTGCACTCCATCGAGCACATGACCGCCCACCACATGCGCAACCATACCGACGCGCTCATCGACTTCTCCCCTATGGGCTGCCAGACCGGCTTCTACGCCCTCACTCTGGGGATCGAGCCCGCAGACTTCGTGCAGATCCTCGTAGCCACCATGCAGGATCTTCTGGACGCCACCGAAGTGCCTGCAGCTAACGAGGTGCAGTGCGGTTGGGGTGCTAACCACTCACTCGAAGAATCGCAGGCAGCCGTTGCAGCCTTCCTGGACCGCAAGGATGAGTGGGAAGAGGTCATGGCCTCATGAATTCCTTGCTACCCCAGGAATTCGCCACCGCGGTCATCGTTCAGGTGGCTATGGACGAAGAGGCTGCTCCCTTCCTTGAACTGACCGAGCCCGCCGCCGATGATTTCGGAGTGGGCGTCGCTCAGTTCTACCCCCGCACCCTGAATACCGCAGGTACCACCCAGCCGGTTCTGCTGGTCCGCTCAAAAATTGGTCTGGTCAATGCGGCTACCGCGCTCACCACTGCACTGGGGCTGGTCTCCCACCCCGCCGCCGTCCTCTCAGCTGGCACCGCAGGTGGCCTGCACACCAGCATCAACGTGGGTGACATCGTAATCGGCGCCGACTACACCTACACTGACGCGGACGCCACCGCCTTTGGCTATGAGTACGGGCAGGTGCCCGGTATGCCCGCACGCTACCAGGCCAGCGAGTCGCTGTTGGAGCAGGCGCGGGCTGCGGCCCAGGTCTACACCGGTGAAGGCCAGGTGCGTTATGGCACCATGCTGGCAGGTGGCTCCTTCGTTACCGCCCACAACGTTAAGGACACCCGCGAGATCTTCCCCGAGGCGCTGTCCACCGACATGGAAACCACCGCGCTGGCCCAGATCTGCGTATCTCGCGATCTGCCCTTTATCTCGGTGCGCGGCGTCTCTGATCTTTGCGGCCCGGCAGCTGACCAGGACTTCCATATGGATGCCCCCATCGTCGCTGCGCGGAGCGCTCAGCTCGTAACAGCCCTCATTAATACCCCCGCCTAGGAATAGAGAGACACCATGAATAAGCACACCTTGCGAGACGGCAACGAAATCCCCCAGCTGGGTCTGGGCACCTACCCCATGACTGATGCTCAGGCTGAGGTGGCGGTTTCTGAAGCTATTGTTCGCGGCTACCGCCTGATCGACACTGCCGTTAATTACGAGAATGAGACCGGCGTGGGCCGCGGCGTGCTGCGCTCAGGTACCGACCGTGGCGATATCTTCGTGCAGTCCAAGCTGCCCGGGCGTGATCACGGCTATGAGGGTGCCATGCGTTCCATCGAGGGGACCCTGGAACGGATGGGTCTGGACTATCTGGATGCCTACCTGATTCACTGGCCCAATCCCTCCCAAAACCTCTACGTGGATACCTGGCGAGCACTCATCAAGCTGCAGGAGGAGGGCACCGTCAAAAGCATTGGTGTCTCTAACTTCCTCCCGGAGCACATTGACCGTCTGGTGGAGGAAACCGGTGTAACCCCGGCGATCAACCAGATTGAGCTGCACCCTTACTCCCAGAAGAAGGATTGGGCTGCGTACAATACCGACCACGCGATCTTGACCCAGTGCTGGTCACCGCTGGGGCGTAAGACCGATATGCTGAAGAACGCCGTGCTGGCGGGTATCGCAGCTGAGGTTGGTAAGAGCGTGGCGCAGGTAATTCTGCGCTGGGAGGTGCAGAACAGCTACCTTCCCATCCCTAAGTCCTCTAACACTGAGCGGATGGAAGCTAACCTGGATGTCTTCAACTGGGAGCTGACGGACGACCAGATGGACGCCATTACCGCCCTCGAAGCGGGTGTGGGCAGGGGCTTTGACCCCAACACCCACGAAGAAATGTAAAAACCTTCTTTAAGGAAAAAAGCCGCCCCGTGCGTCCTCTCTAAGGATGCGCGGGGCAACTTTTTGTGCTGAATTCCCGGAGGGAATGAGTAAGGCCCACCCTAGACGCCGAGGACTTCTGAGGCACGGGCGACATCCAGGTTCATCTGTTCAATGAGCGCTTCAACACCGGTGTAGGCGACCATGCCACGCAGGTAGTCCACGAATTCTAGGGTGATGTGTTGGCCGTAGAGGTCGAAGGCTTCTACTGCTTCTTGGGGGCGGCCGATGACGTGCGCTTCGACCTGGCGGCAGGTGATTCCTTCGAAGGTGGGGTTAGTGCCCACGGAGATTGCAACGGGGTGGCGGGTACCTGCCTCGTCAGTGAGCCAGCCGGCGTAGACGCCGTCTGCTGGTACAAGGCCGGTGGAATCGGCGTCCATGTTAGCGGTGGGGAAACCGAGTTCGCGGCCGCGGGCTGCACCGTGAACGACTTCGCCGTGCATAAAGTGGTTTCGTCCCAGAATTTCAGCGGCTTGGGCCACTTTGCCCTCGGTGAGCAGTGAGCGGATGCCGGTAGATGAACAGCGGTGGGTTCCATCTGCTAGGAGGTCCTCAACCACGATGACGTCAAACCCGTACTGTTGGCCGAGCTCTTTCATGGTGTTGAGGTCCCCGGAGTTGCCGGCGCCAAAGCGGACATCATCACCGATGACGACGTAGCGGGCGTTCAGCGCTTCAACAAACGTGCGGTGTACAAACTCATCGGGGCTCTGGGCCGCGAAGTCCAGGTTGTAGTGAAGGAGCAGGTAGACATCGATCCCGAGGGAGTCCATGATGCGCTGGCGGGAATCCTGGTCCATGATTTCCACATGATGCCCGGCGGGGTTGTGGACCACAGCAGGGTGGGGGTCAAAAGAGACGGCAACGGAGGTGAGCCCGTGGTGCTGAGCAGTCTCTGCCAGGGTTGAGAGCACCTTTTGGTGACCGATATGTACGCCATCGAAGTTGCCGATGGTGACCACGGTGGGGCCAAAGCCGGCGGGGACCTGGGCAAGGTCGGTATAGCGCTTCACGGTACTCCTTGGGGGGTGTCTTGCTCGTGTCTATGATACGCGGTTTGCTGTTGGCCCGCACACGCAACGCCTGGTTTACGCGTTGACCCGGACGGGCCTGGTGTTGAACAGCCACCAGAGCCCCACCATGGGGAGGACGAGGGGGATGTATCCGTAGCCAGAGCCGAAGTGGGACCACACCGAGGCAAGTTCAAAGTGCTGGGGCTGGATGTAGCTGAAGATACCTACCAAGATGACGCCAGCCATCTCGATGCCCACCGCTCCCAGGGACACTTTCCAAGCCCCCTCCCCCTTCTTGGCGAGAGCGATGGTCGCAACCAGGTAAATCAGGGCTGAGATAGCTGAGAGGGTGATGGACAGCGGTGCCTCATCAAATTTGCGGATGACCTGGTAGAGGGAACGCGCCCCTGCAGAGAGTGTGAAGACTGCATAGACCACTACTAGAAGGCGACCAAATCCGCTGGTCTTCTTGTCGAGAGTTGCTGTTGATGGCTGTTCCATTATTTTCCTCAGGGATAGCGGGGGGGCTCGCGTCTAGCAACTGATTTTTAGTAGTAGTACCAGAGCATGTTCATGCGGTGCAGCATGATAATAAGTACTGGCCCGGTCAGTCCGAGGACCAGGGTGGACCAGCGGCTGCGTTCGGTGAGCGACCAGATGAAGGTGCCGGCTGGGATGATCATGGCGGTGATGAGGTAGCCGTAGAATTCTAGCCAGTCGCCGCTGGGCCCGTCGGTGAGGGCCTGCATGATGATGGAACCGACCAGGTAGATTATCAAGAAGGCTTCGAGTACGAGCACAGAGCCTTGTGAGTAGTCGTCGGGGGCAGCACCGCGCAGGAACTGGAAGATGCAGATGGCGAAGCTGAGGGTTGAGAGCACTAGGCATGCCCAGAACCAGAGGTCAAGGCCAGCGATCATGCAGGGTTCTCCTCAAAGGTTTTGCCTGATTCGAAGACCAGGATGGGGGTGGCGACGTCCTCGCGTTTCCAGCGGGTGTTCTCAATCAGGGCGACGAGCGTGCCATCAGGAGCAAAGGCGGCGCTGATACCGGCGGTGGTGGGCTTGTCGTGCCCACCCTTGCTACCGGCCTGTTGGTGATTGGGTGAGGACGCCGGGGTGTGCTCGATGGTCACCGGGCTGGGGCTGATGCGCCTGCCGTTCGACAGGTCAGTTGCCTCCGTTGCGGTGAGCAGACGTTCGGTAAAGAGCCTGCGTGCTGCTTCTTCGATGGGTAGCAGGGGCACTGCCTGTTCAGCTTCCCGTCCCGCAATGAGGGCATCAAGGCTGTAGGCATCCTCCACCGACATCTCGCCGATAGCAGTGCGGCGCAGTTGAGTCAGGTGAGCACCCACACCCAGAGCAGCGCCCAGGTCGCGTGCCAGGGCACGGATGTAGGTGCCAGCTGAGCAGGTGACGGTCGCAGCCACATCCAGCACGCTAGCGGTGACCGTCTCGGTTGAGGTAGCTGCGCCGTCCTCGTCGGTTTGAAGCACGCGTTCTACCTGTACGGTCTGAGGGGTCACCGAGTGAACCTCAAAACTGTGCACGGTGATGGGGCGGGAATCCAGTTGAACGTCCTCGCCGGAGCGTACCCTGGCGTAGGAGCGCACACCATTAACCTTGATGGCTGAAACGGACGAAGGTACCTGCTCGATCGCGCCGGTAAGCTTCGCTACCTGCTCAGCAATCATGTCCTCGGTGATGGTATCAACCGCAGCCGCGCTGGCAACCTCAGTGATATCACCTTCGGCGTCATCAGTCACGGTGCTCAGCCCCAGGCGCATGACGGTGGTGTAGGTCTTGGTCTCCCCCACCACCCAGGTCAGCAGCTTGGTTGCTTTGTTGACGCCCAGAATAAGTACCCCGGTTGCCATCGGGTCCAGTGTGCCTGCGTGGCCTACCTTGCGGGTGCCAGCAATCCACCGCATTTTTGATACCACGTCGTGGCTGGTCATCCCTGCGGGTTTATCAACAACAATGAGCCCCGATGGGCCGGTCGCACTTTTCTTCGCCACGTTTACTTACGCTTCGTCGTCTTCTTCGGTCTTGTAGGCATCTGCACCTGCGACGTAGTCAGCGCCTTCTGCGGTGGCGGCGATTTCGGCGTCGCGTTCTTTGGTCTTGCGCAGTAGGTCCTCAATGTGGGCGGCGTTAACCGGCACCTCGTCGGGCACGAAGGTGAGGGTGGGAGTCAGGCGGGCGGTGATGTTCTTACCGACCTCTGAGCGCAGGACGCCCTTGGCGCTTTCTAGAGCAGCAGCAGTTGCCTTCTGCTCCTCGGCGTCCCCAAATACGGTGTAGTAGACGGTGGCGTGCTGAAGATCGTTGGTCACGCGGGCGTCGGTGACGGTGATGAACCCCAGGCGGGGGTCTTTGATACGGCGTTCTAGTGCCTGAGCGACGATGACCTTAATGCGGTCAGCGAGCCGGGCGGCGCGGGCTGGATCAGCCATGAGTTTTCTCCTTGTAAGAAGGTCTGCGGCTTTTCTCCACAACACAGCAGCTGCCGGACACAGCGGCGGTGCTTAGTCTTGTGAGAAAGCCTCGAAGTTTGTTCTCTATAAATTCTAATGGGGGTGGGGTGGCCGCTGTGCGACCACCCCACCCCCATCATCGGGTGCCTAACCGGTGGGGTTAGGCACCGGTACCCTTAGGGAAGGCTTAGACGCGGGGCTTTTCCTGCATCTCCCAGGTCTCGATGATGTCGCCGTCCTTAATGTCGTTGAAAGACCCAAGACCGATACCACATTCGAAGCCCTCGCGGACCTCGGTGGCGTCGTCCTTGAAGCGGCGCAGTGACTCAATCTTGAGGTTGTCTGCAACCACAGCGCCGTCGCGGACCAGACGAGCGTTGGTGTTTCGCTTGATGGTGCCGCTGCGGACGATTGAACCGGCGATGCTGCCCCACTTGGAGGAGCGGAAGACCTCGCGTACTTCAGCTGAGCCGAGCTCAACTTCTTCGTACTCGGGCTTGAGCATACCCTTGACGGCTGCTTCGACCTCTTCGATGGCGCGGTAGATGACGGAGTAGAACTTCATTTCTACGCCTTCTCGGTCAGCCAGTTCTGCCACGCGTTCTGCGGGGCGGACGTTGAAGCCGATGATCACTGCGTTATCGACGGTTGCCAGGTTGACGTCGTTCTGGGTGATTGCACCTACGCCGCGGTGGATGACGCGCAGCTGAACTTCGTCGCCGCCAGCCTCGATCTTCATGAGGGATTCTTCCAGTGCTTCAACAGCACCGGAGACGTCGCCCTTGATGATGAGGTTGAGGGTGTCCATCTTGCCTTCAGCCACTGCGGCATCGAAGGATTCGAGGGTGACGCGCTTGCGGCGCTTAGCCAGCTGAGCGTTGCGGTCTGCTGCTTCACGCTTTTCAGCGATCTGACGGGCGGTACGCTCTTCTTCGGTGGCCAGGAAGGTGTCACCTGCGCGGGGCACGGTAGACAGACCCAGGACCTGGACGGGACGTGAGGGGCCAGCTTCTTCAACGCTGGTGCCCTTATCATCGAACATGGCGCGGACGCGGCCGTGAGCTGCACCGGCAACAATAGCGTCACCGACGCGCAGAGTACCTGACTGGACGAGCACGGTAGCAACTGCACCGCGGCCCTTGTCCAGGTTAGCTTCAATGGCAACACCGCGGGCTTCCTTGTTGGGGTTAGCCTTGAGTTCCAGAGCACCGTCAGCGGTGAGGCAGACAGCTTCGAGGAGCTCAGTGATGTTGAGGCCCTGACGTGCTGAAACGTCAACGAACATGGTGTCGCCACCGTATTCTTCGGGGATCAGACCGTATTCGGTGAGCTGACCGCGGATCTTCTCCGGGTTAGCGCCTTCCTTATCGATCTTATTGACTGCCACCACGATCGGCACTTCTGCTGCCTGGGCGTGGTTCAGGGCTTCAACGGTCTGGGGCATGACGCCGTCGTCCGCTGCGACAACCAGGATGGCGATGTCGGTGACCTTGGCACCACGAGCACGCATAGCGGTGAAGGCTTCGTGACCGGGGGTGTCAATGAAGGTCAGCGCACGGTCTTGGCCGTCAACCTCGGTGTGAATCTGGTAAGCACCGATGTGCTGGGTAATGCCGCCAGCTTCACCGTCGATGACGTTAGTGTTGCGCACAGCATCTAGCAGGCGGGTTTTACCGTGGTCAACGTGACCCATAACGGTCACTACGGGCGGGCGGAATTCGAGCACGTCGTCGTTTTCGCCTTCAGCTTCAGCTTCAAGGTCGATGTCGAAGGATTCGAGCAGCTCGCGCTCTTCGTCTTCGGGGGAAACGATCTTGATGACGTAACCGAGTTCAGCACCGAGCAGTTCGAAGGTTTCTTCGTCCAGTGACTGGGTCTGGGTTGCCATTTCACCCAGGTGGATGAGAACGGTTACCAGTGCCGCTGCATTTGCGCCTATTTTCTCGGAGAAGTCCATGAGGGAGGCGCCGCGGCGCAAGCGAATCTCGGTGGTACCGTCACCGTGAGGTACGGCGACGCCACCAACAGTCGGCTGACGCAGCTGCTCTTCACGACGCAGAGCTGACTTAGTCTTGCCCTTCTTGCGCTTACCACCACCGCGGCCGAATGCACCCTGTGCATTGCCGCGGCCTGCAGGGCCACCACCGGGGCGACCGGGGCCACCACCGGGGCGACCGGGGCCACCACCGGGGCGACCGGGGCCACCACCACCGCGACGGGGGCCGTTGCCGCCGCCTGCGGGAGCACCAGCGCCACCGCGGGCACCGACATTGCCGCTCATCTTGGTGGGCATCATGTTGGGTGAGGGGCGGTTGCCACCTGCACCGCCGCCTGCGGGGCGGGGAGCGCGGTTATCTGCACCTGCGCCTGCGGGGCGGGGTGCGCGATTATCGGCACCTGCGCCTGCGGGGCGGGGAGCGCGGCTATCTGCACCGGCAGGACGCGTGTTGCGTCCACCTGCGGGGCGGGGAGCGCGGTTGTCTGCACCAGCAGGACGGGGACCACCGTTACCTGCGGGGCGGGGTGCGCCGCCGCGGGGGTTACGTCCACCTGCGGGACGCGGACCACCGGTACGGCCTT
Organism: Rothia endophytica; assembly: GCF_039543885.1. Taxonomy (NCBI): domain Bacteria; kingdom Bacillati; phylum Actinomycetota; class Actinomycetes; order Micrococcales; family Micrococcaceae; genus Rothia; species Rothia endophytica. The sequence goes on from NZ_BAABKP010000002.1 coordinate 91,260, forward strand.
CACCGCGTTCGCCACGCTCGGGGCGGTCGCCGCGCTTACCCATACCCTGTGAGGTTGAGAAGGGGTTGTTGCCGGGGCGGGGGCCGGGCTTACCTGCGGGCTTGGGAGCTGCAGGCTTAGGTGCACCGGGCTTAGGAGCAGATGCCTGCATGCCCTGTGAGGTTGAGAAGGGGTTGTTGCCGGGGCGGGGGCCAGCAGGCTTGCTGGTCTCAGCCTGAGGCTCTGCTGCCTTAGGTGCGGCAGGTGCCGGCTTTTCAGCTTCAGCCTTGGGGGCATCAGCGGGCTTTGCGGCAGGCTTGGGCGCGGCGGGCTTCATGGCACCGGGCTTTGCTGCTGTGGGCCTAGAAGCGCTGGGCTTAGCAGCCTCAGTCTGGGGGGCCGCAGCCGGCTTGGCGTTGGGGAAAGCAGCGCGGAGTTTTTTAACAACCGGTACTTCGAGAGTTGAAGAAGCACCCTTGACGAATTCGCCAAGTTCTTGCAGCTTTGCTACTGCTTCTTTAGAGGGGATTCCGAGTTCTTTAGCGATCTCGTGAACGCGGGGCTTAGCCACTTTTCTCCTGTTCTGATTCGCACCAGAACAGGCGCGAACCTTCAGTTTATTGGGGGTGGTAGCTCATGGTGAGCTGCGGTGTTGCCGGTGTCTGAGCACAGAAAAGCACTCATTGCGCGGCACTCATCGGGTTTCCATCAGTTTTCTGACTCGCTTTCTTACAAGGTAAGCCGTCAAACTCGTTTGACTTTCTTGGTTCGCCTGGGTCTTACCCCTGAACCGGTGTGCAGCACTATGCTGTGATCACCAGTTCATTTGGCTGTACCCGGGTGCGAAAGGCCCTGCTGAACGCGTTCTTTTTGATTGCGAGCGCCAGGCATTCCTGAGTGTGGTGGAGCCATGCTCCCCTACCCGGGTGGTTTTTTGCCGGGTCAAAGGTGAGCCGCGGGGGCTCGCCGTCAACCTTTGCAATTCTGATGAGGTCTGACTGCGCAGCAGTGGCGCGGCAGCCGATACAGGTACGAAGAGGGGTGTGCATGTGCCCCTCCTTTTAGTTCTGTTACCAGGACGCTACCGCTTGCTTCATCTCCATAGAGTAGAGGGGCAAGAGTGGGCGCACTGGTTCCCTGTTAATAACCTCTATAGACCAGTTTAGCCCCCTTACGGGGGCTAACGGCAACTATGTTAGTTAGCTCTCGCTATCCGAAGCTTCAGTCTCGGCCTCTGCTGCGGCTTCTTCGGCTGCTGCTAGAGCCGCGCGGTACTTAGATTCAGCGATAATATCGATACGCCAGCCGGTGAGCTTAGCAGCCAGACGGGCGTTCTGCCCTTCCTTGCCGATAGCCAGTGAGAGCTGGTCATCGGGCACAATAGCGCGGGCTGAGAAGGTTTTGCGGTCGGTCACCGTTACTTCGCTCACCTTGGAGGGTGAGAGCGCTCCGGCGATGAACTCTTCAGGTGAATCCGAGTAGTCAACGATGTCGATCTTCTCGTTATTCAGCTCACCCATCACGGCGCGCACACGAGAGCCCATCTCACCGATGCAAGAACCCTTGGGGTTGATGCCGGGCTTGGTGCCGCGTACTGCCATCTTGGTGCGGTGACCAGCTTCACGGGCGATGGCCATGATTTCCACTGAGCCGTCCTGAATTTCGGGCACTTCGTGCTCGAAGAGGCGGCGCACCAGGTTGGGATGTGAACGCGAAAGTACGATGGAGGGGCCCTTGGGGCCGCGGCGGGCTTCTAGGATGTAGGCGCGCAGGCGGGTGTTGTGGGTGTACCGTTCACCGGGCACCTGCTCAGCGGTCGGCAAGACCGCTTCGAGGGTGCCGAGGTCAACGTGAATCATGCGGGGGTTAGGGCCCTGCTGGATAACACCTGACACCAGGGTACCTTCACGGTCTTTGAACTCACCGAGAACTTGGGAGTCCTGAGCATCGCGCAGACGCTGGTGAATGATCTGACGAGCGGTTGAGGCCGCGATACGCCCAAAGTTGTTGGGGGTGTCGTCAAATTCGCCGATGCGCTGATCATCTTCATCGAGCTCAGGAGCCCAGATGGTGACGATGCCGCTGGAACGGTCAATCTCTGCCCGTGAGCCTCGGATTGCACCGGGCTGCTTCTGGTATGCCAGCAGAAGGGCACTTTCGATCATGGGGATCAGGTCGTCAATCGAGATGTCGCGCTCTTTTTCGAGCAGGCGAAGGTTGCTCAAATCAATGTCCATGGCGGGCCCTTCTATGTAGCACGGCGCCGGGGCGTTTTCACACCCCGGCCCCGCTAAGTTGTATGCGCACCCTAGGGGTGCAACCTAAAGAGGTTATGCGTCGTTGCTAGCTATTCTACCGACTAGGAGCTAACGGTTAAACTCAATTTCTACCTTTGCGGCAGAAATCGCGTCCCAGTGAAGGGTATGCGCATCGCGGTAAGACTCCGGCTGACCCTTCTTGGTTTCTTTTTTACGGCGCAGGACCGGGCCCTCATCACTCACTGAATCGAGGCGGGCAAGGTAGTTTTCTCCGCCCTTTTCGGTGATATCAATCAGGCGATCAATCGAGCGTTTCCAGTGACGGGTTTCGATTAGCGGGCTGGTGACGCCGCGGGATGAGACCTCTAACCTGTAGGGAGCCTCACCGTCGTTCGCTTCATCGAGCGCCGATGAAATTGCCTGTGAAACCTCAGCGATGGTGTCCAGCGAGAGAGCATCGGTGCGGTCTTCTGGGTAATCAATCACGATTTCAAGGGTGCGGTTAGCACCCTTGCCCTGGGCTGTGACCTTTTCAAGCACCAGCTTAAAGTCTTCGGCTACCACCTTCTCGATAGCACCGCGCACTTCATCCAGCACAAGAAAAGAGCCGGACGCAGCCTTTGGGGTGGAAATACCCTCAGCGGCACGGGCCGATGCCCTGCGCTCGCGAGCATTAGGAGCGTCCTTTTTTGAAGCCTTGGGGCCGTTCGCCATAGCTTTTCTTACCTTTCACGGTTTGTCGTCTTCTCTACCCTAACCGATATCCCGGGGCCGGTCAGTTAGCTCTGCCTGGGCATTGATCTTTCTGGCAGAATGGGGTGTGTCCTTCCCGCCGTCCCAAGGTTGCCTATGCCCCGCCCTCTTCCCAAGATTTTTGCCGCTCTTCTGGCCCTCATACTTCTTGCTCTGGTCGCAGTTGGCTTAACAGCGCAGAAGAAGAGCGATCAGACCCGGGCAGAACTTGAGACTCAGAGCGCAATTGCAGCTCAGCTCCTTTCTCTGCGGCAAACCGGTGAGGACGGTGAGCTAGGTGCGGCAATCACCGCATCTTTGGAGACTTTGGCACCGGCTGCCCGAGACATTGAAGCAGTTCAAGTCTCAGAAGGTTCCGGGAGCCGTCTAGAGCAGAGCCTTGATGCCCTGCTCTCACTCGGGTTTGATGCGCAAACTGCAGCTGACCGCGAGCGCGCACTCATGGCTGCGGTGAGGGTATGGCAGGGAGCAGCAGCTGATGGTCTCGTTGAGGGAAATTACCCTCCCGCGCTAGAGCAGCGTTTAGAGGGGTTGGAAGGTTTTGTCTGCGATGACCCAAACCCAGCTCCCGCAGAAGGGGCGGTTTCTGAGCCAGTTCTTCATCTGCAAGATGCGTTAGGACAGCTGGGCTATGTCGCAGAGGTTTACGCTGCCCGCGCCGGTCAGGAATACGGCGAGGTAGCCGAGACTGCTGGCAATCGGGCTAAGTTTGCTGACACTCTTGAAGGTGAACTTTCCCCGATTTTGAGCTGTGAGGGGCTCTTGCGAGCCCCGGCGGCGTCCTACCCTCTGGCTGAACCCGCGGACGCTTCTACTCAGTTGGATGCTGCGCTTGCAGCTATTACCACCGACGCGCAGGCTGCCCTCGGCGATTCTGCCCTACCAACGGAGGCTGACCGGGTAGAGCTTCTGCTGGTCAAAACCCTGCTGGATGCCGGCAGCGCCAGCTAGGCGCCGGTGAGCAGATCGTAGCTGAGCTTAAGAATCAGGGCGCTCACCACGCAGAGCATCATCACCCGTATAAAACCGTTGCCCCGTGCTATGGCGGTGCGAGCACCTAGGTAGCCACCAGCCATATTGGCAACCCCCAAGGCCAACCCCAGCCACCAGACAGTGTGCCCACCCAGGCTAAAAAGTACGATAGCACCCAGGTTAGTTGCAGCATTAATGATTTTCGCGTGAGCGGTCGCCTGCAAGAAGCTATAGCCCAGCAGTGAAATCATGGCAATCATCAAGAAAGAGCCTGTGCCGGGGCCCAGCACCCCGTCGTAAAAACCGATGACTGCACCAATCCCCAGGCTCGTCAGTAGCAACCGCCCACCGGTATGATTGGGGCGGCTCAACTCCCCCAGCTGAGGTTTGAGGAGGGTATATACCAGCACTCCGAGCAGAGCAAGAATGATAAGCGGCTTAATGAGAACCACCGGCAGAATCGTTGCTAGCAGAGCTCCCATCACGCTAGCTCCAAAAGCAAGGAGGGCTGTGGGCAGTGCCGTGCGCCGGTCCACCGGCACACGCCGTAAGTAGGTGGCTGCACTGGTGAGAGTGCCAAAGACAGAGCCCACCTTATTGGTTGCCAGCGCCTGCACCGGCGTTAGCCCGGGCACCATGAGCAAAGCGGGCAGCTGAATCATTCCGCCGCCACCGACCACGGCGTCCACCCAGCCAGCCGCGAAAGCAGCCAGCAGTAACAAACTCAGAGTCAGCAAATCTAGCCCTTCAAGCCCCAGCACCGCACCACCGTCCTTTTACACCAACAACAAAGAGGTGGAAGGGGCACCCCTTCCACCTCTCAAACCTAACGCAAAGCTAAGTTCTAGCCTTGAACCTCAGCTAGGATCTCTGCAACCGCATCGGCCACAGCGACCTCACGTGCCTCACCACTGCGGCGGTCCTTGACCTCAACCTTGCCTTCGGCAAAGCCACGCCCAACGACCACAATGGTGGGAACACCCAGCAACTCAGCATCGCCGAACTTAACGCCGGGGGACGCCTTGGGGCGGTCATCAAAAATGACCTCAAGCCCTGCGGCTTCAAGGTCAGCGACCAGTGCCTCAGCGCCATCAACGATTTCAGTGCCCTTACCGGTCATCACCACGTGCACATCGGCCGGTGCAAGGTTGCGGGGCCAGATGAGGCCGCGGTCATCGCGGTTGCCCTCAGCAACGGCAGCCAGTGCGCGGGTGACACCCACGCCGTAAGAACCCATGGTGACGGTCTGCAGCTTGCCGTTCTGGTCCAACACCTTCAGGCCCAGTGACTCAGCGTACTTGGTGCCCAGCGCGAAGATGTGGCCCATCTCGATGCCGCGGGCAGTCATCAACTCACCTGAGCCGTCCGGAGCGGGGTCACCCTCGCGCACTTCGCAGGCCTCAATGACGCCATCCGCTTCAAAGTCGCGGCCCGCGACCAGGTAGTAAACGTGCTTGCCGGCCTCATTAGCGCCGGTAATCCAGGCAGAGCCGGGTACCACGCGGGGATCCAGGTAAAAGGGGATGCCGGTAGCAGACTCTTCACCCAGAAGCTTGGCATCCAGCGTGTTGCCGGGGCCGATGTAGCCCTTGACCAGCTGGGGGAACTTCTTGAAGTCCTCTTCGGTTGCAGCCTCGACCTCAACCTCGCCACCAACGCCCAGCAGGGCGCCGACGTTAACCTCAACACGATCCATATCTACGGCACGATCACCGGGCACACCGATGGCGACCAGCTTACGCTCGCCGTCCGGGAGGATAACAGCAACCACGACGTTTTTGAGCGTGTCAGCCGCGGTCCAGGCGCCATCCGCCCTGGGGTGCAAGAAGTTGGACTGGTCTACTAAAGTTTCAATGGTGGGTGACTCGGGAGTCTCCAGCACGATAGCGGCAGGGGTATTGGTTGCGTCCACGGGCTCAGGAACCACAGTGGTCACAGCCTCAACGTTTGCTGCATAGCCACCAGCTGAACGCACAAAGGTGTCCTCACCGATGGGGGTGGGGTGCAGAAATTCTTCTGAGCGGGAGCCACCCATAGCACCAGACTGAGCCTTCACAATCACAATTTTAAGACCCAGACGCTCGAAAATCTTGATGTAGGCGGCACGGTGAGCCTGGTAGGCCTCATCCAAACCGGCGTCATCAATGTTGAAGGAGTAGGAGTCCTTCATGATGAATTCGCGGCCGCGTAGTAGACCGGCACGGGGGCGGGCCTCATCGCGGTACTTGGTCTGAATTTGGTAGAGGCAGACGGGCAGATCCTTGTAAGAGGTGTAGAGATCTTTAACCAGCAGGGTGAACATTTCCTCGTGGGTCGGGGCCAGGAGCATGTCAGTGCCCTTGCGGTCCTGTAGGCGGAAAAGGTTATCACCGTACTCGGTCCAGCGGTTGGTTGCCTCGTAGGGTTCGCGGGGTAGCAGCGCCGGGAAGTGCACTTCCTGGGCGCCGATCGCATTCATCTCTTCGCGCACAATGTTCTCTACCTTGGCTAGAACCTTGAGGCCCAAAGGTAGCCAGGAGTAGATACCGGGGGCTGCTCGGCGAATGTAGCCGGCGCGCACCAGCAGTTTGTGGCTGGCGACTTCGGCATCAGCCGGGTCTTCGCGCAAAGTGCGCAGGAATAGGTTAGAAAGGCGCTGTACCAAGGTGCTGCTGTTCCGTTTCTCGTAAGTGGTCTAAGATGCCTGTCTCAGCTGAGGCAGGCCACAGTCTGCTCCCAGTTTACCGCCTAGAGCTGTGGGCGGCACACCTCCTGTGTGCCGCCCGCAGTTCCAACAGATTGTTTGGGCGAGGTTCAGTGATGCGCACCAGTGTGTCTTGGTAAGGTCTCGCTCGTTCAGGCCAGATCCCAAACCTCAGTTTCAGAGGGTTCTTTGTCGATGACAAGGTGTTGCCCACCCCCACTTATAGGGCACTTTCCACCCGTTGTCAGGTTTAGAACAGGATGGTGGAGAAAGTGCCTGTTTGCTGCCAGCCTGTGCGTTGATATAGTGCCCTGGCAACCGTGTTATAGCTGTTGACGTAGAGCGAGAGCTGGGGAAAGCGAGTGCGAATGAGTTCGGACGCTTGCGCCAGCAAGGTGGGTGCCAGCCCCTGCCCCCGATAAGCAGGGTGTAACCAGACGCCCTGCAGTTGGCAGGCGTCCCCGTGAGCCAACCCTAGATCTGCTTTAAAGACGACCACGCCCTCATCGTTGACGGCCACCAGGGTGCGCCCACTGCGGGTCAGGTCATCGATACGGCGGGTGTAGCCTGCGGGGTCACGGGTCATGGGGTCATAACCCACTTCTTCAGTAAACATGGCCACCGAAGCGCGCAGTAGGCTTTGTCGGTCAGAAGTGCGTGCCCACCGCACCTTCTCGGCAATTTGCGGAGCTGTTAGGTTAGGGCGGTGCAGTTCTCTGTCTGCAAGTTCGGTCAGGTCAACATGCTCGGGCAGCTCCAGCAGGGGCTGATCTTCTCGCACGTCAAAGGGCGTGGGCATACGCTGGACTAGGTATTCCCACAGACCCATCACAGCTTCACGGCGCCCAAAGATAGATCCGATTCTGCGGTGATGCCTCAGGACGTACTGGGCAACCTGGCGTTGATACTCAGCAGGTATGGTCAGGGGTACGCAATTAGCGCCCAGCCACAGTGCACCCACCAGAGCGTAGCGGGGTTCACGGTTTTCTGGTGACACCGCTTCGGCATAACCAGGTAGAGAAGCTTCGGTGTGACTCCCCTGCGCTCTGCCTACCGTTTCTGTAGTCCTCGCGAACGTTGCCTCTAGCACGTTGAGCACTCGCCGCGGCAGGCGGCCAGCTACCACTGGTTCTCGCGGCGCAGCGTCCTTGGGTGAGCCCTCAGCAGTTGCGGCATGGCGGGGCGCAAATATTCCGATAAACCCGCGGGGGGTCTTGAGGGCGTTCAGGGTGCTGGGTGCAGGCAAGCCAAAAATGTTGAGGTGTTCAGCAGCATATAAAAAACCCACCGGGTCAGTGCTAATCAGGGCCTCCAGCTCATCTCGGTCATCGAGAGTGAGCGGGCGTATGATGGCGTCCGCAGCATTGCGCTGGATTTTTGATAAAACTGACACGGTGGGTGTGCGGTGGTTTAGTTGCTCACTGAAACAGTGGGGTCACCGGAGAGGTCGATTTCGCCGCGTTCTTCCATTTCGCGGGCAATGCGGTTGGCCTCATCGATGAGGGTCTGCACAATGTCCTCTTCGGGCACAGTCTTAATAACTTCACCCTTGACGAAAATCTGCCCCTTACCGTTACCGGAGGCAACGCCAAGATCGGCTTCGCGAGCTTCACCGGGGCCGTTCACTACGCAGCCCATGACGGCAACGCGCAGGGGCACCTTCATCCCTTCAAGGCCCTTGCTGACGTTCTCTGCAAGTTCCCACACATCTACCTGGGCGCGGCCGCAGGAGGGGCAGGAAACAATATCGAGCTTGCGGGGGCGCAGATTGAGTGATTCAAGAATCTGCGAACCAACCTTAACCTCTTCAACGGGAGGAGCTGATAGGGAGACGCGAATGGTGTCGCCAATACCCTCTGAAAGAAGGGCACCAAATGCTGTAGCACTCTTGATAGTTCCCTGGAAAGCTGGGCCTGCTTCGGTGACCCCCAAGTGTAGGGGCCAGTCGCCGGCAGCCGCCAGCTGACGGTAGGCCTCCACCATAATGACGGGGTCGTTGTGCTTCACAGAAATCTTAAAGTCGTTAAAGCCGTGCTCCTCGAAGAGTGATGCTTCCCAGACAGCGGATTCCACCAGTGCTTCGGGGGTTGCCTTACCGTACTTTTCCAGCAGGCGGGGGTCCAGCGAACCAGCGTTGACACCGATGCGGATGGAGGTGCCGTGATCCTTAGCTGCAGCAGCGATTTCCTTGACCTGGTTATCGAACTTACGGATGTTACCGGGGTTCACGCGCACAGCACCGCAACCGGCTTCAATCGCCTGGAAGACGTACTTGGGCTGGAAGTGAATATCAGCAATCACCGGGATTTGGGATTGCCTGGCGATAATGGGCAGCGCCTCGGCGTCTTTATCGGTGGGGCAAGCCACGCGTACGATGTCGCAACCGGACGCGGTCAGCTCAGCAATCTGCTGCAAAGTGGAGCCAATATCGTAGGTTTTGGTGGTGGTCATCGACTGCACCGAGATGGGGGAATCTGACCCTACCCCTACGCTACCTACCTTGAACTGACGGGTTTTGCGGCGCGGCGCCAGCACGGGCGGCGGTGCGGCGGGCATTCCAAGAGCGACTGAGGTCAAGATAATCCTCCAAAAGACTTACAGGCACACCGGCGGTGGCGCGCGTTGTTTCAACTATATATTGTGCCACGCTTCTGCGCTGGGGGCGCTTGAGCTAGCGCACATGCACATAGAGGTCAGGTCACAGTCCATGTATCAGACTCCGCATTGAGCAACGTCCACCTATACTGAGTCCTATGATCCAGACCTCACCCTTGCCCCGCGTCCTCTCAACCAATCTCGCTGCCCCTGTGCCCTATCAGACGAGAACCCAGAAAATAACCGGCATTAACAAGGTGGCGCAGCCTTTTATTGAGGTCTTTACGCCGGGGCCTCACTATGGGGATGGCTCCGGGGTTGCAGGTGATACGATCGGCGATACAAAGCACCACGGCGGGCAGCACAAGGCGGTTTACGCCTATGCGCGCGAAGAGCTGGACTACTGGGGCGCGCACCTGAGCCAAAACTTCCCTGATGGTTACTTTGGTGAAAACCTCACCACCGAAGGCATCACCTGGGCTGAGGTACGGATCAATCAGCGTATTAAGGTGGGAACGGCAGTGCTCGAGGTGAGTGTGCCGCGCTCCCCCTGCCGCACCTTCGCCACCTGGCTGAATCAGCGCGGCTGGGTCAAAACTTTCACCGCCCGCGGGGACGCTGGCGCCTACATGCGCGTTATCACTGCGGGCACCGTTAGCCCCGGCGACACCGTGGAGTTTCTGGACGCACCCGCTCACGGGGTCACCTTGGGCACGGCTTTCGCCGCCGCCATGGGCGATAAGCAGGCAGCTCGTGCCGTGGCAGAAGCGAACTGTTACCCGCCCTTCTACCAGTCAAAAGTAGAAAAGCTGGCGGGCATCACAAGCTAGCTACTAGAAAACGTTGATGGGCTTGAAAATATCAGCAGCCACCTAGCTCACTTATAAACGCTCATATCATCGGTAGTAAATTAGTTGAATCAAAGGTAGCATGTCCGCCGTAGTCAACTAGATTCATCAACCCACTTCGAATAAAACCCTTGAAAAAATATAGCTTTATAAGGTAAAAATCAGCAATTTATTATAAATTCATTAATTACAATATGAATTGAATAAATCGAATTCTCGTACAATGAACATATTTCATCATCTATCATAAAGCATATTTAGTTCAATTTCTTTAATATAAAATTCAATAACTAATTAAAAGGATACTCTAAATCAATTTATAAAGGTTCTGACGAATAGCCATATATACAAAGTTTGAATACGGCACCCGCACAAATTTAGAACTATTTACAGGGGAGTCTCCTTTCAAAAATTTAAAGTAAGCTATGGTAGCATTTTCTGATTTTCTTATCTTGAGGAAGGTTTCCCAGGAGCTATCAATTTGCGCCTTGCGGTGGGTTAATAGATTTACTTCATTTAGATTTAATATTTCAATCGCAGCTTGAGCCCCTGGATCTTTACCTTTTATTTCTCCAGTAAATTCATATGAAAACCTAGTGAACAGAGACAAATCAAGCAAGTCGATATTCAGTTCAGAATCATCTTTTTTGTGTCCGCACGTCTTGGTGGACTGACAGGACGCAAACAGATTATCATAATCTAAGGTAATGTTTCTATATTTTGACTGAGGTTTAAAATGATCGATATGAGCCGTTATAACCTGCTCTCCCGACGGATTATGAGTGTTGTAGTTAATAAGATCCTCACAATAACAACAAAAAAATTTTTGCTCTGCGATTAGTGATTTTTTAACTTCCCTCCTCACATTTTGGTAAAGATCTTCATATTTGGCTGTGGGACGCCTGGACTTGAAATTAATCAGTTCGTAGGGTTCATTAAACTTGGATATGGGTCGCATGTTATTCCCCAAAAATCCGATTAAATGCATCAGATGATATTATTTCATCACTTGAGACAATCGATGAGACCAGATTTACCCTTTCCCGCAACTCGTCTAATTTTTCATTCTTGGCAGTTGGGATCTCATCCACAAGATCGTTCAATTTTGATTTAGCCGAAGCAATAGCCTTTTTATCATTAGCTGCTTGATCAATCTTATACGAAATTTGGTTTAGCGTTTCATAAATTCGGTTCTCCATAAAGTTTGCACCCATTTGTTTATACATTTGGTTAGCGCTCCAACCCAAATATGTTTGTGGTCGAAGTTTCTCACCATTAATTATGTCATCGAAATTATATACGTTTACGTTATCGGCGGTATTGATTACTAGTGGCGAGTGCGTTGTTACAATAAATTGACAGTTTCTAAAAGTTTTACTCAATTTATCCAGAATATCCATTTGCCATTTAGGATGAAGGTGAAGATCAACCTCATCAATAAGCACAATCCCTGTAGCATCCAACGGGTTCTCGTTCTGGGGATTACAGATAACAAGATTTTTTGCAATATCTCCGACAAGGGCTAGCAGGATTTTTTCACCATGAGATAACTGGTTAATCGTAAACATTTCTCCATTTTTATATATATTTATAGACTTAGGTGAGGTTCTATCAACATGCAGGCCGTAGAACCCGTCCATAAACGACTCAATGGCATAGCGTACCGCCTTTATTTGCTCCACGGAGTTTCTCAGCTCTGGGGTTATTCGGGCTCCGTAGCCATTGATTTCACTTACCCTAAATTGGTTTTCAATATTTTCAATATCTTCAAACCATTCAAAAAAATTTCTAAAACTAGTTTGTTTTGAAAACAAACTTTTATAATAGCCAATCGGTGTTTTTAGCGATCTGCCTGTATTTCGTCTAGGTATTACAATAGAACTTCTATCCACACGATATGACATTATCGCAGGAAGCTCTTGAATATCAGATTCGAGATTAGCATCAGAATTCACTTTGCTTACCAGTCTATCAATCTCATTTAGAGAAACCCTTGAGACTTTTTCAGAATAAACTCTGTCAAACCTATTAACAGGTATTTTCCAACTAAATATATCAGATTTTTCGTAATTAGAATTATATTGATTCCCTAAAATCACTTCTAACTCAATACTTGACTCTCCATAACCACCATCATAGGTATTGGTGATGTCCGCGAATGTAAAAGGGTTTTTATAACTTTGGCGAGCGCTTCTTTGAGTGAACCGCTGGAGCAGGTATTCGATAGCTTCAAGAGCTGTGCTTTTTCCACTTCCGTTAGAGCCGATGAAGACATTTATATTTGATGTGCTATCTTTATCGAATTTGAGGGTTAGCTTCTCAAATTTGCGGAAGTTATTCAGTTCCAGTTTAGAAATATACATTTTTCTCCATTCTCAGTAATTGTTTCAATCTTACAACAGGCTAATCGGCTTGAAAATATCAGCAGCCACCAGAATAACGGTCATCACCAAGAAGGAACCTGCCACTACGTAGGTCAGCGGCAGCAGCCTCACCGGGTCAAAGGGGCCAGGATCCTTACGCCCTAACAGGCGGGCAGTCTTGCGGCGGAAGCCCTCCCAGAGTGCACCTAGCACGTGCCCGCCGTCCAGAGGCAGTAACGGTATCAGGTTAAAGACAAAGAGCATGAGGTTCATTTGTGCGATCAGTGAAACCAGGGAGGCGGCCTTATCGCGCAGCATGATTTCGTCGTGGGCAGCGATTTCACCGGCAATACGCCCCACACCCACCACTGAGACCGGGCTGTTGATATCGCGCTCCCCGTTAGTGAGTAGGGTTTGCGCCACTCCGTAGACGCGGGCGGGTAGCTTAATGAGGGTAGCCCCGATTCGCTCAAGAGACTGCCCAACCGTGGGCAGCACCTCCCCTACCGTACCGGGGGTCAGCTCAGTTTTGGGGCTGATACCAATGAAACCAACATCAACGGTTTCTAGGTTGCCATCACTATCCACCGTATAGGCCCCTAATAACTCATCCATCACCGGGCGGACGGTCAGTATGGGAGTAATCTGCAGTTCTTGTAGCTGACCATCACGCTGCACGGTGACTGGCACGGTCTGATTGGCACGGTCTCGGATCATAGAGCTGAGCTGCTCCCAGCCAGTCACCGGTTCGCCGTCAAAACTGGTTATCACATCGCCCGGCTGCAGACCAGCTTTCAGGGCAGGTGATACCGGGTCTTCTGCGCCGCATTCACTTGCAGATGCGCTGTCAGCATCGGTAGCACTCACTTGCTGCACGCACTCGGATACCGTACTAACGGTTGCGGTGGGCTGGTAGGAGCCGAAGCCGGTCACCAAAATGGCGGTACACATCAGCCCAATTAGCAGGTTCATGGTGGGCCCACCCAGCATAATAATGATGCGTTTGTAGACCGGTAGCTTATAGAAGAGACGGTTTTCGTCCCCCGGTAAGATGCGTTCAGCATCCGCCTCGCGGGCATCGGTGGCAAGTTGCTGGAAAGGGCTGGTTCCGCCGGCTCGACCTCCCTGGTTTTCCCGACCCGGCGGGTACATGCCGATCATGGAGATGTAGCCGCCCAAAGGTAGCGCCTTGAAACCGTATTCCGTTTCACCGCGCCGCCAGGAGAAGATGGTCTTACCGAAACCAATCATGTACTGCGGCACCCGCACCCCAAAGAGCTTGGCGGGCACCAGATGCCCCACCTCATGCAGGGCAATGGATACGGCAATAGCGAGCGCCATCAGCACAACACCCAGAATGAAGAGCAGAATACCCACAGAACTCCTTGAATCGCGGTAGGACGCCGGTGCCCATCTCTCTTATCGGGGAGTTGGGGTGGCGTCGGGATATACCAGCTTTTTAGCCTACGCCACCGGCTAGAGATTAGACGCTCTTGGCGAGCTGATGAGTCTTTGAATTTGCCAACAGTGGGACTGACGCATCCCAGGGAGAGAATATGGGATAGCGGTAGCAGGCTGGCTCGGGGCTGGCGTGAATCGCCGCGGGAGCGCTAGCGAATCTTGCGAGAGGGTCGGCCTGCTGCCGCTATCCCGTATTCTCTCTCGCTGAAGCTACACATATGTTTTGCTCACACAGCGGGTTTTGCTTTTCGGTTCAAGTGTCAGACAAGTTTAGGTGGAACCCACCCCAACTTTTGAGTGTTTTGCACCTTTACTTTTAGGTCAAAAAAACACTTACTTCATAAACCGCTTTGAACGCGAAACAAAGCGTGCACATGGGATTGAAAATCTTACCTACGGCCCGCTATTAAAAACCACAAAATATGAGTTGACTAGGTAATATATCTTATGTATTCAAGGTCTATCATTTATAGTATATTTAGTACCAGATTTGATTTAAGCCCTTCTTCACGACAGACTTATTCATGAAGGAACACCCACTACGGGTGTGTTCAAACCATAGAAATCTTCACAAGGAGAAGTTCACATGACCGCACAGGTGCAAGCTGAAAGCTCTGCAGCCCACGGCGTATTCGTCAATGAGCAGTCAACCAAGGCATGGGAGGGGTTCACCCCCGGTGCTTGGCAGCATGAAATTGACGTTCGCGGCTTTGTGCTCAATAATTTCACCCCCTACCTAGGTGATGCCGAGTTCCTTACTGGTCCCACCGATAAAACCCTGCGGGTCTGGGACACCCTTGAGAAGAAATACCTCTCGGTTGAGCGTAAGCAGCGTGTTTACGATATTGATACCGATACCCCGGCTGAAATTGACGCTTTCCCGGCTGGCTACATTTCTGAGGATGATAACGTCTGCGTTGGTCTGCAGACCGACGTACCTCTCAAGCGTGCCATGATGCCCAACGGGGGTTGGCGCATGGTCGAGACCGCTATCCGTGAGGCCGGCAAGGAACCCAACGAAGATATTAAGAAGATCTTCACCGAGTACCGCAAGACCCACAACCAGGCTGTCTTTGACATCTATACCCCACGCATCCGTGCGGCCCGTTCCTCCCACATCATCACCGGCCTGCCCGATGCTTACGGCCGCGGCCGCATCATCGGTGACTACCGTCGTGTAGCTCTCTACGGCGTTGATAATCTCATTGCTGATAAAGAGCGCGCTAAAGACGCCACCTTGAGCAAAGGCTTCAGTGAGCACTGGGCACGCTACCGCGAGGAGCACTCAGAGCAGATTCGTGCTCTGCAACGCCTCAAGAAGATGGCTGAAAAGTACGGCTTCGACATCTCAGGCCCCGCTACCAACGCCCAAGAAGCAGTGCAGTGGACCTACTTCGCTTACCTAGCTTCGGTTAAGTCTCAGGACGGCGCTGCGATGTCCATCGGTCGCCTCTCCGGCTTCCTGGATATCTACTTCGAACGCGACCTGCAAGCCGGTCTCATCACTGAGACCGACGCCCAGGAAATGATTGATGCTCTGGTTATCAAGCTGCGCATCGTCCGCTTCCTGCGCACCATCGACTACGATCAGATTTTCTCAGGTGACCCCTACTGGGCAACCTGGTCAGACGGCGGCTTCTCCGCTGACGGCCGCGCCCTGGTCACCAAGACCTCCTTCCGTCTGCTGCAGACTCTGCGTAACCTGGGCCCTGCTCCCGAGCCCAACATCACCATTTTCTGGGATGAAGAGTTGCCCACCGGCTACAAGGAATTCTGCTCCGCTATCTCCATTGAGACCTCTTCAATTCAGTACGAATCAGACCCCCAGATCCGCGAACAGTGGGGTGACGATGTCGCTATCGCCTGCTGTGTCTCCCCCATGAAGATCGGCAAGCAGATGCAGTTCTTCGGCGCTCGCGTCAACGCTGCTAAGGCGCTGCTTTACGCCATGAACGGCGGCCGTGATGAAATGACCGGCAAACAGATTGTAAACGGCTACGAGCCCATCACCGGCGACGGCCCCCTCGACTTTGACGAGGTCTGGGTTAAGTACGAAGAAATGCTGGACTGGGTGATCGGCACCTACGTTGAGGCTCTGAACATCATTCACTACAGCCACGACAAGTACGCCTACGAGTCCATCGAAATGGCACTGCACGATTCAGATATCATCCGTGCCATGGGCTGCGGTATCGCAGGTCTGTCGATTGTTGCCGACTCTTTGGCAGCTATCAAGTACGCCAAGGTCACCCCCGTGCGCGACGAGACCGGCCTGATCGTTGACTACATCACCGAGGGTTCGTTCCCCGCCTACGGCAACGATGATGACCGCGCCGATGATATCGCCGCAACCATCGTCCACACCGTCATGGAGAAAATCAAGGCGATCCCCCTCTACCGCGACGCGATCCCCACCCAGTCCGTCCTGACCATCACCTCCAACGTGGTCTACGGCAAGGCAACCGGTAGCTTCCCCTCAGGTCACCGCGCAGGCGAGCCCTTCTCACCCGGCGCCAACCCCGAAAACGGTATGGACACCCACGGCATGGTCGCTTCCATGCTATCGGTCGGCAAGCTGGACTACGAGGACGCTCTGGACGGCATCTCGCTCACCAACACCATCACCCCCACCGCACTGGGGCGCACTAAAGAAGAACAGGTCAGAAACCTGGTCGGCATCCTTGACGCCGGCTTCATCCCTGAAGAAGACTAAAAACTATAAACAACCCGTGCACCGCACCACCCCACCCCACCCCACCCCACCCCAAGGAGAACATCATGGCAGTAAAGTCATACGAAGAGCGCCTAGCATCCATGAAGGCAAACCGCGCCGCAAAGACCACCCCCAAGGGTCTCTACCACGCCAACATCAACGTTCTAAACCGCGAAACCCTCGAGGACGCGATGGAGAACCCCGATAACTACCCCAACCTGACCGTGCGCGTCTCAGGTTACGCCGTGAACTTTGTTCGTCTAACCCGCGAACAGCAGATGGACGTGCTCTCACGCACCTTCCACCACGGTGCATAAGCTGTAGTGACAACAACAGACGCCACTGTATCCGTCGGCGAGCAAGATTTTGCTCCGCCGACGGATCGACATAAGGGTGCAGGCACCTGGGGCCTAGGTGAACTGACTGAACTTGAACGCGCACAGCAACTCAAGATGATGCGTGAAGGTCAGCTGGGTTCGGTGCATTCCTGGGAGCTGGTCACTGCCGTGGACGGCCCCGGCACACGCATGACCATCTTTATGAATGGTTGCCCCCTGCGCTGCCTCTACTGCCACAACCCTGATACCTTCCAAATGCGGGACGGCCAGCCTATTATGGCAGCCGACCTGATGAAGAAGATTAAGCGGATGCGCAAGATTTTCCGCGCCACCGGTGGCGGTATCACCATCTCTGGTGGTGAGGTGCTGATGCAGCGCGCTTTTGCAGAAAATATTCTGATAAGTGCTAAGTCTCTGGGTATTCACACCTGCATCGACACCTCTGGCTATCTGGGCAAGAGCGCATCGGATGAGTTCCTGGAAAACGTGGACCTGGTCTTGCTGGATGTAAAGTCCGGTTCAGAAGAGGTTTACAAGAAACTCACCGGTCGCGAGCTACAGCCCACCATTGATTTCGGCGACAGGCTTTCCGCTCTGGGCAAGAAAATCTGGGTTCGCTTCGTCTCTGTGCCGGGTTACAGCGATTCGGTAGAGAACGTTGAGCAGGTGGCAGATATCGTCTGCCGCTGGAAGAACGTGGTCGAGCGCGTTGAGGTGCTCCCCTTCCACCAGATGGGCACCGATAAGTGGGAATCTCTGGGTCTCAAGTACGAACTTGCGGGCGTTGAGCCACCCTCCAAGGAGGACGTTGAGCGGGTGCGCGATCAGTTCCGCGCTCGCGGTCTTGAGGTTTACTAAACCGCGATTTTCTGAGGTCGAGATGAGAACCGGTACTGGATCGTTCCAGTACCGGTTTTTGTGCAATTAAAGCCCTAGCGAGCCAAAATCTCGTGAGCGCGAACGCGCGCCCAGCGCTCGGCCTCCAGCACGGCGTCCAGCGTCAGCTCAGAGGTTTCAGCCTTAGCACTGGAATCCTCGTGGTCTTCTAGCACCCGGGCGGTGCTCTCAATCATGTCTGTGAAGCGGATAGCCCCGGCATGGAAGGCAGCTACGGCTTCCTCATTGGCGGCGTTGAAAACTGCCGGGAAAGTACCGCCGCGCTTTCCTGCCCGCTTAATCATCTGCACAGCGGGGAAGGCCTTGTGATCCAGGGGCTCAAAAGTCCATTCGGACGCCTGCGTCCAGTCACAGGGTTGGGCGACACCGGGAATACGGTGCGGCCACGTTAGTCCCAGTGCGATAGGAAGAAGCATGGTCGGTGGGGATGCCTGAGCAACGGTAGAGCCGTCCACAAACTGCACCATGGAGTGCACCACTGACTGGCGGTGCACCGTCACGTCAATCCGGTCTAGGTCGATGCCAAAGAGGTGGTGGGCTTCAAGAACTTCCAACGCTTTATTGACCATAGACGCAGAATTGGTGGTGACGACCAAGCCCATATCCCAGGTGGGGTGTGCCAGTGCCTGAGCTGGGGTAACCTCGCGCAACTGTTCATAGCTCATGCCACGAAAGGGCCCACCGCTGGCGGTGAGAACCAGCCGGTCAATCTCCCGGTCGGTACCTGAGGCTAGCGCCTGGGCCAGTGCAGAATGTTCAGAGTCAACGGGCACCATGGGCTGCTCTAGCGGTGAGGCATCTACCGCGGCACGTACCAGGGCGCCACCAGCAATGAGAGACTCTTTATTTGCCAGAGCCACCTGAGAACCTGCTTCAAGAGCGGCCAGGGTGGGGCATAAGCCAATGGAACCGGTAATGCCATTGAGTACTACGTCCGCCCCAGATGAGGCAGCCTGCACTGAAGCTTCAGGACCGTAGGCGATATCCGGTTGATAACGAGATAAACCCTGGGTGCGAGCTGCATCAGCAATGAGCTCGCGCAGCCGGACGGCGTCCTGCTCGCTACCGCTGGTCGCGACCAACTGCACGCGCAGTTTCACGGCCTGCTGTGCTAGAGCAGGTAGAGAGCTGCTGCCAGCAGATAGTGCAAGCACCCGTAGGGGGGCATCCTGTGCACCGCTACTGCTATCAGCTAGTGAATTGAGGTAGTCAATGACCTCAATACCCTGGGTGCCGATAGAACCGGTAGAACCCAGCAACGCAACGGTGCGGCCCTGACCCAAGAAATCAATCAGTTCAGGGGTGAGGGCTGTGGTGTTGGGGCTGAGGTTTTGTGTTGAACCAAATCGCATGGCTTCATTTTCTCACACCTAGCCCTTACACCAGGGCCGAGCTAGCCCACGATATCGAAGCTTTGCAGCTTCTTCTTAGAAGCCTTACCGCCCTGGTTCTGCAGACCCAGCAGTTCGGCATAGATGCCGCCGGACACCGCCAGCTCGGCAGGGGCGCCTATCTCCTCGATACGGCCGTCCTTGAGCGTGACAATGGTGTCAACAGTGGCGATAGTCGACAGGCGGTGGGCAATGATCAGAGAGGTACGCCCCACCATCAACTCTTCAAGGCCCTTTTGAACAGCTCGTTCAGCCTTAATATCTAGAGCCGATGTAGCTTCATCGAGAATGAGAATGGGAGCATCTTTGAGGATGGCGCGGGCTACCGCTACGCGTTGCTTCTGACCACCAGAGAGTTTGAGGCCGCGTTCTCCAATCAGTGAGTCATAGCCGTCCGAAAATTTTGAGATGAATTCGTGGGCATTGGCTTTTTTAGCAGCAGCGATAATCTGCTCGCGGCTGGTAGCGGGGTTGGCGTAGGCGATATTCTCTGCGATGGTGCCCGAGAAGAGTGAGGCATCCTGGAAGACCATGCCAATCAGTGAACGCACAGTTTCAAGGTCACTGCCGGCAATATCCATGCCATCGACCGTGATAGAGCCGTTGCGGGCATCGTAGAGGCCTTCAAGAAGAGCCATCAGCGTGGACTTACCGCCACCGGATTCACCCACGAAAGCGATGCGCTCACCGCGTTTGATGGAGAGGTCGATCTTGTGCAGTACGTCCTCTTCACCGTTATAACCGAAAGTGACCTCATTAAAACGCACCAGCTCTTGCCCGGTTTCGGCCTGGATGGTGTGCGGGCGGGTGGGAACGTCAGTGCCAGCGGTAATGGCCAAGGCACGGGCATCGGAGTCCCGTTCCATCACGTCAAAGTAGTCCTTTGAGCCGGTGATGGCGCGCTGGGCACTGTCAACAATCCAGGACAGCGAATTGATGGGGGCTACTGCCATGGCAAGTAACTGAATAAGGAGCACCATGTCACCGATGCTGAAGTTACCCGCCAGAGTTTGCAGGAAAATGAGCAGGTAGAGTCCAAAGAAGATGAGGCTTAGGAAGGCGAGGCGGGCGACATCCATGGAGTGCCAGAAGCGGGACTGCTCACGGGTTAGCCCTACCGTATTGCCAAAGTGGGTGCGGAAAAGGTCTAGTTCGCGGCGCTCGGCACCGAAAGACTTGACCACTCGAATCTGACCGATGACTTCGTTGAAGCGGCCTGAAGCTATATCGATGTTCTGGTTTTTCTTACCCTCCCAGACCTGCCACTTGGCGCTAGTTTTTGAGGTTAGCCACAGGTAGACGGGGAAAATGATGATAAGGAGCAGACCCAGCGGCCAGTAGTAGATAGAGCTAATAACGATAACCGAGACGGTGGTGATAATGAGCGAGATAAAGGTATTGCTCATGGCCTTCACGAAGTTAGTTACTTCGGTAATTGAACGGTTAAGCCTCGAAATGATGGTGCCGGTCAGCTCTGTATCAAAGTACGAGAGCGGCAGTGTTAGTAGCTTCTCAAAGTAGCGAACTGATAGGATGGTTCGCATTTTTTGGCTCATCACATCACCGATGTAGCCACCAATGTTGCTGGTGATCACGTTAAAGAGCTGGGCTACCAGGTAGGCCACTGCGAACCAGGCAATTGCCATACCGGTAGTGGGCTCAGAGCCGTTGAGGTGGTTTACCACCGTATCGGTCGCACCCGAGATAATAAAGGGCGCTAAGAGGGAGCTAACTGAGGTCAGCACAGCACACACCACAATGCCGGTATAAAGGGGCCAAAGTTCTCGGGTGGCACGGATAATTCTAAGTATGCTCTTCATGGCTCTCCCTGTGCGTAGTATCGACGGTAGGCTCTTCGTGGAGTTGAGCTCTGCCCACCAAACACTACCCGTTACCCCGCCGGGCTGACCCTCCCCTTCGGTGCGTTATTCACCACCCTGCATGCCCTACCTGAGTATAACGAGAAACATTAACAAAAAATCCCCGCCGTGCACCCGTGAGGGACACTGGCGGGGAGCCTTAACGGTAGAGGCTAGCGAGCGCTCTTCTTGGTGATCATACCGTAGATCCACAGGACAATCAGGGCGCCGATAACAGCGGTGAAGATTGAACCGAGGGTTACGCCACCGACACCAGCGGTAAGGAAGGGCAGGAAGTTACCCAGCCAGCCACCGAGCATAGCGCCTACGATACCCAGGACCATAGTGACGATGATGCCGCCACCCTGCTTACCGGGCATAATGAGCTTAGCGAGCGCACCTGCAATGAGGCCAAGAATAATCCAACCGAGGATACCCATGAGTGTATGTCCTTTCATCTGTGCTGATTATTATCAGCTGTACGTTTTTAAGCCTACACGAAACACTAAGCAATCTGTTAGTTTCTTGCTTATGCTTTGGTCACAGTTGGGTTAACACTGGTGGGCACCCCGTTCGGGGCGCCCACCAATGATAATGCTAGATACAGCTCTTAGTGATCGATTGCGCCTTCTGCACCGACGCCGGTGAGTGAGCGAACTTCCATCTCTGACTGCTTAGCGCTTGACTCTTCCTTGCCACCTAGTGAGCCCAGGAAGCCCAGCAGGAAGGCGGCGGGGATAGAGACGATGCCGGGGTTTGCCAGCGGGAACCAGGCAAAATCTACTCCCTTGATCATGGAGGTTTCTGCACCGGACATCACCGGCGAGAAGAGAATCAGGAGAACCGAGATGCTCAGACCACCGTACATTGACCAGAGCGCACCGCGTGTCTTGAACCCCTTCCAAAAGAGGGAGTAGACGATGGTGGGCAGGTTAGCCGATGCTGCAACGGCGAAGGCAAGGGCAACCAGGAAGGCAACATTCTGACCCTGGGCACCAAGACCACCGAGGATGGCCAGTGAGCCGATGACTACCACGGTTGCCTTTGCGATGCGGGTTTCCTTGAGAGGATCAGACTTGCCCTTGCAGATGACATTGGTGTAGATATCGTGGGCGAAAGAAGCTGATGCTGTAATTGCGAGACCGGCAACTACTGCCAGGATGGTTGCGAAAGCAACACCTGCAATGACGCCCATCAGCAGAGAACCACCGAGTTCGTAGGCCAGCAGGGGTGCCGCTGAGTTGACGCCACCGGGTGCTGACTGGATGGCTTCCGCACCAACCATTGCTGCAGCGCCGAAGCCCAAGATTAGGGTAAAGAGGTAGAAGCAACCAATGAGGACGATAGCCCACACCACAGACTTGCGTGCTTCTTTAGCGGTGGGCACGGTGTAGAAGCGCATCAAAACGTGCGGCAGGCCAGCGGCGCCGAAGACCATCGCCATAGCGAGGGAAACGAAGTCCAGCTTGGAGGTTTCGCTCACACCGTATTTGAGGCCGGGCTCTAGAATTCTAGGATCACCGGAGGTTTCAACAGCTGCTCCCAAGAGGGTTGAGAGGTTGAAACCGTTGAGAGCTAGAATCCAGACCGACATCACGGCAACACCGAAAAGCAGCAGGCAAGCCTTGATGATTTGCACCCAGGTAGTACCCTTCATGCCACCGATCATGACGTATACAATCATGAGCAGACCAACACCGACAATAATCAACGACTGGCCGAGTTGGGAGCTAATACCCATGAGCAAGGAGACGAGCGCACCGGCACCCGCCATCTGAGCTAGCAGGTAGAAAAGTGTGACAGCAAGGGTTGAGATACAGGCTGCGATACGCACCGGACGCTGTTGCAGACGGAAGGAAAGAACGTCAGCCATGGTGAACTTACCCGTATTACGCAGGGGCTCAGCTACCAGAAGAAGTGCTACCAGCCAGGCCACGAGGAAGCCGATGGAGTAAAGGAAGCCATCGTAGCCAGTCAAAGCAATTGCACCAACGATACCCAAGAAGGAAGCCGCCGAAAGGTAGTCACCGGCGATAGCTAGACCGTTCTGGGTTCCACTGAAGGAGCGCCCGCCGGCATAGTAGTCGGCTGCAGTTTTATTATTCTTCGACGCTCTCAACACCACCACCATAGTAATGAGCACAAAACCGCCGAAAATGGTCATGTTAATCCAGGGGGTACCCACGGTTTTGGTTGCAGTGTCTGCTGCCTGCAGGGCGCTGGCCTGCACAGTAGTTATGTTCATAGTTGCCTCTTAGTTGGTCTTGCCGTGAGCGTACTGACCGTCTTCAATGTCGGTGCGTAGCTTCAGTGCCAGGGGGTCAAGTTTGCGATTTGCGAAAGATACGTACAGTGCTGTGATACCGAAAGTTGTGACAAACTGCAGCAGCCCCAGAAGAATACCGAGGTTTATGTTTCCTACCACCTGGATGCCCATTAGTCCTGGCGCATAAACGGCCAGGACTACATATGCCAGGTACCAGACAAGAAAGGCAACGGTCATGGGCATAACGAATGAACGGTGGGTTTTGCGTAGCTTAACAAAATCTTCGCCCCGTTGGGCGGCAGCGAAATCTACATGGTCGGCGTCGACCGGTAGTTTGATGGGTTCGGGTGATGTGTGTGACATCAACTACCTCCTAATATGTAACTGTGAACACACTAGTCTGTATCGCACATCACTTGCAAGTACAGATGACACAAAAAGAGCAGGTTCCCGTAATAACCCGGTAAACCTGCCCTCACTAGTAAAAATAAGCTCGTAACTTTTATAGCATGTCTTGTAAATATTCGAGACACCGGCTCATAAAAGCATCAACCTGCGTTTCGTCATAGCTGTTCTTGCCCACCGCACTTCTGAAAGCCGCTGAGCGAATTTTTTGCGGTAGCAAAGTTTCACCCTGCTCAACCGTGCGCAGGATGAGACGGCAGAGTTCGTCAACATCCTCAGTCAAGTAACCCTTGGTTCGTCGATGGGAGGGTCTGCGAAAACGCTCCCCATCGGGACGGTTTAAGCGCCCCCGCAGAAGCGCACGCAGTTCTTCTAGCGAATCTTGCCAGAGTTCCTCGCCATAACGCTCAATGTAGAGCCGACGCTCGATTTCAGCAAAGCGATCCTCAACTTGGTCTAGATAACTATCAACCGCCTGGGGGGTGTAACCCCCTGCTTCCGGCGTGAACACCTTATCTCGGATGGTGCGGGAGGTATGCGCAGACTGCGAGGTGCCATGGTGTGTTAGGAGCTGCTCATAGTCATCGGCGAGTGCACCGAAAAAATCATTGACCTCACGTACACTGTAGCCGCTTTCCTGCGGGCCCACTTTGCTAAAGTTCTCGGCAGTTGATGCCTGCTGCGACATGTTCACTCCTTAAAAGTTCTCTGCATGACCTAGAAGATAGCACCGAGTACAGCAAAAATAACGTAGCCGGTTGCAATCGCGAAAACAATGGAGTCAAGACGATCCATGACTCCCCCATGTCCTGGAAGAAGATTAGACATATCTTTAATGCCGATTTCGCGTTTGACCATGGACTCCCCCAGGTCACCCACCGTTGAGGCAATCACCAGAAAAATGGCCACAATGATGCCGTACCACCAAGGATCACCAATCACCATTGAGCAGATGATGCCAACGATAAGTGACCCAACCATAGAGCCTGCAAAGCCCTCCCAGGTTTTTTTGGGAGATATTTTGGGAGCCATCGGGTGCTTACCCCAGAGCACACCTGCAATATAACCCCAGGTATCGTTGCCGATAGCCATCAGCAAAATCATGAGCACCTTGCCAGCACCTGATTCTTCGCGGTAGAGCAAAAGAGCTAGCGAGATCATGAAAGGTACCCAGGACATCACAAAGATCGAACCCATGATGGACATAATCATGCCATCGCGTTTGCCAACGATGCGCCAACCAATCAGCACCAGGATTGAGGCAACCACCGTGAAAATTAACCATTGCCCACCGCCGTAGTAGGCGGCAAAAGGCATGAAGAAGGCCGTAGCGACAGCCGGGATAAGCGGCACACCCATGCCGCGTTTCTGGTTGAGACCGTGGCAAACTTCCCACGTTCCCACAGCAACAGCAGCGGCAGCCAGCAACACAAGGACAGCAGGAAGATAAAACAAACCCACCACCAGCACCGCGCCGAGGGTAACGCCAACGGTGATAGCGGCGGGTAAGTTCCTGCCAGCTTTTGAGGCCTTCTTAGGCTGTTCAGTAGGCTGAGCAGTCATCGTGTTTAGACCTCGGTCAGTTCAGCTTCCTTGACCTTCAGCAGAGCGTCAATCTGATCGGTGTGCTTCTTGGTGAGGGCATCCAGTTCTTTTTCTGCGCGAGTGCCATCATCTTCACCGATTTCACCGTCTTTGACCAGCTTATCGATAGCGGTCTTGGCGTGACGGCGGGTGTTGCGCACAGCAACGCGTCCATCTTCCGCCTTGTGGCTAGCCATCTTGACGTACTCGCGGCGGCGCTCTTCGGTCATTTCAGGCATTACAACGCGCACAACGTTACCGTCGTTAGCGGGGTTGGCACCCAAATCTGAGTCGCGAATTGCCTTCTCAATGGCACCCAGTGCACTCTTGTCGTAGGGGGTGATGAGGATGGTACGGGCTTCGGGGGTCTGGAAGGACGCCAGCTGCTGCAAGGGGGTGGGTGCGCCGTAGTAGTCAGCATTGAGGTTAGCAAAAAGCGAGGGGTTAGCGCGTCCGGTGCGAATGTTAGCGAATTCGTTCTTTAGCGCTTCCACGGACTTATCCATTTTTTCGCCGGCTTCAAGGAGGGTTTCATCAACCATCGGTGTTGTCCTTTTGGTTCTTGCCCACCGTCTAGGCAGGCTTTTTATTCAGTCCCTACCAGTCTAGTGCGTCAGACTGGTAGGGGCTAATCTCTGGTAGTTATGCGGTCACCAGTGTACCGATTTGGTCACCCAGGATGGCCCTAGCTACGTTGCCCTCACCCTGCATACCGAACACACGCATTGTCACGTTGTTATCCTTGCAGAGGGAGAAAGCGGTCTGGTCCATGACACGGATGTTACGCTTCAGGGCCTCATCGTACGTAAGGTTGTAAAGACGCTCGGCGTTGGGATCCTTGTTGGGGTCAGCAGTATAGATACCATCTACCCCGTTCTTAGCTACTAGAACCTCATCAGCATGAATTTCAAGAGCACGCTGAGCCGAAACGGTATCGGTAGAGAAGTAGGGCAAACCAGCACCAGCACCAAAGATCACAACGCGGTCTTTTTGCATGTGGCGGATGGCGCGGCGCGGAATGTAGCTCTCGGCAACTTGGTGCATGGAGATAGCCGACTGCACACGGGTATCAATACCAGCCTGCTCCAGGAAATCCTGCAACGCCAGAGAATTCATAACGGTACCCAGCATACCGATATTATCTGCACGCGAACGGTCCATACCCGCTTCTGAAAGCTCGGCGCCACGGAAGAAGTTACCGCCACCCACGACAACAGCGACCTCAACTTTTCCGATGGTTGACGCAATCTGTTCAGCAATGCCTCGTACAACATCGGTTGAGATACCGACCTGTCCGCCACCAAAAACTTCACCAGAAAGCTTGAGGAGGACTCGGCGGCGTCCGGTGTCATCTTTATGAATAGGTGTGGTGGTCATAGGCCCTCCTGGCAACTCAATGATAGGTGCAACGCCTACCGGCGCTCGCGTCGTCTCTAGCATACGACAAAGGGGAGCCCCTTGTGTAGGACTCCCCTTTGTACTCAACTTTTCTGTGCAGTATCACAGTGCCCCTTTGACAGGGCAAGGTAACTACTCAAAGAGCGAGTTTCTCTATTTATGCACCAACACGGAAACGTTCGAAAGCGGTTGCGGTTGCACCGTTCTCTTCCAGAACTGCGGCAACAGACTTTGATGAGTCCTTTGCGAAGTCCTGGTCAACCAGAGTGTTTTCCTTGTAGAAAGACTTGAGCTTGCCTTCAATGATCTTGGGGATGATCTGCTCGGGCTTGCCTTCGCTGCGTGCGGTTTCTTCTGCAACGCGCTTTTCAGCCTCGATGTCCTCAGCTGAGATGGACTCAGAGGTGAGGTACTTGGGGCTCATTGCAGCAATGTGAACTGCTACATCGTGAGCAACGGTTTCAACGTCGTTACCAGCAACAGCCAGCAGGACACCAACCTGTGCAGGCAGGTCCTTTGAGGTCTTGTGCAGGTAAACAGCGACGTTTTCGCCTTCAACGCGTGCTACGCGGCGAACAACGATCTTTTCGCCCAGCAGTGCGCCAGCTTCGGTGGTGAGCTCTTCAACGGTCTTACCCTCGAAGGATGCTGCATTGAGTTCTTCGATGGTTGAAGCGTTAGCTGCAACTGCTGCCTCGAGAACGTCGTTACCGAACTTGATGAAGGGGTCCGACTTAGCAACGAAGTCGGTTTCTGAGTTAACTTCGACCATGAAGCCAACGCCGTTTTCAACGCGTGCGGCTACGAGGCCTTCTGCGGTTGCACGGCCTTCGCGCTTGGTAACGCCCTTGAGGCCCTTAACGCGGATGATTTCCATTGCCTTCTGCTGATCGCCATTAGCCTCGTCGAGGGCCTTCTTGACGTCGAGCATGCCAGCGCCGGTCTTTTCGCGCAGTGCTTTGATGTCTGCTGCGGTGTAGTTCGCCATTGTGAACTCCTTGATGGTTTGTGAACAGATCAAAAATCTATTGGGTGCCACCGTAACCGGTGGCGGTGAGAGGATAAGGCACCCACCAAGGTGGGCGGGTGCCTTATCGTTCTCAAGCTTTACTTAGCTTCTTCTGCCTTAGCTTCTTCAGCCTTAGCGGATTCGTGCTGTTCGAGCAGTTCGCGTTCCCATTCAGCCATGGGCTCTTCGGAAGCATTAGCTGACTTGCCAGCCTTCTTGTTTTCGCGTTCCAGCAGACCCTCAGCAGCTGCATCCGCAATAACGCGGGTGAGCAGGTTGACGGAGCGGATAGCGTCGTCGTTGCCGGGGATGGGGAATGAAACTTCGTCAGGATCGCAGTTGGTGTCCAGGATGGCTACCACGGGGATGCCGAGCTTCTGAGCTTCGTCAATCGCGAGGTGTTCCTTCTTGGTGTCTACAATCCAGATGAGTGAGGGAGCCTTGGTGAGGTTACGGATACCACCGAGGGTCTTCTCCAGTTTCTCGTGCTCGCGGCGGAGCAACAGCAGTTCCTTCTTGGTGAACTGTGAGCCTGCTACGTCATCAAAGTCGATCTGCTCAAGTTCCTTCATACGATCGATTCGCTTGGAAACGGTCTGGAAGTTGGTGAGCATACCACCGAGCCAGCGGTGGTTAACGTAGGGCATGTTCACGCGGGTAGCCTGTTCAGCGATGGCTTCCTGAGCCTGCTTCTTGGTACCAACGAAGAGAACGGTGCCACCGTGTGCAACGGTTGCCTTAACAGCCTCGTAAGCCTGGTCAATGAAGGCCAGTGACTGCTGCAAGTCAATGATGTAAATGCCGTTGCGCTCGGTGAAGATGAAGCGCTTCATTTTGGGGTTCCAGCGGCGGGTCTGGTGACCGAAGTGGACACCTGAATCGAGAAGCTGGCGCATAGTTACGACGGGCATGTCGTCTCCTTTTGAAAAGTGCCGGGCGGGCCCCTGATTCCAGGCTAACCACGCCACGCGCATAGTAGTTATCGGTTTACATGTGGAGCGTATGGGCTTGCACCCGCTCCCCTGGTAGCGCTCAGATCGGCCCGTTAAAGGTTTAGACGGGTAATCTCAGGCCGCGACCGGTTTCCCGGACCGAACGTCCCTTATCAGTGGTAAAACTGCTGTGCACTACGCGATGTCAAACCCGCACCAAGGTGCGGATGGGTCTCTATGTAAAAGGATTCCCTTTGCCTCTTTTCTACCGTTGAAGGCTGAAAGTGTGCACACGAGTGGGCACAAAGGCAAACTGCAAACATCAACTATACCGCATCAAAGCCTGCTCTAACACCGATTTTGGGCGTTTTAAGTCTGGTAAGCAGGTCACTTTTAGCTCTGCCGCTGACTGACACTAATGAGTCTAAAATTCCTTGGTGAACCCGCCCTTAATAGCTACTTAATTCTCTGCACACCGTCTTTAGCAGTCCATGTGAGTTGGGTGCCCCGTAAGAAGTTCAAGTCAATACTGCCATCACCATGAACTGTTTCATCTGCCGTGGGAAAGGTGATGGTAGTTACTGGGTTGCTTGATATACCAAGGGTTTGAGTGGAAAACTCCCTCAGATTGCAGGGCGGGATATCTTCCCATGTCACTTTTTCATTGGTATTGGTTAAAGCGTTCGCCAGGCGCAGGGTAAGAGGTTCATAGCGAAGGAAGATGACACCATGAAGCTTTATATTCGGAAGGTGAAGCATCAATGCCTTTTAGTGGTTTTGCTTGCCGTTTTTCTACTAGCAGCCCCCAGCAGTGATGCGGTAGATGGCAAGACGCCGCGGTGGCAAGCCCCGGTGATCGGTCCGCTAAGCGTTGCTACGGAGTTTGAAAAGCCTGAGCTGAAGTGGTCGCCAGGTCACCGCGGTGTGGACCTCACACTGCAGGAGAATTTTATGGTGCGCTCCCCTGAAGCTGGGGTCATCACTTTTTCAGGTACCGTGGTGGACCGTCAAGTCATGACCGTTGAGCACCCGGACGGGCACAAGTCATCCTTTGAACCGGTGACCGATACTCTTCCGGTAGGTACTGAGGTTCAGGCGGGGCAGATTATCGCTCAGCTTGATCAAGAGGTAGCTCACTGCCAGCCTGCGGCCTGCCTACACTGGGGTGTTCGTCAAGGACCGGACGACTACGTTAACCCCCTGCTCTTTTTGGGGTTAGCTGATCCCAGCGTTCTCCTGCCCATAGGCGATGATTTTGCGGCCTAGGTAGTTTTGGTTCATCGGTCAGCACGTGCATTTTGACCAGTATAGAAAAACCGCCCCCATCAGGTTATATCGTTTAACCTAACGGAAGCGGTTTATGCTGTAGGGCCTGCGGGGCTTGAACCCGCGACCAAGGGATTATGAGTCCCCTGCTCTGACCAGCTGAGCTAAGGCCCCCCGCTCACACGCAATTTAGCAGTGCAAGCGTTATCAAGAATACCCCACAGGTGCTGCTCTAGAAAAATTTGTTGCCTACGTGGCTAACCACGACCAGCTACAAAATCATGGTAAGCCTGGTTCGATACGTAGAGAGATTCGAAGGTTTGCCAGGTCTTCTCGGCTGCGTGCTTCTCAATCATTCGATGAGAGTGTTGGCCCATTTTGGTTCTGTTTTCCTCTGACAGAAGCAACACCGCAGCTAATTTTTCTGCTAAATCCTGGGGGTTGCCCGGCTCGAAGAGGTAACCGTTCTGCCCCTCTTCTACAAGGTGGGGTAATGCAAGTGCGTTGGCCAAAACCACGGGCTTAGAAGCACTCATCGCTTCAAGCGTGACGAGAGATTGCAACTCAGCGGTACCAGGCTGACAGAAGACGTCAGCGCGCAAGTAGCCGTCCCGTAGCTGCTCGTCGGTAACATACCCCAAGAATCTCACGCGGTGCTCAACACTGCATTCATGCGCCTTAACCTGTAAGCTCTCCAGGATTTCACCGCTGCCAGCTACTTCAAGAACCGTGTGGTTCAAAGACTCAGGAAGTAGTGCAAGCGCTTCGATGAGAACATCCACATTTTTTTCGACCGCCAGGCGACCAGCAAAGAAGATCAGAAGCTCCCGAGGGTCTTTCTCAACCGTTTCACCGGGAGCAAGCTCGTAGTTCTCACTCTGAATACCGTTAGACACCGGCATGACCAGGAGCTTAAATTTACCTGAAGCGCGCATAGCATCAGCCCCGATTTGAGTGGGGTTAGTGACCACCGCCGCCTGAGAAAGCACTCGGCGCATATCGCTCCATGAAGCTTTCTCCACCAGGTTCTTGCCCCACTGAGGAAAGGGCAAGAAGGGGTTGATGTTCGCTGGCATCACGTGGTTGGTGGCGATAACACGTATCCCGTATTTCTTACCGATTCTGGCGAGCACCCTGCCGATGATGTAGTGGCACTGAACATGAATAACATCGGGTTTAATGCGTTGCACGATACGTTCAGCGTCTTTGTAAATTTCCCACGGAAAACTCAAACGCATGTAGGAGTGGGTGACCACCTTGTGCGAGCGCACACGGTGCTCTGTTAGGCCGTCTACGTCAAAGGACGTTGTTGTACCTGCTTCTTGACGGGACGCCATGACGTGAACCGTGTGCCCCCGATCTTTCATGGCTCGTGCTAGACGGTGGGAGAACTGCGCTGCACCATTGACATCGGGAGGGTAGGTATCAGCACCAATAAGAATGGTGAGGGGCTGCGTGGCCATTGATGTGGTCACCTTTAAGGGTTGAAGAGAGGGTGTTTGCTACCATCAAGACACTACCGGATTGATTGATTTTTTGCAGGTTCAGTGCAGATAGCTCGTTCACTCTCACCCGATTGTAAACCCCACTATTTCAACAAAAACCCGCCGCCCTTTCTGAGAAAGGGCGGCGGGCGCATACTCGTAAGTCAGGGAGACTTACTTGCGACGAATGAGCTTGCCTAGGAATACGAAGAAGGCACCGAGGGAAGCTACCAGCGCGGCAAAGGACTTCCAGTGGGCCTGCAGGGTTTCAGGGTCAGATGCATTGTTAACCAGGTTCCTGCCGTTGGCAGCCGCAGTAGATGCCGCAGTCGCAGGGGTGTTCTTGGCACTGTACTTAGCCTCCTGGCTCAGGCCCTTAGCGCGGGTCTGAACGTCGTTGGCGTGGTTTTCGATGTCATCGCGCAGGGTCTTGAGGTGTTCACGGCGCTGCTTAGTGCGCTGGATGAGCTGTTCCTTGTTAGGAGCAGGAGCGGCAGGGGTCTTCTCAGAGTCCTCGCTCTTATTCTCTTCTGATTCAGCCTTCTTAGCTTCAGCCTTTTCAGCCTGCTCACGCTTGACTCGCTTTGAAGTCATTGCTGAGCCTTCCTTGAGCACGCCGAGGTCGTAGAGTACACCGAAGATTGCTGATTCAGGTTTGAAAGGAAGCTGTTTCATGATCATCTTGTAACCGAGGAAGCCCAGCACGGCAGCTAACAGGAGGAAAAGCCCCACCAGTACGAGGGCAGCTGCCCAGTTAGGCATAATCGCGGCAAGACCAACGTAAGCAAGGATGACCAGAGCGATGGCCATGAAAAGTGCGAAGATGACGGCTACAGCAGCTACTGCAGCGCCCTTACCTACCGCGATGCCCTTTTCTTTGACCTCAATTTTGGCAATGGCAACTTCGTCTTTAAGCTGTTTGGGGGTAAGGCGGGTAAGAACCTTGCCTGCATCAACAACCTGGGTCGCACTGGATTTGATGTTGTTGATGCCCGCGCGGATACCGCGGTTAGCGGCAGGCATTTCATCGGCGCGGACGCTCTGAGCACGAGTTTGCCCAATAGGATCCATTGGAGTGGTCATGAGCCACCTCTCTTTGCATTATAAGTGTGCTTGTGTACTGCTTATACCAAGTTATCAGTTTACTCCGCTTATAGCCCTATTAGGGGAGATACTTCACGCCCTGGAGGTAATTATTTACCTATCGTTATGCACCCTGCTCATCCAGCCAGCCCTGGTAGCTTCCTTCAAGTTCCAGCACCTTGTAACCTGCTCGACGCAGACCACTAGCCACTACCGAATTGCGCACACCTGATTGGCAAAAAGTCACCAGGGTTGAACCAGTCTGCGGTAGCTCATTGAGGCGCCAGAGCGCTGACCCGCCAGATAGCTGCTGTGCCCCAGGGATACTGCCGGCAGCGTACTCCCCCTTGCCGCGCACATCAACGAGGGCATCGTAACCGGTGTGATCTAAATCAGCCGGAACGATGGTTTCTGGCTGATAGTTCGCCAACTCAGCGATATCAGAGGTAAAGAAACGCACCGTATCAATACCAACACGGTAGAGAGCGTCCCTAAATTGAGCCGCGTTAGCTTCATCATCCAAAGTGACGATGAGGGGGCGTTGCTCACGCTCCGGGTCGATCACCCAGGCAGCAAAATTGGAGGCCTGGCCTCCTGCCGGAACGTTCAATGCACCTTCAACAGTTCCCCTGTGGACGCTGTGCTGGTCACGGGTATCAACCAGTAGAGCTGACCCGTCACTCAACATATTCTTGACCTGTTCAACATCCAGCTTTTCGGGATGGGCAGGTTGTCCTATGAGCGCTGGGCCCAGCCGGTTCTCTTTTTTCATGCGCGCAAAGTAGGCATGTGCGTCCGGCTGTCCGTCCAGAAGTTCATCAATAAACCCTTGCTCATCGTCGTTTTCAAGATAGGGCGCCCACCATGCGAAAGCTTTTTGGTAGCCCACGGTGCTGGTGGGTACAGCTCCCAAGGCCTTACCGCAGGGGCTACCTGCACCGTGTGCCGGGTAAATCTGTACGTAATCCGGTAGGGGCATGAAGACTCTCTTGAGGCTTGCAAAGAGATCTTTTGCGCCCGCAAAGCGAGTGTCTTTGCCACCTGCTGCCTCATCGAGCAGGTCTGGCCGCCCCAAATCTCCCACAAATACAAAGTCACCGGTTAGCATATAGCCGGGCTGATCTGCCACCGCACCGTCGGTCACGAGAAAGGACAGGTGTTCAGGGGTGTGACCCGGGGTGTGCTGAGCTGTAACGGTAATGTTGCCCAGTTGGATGGTGTCGCCGTGGTGGATTCTCGTACCGTCAAAGTCGTACTGCCAGTCAGTTCCACCCTCCCCCGAGAGGTAAACGGTGGCGCCGGTTGACGATGCCAATTCGCGGGTTCCCGATAGGTAGTCGGCGTGGATGTGGGTTTCAGTGACAGCAATGATGTCCATGCCATTTTTGGCAGCTAGATCAAGGTAAACCTGAATGTCACGGCGGGCATCAACCACAATAGCTTGGCCTTTGCGCTGGCAGCCAATGAAGTAGCTTGCCTGTGCTAGTCCCTCTTCATAAATTCGTTCAAAAAGCATGGTGACTCCTATCAGTTGGAAATAATACCCCTGGGGGTATTATTGAGCATAGCAAAATACCACCTAAAGTCAAACCCCCGGGGGTATACTAAACAGAGCAACAAAAGGAGAAAATCGTGCAACTTGAAGCAGATAACATCAGACCTGCCATCAACCGCCTCAAGAGAGCGCAAGGGCAATTGGGTGGCATCATCCGCATGCTAGAAGAGGGTGCAGACTGCCAGCAGGTCGTAAACCAGCTTGCCGCAGCATCCAAAGCCGTAGACCGGGCAAGTTTTGCCATCGTCGCCGCTGGGCTACAGCAGTGCTTGACCGCCGAAGAACCAGAAATGAGCCCAGAGCAACTAGAAAAGATGTTCCTCTCACTAGCGTAAACAGAACTACCTGCCGATACAGGCGCAAAAAAGCCGCCGGAACCATTATGGCTCCGGCGGCTTTATCTATCGCCTAAGCGTTGTGCTGGCGCAGGCGAACCTGCGCTTCTTTCAAGCTCACTTCGCCCTGGCGGTTATAAGGCAGCTTTTGCAGAGCCGCCCCCATAGCACAGGTATTACTCAGCGCAGCAAAGCTCAGACCACCACCGATAGCCCCGGCAACATACTTGGCTTTAGGAGCTACTGCACTCAAGGCAATACTGCTGAGCACCAGTGAACCAGCTACTAAACGCACCTGGCGCTCAAGATCCCAACGAGTGGGGCCCGCCTTAATAGCACCCTGCGCTGATTTCCACGCTTCAATACCGCCGGTCAAGACGCTGGTGTCGAGCACACCCACCCCGGCCAGTAGCTTCTGAGCTCTCTGCGCCCTGGCACCCGAACGGCAAATAATAATGATTTCCTCATTAATGTGAGCGCTGAGATCCTCGGGATGCTTTTCAATAAGCGCCAGAGGCACATTGACGCTCCCCGGAATATGGGCACTTTCAAACTCAGCAGCTGTTCTTACGTCAAGCAGCAGGGCCTTGCCCTCGATGCGCATCTGCTCCAAACGGGCTGAGTCGATTGATTGAGGTAACGATGATTCGATGGTCATATCATTTTCCTTTGATGTAGTAATTAGATGATGGCTAGAAAACTGTTAATAGCGGTGTAGATAGCTACAAGGTACAGCAGAGCGGCGAAAGCTAGCTTGAGCATTTTCTGAGGCACCTTGGCACCAATCCTGGTTCCGATGAGTGTAGAAAGTACCGTCGAGCCGGCCACAACACTCAATACACCCCAGTCCAGCTGACTTAACTGGGCAAAACCGGCGCCCAACCCCGCGATGGAATTGATAAAGATGACAACCAGCGAGGTACCCACCGCACGCCGCATACTCAAGCCCATCAGCAGAGTAAGCATCGGAACAATCATGAAACCGCCACCCACACCAAAGAAGCCTACGAGGACACCCACTAAGAGAGCAGCCAGAGTAATTTTAATGGCACCTGCAAATCTGCCCGCACTTCTATCACTTGAGTCGACTCGTGAGCCAGCGACGGCATTTTTGATCATGAGGCTAGCTATCACTACCAAAAGGACAGCAAAGGTGAGCATGAGAGCGCTGCCATCTACTCCCCCAGCAAGATAGCGTCCACCATAGGTGCCAGCGATCCCCAGCACGCCGAACAGCACGCCTTTATCTATGTCTACTGAACCCCTTTTTGCATGGTTGACAATACCCGAAAGTGTGCCAGCTACCATCACGACCAGTGAGCCGAGCGTGGCATCCTGAGGCTCAAAGCCAAAAATAAACACTAGAGCTGGCACAGCAAGAATTGCCCCGCCACCGCCCAGGGCACCCATGAGCAGGCCGATAACGGCTCCTAACAGCACAGCGAGTAGCATACATACCTTTCAGCTGATTAACCTACCTCCCAAACCATACCCCTAGGGGTATTTTTTTTCAACTGGTCAAGCAGAAGAGGGCGGTTGGGGAAGGTTGCCAAATACGACTGTGCACCTTTAGGGCGCACGTTCGTGCATAGGGTGCACGCTCGGATTCTAAGACCTGCGGAGTGATTGCTGGTTAAAGAAAAAGACCCAGCTAAAAAGCTGGGTCTTATTGCTTGCTCCCCCGACTGGACTCGAACCAGTAACCCTTCGATTAACAGTCGAATGCTCTGCCAATTGAGCTACGGGGGAATGTTTAAGGTGATATTTTCATCTCCGCAACGAGTAATAACTTTACTGGAGTTGCTTCAACCTCGCAAATCGAAATTCCGTAAGCTCAGTCACACATCACGCGGATTGGTGGAAGTTAGTCTTGCCCTTGCATTTTTTTGCGTCGCTGCATTTCTAGTTCCAGTAGTTGTTGTTGGATTTGTCGGTATTCTTCGGGTTCGGTGGCGGCGTTAGTCCGTTGCAGTCTCATGAGTAGGTCTGATTTTTGGCGAGTGATTTGTTGCTCAAAGAGACGGTTGAGAATATCGCGGGAGTAGCGCACTAGCTGGTCGACCGTGCGCGCGGGGATGGGAGCCACGGTGAGCTGGGCGATGAGAGCGTGTACTTCCTCTGGGGAATGGGCTCGGACGGTGTTGACCCAGGCGTGACCGGGAACGGGGGCCATGGTGCTTGCTGCACCGATAATCCCCTGCCCCACCCCAGCGTGCATGCGGTAGCGGTACTGCACGGTGGCGAGTTCCTGCCACTGTTCGACGCTGAGATAGTCAGGCTTTTGCACCACGATTTCTAGGGCATCGCGTTCTAGCTTGGCGAGAGGGTCGCTCATGTCGGGCTGTTCGAAGGGGTTTTCTTGGGCTCTCTGCTCTGTTTCTTCACCTGCCTGTCGGGCTGCACGTTCAGCTTCTGCAGCTTCAGCTTTTTGGCTAGCAGAGAGTTGCGGGTGGTTAAGGGCATAGGTGACGGCGCGCTGCACTTCACCGATGTCTAAGCCCAGCTGGCCTGCTACCTGCCGAACGTAGGCTGGGCGCAGGGCGGCGTCCTTAATGCCCGCGATGATAGGAGCGATGGCCCGCATACCGCGTACTCGCCCTTCAAGGGAATCAAGATCAAAGTCAGCTAGGGTGGCATCGATGGCGAATTCAAAGAGCGGGCGGCGGGACTCAATCAGCGAACGCACGGCGGCGTCTCCCCGGGCTAGACGTAGATCGCACGGATCCATGCCGTCTTTAGCAACGGCAACATAGGTTTGAGCGACAAAGCGCTGGTCTTCGGCGAAGGCGTGCAAGGCAGCCTTTTGCCCGGCGGCATCACCATCAAAGGTGAAGATGACTTCTCCACCGCTACCGTCATCCGAGATGAGGCGGCGCACGATTTTGATATGGTCGGTGCCGAAAGCGGTGCCGCAAGTGGCAACCGCTGTATCGACCCCGGCCAGGTGGGCTGCCATGACGTCGGTATACCCTTCAACCACCACAATCTTTTTCTGGCGGGAGATATTACGTTTTGCCAGGTCGATGCCGTAGAGCACCTGGGATTTTTTGTAGAGCTGGGTTTCGGGGGTATTGAGGTATTTGGGGCCTTGATCATCGTCAAAGAGCTTGCGAGCGCCAAAGCCGATTGTTTCCCCGGCGATACCGCGAATGGGCCAGACCAGCCTGCCGCGAAAACGGTCATAGAGCCCGCGGTTGCCCTCTGAGAACATGCCGGTGGCGCGTAACTCATCGGTGGTGAAGCCCTTATTCTGCAGATATTTGAGCAGATTATCCCAGCCCTTGGGGGCATAACCTACCCCGAATTTTTGGCTGGATGCCGGGTCAAACCCGCGCCCGCCCAGGAACTTTTGAGCCGGGGCAGCGGCGGGGGTGTAGAGGTTTTTTTGAAAGAATTCGGCGGCTATTTTGTGGGCGTCCAGTAGACGCTGCCGACGGCCGACCTCTTCTTTGGTCTGGCCGGTGCCCTGTTCGTAATGCAGTTCATAGCCGATACGGGCTGCCAGTTTTTCTACCGTTTCGGTGAAGGGGGTGTGGTCCATTTCCATTACGAAGGAAATGACATCACCTGATTCGCCGCAGCCGAAGCAGTGGTAGGTACCCATTTGGGGACGCACGTGGAAGGAGGGGGTGCGCTCGTCGTGGAAGGGGCAGAGCCCTTTGAAAGAGCCGATGCCAGCGCTTTTGAGGGTTACATATCCTTCAACAATCTCGCGGATATCGGTGCGCGAGCGTACCTCATCGATGTCTTCACGTTTAATTAAGCCAGCCACCCTACCAGTGTAGTTGAAGGCGTCAAACGCGGTTATTCATCGTCGAGGGGGCCAGGGCGAGTGCGTCCCATCCCGAAGCTTTCGGGTGAAAGGGCGATGAGTAGGGTCACGATAAAGGCGGTGAATCCCCATATCCATCGTCCGGTGACTGCACCCACCAGCACGCCAATCATGAGGCTGGTTACCGCCGCTAGGGCGAGCTGTTTGAAAGATTTTTTATATCTCATTGTTCTACTTCCGTGAAAGGGTTCTACCAAAGGGGCTTGTTGCCCACCGACCAGTTCGACCCGGTGATGCGTTTGAAGAGGGCAAGGGCACTGCGGTCAGTCAGGCAGGCGACCTGATCGATGACCAGGCGCAGTTTAGCAACGTCATCGTTGCGGCCTAGCTCACGCAGGTCAGCAGCAAAGACAGGTTCAAGGTATTCAGGGTTATCCAGCAAGGCTGCCACTAGAAACTCCAGAATTTCTTTCTGGTTTTCGTAGTGAGGCTGGGCGTCACGAGAGGTCATGACAAAGGTGGTGGCAATGCCCTTGAGCACGGCAATCTCATGCTCGGTTTCTTGGGGCACCACCAACTGGGCGCTGTAGCGAGTCAAATCCCCATCACCGTAAACATCACGGGTGGCGTTCATTGCCGAGGCCGCAAAACGACCAATGAGTTTTGAAGTCAGTGCTTTGAAAGAGGCATGAGAACTGCGAGTACCGCTCATAAAAGGCACCCAGCGTTCCAGGTTTTCTAGACGGTTCAGGGCGGCATCGAGGGTACTATCGTCAGCTCCCGGCAGGTACCACTGGCGAGTTTTTTCAAACAGAATCTCGCGGGTACTGGGGTTCTTGAGATCATCCAGTTGCACGTGACCGCCGAACACGGCATCCTCAACGTCATGCACCGAGTAGGAGATATCATCGGCAAGATCCATAACCTGCGCTTCGATACATTTTTGGGTGGAGGCTGCGCCAGCTTCAAGGGCACCGGCTCGAAACCAGGTGAAGACCGGCAGGTCATCGGCATAGACACCGAACTTGCGGTTGGGTCTACCGTC
Organism: Rothia endophytica; assembly: GCF_039543885.1. Lineage (NCBI taxonomy): Bacteria > Bacillati > Actinomycetota > Actinomycetes > Micrococcales > Micrococcaceae > Rothia > Rothia endophytica. The sequence goes on from NZ_BAABKP010000002.1 coordinate 130,504, forward strand.
CGGTCGTGGCGGGGCGTCGGCATACCCCCATGGGTACTTACAGGTGGCGTCTAAAGACGCCCGGGTCAGGTTGAGCCCCGCACTGCCACCATCGTGCCGCATCACCTTGGGTTCAATACGGGTGAGCAGGCGGAGGGTTTGCGCATTACCCTCAAACCCGCCGGCGTCCGCAGCGAGTTTGTCCAGGGCAGTTTCACCATTGTGCCCAAAAGGCGGGTGACCCAGGTCGTGGGAAAGGCAGGCTGCGTCAACCACATCGGGGTCGCACCCCAGCATTCTACCCACCTCACGCCCAATCTGGGCGACCTCTAGGGAGTGAGTAAGACGGGTACGCACAAAGTCATCGGTATCGGGGTCAACCACCTGCGTTTTAGCCCCCAAACGGCGCAGTGCGGCCGAGTGCAACACACGAGCACGATCGCGCTCAAAGGGCGAACGGTAAACAAACTTATGGTGCTCGGGCACCCAGCGGGCGGCGTCCGCCTCGGTGTAACCGGGACTGGGGGCGAGCTCACTGAGATACGCACTTGATGACTTTTCGACGCTCATAGCTCCAAGTTTAGTAGGATATGCCCCCTCGGAGGCGTACAGAGAAATCTGGTGGTTCAAGCTTCCTAGAACAAGCCCAGCTGTATCGCACTGTTTCTGACCAGCAATACTCCCACAATAGCCGCCACCCATAGGAGCGTTACTTTGGCTTCGTACTCTAAACGCGGCATTATTGTGAAGATTTTTTCGAAAACGCGCTCACCCCACAGACGAGCGATACATCCTATCAGCACAGCCGGGGCAACCATCACTAGACAATAAAGACCCAGCACCCCCAGCTGAACTGCAAAAGGTGCAGGTAGCGACTGAATAATGCCAATAGCGGCAAGATAAGGCAACATGGTTGCCGTCTCTAAAACAGCTGCCCCAACAGCCAAACTAACGATGCCCAGTAAACCTGCACGCTGCCGGATCTTCTGGTCAGCCTGTTGCCCCCGGGCATCCATAATCTCCTCCGCTGTCTTCTTCACAGGGTTGGGCGAGAAAACTCCGAAGATGAACAGAGCAGCACCCAATGCTAATAAGGCCCAATTAAACCAGGCGGTGACGGCTACTTGACTGAAGATTTCCGTCACCCTGCGCATCCCAAAGAAAAGCGCAATGCCTATCAAGAAGTAGGAGGCGGCTATGGTAGCCAGATAGACCCCGTAAGGGACCACCCGGACATGCCTCCATTTGATAAGCAATACCAGAGGAATCACTAGGGTTCCCATACTGAGACTATCGACCAAGGCTAGAGCCAATAATGATAGAAAGTTTGCCAAAGTCCACTCCTCCATGCAATCACATTAGACTTTATCATACGAACGTATGAGAAAATAGAGTTAAGATATCTTCGTTGATAAAGTGCATGTATGTCTGATACATCTGCTCAAGAAGCCGCTATAAGCGATGCGGCAATCCGCGTGATTGTTACACAAGGGTTTGATGTAGTGAGCGTGCGGAAAGTGGCCCAAGAAGCAGGTCTTGCCCACGGTACCGTCCAGTACTACATGGGCACAAAAAATCAGTTGCTCGAAAAAGCACTCTTGCGCTCTACAGCACGGCAACACGAGCGGGTGCAGAATCTACAACTACCCGCTGATCCATTGGAAAGACTAACGACTGCCCTACTCGAGCTTCTACCGATTGGAGAGGTGCAACGAGAGGACTCCACGCTTTGGATTACTATGGGCGCAGCGGCTTCAACACGCAGCGGGCTAGCCAAGTTGTATCAACAGGAGCTAGCCACTTTTCAGGATCGGCTAATGCAGGCACTGATCGTCTGGCACTCTACCGGCAACTTGGGAGTCGCCACTGAAGATCTTCCTCGCACCGCCCGGCTTCTAACAGCCTTCATTAATGGCCTGACCCTAGATTATCTGAACATGCCAAGCCGATCAGGGCTAGTAGATGATATTAAAGCTGACCTCAGAAGCGGGTTGAAAAAAATCCTGAGTTAGACGTACGCGCGTCCTATCAACCCCCCGCCCCCAAAAAAAGAGTGCGCCTCTTATTGACTACCTGCTACCCATTAACCTATCTCCATGTAGTGAGGTGCTACGGGTAGATGAGTTTTTACCTTTCAGGGGCGCGGTTGCTAAGTAGTACGACTTTACTGATGTGCTACTTCTTTAGACCGGCGGGGCTCACCCCACACCACCTGGTCGAAACTAGGCGGAAAACCACCAGGTTGTTTGCGGTGGTGCGGGGGTTGGTGTTTTATGCGACTGGTGGGGTTTTTGAATAACCCTCAAGGTATCAGAGCGTTCTATAAATCATCATCTTCGCTCAACCCAAATTCTGCTGGGTAGATAACTTCGCCAGATGGCAGATCAAAAGCGGGGTTAAGATTAAGGACCATAAAAGCCTCAGCTGGCACCTCCATACTTGTTTTGATTCCGTGAAAACGCGACTGTTCAAACCCAAGGGCGTTATAAAAGACTGGATGTCCCAGCACCAGCACACAGGCCGGCTCATTAAGTTGTAGCGCTTTTTCTCGGGCTGCCGACAGGACGCTACGGGTCAGCTCGCTGCCGATACCCTGCTTCTGATGAGTGGGAGCTACAGCCACCGGGGCGAGCGCAAGTACTGGCACCGAACCTACCCAGCAGCGGGTCAACAGAGCGTGAGCAAGAATCTGGCCGCTCTGGCCCACAGCTACCCGAGACACACCAGGTTCCCAGACACTTCGGTTGGCGCGCAGATCTTCGACGAGTTGTGCCTCGTAGCCGGTCTCGAAAGCTGCTCTATGAAGCTGACCGATTGCAGGGGCGTCATCAGAGGTTTCTGGGCGAATGGTGTAGGTAGTCATGAGTCTAAGTCTAGTAGCCCGCACTGCTCGTTGCCGATGATGCAGCCACCAGCTGCTCTTAGTCACTCAAACGTCACGGAAAGAGCCGGTGAAGGTTTCGGTGATATCGAAGGTGAGACTCTAGCCGCCGGAGATATCTAGCTCAGCCTCCACCAGACCTAGACGCTCGGTGTCGCCCAGGATGCGGGAGTCGAGCCAGCCATCTGGCAGTGAGGGGACCTTTGGGGTGCCGGCACGGCCACGCGGGCCCTCAACAGCGGCACCCGGGTAGCCCATGGAATGGTCTAGCTGGCCTAGTAGCTCACGGAAGGTGGCCAGATCAGGGACGGTCGCCATCTTCGCGCGCAGCTCCCCACCTACAGGGTAGCCCTTGAAGTACCATGCAACGTGCTTACGAATCTCACGCAAGCCGCGGTGCTCATCGGCAAAAGTCTCCACCAGCAATTCAGCATGACGGTAAATCATGTCCGCCACTTCGGTAACACCGGGGCGATACCGCTCAGCTGTCCCCTCAAAGGCATTCTGAAGATCACCAAAGAGCCAAGGACGCCCCTGGCAACCACGGCCGATAACCACACCATCCACACCGGTCTGCTCCACCATAGCGACAGCGTCCTCGGCCGAGAAAATATCGCCGTTACCCAAAATAGGCACATCGGGGATAGCTTCACGCAACTGAGCAATCGAATCCCAATCGGCCTTGCCCGCATAGTGCTGGGCGGCAGTACGTCCGTGAAGAGCAATAGCCGCAACACCGGCGTCACGCGCAATCTTGGCGGAGTCCAGATAAGTGAGGTGGTCTTCGTCGATACCCTTACGCATTTTGATGGTCAGGGGAATATCATTGCGCGACGCCTCACGCACCGCAGTTTGAACAATGGCGGTAAAAAGGTCAGTCTTCCAGGGTAGGGCTGATCCGCCGCCGCGCTTGGTTACCTTGGGTACAGGGCAACCAAAGTTGAGGTCAATATGATCCGCACGGTCTTCTTCAACCACCATGCGAATTGCTTTACCCACGTTCACAGCGTCCACACCGTAGATCTGGATGGAGCGGATTTTTTCGTGGTCATCGTGGTCGATAATGCGCATAGACTCAGGTTTGCGTTCCACCAGGGCACGGGCAGTCACCATTTCGGTCACGTACAGTCCCCCACCGTACTCCTGGCAGAGGGTACGGAAAGCCTTATTAGTTACGCCCGCCATGGGCGCCAGGACCACGGGGGTATCAACGGTTAGCTTGCCCAGTTGCAAGGGCGGTAATTTAAGTTGCGGCGCGGCGTTGGTTTCTGCGGGGGTATCAGTTGAAAGAGTCACTGTGCTATTTTCGCACATTTGACCAAAGTCGGTCAGCGTGGCACCTCACAGTGCCAGCTGTGATACAAAGTAGCGGGCAAGGGCGCCCTCCCCGGCCCAGCGTGGGTTAGACAGCTTGACCGGGTGCGCTCCAGCATGTGAAGCCTCCATTCTATGCAGAGCTCACGCACCACTATGTAATAGTGAAATAAAACCTTGACACACCCACGCTAATATGTGCATCATTAAACGCGAAAGAGAAATAAATAATTGACACTTTCACATCTAGGAGGCCCCATGGGAAATCTGCCCACCCAACTCGAAAACATTGCTCTAGCCCAGGAGGCTGCTCAGGACTCTGAACACCATCTCAACCACTGCATTGCGGTCGCTAAAAATGATGGCTACTCCTGGGGTGAGATTGGCTCTGTGTTAGGGGTTAGCCGCCAGGCAGCAGCCCAAAAATACTCAAAGATTATTCAGGAGATCGCCCCCATGCACTTTTCAGAAGGAACCCAAGCGCACCTCATCAACACCGCAAAAGCCGTTCTTCACCGTATCGGAGAACAGGAGTGGGAGAAGGTGCACAGCTACTTCTCTTTCACCGCTAAACGAGGACTCAGCAAGAAAAAACTTGCCGAGGTGTGGCAAGAAGTATTGGAGGGATGTGGAGATTTTCAGCGCGTTGATTCCCTCAATCTCCACGCCCCAAACCCCCACGAATTCAAGGTTTTCTCGGCTACTATCAAAGTCCCCAACAACTCAATCTTTGCAATCGCAGACTTCACGCTAGAACATACAGACGGTAAACCCGTCGGACAGATTGCCTTCAACTCCCGCAGGAAAGTTATTGGCTTCATCATCTATTTGAACGACTCAGCTGAGTTCCCCTGGTAAAAACCTCCTTATAGGCCTGCACCAAAAAGTCTGCCCCCGCCTCATAGACCTTAGAGGTCCCTGAGTCAGGGGCAGGTTCAGTGCTCTAGCTGTGAGACCTACGGGGTGGGGCGTCCGCCGGTAAGACCCAAGGTCTCGCCCGCAACGTAGGACGCGTCATCTGATGCCAAGAAGACATAGGCACCTGCGATTTCAGCTGGCTGACCGGCACGACCCAATGGAGTGTCCTGACCAAACTGGGTTAGCTTCTCCACGGGCTGGCCATAGCTGGGTTGCAATGGAGTCCAGAAGGGCCCCGGCGCCACAGCATTCACGCGAATACCGCGAGGAGCCAAAGCCTGTGCCAGCCCCTTACTGAAGTTATTCTGAGCAGCCTTAGTCAGGGCGTAGTCCAGCAACGTCTCTGAGGGCTCATAAGCCTGAATCGAAGAGGTAAAAATAATCGAAGAGCCGGGCTTAAGATGAGGCACAGCCGCCTTAGTAACGCGGTAGGCCGAATAAATATTAGCTTTCATCGTGTGGTCGAAGTCCTCATCGCTGAGATCTTCAATCCTTTCATGCCACACCTGACGGCTAGCATTATTGACCACGATATCGAGACCGCCGAAAGCTTCTACGGTCTTTCCAACGATGGCCTGGCACTGCTTTAGCTCACGCAGATCCCCCGGTAGCGCCAGCGCCTTCACTCCAGCTTCCTCAATCGCCTTAATAATGAGTTCAGCGTCGGGCTCTTCTTCTGGCAGGTAAGAAATCGCCACGTTGGCCCCCTCGCGGGCGTAAGCAATGGCAACAGCCGCTCCCAGCCCGGAATCACCTCCGGTAATCAGGGCATTACGCCCAGCAAGGCGACCATTGCCCTGATAGGTTTTCTCGCCCAAATCAGCGAGAGGTTCCATTTTCTGATCGAGCCCAGGTTCAGGCTGGGTTTGCTCGGGAGGGCTAATTACGGGGTACTTAGAACGGGGGTCTTCGAGATGAGACATAAGAATCACTTTCTGGGGGGTAAAAAATGAACCCCGCACGCTGGATTAGCAGGTGCGGGGCTTATATCAACTATGAGGTACTCACAGTTTTAGGGGTTATTAGAAGTTCTTACGGGTGTCATCGCCGTCAACGACGATTTCTTCCTTGCGGACGTCTGCGGATACACGCTCGGTCTCGGTGTGGACTTCCTTACCCACTGAGACGCGCTCGGTGGCCACGGTCTCGGTTGAGACGACAGGGCGCTCTTCGTGAGCGGTAACAGTAACGTCAGCATGTGCATCGGCTGAGTCAAAATCGTAGTTATCTACGGTCTTGCCATCCTTGAGGTCGGTGCGCTCAACGACGATTTCTTCCTTGCGGACGGGAACCTCAACAGTTTCGTTCTCAGTGTGAACAACCTTGCGCAGGCGAACCTGGCCGGTTTCAGTTGCACTGGTTGCCTTGGAAACGTTCAGACGCTCCTCATGAGCAACAACATCGCCGTCATGAGCGGTGGTAGCGTGCGCATCGCGATGATCTTCTGTGAAATCTGTAGCGCCAGCGGTTGCGGTGCCAGCAGCCAGGCCCTCGTGTGAGGTGCGAGCGTCATCGTGAGTGGTAGCAGTGCCGCTCATTGAGTAGTACTCGTAGAGACGCTGCTCTTCTGCGGGTGACAGCTCGCCGTCTTCAGCAATGTTGGGGGCGTCCTTTACGAATTCCTTCGTGAAGGGAACGTGGATTTCGTCGCCGCTGTAGCGCGCCTGGTCAACAGGAACGAATGATTCGTTGGTGCCGAAGAGACCGGTGTTTACAGTAACAAAGGTGGGGTTACCAGTCTGCGCGTCGAGGTAAAGTTCGCCAACCTTGCCGATTTTTTCACCCTCGGGGCCAAAAACGGTGGAGTTGCGCAGAGTTTCGATAGTTTCGTTAGTAGCCATAGGTCTTGCTCCCTTTCGGAGTATTTTCATGGACGATACACGAGAGCTTAAGAGACCCTTACCTGTAAGGAGTCTTATGCCCTAGCACACTAGTAACACTACTCATTAACAGCATACTTGGCAAATACCTAAGCTGGCTTTTTAAATTATTTTTCACCCCTATTTACCTAAACTTAGTACAGAACCCCACTAATCCCAACATGTCTAGACATGATACTTCTGACATGCCAGAACAGATAATAAACTGGGATTAGGGTCTAAAAACATGTATTGTATTAGAGGACTCTTTTGAAGATTCCGGCGCCGTCCTTCCATTCAGGCATGGAGGACGGCGCTTTCTTTACCCCTCATGAATTGCCCTCAAGACCATCAAACACCGTCGCGACCTGGTCTTTCAGCTCTGCAACGTTTACCCTGCAGTCCACTAATTTTAGTGACCCCTGAGCTTTGACTGGCAACTTATCAGCCAACCAAAGCTCAAGAGCTTCTGCGCTGTGACCGGGAATCTCACCCTTGCTATTACAGACGCGCCACCAGGGCACATTTGACCCCCAAAGAGCCAGTACTCGCCCAATCACACGGGCAGACTCCCCTGTTACGTCCCCAATGTCTCCATAGGTAGCCACTGAACCGCAGGGGATGCACTCAACAGCCCGCAGTACACGCTCTACGCGTACATCATCCATGGAAAGAAAGACTCTCTTAGTTTTAGCTATCAGCAATTACTAGGGAGGTGCTCGTCACCGACGCAGAGCCCATAGAGATGAGCTGGTCAATCATCACCGCTAAATCCTCCATAGAGTCATCCACCTCGATATTCACAGCATACTGCCCTACCATCACCGAAAGGAGCTGAAGAATCGCCTCACGCGCGGCCGGGTGACCGGGGCGGTAACCAATGGTGACATCGGTCGCATCATCCTCCGCCAGCTTCATCTGACCGGCATCTACTGCTAGTGGGCGGTAGCTAATGGCAAAGGCACTGATCAAGCCCTTTTTGCCTTCCCGCTGAGCGCGTAGTACGTCATCACGCAGGACGACCGCACCCAGGGCTTCTGCTTCATCGGAAAGGAAGAGACGGTTCACGCGTCCAACTGAGGTCTGGGCAGGAGGGTCCCAAGCATGAACTGCTGTATAAAACTCCCAAAAACACTGCGTCAGTTCCACCGAGCCAGTAGCAATGTCCTCAATGGACTGTGTAAGGCGCTCCGACTCGTCCTGATGCAGGGGCACCGCTGGCACACCGCCGGCTTCTACCCGCACCATGCGAGAGCGCTGCAATATGCTGAAACCGTGATGTTCGGCGAAGGCAAGACCTGCTGATTCCAGCACGGTCTTGCTGCGCAGGGCAGTCACGCCGCTGGGCGCCTGCTGCGCGGCATCTTTGAGATGCTGCAACAGGGCAGACCCGACACCCTTACGGCGGTGGTCGGGGGCAACCTCTACATACGCCCAGAGACGTTGAGTATGCAGCGAGGTCTCATAAATAACACCGGCCCCCACAGGAACACCCTGATGCTCAGCAACGATAGTGCGGATGAAAGGCTCATTGCTACTCTCAGCGAAGGACGAGCGGAATGCAGCTACCTGGTGGTTTTCGGGGTCGTTCCAGTACTGCAAAAGTTCGAGGTCATCGCCAGGCTGCCAGGGGCGGTAGATGTAGTCGTTCACGGGTGCCTTCCGGTCTCTCATTGTGGGGTACTCACCTACTCTAGCGGACGCCCCAGCGCTGGTGCAGAGAGCAGCAACACTGCCCCTGAACGCCCACCGCGAACCGAGAAAGTTTCAACTTGTCTTTACCTACCGGCTACCGCTTAGAATGATGGTTGTTCCCAGCATTTCTTACCTTCTCTATAGATTGGTGTCATGACCTCACCTCTTGTGACAAAACCCATTTTGCGCGGTTCTAAAGTTGAACTTCGCCCCCTCGATGACCGTGCCATTGACGCGATGATTGGTATCTTGCAGGAGCCTGACGTACTCATCAAGACCGGCACCGCACATTCTCGTATCACCGAGACCCACTCCTTCGATGAGGCGCGTACCCGTGAGTGGTACGGCCGCCGCAACGAAAAGCAGAATCGTCTTGACCTGGCGATTTATATACCTGAATTAGATCAGTATGTGGGGGAAGTCGTGTTCAACGAGTACGATCCCAACAACCTCTCGGTCAACTACCGCATCGCTATCGGCAAGGCCGGGCAGAATAAAGGCTACGGCACTGAGGCTACCAAGCTGATGGTGGACTACGGTTTTGAACACCTGGGCCTTAACCGTATTGAGCTTGAAGTCTACGATTTCAATGCTCGTGCCCGCCACGTCTACACCTCCTGCGGCTTTGTACCCGAAGGGCGCCGCCGCGAGGCGCTCTGCATTGATGGCACCTTCCATGACGCCCTTCTCAAGGCTGTCATTAGAAAGGATTGGGAGGCGGCTCGCAGCGTGAATGGGTACCTGCAGCTATCAGAAACTCACGTCGCCATATAAGTCTGCTCGGGTAGCCCCTGGGGCAAACACTTCCCCTGCCCTTTCTCTCAGCTCACCGTTTGCTATCCCGGTCTCACCGGGGTAGTTTTTCTTTAAAGGTTAGACGCAAGAAAAAGGGAGAAATTATGGCAGCGCATTCACATTCCCACCAGCATGGCTCTGAGCATTCTCATGATTACTTTGCCGGTGTTAACACTCGGAAGCTGTTAGCAGTTGTTCTCATTGCCTGGTCACTTTTTATCATCCAGTTGGTGGGTGCCTGGGTTACCGGCTCGCTGGCTTTACTTTTTGACACCGTTCACGTTGCCACCGACGCTATCGGGGTCACCGTTGCCCTCATCGTGGCTCATCTGGCTGCTCGCCCGCCGTCCGCTCGACGCACCTGGGGGCTCAAGCGCCTTGAAGTGCTGGCCGCGATGGTTCAAGCAGCGATGCTACTGGGGGTCGGGGCTTTTGTGGTGGTTGAAGCAGTACAGCGCTTTTTTGATCCCCAGCCCCTAGCCACCAGAGAGCTGCTAGTCTTTGGCACACTCGGCCTAGCCGTCAATGTGGTAATGATGCTGATTTTACTGGGCGGGGATCGCCGCAACTTTAATATGCGCGCGGCTTTCTTGGAGGTGCTCAATGATGCCCTGGGATCAGTTGCGGTCATCGCTGGAGCAATAATAATCGCGCTGACCGGCTGGCTTCAGGCTGACGCCCTTGCCGCCATTCTCATAGGTCTGCTGATCGTGCCCCGAACCCTCAAGCTGCTAAAAGAAACAGTGAGCGTACTCCTAGAATCGGCACCGCGGGGACTGGACGTTGAAGACGTGCGCCGGCATCTAGAGACTCTTCCCCACGTGGTGGCTGTGCACGATTTGCATGCCAGCCAAATCTCCTCAGACCTACCGATATTAACCGCCCATGTGGTCGTTAAGGATGACTGCTTAACCGATGGGTGCGCCGTCGAAACCCTCAAACGGTTACAGACCTGCGTTGCTGAACACTTCGAGGTCAGTATCAGGCATTCAACCTTCCAGATTGAGCCTGAATCTCTGCAAGCAGAGGGTCACTACGACCAACTACCCTAGTTCAAGCCCCCTTCCCCTCATGCACAAAACCACTGAGGTTAATGAACAAAAGATGCGCTTCACGTCAGCTCCTTGTAGCTGACGTGAAGCGCACCCTCGTGAGTTTTATGTGAGGTTATCTACTCTTTAGCCAGCTAGCTTAGCTGCCAAGTAGGCGGTGACCTGATCGAGAGTAACACGTTCCTGAGCCATGGTATCGCGCTCACGGATGGTAACTGCCTGGTCTTCGAGGGTGTCGAAGTCCACCGTGATGCAGAAGGGGGTGCCGATTTCGTCCTGGCGGCGGTAGCGGCGGCCGATTGCACCGGCGTCATCGTAGTCGATGTTCCAATTGCGGCGCAGTTCGTTGGCCAGCTTCTTGGCTGAAGGAACCAGGTCTTCCTTCTTGGACAGGGGTAGAACGGCAGCCTTGACGGGAGCCAGACGCGGGTCCAGCTTCAGCACGGTGCGCTTATCCACGCCACCCTTAGTGTTGGGTGCTTCATCCTCGACATAAGCATCCACCAGGAAAGCCATCATCGCGCGGGTCAAACCGAAGGAAGGCTCGATGACGTAGGGAACGTAGCGTTCGCCCGTGCCCTGGTCAAAGTATTCGAGCTTGGCATTGGAGTGCTCATTGTGCACGCCCAAGTCATAGTTAGTGCGGTTGGCAACGCCCATCAGCTCGCCCCATTCGCCGCCCTGGAAACCGAAGCGGTATTCAAGGTCCATGGTGCCAGCTGAGTAGTGGGCGCGGTCGTCGTCGGGGACGTCAAACTTGCGCATATTATCGGGGTTGATACCCAGGTCAATGAACCAGTTCCAGCAGTCTTCAATCCACTGGTCGTAGTACTTGGGTGCATCGTCGGGGTGCACAAAGTACTCGATTTCCATCTGTTCGAACTCACGGGTGCGGAAGATGAAGTTACCGGGGGTGATTTCGTTGCGGAAAGCCTTGCCGATTTGACCGATGCCGAAAGGCGGGCGCTTGCGGGAGGCAGTCACCACGTTGTTGAAGTTCACGAAGATACCCTGAGCGGTCTCGGGGCGCATAAAGTGTAGGCCCTCTTCATTATCCACCGGGCCCAAGAAGGTCTTCATGAGACCTGAGAAGTTCTGCGGTTCGGTCCACTGGCCCTTATTGCCGCACTTAGGGCAGACGATATCGTCCATTCCGTTTTCAGGTGCGCGGCCCTTCTTGGCTTCAAAGGCTTCAATCAGGTGGTCCTGGCGGTGGCGTGAGTGGCAGGAGAGGCACTCCACCAGGGGGTCGGTGAAGGTTGCTACGTGCCCGGAAGCCTCCCACACTGCCTTAGGCAGGATAATGGAGGAATCCAGACCCACCATGTCTTCGCGTCCGCGGACAAAGGTCTGCCACCACTGCTGACGGATGTTCTCTTTGAGCTCTGCGCCCAGGGGGCCGTAGTCCCAGGCTGAGCGGGAACCGCCGTAGATTTCACCTGCCTGGAAGACGAACCCGCGGCGCTTCGCGAGTGAGATGACGTTATCGAGCGTGGACTTCGCTGCCATGTGTTGGATACTCCTATGAGCCTGCGCCACCGGTTGTGGCGTGCTTGGATTTGCAAAAAATGCACGCTCATCTGTGGAGGCGTGCACCTACCAGCCTACCGCACACACCGGGGCGTATGGGGCGGTAAAGTATGGGGTATGAGCAACATTGAACCTGTTTTTATTCGTGACGAGATAATCCGTCTAGGTCAGTTCTTGAAACTGGCTAACCTGGTAGAAAATGGCACCCACGCCCGCATTGTCATTCAGGATGGCTTGGTCAAGGTCAACGATGAAATCTGTGAACAGCGCGGTAAACAGCTCCACCCCGGGGATGTCGTGGAGCTCAATGGTATGGCAGTGCAGGTAGAAAGGGACTAACCCAGCACCTTTTCACTCAAATAAGCCGAAATATGAGTCAACTCCTGAGCAGCGATGCCGTGGGCTAAGCCGGGGTAAAGCTCTTGCTCCACCCGGGTATACTTCCCCGCCCACTGCTGGGTGAATTCAATCTTCTCTGCGGTGATGACGGGGTCTGAGTCTCCCCTCCCCCAGAAAAGTTGTAGTTTCTGATTCCCGGTGAGCTCGGCGTCCCTAAAGTAATCAGAACCGCCATCTACTGCGTAGCCAGAAAGCCCTACCACCGCAGTAATAAGCTCAGGACGGCGGCGGGCCACGGATGTCGCCACGGCCATGCCCTGGGAGAAGCCCAGCAGGGTAACGCTCTTGTGGTCAGCAGCTAGGGGTTCTAGCCAGTCCAGTACATAGTCGGTCGCCAGCTCGATGGCTCGAAAGCCAACCGTTTCTAGCTGAGCATTCAGCGGCCACCACTGGTAGCCCATGGCAGCTTGGCCAGCATAAGCGCTCTCAGCGTCTGCGGGGAGGGCATACCCTACCGGTTGAGGGGCACGTAGGGACGCGTAGGTTACCTCATCGGATGGAAGGTAAGGGATCAGCCCGGTAAGGTCTCGTTCGTGAGAACCATAACCGTGCAAGAGCACCACCAGGTGGGTGCCTGCCCGTGCTGGCTCGGCATTTGAAAAATCAACCAGGTACTGGGACATAAGTTTTCCTTTGGGCGGGGTGTTTTTTCCAACCTAACATAGCTTCCCCGGGCTTTTGCCGAGCATTATAGTTAGGCGACCACCCTCAAATACTTGTGTGGGTAGGCGCGGCCGGCTGAGCGAGTCTTCTGCCCGTCTGCGGCGTCCTGCGCCTCAAAACTCTGCAGCAGAATACGCTCCAGCTGGCGGTGTTCAATCAGAAAACCGTCATGTCCACAGGGTGAATGGATCACGGCGGGCTCCACCGGCTGCGGCAGGGAGGCAGCAATAATCTGGGTGTCGGATGGGAAGAAGAGGCGGTCCGAGTCAACGTAGGCAAGCGTCCATCGGCAGGTGGAAAGAGCCAGCGCTTTCTCAAGATTGCTGCGACCACGTGCCACATCGTGGCTCAGTAGCGCCTCGTTGATCGCTAGGTAGGAGTTGGCGTCAAAACGCGCGGTCAACTTCTGCCCATGGTAATCCAGGTAGTTTTCCACCTGGTAGCGGCCGCGCTCACTGTACTTGGGGGCAAGTACCTCGTGGCCCGGCTGTTCGTCGCGCCCAAACCGGAAGTGCAGTTCAGCCGCCGAACGGTAGGTGGTGTGCGCGATACGTCGGGCAAGGGCCAGCCCGGTATCAGGAGCGGGGCCGTCGTAGTAATCGCCGCCGGCAAAGTTGGGGTCCTGGCGTATCGCTAGATTCTGCATGTGCCCCCAGGCAATTTGTTCGGCTGTAGCTGCCGAACCCGAAGCCAGCACAGCTACCGACCGCACCAGGGAGGGGTAAGTCACCGCCCATTCAATGGCGCGCGCTCCACCCAGTGAGCCGCCCACCACGTGGTGAAAAGACGTAATGCCCAGCTGATCAGCCAGTACCTTCTCGGCGTGGACGCTGTCCCGAATGGTAACAGCTGGGAAGCGGGAGCCCCAGGGTTTGCCTTCAGGATCTATGGAAAGGGGTGAGGGGGAAGCCGGTCCTGTTGAGCCGTAGCACCCCCCCACCATATTGGGGGACACCACAAAGTACTTATCGGTATCGATGACTCGCCCTGGGCCCACAGCGGTAGGCCACCAACCACCTGCTTCAGCTGCCGCCCGCACTTCTGCCGGAGCATCCGAAGCCGCGCGACCAGCAGAGACGTGGGTGTCACCGGTCAGCGCGTGCAGAATCAACACCGCATTATCGCCGGCTTCATTGAGGGTTCCCCAGGTTTCATAGCCAATGACGACATCGGGCAGAGTTTCACCGTTTTCAAGGGCTAGGTCGCCGATCGGGGCGTACTTAAGTACGCCGTCCTCACGGGTGCCAGCAGCGGTATCAGTGGTCGAGGTTTTAATCGTCATCGATTTACCTTTCGTACTTTAAAGTGCGTCGAAGCCCAGTTCGAGGTCAGCCAAAATATCATCGATATGCTCAATACCCACCGAGAGGCGAATAAAGGCGGGATTGATGCCGATGGCGGCTAGCTCATCTGGCGTTGATTGGCTGTGCGTGGTGGACGCCGGGTGTACTACCAGGCTGCGCACGTCGCCAATGTTGACCAGGAGGGAGTGTAAGGACAGCGCATCTACAAATTTTTGGGCGGTAGGAGCATCCGCGTCCTTGAGAGTGAAACCCAGGACTGCACCGGCGCCACGGGATAGGTATTTCTGAGACAGCCCGTAGTAGGGTGAACTTTCCAAACCCGAGTAAACTACCGATTCAACTGCGGGATGCTCGGATAAGAAGCGGGCAACTGCAGCGGCGTTCTGCACGTGTCGCTCCATGCGGAGTGAGAGGGTCTCGATCCCGATCGCTATGTTAAAGGCATTGGTCGGAGAAATTGATGCTCCCAGGTCACGGAGCAGGGACACGCGGGCTTTCAAAATGTAAGAGAGGTTGACGCCAAAGGCGCCGTCTTTACCCAGGTCGCGGGCGTAGACCAGGCCGTGATAGCTCTCATCAGGCTGATTGAAGAGGGGGTATTTTTCGGGGTAAGCGCCGTAGTCGAAGGTGCCTGCGTCCACGATGACACCACCCACAGAGGTTCCGTGGCCCCCTAGATATTTGGTCGCAGAGTGCACCACAACATCAGCACCGTGCTTGATGGGGTTCAGCAGATAAGGTGTTGCTACGGTGTTATCCACGATAAGGGGAACACCCACGCTGTGAGCTACTTCTGCAATGGGTTCAATATCCAGCACGTCCCCGCGGGGGTTGGGTAGGGTCTCCCCAAAGAAAGCTTTGGTGTTAGGGCGAGCAGCAGCGCGCCAGCTGTCGGGGTCTGCAGGGTCATCAACGAAAGTGGTTTCAATGCCTAAATTCGCCAGGGTGTATTTGAAGAGGTTGTAGGTACCGCCGTAAAGAGAGGGCGAGGCAACGATGTGATCCCCTGCCCCGGCAATGTTAAGAACCGAGAAAGTATTAGCTGCCTGACCAGATGCGAGCAGCAGCGCTCCCACTCCGCCTTCTAGGGCCGCGATACGGTTTTCTACCGCTTCTTGGGTGGGGTTATTAATACGGGTATAGATGGGGCCCAGCTCAGAGAGAGCAAAACGGTTAGCCGCCTGCTGTGAATCCTTGAAGACAAAAGAGGTGGTCTGATAAATCGGCAAAGCTCGTGCACCGGTGACAGGGTCAGGTTCTTGACCAGCGTGAATTTGCTGGGTCTCAAATTTCCAGCCGGCAGGCTTGCTGGGAGTAGGGATGTTCTGTGAGGTCGTCATGTTGGTAGCTCCAGTCTCTAGTGAGGAAAATATCTCGCAAGGTGGGGCCGCATGCCGTAACTCCCGGTCTACCGGAAGGTGATGCACCAAAGGAGAAGGCACATCGGTCCCGCGCTTACACATGCCCGTCTGGGATGTGTCAGGTCTTCACTCAGGGCACCCCACCGCAGGTGGAGGGTTGCCGGCCAGCTAGCTGAGGCTTAGTGCTGGCGCTCTTGACCTGTTGTTAGTCTTCCTTAGCGGGTTTGATGGCGTCAAGAAAGCACCGCAAGATGTCAGCATGTTTCATTTGTTGCAAAAGTTACGCAGGTGTAACTTTCACTCTTACACAGTTTGGATTAAGACCACGCACGGACTAGGAGCGCGCTCCTGCTCTTATGGGGAAACCTCTCTCCACTAGACTGGAGAAGAAACCATCAGAAAGGCATCTCATGACGCTCACCCCACCCCGTCCCCCGCGCATCGCCAGCGAGCGCACTCATCATGGCGATACTTTCATTGATTACTACGAATGGATGCGTGATAAAGAGAGCGAAGAGGTGCTTGCCCATCTCGCAGCAGAGAATGCTTACACCGATGGGGTTACCGCTGATCAGCAGCCGCTGCGCGACGCTATTTTTGAAGAGATTAAAGGCCGCACTCAGCAAACGGATATGTCCGTTCCCTCCCGCAGGGGTGCTTGGTGGTATTTCAATCGGACGGTGGCCGGCGAGCAGTACCCCATTATGTGCCGGGTTCCTGCCTTAACAGAAGGCAGCGTTGTTGAGCGTTATACACCACCGCAGGTGGTGCCCGGTCAGCCGCTTGAGGGTGAAGAAGTGGTGCTGGACTGCAACGAGTTTGCCCGAGACCTACCTTTCTTCTCACTAGGTTCCTTCCAGGTTACTCGCGACGGACGACTGCTGACCTTTGGGGTCGATGACACCGGCGATGAGCGCTACACCCAGCACTTTAAAAACCTTGAAACCGGCCAGATGCTGGATGAAAAGATTGAAGATATCTTCGCCGGAGCTTTCTTTGCCTCGGGCGCTAACCACCTTATCTATGCTGTAGCCGATGATTCCTGGCGCCCCTATCAGATTCGTGCTCATCGAGTGGGAAGTAGCCCGGCTGATGACATTGCTCTCTATACCGAAGAGGATCAGGGCATGTGGCTGGGAGCGGGGATGTCGTCCTCCCGTACCCACGTGGTGTTGACCTCCGGTAACTCTGAGTACACTGAAACCCGCGTGGTCAATATTCACGAGTTAGGCGAGGTAGAGCCCACGCTGATTATTAGCAGGGAGCAAAGGATTGAGTACAGCACCGACATCATCGATGTCGATGGAAGAGCCTACCTGGTGCTCACCCATGACTTTGATGCGCCCAACTCAGAAATCGTCATAGCCCCTCTCCCCGAGGCCTATGTACCCTTTGAGCGTCTGCGGGCTGATTGGGTGGCTCTTATGCCGCACCGCGACGATGTACGCATCGAGAGCGTTAGCTTCTCGCGCAACCACCTTGCGGTCATGGCGCGGGAGAACACCACGGTTAAGGTCTTTGTTGCACCCCGCAGCTCACTGTCACATCAGCTCGCCGTAGGCAACCCCCGCGGTATCGAGTTTACTCAGCCCGGCGGCTTTAGTGAGGAGCTCTACACCTCCTCCTGTTCAGGGATGAACATTATGTCCCCGGTGATTCGCCTCAACTACACCTCCTTCCTCACGCCCAGCAGTGTCTATGACTACTTCCCTGATACCGATGAGCTGGTGCTACGCCGGGAAACACCGGTTCTGGGCTACGAGCGTGATCAGTACACCGCTTACCGCATGTGGGCGCCAGCTGCCGACGGCGCCATGGTTCCTCTTTCTGTCATGCACCTAGCTGATATGGATAGGACACAACCGCACCCCGTGATTCAGTACGGTTATGGTTCCTATGAAGCTTCAATGGATCCTTACTTCTCTGTAGCCCGCCTGAGCGTCCTCGACCGCGGCGCTGTATTTGTGATTGCTCATATCCGCGGCGGTGGCGAGATGGGCCGGTCCTGGTACACCGAAGGCAAGAAACTAACCAAGAAGAACACCTTCACAGATTTCATTGATTCCACCGACTTTCTCGCCTCACTCCCCTGGGTGGACGAACAACGGATAGGTATTATGGGTGGTTCTGCCGGCGGTCTGCTCATGGGGGCCGTATTGAATATGGCGCCGCAGAAGTACAAAGCCTGCCTAGCCCAGGTTCCCTTCGTGGACGCCCTTACTACCATCCTCGACCCAGAGCTTCCGCTCTCTGCTTTGGAATGGGAAGAATGGGGTAACCCCATCGAAAACCGTGAAGTTTACGACTATATGAAGTCTTACAGCCCTTACGAAAACATCCGAGCTACTGCCTACCCGGCGATAGCCGCAGTCACCTCTCTTAATGACACACGTGTGTTGTATGTTGAGCCTGCGAAATGGGTAGCTAAACTGCGTGAAATTATCTCTTCAGATTCACCGGTTCCGCTGCTCAAGACGGAAATGGATGGCGGGCATGGTGGAGGCTCAGGGCGGTACACCGCCTGGCGCGACATTGCCTGGGACTACGCGTTTTTGCTATCTCATCTGTCCGATAAAAAATAGATACATTTAAAATATTCGGGCATAAAAAGTATTGAGTGCTTTCTCAGCAGCAGGGGCTATCAACAACCAACGCTTATATCCCCTGCTCTTTTTATTTCACTCAATCACTCCTGCCTCCTGAGGAGTGTGCCCCTCTCAGCACACCCCGGTAGTGCGAGTGTAGGCGCCCGTCCATTACTGCACGGGCGCCTATTAGTTTAAAAGAAAAAGCAGGGTCACAGGAAGAAGATCCTGCGCCCTGCTCTTTTCAAGGAGGGTGGGTTAGCCCTCTACTCCCAGCTTTTCAAGGATGAGCTCACGCACGCGTCCGGCATCAGCCTGACCGCGGGTTGCCTTCATGACCTGGCCGACGATAGCGCCGGCAGCCTGCACCTTACCGGCACGGATCTTATCGGCAACATCGGGCATAGCAGCCAAAGCTTCATCGATAGCGGTGGTTAGCGCACCGTCGTCAGACACAACTGCCAAGCTACGCTTCTCAACAATTTCAGCGGGCTCACCCTCACCGTCAATGACAAAACCCAGCACCTGGCGGGCAATCTTGTCATTAATCTTCTTGGCTTCAATGAGCTTATTGAGCTCAAGGACGGTCTGAGCAGTCGCACCGGTGTCAGTCAGTTCGACTTCACGTTCCTTAGCGATGCGAGCGATTTCACCCATCCACCACTTACGCGCCACAGCAGCGGGGGCACCAGCTGCAATGGTCTCTTCGATGACGTCCATTGCACCGGCGTTGACCACGTCGCGGAACTCCTCATCGGAGAAACCCCAGTCAGCCTTGAGACGGCGGCGGCGCTCAGCGGGAGGCTCGGGCAGTTCGGCGCGCAAACGCTCAATCCACTCGGCATCGGTTACCACGGGCACTAGGTCCGGCTCAGGGAAGTAGCGGTAGTCATCCGCGTCAGACTTAGGACGACCCGAGGTGGTGGAGCGGGTATCCTCGTGCCAGTGGCGGGTTTCCTGCACCACCTTCTCGCCAGCTTCTAGTACGGCAGCATGACGCTGAATCTCGTAGCGTACGGCACGTTCGACTGAGCGCAGGGAGTTAACGTTCTTGGTCTCTGAACGGGTTCCGAATTCGGTGGTGCCCTTGGGCATCAGTGAAACGTTGGCATCACAGCGCACGTTACCGCGTTCCATACGGGCGTCCGAGATACCCAGGTTCTTAACGATTTCGCGGATGGCCGCTACGTAGGCACGAGCCAGCTCAGGAGAGCGTTCCCCTGCACCCACAATGGGGCGGGTAACGATTTCGATGAGGGGCACACCGGAACGGTTGTAGTCCACCAGCGAGAAGTCAGCGCCCTGGATGCGTCCAGCGGCGCCGCCCTTGTGGGTCAGCTTACCGGCGTCCTCTTCCATGTGAGCGCGCTCGATATCGATGGTGAAGACGGTACCGTCTTCAAGCTCAATATCGATAGAGCCGTTCTCAGCGATAGGTTCATCAAACTGAGAGGTTTGGAAGTTCTTGGGGGTATCGGGGTAGAAGTAGTTTTTACGCGCAAAGTGAGAGACCGGGGCGATGTCACAGCCCAATGCTAGACCCAGCTTGATAGCAGACTCCACTGCCTTACCATTGACCACCGGTAGAACACCCGGCAGGCCCAGGGAGACCGGGGTAATGTTGGTGTTTGCCTCGTCGCCAAAGGTGTTGGGGGCAGCGTCAAACATCTTGGTAGCGGTGTTGAGCTCTACGTGCACCTCAAAGCCGAGTACAGGGTCGTACTTTTCCATGGCTTCTTCAAAGGACAGAATGTCGTCAGTCATTTACTTAGCTCCCTCAAAGTTGAAGTCACGAATCAAGGTTTCAAGGTCAGGCATCTGCTGGTGCAGAGGGCCACCCCACTTTTCGGTCAGCAGAGCTTCAAGCCCAGCGCCGGCGCGGTAGAGGCGCTCGTCCTCATGGGCGGGGGCGGTGAACTGGATACCAACGGGTAGACCGTCTTCATCAGCGAGGCCACCGGGCAGAGAAATAGAGGGCACGCCAGCCAGGTTGGTCGGCACGGTGGCGATATCGCCCATGTACATAGCCATAGGGTCACCCTTGGTCTTCTCACCCAGCTTGTAGGCGGTGGTGGGAGCGGTCGGCGAAACCAGTACGTCCGCAACCTCAAATGCCTTAGCGTAGTCACGCTGAATGAGGGTACGCACCTTCTGGGCCGAACCGTAGTAGGCGTCGTAGTAGCCTGCTGAGAGCGCGTAGGTGCCCAAGATGATACGGCGCTTAGCCTCTGCACCGAAACCGGCGGCACGTGAGGCGCCCATGACGCGCTCGATAGTGACGTTGCCTTCTTCAGGCAGCTTGCGTAGACCGAAGCGCACGCCATCATACTTAGCGAGGTTTGAAGAAACCTCAGAAGACATAATCAGGTAGTAGGCACCAATGGCTTCCTTGACAGAGGGCAGGGATACTTCAACGATTTCAGCACCAGCGCTCTTGAGCAGTTCAAGAGACTCATTAAAACGAGCCAGGACGCCGGGCTGGAAGCCTTCGCCACTCAATTCCTTAATAACGCCTACGCGCAGCCCCTGAAGCCCGCCCTCAGCCGCACCAGCACGGGCAGCATCAGCAAAGGAGCCTACAGGAGTCTGCAGTGAAGTGGAGTCCTTCGGGTCGTGCCCGGCAATAACTTCGTGCAGCAGGGCGGTATCGAGCACGGTGCGGGCGCAGGGGCCCACCTGATCGAGTGATGATGCCATAGCAATCACACCGTACCGCGAAATTGAGCCGTAGGTGGGCTTCATACCCACAGTGCCGGTGAAAGCTGCGGGCTGCCGCACCGAACCACCGGTATCGGTGCCTAGCGCTAGGGGTGCCTGGAAGGCCGCGAGTGCTGCTAGGGTACCGCCGGAGGAGCCACCGGGAGTGCGATCCAGCGACCAGGGGTTACGGGTCACACCAAAGGCTGAGTGCTCGGTGGTCGATCCCATTGCGAACTCGTCCAGGTTGGTCTTGCCCAGAATCGGCATGCGCGCTTCGCGGACCTTCTGGGTAACGGTGCCATCGTAAGGGCTCATCCAGCCCTCAAGCATGCGGGAAGCGGCTGTGGTGGGCTGGCCCTTAGTGACGATGAGGTCCTTGACAGCAATGGGGACGCCCGCCAGAGCCGGCAGTTCCTTACCGGCAGCTCGGTCTTCGTCCACGCTCTTTGCTACAGCCAGCGCTTCTTCAGCATTCAGGTGCAGGTAAGCGTTGACGCCGTTCTTCCCGGCAGCCCGGTTGTCGGCATCCAGTGCCTCGCCATCCGTAGCGATAATACGGTCAATAAAAGCCTGGGTTACCTCTACAGAGGTTAGCTCCCCTGCGGTAAGCTTTTCAGCAATTTCTGCTGCGGTAAGTGTCAACATATTGTTCATGCCCGCTCCTTAGTCTTCGTCCAAAATAGCCGGCACCTTGAACTTGCCGTCTTCGGCATCGGGTGCTCCCGAGAGCGCTTCTTCAGCGGTGAGAGTTTCACCCACAACGTCCTCACGGAAGACATTCTGCAGGGGGATGGGGTGCGACGTTGCGGGGATATCAGCTGATACCGCATCGGACACTGACTTCACAGAGTCAACGATGACATCAAGTTCAGCTGCCATCGAAGCAAGCTCTTCTTCGGTCATCTCAATATGAGCCAGCATGGCCAGGTGCGCCACCTGCTCACTCGTAATGGCAGACATAATCACTTCCACGAGGTAGACATAGGTTTCAGTCTCTTAGTTTACCGCACTGCCCCCGGGCGCCCACCACCGGGGCGGATGGCCAGACTCTGTCCATCCGCAGAAAGACAAATAGTAAGAGGTAAACAAAAAGGTGCCCGCGCTCCCCTGGGGGTACGCGGGCACCTTGTGATGCGCTATAGACGCTAAAGCCTCTTGATAAAGACCTTACTGGGCGGGGATGGTCAGTTCCCAGCCGATTTCGATAACGTTAGCGTTGGTAATCAGTTCTGAGTTAGCTGCCAGAAGGGCATCCCAGCTGCTGAAGCCGTGAGCGTAAGCGATTTCTGAAAGGGTATCGCCAGCGACAACGGTGTAGGTGTTAGCAACGGGTGCTTCAGCTACTGCAGCTACAGGAGCTTCTGCAACGGGTGCTTCAGCTACTGCAGCTACAGGAGCTTCTGCAACGGGTGCTGCTTCAACTACAGCAGGTGCTGCTTCAACTACAGCAGGTGCTGCAATTTCTGCAACCTGGTCTGACTGGGGGGCAAGATTTGCGGGTGCGCTAGAGGTACCGTAAGCGGAAAGACCAAGCTGAGCGGTGCATGAAGGCCATGCGCCCCAGCCCTGCATCTGCAGGAGGTTCTCAGCTACGCGGATCTGCTCAGCCTTTGAAGCACCTGCGGGTGAGCCTGAGCCACCTGCTGCAATCCATGAGGACTGTGAGAACTGCAGGCCACCGTAGTAGCCGTTGCCGGTATTGATTGACCAGTTACCACCGGACTCGCACTGTGCCAGTGCATCCCAAGCTTCGAGGGGAGCTGCGTTTGCTGAGGTTGCGGGAGCTGCCAGAGTAGCTACTGCTGCTGCGCCACCGAGGGCAAGTGCTGCTGCGTTACGACGAATGTTGGAAGTCATGTATATGCTCCGAAGGCCACCTTACGCTCTTCCCATCCCTGGGCGTCTGTGCGTTACCGTCTACCCAAGATGTTGAGTGGATCTTGTGAAGGTTATACCCTGTAGACGATATCAGGTGTGCGGTATAACCCAGCATGTGTTCGCGGCTTCCACCGCGAACTATAAAGCCTTCAGAGTGAAGGCGTTTTCGATTCGTTGATAACGATAACGTAACGATTAGGGCCATGCCAACCCCTTTTTGAGATGAAACACCTTTAAGCCATCACTAGCCCTGTACTAACAAAACCCTCACAACGGAACCCTCCTGCACCGTTTGCCCCAGGGTTCACACCGCATTGCCCGCTGATTTGACGGGCTTTATCGAAGCAGATAGACACTTGGAGCTAACTCTCCGACGAGCTGTTCTTGGGGTTTAAATCCAGTTTCAAATCTCTCAAAACTTTTTAAACTTTCCCCCTCACAGCAGATCAGAAAGTCACAATTTGGTAACGAAAATAGAGCGGGGGTCTTTACAAGACCCATTTTTGAGAGTGAAACCCCTGAATTTCAGGGGTGCTCGGGCTGACATGCAACCCAAGCACCCCCACAAAATCACGATTTGGTATCGTAAATCACATCTCTGCCATCGTTTAAGATAGGTCTCCTGCCAGCAAAGCCTCAAATCCTGCCTCATCTAGCACCTTGACCCCCAGGCTTTCAGCCTTATCTAGCTTTGAACCTGCAGCGGCTCCTGCTACAAGATAATCTGTCTTCTTTGAGACAGAACCCGAGGCTCGCCCGCCCCGCAGGATAATGGCCTCTTTAGCGCTGTCACGGGTGAAGCCTTCAAGAGAGCCGGTGACGACTACGGTCAGTCCCTCAAGTGTCCGTTGGATAGACTCATCGCGCTCATCTTCCATGCGCACCCCGGCAGCAGCCCAACGATCGACTATTTCGCGGTGCCAGTCCTCCTCGAACCATTCAATGAGCGAGCGGGCAATAATCGCTCCTACGCCATCGACATTAGAGAGGCGTTCCTCGCTAGCTGCACGGATAGCGTCCATAGACCCAAACTCTGTGGCAAGTGCCCGAGCTGCGGTAGGCCCAACGTGGCGGATCGATAGAGCAACCAGCACACGCCAGAGCGGTTGCTGTTTAGCCTTTTCCAGCTGTTCGAAGAGCTTGAGTGTGTTCGCCTTCGGTGCACTGGGTTTCTTAGCGGTACCTTTGCTATAGAAATAGGGTTCGCGCACCATCTGTGTGACACCGCGCAGGGTCTTCTCCCTCTCGATTTTCACATCCGCCAGATCGTGAGGGGTGAGATCAAATAAGAAGGCTTCACTCGTGAGTGGGGGGACCTCTGGCTCCGCTGGGCTGGTGAGTGCCCGAGCTGCCTCATAACCCAGTGCTTCAATATCAAAGGCACCACGCCCAGCCAGATGGTTTACCCTCTCTTTGAGCTGGGATGGGCAGGAACGAGCGTTGAGACACCTGATATCAACATCCCCCTCTTTAGCAGGAGCAAGAGGCTCCCCACAGGAGGGGCAGAGAGTAGGCATCACAAACTCCCGCTCGCTGCCATCACGCAGGGCAACTACAGGGCCAACAATCTCGGGGATGACGTCCCCAGCCTTCCGCAATACCACTGTGTCGCCAATCAAGACACCCTTAGCCTTAACAACTTCCTGATTATGCAGTGTGGCCATCTCAACGGTAGAGCCTGCCACCTTCACAGGCTCCATCATGCCAAAGGGAGTTACTCGACCGGTCCTGCCCACGTTCACCAAAATATCTAGAAGTTTGGTGTGAACCTCTTCGGGTGGGTACTTGTAGGCCACTGCCCATCGTGGAACTCGGGAGGTGTAACCCAGACGTGCCTGAGTATCAAAATCATTGACCTTGATAACAATGCCATCGATTTCATGAATCAAGGAGTGGCGCTGCTCCCCATATGTGGCAATGAACTCCAGGATCTCCTCACGGCTATTCAACAACCGTGAGTAAGGGCTGACCGGTAGCCCCCATTGGTGTAGTTGCTCATAGGTCTCATACTGATTGCTAATAGACAGACCGCTCTGAGCACCGATACCGTGCACAAACATGCTCAAAGGGCGCTGGGCAGTCAGCGTGGCGTCCTTCTGACGCAGAGAACCGGCAGCTGCGTTGCGGGGGTTGGCGAAGGGGGCTTTACCCTGCTCTACCATGCTCTCGTTGAGTGCTTTGAAATCTTTAGACGATATGAAAATCTCCCCGCGAACCTCAATCTCAGCAGGGTGTTGGCTACCGGTCAGCTGGGTGGGGATGCTCTTAATAGTCAGAACGTTGTGGGTGACATCTTCGCCGATAGTGCCATCACCTCGCGTGGCAGCACGCACCAAAACCCCATCACGGTAGAGCAGATTAACTGCCAGCCCGTCAATCTTGAGCTCAGTCAGCCAGGTGGGGCGCGCACCTGTCATCTGCTCGGCGTTCGTCTCGGCGCGGTCGAGCCAGGCTCCAAGCTCATCCAGCGAGAAGACGTCCTCAAGTGAGTACATACGTGCTAGGTGCTGTACTGGTGCAAAAGCGCTGGACGCCTCTCCACCGACCTCCTGAGTGGGAGAATCATTGGCGATCAGTTCGGGGTGCTTAGCCTCCAAACCTTCCAACTGCCGGTAGAGCTGGTCATACTCAGCATCTGACAGCGCCGGAGCGTCGTCCATATAATACTGTTGCCTAGCTTCGCGCACACGGTCTACCAGCTGCGCATATTCTTCTTTAAGTTCAGCTGACACCCCCTGGCTTTCTAGCAGGTCGCGGTCAATGCCGTGCACGGTCTCTTCTTCTACACCGGGTAGGTTCTTCATATCGCTCACCCCTCTATTGTGCCCTGAAAATGCGTGCCCTAAAAGCGGATTAGCTAAGGAAAAGGGCGCCGCACCCCGGGTAGGGGTGCGGCGTCCTGGACTACCATAGAGAAAAGGTGCTAGCCGTTAATACCGCGGTGCAGTTCGCGTTCGGGGTGGAACTGTTCCTCTTCGGTATCAGTGGTGTGCTCATAGTCGAATTCTTCGATACGGGCGGCAATCTTGTGGGCATCGGTGTGGGTCAGCTCCTTGAGCTCTTCAGCCCTGACCTTGGCATCACTTTCGGTGATGGCATCTGCCACCACCACGGTGATATTGTCCCTACCTCCTGCGCGCAGGGCTGCCATCTGTAGCACATCCGCAGCGTCCTGAGGGTGCTCAACGGTCGCTAGAACACGCGCCATATAGTTGTGGGAAAGCTCGCCGGACAAACCATCTGAGCACATCATGAGGCGGTCACCCGGCTTAGCCGGAATAACCCAAAAGTCAGGTTCCCAATAGTTGCCGGTACCCAGAGCACGGGTGATGACGTTGCGGCGAGGGTGGGTCAGCGCCTCTAGTGCGGTAATCTGACCGGTATCTACTAGATACTGCACCTCAGAGTGATCAACCGTGACTTGCTCCAACCGAAGACCCTCAATGGGGCCATTAGAGATTGATAGAGCTTCCTCGGTCTCTACGTCTTCACTCCGAAGCAACCGGTAGGTGCGCGAGTCGCCAACGTTAAAGATGAACCACATCTGCTGCTCACCAATATGAGTTAGCCAGGCACCGGTCAACGTGGTGCCGGCACGCAGGCCCAAAGTATTTTTGATGGCTTCATCAGCCTCAGAGATAACGCCCTTGATGTTCTCGATAGTTTTAAGAATCTGCTGGTTGAGCACCGAGGTGTCCTTGCGGCGGCGCAAGCGACGATTAGTTTGAGGCTCCTCAGTTTTCTGCTGAATTTCAGCCTCTAAAGCCTGCTGAAATTCGGTTTCCTCTTCTTCTGTCATACCCCCGGGGCGGGTAAACATTTGAGAGTAAGCCAGGGTGCGAGTGCACAGACGTGAGGCGACCTCACCAGCTTCGTGCCCACCCATACCGTCTGCCACGACGCAGAGGGTACCTGCAACAGTCAGTGAGTCTTCATTGTTGTCCCTGTGCTGCCCAACGTCAGTGGCGGTGCCAGTGTAAACAGTCAGGCGTTCTGCCGTGCTCATTCGAATTCAATCTCCAGTTCGTTACCAATTCCCGGGGTGATGGCCACGGGCCTGACGTTGCCAAAGCCGCGCACGTTACGCACGCCCTGCGGAATCAGCACAAATCGTTCATCGCCCTCTAACGCATCAGCCGTTGAGCTGTCGGTGAGCACGACGCCGGGTTCGGTGAGAGCCACGAGCCGTGACGCCAGGTTGACGGTGGGGCCGTAAATATCACCGAGGCGGGGAAGCACCCGCCCCCACACAAAGGCCACGCGAGCTTCGGGCAGCTGTGAATCTTCACTTATTAGTTTAGATAGGGTCAGCGCAATGCGTGCTCCGTCCTCGGGTGACTCTACCAGGTACATGACCTCGTCCCCCACCGTTTTAATAATGCGGCCGCCACCTACTGCGATGACCTCTGCGCACCGTTGCTCAAAATGCTTGACCAAACGCGCTAAAGATTTCTCGTTCATCTCACGAGATAGGGAGGTGTAGGAAACTAGGTCAACAAAGCCCACGCCTCGGGCAAGCGGTAAAGCAGTTTCAGATAAATCAGCATCGTCCTGTTCATCGCGCAGAGCTAGACGCAGGATTGCAGAGTTCATCATGCGGCGGTAGCCGTAGACGGTGATGAGTTCTAAATCGTCGAGAAGTTTAGGGAGGAGGTGGAGTAACTCGGCTCGAGCTTCCGCATCAGTAATTCCCCGGTTAATGACCATATCTTCAACCAGAGTTTCCACCTGCCAGACCACCATGCGGTCCATCATCTGACCAACGGATCGTGTAATTGAAAGGGAGGCGTCCTCAGTGAGCTTGCCTTCGCGCACCATATTGCTAATGGTGGTCAGAGCTTCACTGTCCATATGCGTGAAAAAGGCATCGTCGTCTTTAAGGTTGGGGATACCCAACGAACGCCAGATTTTACGCGCCGTCAGGAGCGATACGTCAGCTTCAGCAGCGACTTCGGCGCGGGTGAGACTGCGGTTATCGCCCAGCAAAGCCCGCTCAAGCTCCAAAACACCCTCTCGGGCTTCGTCGCTGCGGTAAAGCTGACCCTGCACCCGGTGCCTGCGGCGCTTGCTCCTGTAGCGTTCGGTACCGGCTTCAGAGCCGATGCCGTTTGCTGGCTTCTCCACGGAGTCTCTCGCTTTCGCTGTCTCTGGTGTTTGCGGTTATCAGACGGGCACCGGTGGGTGACGGTCTACATCCAGAATACTCTTTTGTGAGCTGGACTACGACTGGTCGCAGTCTGTGGCGCATTCTTCCATCTTAACCCTGCCCACATCTCATTTCTCAATTTTTAAGAAAAGCTAGGCATCAGTTGCCCTGGGGGCGACCCTTACCAATAGCAAGCACATTCATCTGCGCCTGCCTTATTTCGTGCGAGAAACGGGCAGCATCGGGCACGGCCTTCAAAATATACTGTTGCCCTCTTACCCGCACTACTATGGGCGCGGCATCCACTATTCCCATCAGTGTAAGCCGTTTCAGGTTAGCACCCTCAATGATCTCAAGGGGAATTGATACGTCGGTAGAAGATTTCATACCGGTACGCACTAAAAGGCGGTGGCTGGTGAGAACATAGCTGGTTAACCACCAGCGCAGTCCACTCTTAACAGCCCGGTAAAGCAGTCCAAGTGCCAGCGCGAGCGCTAAATAACTGATCCAGCGGGAATCAGTTCCAAGCGCTGAGGAAAAGCTCCACGCCACCATCGATCCCAGTGCCCAACCAAGGGGGCGCAAAAGTAGCACCCCGTGGGACCGGGTTGCCGCTAGAGCATATTCGCCAGGGATGAGCTCACCTCTAATTTTCATCGTTGTAGAGTGTAGTGCTTAAACCTGAATGTTTGCTTCAGGCAACCAGGGAGACTAGGAGCCATAGCCTTCGGGTCGCACGTGCACGACATCCCCCACCGTAAACTGGCGTTCTTCACCGTTTTCAGCCCGGACTACCAACTCTCCGGTGTCAGCGATATCAACACCAACCCCGCGGAAGGTCTCATCGCCCGGCAGATGAATGGTGAGATGGGCACCAATGGTGCTGAGAGCACCGCGCAGGCGCTCCAACAGGCTGGCACCGCCAAAGGGCTGTGATGCGTCAAACCCGCCTGACGCAAACTCGCGGTAGTAATACTCAAACCGGGTCGCTAAAGAAGTAAGCACCTGCTCCAGGTCAGCTAGCTGACCGCTCTCTACCAAGGTGCTGGTTGAAGTGGGGACCGGCAGCTGCTCAGCGGTCATATTGAGATTGAGCCCCACCCCCACAATTACCGAGATATCGCCCTCAGGTTCTAGTACTAGCTGCGCCAGGATGCCACATACCTTACGGTTACCTAACAGCACATCGTTGGGCCACTTAATGCTGGGAACCAGGCTAAATTCCTGCATCAGTGCGTCGCGGACTGAAAGTGCGGCTAGGGAGGTTAGCCAGTGGTACTGATCGGGGGCGATGTGCACACGGGGGTTGGCGTGAGGACGCACCACAAAAGTTGTCGCCAAGCTGGATCCCGGAGGTGCTGACCAGACCCGGTCCAACCGCCCGTGCCCGGCGTTTTGGTCCCCGGTTGAGATGACGGACAGCTCGCCCCAGCTGCGCCGAGCCACAGCATCCCCCATCAGTACGGCCCGCCCGTAGTCGTTAGTTGAGCCGATGCTCTCAAGAATTTCTACCCGGTCGAAGCCGGGTAGGTCAACAGCGCTGGGGTCAAGCTGAGTCATGGTTACCTTTCTTTAATCTGCCTCTTAATACTAGCGGCGAGCCTGTGAGGTGAGATACTGGGGGGAGCAATTCAGTTCAGCAGTCTTGCACAACAATGATGTACGGAAACCCGATGGGGTATCCTTGCGCCAAACGGTGCAAAGACACCCCACGGGTCCCAGTAACACAGCAGGACTTCTTGAATCTAGTCTCACAATATTTTAGGGAGCAACCTATGACCACCTACGCTGTTGAATATTCCTATGGGCCTGCCAATCTTCAGACGCTGCACCGCCCAGCCCACCGCGAGTACCTAGCCAAACTTCATAAAGAAGGCAACCTGCACGCCGCAGGCGCCTACCCCGATGGGGAGCCTTTTGGTGCTCTGCTCATTTTTGTTGCCGATAACAAGGAACACCTGGACGCTCTCATTGCGGCTGACCCCATGAGCACCGGCGGCGTTCTCACCGGCTACAAGGTGCGCGAATGGAACGCAGTCATTGGCAAGGTAGGTCAGTAGCTTTCCTTACCCACACGTATTTGGTGGACACACCCGAAACCAGCTTCGGGTGCGTCCACCAAACATTTACCCCTCTTATTTAGAGAAAACACCCCAAAATTCCTAAAAAAATTTACCCTCGGCTCAGGCGACGACTATAGTTGATACGAATGCCCTGACCAGGGGCACCTAGACACACCAAGAGCGTGAAGAGGCACCATGAGCGAGAATCTCACCGAGCAGGCTGACAACGGGCCAGATCTTTCAACAACCGCAGGAAAGATTGAGGATTTTTATGCCCGCCGGGAGCAGACTCTCGCTCCTACCGGCCAGGCTCCGATTGATCGTCAGCATGAGCGCGGTAAGCAGACCGCCCGTGAGCGTGTTGAGATGTTGCTTGATGAAGGTTCTTTTGTTGAGTTTGATGCTCTGGCGCGCCACCGCACCACAGCGTTTGGTATGGATAAGAAGCGCCCTCTAGGCGATGGCTTGGTTTCAGGCTACGGCACGATTGACGGACGCCTGGTGGCTGTTTATTCTCAGGACTTCACGGTTTACGGCGGATCACTGTCCCAGGTCAACGGCGAGAAGATCGTTAAGGTGCAGAAGTTCGCACTCCAGAACGGTTGCCCGGTCATTGGTATCAATGACGGTGGTGGTGCCCGCATCCAGGAAGGTGTGGCGTCCCTAGCCATGTTCGCTGATATCTTCCGCATGAATGTGCGCGCTTCAGGTGTCATTCCGCAGATTTCTGTGATTATGGGCCCCTCAGCTGGCGGTGCAGCCTACTCCCCCGCTTTGACGGACTATATCGTGATGGTTGATAAGACCAGTCACATGTTTATCACGGGACCGGATGTCATTAAGACCGTAACCGGCGAAGAGATTGATATGGAGACACTGGGTGGGGCGCGCCAGCACAATGCGGTCACCGGTACCTCCACTTACCTGGCAGAGGATGAAGAGGACGCTTTCGATTTCGTGCGCGAGCTCATCGAATTTTTGCCCTCCAACAACCTGGCGGTCAATCTGCCCCTAGACCATGACCAGGACCCCGAACCGACCGTAGATGACCTTGAGTTGGATCAGCTGATTCCCGACTCAGCCAACCAACCCTACGACATGCGCTCGGTGATTGAGGCGGTTGTGGATGACGGGCACTTCCTGGAAATGCAGGCGCTCTACGCCCCTAACGTCATGATCGGTTACGCCCGTGTTGAGGGTAAGACCGTTGGTATCGTGGCTAACCAGCCTATGCAGTTCGCTGGCACCCTTGATATCAACGCGTCCGAGAAGGCTGCCCGTTTTGTACGCAACTGCGATGCCTTCAACATTCCTATTCTGACCTTTGTGGACGTACCGGGTTTCTTGCCAGGTACCGACCAGGAGTTCAACGGCATCATCCGCCGCGGTGCTAAGCTGCTCTATGCCTACGCTGAGGCTACTGTTCCCCTGGTTACTGTCATTACCCGTAAGGCCTACGGCGGTGCTTACATTGTGATGGGCTCCAAGAAGCTGGGCGCAGACATTAACCTTGCCTGGCCCACCGCTCAAATCGGTGTGATGGGCGCTCAGGGCGCGGTAAACATTCTCTACCGTCGTGAGCTTGCCGCCCTTGCCGAAGAAGGTGGGGACGTCGAGGCCCGCCGTGCTGAGCTCATCACCAAGTATGAAGAAGAGCTGCTCAACCCCTACCAGGCAGCTGAGCTGGGCTATATTGACGAGGTCATCGCTCCGTCAGAGACCCGTGTGCGCATCGTCAGCGCCCTGCGTGCCTTGAACGATAAGCGGGCAGCAAGCCCGGCCAAAAAGCATGGCAATATTCCTCTGTAAAGGCTAATTCTCTATGGCAACCCCCAACCCCCTCTCGCTCTTGGGCTTCGGTAAGAAACCGGCAGCAGCACCCACCCCTGTAACCGCGCAGGATGACGCTAGCCAGGCCGGCAGCATAACTGCCCCTTCGGAGGCTCCCCTGCTGAGCGTGGTCAAAGGCAACCCCACCGACGAGGAGCTGGCAGCTCTAACCGCAGTGGTGGCAGCTTCTGCCGCGCAAGCAGAGCAGAATAGGGAAACTGCACTGGAGCACTGGCAGCGCCGCTTGAACACCACCCAGCAGCTAGGCGCCCGTCTGCGACCAGGTCCGGGCTCCTGGAAGCGGGCACGGCCCCAGTAGTTCAATTTTTCAAAAAGGGTCTTCACTCCGGCAAAGGTGAAGGCCCTTTTCTGCATCTGAACTGTAATATAAGTCTCATGACTATTCACCCAGATTTACCCGCTATTTTCACCACCAACCGCACACAAACTCGCGTCGATGAAATTGCCAATGCCTACTACGAAAAGTGTTTGGAGCTAGACCCCGCCAGCGCTACCCTAGAAGGGCGCAAAGGCAGGGAAACCGAGTACGCTGACTTCTCCCCCGCCGGCACCGCTGCCAATATCGCTGTTATCCGTGAAACCCTTGAACAGTTGAATCAGGCAGAAATCACCGATGACATCGATAAAGTCACCGTCGACGCCATGCAGGAGCGTCTGGGCCTAGAACTTGAGCTTCATGAGGCTGGGCTGGGAACCTGGGAAATCAATAACCTAGCCTCCCCCATTCAGGGTATCCGTTCAGTCTTTGACCTCATGAACCGCAATAATGAAGAAGACTGGGGCTTTATTGCAGGTCGCCTACACAACGTCGCTTCTGCGCTCGAAGGCTATATCGAGAGCCTCGAAGAAGCACACACCCGCGGCTGCGTAGCCGCTGTGCGTCAGGTCGACACAGCCATCGAGCAGGTCACCGCCTACATCGCTGACGGCGGTTTCTTTGACGCCCTAGCCGCTGAAGTTGCCGAAGCAGCTCCCACCCACGCCGACCATGCCAAGGAGGGCGCGGCATCCGCCAAGGCAGGCTACGGCAAGCTGCTGACCTATCTGCAAGAAACCCTGCGCCCGGCAGCGCCCCAAGAAGACGCTGTAGGACATAAGCGTTACTCCCTCTACTCCCGCCAGTTCGTGGGTACTACCCTAGATTTAGAAGAAACCTACGCCTGGGGCATTGAAGAGCTAGACCACATCATCGCAGCCCAGCAGGAAGTAGCAGAAGAGATTAAGCCCGGTGCCAGTATCGAAGAGGCCAAGGCAGCACTGGATGCTGACCCCGCCCGCACTTTGCACGGCACCGATGAACTCCAAGCCTGGATGCAGAAGCTCTCCGACGAAGCTCTGGATTTTCTCTCTAAAGAACACTTCACCATCGAAGGGCCCCTGCGAAATCTCGAGTGCATGATCGCCCCCACCCAAGAAGGCGGCATCTACTACACCGGCCCGTCAGCCGACTTCGAGAGAGCCGGTCGCATGTGGTGGTCAGTCCCCGAAGGCGAAGACACCTTCGGCACCTGGCGCGAAGTCTCCACTGTCTACCACGAAGGCACCCCCGGCCACCACCTACAGATAGCCACCGCAACCGCCATGGCAGAATCCCTCAATAACTGGCGCGCCTCAGCCTGCTGGGTCTCAGGCCACGGCGAAGGCTGGGCTCTCTATGCCGAACGCCTCATGGACGAACTCGGCTATCTGGCAGACCCCGGCGACCGCATGGGTATGCTGGACGCCCAGCGCCTGCGCGCTGCACGCGTCGTCTTTGACATCGGTCTGCACTGCGGCTTCGAAATCCCCCAGCGCTGGGTTGAGGAACTCGGCATTGAACCCGGTATCTGGGACGCCGACCGCGGCTACCGCTTCTTGGAGGCCAACCTGGACATGTCAGACGGCCAGCGCCGTTTTGAATTCCTGCGCTACCTGGGATGGCCCGGCCAGGCTCCCTCTTATAAGGTAGGCGAGCGCCTCTGGTTACAGCTGCGTGAGGATGCCCGCGCCGCCGGTGTCTCAGATAGGGACTTCCACACCCGCGCCCTCATGCTCGGTTCTGTTGGCCTAGACACCCTCAAGCGAGCACTAGGTTATTAGACTGAGTATTTAGCTCATGAGCGGGCACCCTGTCTGTTAGTACCCTTAAACGCTAGCCCCGAGCCAGCTAACAGACAAGGTGCCCGCTCTTCGCGAGGACATCAGCCCCCGGGTTAGGGCTTTTCAGAGCTATCAATTTCCCCACTAAATACGATGCCCGCCTGGTAGCGCGCCTCGGTGCAGATGCGGTTGACGATGCGCGACAGCTGAGTTAGGTAGCGGTAGTTGTCCCTCTGTTGCGCGGTGAGGTTGCCTTGCCTCTGAGCTGCGACCAGCTCCGCAAAGGCAAGAGCTTCATAGCGCATCAGCTGGCTCAACGGTGCACCGGGTTTCTCTGCTTCAAAGAGGGGCTGCCCTTCGCCTGTCTTTACCCTGTCGATTCCCTGCACCGCATTCAGTAACAAGCCCGAGCGTCCTGCCCTAATCTCGTTGGGCAGGCGGGAGACCTGGTTTTTAGAGAAAGATAGCTCAGCGGTAAAGCCGGGGTAGATCAGCAACAGGACGCCGGCAGCATCCACCCCGGTTGGCGCCAGCTGGGCTCTGTATGAAATAGCCTGCGGCTCCCCAAACCAGGCTACCGCTGCATAGACCGTGTAAATTCCCAGGTCAACCAGGGCACCGCCGCCGTGACGCAGCGAGAAAATGTTGGGTTCCTGGCCTGCCAACACAGCGTCCCAACGGGAAGAATACTGGTGAAAGTTCAGGCTGGCACCTGTCACCTCTCGCCCGCTTGACTTCTGTTCATCCACCCACTTCCCAACTGTTTCGAAGCCGGGCTCAAAAAGATGCCGCGCGGCTTCAAAGACCAAGACCCCGGCTCTTTCAGCAGCACGGTGTACCTCCTGCCATTGCGCGGGGTTCCAGAAAGCTGGCTTTTCCACAATGACATTCACCCCCGCATCGATAGCGGCCAAGGCATGATTCTTATGGAAGGAATTGGGGGAAGCAATATACACCGCATCTAGCGAATGCTCCAGCAACTCGCTTATTTCGGTAGCGATGCCCACCCGGTCTAGATCAGCATCCTGAATAAAAGAACGTGCGGTAGCGCTAGAGCGACTCATCACAGCAACCAGCTCGAAGGCATTCTCAGCTTTGATAGCTGCCACGAACTCCTGGGTTATCATTCCAGTCCCGATGAGACCGAGGCGGGGGCTATTCATATTTCTCCTCCGGGGTAACGCATAGGTGTGCAGCGCGAAGACTGCCTCTTTTCTCAAAATACACCCTTGCCGACTACCTCAGTGAGCGGCTAGACTTCTTGAAACGTGACCCGTGTTACAAACAGTTTCGTCAAAGGAGACCTCATGACTGTCTACGCCTCACCCGGCACCTCAGATTCACTTGCTACCTTCAAGAGCCGTTATGACCACTTCATCGGTGGCGAGTGGGTGGCTCCCGCCGAAGGCCAGTATTTCGAAGACATCTCACCGATCAACGGCAAGCCCTTTACCGAGGTAGCCCGCGGCACCGCCGCTGACATCGATAAGGCACTGGACGCCGGTTGGAAGGCTTTTGAAACCTACGGCAAAACCTCCGTCACCGAACGCTCCAACTTACTGCTCAAACTAGCCCAGGTTATCGAGGACAACCTTGAAGCTATCGCGGTAGCCGAAACCTGGGATAACGGTAAACCGGTGCGCGAAACTCTAGCTGCAGACATTCCCCTGGCAGCAGATCACTTGCGCTACTTTGCAGGAGCCATTCGTGCTCAGGAAGGCCGTC
Source organism: Rothia endophytica (assembly GCF_039543885.1). Taxonomy (NCBI): domain Bacteria; kingdom Bacillati; phylum Actinomycetota; class Actinomycetes; order Micrococcales; family Micrococcaceae; genus Rothia; species Rothia endophytica. The sequence continues at coordinate 166,281 of NZ_BAABKP010000002.1, forward strand.
TGTCTCAAATCGATGAGGACACCGTCGCCTACCATTTCCACGAGCCGCTGGGCGTCGTGGGGCAGATTATCCCCTGGAACTTTCCTATCCTCATGGCAATCTGGAAGATTGCACCGGCTCTAGCCACCGGCAACTGCATTGTGCTCAAGCCCGCAGAGCAGACCCCGGCATCCATTCTCTTCCTGGTTGACCTCTGGAAGGACCTACTGCCTCCTGGCGTGCTAAATGTAGTCAATGGCTTTGGTACTGAAGCAGGCGCTGCCCTGTCGGGGAGCAAGCGCATCCGCAAAATTGCCTTCACCGGCGAAACCACTACTGGCTCAATCATTATGAAGGCTGCCGCAGAGAACATCGTCCCCATCACCCTGGAGCTAGGCGGCAAGTCCCCTAACATTTTCTTTGAGGATGTGGCTCGCGAAGAGGACTCCTTCTATTCCAAGGCTCTTGAAGGGTTTGCCTCTTTCGGTCTCAACCAGGGCGAAGTCTGTACCTGCCCCTCCCGCGCCCTGATCCAAAAGCCTATCTATGACTCTTTCCTTGAAGCTGGACTCGAACGAGTCAAGGCCATGAAGCAGGGCAACCCCCTGGATACCGAAACTATGGTGGGCGCCCAGGCATCCAAGGAACAGTGGGACAAAATCACTGGCTATCTTAAAATCGGAAAGGATGAAGGCGCGGACGTCCTGATCGGTGGTGAAGCCTGCGAACTGGGCGGAGATCTAGCGGGTGGCTACTACATTCAGCCCACCGTTTTCGCGGGTAATAATGATATGCGCATCTTCCAGGAAGAGATTTTCGGCCCCGTCCTAGCTACCACCAGCTTCACCGATTTTGACGAAGCTATGCGCATCGCCAACGACACCGATTTCGGTCTGGGTGCCGGAGTTTGGAGCCGCGACCAGTTCATCTCCTACCGCGCGGGGCGAACCATTCAGGCAGGGCGTGTCTGGGTCAATAACTACCATAACTACCCAGCTCACTCAGCTTTCGGTGGCTATAAGAAGAGTGGCATCGGCCGCGAGAACCACCTGATGATGCTGGATCACTACCAGCAGACCAAGAATATGCTGGTGTCCTACTCAGACCAGCCCATGGGTCTCTTCTAAGCCCCGCTTCACTTAGACCCCGCGCCATCCTTCTTACCCCCTGCATATCAGGCAGGATGCTGAGGGATGGTGCGGGGTTTAAGCAACCACAAAAGCTGGCTATTCAATACACTTAGAGCTATGCATAATATCCCCGCCCAACAGCCCCGCTTCGTACTGGCTTCTCAGTCTCCCGCTCGTAAGAAACTTCTTGAGGACGCGGGCATTAGTTTTGAGGTTCTTGTCAGTGATGTTGATGAGGACGCCGTTCTGGCAGCAGCACAGGAAGATGCCTACGCTAAGGGGCTCGGTGATATCTCCCCGGCACAGACTGCCCTTTTACTGGCTCAGGCTAAAGCCCGCGCTGTTGCATCCCTACCCCAGTGCGCGGGGGCAATCGTCCTTGGGTGTGATTCTGTCTTTGAACTTGAGGGGCGGCCCTACGGCAAACCCGGCAGTGCAGAAGTGGCACTAGAGCGAATAACCGCGATGAGCGGAAAATCTGGGGTTCTGCATACCGGCCACTGGTTGATTGATCACCGCGGGCAGCAGCCGGTAGAAACCAGTGAGTTACGTAGCGCCACTGTGCACTTTGATCACTTCACCCAGGCTGAGGCAGAAAGCTACGTGGCGACCGGTGAGCCACTCTGGGTAGCTGGCTCCTTTACTATCGACGGTTTTGGGTCAGCTTTTATCAAGGGTATTGAGGGAGAATTTCACACCATCGTCGGTCTCTCGGTACATGCCCTCCGCACGATGCTCACCACGTTCGGTGTTTCAATCAGCGACATTTGGAAAAATTCGCGATAAATTTCAAGATGCGGTTAAATTTTTCTAAACGCCACCTAAAATGAGCCGTTGCGCCATCAACTAGACGCCTTGACGTGGCGCAATACTTCCCAAGGAGCTTTGAGTGACTGAAACTATCGATGCTGGACAGAATTTCACCCCGGTGACCGGGCGCCACACCGGCCCAGTCACCAAGGTTCTAATCGCTAACCGCGGTGAGATTGCGGTACGCATTATTCGTGCTGCTCAAGATGAGGGCATCGCGACGGTGGCAGTTTACGCTGAACCCGACCGCGAAGCTCAGCATGCTCAACTTGCCGATGAAGCCTATGCCCTGGGTGGCTCAACTGCTGCTGAATCCTACCTGGTAATGGACAAGCTCCTTGAAGTTGCTCAGCGCTCAGGCGCCGATGCTGTACACCCAGGCTACGGCTTCCTCTCTGAAAACGCCCAGTTCGCCCAGCAGGTCATCGACACTGGCCTCACCTGGATCGGCCCCTCCCCCGCCTCTATCAACCGGCTGGGTGATAAAGTAGCAGCCCGCCATATCGCCGAGAAGGTAGGCGCTCCCCTGGTTCCCGGCACCAAAGACCCGGTCACCAGCCCCCAAGAAGTTGAAGCCTTTGCCGACGAATTCGGTCTCCCCGTAGCAATTAAGGCAGCTTTCGGCGGCGGCGGACGCGGCATCAAGGTGGCTCGCGAGCGCGAGGGCATCGGCGAGCTTTATGAGTCAGCGGTACGTGAGGCCATCGCAGCTTTTGGCCGCGGCGAATGCTTCATTGAGCGCTTCCTCGATTCCCCCCGTCACGTCGAGACCCAGTGCCTGGCTGATGCCCACGGCAACGTTGTGGTGGTTTCTACCCGCGACTGTTCCCTGCAGCGCCGCAATCAGAAGCTAGTTGAAGAAGCCCCTGCCCCCTTCCTCACCGAAGAACAGAATCAGCGCCTCTATGATGCGTCCAAGGCTATCCTCAAAGAGGCTGGCTACCAGGGCGCAGGCACCTGCGAGTTCCTGGTTGGTACCGACGGCACCATCAGCTTCCTTGAGGTTAACACCCGTCTACAGGTAGAGCACCCTGTTTCTGAAGAGGTCACCGGCCTCGACCTGGTGCGTGAACAGTTCCGCATTGCCCGTGGCGAAGAAATCAACCCTACCGACCCCGGGGTGCGCGGGCACAGCTTTGAGTTCCGCATCAACGGTGAGGACGCCGGCCGCAGCTTCATGCCTTCCCCCGGTACCATCGAAAAACTGATAGTGCCGCAGGGCCCCGGCGTCCGCTGGGATTCCGGTGTGGTTTCTGGTGATACTATCGGCGGCAACTTTGACTCCATGCTAGCTAAGCTGATTGTGACCGGTGATAGCCGTGAGCAGGCTCTCGCTCGTGCCTCCAGGGCACTGGCGGAGCTTAAGATTGAGGGCCTGCCCACCGTAGCTAACTTCCATGCCACCGTCATTAAAGACCCGGCTTTTGCACCTGCTGATGGGCAGCCCTTTAGTGTGCATACCCGCTGGATTGAGACTGAATTCAATAACACCTTACCCGCCTACAACGGAGCCCTGGGCGTACTTGATGACGGAGATGAGCGTCAGAAGGTGACCGTTGAGGTGGGTGGCAAGCGACTTGAGGTCACGCTTCCCGCATTCGGAGGTTCAGCGGTATCTAAACCCGCAGCAGCTAAGGCACGCAAGTCACGCTCAACCCGTGGTGGTACCACAGTGGCCAACAGCAATGAGCTGACCAGCCCCATGCAGGGGACCATCGTGAAGGTAGCCGTCAAGGAGGGCGCCAAGGTAGCAGAGGGCGATCTCATCGTAGTTCTTGAAGCCATGAAGATGGAACAGCCTATCACCGCTCACAAGGCTGGCAAGGTCAATGGACTGAAGCTCAAGCAGGGTGAGACCGTCTCTGCCGGGGCAGTCATCGCCACCATTCGCTAAATTTTTATCCGAGCGCCGGGATGCAACTTACAGCTGCGTCCCGGCGCTTTTTTACCCCAGACAACGTCTTAGAATATGAAATCCGGTTTCATATAGCAGTCAGGCAGTTTACAGTGAGTTTCTGTTACACCACATATCACCGTGTCAGCGGTATATACAGGAGCTTTCCGTGACCACTTCACCCGCATCAACGGCCGCGTCGGCCAGCGATATCACCATACCCCGCAGCCGCGTCATCATGGCATCGCTGATCGGCACCACCATCGAATTCTATGATTTCTACATCTACGCCACCGCAGCCGTGGCAGTGTTCCCAGCACTCTTCTTTACCGGTGAAGATGACACTGCCAAGCTTCTTGCATCGATGGCGACCTTTGGGGCTGCTTTCGTTGCCCGCCCCATTGGCTCCGTAATTTTTGGCCACTTTGGCGACAAGGTAGGCCGTAAGGCAACTCTGGTAGGCGCACTGCTCACCATGGGTATTGCTACCTTCCTCATCGGCTTACTCCCCACCTACTACCACATCGGTCTGTGGGCGCCCATCATGCTGACCATCCTGCGCTTTTGCCAGGGTCTGGGTCTGGGTGGCGAGTGGTCCGGCGCGGCTCTTCTCGCCACTGAGTACGCTGAGGAAGGCAAACGCGCCCGAGCTGCCATGTGGCCCCAGCTGGGCGCACCGTTCGGCTTCATCCTCGCCAACGGTTTCATGCTTTTGCTGACTGTAGCGATGGGTTTCACTTCGGTCGCTACCGGTGACGGCCTGGACCACAACTTCTTAGTCTGGGGCTGGCGCGTTCCCTTTATCGCCTCCGTCATCATGGTGGCTGTGGGTCTTTACGTTCGCTTCAAGCTAGAAGAGACTCCCGTCTTCAAGCAGGCGGTGGCTAAGGACGAGAAGGTTAAGACCCCGCTGGTTGAGGCCTTCAAGGTTGCCTGGTGGCCTATGGTTCAAGGTACCTTCATCATGCTGGCAACCTACGTGCTCTTCTACCTGATGACTGCCTGGATTCTTTCCTTTGGCATCGGCGCAGCTGAGAAGGGTGGACTGGGTATCCCCTACCGCAGCTTCCTCGTTATTCAGCTCATCACCATCCTCTTCTTTGCAGCTATGGTTCCTGTCTCGGGATGGCTAGCGGATAAGTACGGTCGACGCTCATCGCAGCTCGTCATCACCGCCTGCATTATCGCCTTCGGCCTCTGCTTTGGCCTGCTCATGAACCCCGAGGTGGTGGGCACCGGCGCTGAAGCTAACACCAGCCGCATCGTGCTCTTTATGGCAATCGGTATGACGCTCATGGGCCTGACCTTTGGCTCCATGTCGGCCTACCTGCCCGAGCTCTTCCCCACGAACGTCCGCTACACCGCATCGGGCATCTCCTATAACGTAGCCTCAATTTTGGGTGCTGCACTGACCCCTTATGCAGCGGTTTGGCTGAATGCTAACGGCGGTGTGGGTGCTGTAGGCCTTTACCTGGCAGGTGCTGGGGTTCTCACTTTCATCTTCATGGCAATCACTCACGAAACCCGTGATGTTGATCTTTCCACCATGGCCCGCACCAAGTAAATCACTCACTACAAAAAAGTCCACCGAGGTTTCTCGGTGGACTTTTTGGTGGAGCTGAAACCCTACTGCATGATGTGCAGCTGGCGGGCAGCCTCAGAAATAGAACCGCTGAGCGAGGGGTAGACCGCGAAAGTCTCGGCGATATCATCCACGTGCAGTTTCTTATCCACTGCCAGTGAAAGCGGAAAAATAAGCTCGGAGGCACGAGGCCCTACCACCACACCACCGATGACGGTGCCTGAATGTTTACGGGCAAAAATCTTGATGAAACCGTCTTCTACCGCCAGCATCTTAGCGCGTGCGTTGGTTGCCAGGGGCAGCATGACCATATCAGCCTGATACTTACCCGCTTCGATTTCGCTTTGACTGACCCCGACAGTCGCGATTTCGGGGGCAGTAAAGATATTGGCTGCAACCTGGTGGGTACGCAAAGGTTTGACCGTGTCACCCAGCATGTGGGAGACCGCCACCCGCCCCTGCATGGCAGCAACCGACGCCAGTGGGTAAACACCGGTGCAGTCACCGGCCGCGTAGATATTTGAAATATTGGTACGTGAAACACGATCCACATTAATGTGACCGGTTTCTGAAATCTCAACACCGACTGCATCCAACCCCAGGTTCTCGGTGTTGGGGATAGATCCAACGGCAATCAGGACGTGGGAACCTGCGACCTTGCGACCGTCAGAGAGCGTAACTACCACACCGTCACCGGCTTCGTTGTACTCAGCACCCTCCGCGCGCGAGCGCGGTAGAACCCGCACACCCTTACGTTCAAAAACGTTCTCCAGCACGGTTGCAGCGTCCCCATCTTCGCCGGGAAGCACCTGGTCGCGCGAAGAGATAAGGGTGACATTAGAGCCCAGGCCGTCATAGGCTGATGCGAATTCGGCGCCGGTTACACCGGAGCCCACCACAATCAAATCTGTAGGTAGTTCTTTGAGGTCATACAGTTGGGTCCAGTTGAGAATACGTTGCCCGTCTGGCTGTGCAGTTGGTAGCTCGCGCGGGTGGGTACCAACAGCCAGCAGAATGAACTCGGCATTGAGTTCATACGTCAGCCCGTCAGCATCGGTTACCTGAACAGTGTTACGGTCAATGAGCATACCACGCCCGGCAATTACCTTCACCCCGTTGCGTTCCAGGGTGCGCTTAATATCGTGGGACTGCTGTAGAGCTAGGTCAATGAGGCGCTGATTAACCTTGGCAAGGTCCACCGAAATCTGAGGCGGGTTATCGTCTTCGCCCACCGAGATAGCGAGCTCCTGTGCCTTACCAAAGCGGTTGCGGGCGTCCGCACTGGTAATGAGGGTTTTGGAGGGAACGACGTCGGTGAGCACGGCTGATCCGCCCATGCCCTTATCTTCGATGATGGTAACGTCGGCACTGTGGCTAGCTGCCACCAGAGCAGCTTCGTAGCCGCCGGGGCCGCCGCCGAGGATGACGAGTTTGTGGGAAGAAAAATCTGTTTTTAGAGTCACCTATCCATTGTGTCCCACATCCCAGGATGGCTCAACTTGCAGGCACAGAATTTTAGGGCTAGAACACTAAAAGGGTGTAAGTTGGGCGCACTGGTTTACCTTGCCCCTTTTCTCATCTGGGTCAGCCGCGTCTTTCGACCAAAGGCCTAGCCCCTCGGATTCACCTAGTCTCGCCCCGTCATTATTGGTAGGCTAGAAGGTGTGTTGAATGAATCAAATCTCCCCGCTGTATCGACCGCTGACCCCAACCATCCCGCGCTGGTGCGGGCTCGTGAGGCAGCTGAATTTATTGCTGAGAAGACCGGTGTTGAGAAGCACGATCTGGGCCTGACTCTGGGTTCGGGCTGGGGCGAAGCCGCCACCCTCATCGGCGAGGTCACCCATACTCTTGATGCTTCTGAGGTGCCTGGTTTCCATAAGGTTGCTGTGGTGGGTCACCCCGGCACCCTTACCTCAATCCTTACCCCGGAGGGCAAGCGTGCTCTCGTGATTGGCTCACGCACCCACTACTATGAGGGTCGCGGTGTGGACGCGGTGGTTCACGGGGTGCGCACCGTGGCGGCTACCGGCGCCAATACCATGATTCTGACCAACGGGTGCGGCGGCTTGAATCCCGCTTACTCCGCCGGTGAACCGGTGCTCATTTCTGATCACCTTAATTTCACGGCGGCTTCCCCGCTGACCGGTGCACACTTTGTTGATCTCACTGATCTTTACTCCCCTCGCATCCGTGAAATCGCTCGCAGCATTGACGCTTCCTTGCAGGAAGGTGTCTACATGCAGTTCCCCGGTCCTCACTACGAAACTCCCGCAGAGGTAAAGATGGCTGGAGTTCTAGGTGCCGACTTGGTTGGCATGTCTACCGCCTTGGAGGCTATTGCAGCTCGTGCCGCCGGGCTTGAGATATTTGGTATTTCACTGATCACCAACCTGGCTGCCGGTATTCAGGAAACCCCGCTCAGCCATGCTGAGGTGATCGAAGCAGGCGAGGCCGCTGGCCCCCGTATTTCCCGCCTTCTGGCAGACATTATCGCTTCCCTCTAACCACTGGCCAGCCATAATGTGGCTGATGAAATCTAAGGATTTATTGATGTCTACCCTTTTACCTCAGCTCGTCGAGCGGGCCCGCGCTTGGATTACTGATGATCCGGACGCTGAGACTCGCACCCAGCTTGAAGGCATTCTGGCTCAGGCTGAGGCTGGCGATGAAGTTGCAGCAGCTGATCTAGCTGATCGTTTCTCTGGTACTTTGCAGTTCGGCACCGCAGGTTTGCGCGCTGAGCTGGGTGCTGGTCCAATGCGCATGAATCGCGTGGTAGTCCAGCGGGCTGCCCAGGGCCTAGCTGATTACGCCACCGCTCGTGCTGAGGCCGAAGGGTGGGAGCAGATTTCAGCGGTCGTCGGTTTTGATGCCCGCAAGAATTCTAATGTCTTCGCTCTCGATACCGCAGCAATTTTCACAGCAGCGGGTATCGAGGTCAAGCTCATGCCCTCTCCCCTACCCACCCCTGTGACGGCCTGGGCTACCCGTGAATACGGAGCTGAAATTGGTGTGATGGTCACAGCATCTCACAACCCTCCCAACGATAACGGTTATAAGGTCTATCTGGGCGGTCAGGCAGTAGAAGATGGTGCTCGCGGTGCGCAAATCGTCCCTCCCTACGATGGTGACATCGCGGCGGCTATTGCCGATGTTAGCCAGCCAGTTCTAGCTGACGAGGGCTGGAGTGTCCTGCCCGATACCGTGGCCGATGACTACATCGTGAAGGTCCTCTCGCTCGTACCCCAGCAGGACCGTGACCTTAAGATTGTGCTGACTCCTCTGCACGGTGTGGGCGGCAAAACTGCCGAAGCTGTCTTACGCGGGGCAGGTTTCACCCATGTCACGCTAGTGCCGGAGCAGGCGGACCCAGACCCCACCTTCCCTACCGTCGCTTTCCCTAACCCCGAAGAGCCCGGCGCCCTCGACCTGGCCTTTGCTCTGGCGCAGAAGCTGGATGCCGATTTGATTATTGCTAACGATCCCGATGCTGACCGCGCGGCTTTTGCCATCAATGACGGCGGCACCTGGCGTATGCTCCGAGGCGACGAGACCGGATCGATCCTAGCCGACCGCATGCTTTCCACCCTCGAGAACCCTGCTGAGGCAACCTTCGCTAACTCCATTGTCTCCTCACGCCAGGTGGGGGCGCTTGCTCATGCCGCCGGCGTCAAACATGTGGAAACCCTCACCGGCTTCAAATGGATTGCCCGTGTAGAAAACCTGAGCTTTGGCTACGAAGAGGCACTGGGTTACTGCGTGGACCATGCCCAGGTGCGCGATAAGGACGGTATTTCAGCTGCCCTGGTCATGGCGGCTTACGCTCAGGAGCTCAAGGATGCTGGCAGCAACCTGCCCGCTCTGCTTGATAATCTCTCAGCCCAGCACGGGGTCTATGCTACCGACCAGCTCTCGGTTCGCGTTGATGACCTGGCACTCATTCCTGCCATGATGAAGCGACTGCGCGATAACGCCCCGGCCCAGTTAGCAGGCTCATCAGTAACCTCTGTTGAGGATCTCACCGAGGGTACCGAAACCCTGCCTCCCACCGACGGTATGCGCTACTACACAGAGGACGACTCACGAGTCATCGTGCGACCATCGGGCACCGAACCCAAGCTCAAGTGCTACCTTGAAGCGGTAGTTCCAGTGACCGGTTCAGTAGCTGACGCTCACGCAACCGCAGCCACCAAGCTCGATATCATCAAAGCCGATATGTCGGCAGCCCTGGGGCTCTAAACCCGCCCACCATTTGTACTTTAAGCAGGCATAATTTTGCCTGCACCAATTAGGAGAAACAATGACCTCTGAGCTAACCCGCGACCAGCTCGCAGCAATGATTGACCACACTATTCTTGCCCCCAACGCTTCTGAAGAAGATGTCCGCCGCTTGTGTAGCGAAGCCCGCGAATACGGCTTTGCTAGTGTCTGCGCTAACCCTGTATGGGCCCCGGTTCTCGCCGAGGAGCTAGCTGGCTCCCGGTCGGTGCCCTGCGTAGTTGTTGGTTTCCCCTTTGGTGCTTCAGCTACCGAGGTCAAGGCGTTCGAGGCTAAAACCGCTGTAGAGGCGGGTGCCCGCGAAGTTGATATGGTTATCAATATTGCAGCCGCCCGCGCTAACCACCGCGCTGCTCTGGTGGCAGATATCAAGGCTGTGGCAGACGCCGTTCACGCCGGCGGTGCCACTCTTAAGGTCATTATCGAGACCAGTGAGCTGACCGATGATCAGAAAGTTCTGGCTTGTGAAGCATCCGTTGAAGCCGGAGCCGATTTTGTGAAGACTTCTACCGGCTATTCCTCTGCCGGAGCAACCGTTGAAGACATCGCCCTCATGCGCGCAACCGTTGGCCCTGAGCTGGGCGTTAAGGCTTCTGGTGGTGTCCGCACCCGTGAAGAGGCTTTGGCAATGATTGCTGCCGGAGCGACCCGTATCGGCGCTTCAAAGGGAATCGCTATTATTGGTGCGGGCGAGGCAAGCGAAAGCGGTTACTAAAGCACGCGCCACCTACTCAAGTTGGCGTTCATTTTAGTGACACACCGTGCGAAGCTGCCCCTGAGCACCTATACTAAACATTAAGCTGTACACACACCCAAAGGACTATCTTATGTCTGATAACGATCGCTCTGAGGCTGAGAAGCGCTCAAACGTCGAGTCACTCGGCCTGGAATCAGGTAACCCTCCCCGTTCAGGTACTCCCCAGCACTCTGGTACCAAGGAAATGGGCTCCAACATCGCACTCTTCGTACTTTGCTTCGGCATTCTGCTCGGTTGCTTCTACGCGCTGGGCACCTACCCCGAGGGTGGCTGGATCTGGTGGTCTATCGCAATCGTGCTTTACGCTCTTGCTTTCATAATCCCGCTCTGGGTTCTACCGTCAAAGACCAATGAAGCGGTGCATTCAGGTGGCACCGATCTCTACATGAAGTAGTCACCACGCTACGATAAAAATGGGACTCCCCGGTTGGGGAGTCCCATTTTGCGTATCGGCTATTAGCTGGTTTCGAAGATGGCGTGGAGGAACTGCTCCGTCCATTCAACCATAGCGGCGTCCACCAAATCTTTTCCACCCACCCTAGCGGTCTTAGGGCGGGGGACCAGAATCTGCCAGTTCTCGGTGCCGGGCACCTGGCGGTAAAGGGCACCGGGGTACATTCTCTCTAGCCGCATCTGTTTAGATTCGGGCAGATTGTTAACCGGGAAGAAGCGAACCTTTGGCCCCATAGCAACGATTTCCCTCAAACCCACTGCACGCGCGCGTTGGCGCAGGGCAGCAATGGTAAAGAGGTTCTCTACAGGTTCAGGCAGAGCACCGTAGCGGTCTACCAGCTCTTCGCGGGCTTCGTTCAGTTCTTCAACTGTCAGTGCTTGGGCGATTTGGCGGTAGGCAGAAAGCCGCAGACGCTCTGAAGAGACATAGTCATGCGGCATATGAGCATTGACCGGTAGGTCAACTTTGATTTCCGCTGGTGTCTCTTCTTTCTCACCGTGCTGGAAGTTGGCGACGGCCTCCCCCACCAGGCGCAGATAGAGATCAAACCCTACCCCAGCGATATGCCCGGATTGCTCGCCTCCCAGGAGGTTGCCGGCACCACGGATTTCTAGGTCCTTCATAGCCAAACGCATGCCCGCACCCAGCTCGTTGTGGGTTGCGACCGCTTTCAGCCTCTCATGAGCGACTTCGGACAGCATCTTTTCGGGTGGGTAGAGAAAGTAGGCGTAAGCACGTTCTCGCCCGCGCCCCACGCGTCCACGCAACTGGTGAAGCTGCGAAAGACCATAATTCTGGGCATTGTCAACAATGAGGGTGTTGGCATTAGAGATATCGAGGCCGGTCTCCACGATGGTGGTTGATACCAGGACGTCAAACTTACGTTCCCAGAAATCCACGATAATTTTTTCCAGCCGAGATTCGCTCATCCGACCGTGGGCTACTGCAATGCGCGCCTCAGGTACCAACTTCTGCAATTGGTTGGCGGTCTCTTCGATAGAAGATACCCGGTTATGAACGAAAAATACCTGGCCTTCACGCATAAGTTCACGGCGTATAGCCGCGGTAACCTGCTGATCAGTACGAGCCCCAACATAGGTCAGTACGGGGTGGCGTTCCTCGGGTGGGGTTGCCAGGGTGGAGGTCTCGCGAATACCGGTCAGAGACATCTCCAGGGTGCGCGGAATGGGGGTAGCGCTCATCGCCAGCACATCAACGTCAGTGCGCATGGTCTTGAGCTTTTCCTTATGCTCAACACCGAAACGCTGCTCCTCGTCAATGATGACCAGGCCCAGGTCCTTCCACTCGGTGGACTCCGAGAGAATACGGTGGGTGCCCACGACAACGTCCACTGAACCGTTCTTGATGCCCTCTAATGTTTCAGCAGATTCTTTAGCCTTCTGGAAGCGGGAGAGCACGCGGATGCTGATAGGGAATCCAGAGAAGCGCTCGGTAAAGGTCTCAAAATGCTGCTGCGCCAACAGGGTGGTAGGGACGAGAACCGCCACCTGCTTACCATCCTGCACAGCTTTGAAGGCAGCTCGAACCGCGATTTCGGTCTTGCCATACCCCACGTCGCCCGAGATTAGGCGGTCCATGGGAACTTCTTTTTCCATATCAGCCTTGACCTCGTTGATAGCAACCAGCTGATCGGGAGTTTCGTTATAGGGGAAGGCTTCTTCTAGTTCAGATTGCCAGGGTGTATCAGCCGCAAAAGCGTGGCCGCGTGAAGCCTGGCGAGCCGAGTAAAGCTTAATCAAATCAGCCGCAATTTCTTTGACGGCTTTACGTGCCCTGCTCTTAGTTTTAGCCCAGTCGCTTCCGCCCATTTTTGAGAGAGTGGGAGCATCTCCACCCACGTAATTAGAGACCTGATCTAACTGGTCACTGGGAACAAATAGCCTGTCTTTGGGGCCTCCCCGTTTGGTGGGGGCATACTCCAGAACCAAGTATTCCTTCATGGGCTTGAGTTGCCCTGGAGTCACAGTAGCCCCGGCGATAGGACGCTGTACCAGCTCAACAAACTGACCGATACCGTGTTGCTCGTGCACCACATAGTCACCGGCAGATAAACTCATGGGATCCACCGCGTTCTTACGGCGCCTAGACGGCAACTTCCCGCTGCGCAAATCACGGGTGGCATAGGGCGATGTGCGCCCCAAAATATCAGCCTCCGTGAGCAGCCCCAACTTAGCCCCGTCCATCATGAAGCCATGCCCTGCACTAGCTGTGGTCATCTCGATAATGCCCGGTTCTGGAGCTCGTTCGAGACTCTCCACTCTGGACGCCGGAATCTCAGCTTCTTGGAAGAGATCGAGCAAGCGGGCCAGGGGGCCGGGCCCATGGGTGACTACGGCGATACGCCAACCATCTTTTACTTTTTTGCCTACTTCATCTAACAGCTCAGTAACGTTACCGGCATAGGTATGGGGCACTCGAGCGGCAAACTGAACTGAGTCAACATCATCATCAATGGCACTATCAACGCCAAGTGAGGTCATGGCCCACCAGCCCATATTTTTAGCCAGAGCAAGTTCACGCATCGAGGCAACCGTTCTAAAACTGCCTGAGCCTAAATCCGATAGACCGTTTTGTCCCAGATCGATGGGTGCGTCAGATGCGTCTGTTACCGAGTCCCAGGCAGCGTGTAGAAATTCTTCGTTGGTGGCGACGAGATCCGCGGCACGGGAGCGAACACGTTCAGGTTCGATGATGATGGGCAAAGAGCCTTCAGGCAGGTGATCTAGTAGCGTGACCATGTTATCAACCAGTAGAGGTATAAGGGATTCCATTCCCTCAACGTAAATACCGCCGGCAATTTTTTCGAGCATGCCAGCAGCGCCGGGGTAGCTGTTCTTGAGCCGGGCGGCTTTACTCATGATGGAGGGTGTGATGAGTAGTTCTCTACAGGGTGGTGCAAGGAAAACACCGGGGTGATTCTCGGCGTTGATAGTGCGTTGGTCAGCTACTGAAAAGTATCTGATGTCTTCAACCTCATCGCCAAAGAAATCGATGCGTACCGGGTAATCTGAAACTGGTGAGAAAATATCTAAAATCCCACCTCGCACTGCGAACTCACCTCTTTTAGAAACAAGGTCTACTCGCGAGTAGGCAGCTTGTGTTAGCTGTTTCACAGTTAAATTAAAATCGACCTCTTGGCCTTTTTGGATTTCAACGGGCTCCATCTTTTCCAAACCTGCCACAAGGGGCTGTAGCAGTGAACGGACCGGTGCAACCACAATACGAGGAAAGGTTGCCCCCAGGCCCGCCAAAGATCGAAGAACTGAAAGCCGCTGACCCACAGTATCGCTGCGGGGTGACAACCTTTCATGAGGAAGGGTTTCCCAGGCAGGGAAAAGCACCGCTTCTTCTGCCGGTATCAAAGAGGACAAGGCTAATACCGTATCCTCCGCCTCTCGATCAGTGGCAGTAATCACTAAAACAACAGGGGGCCTGACAGTGTCCCCCATGCTGGTGACATTCGAAATTCCTTGTAGTAAAAAGGGTCTCGCACCCTCCGGGCACCCGATAACAAATTCATCCGCCCTTGCAGTTGGATGAGCGGCAGCGACACCCATGATGGCGGCATAGGTCCCCTCGCCCTTGAGTGCCTCTGTTATGCCATGTAAAGCCATGTATTCTCCCCTTTCAAACCCGGAACAACAGCTCTCTCATTATTCCATACAGGCATCACCTCAGGCAGGGCCACTCAGAGGCAGGTTTACTCGATAAAAATTTAAATATTTTACGTCGTGAAATAAAGCATGAGCGCATGAAAAAGCTGTCACCATATACAGTGACAGCGGCACAAAACCCTCGCTATTTATGAATCCTCAGCTGTAGTATTGTCGTCAGAGAAACACTTTTTCAGTCCGTACTCATTGCAACCACAGCTCTTCGCACAGCTTAATGAGAATCGGTCGACCTCGCACTAAAAGAATATTAGGGATTCATGAAAATACACGGGTTAACTCTGCCCTTTTTCACGAGCTCTAGCCGTACAGTCTTTTTGACAGTCGGCGCTCTCAGCACCCTCATCCTCACAGGATGTTCAGGAGCAGGGCAAGAGAACTCGGCAGCCGAATCAGAACCGGCTGAAACCTCGACAACTTCCTCAGCTTCACCAACAGCATCAGCCTCTGCATCACAAGAAGGCAGTGCTAGCGAAGGCCAGGACACCTCTATTGAAGAGAACTTCGCAGGGTCTGGTGAACTGGCTGCCGCCAAAGAGGTTCCGCTAGATACTGCGGAGGTTCAAACAACGGAGGAACTGTACACGGACGTACAACAGGTACTTTCCAAAATTGAGGCAGTTGACGTTGTAACCTCAGATCAAGCCCCACCTAAAAACCAGGACGAAGGCGCTGAGAATACAGAGGTTGACGAAGAGATTGACCCCTATAAGTACGTCTCAGAAGCTACCGTTGACGAGTTGAAAAAAACAACAACCGGATCAGCTTTGGATCAGTATGTAGCCACCGCCACCGAGTACGCCATGAGCGGGTGGAAGGTAGAGGGAACCTCTAAGGTCGTGGGAAACCCCAGGCTAGCTGATAGCGAATATGAGGGCCAGCCAGCCAAAATCCTTGAGGTTTGTCTGGACTCCTCGGACGTCAAGGTTGTCAACGTAGCTGGCACGCAGATGAACCCCACCGGGAAGCCACGTTCACTCAACATTTTTACTCTTATTGAAGACAATGGGGCTTGGAAGATCGCTTCACAAGACTTCCCCAACAACGCAGATTGCTAACAGATATGAAAAAACCATCATTTATCTCTAAGTTGGCCGTTGGTGCGACCGCGCTGGGCGTCGCGGTAGCCATGTTGCCAGGCGCTAGCGCCAATACCACGTATGTTCCCAACGGCCTGAGCTCAGAAACTGCTGCTGCTTCCTGTTGGGAAGTCAAGCAGAATGACCCCGAGTCAACGTCAGGCACTTACTGGCTCTACACTCCCTCCATGGACGCCCCTGCTCAGTTCTACTGTGATCAGGAAACTGACGGCGGCGGCTGGGTTATGATTGGCCGCGGCCGTGAAGGTTGGACTGAAGAATACTTTGGCCGTGGCAAGGCTGAAGATATCTTTACTAAGCCCACCGGCCCTGAAGCTTTCGACCCTGTTCAGCTGTCATCAGAAACCGTCGATGAGCTCCTTGACGGTGATCGCGTTGACTCGCTTGAGGACGGCGTCCGCTTCCGTCGTGCAGTCAATGCAGAGGGCACTGACTGGCAAAATGTCTACGCTCAGCGCATTAACACCGAAAGCTGGAGCTGGACGCTACAGGCTAACACTAACTGGGGCGGCGTTCGTTTCGAGAACCCTTCTTCAATAGGCGGAAGTAGAATCTACGGGTTAACCACCGGTGGTATCGCCTCCTGGAATCAGAGCTACAACACCCTACGTTTCACTTCAGCAGCTGTACACGGGTGGAAGAATGGCTTTGCTTACGGCTCCTATGTTCGTGGCAACACCGATGCTAGCTCATACCTCTGGACCCCGACAGGCACCGCCCCCATGGGATTCACCCAGGTATTTATCCGCCCCAAAATAAACCAGAACGATGCTGGTTTCGCACAGATTCCGGACAGCGGTCTAGCAGCGGAAGATAACCGCCAGCTTCCTAACAGCTTCACTGCCTCGATGCGTTGGCGTACCTCTATGGAGTCGGGCACCGGCGTCGTAAGTGAACTAAATACCCGTGTGCAGGCTATCGCCCAGGTAGGCAACACTGTCTTCACCGGTGGCGACTTCAAAAATGTTGTCAGTGCCAGCGGAGAAACCGTTGAACAGGGTTACCTTGCAGGTTACGATGTGAATTCCGCAGAGTTGGTTCGGAGCTTTACCCCCAAGTTCAATGGGCAAATTAAGGCTCTAGAGTCACTGCCTAGTGGTCTTCTAGCCGTTGGTGGCGAGTTCACTGAGGTCAATGGTCAGCCTGCCAACGGTTTTGTGATCCTTAACCCCGTGACCGGTGAAACCGATACTTCACTGGGCTGGGATATTGTCAACCGTGTTTCTGGCGCTGTTCCCGTAGTTAAAACTATCCAGGTTCAGGGAGGTTACGTTTACATCGGTGGTTCCTTCACCCACGTTAAGGGAGGAACCGGTGACTTCTACACCTATTCTCGCAACGCTGCCCGTTTCAACGTGTCTACCAAGGGCGTTGACGTCACCTGGCGCCCGGTCCTCAACGGTACCGTCAATGGTGTATCTGCTAGCGAAGACGGTGTTGCACTTGCTGGCTATTTCACCAAAGTCAACGACGTAAATACTGTGAAGCTGGCTTACCTAAGCCCCACCGCAGGCACTATCTCTAAGCCCTGGGTTTGGAAGCCCTCCTACCCCATCAACACTACTAACGGTGGCTTCCAATTCGATGTACAGCAAGCTCACTCAGAAGTTTGGGCTGGCGGATCTGAACACCTGATTGCCCAGTACAGCCTGTCAGACCTCTCCCGCATGTCCTCATCCATCACGAGGTCAGGCGGGGACTTCCAGGATCTTCAACTCGACACCAACACCGATGTTATGTACGGTGCCTGCCACTGTGGCAACTGGGTATACGAGGGCGCTGACCTTTACCAGACTCCTTGGAATACCGCTGTGTCGGATATCCATCGCATTCGCCTTGTAGGTGCTTTTGATGCTCAAACCGGCGAGGTTCTACCCGAGTTTTCACCCGAAATTTCAGGTGATAAAGGCTACGGTGTGTGGGAATCATTTGTTGATTCCAACGGCGTTCTCTGGGCCGGTGGCGATATCACCCGTAGCCGCGGCTCAGGCGGCGGGCAATCAACCGTGGGGTTCGTTCGATTTACCCCTCGTGACGTTGCACCTGCTGCAGCACCCAGTGACCTACAGGTCACCACTGACGGAACAACTGATGAACTGACCTGGACCAGCGGCACCCGTAGCCGCACCGACTACCAGGTACTGCGCGATAACCGCGTCATCGCAACCGTCAAGAGTGGCACCTCCTACTCGGTTGCTCACACCGACGGTGCTCGCTATTTCGTTCGCTCCGTAGATAATGTTGGCAACTACTCAAAGACCACCCCTGTGGCTACTGCACCTGCTCCCCCGGTAGAAGAACCTGTCGATCCTCCCGTTGAAGAGCCTGCTCCCCCGGTAGAAGAACCCGTTGATCCTCCCGTAGATAACGAGGAAAATCCGGTTATCCCTCCCGTTGATGAGCCTGCGCCCAACGACCCCGCCCCTCCCGTAGTTGACGAGAATCCGGACCCTGCTGATCCGGTTGAACCTGTCGAACCTGAAGCTCCTGCTGACCAGAAGCTTGTTGTGAGTGGAGACCGCTGGGATGTCACCTTTGGCCTCACCAATATTTATGACCGCACGTGGCGCGATACCAACTACGCCTACAACACGGGTCGCCAGTGGTACACCCGGCCCAGCAGCATTGGCTGGGGCGAGCCGAGCCTAGCATCAAACCTTAGCTTCAACTGGTGGAACCAACCCAACGCCATGTTCTTGCGTAAAGAACTCACCATTAACCCTGCTACAGGGCAGTCACTGGTTCTGACCACCTACGCTGATGATGGTATGGCGATCTACGTGAACGGTAAAGAAGTTCACCGTGAGAATCTAGCCACTAACGCTACCGCCTCATCCATGGCACTGGCGCGAGTTGCTTATAGCGACGCTAAGCTACGCCCCATCACCATTACGATTCCGGCAAGCGAACTCAACCAGGGCAAGAACGTCATTGCAGCGCAGGTTCACGCCTACCGCCGTGGAGAAAGCGCCACTTTCGATATGGAAGCAACCCTCAAGAATCCGTAATTCTTGAGTCTGAAGCAGTGATCCGTCCATTAGGACGGATCACTGTTTTCTTGGTTGGTGTCCACATGACACCCCACAAAACGTGGGGAAGGCGATACATCATTACGGCACTTGTCCTAAGAAAATCACCTGTCCCCACCTCTCATTGTTCATTTAAAATTAAGGGTAGGTTTAGGGTTTTCCAGGAGTTTCACTTTGCGCGACTACCTGCCTGACCAGCAGGTATAGCCTAAGTCAACTCACGGGATGTTCATAAACTCCACTCATCACGCACGCACTTTTTAGGGAATTCAAGGGCACCGCTATGACTTCACGCGCCTCAGGTACATCCTATGGTTTTAGGGAAACTCTTTCACATCTCAGTTCAGCCCAGAAACCTGGAATTGGAGTACCCGCTTACACCCGCTGGGTCAACCGCCGCGTAGCCCGCGTGTTTGCGGCGGCAGCCGTAAAATGGGGCATTACCCCTAACGGCGTCACGGCCATCAGCGCCCTCACCTCCGTGATAGCCATGCTGCTGTTAATCTTGTTCCCGCCTTCTGTATGGCTTGGCGCTGTAGCAGCTTTTCTCTTCGCTCTTGGCTATGCACTGGATTCAGCCGACGGTCAAGTTGCACGAGTTACCGGTGCATCTTCACCCGCCGGAGAATGGCTAGATCACGTGGTAGACGCTATGCGCACTCCTGCTATGCATCTCACCATCTTGGTTGGCTTCATCAAGTACCAGGGTTCTTGGCCTCTGGCTGGTTGGGGCCTGTGGTGGCTCCCCCTAGCTTTCTGCGTCATTATCACCGGGCATTTCATGAGTCAGATTCTGGCTGAACAGCTCCGTAACAACAGGGGTACAGCAGCACCTGCCTCTGGTGGTAACCTGCGCTCCTTCGTCAACCTTCATATGGACGCCGGCACTTTCTGCTGGGTCTTCATCTTTTGGGGCACTGGCTGGGTCTTCATCGTGGTCTACGCTCTGCTCTTCTTTTCCAATGCCGCGACCATTCTGCTATCAATGCGTCGTAAGTTCGTTTCACTCAGCACTTCAAAAGGGGCATAAGCGCTATGTCATACCCTAAAGTTTCAGCACTCATTGCCACCGCTGGTCAGCGTCCTCAGCTTCTGCGAAAGACTGTTCAGTCCATGTTCGATCAGGACTATGCTGGGGAACTCGAGATTATCGTGGTCTTTGATTATGTCGAAATTGATGACCTTTCAGATCTAACGGCCCCTGCCAACCGCACTCTCAGGACAATAGTTAACAATCAAACTAAAGGGCTAGCTGGCGGCAGAAACACCGCCGTTGCAGCAGCAACCGGTGAGTATGCTGGTTTTTGCGACGATGATGACTACTGGTACCCCCACCGTATCGCGGCTCAAATTAGCCTCTGGCAGCAGAACCCCGAAGCAGTTGCCATCTCATCGAGCATCATGGTGCGAACTGATGGTAAGGACGTTGAGCGCTCCGCACCCGCCGTGGCATCCTTCGATGACTTGCTCGAGTCCCGCATCATAGCTATTCACCCCAGCACCACACTCTTTAAGAGGGAAGACATCCTCCCCGATGGTCGTATCGGCCTAGTCGATGAGAATCTACCTCACGGGTATGGTGAGGACTACGAGATGTATCTGCGCGCCACACGGTTTGGAGATATTCATTCCATCCAACAACCCGGCGCCCTCATTCTGTGGGATCGCCCCTCATTTTTTGCAGGGCACTGGCAGTCCATGGCTGAAGGTCTTACCTACATCCTGCAGAAGTACCCAGAATTTGAGCGTCAGCCTAAGGGACTTGCACGCATCGCGGGGCAGATTGCTTTCGCGCATGCTGCTGTGGGTAATAAAAAACTCGCAAAGCAGTTTGCGACCTCAGCCATCCGCCGCGACGTCAAGCAGCTTCGAGCTTGGGCTGCCTATGTGATTGCCACTGGCCTCATCAAGCCCCAGTTCCTGCTAGATCTGGTACAGAAAACAGGGCGAGGTCTATAACTGCATGTCAGTCGCTATCACGCCCACGGGTAAAAAAAACCGTTTCCTGGCTGCGGTGCATCCCTCAGTGAATGCACCGCTACCAGCGTGGCCCCTGCTCGCTCTTTTTTACGGTCTACCCGTTATCTGGGCGATGGGGCTGCTGCAGTTTGCTCCCACCATTCTGTCCAGCATCATGATTGTTTACATGGTGATGCGTCGTCGTGTACTGGTGCACTCAACCATGTGGATCTGGTTTGCCCTCATGTTCTGGGGTGTGGTCTGCCTCGTCTCGATTGATAATGCTTCAGAATTCCTGGGCTGGTTTCAGCGCTACATGAATATCTTCAACGCTGGTATCTTCACTCTCTACTATTTCAATGCCCGCGAGCGCATCCCCAACGATCATCTACTGGGTGGTTTACTGACCGTTTGGTTCACTATGGTGGTCCTGGGTCATTTAGCCCTCATTTTCCCTGACTTCCGTTTGCGTACGCCCATGAGCTTTATCATGCCCGGCGGTCTGCTTAACAATGAGATGGTGCGCACCTACGTTTACCCCGCGATGGCAGAGGTACAGAGGCCCTGGGGCGTGGAAGTGCCCTATAATCGCCCCTCTGCGCCCTTTAATTACGCAAACTCCTGGGGTCTGGCGTATGCCTTGTTGACCCCTGTGGTTTTTGGAGTGATGGCAGGCGTAAAGTCAAACAAGATCAAGCTTTTTTTGGGTATCGCCGTCGTGCTTTCTTTAGTACCGGCTGTAGCGACCTCCAACAGAGGTATGTTCATCGGGCTTGGTGCTTCTTGCGCCTACGTTTTGATGAGGCTGCTCTTTAAGGGTGACTGGCGAGCGGTAGGTATCGGCGCACTCCTACTGGTAGGAACGGTCACCTACCTGACAGTCTCAGGTGCCGTTGAAGAGATTCTGGGGCGTCAGGAGTACTCTGACTCCACAGGCGGTCGAGCTTCGCTCTATGAACTTACGTTCGCTTACACCATGCGTTCCCCACTGGTTGGTTACGGAACGTCTCAGATGTCTGACAGTGTGGGTGTCTCGATGGGAACGCAGGGCCAGATTTGGGCTCTCATGTTCTGCTTCGGTTTTGTAGGCCTAGGGCTTTTCTTGACCTACGTTATTTCCGTATTAATTAACACCTGGCATATCGCTTCTCACACCGGTCTATGGGTTCACTCTGTGATTGTGTCGGCCTTAGCAGTAGTAACTTTCTACTCTTTTGACGTTATTCAGCTCTCTGTTTTGATGTTGTGTACTGCGCTGATGATGCGATCTCGAACGTACGGGGAGGGTCTCTAGTGGCTCGTTCCTTAGCTAAGAGTGGGGCTTTTTCAACCCTTTACGTCATATACGGTTCTGCTGCTGCATTTATAGCTACACTCATCGTGTCTAACGGTGCTGGGGCTGCAGGCGCTGGCGCTTTCTTTCAGGTCATGGCGCTTTTCGCTATGGGTACTTCCTTGTGTGTCTTTGGTGCCGATACCGGACTGGTGCGCACCATGAGCGCGCAACGGGCCGTTGGACGCTACTCTGCACTGCCACAACTCATCCGTTTTGCGGTGGTACCTTCAACGTTTATCGCTTTAGCGGTGGTTGCTGCTGCGCTCATCTACGCGCTACCTGCCATCACTCCACAGCTTGAACCAGAGATCCGATTAGCAATCTTTGTCTCGGCACCCTTTCTGTTGATTGCAGCCTGGATGACGCTGGCTTTCGGAGCACTCCGTGGCTTAGGTCAAACCGTTGAATTTACTTTCTTACAAAGCACTGTTTTACCCACCCTGCGCATTCTCGCAGTACTTCTTGCAGTTAGCTTTTCAGGAGCGGTAGTTTACTTGGCGCTAGCTTGGTCACTTCCTATCTTGCTGGTTCTCTTGTTCGCTGTGCTTTGGGTCAAGAAATATATGCCATCTGAGCCTGACCTGCCGCATTATCTCCCGCGCCACCTAGCTGTGGTTTCGGTTCCTCAGGCTTCAGTAGCTGCACCTGAATCGGCGAAAAGCTTCTGGTCTTTCAGCTCTGCCCGCGGCGTATCTGCCATGGTCGAAGCGACGCTGGAATGGATTGATGTGTTGCTTATTGGCGTCTTTTTGGGTCCGGCTGCAAGCGGTGTCTACGGAGCCGTTAACCGGTGCGTGCGCGTTGGTGCTATGGTTGAGCACACTGCGCGTGTGGTGACCGGGCCAGAAATTTCTGCAGCCATTGCGCGAGCTGACACGGTTCGTGCGCGTCAGATTTTTGTTTCTGCCACTCGTATTCTCATTGCAGTTGGCTGGCCCTTTTTCATTACCCTGGCCATCTTTGGGGAAACTCTGCTCCGCTTTTTCGGCGAAGAATTCACGATCGGCGCCCCTCTCTTTTGGATCATCTGCTCAGCCATGCTGCTGCAGATGGCTGCCGGAGGTGTGCAAAGCGTGCTCCTTATGAGCGGTAAGAGTAGGTGGCAGCTCTATAACAAGCTGTCAGCTCTAGTCGTTGCTGTAGCTCTCAATCTCACCCTGATTCCCGTATGGGGGCTAAAAGGCGCGGCCACGGCCTGGGCGGCTGCGGTGCTCGTTGACTGTGGAATGGCGACATACCAGGTGTACACCAAAGTCGGTATTAGACCACAGCCCACCGAGATACTACCCACTGTCACTATTGCAGCCCTGCTACCGGGGTTAGGAGGAGCGCTTAGTGTGCTGCTGTGGGGGCAGAGTCTCACAGCTCTACTGGTTTACGCAGCCGTTATCATTCCAACGTATCTCTTACTGCTATACCGCTTTAGAACAGCGGTTGGCCTCGAAAAATTCTTCACATCACTCACTCGCAAATTAGGCCGCTAGGCCAAAACTAGGGAAGGAACATACACCCATGGAGCGATATAACCGCCCACGCAACGACCAGCAGGCACCACCCATTACCTTAGGCACCGCTGTTCACCGTATTATGCGTCAAAAATTCATTGTCTTACTGTTTGTACTTATCTTTGCTGCTTTGGGAGCCTTAGTAGGCGCCATGTTCCCGGAGCGTTACGAGGCTAAAGCTGTTATCAATGTGGTTCAGCCCAGCAGCGGCACCTCCTTGAGGTCAGCGCTCAATTCCGTTGATATGGACACCGAAGAGGCTATTGCTGGCTCACGCACCGTCCTTCAGGCAGCAGCAGATGACCTCGGAATGGACGTCAGGGACCTCATGGACACCCTCGATGTTGCCGGGCACTCCAACAGCACCATCTTAGATATCGTGGTTACTGCTGATACTCCCGAGGATGCAGCCAATGCAGCCAACACTGTCGCTCAGGCTTACCTTGATCACCGCAAGGGCACCTTACAGGCTGGGCTAGACGAGCTGCGGGAGAAGGTGGATTCTGTAGCCGATGATATGACCAAACAAGTGGTGGACGAAGCAGTACTGAACGTTGTAACTACCTCAACTGACAGCGGTAGCATCATTTCGGAGGCCCAGCCGCCTCAGGAGTCTGCTTCCTTTAGTATGGCTCAGACTATTTTTATCGGTGCAGCTACCGGTCTTCTGCTGGGTATTCTCTTTGCTTACATCGCTGATCGCACTGCACGCGGTCTCGGCTACCCTCAGCGTCTTTCTGAAATTTCAGGCTCAGAGGTTTCTCTGATGGCAGATGGTGAAGAACGGGAATCTGCTCAGCACCTTCTGCGCCGAATCGGTGCGCCCGAAGGCGATCTTGCCAAGGCTGGTCTGGGCGGAATCACGATTTACTCCCCTACCCCCGGTGTCGCTGCCTCCTTGGCACATACTCTGCAGGGTGTATTGGCAACCAACACTTCATTTATGGATGCTACAACGTTTGATAGCATCGCACCCTCAGCTATGAGTACCCAGCTTCAGCAGAACTCACCGGTTCTGGTAGAAACTGCATCTACCGCTTCAGTTGCCCAGGTGATGTTAGCCGCCGATAGCACTGGCGTGTTGTTGCTGCCCTTTACTGCTAAGAGCCAGCGCACCAGCGTCAGCCGTCTCTTTGACGAGCTAACTCCCTCAGCTGGTACCCAGGTCATCCCTGTTTACTACGCTTCCTCTGCCAACCTCTAGAAGTAAGTAAAGTAAGCTCATGAAAGTGCTCCTCACCGCTAGCGCCGGCGGGCATCTTGCCCAGCTCATCGCTCTTGATAAATTTTGGAAAGACCATGACCGCGCCTGGGCTACCTTCGACCTTCCCGAAGTACGCTCAGCTCTCGAGGGTGAACGCACCTACTGGGTGCACTTCCCTACCACCCGCAACATCCCTAATGCTGTACGCAATATGGGGGTCGCCTGGCGCGTTCTTCGCAAAGAACGCCCTGACGCCATCATCTCCACCGGTGCCGCTGTGGCTGTTCCTTTCTTCATCATCGCCAAGATACTGGGGATCAGAACAGTCTTTATTGAGGCCTACGACCGGATCACTATGCCTACCATGACCGGACGTATGTGCTACCCCATGAGCGATCTCTTTGTAGTGCAGTGGGATGAGCAGAAGAAGGCATTCCCCGAAGCCGTTAATATCGGCCATATTCTCTAAATACTGGAGTCGAACGTGACCGCTAAGAATTATGATCTTGTGGTGTCATTAGGCACCGACTACCACCACTTTGACCGTTTGGTGAGCTGGGTGGATGCCTACCTAGCCGAGCATCCTGATGTTAGTTGCCTGGTACAACACGGTTTCACAGCCGCGCCCCAGCAGGCTGAAGCCGTTGAGCGTATATCTCGCGCTGAACTCCTCGAGCTTTATCGAGCAGCAAAGGTGGTGCTGGTTCAGGGCGGTCCTGGTTCGATTCTGGATGCCCGAGAGGTAGGTGCAATTCCTCTAGCTGTTCCTCGACGCACTGAGCTGGATGAAGTGGTAGATAACCACCAGGTAGAGTTCTCCCGGGTCATGGAGGAGCACGGTGAAACCATCGTTGTCACCAGCGCTGAAGACCTAGCTCGTAGACTAGATGCTGCTTTAGCTAATCCAGAGTCCCTTCAGGGTACCTTGAGGGTTCCGGGCAATAATGAAGCTGCAGATAAGCTGAGCGACCAGCTATCGACTCTGGAGCAGCAGCACCCCAGTTTTATCCGGCGTGCACGGCAGATTGTGAGCGGTCTAAGAAATAAATAAGACCCTTGACCTGTGAATGAGTGAAGTATGGGGCGCCCCTTTTCTGAGAAGGGGCGCCTAATACTTTAAAGGAAGAAAACCGTACCTTTACGGTGCCAGCACACGTAGAATGAACAGGACACTTCAGTAAGGCCTTTGAAAGGGGCACCATTATGGCTGTTCAGAGCACCACCATTATCAACGCACCGATTGACCAGGTAGCACGGGCTTTCGCTGACGAAAACTTTGCACGCTTTTCCAGTGAAAAGGTGCGAGTCACTCTCGAATCTTTCTCTGTAGAAGGCGACCACACCGGCGCTTTTACAGCAACCACTGTTCGCGGTATCCCCGCTGACCGTATTCCTGATATGGCGAAGAAAATCCCCGGTGTGAGCAGCGGTATCACCATGACTCAGGTCGATCGTGTCTCAGCACCCGCTGCAGACGGCTCGCGCACTGTAGATTCAGAGGTTTCGGTCAAGGGTGTGCCCGTCACCGGTACCGCGCAGCAGAAACTGATTTCCGAAGGTGATCGCACTACTGCCACTGTGAACGGCGAAGTGAAGTGCTCCATCCCCCTGGTTGGCAAGAAAATTGCGGCCGCCGCTGAGCCTCAGATTGGCCGTGTTTTCTCAGCCCTCGGATCGAGTGCTGAAGAGTTTATCAAGAATAACTACTAAGCTTTCTCTGATGATCAAAAGAACCCGGTCAACATTTGATGTTGACCGGGTTCTTTTGATAAGGCTGAGAGTGTTAAAGCTCTGTTAGGCAGCTGCAGAGGTAAGTGCGGCTAAAGCAGCGCGTAACTTGGTGCTGGAGGTGTGAGCTGTGTAAGGGAAGTACACGACATCAACACCAACCTGAGCGAAGCGGTTCTCAAGATCGATTCCACGGGGAGTGCCCTTCCAGTCATCACCCTTGAAGAAGGTATTGAAACGCACCTGTTCCCAGGTTTCTAGCTTGTCGACAATGGTTTCGGCGCGTACTTCATCAACAAAATCAATGTGGGAAACGATTTCCATACGTTCAGCCAGAGGCACGATAGGCTTGCGCCCCTTGGTGAGTTCCAGCATTTCATCTGAAACAACGCCTGCGATGAGGTAATCGCAGTTCTTTTTAGCTTCACGGAGCACGTTAAGGTGCCCTACGTGAAAGAGGTCGAAAGCGCCTGCAGCGTAACCGATGTTCATTAATCCCCTAAGATACTGGTCTTCACGGTGCGAGCGCGAAGTATTTTGGTCTTCTTCAACGGTACGGTAAAGGGGAGGTTAGTGGGTAGTATGAAGAGCCAGCCTTTTGGGGGACATCGCAGGTCAGAGCTTGTTTTAGGCAACAAAAAACCCTGCCACCGTCGGGAGTGAAGGCAGGGTTTTTACCAGTCTGGTTAGGTGCTATGCAGATGCTTCTTTAGCGGCTTCTTCAGCAGCGACCCAAGAGAGCATAGCGCATTTCACACGCGCTACGAACCGAGAGACGCCAGCGAAGGCAGCCGCGTCCCCCAGCACTTCTTCATCAGGTTCTACGGTGCCGCGTGAGCGTAGCATTTCGCGGAAGTCATCGACCAGAGCTTGGAACTCCTGAGTTGTCATACCGGGTGCCATCTCCGAGAGGACGGAGGCTGCCGCCATCGAGATGGAGCAGCCATTCCCTTCCCAAGAAATAGACTCGATGACCTCTTCTTGGTCTTTGAGGATGACTCTCAAGTTGATTTCATCGCCGCAGGTGGGGTTGTACTGGTGGTTGCTGGCGGCACGCTTCCCTTCAGCTTCGATCAAACCTTCGCCGGTACGCTGCTTGGAGTGCTCGAGAATAATTTGTTGGTAGAGCTGTTCAAGGCCGCTCATTGATTCTCCTGTGTTGGGTATGGGTTTAGAAATTAGGGGTATCAGCTGGCGCTCTAACCCCGGTTTTGTCTTTAGTAGCCGAAATATGCACGCACGGTTGATAGCTGGTCCACGAACCGTTCAATATCTTCGGTGGTGTTGTAGATGTAGGCACTAGCCCGTGTTGAGGCGGTTAGCCCCAGGGCACGGTGTAGGGGCTGAGCGCAGTGATGGCCTACTCTGACCGCAATGCCTTTTTCATCGAGGAGCTGGCCTACGTCGTGGGGGTGCACACCCTCAACGTGGAAGGCGGCAAGACCTGCACGTGGCTGACCTGCGGCAGGGCCGATAAGCCGAATGCCGGGAATTTCAGCGATACCCTCTGCCAAGAGTTGGCCAAGGTGTGCCTCCCAGGCGTGCACCTGATCCATACCCAGGTGCTCCAGGTAACGCACAGCTGCTGCCCAAGCTACCGCCTGGGATACCCGCTGGGTTCCGGCCTCGAACTTAATGGGGGCAGGCATCCATTGGGCTTCGTTCATGGTCACTTTGGTAATCATGGATCCACCGGTCAGGAAGGGAGGCATCGCCTCCAAAAGCTCATTTCTGCCATAGAGCGCTCCGATGCCCGTGGGGGCTAGCATCTTATGGGCTGAGAAAGCTGCGAAGTCTACACCCAGTTTTTTGACGTCCACCGGCATGTGAGGCACCGACTGGCAGGCGTCCAGCACGGTGATAGCACCGACTTTACGAGCCAAGGAGACCAACATTTCAACATCGGTCACCGAACCGGCGACATTTGAGACGTGGGTAAAGGTCAGCACGCGGGTGCGGTCACTGACAATGGTCTGCGCAGCCTCATAGTCGATGAGACCCTCATCGGTCACGGGGATGTACCGTAGAGTGGCTCCTGTACGCTCAGCCAGAATCTGCCAGGGAATGATGTTAGCGTGGTGCTCTTGCTCGGTGGTGACGATTTCATCGCCCTCCCCCAGGGCGAATCTGGCAGCATCGTGGCCGCCAATCCCCTGTGAGGCGTTGGCGAAGCTGTAGGTCAGCAGATTGAGAGCTTCTGTGGCATTAGAAGTCCAGACAAGCTCTGTTTCTGTGGCATTAATGAAACCTGCTACGGTACGGCGGGCGTCCTCAAAGGCATCTGTTGCATCAACAGCAAGGGTGTGCGCTCCACGGTGAACTGCGGAGTTAGCCCCGAGGTAGTACTCACGCTCGGCGTCCAGCACTTGCAGAGGGTTCTGGCTGGTGGCACCGGTATCAAGGTAGGTGAGAGCATTCCCGTTCACGGTGCGGTCTAGGATGGGGAAGTCTTTGCGGAGTTCGCGCACCAAATCGTTGGTGAGCGGTGCGCCGGGTGAGGTACGGTATTCGATTGCCACGTGTCTGCCCTTTCTATGGCTCTGCCTCTATAACGGCATACTTTTATAGCCTATTCCTCAGCTGAGAAAAATGGTAGTTAGGTGCGGCTTTCTCGAGGGGTGACGAGTGGGGAGCCTTAGGCTCCGTGAAATTTCTGCTGGGCATCTAAGAGCCCCTGCTTAATCAGCATTTCAACTGCATCAGCGGCAGCAGAAACCAGGAACGGTAGCTCCTTAGCTTCCGTTGAGGTAAAGGGCTTGAGTACGAAATCAGACACCTGCATGCGTCCCGGGGGGCGTCCGATACCTGCACGCACCCTGTAGTAGTCTTTCGTCCCCAGGGCTTTGGTCATATCGCGTAAACCATTATGCCCGCCTTCTCCCCCACCAATTTTGAGCTTGATGGTATTAAAGGGGATATCTAATTCATCGTGAACAGCAATAATATGATCAGGGTCGATACCGTAGAACTGGGCGAGGCCAGAAACCGGCCCTCCAGAAACATTCATATAGGTTAGAGGCTTAGCCAAAACTACCTTGGGCCCACCCATTCCCAAGCGCCCCTCAAGGACCTGCGCACGAGCTCGCCCGTGTTTTCTAAAGTTGCCGCCAACCGTACGGGCTAGTTCGTCAACCGCCATCTGACCAATGTTGTGACGAGTCTTTTCATATTCAGACCCCGGATTACCGAGCCCTATAATCAACCAGGTATCAGCCACTATAACGCCCTCTTTCGGCTCAAGAAGTTTTCTCAAAAAATTCATGGTTCTCTCAACATATCAATGCCCGCGCACTGTACATTTTAGGTGCAAGTGCGCGGGCATTGACAGGTACCTGCGGTTTAGAGTGCCGGCAGGTGACTCATAGCTTTAGTGCTTTGAGTTATCTGAATCGTTGGATTCGCCAACCTAATTTGATTATTCGGCAGCCTCAACGATGTCGCCCTCAGGAGCGTTTCCGCCTTCTTCACCGGCTTCGGGAAGATCGATTTCTTCGGGCTCTGAGATGTTGACGATCAGCAGTTCAGCGTCTGCAACGAGAGTTACGTCTGCGGGCAGTTCAACGTCTGATGCCAGAACGTGTGCGCCTACTTCGCGACCTTCGATGTTAACGGTGATTGACTCGGGTGCCTTGATGGCATCCGCTTCAACCAGAAGAACGGTTTCTTCCTGGTTAGCTACGGCACCAACTGCGGGCTCGCCCTCAACGTGCAGGGGAACCTCGATTTCGACGCGCTCGCCGCGCTTAACAATCAGAAGGTCCATGTGCTGGATTTCAGGGCGGATGGGGTGACGCTGGATGTCCTTGATCATAGCCAGAACGCTGGTTCCTTCGATATCCAAATCGAAGATAGCGTTGGGGGTACGAGCTGCGAGGGTGGTCTGGTGACCGGGCAGAACTACGTGCTTGGGGTCTTCGCCGTGACCGTAGATGACGGCGGGGATGTCGCCTGCCATGCGGATACGACGTGCGTAACCCTTACCGAAGTCATCACGGACGTTAGCTGAAATTTTTTCTGCACTTGACATGTGTGCATTCCTTTCGCTGGTTAGAGGTTGATGCGCCAAGTTATATAAGTGAACTGGCGCTAGAAATCGTTTTCTAACCAGCCACCGTCAGTTACGGACCTACCGGAGTTTCCCACCGGCATTCCACTGCCTTGGCTTGTTGCCGATGAAGACAACCCCTCCAGTATTGCTGATTTTTCAGGCTTAAACAAGGCAGGACGCCGCCGACAAGCTGGTGAGCTGCCACACGACGTCCTACTTAGAGCATGACTACCAAATCTATGCGAGATAGGCGGATAAAGCATCCTGGTAGGAACGCGGTTTGAAGCCTGTTTCAATAATTTTTGATAAATCCATGGCGGAATTTGTGGGTCGGGGGGCAAAGATTTCAGCTTTGGCAAAGTACTGCTCGGTTGTCACCGGGGTCACCCGATCTGGGCTGTGGCCAGTTGCCTCAAAAACTGTTTTTGCGAGATCAGCCCAGGTGATGACGTCGCCTGTGTTGGACACATGGTAGGTGCCGTACTCGCAGCCTGCTTCGACTAGGTGCAAAATAGCGCCGGCTAGATCTTCGGTGAAGGTGGGGCGTCCATATTGATCAGCTACCACCGTGGGTTCTACGCCGCGCTCAGCCAGAGACTTCATGATTTCAACAAAATTCTTGCCGTTTCCCATAACCCAGGAGGTGCGGACAATATAGTGCCGAGCTACGCTGCGAGCCGCCATTTCCCCGGCGGCCTTAGACTGACCGTAAACGCCCAGAGGCGCTACCGGCGCATCTACCGTGTACTCCTGCCCCAGGGGCAGACTGCCGTCAAAAACATAGTCGGTAGAAACATGCACCAGTGGGATGCCAGCCTCATCAGCAATTCGAGCCAAAGCAACCACACCGGTAGCATTAGCGGCCCATGCCTGCGCTCTGCCCTGCTCAGTCTCAGCGGTATCCACCGCAGTATAAGCTGCCGCGTTAATGATGCCCCGCAATGAACGCCAACGATAGGCGTCAGCCCACGTGCTTGGTTCTGCCACATCAATCTGTTCTCGGGTTGCCGCGATGTAGGGAGTACCCGTAGCTTCAAGCTGTTGCACGAGTTCACTCCCCAGCTGACCGTTAGCGCCGACCACCAGCAGAGGTGCTGGTTGCAGGGGGTCTACATCTGCAAGACGTGGGTGAGCCCTGTCCTTGTCCGACAGTTCTGCCTTCTCCAGAGAGATAGGCCAGGGCACCGCCACCGTTTCATCCGCTAGGTTAAGAAACTTATAGCCATCCACAGCATCTGCTGACCAGTGATCATTGACCAGATAGGTATAGGCCGTGTTGTCCTCAAGTGTTTGAAATGAATTACCTACACCTCGGGGCACGAAGACCGCGGTATCTGGGCCCAGTTCAACGGTTACGGTAGCACCGAAGGAATCCCCAGCGCGCAAGTCAACCCAGGCGCCAAAAATGCGACCTGTCGCCACAGAAACATATTTATCCCACGGTTCAGCGTGGATGCCGCGAGTAGTTCCGGCAACGGCGTTGAAGGAAATATTGTTCTGCACAGGTCCGAAGTCAGGCAGGCCAGCGGCGACCATCTTCTCATGCTGCCAGTTCTCCTTGAACCAGCCGCGGTTATCACCGTGCTGAGGTATGTCAATAACCAGCAGCCCGGGAATGTCAGTGGTATGAACAGTCAAG
Organism: Rothia endophytica; assembly: GCF_039543885.1. NCBI lineage: Bacteria > Bacillati > Actinomycetota > Actinomycetes > Micrococcales > Micrococcaceae > Rothia > Rothia endophytica. Next base: position 198,408 of record NZ_BAABKP010000002.1, read on the forward strand.
TTCTTGGGCATTACTGGCCAGCCTTAGCGTATTTAGCCTCGACCTCAGCCTTAAGGGGTTCCCACCAGGCACGGTTATCGGTGTACCAGGCGATGGTGTCCTTGAGGCCAGCTTCAAAGTTAGTGAACTGAGGCTCCCAGCCTAGCTCCGCGCGTAGGCGGCTACCGTCGATGGCATAGCGCAGGTCGTGGCCAGGGCGGTCAACAACATGCTCAAAGGCGTCCTCAGACTGACCCATCAGGCGAAGAATTGAGCGCAGAACAGTGATGTTATTGACTTCCCCATCTGCACCGATAAGGTAAGTTTCGCCAATTTTTCCCTTCTCCAAAATAGTATGCACTGCTGAAGAGTGGTCTGAGGCATGAATCCAGTCGCGTACGTTCAGACCCTCACCGTAGAGCTTGGGCTGGATACCCGCCAAAATATTGGTGATTTGGCGAGGAATGAACTTCTCAATGTGCTGGTAAGGGCCGTAATTGTTGGAGCAGTTAGAAATCGTTGCTTCAATACCGAAAGACCGAACCCATGCGCGTACCAAGAGGTCAGAACCGGCCTTGGTGGAGGAATACGGGGAGGAAGGATTGTAGGGGGTAGTCTCAGTAAATTTAGCGGGATCATCGAGTTCAAGATCCCCAAAAACCTCATCGGTAGAGATGTGGTGGTAGCGCGTCTTATGCCGGCGGACAGCTTCCAAGAGAGTAAAGGTACCAATAAGGTTGGTGTGAATAAAGGGGGTGGGATCATTCAGGGAGTTATCGTTATGAGACTCCGCTGCGTAATGCACTACTGCATCTGCGGCCTTTACCAGAGGGTCAACGATATCCGTGTCAGCAATATCGCCCTTGACCAACTCAAAACGGTCTGCCGGCAAACCGGCTAAAGACATCTCGTTCGCTGCGTACGTCATCTTATCGAGCACCACTACGCTGTGGTCGGTATTCTCCAACAGGTAGTGCACGAAATTAGAACCAATAAAGCCGGCGCCGCCGGTCACAAGAATTTTACCCATGTAACCAGACTAAGGTACATCATGGTGTTTATTGCTGCGGCTTGGGGGTGAAAACACTGCCATTCATGCCACAATAAAAGGATGAAGGGAATTCTACTCGCGGGTGGCACAGGCTCACGCCTTCACCCCATCACATTAGGCATTAGCAAGCAGCTCACCCCGGTTTATGACAAGCCGATGATTTACTATCCCATCTCAACGCTGATGTTGGCTGGGATTCAAGACATCCTCATCATTACTACCCCGCAGGACCAAGCTCAGTTCCAGCGTTTGCTGGGAGACGGTTCACAGTTCGGCGTTAACTTCTCCTATGTAGTTCAGCCCTCACCCGATGGACTAGCGCAGGCATTCCTGCTGGGCGAAGAGCACATCGGCCAGGAGTCTGTATCGCTCGTGCTGGGCGACAATATCTTCTATGGCCCAGGTCTAGGTAATCAGTTACGTAAATACAGCGACGTCGACGGCGCCGCGGTCTTTGGCTACCGTGTAGCTGACCCGACCGCCTACGGTGTCGTTGAATTTGATGAAAACTTCAAGGCTATCTCCATCGAAGAGAAGCCTCAGGCACCCAAGAGTGATTACGCTATCCCCGGGCTATATTTCTATGACAACAATGTTGTTGAATACGCCAAGAATATTAAGCCCTCACCTCGCGGTGAACTAGAAATCACCGATCTCAACAGAATCTACCTAGAACAGGGCAAACTGCAGGTTGAGGTACTACCTCGCGGCACGGCCTGGCTAGATACCGGCACCTTCGATTCTTTAGCAGACGCTTCAAGCTTTATTCGCACCGTGCAGGCCCGGCAGGGTCTATCCATTGGGTCACCCGAAGAAATTGGGTGGCGCATGGGCTGGATTACTGACGAGAAGCTTGAAGAAATGGCGCAACCTCTCATCAAGAGCGGCTATGGCCAGTACTTGCTCAACCTCATGAAGTAATCATTCGGAGTACTCGTTGCTCCCGGGGGTAAAGGGCGAGAAAAAAGAACCCGCTGTGTTAAACCGTTCACAGACTGAAATCCCTTTCAGTGCCCCTGCACTGATAAAATCAATGATTAAACACCCCCTCACTTGCATTAGATATAGGTTTCTATGACCATCCTTGATTTTCTGCGCATGGTGCGTGCCAATCTTAAACTGTTACTCATTGGCTTGCTCGTCGGCGCTCTCATGGGCTTTGGATATTCGCTCCTACAGCCCCGCGTCTACGCTTCATCGTCTACCGGTTTTGTGACGGTGGGCGAAGGTAGCGGCATAAACGATGTTATCTCTGGCTCGGTCGCAGCCAAAGAGAAGGCCACTGCCTACCTATCGCTCATTAAAAGCTCAGCCGTCGCTGATGAGATTATTGCTGCAAACCCTGAGATTAACCTTACGAGGGGGGAGATTCAAGAAAGTCTCACCGCAAGCGTGGACTCGAACTCTGCACTCATTAGTGTCTCAGCGACTGCGTCCAGCCCCGAAGCAGCTCAGGCTCTTGCCAATAGCTCTCTTGAAGCAGTTGCTAAGGTTGTCAATGACTTGGAGGGATCAAGCTCCGTAAGGGTTATTCCTCTTGAAGATGCAGCTCTTAACCCCTCACCCACTAGTCCTAATACCCCTAAGCTAGTGCTGCTCGGAGCGGGGTTGGGCCTTGCTCTGGTGCTGGCTGCTGTGATGCTCCGTCGTACTGTGGATACTAAACTTCGGACGCGAGACGACGCCACGAAAGCGACTGATGCAGGTGTGCTTGGTATCCTGCCGGTCTCAGATGAAATCAGTGAAGAGAGCATTCTCTACACTAATAGCGACCACATCTCGCAAGAGGCTATCCGCCAGATGCGCACTAATCTGCGCTTCGTCAACGTGGATAACCCCCCTCGTTCATTTATTGTTACCTCCGCAGAACCGGGTGAAGGCAAATCAACTGTCTCATCTTCGCTTGCGCGCGCTCTGGCTGATGCTGATCAGCCTACCGTTATTATTGATGCTGATTTACGCCGCCCCACCATCGCTAAGAAGTTTAAGGTGGACTCAAAGGTAGGTCTTACCCAGGTATTGGCTGGTCAGGTTGAGCTGGCTGATGCAGTTCAACAGTTTGAGGATACTCAGCTCTTTATTCTTCCTGCGGGTCGCATACCCCCGAACCCTTCAGAGCTGCTGGGCTCAGACAAGATGCGTCAGCTCATCCACGAGCTCTCTCAAGAGTTCACGGTAGTAATTGACGTTCCACCGGTTCTCCCCGTTACTGACGCTTCCTTACTTTCAAACTCTGTAGATGGCGTTGTACTCGTGGGCGCCGTAGGTAAGACTCGCAAAGAAAACCTGGCAGAAGCAGCTAAGAATCTGCGAGCGGTTAACGCCAAGATTCTTGGGCTGGTTATTAACCGGGCACCTCGCACGGGTCTGGGTAACTCCTACTACGGTTTTGCCTACAGCTCTAACGGCGCTTATACCAGTTACTACGGCAAGGACCAACAGTCAAAGAAGGGCAGCAAACGCTCTGCTAAAAAGGCTAAGTCTAAGGCCTAGTACCGTAGTTAGTGCCTGATTTTTTGGGCTCTTGCCTGTTTATGCCAGCTATACTCCCCGAGTAAGCTGGCATAAACTGTATGTACATATTTACCTGTATTTGAACCTCCTAGGCGCTATGTCTCATAACCCTGCTTCTCCGACTTCCCCGGTCATTGATGTACCTTTGCATATTCGAATGCAGTTGTCACACGCTTATTTCCAACACCTTGCTGAGAAGAGTGGCGTAGATATCTTGCATATTAAGGGTTACGCCTTCGCTGAAGAAATCTACCCTCCGGGCAGAAGCAGCACTGACGTGGATATTCTGGTACGCCCAGAACACCTAGACCGGTTAGTTCAGTCAGCGTTAAAAGACGGGTGGGAGATTAAGGCTCACTTCGAGACAGGGTCTATCTTTGAGCACGCTATGACTCTTTATCACGGTTCGTGGGGTCTGGCAGATATTCATCGTTACTTCCCTGGTATCGGGAACGCTCAGGGTTCCGCCTTCGACACCCTATGGCAACATCGCCGTGTTCGCGAAATCGCTCACTACCCCTGTTTTCTACCGTCCTTAGTTGACTCCAGGATATTTGTTATAGTTCACGCCGCCCGTTCTGCAACTCAGATCAATTCTGACATCGACCATTTGCACAGCTCCTTAACGTCTGCAGACTGGCAAACAATGAGGGATCGCGTGCCTGATTTGGGGGCTGAATTAGCTTTCGCCGCAGCGCTTGGTGAGATAGAGCGATTCGATAAACACCCGGATTATCTTCTATGGAAATCGGTATCAGAGGAGACACCCCTCTATCTTCAGTGGCGGGCACGGTTCAATCACGCTCAAGGTCCAAGGAGAAAAACTAGGGTTCTGCTCAGCATTCTTAGAGTCAACAGAGACCATCTAGCCATGGAGCTAGGACACCAACCGAGCCCTCAGGAAATTCGAGAAAAGTTTTTCAGCCGTTTTCGGGTGTGGGGAAAGTAGGGAAATTGTTATCGTGACAGAAAAACTATACCGCTCCCCGCACACAGCTTTCATCATGGGCTTTGACTGCTCAGAACCTCACGACGATACGTCATATCTTGCTAACCTTCTGACGTCTGAGATTACTGTGCTCAAAGGCCCGAGCACAGTCATCTGGGAAATTTTAGATCAGCCCGCCAGTACCGAGGAAATTGTTACTGAAATCAGTGATATCTACGGATTGCCGCGCGAGACCATCGCTGAAAGCGTGCTCGTTTTCCTCGATTCTCTTCTCAACCAGGGGCTTCTACACCGTGTGAGTGAATCCTAAGAGGTCTGAACCAAACGAGCTTTCATCTGATCGATAAACCGCTCTTCACTGAACCTCTTAACATGAGCTTTGATCGCCTCTGCAGAATACTGCTGCGAATCTAATTCTTGGACAGCTTTTCTAATATCTTGAACGCTGGGAGTATTAATAAAAGCCCCGTTGATACCTTCAGAAATAGTATCGAGAAAACCCCCAGCTTGTAGTGCGATGGTTGGTTTGCCGAAAGCTCCACCTTCAAGAGGGGTAATACCAAAATCTTCGTGGGACACAGCCAGTAAGGCTGTAGAACCCGCATAGGCGCAGCGCATTTGAGCGTCAGAAATATTGGATACGAAAGCAACATTTGGGGTGCTCATTGATTTGAGCTCATCCAGCATAGGACCGGCCCCCACCACTAATAGCTGGTGGTCAAGACCTGAAAAAGCCTCTACTGCATACTGGACGTTTTTGTAAGGAAGTAGCCGCGAAACAATCATGAAATAGCCGCGCTCCATGAAATCCTCGAGACCGGCAATCGGCTCTTGTTGCTGCCCATCCTGCACCGAGTGGGGAGGAAAGATAATATCAGCTCTTTTGCCATAGACATCAAAGATTCGTTGCTGAATGGTGCTTGAGTTCGCCACGTAATTAGGCAGTCTCATAGCAGCTGCCCGGTCCCACCTGCGCAGAAAGGGTCTCATCGTCTTAAAGATTCTGGCTAGACCCTTGTTGAGGCGGTTACCTAAATATTGATCGGTAAGGTAGATCCATCGCGCCGGTGAGTGGCAGTAGACCAAAGCGTCCTGAGGAACGTCGAACCCGTGAGCCCAACCTGTAGTTGATACTACGACTCTGTGGGCATCAACCTTCAAACGGCTGGAAAAGAATGGTAAAAGAGGGAGTGCAAGGCGGTGGTCTTTGCGGAAGATTTTAAAGTGATTCAGAGGTGACGTAATAATCTGACAGTCTTTAAACTCTGGGTAAGTATTCTCTGGATTGTAGAGGGTTGTGTAAATGGGGGCGTCGGGGAAAGCCTTGTGAAGGGCAAGGACCACTCGTTCAGCTCCACCGCGTTGGGTGAGATAATCATGAGCTATAGCAAGAGGGACTGTGCCAGCTGTCTGGCCGTCACCTGTGGTGGTGCGAGAACGTATAGAGAGCAAAGTCATTCGGTTAGAAGTTCTTCTGTGCGCGTTGAGGGTGGGTAATCCCTGCATAACTAGCTGACTCAACAATCAAGGAAATCAGTTTTTCAGCCAATCGCGGAGGGATCTTATCAGCAACGGTATCAATGGCATTTCCCACATACTTTACATTAGTTTCCGTGGAAAGTTTAGCAATTGACCTTACAGCCAGCCCCCATACCCCCGTAGGTTTGGGTGATCCCAGAGCAGTGCTCCCATGCTGGTCGACAAAGATGTTCCGCGCAGCCCCTGAGTAAAGAGCTCGCTTAGCTCGGCTAGCAGTAGTTGTTGCCGCCACATAATGATGGGTAGCTAGATGGGGATCGATCACAATTTTTGCGCCTGCCTGGTAGAGCCGATACCCCATATCAACGTCTTCCCATCCGTATAGACGGTAGCGTTCATCATAACCTCCTAGCTGTTGGAAGAGGTTGCGGGACATAGAGACGTTCCCAGCCCAGTACATCCACTGGCGGGTTGAGGGGCACGAATAAGCATCTTGCCTAAACTTTTCATCGCGGTATCGTCCATAAAACCTGGCGTAGGGCGTGTCGGGCAGTACATTCTTATAGATACCAATGACACCGACCTCCTTCTCTCCACGGTGGTGTGAAAGGTGTTGCGCTATGTAGTCGGGTGCTGGTTGCAAGTCATCATCACAGCGAATCAGCACATCAGCATCAGCATCGTTGTGACCAGCGTTTAGAGCTGCAACTCGACCCCGGTTTTCATCAAAGACAATTATAGAGAGATTCAGGGTAGAACGCTCGATGTATCTTTGCACTACCGAAGCTGAATCATCGATATCGCCATCAATCACAACGATGACCTGAAAGTCTTTCTCTGTTTGCTGTTCAAGAGCGTCCAGAGGGTAGTGAAGTTTTGAGGCTCCGCCACGTGTAGGAATAATGACGGCAGCTGAATATGTGCTCATGGAGGGGTTACCCTTCAAAATCTTGCAGTAGGCGCCTAATGCGTTCTTTGCCAGCATCAGGTGAATAGTTCTCTTGCCAACGCCAGTAATTCTGGGAGAGAATCTCCTCTAGCTTCTCATCACCGGTGATCAGCTGCTCTGTTATAGAACCCAGCACAGCAGCAAGATGATCACTATCTGCTTGACGGAAAATCCAGGGGTAGCCCTCGCCCAAGACCTCTGGCAAAGCACCTGCATTAGAGATAATCAGGGGTTGACGGGCGCTCATAGCCTCTGCAGCCACCAGCCCAAAAGATTCTTCAACCTCAGATGGAACAACCAGCACATCGGTCTGAGCGAAAAGCTCCTCTGGGGTAACCCATCCCAATAGCTCTACGTGATTGCCAAGCTCTTCCAGGGATTGCTTAACTTGATCCTGGCTAGTACTGTCAACAAATTTAGCGGTCCCTCCGATGACAAGCTGATAGGTATAGCCGCCTGCTGAGTTAAGGGAAGTAAGGGCAACACTCAAGGTGTGAGTCCCTTTGATCAAAGAGGGACGCCCTAGAAAGCCCACTCGAATCCGTGAAGCAGGTACCGCCCTCGCTAGTGGCTGGGATGCTCCCGTAACCCAGTTTTCTAGAACGGTTGCATTTTTAATGTGAGACGCCATGAAGTGACTGGGTACTAGGACGGCGCGGGCTCCTTTTTTTGCCAACCGGTAAGCTACCTTTTGGGAACCGGCGGGGAGCTGGTGGAGGTGAACAATTCGGTTTTTATCGCCCGCCGTGGCAAGTGAAGGCACCAGTCCATTACACCACAGCAAAGCATTACGGTTACGAGCGCGCCATGCTCGTAACTGAGCCATGTAAGTCTTGCGGTCTGTTGCCGGTAAGGCAAGGGTGGTAAAGCCTTCATCTCGTGCAGCGTCAAGTAGCTCATCGGGTTGGGCGGGGCCAACAACGGTCACTTTATGGCCCAGAGTACGGAGCGCTCTGGCGATGTTGAGTAGCATGACCTCGCCGCCCCCCATATCACCATTGTTTGTAGCAATAACAATATCCACAGCTATACCTCAGAAAGTGGTAGAAGTTCACGGGCGGGTTGTCTGTTCTTGCCTGAATAGAAAAGAGCACCGTATAGATTACCGAAGCTCGCTACTAGAACTGATAGCTCACGCCGGTTAAAGGTTCTTTCTTTACGAAATTTGTGGATAATTTCAGAAGCAACTCTGATGATTTTTTTGGTGCAATAACCGACACTATAGGTTTCAGAATCATAGCTAGGGTACCGACGGGCCATCAGGACCCTCCCCTTTCCCAAAAGGAATTTCTTTCTAAAGGACGCAGTAGAACCGCTCATTTGAAACCGTATACGGGCTTCTTCAACGAAGATAATGGGGAAACCGGCCTCTTGCACCCGCCATGAGAAATCAACGTCTTCAAAACCATAGGTAGGTAATGATTGGTCATAGCCACCCACAGCGAAAAAGATAGATCGACTTACTGCACAATTGCAGTTACCAACATGCGGTAAATATGTCGTCTGTATAAGACTGTGAGGGAAAAGGCCCGGATGAGCTGCCCCTGCAGAATCATAAGCTTCTATCAAACCACCAGCAAGTGCTTCTTGCCCGTTTAGTCTGTCAATATAGGCTTGAACCCAAGAATCTGACACCTCATCATCAGCATCACAAAAAAGCAAGAGATTCCCTTCAGCCTGTTGCGCTGCGAAGTTTCTTACAGTGGGAATCCCCTTTAGATGAGGCTGAGAGAAAGTTTTGACGAGACCGTTCGCTCTAACTGTCTTTAGCCACTCTTGAATCACCTGCAGGGTTCCGTCAGTTGACCCGTTATCAACCACAATAATCTCATAGCTGATTCTAGGGTTTGTGACTTGGGCTGTCACAGCATCGAGCTGTCTCCTCAAGAAATCCTGACCATTTTTGACGCAGATAATAACCGAGGCCTGCAATGGACTACTCATCGTTTAACATCCACTATCTCTTTGTCGTACCCGAACAGGGGAACCTTTTCATTGCTCGGTAGACTAATCACCCAAGCACGCAAGACGTAGCCCATTACGATAGCCCAAGGAAGTGTATAGAAGACCTCGCCCAAGCGCAGGGCACATACCAACGACGCAATACCTAGGCCCTGTGCAATAACTTGGTATTTATTCCAGCCCGGGTTCTTGCTCAGGGGGCGCACAGCAACAAAAAGGGTAATAGCAACCAGAGCTATAGCCCAAGGCCAACCGCCTTCAACGAAAGCTGACCAGTAGGAGTTGTGAAAGAACCAGGTACGTTCATCAGCCACATCGTAGACATACGCCTCGCCCAGTCCCCGACCGAAGAATCCGGTATCCTGCACCTTGGCCCATGACATAGCATCAATACGTGACCGTAGTTCGTCGGTTCCCGCTCGATCGCCAAAAACTTCTGCCTGGGAGTAATCTTCCGTTAAAAAGCCAAGGAGCCACCAGAAAGCGCCCATCAGAGCCACCTTAGCAAGTGGCACCAGACGAGGAGCAATAAGAATCCAAAGATATGCAAAAACCAATGCACCTAAGGACGTACGGGAACCTGTGGTCCATAACAGACCGCAGGAAATCAAGAAAACCGTGACCTGCTGCCACCGTTTAGTAAAAGCCGTCATAATCAGCAACCCGAAGAGAACATGAACCAGACCAGCATAGTTCTTATCGCCCAGATAACCTGTCAGATAACCGCCGTAGGTGTCAGGGGCTATCCCTGCAAAGAAGAGCGCCGCGTTAACGACCAGCGCTGCAGAGTAGCCTAAAATCGCTGACCGCAGGTGAATTTGGCCCACCGCTATAACGTAAATCAGAAGGGTTGTTGCAGCAAGGCGCAGCCACCGCCTCGTCCAGTCCGCTGCGTAATCGCTGGGGTCAGCGAACGCGGAGACCATGGCAATATAGCTCAATATAGCGCCGAACAGAATAAAGAGACGGGACCATTTACCTAATGAGAAAAGCGGTTTGTGGGTCATTGCGTAAAGCACAATGATAAAGACCATGAGTTGGTTAAAGGGTAGGCCCACACCCGGTACAGGTTGCCCGTAAATCAGGGACGCGAAAAGCAGAAACTCAGGAATACGAACCTGGGAGACCTCAACCTTGGCGCGCTGGCCCCAATCTTTGACCTGCTGCCCCATAGTTTTCTGCCTCAGGGTCAGTTTTCCTTCATCGCTTATTCCGATGATAGACATCTTGCCCCCTCCCCGTAGTAATCAGCCAAGTGGCTGGCCATCTGTTCCGTAGTAGCCCATTCGAAGGTTGTGTTAGGTAGATCTTGTGCCTCTCGTACCTTCTTGACAACCAGCGCTGCAGCTACATCGCGGTTCATCTGCCTCAGTGATGGAACCATCTCTGCACCCGAGAGAATTTCAGGGTTACCGCCAACCGCTGTTGCTACCACCTTTAGACCAGCGGCCTTGGCATCCAGCAGGGTGTAGGAGCAGTTCTCCCACACCGAAAGCTGAACCAAAACATCAGAGCGGCCCATAGCAGCTAGAGAATCAACAAAACCGGGGAAACTCACCGACTCTTCAAGTCCGAGCTTTTTAATCTGCTGCTGAAGTTGGGGTAAAAGCTCACCTTCACCCGCTATCTCTAAAGATGCACCCGGTACCTGTTGCTGCAGCAGAGCAAAGGCATCAATCAGAACATCCAGCCCTTTTTCAGGAGCTAAACGGGAGAGCGAAAGCACCCTCAACTGGTGGGAATCAGGGACAACTCGCTGCGACGCAACTGCCTGAGTTATACCCAAAAGGTCAATACCGTTAGTCAGCACGCCCACCTTGCGAGCGCCCCATTGACGCCTCATCTGATCAGCGGTGGACTGTGAAACAGCGAGTGCCCCATCTGTGCCCCAGAGCCGGGCCCGGTGGACCGTCTGCATGAGACGTGAGCGCCAGGATGAGCCGTGGTACACGGTGTCGTCTCCGGCGATGCCGTGCTCGGTGGTAAAGAGCTGTGGGAGATGGGCGGAGCGGTGCAACACCCTGCGCGCTTTGAGCCGGTTGACCGCGATAGCTGCCACTACATCGGCGTAGGCTAGGTGACTATGAACGATAGCCGGCTGTAGGTTTTCGATGATGCTGGTGAGGGTGCGTAAAGACACCCTGAGCCCAGCGTCTGTGCCAAAGTTTGCTTCCAGCACCTCAGCACCTAGTTCTTTAAGCCGAGCAGAAAGTGCACCTGGCGGGCAGAGCACCACCAGGCGGTAACCGGGTAGCCCGGTTTCAGCGATATCGCTGATATGCCGAGCTACGCCACCAAAGCCTGGGACCGGTACACAGTGGAGCGCCACCGGTAAAGAATGGCTTACAGCCACTTTTCCAACCGATCTAGTGCGGTGAAGAATCCCTCACCGTTGTTAACGTGCCCCTGCCAGATTTCGGGAATAAAGGAAGCGGTGGGGTTGAGTTCTCGCAGTTGCTTGCCCAGGGCTGCCCAGTCCACGTCACCTTCACCGACCTGTACGCCTTCGCCGTCCACACCAACGCCGTCCACTAGGTGCAGGTGGTTAGAGCGCGGCGCTAGAAGCTCAACAGCTTCACTCAGCGGCATCTTAAGGAAGTTAGCGGCCAGCATGGTGTGGGAGATATCCAAGCAGAGCTCGGTGTCGTAGGTGTCTGAGAAGTCAGCGGTGTCTTTAGGGTCAAGGAAGAGGTTGTGGAACTGTTGCCCACCCATGAGCCAGGGGTAAGGGGGCAGGGTCTGAGCCGAAAGACGCACACCTGAGGTATTAAGGTGCTTCAGCGCTTCACCGATGCGCTCATACTTATCAACGCGGGCTGCCGGTGCGATGTGGCCGTCCTTGGTGAAGCCGCCCATAGTGACCACCATAATGGGGTCATTATCCAGGGTGAAGTAGCGGGTCAGATCGCGGGTGATGTCGATAGTGCGCTGAACTTCAGCTATTGAGCGTTCCCAGATATCTTGGTCACGGGATGCCAGGTCTACCAAGAAGTCACCTGCGAAGAGGTCGGGCAGGTGGGTGGTGAAGGACATGCCCAACTTGCGGTCAAAGACATCATCGATATTGATTTCGAGGTCCTTGTAGCTGAAATGGAATTCCAAGAAGTCAGGCTTGGCGTCCTCAATCAGAGGCTTGTAGTCATGGTAACGAACCGGCAGACCCCAAGGACGGTCGAACTTGAAATCTCGGCGGGTAACCAGATCATCTTTAAGATCTCCTTCGAAGAAGAAGCTACCAACCTCAACCTCACGCTGCATGGTGCGGCCCACCAGCTGAGGCAGGTAGTTGGGCTGCAGACCGCGGCCGGGTGATTTAACCTCAACATCGGCTTCTGAGACCACCTCGCCCTGAGCGATGGTGCGGGTAGCTACCAGCGATTTGGCCAGGTTGACGCGGTTCATCAGCTCACCGGTAGAAACCTCGCGTGGTGCTGCGGTGCCAATGGACTCTTCAACTTCACGAATCTGGGTCACCATAGCCTTGAACTCTTCAGGTAGTAACGAGACAGTGTGATCGTTGCCTTCCAGGGTTTTATCGGTGGTGAAGTGCTTTTCAATGATTTTTGCGCCGCGGGCAACAGCCGCAATGGGAACGTGGTAGCCGCGTTCGTGGCCGGAGTAACCCACTAGTGACTGACCAATTTCAGCCAAGCGATCCATGTAGGCCAGGTTGACATCTTTGAAGGGCGCCGGGTAAGTGGACTGGCACTGGAGCAGGGCGTAGGAAGCACCAGCTGAACGCAACAGGTTGACCGATTCGCGGATTTCTTCCTCACGGCTCATACCGGTTGAAACCAGCATGGGCAGACCACGAGAAGCCATATCCCGCAAAAGTTCGTGATTGGTGAGGTCAGCAGATGCTACCTTCAGGCCCTGCACACCGTAGTCCACCAGTGCCTGTACCGAGGGAGCGTCCCAAGGGGTGCACATGATGTCCATATCGTGTTGCTTGACGTGGTCAAAGACCTCAAACATTTGATCAACATTAAATGAGAAGCGACGCAGCAGATCAAGGGTGTACTGCACGCCCAGGTCCTCGCCAGCGCTTTTTGAGCCAGCCTGGCGGTAGAGAGCGTCCATATCTCGTAGCTGGAACTTCACGGCATCAGCGCCGGTTTCAACGGCCAGGTCAACCAGGCGCTTGGCAAAGTCAACGTCACCCTGATGGTTATTGCCGATCTCGGCAATAATGAAAGCGGGTGAGTCCTCAGAGATTTCGGTTCGTCCAATGCGCAGAACGTTCTGCTCGTCCACGGCAATAGCTACCAAGTGGCCACGCTCATCGACCAGAGGTAGCAGGGAAATTCCCTGGGCAAACTCACTCTGGAGCTCTGCAGGGGATGCCCCGAAGGGAGCGGTTTTGGGGGTGAGGTTGGCGACCTCAAAGGTTGAAGTTTCTAGGCTGGCAGCCGGGTTAGCGATGAGCCAGCGGCGGAAATCCCCATCAGATAGGGCACCTTGCAGGTAGCCAGACTCATTGACCAGGAAGATAATGCGCTGCTGATTGGCAGAAATCTTCTGCAGAGCGGTTAATACCGGATCCTCAGAGAAAACGATGTAGGGGGTGATATTACGTTCGATAATCATCGGGGTTAACCTTCGTTTTCTTCTGTTGAGAAAGTCTGTTTAAGTTGATGTTCAGCTACGGTGAAGTCAATCATGGCGTCAATGTCCACACCCTCTACCTCATCAAGCATAAACAGCTCAATTGCTCCGCCTAAACGGTTATGTAGGGTCTCGTAGAGCTCGGTTTTAGTGATGTACATAGACCCGTTTTCACGGTAGCGAAAGGTCTCACGGGTCAGTTCTTGGCGGCGGGGGCGGGCCATGACCTCATACTGGGCGGTGGGCGGTTCGGTAGCAGTCCAGATGAAAGGACCAATAGGAATAACGCCCACCATAGAGTCTGAGCCCGAGACAGAAAACTGACGGATAGCGCGTTCTAGGGTTCCCGGCAGGCGCACCGGGCTGGTTGCTTGCAAGAGCATTACTGCGTCCGGACGCTGACCCGCGGCTGTGTAAAACTCGATGGCGTGTTCAACCACAGGCTCGGTGGCAGTGGTGTCTTCTGCCAGGTGGGTGGGGCGCATGAAAGGTACCTGGGCGCCGTGTGCGCGAGCTACCTCTGCTATCTCAGCGTCATCGGTTGAAACCAGCACATCAACCGTGTGTTCACCCGCGAGAGCGGTCTGAGCGGCTAAAGCCTGCTCAATAGTCCAGGCTACCAGCGGCTTGCCCGCAATCGGCTTGATATTTTTGCGAGGAATGCCTTTAGAACCGCCGCGAACCGGAATAACACACAACACACGCATCTTTACTTCTCCAATTGTTGAGTGATGATAGTAGCGATTGATCGGGCCGGTTCTATGTGCGGAAGCGAAGGAGACGGTGTCGGAGAATCTCCCCATTGACTCATGCCATAACGTTCCCAAAACTCCGTGAGCCACTCCGGGGGGTCAGGGTGATAAGCCCAGGAGGGCACGCCGCGAATAGCCGCTTCAATGATGCCTGTTGAAAAGATAGCAACAACAGGGTTATTCACCTGGTTCAAAGGCTGTTGAGATTCATCAATCGTCACACCTATCTTTTTCATGAGGGCATGAACTACTCTTGATAGTTTATCTTTCTCCTGAGGGTGCGGTCGATAGACTGCCCTGTGTTTTTTAACGAACTTAAGGGTGGCCCGCACAAAGGAGGCGCGCGGCAACTCTGCACCGTGCATTTGACCCAGGAAGACTACCGGCTCCCCCAGCTCCGTTATATCTACCTTGGGCTTCTGCGCTGCATCCCAGAAGAGCTGAGAACCCACCACATCATAGGTAACATCAGTTCGGTCCGATATCCAGAAATGAGCATCAGCCTCGCTGAAAGCTAAGAGGTGAGTGCCTGGAGCCAAAGGTGGGGCGTAAGGAGTGTGCAGACCATGCTGAACGGTCACGAACCGGGCGCCGGTGCGCTGGGTCAGCCGGTATGCTGCACCCCCAAATCCCATGTAGTGCCCGAGAGCCATCACGGTCACCACTTCTGTGAGTGCGCAAAGATCCATCTCGCTAGCCGGTTCACAGCGCCATTTATCACTTTGACCAGGTAGTTGAGCCGAGACATCCTGCGGAGCCCACACCGCGATGTCTCCATCGCCGAGAAACTGCAGAGGGCGCACCAGAGAGCTTAAAGATGTAGGTGAAGTAGAGTCCATTACAACCAGCAGGCGTGGAGACGAGCCGCGAAGGTGCAGAATTCCGGCTTGAGGTTCAGCCGCTTCTTGGGCAACCCCACTGTTTTTTCCGGGTACTAACCTCAAGCAAACCTGAACAAAGTCTTTTACTCTGCGTTCTGGTTTAGAGTTTGCTTGCCATTTGCCCCATGCTTCAAGATCGGTGGGGTATTTTAGACCCATAGCGCATCCATGCTCTGTGCTCGGTGGAAGAAGGTGTGCTCAGCCTGGCTACGTTTGAGACCGGCGGCACGGATGGAATCGCTCCACCTGGGATCGGCAATAATATGCTGGCACAGCTCAATCAATTCTTCTGTGCTCTGATAGAGCAGGACTTCCTTGCCAATCTCATAGAACTCAGCAACATCGGGGCGATCAATCAGTTGAAGACCATTCATACCGGGCACCTCGAAAGTGCGCATGGCAAGACCCGCCTGTAACCCATGTACATTCAAAGATGCAGCAGCAGCTGCCTGTACCCGGTAGGCTTCGTGCAAGGGAATATCACGCTCAGCCGGGAGATTAGGGCGCTTAAGTTCCCACGTTCTTAGGCGGTCAAAGGGATGATGTGACCAGCCTCGGCCGTAGGCACGCACCGACAGACCAGCGTCCTTCAAAGCGAGGAGTATAGTTTCCCGATTTTCGTAGCGGGATCCAACAAACACAATTTCAGGGACGCGGGTTGTCGGAAAAGCTGCCAGCTTGGGGTCGTATCCATTAGCTACGAAGTGAGCGTTGATTCCCTCAGCAGCAAAACTTTCTGCCTCAGACCGCGCGTAGCTGACCACAGCTGGAAGGCTGCGTAGGAACTCAAAGGTGTAGCGGTGACGTTTCAAGTCATCGTAGAGCCACAGCAAGTAGGGGACTTTTCGATCCGAAACAGCCTGCCAAAAGTTGTCGCCCAGAGTATCAGCCTTAATGACGATCAGCTTATCGGGTTTAACCTGCTCTATGACTTCAAGCGCTTTAGATGTCGCTGCTTTTTCTGCAGCTTTCTGCCCGTCAAATCCAAGCTTTGAGGGCAACTCGTAGAGCGCCTTATTTCTTACCTTATCTTTCACCGTGTCAAAGGCATCATAGCAATGAACAGTGACCTCGTAACCTAAGCCCCTGAAACCATCGGCAATAGAGTGACAGTAGCCGTGAAAGGCAGGGCTGATAATCAGCAGTTTTTTTGACATTATTTTTTGTGCTCTGCTCTCTTGATGAAGGCCAGCTCCTCGCGCAGACCAGCGCGCGGGGTCACCGCTTTATTGCGGATGACTCGGATCATGTTAAAGAAAAAGTTTGCATAGCTCGTCATTCTAAGGGCTAACGCCAGGTGTTGCCCTTCACCCCATTTAGCGTTGTAGATAAAACGAGAGTCCAATACCCACTGACGACGTTGAGCGGACGCCCCCGATGAGCCTCCACCCAGGTGCTCCACTACGATATCTCCGCGAAAGACTCTCTTCGTGCCCCGTTCCGCCAACCGCCGTTGCAAGTCAATTTCTTCGCTATTCATAAAGAATCGCTCATCCATGCCGCCTACAGCGTTGAAGTCCTGACGACGGAGCATCATGCAGGCTCCCATCAGCCAATCGGGCTCAGCTCGCTTGCCGCTGACACAGGTTACATCGTGCCCCACCATCGCGTGCCAGAATACGGTTGAGCGGAATCGCGCCACCGGAGTAAACCACTCCCATATGTGATGGCGAGTGAGGGGGAATTTCCTCCCTACCCACTGACTTTCACCCCGGTGGTCTACAATGTGAGGGCTCAGCAGGGCTGTCCCTTCCTCTTGGGCTGCCTGGATCATGCGTACTAAGAAGTTTTCTGGTGGGGTCAAATCGCTGTTGAGAATCAACACCCACTCTCCCCTAGCAACAGCAACAGCGGTGTTGACGTTGGACCCAAAACCACCGTTTGAGCTACGGCGCACTACCTTAACACCTTGATGTGATGGGAAGGAGATGGGTGAGCAATCATCTGACACGATAATTTCAACGGAATCTGGGATTCCCTGAGATTCAAGTTCTGCAAGTAGCGCTAGGGTATCGGTGGGGTCCCCATAAAAAGGGATAATGACCGAAAGTAATGGCACAGGGCCTCCTCTTCTTCGCATACTCTCCACTCCCCTATCGAATCATGTTGCGGGGCGGATACCAACATCATCTGCCGTGGTAGCGGCGACGTTTTGGGTTCAGACTCCATATTCTCAGCCAGGTTTAGAATCACTAAGCAGCCAATTTTTCACAGACTTCTAGCATTCCTTGTGACCAGTTCTCCCAGGTCAAACGTTGGGAAGCGTCCTGCTCCGCCGCTGCTGAAACTCGGGTCAGTTCAGCCGGTGTCAGAGTTACCAACAGCTCTGCCATTTCTTTAACGGCGTTGTCCTGCGATACTAGCCAACCAGTTTCACCCTGGCGAACCAGGGTGGGGATGCCACCAACCAGGGTAGAAAGTACGGGCAACCCGTGGTTGAGAGCATCAGTCACAACCACTCCACCTGCGCTTGCCTCGGTTGGTTCTAATAAGAGGTGGTGGGAACGATACAAGCGAGATAATTCTTCACGGGTTTGGCGCGGTAAAAACGTCACTCCGTCTGTTTCAGTGACAGGAGGTGGTGCCCCCACCACTGTGAGCGTGAGTTCAGGACGCACAAGACGGGCTTTTCTAAAGCTCTTCAGAGCCCGCTCCCCACCTTTGCGGGCCCAGTTAGATGCAATAAAGAGAACAGCAATACCTAGGTCAGTAGATGTAGAGCCTAAAGGACCAGATACAGGTGGAGTTCCCGGACCGAAAGGAAGCACGCGAATAGCTGCTGGGTTCACCCCGTTATCATTGATCAGTTGTTGGGCAGACCATTCACTGGCTACACAGAAATAATCACTTCTACGCGCTACCCAACGATCCAACATTACACCTTGAAACAGGGTTAGGCGGGATACTCGGTCGTGCTTAAAATACGCCTTAACTATGGCTTTAAAAGACGAATCAGTTACCTGAACTAGAGGAATATGGGCAGGCACACCCAAGGACTCTTTGGCAGCTGCGAACGATACCACTACATCTACTTGATGCTGATTCAGCAACTTTCTCACAGCCCGTGCCTTGCGGAAGGAGGTGGCGAAAGAATCACCTGGTAGGTAGGTAATCTTCAGGAGACCGAGCAACCGTGTAAGAAGACGATCCACCATAGAATCACGCATTTTTGGCACCTGTAAAGGTACTAATTCAACTTTTTCAGCAAGACTTTGGCAAGCAGGCAAAACTACCCCAGACCATGAGGATGGATCTTCCATATCCCAAGAAGACAACATACCTACTCTCATGATCAGACTCCTTTTGTAGTGACTCGGCAACTACTCCGAGACAAGTCAGAATATGAAAACGTGCGGCACCAGCTACTGAGCTGGAACCGCACGATCATAGGTGATGGTAGCTAGTGGGCCTTGCCTTCAAACAGGCTGGTGACGGAGCCTTCATCAAAGACTTCCTTGATAGCCCGGCCCAAGAGAGGGGCAATCGATAGAACTGTCAGGTTCTCGAACTTCTGGTCATCGCGTAGCGGCAGGGTGTTAGTCACTACCACCTCACTGGCGCCGCAGGAGCCCAGACGCTCAGCGGCAGGGTGTGAGAAGACAGCATGGGTAGCTGCGATAATGACGTCTTTTGCACCGTTATCCTTGAGCACCTTCACCGCGCCAGCAATGGTACCGCCGGTATCGATCATGTCATCGATGAGCACGCAGGTACGGCCTTCAATATCGCCCACCACGGTCTTTGAGATAGCCTGGTTGGGGACATTAATATCGCGGGTCTTGTGGACAAAGGCAAGAGGCGCTCCGCCCAGAAGCTCTGCCCACTCTTCAGCAACGCGCACGCGGCCGGTATCGGGTGAAACAACGGTGACGTTCTTGGTATCAACCTTGCTTGCTACGTACTCTGCCAGTAGGGGGATCGCCATCAGGTGGTCCACAGGACCGTCAAAGAAGCCCTGAATCTGAGCAGTGTGCAGGTCAACGCTCATCAGACGGTCAGCACCGGCAGTCTTGTAGAGATCCGAGATGAGACGAGCAGAGATAGGCTCACGGCCCTTGTGCTTCTTGTCCTGACGGGCATAGGGGTAGAAGGGCGAAACCACGGTAATGGAACGAGCCGATGCACGCTTGAGGGAGTCAATCATGATGAGCTGTTCCATCAGCCACTCATTGATGGGAGCAGGATGCGCCTGAATCACAAAAGCATCTGCACCGCGCACTGATTCTTCAAAGCGCACATAGCGTTCCCCGTTGGCAAAAACGTAAGAGGAGCTAGGTAGAACTTCGTTGCCCAGCTCAGCTGCAATCTGCTGTGCAAGTTCTGGGTGGGCGCTACCACTCAGCAAGGCCATCTTCTTTTCGCCCGGATTAGTAATCTCCGTCATTACTTGTTCTCCTCAGAGGTTGCTGCCTCGGCTGCAGCTGCAGCCTCAGTACCCGCTCGGTTTTTGGTAACCCAGCCTTCAATGTTGCGTTGGGGGGCTTCGTTGATTGCAAGGGCGCCAGCGGGGACGTCCTGGCGAATAACGGTCCCAGCTCCAGAATACGCCCCATCACCGATAGTGACAGGAGCGACGTACATGTTATCGGAGCCCATGCGCACGTTATTACCTACGGTGGAGCGGTGCTTGTTGACACCATCGTAGTTAACGAAGATGGACGCCGCGCCAATGTTGGAGTTCTCACCGATGGTGACATCCCCCGCGTAAGACAGGTGAGGCACCTTAGAGCCCTTACCGATTTCAGCATTCTTGGTCTCTACAAAGGTGCCAATCTTGCCGTCTTCGTGCAGATGGGTGCCGGGACGCAGGTAGGCGAAAGGGCCAACGGTAGCGCCGTCATCAATCACTGACTCAGAACCGTGGGTACGTTCGATAATAACGCCAGCACCAATGGTGATGTTTTTAAGAGTGGAATCAGGGCCAACCGTGGAGCCAGTGGCAATGCTGGTGGTTCCCTGCAACTGGACGCCAGGTAGCACGGTGACATCGTTTTCGATGGTGACGGTGACATCAACCCAGGTGGTTGCCGGGTCAACGATGGTCACGCCGTTGCGCATATGCATCTCCAGCAGACGGTCATTGAGCTTACGGCCCAGCTGGGCCAGCTGTACGCGGTCGTTAGCGCCTTCAACTTCCCAACGGTCTTCAATCGCCAGTGCACTGGTGCGGTGACCTGCGTTGCGAGCAATCTCCAAGACATCGGTGATGTACTTTTCACCCTGGGAATTATCGGTGGTCACCTGCTTGAGCGAATCGCGGAGAACAGCAGCATCAAAGGCGTAGATACCCGAGTTGATTTCAGTGATAGCTAGCTGTTCATCAGTTGCGTCCTTGGCCTCAACGATGGCGGTTACTTCACCAGTAGCGTTGCGGATGATGCGGCCGTATGCACCGGGATCAGCAATATTAGTGGTAAGAACTGTGACCGCGTTACCATCAAGCTCATGAACCGCGATGAGTTCTTTAAGTGTTTCTGAGCGGAGTAGAGGAACATCGCCATAGGTGACGACAACGGTTCCCTTAACGGTGGCACTCTCGTCAAGACCCAGCAGACCCACTTCAACTGCACGACCGGTGCCAGGAACGTCATCCTGATCCACAATGGTGACAGAAGGGTCAAAGGCAGTAACGTGGGCTGCTACCTTGTCACGCTGGTGACGCACCACAACAGCTAGACGCTGGGGATGAAGGTCCTGAGCAGCTGCTATCGCGTGCTCAACCATGGAACGCCCACCAATAGGGTGCATCACCTTGGGAGTCTCTGACTTCATACGGGTTCCAGCACCTGCTGCTAGAACGATGACGGCTGACGGTGCTTTCGCTACTGCAGTGCTCACAATGTGTGGACTCCTCGAGTGATATGGGAATCGTCACCGGTGGTTATCCCAACGCTTAACGTGGTGACTAGCTCCGCCACAAGGACTCGAACCTTGAATAACGGCTCCAAAGGCCGCTGTGTTGCCAATTACACCATGGCGGATCACTGACTGGCTCTGGAGGTGAACTCACGTAAAACTCCTTGAGAACAGACAGTCAAAATAGTATCAAAGTCATGCCCTGATACGAAATACAGTGAGCTATAACGCACGCAAAAGTTTAATACCCCAGCCAGGGAATGATGACATCAAGTGCGTTCTCAACTTCCTGAACAGCCTTCTGGGCAGCAGGTTTACCTCTGAGGTAAGGGTCAGCTATTTCATCGGCTGCTAAAGGCTCTTCAACGCGCTGCTGCATGAAGGCGACCGGATCAACGCGCCGTCCAGCATGCTTCCTCAGCCGTGCCATTTGCCCCAATAGGTGAATTTTTGAGCGATACTGCGGCCACTCCTGGACCAACCAGCGAAGATGCTCCTTCTCCATCACCAGGACTAAGGCAGACTCAGCGATCATTCTTTCTGTTACCTGTTTGGCCCGGTGAGCACCACATTCAACGCCACGAACATCTAGTTCTCTATCAATATGAGGGGCCACACCGGAGCCCACCACAGCACCAGTCCCAGCACTGTCAAAGGTCCACTGCGCATCCGGTGAAATTTTAGAGCGGGAGATATATTGCGCAGACGCGCTACGAGCTATATTTCCGGTACAGATAAAAAGAACTTGTTTTTTTACAAGCGGCACCACAGAATCAGAGGATTTTTTGTACCCAAACCTGTGTAAAAGGGTTGAAACATTAAAATCTGACATGGCGCTCCGCTCATTATGGTCCCGTTAGGTGGGGCTGTGCCTTACCCGCCATTATTTTACCTGCCGAGGAAGTAGGGCACCCCACATCTTCACCACTCGTAAGAACGGTCTCTGTCTGCAGATACATACTTTTCTAGAGCAGAACCACCGGGTGCCTGTAGCCTAGAGAGGTGGCACATTTATTAGGCGGCGAAGAGCTGCACATCGAATTCCCCACCCGTACTGTTTTTGAGGGTGTAACCGTTGGACTTAACGAAGGTGACCGTATCGGCATCGTAGGTCGCAATGGAGACGGCAAATCAACCCTGCTCTCACTTTTAGGGGGGAGGCTCGAGCCTGACTCAGGAAAGGTGACTGTTCGTTCAGGGACCCGTATCGGCTACCTAGACCAAGCGGACGTCCTCAATGATGACCTCACCGTGGGTCAAACGATTGTGGGCGATACCCCCGAATACGAGTGGGCCTCCGACGCCAAAGTGCGCGACGTGATCGCGGGCCTGGTCTCAGACCTCAACTGGAACGCCCCTATTGGTTCGCTCTCCGGCGGCCAGCGCCGCAGAGTAGCTCTGGCCGCCTTGCTAGCTGGCGAGTGGGATGTTCTCATGCTTGATGAACCCACCAACCACCTTGATGTTGAAGCTATCACCTGGCTTGCCCAGCATTTGAAGAACCGCTGGCCCAAAAACGCTGGCGGCTTGCTCACCGTGACCCACGACCGCTGGTTCCTCGATGAAATCT
Source organism: Rothia endophytica (assembly GCF_039543885.1). Lineage (NCBI taxonomy): Bacteria > Bacillati > Actinomycetota > Actinomycetes > Micrococcales > Micrococcaceae > Rothia > Rothia endophytica. Next base: position 220,955 of record NZ_BAABKP010000002.1, read on the forward strand.
GCACCGCGACCTGGGAAGTACACGACGGCATTGTTGAACCCTTTGAGGGAGGCTACGCCGCCTACATCCTGCAGCGTGTTGAGCGTGACCGTCAAGCAGCAACCATTGAAGCTAAGCGTCAGAATCTCATGCGTAAGGAACTGGCCTGGCTACGCCGTGGCGCACCCGCCCGTACATCCAAGCCTAAGTTCCGCATTGATGCCGCTAATAGTCTAATTGCTGATGTTCCCCCGGTGCGCAACAAGGTTGAACTATCACAAATGGCGGTTTCACGCTTGGGTAAGGACGTCGTTGATATCGAAGATGTCTCAGTCAGCTACCCGGATGCCCAGCGCCCAGGTTCTTTCAAAGAGGTGCTCAAGAAAATTACCTGGCGCATAGCCCCCGGTGAACGCACCGGTATTATGGGCGTCAACGGTGCCGGTAAGTCAACGCTCCTGGGTCTGGTCACGGGCTCCGTCCAGCCCAGCACCGGCAGAGTTAAGCACGGTAAAACCGTTAAGGTAGCCACCCTTACTCAGCAGCTCGATGAGCTAAAAGACATCGAAAATGACCGGGTCTCGGATGTCATTGGCCGCAAACGCACCACCTATGTAACCGGCGGGAAAGAAATGACCCCCGGGCAGTTGTTGGAGCGTCTTGGCTTCACCTCAGCGCAGCTATCTACTCCTGTTAAGGACTTGTCAGGTGGCCAGAAACGACGTCTGCAGCTTCTTCTCATTTTGCTCGATGAACCCAACGTCCTGATTCTGGATGAACCCAACAATTCGATGGGTTGTTCGTTCCGGACACCTCGATTCTACCGTCGTGGCAGGGCAACGTCACGCCCTGATGCTCGACGTCGGCTCCTTGGGAGACGGTATGGCGTGCCGTGTCGCACCGCGCCGGTCGGGAGGGGTGGTCGCTGATGGCTACACCGCTTCTGGGGGCCGAAGGGCTGCACTTGGAGTACCCGACGCGGGTGGTCTTCGACTCGCTCTCGGTCGGGATCGAGGAGGGCGACCGGATCGGGATCGTCGGTCGCAACGGTGACGGCAAGTCGAGCCTGCTGGGGATGCTCTCGGGGCAGATCGAGCCGCAGGCGGGTCGGGTGACCCGGCGCGGCGGCGTGCGGTTCGGCGTGCTCGGTCAGAGTGACGACCTCGATCCGGAGGCCACGGTCGGGTACTCGATCGCCGGCGACGCGCCGGAGCATGAGTGGGCCAGCGATGCCCGCATCCGCGATGTGATCGGCGGGCTGGTCTCGGATATCTCCTGGGATGCGGTGATCGGCCGACTCAGCGGAGGGCAACGGCGGCGCGTGGCCCTCGCCGCCTTGTTGGTGGGTGACTACGAGCTCATCGCGCTAGATGAGCCTACGAACCATCTTGATGTGGAGGGTATCGCTTGGCTGGCTGAGCACATGAAGCGACGCTGGCCCAAGAACAGCGGCGGACTGCTGGTCATCACGCACGATCGCTGGTTCCTCGATGAGGTCTGCACCGAGACGTGGGAGGTGCACGACGGCACGGTCGAGCCGTTCGAGGGCGGCTACGCCGCCTACGTGCTCCAGCGGGTCGAGCGAGATCGGATGGCCGCTGCGGCCGAGAGCAAGCGGCAGAACCTGATGCGCAAGGAGCTGGCGTGGCTGCGGCGAGGCGCTCCGGCGCGCACGTCGAAGCCGAAGTTCCGGATCGACGCGGCCAACGAGCTGATCGCTGACGTGCCGCCGGTGCGCAACCCCATCGAGTTGCAGCGGGTCGCTGTCGCACGTTTGGGCAAGCAGGTCGTGGACCTGGAAGACGCGAGCGTGAGCTTCGGGGACCGGACGATCCTCGATGACGTGACCTGGCGGATCGCCCCTGGTGAGCGCACCGGCATCTTGGGCGCGAACGGTGCGGGCAAGTCGACGCTGCTCGGACTGATCTGCGGCACCCTGGAGCCGACCGAGGGACGGGTCAAGCGGGGTAAGACGGTGCAGGTCGGCATCCTCGATCAGCAGTTCTCCCAGCTCGCCGATATCGGCGGTGACCGGGTGCGCGAGGTCCTGGCCCGCACCAAGACCACGTTCCAGATCGACGGGAAAGACCTCACCCCGGCGCAGCTGCTGGAACGGCTCGGCTTCGCCCGCGAACACCTCTCGGCACGCGTCGATGACCTCTCCGGCGGGCAGAAGCGGCGGCTGCAGCTGCTGATGCTGCTGCTCAGTGAGCCGAACTTGCTGCTACTAGACGAGCCTACGAACGACGTTGATGCGGACATGCTCGCCGCGTTGGAAGACCTACTGGACTCCTGGCCGGGCACGCTGATCGTGGTCTCGCACGACCGCTACCTGCTGGAGCGGGTCACGGACCAGCAGTACGCCATCTTGGACGACGGGCTGCGGCATGTGCCGGGCGGGGTGGATGAGTACCTGCGGCTGCGAGCCGCGCAGGAGCAGCAGGCCGTGACCCCGTCGCCGATGAGCGCCCAGGCCGCCGAACAGAAACCATCGTCGCCTTCGTCTTCGGAGTTGTCGGGTGCGGAGCGCCGGGCGGTGCAGAAGGAGATCGGCGCGATCGAACGCCGGCTGGAGAAGCTGTCGGGAAGCATCGACCGCATCCATCAGCGTCTCGCCGACCACGATCAGAGCGACTACGGGGGCCTGCAAGGCCATACCGATGAGCTGCGCGAGGCGGAGGGCGAGGTCGCCGAGCTCGAAGAGCGGTGGCTGGAGCTGTCCGAGTCGATCAGCTGACGGGCCAGGGCTCCCGCCCCGCAGACAGAGGTTCGCGCCTGCCGCTTCGTGAGCGACAGGCGCGAATGCTGATCCCGATGACCGGGGTGATCAGGCCTGCGGCGGTCTGTGCTCGTTTCTTGTTTCGGCGGGGGTGGGTTCTCGGTAGGTCTCGGGAACCTCTTCGGCGCGACGACTGGCTCGTGATTCTCCGATCTCCTGCAACGTGAGACGGATCAGCATCTCCGACAGCTTGTGCAGATCGGGTGGTTCGCGATGCACCGCCCTGATAGAGAAATGTCGTTCGTCGTACCGACGCCGCGAGGTCTTCTTCACGTACTTACCCATCGTGCACTCCTACGCCGAGACCGTCGGTTCGGCGATAACGTGCTCCCGAGAGTTACGCTCCGTGCGCCGCTCGGTGTGCTCGTGGATGCGCACGCGGGCAAGCAGAACCAGGCTGACGGGGCCGATCCAGAGCAACTTGAGCCCCGACCAGATCGCGACCAGCACGATGAGGTTGAGCCAGCCCGGCCCGCCGTCACGGATGATGACGGTCAGTAGGCTCGCGGCGTAGAGGTACGGGATCGCGAGCAGCATCGCCGGGATGCCCCACTTGAGGCCGCGACGGGTGCGGACCTTGTCGAGCACGATGTTGGTCGGCATCCGGCGGCGCATGAAGACGCGGATATGGATGCTGGCGAACCAGATGAGTCGGAACATGATGCCTCCAAGCACGCAACTGTGATGAGGCAGTACGTGTGGAGTGTCCCGAAGGACGGCCCCAAAAGGGGGCCTACATGGTGAGGGGCGAATCTGCCTCTGTGCTTCTCACTCTACGCCGCGCGTACGACGCGCGGTAGCCCCCGCGGGCCGTGCTCGGTCGCTGGCGGTGCACCTTGCCGGTGACCGTCTGGGAAGGGACACAGATCATGGCGAAGCTGGCAGAGCAGGCGAAGGGTGAGCGGCAGGCACGGATGATGCTGTCGATGATCGCCGAGCCTGACGACGCGGCCACCGGCCGCATCCTGCACCGACTCGGCGGGGTCGAGACGCTCCGGCTGCTCGAAGACGACCAGGCCGCGGTGCCGGAGATGAACCGCGCCGATGCGATCGCCTGGCTCAACCGCGTCGCCCCGCGCATTGAGGGCGACATCTCGGCACGAGTTGCGGAGGCGGAACGAGCCGGTATGTCCACGCTCATCCCGACCGATACGGACTGGCCGCACGCGCTCAACGACCTCGGCTCCCGCGCCCCGTACCTGCTGTGGACACGCGGGGCGACCTCCTTCCTCGCAGGCGCTCTCACGGATCGGGTCACGATGACCGGCTCCCGGGCGGCCAGCGAGTACGGCGTCCAGGTCGCCGGGCATCTCGCCGGAGACCTGGCCCAACAGGAGCGCACCATCGTCGCCGGCGGCGCCTACGGCATCGACGCCGCAGCACACCGGTCGGCACTCGCCGACGGTGGAGGCACGATCGCGGTACTGGCCGGCGGCATTGACCGTCCCTACCCGCGCGGGAACTCGGACCTGCTGGCCCGGATCGGCGATCTGGGGGTGCTGGCCAGCGAGGCTCCTCCGGGGGCGACGCCGACCCGGTGGCGGTTCATGGCCCGCGCCCGTCTGCTGGGTGCGCTCTCGGGCGCGACGGTGATCCCAGAGGCAGGCTTCCGGTCGGGATCGCTGCTGGTGGCAACAGAAGCCCACCGGCATAGCCGCGCCGTCGGAGCGGTCCCCGGCCCGGTCACGTCGGCGGCGAGTGCGGGTCCGCATGAGCTCATCAAGCGCGGACGCGCCGAGATCATCACCGATACCGCGGACGTGACCGCCCTGCTGGATTCGCTGGATGATCCAGGCCGGCTGCTGAACCGCCAGGCAGCCTATCGGCCGTTCGAGACTCAGGAGCCCGCTTCTTTCGGGTTGCCGACAATTCGTCAGTTCTAGGATCGCCACGCTGAAAACGTCGAGACCACACGGGCGAGAAGCCGTCTCTGTGGAGCGCAGTCATCCCGGCAGAGGTGCCCTTCACTCGGTTGATGGGTTGAGTGCAGCGGAAACTAAATCGTTGCCACTACTTCTCCGAGAAGCGAACGTTCAAAACTAGTAAGCGGTATTCTCTCTGTGCCACGCAACGCCTGAATTGCTTCAAGCATCTCATCGAGACTTCGGGAGTTCCCAAGTCCGCGTACCAACTGTCGCGATATCTCAAGAGGCAGGCCGTACTCCTCCAACGTAGTGAGATGCGGAGCGGAGAACATGCTCTCAACTCGGGCCGCGAAACCGTCGAATGACCCAGATTCCAATCCGCGCTCCTCAAGAATCTCGCTCACGACTACATCGAGCGCCCTCAACGCAGTGGGAAAATTGTGGTCTAGCCAGTACCGCACGAAATCGAACGCCGCCTCAATCTTCTCGTCAACGCTGGAAGATTGATCATGTTCGTTCTCAACAAACCCCGCGATAATGTCCTTCATTCGGCCTTCAACAAGAGACGCTTGATTGACTTGATAAGCGAGTTGCTGCGCGCTGTATGCGCCGTGCCCACGATGATACGAAGGAGGAATGTAGTTCCATATCAGTTCGCAGACTGCCCGAAGCTCCGCCCATTTTGGGTAGGAAGTAGACCACTGCAGCGGCTGAAGCCGTGACGTGGGCAGCGTGCGAATATGCTTCGCAAGCTCGGTTGCAGCTTCCGGTTCCACACCCTTTATCGAGCGCAGAACCTTCAGGCTAAGGCCCGACTCTTCTAATACAGGTGACACCCGCTCCCTGGTCTCGTCGCTCCAATCTCCTTCGTCGATCTGCACGAGTAGTGAACTCGGGGCAATATCGCTTTGGCTGACTCCAGGAATGTCAATCTCGGGAAACTCTCTCGTCGGGGCATCATGAAAGAGCACGATCTCACCCACGAAATGCTTAAACATTCTGCCAACACGGCCACGTATGTTGGCGAATGTGAAGTAGTTGTATGCCCTATTAGCAACTTTGCGATCAAGAATTATGATGCGTTTTGCTCGGGTATTGACTCCTTCGATCAGAGAGTTCGTGCAGACAAGCGTGTCAAGATCACCGTCTTCGAATCCCTGTACCATCTTTTGTGCGAGCCAACGAGGAAGGCGTCCATGATGCACACCCACTCCACGTCGCAGCGCTCTTGAGACAATCCAATCCGGATGGTAGTTCTCTTCGATCCACTCGGCTACTTCCGGTAAGCCCCGACTAACGGTCGCGCCACTTGACCGCTGTTCGATCAGCGCTTCCAAAACCTTTCGCGTCTTTGCTGGGCTTTGGCAATATACCAATGTGGGGTCACAGGACGAACCAATCAGTTCGGCTACTATCGCGAGGCGTTCTTCGTCGTTTGAAGCCTTGAGTTTTCTGGTGTCAGCAGCAACGGTGGAGAAATCAGTTCTGATGAAAGAAGCACGAAGGTTAGAAGGGAGGACTGATGCGAGGCCCTCCACGACTGGACCCGCAAAGTAAAACTGGGCGCCAGTCTTAGCGAGTCGCAAGAATGCCTGATTCAACATTGATGCGCGTTGTTCTAGAGTGCCTTCGCTCTCCTCCGCAAGCTTGTAGAACTCGTCAATGAAGAAGAAATCAACCGCAGGGAGTTGAGGAACCGCGAGCAACCGCTCCTGTGTCATGACCAGGATGTTGCGTTCACTCAACTCCTGGTTCGGGTGGGTGACAATCTTGTACTCACGAAATTGGGAGAGGCGTCGGCGGGTCTCATCCAGAAGTGCGATTGTAGGAACCACGAGTACCAGGTTCTTGTACCTGCCAGTTTGAACTAGTGCATCTATAACCACACTCTTTCCAAAGCTGGTTGGCGCCGAGAGAATTACATTCTCTCCTTCAACCAGGCGGTGAAATACTTGAGACTGAATGCGGTGGAAGACGGTCTCAGAGGCTGGGTTGGGTCGGTTCATTTCCATGATGACCGCATCCCGAAGAGAGTCATGGTCTGCACCTTGAACGGCATAGGGGTACAGTCCGTGCAGCATTGCTAAACTTCGAAGGATTTCGCCCTCGGGTCCCGTCCTACTGATTTTCTCAAGCGCTCGAATTACAAGATCCGTGCTTTCAGATCCGATGCCATTAATTGAAGTGAAAGCAGCAATATCGGATAGGATCTCAAACGCGTCGTCAACCTCACCGCGTAGCAGAGATGTCAGTTCTGCGTGAGAGCCTGCCATGCTTTCAACCTCCCATCGAAAGCGGACGTGAGTTCGGCCTTGGTGTCCATTGGGAAGAAAAACACGTGTGCCCTGATCTGACGAGGAAGTGTCCAGTTCTCGTACCTGTCTCGCAGACTCTTCCAGTTGTTCATGACCTCGGTTCGTAGATCAGCGAGGTACTCCTCAGTGCTCTCCTTGTGCCTGCCCGCAGCTTCGCTGTCATAGGAAATGAAGATAGGAACTACGACACTCTTGAATGTTCTGTCCAACGAGGTCTTTCGAGACAACAGCGCGGTGATCTTGTCCCGGTGAGGATAGTCGTCAGGAATCTTGTCGGTTATGGCGGCAAATTCGTACCGCAGGTAGTCGCGACTGAGATGTAGCTTCAGCTCATCATATATTGCGCTGGCTGCACCGTAGCTGTCTTTATAGAGCTTCGATTCGCCAAGCCAGAGTTCCAGTTCCCCGGAGGCTCCTGTATCGACAATGTGGGCACAGTCGAAACCTTTGACAGTGTCGTTGGCAGCGTCTTTGAAGTAGATCCGGGATATAAGTCTCGAACTTCCATAGAACTTGCGCAGAATCATGTGAAGGAGGAGTTCACCAATTTCTCCTCTTCTCTCAAAGTCAATGGTGGCGTAGACACGACTGAGAGCCTTCCCGAGCAGTGCTGTGCCAGTAGCGTGGTTGTACCCTTCCAGTTCTTGCGTAGGAAGAATCCAATCTGCTGCCCAATTGATCAGATCGACGCTGAGGTCATCGGAGCGCCATGTTCCATCTTCGAAACCGGCGCAAAACGTTGCAGATGGTAAGAGACTGTCGGTGTGATCTACGACGAGTTCAAGGATCGTCTCAGGAACTGGGAGCTTCGTAGCCATTGCCGACAGTTACCTCCGTGGATAGCTGAAGACGCTCAACGGAGGTGCCCATGAGGTCGAAGTTGCTGTCATAGCTACGCGTGCCGCAGCCATGCGGTTGAGTCACATCCTATCCTCTTCGGCTGTAGCCAAGAGGTCCTCTGGCGTGAGTGTCACCAGATGTCACAGGGATCGTTCTTGCCTCCTGACGCTGACAGAACGTTGGGCGACAGAGTCTCCGGTCTGAGGAGTATCCGCAGCTACCCGACGTATGGCTGCCGCTGCGCGGGCGCGGTCAATCTTCTGCGCCGCGCTCTGGGGTGCCGGGCCGAGTGGGGTGTCGTCGCTGATTTGATAGCGGTCGCGGTAGGCCGCGATGGTCCGGGCGTCACGTCGCCAGCGTGCCTGTTCGCGGTCACCGGACGGCGGGTCACCGAGCGGCTGGGTCCACGGTTCGCCGGTCTGGCGGGCGGTGTCGAGGATCGCGTCGGCGCGGGTCTCGATCAGCTCTCGTCGCTCGGTCAAGGCCTGGAGCATGTCTGCCGCGATCGGGCCCTGCACGTGCGGGATGAGGCCGGCGATCAGCCGCGGGGTCTTCCTCATGCGCCCCGACCCGGCCGGCTGGGCGGTGGCGCGTGCGAGACGGTAATGCATGACCTTGGCGATGTCCTCGGCGTCATCGAAGCCGCGAGCAGCCACCAGGCGCGGGAAGAGCGTATCGACGTCGTGGTGGTTGGCCTCGGCGCGGCGCAGCTCGGCAGTCAGCGCTCCGAACGCGACCGAGCCCAGCGTGGCGTCGGCCTGTTCTTCGGTCAGGCCCGAGTCGCGGATGAGGGCGGCCCAGCGGTCGTGTTGGGCGGCTGCGGCGATGGTTTCGTACTCGGCGGCGAGCTGGGCGATCGAGCCCCACTGGTCCTGCTCGGCGGTGATCGTCTCGTGCGCGGAGAGCTCGGCTCCCGAGTGCTGCAGCACTCCGTAGAGGACCGAGCGGCCGGTGGCTTCCTCGTTGTCCGAGGGGTGCGGTGCGGCGTGGTCGTCGGGGCGGTCGAGGACGACGTAGGCGTGGTTGGACTCGCGGCCGCGGGTCATCGCGACGTAGACGTTCTCACGGGTCGAGGACGGCTCGACCAGCACATGCGCGGTATCGACGGTGATGCCCTGCGCCCTATGCGCAGTGACGGCGTATCCCAGATCGACGTGCTCGGCCACGTAGTCGGCCGGCAGCACGATCGACCCGAACCTGCGGCCGGGCTTGCGGATCGTGATCGACCCGTCATCGCGCACGTCGGTGACCTGCCACCGCGCGCCGTTGCGCACCCATCCCCGGCCCGTGCCGGTGCGCAGGCGTCGATCGTTGCGGCGGGTGATGACCGTGTCCCCGACGCCAGCGGACGTGCCCTCGGCCAGTGCGACCTCCCGGCCGGGTTTGATCTTCCCGGCCAGGATGAGATCGGCGCGGGCCCTCGCGTTGAGCGCGGTCACGTCTTCACGGGTCTCGGCGATCAGCACCGAGGCCCGTCTGGCGTCGCGGTCGGCACGCCAAGCGGTGTAGGCGGCATCGATCATGTCCTCGGCATCGCCGTCGCTGATGCGGCCGTGACCTGCGTAGGTGTCGATCACGCGGGTGCGGCCGTGGCGCAGATCGAGGGAGGCGGTCTTCTCCCATTCGTGGACGAAGCGGTGCACGTCCACGAGCTCGGGGGCGTCGTCGCGGTCGGCCACGAGCATCCCGAAGCTCCCGCCCGCATCGACGGATTGGAGCTGTCCGTAGTCGCCGACCAGCAGCACTTTCGCGCCCGTCTCGGCTGCGAGGCCGGTGATGCGCTCCAGCGACAGAGTGCCCGCGAGGCTGGCTTCGTCGATGATGACGAGCTGCCCGGCCTGGAACGTCTCCCCGCGGAGAAGGTGGTTCTGCCACCACTTCGCCGTGTTCTCGGTCGCGATCCCGAGATCATCGCCGAGGACCTGCGCCGCCACGGCAGAGGGAGCCAGCCCGACCACGGTCCCGTGGCCGTGCTGCTTCTCCCATGCCCGCCGCAATGCCGACATGGCGGTGGTCTTCCCGGCACCTGCCGGGCCGACCAGCACGTCGAGAACACGGCCGGAGACCGCGATCTGGGTGAGCGCTGCGGCCTGGTCGTCGCCGAGCAGGCGCCCTTCCTGGTCGGGCTTCGCGGTGATCTTCTCGACCGTCTCGACCTCGACGGTCGGGCCGGTCAGGGTGCGGGAGCGTTCCAGGAGACGGTCTTCGGCCTCCAGCAGCACCGTGGAGGAGAACACGGTCGAGTGGCGGGGCCGGAACACGCTGGTGCCGTCTGGGCGGCGGAACGCGGCCGGGCTGGTGGCGAGCTCGGGCGGCGTCAGCCGCAGTGAGGCCTGCTCGGCGGCATCGGCGATCATCCCCACGATCGCCTCCCGGTCGCTGGCGGTCGCGAATCGCCATGCCATCGACTGCCGGCTCGCTTCGGAGTGCAGGTTCCATCGCCGCCAGGTCGAGCGTTTCTCGCCGACGACCTCGACCACCGCCTGCCCGAGCTCGGAGATCACCTCCAATGGCACATCATCTGCCCGCAACGGCCGCACCTGCTGCGCCTCGGCGAGAAGGCTGCCGGCCCAGCCGGTCGCGTCCTCACCCAGCAGTTGGCCGGCCCGGTCGCGCCAGCCAGCGGTCAGGTCGGCCAGGGAATGGACCTGCTTCTCGGGCCGGGTGGCGAGAGTGGCCTGGGCGCGCAGGCGCACGATCGTCCGTGCGGAGGGCCGGCGGCCGTGCTCGGCGGTGTAGGCGGCGATGAGCCGGTCGGTTTCGGCGTCGATATCGCGGGCGCGGGAGGAGAACTCCTCGACCAGCTCCTCGCTGACCCCGGTGATCTCCCACGCCGGGTTGCGGTCCCGGCCCCGATCCCGTGCCTCCCACTCCACGCCGAGCGTGCCGGTGAGGCGGTCGGCCAGGACCGCGTTGTAATGCTCCGAGAGCGCGACGACCGCCGCGTGCATCGGGCGGCCATCCAGTGACCGCCATCGTCCGTCCAACGCGGTCTGGACCTTGTTGGAGATCACGACGTGAGTGTGCAGCTGCGGGTCCCCGGAGCGGCTGTCGTAGTGATCGAAGGCCGTGGCGATCAGTCCGGTCACGTCGACCTGGGCGACCGCGCCGTCGGCGGCGGTGTAGCCGGTGCGGGTCGCGGCGACCTCGCGCTCCATGAAGTTCACGACCTCGGCGATCGCCTCGTGATGCGCCTGGGCGATCAGGGCCTGCGTGCCGGCGTCGGCCACGCCCCACAGCACGGAGACGGACTTCGGCACCGAGAACGTGTAGTCGAACCCCGCGACCGCACGGCGGTTGCCCCGCTCGATCTCCTCGGCCTCGATCTGGCTGATCTGCTCGGCACGCTCACCCATCCCCAGGCCGGGGTCGAGGTCGGCGGCGCGCTTCTCGATCCGGTCGGCGACCGAGACGTACCGTGGGAAGGCCCGCCCGAGCGGGTCGCCGCTGACGGGATCGCGGCCCATCCCGATCAGCAACTGCAACTGCGACTCCGAGACCTCATCGCCGAGAGCGATCCGCCCGTCTCCGAGGCCGCGAAGGGCCGACCCGATCCAAGTGCCCGGTGGTGTTCCCTCTTCCGTGTAATACCTGGTCAACGGGGTCGAGAGGGAGCGGTCGCCGTCGGCGGCGGCGATCGTGCGCATCAGGTACTTGTACCCGTCGCCCGCGCTCATCACCCGCATCGAGACCGTCATGCAGACCAGGTGGACAGACTCACCACGGCATCGGTGTGAGCCTCAATGCCGGAGGTTGGCTACAGGGCCGGCCCGTCGTCGGACGGGCCGCGCCGCCGGGGAGCCTGCACGGTGGGCTCGAAGGTCGAGCGAAAGGGGTTCGGGAGCTGTCGGCGTGTTGCACTGGGGTTGCGCAACTGGTCGATCTCGCGCCGTTGCGCCTGGAGTTGCTCGTTCAGACCGTCCATGCTTGTGCGCAACTCGGCGAGCTGCTCGCTGATCTTCGCGTTGGCTTCGGTCAGGTAGTGCATGATCGCGGCCTCGTAGCGCTCGGCATCAGAGGGTTGCAGCTCCGCGTTCACCACAACGAACTCAGCGAGAGCAAACGATCCGTTCCCGGCGGCCTCACTCATGCGACGGGAGGCCATGCGGGAGAACATTGCCGTGCGAGCGGCCCAAGGGGGAACTCGCCACCGTAGATGTCGCCGAAGGCTTCCTGGATGAGCTGGACCGTCTCCGGAGTGAGCAGCAACGGGTTCTCGCTCTCGATGACGGAGGCCATCGCCATGCAGCTCTCAGCAACCGCGTGGTGCGAGGCAGTCCTGCCCTTGATCTCCTGCGTGAGGTTCGGAGGCTCCAGCTCGTGCGGCTTCTGCTTCGTGAACACGTTCCAGAGATCGACTCCCGTGCGCTCATGGTAGGCGCCGTAACGACGTAGATCGTCAGCGATCTTGCCTCGCTCAGCTCCGTGATCGCGAGCTCCACCCGTTCCACCATGACCTGTCTCCTGTCCCTTCGCTCGGCCCGCCGCGGGGCCTGTCGATCTCCAGGTGACCGCGCGATCCCGCCGCCGCGAAGCCTTGTCAACCTGGGTTGACACCTTGATCTGCAAGAGGTGTGGACCAACTCTGAGCGGTAGGTGATCAGGCTGGCGACGAGAGAACGCCGAGCCAAAAATTATGCCGTGGGAAGCCCGGTAAGGGTCGCGCAGGTGACAGGGAGGTGAGTGGGAAGCGCTGGAGAAGTTCGGCGCCGGAGACGGACTCGCTTACCTGGCAGCAACCAGACCGGTAGGGCAGGCAACCGCTCAGCACCGGGAAAGCCAATCACCCGGAGCAACTTGTGTCTGCACGTCGCACTTCCCCCCGTTTCCTCGCCGCGAATTGGCTCGACCTTCAGCGGGTACGGAGGGCTCGACCTTGCCGTCGAACACGCCACTGGTGGGGGATACGGTCTGGTTCTCCGAGATCAACACCTCGGTCGCGCAAGTCTTCTCTCACAATTGGTCGGATGCCCCAAACCTCGGCGACATCTCCGTCATAGACTGGAGTACCGTACCGCCGGTCGAAATCGTGATAAGCGGCTTCCCCTGCCAGGGCGTCTCAATCGTCGGCAAGGGTGCAGGCATCGCGCCAGGTACTCGCTCGGGGCTCTGGTCGTGCATGGCACGCGCAATCGAGGAGCTGCAACCCGCGTGCGTCGTGATCGAGAACGTAAGGGGTTGCTCTCGGCCCCCGCTACCCGACCCGCGAAGGGGTATCAAGTGGACCCGTTGACCGTGATCCTACAGCCGCTGGCCATGCAACCGTTTGCGACTTGGCATCCGACCCGTGCGGTCTGGGGGACGCATCAGCCCGACCTCTTCGGACGGCAGGCGCCGTACTCGGAGACCTGGCCGACTTGCGGTATGACGCACGATGGATCGGCCTACCGGCTTCACTTTCCGGCGCTGATCACCATCGCTTCCGTATCTTCATCGTCGCCTACCGCAGGGGCGCTGTTCCGGACGCCGCTAGCAACGGACTCCTCTCGGGGCGGAGAGACGATGGAGACGGTCAGAGCCCGCGGCGGCACTATCGCACTGAGTCATCAGATAATCGACCTCGCACTTAACGGACCGGGCGGCTCGACCATCAACTCGAACGCAGCGGAGACCCTGTTCGCGCTAGTCGACAGCATCTTCGTCGCTGGGGGCGATACGCCGACGCCGTCGCACGATGGGAGCACATCACCCGACGCGGCGCCCCTGCCCCCGCAGTTCTGAACGAGGACAGAGGGCCACGTTCGTCGCCGGAGTTCGTGGAATGGCTTATAGGTCTGCCAGTCGGATGGATCACCGACCCGATGGGTGATCTGACTGCAAATCAGCAGAACACCGCGTTGGGTAACGGGGTCCTGCCACTTCAAGCGCTCCTTGCCCTGCGCAGTCTTGGACTACGTATGGAACCACGCTGATTTGGGCGATCGTCAACTGCCGCGCAACGATCGGCGGAGTTCGGGAACAGTTCGACGGCCGAGCCTCAGATAATACCGTCGAGGCGCTGCTCGATCTGCGGCTTCGGCATCGCCCCGATGATCTCGCGCACGATCTCACCCTTGTCGAAGACCTTCATCGCAGGGATCGAACTGATGTTGTAGCGCGAGGCGATGTCGGGGTTCTCGTCGACATTGAGCTTGGCGATGAGAAGCTTTCCATCCTGCTCGGCAGCAATCTGGTCCAGGACCGGCGCGATTGCACGGCACGGGCCGCACCAGGCTGCCCAGAAGTCCACGAGAACGGGAACGTCGCTCTGGAGCACAACCTCATCGAAGGTCTGGGTGTCGACGGTGGTGACTTCGCTCATGGGACTGATTTCCTTCCTGTTACACGTTGCGTGCGATAGACCGCACGCACACCACAACACCCTACCCCCTGGGGGTATTCCCGTGGTGCTGGTTTCAGGCCAGTCGCATCGTGGTCAAGCAGGTTTGCGCATCGTCGTCGACGCTCGAAAGTTTGGAGGTGGCGGTCTGGCCGTCGTGGGTGATCGAGATCGACGTCTCGATGCCTCGGGGCAGCCAGATCCCGACGAAGCCGTTGTCGAGGGTTCTCATCTCCTCGTCGACGATCGTCTCGCCGGTCGTCGCATCCGTCACCGTGACGGCCACGTCTGCGTTGCGCAGCTCACCCAGGCATCCGGTCGGGCTGTGGTAGTAGCAATCATGGGTCTGCGACCGATACGGGGCGACGGATACGTAGATCTCGTTACTTGGCAACCGCACCTCTGCCGTGTGTTCGTGCTGATCGGTGAGCGTGACCGCCTCCGCAGTGATCGACGTGGTCAAGGTCTCCGTGCGTTCGTCCAGCGGGATCGCATCGAGCGTTTCGACCAGCTCACGCACGTCGAGGCCATCGAGACCGTTCTCGGCAAGGATCTCGGCTCCGCTGGCCGAGGAGGCTGAGGGTGAGTCGTTGGCGGCCGTGCATCCGGTGAGCAGGAAAGCGCCGACCACGACGGTGATTGCAGCGGTTTTCGTTCCGCCGTACTTCGGGAATGGCCTGAAGTTTTTCATGGGATTCCTTGCCGTGTCTGCCGTGGTGCCAATTGGCCATACTACCCCATAGGGGTAGTGCCTACCTGCGTGACGCGGAAGCCCCCGGAACGAGCCCGGGAGGGGGCACTGCGTTCAGTCGTGCTTGCTGATTTCCGGTTCATGTTCGGCAATGTGCTCGGTCTCGATCTGGAAGGTCGAGTGATGGATGGAGACCTCGAAGTGTCCTGCGACGCAATCTTTGATCTCGTGGAGCGTCTGCGCGGCATGACCGTCGGTGAAACACTCGTCGTCGACGACGACGTGGGCGGTCAGGGTCGGCAGGCCGGTCGCCACAGTGGAGGCGTGCAGGTCATGGACATCTTTGACATGGTCAAGTTCGAGGATGTGCGAACGCACCTTGTCGAGGTCGAGGCCCTTGGGAGTGAACTCCATAAGGACGCCGGTGGTCTCGCGCATGAGCTTGAACGCGCGAGGCACGATCAATGTGGCGATAAGCAGTCCGGCGATGGCATCGGCCTGCATGAACCCGGTCGTGGCGATGACGATCGCCGCGATGATCACTCCGAGCGACCCGAGGGCATCATTGAGAACTTCGAGGAACGCGGCACGCATGTTGAAGTTCGAACCGCGGCTGGAGGCGAGGATGGTGATGGCGATGATGTTCGCGACCAGGCCGATGATGCCGAATATCAGCAGTTCGCTTGCGGGCACCTCCGGCGGCTCGAACAGTCGCCGGATGCCTTCGATGGCGGCGTAGGTGCCCACCGCCAGCAGCAGTGCCGACTGTCCGAGGGCTGCGATCACTTCGATACGCCGGAACCCCCAGGTGCGCTTGGAGTTGGCGGGCTTGAGCATCAGCGTCGCGGCGATCAGTGCGACCAGCAGCCCGGAGGCATCGGTAATGGCATGGGCGGTGTCGGTCAGCAGTGCGAGGCTGCCGGTGATGATCGAGCCGATGGCCTGGGCGACGACGATCGTCGCGGTGATCGAGAATGCGATCCAGAGTTTCTTGCGGAAATCTCCGGGGTGACCGGTCTCGCTGGCGGCGGGGCCGTGATTGTGTCCTGCGCCCATGTCTACTTCTTGTCCGTATCTGTCGCGTGGTGGGTATGTGGGAGTCGCAGGTGCGTGCAGAGCAGGGCCTGCGTGCCGGTGGCATCGAGGAGGCGTTCGGCAGCGGCGATGAGGGTACGCAGGAGCTCGGACTGTGCCAGCGAGTACCAGGTGGAGCGCCCTTCCGGGCGCATCGTCGCCAGGCCGCACTCGACGAGGAAGCCGACATGCTTGCTCACCGTGGACTGGGCCAGGCCCATGTGCTCGACCAGGTCCCGGACCCGGTGCTCCCCGGAGGCGAGGTGCTGCACGATCGCTAACCTCGTCGGCTCCGCAAATGCCTGGAACAGGTGGGCGTACGCTACTGTCGCCACTTCGTCGAGGGTTGCCCCCTCCTCTTGAATCATCGTCATAGGGCGATCATATCGCGCTAGAGCGATATTGTCGAGTGTGATCTGTTGCTCCGACACGGAATGAAACTCAGGGGTCCCGTCGCACCCGAGGATGGGCTACCTGGGGGATGGTCGGTCGCATAGCTGCAGTGGGGAGCTACGTCAGCTGACCATCGGCCCCGGTGGAGAGCAGGCGGGGTGGGGAGCCGATGTCGATGAGTCGGGTGAAGTAGTCCTGTGCGCAGGTGGCGAAGACCCCTACCTGCGGGTGGCTCCTCCTCTGCCCTGGCCAGGTCAGCGCCACGGTCACCCGTGGGGCATCCTCGATGGGCAGATAGACCACCTCCGGCGCGCGGTGATTGTGCGTTGTCGCCTCTGCAGTGATGCCGATGGCGTCGCCGACAGCGATGCGGGTTAACCACTCGTCCGTGTTCGCCACCGAGATCGTGCGCGGCATGCGAGCAGTCGTACTCCACAGCTCCCCGGTGGCCGTCGGAGCGGTCGCGCAGACCGCCACCGGCCCGTCAGCGAGATCGGCTAGGGTCACCGACTCCTGCCGGGCACGCGAGTCGGTACTCGTCACCGATGCAACCAGGCGTTCGGTGAACAGCGGTAACCGCTCCAAACCCGGACCAATGGCACGTTTGGGTGAAGAAGAGCGGATGAGTGCGGCATCGATCGCCCCCGTCGCGCAGGGCCCAGATCGGGTCCGTCGGGCGACTGTATTCGATGAGCTCAGCGTGCCCACGCTTCCATTCCTGGAACAGAGGCAAGGTGTGACGGCCAAAGCCGGCCCAGGCGCAACGGCACCAGGATGCGCAGTGAGGCCGTGGTGCGATCTTCCAGGTGAAAAGGTAGGTTTGAATCCGGTTCCGAGAAGGGCACATGGGCCTGGGTCCGACGATCAGACTCTGTTGTGAGCCGCGGCCCGCCCTCGCCCTCGCAACGTTCAAGTGAGTAGATCCTGGAACGGCCGAACTTCAGACGGATGCCGTAGCCGCCGTTGGGTCCGTCAGGCAGAAACTCTGCCCCAATTCTTCGAGGGCGGCCCGCACACGCTCCTGCTTCTTCTACGACAAGTCGTGTCGCCCCTTCTCGAAGTCGCGCAACTCTTCCTTGGTCACGTTGGCTTCACGGGCGATATATTGGGCGCTCACCTTCACGAGGATGCGCGCGGCGCGTGTCATGTCACCGTTGAAGATGTGCTGGCTCTCCATCACTCGCCTCCAACGACGTGTGTCCTATTGGGCTCAGCGGGAAGTGGAGGTGCCTACGGGATTCGAACCCGTGTAAACGGTTTTGCAGACCGCTGCCTATCCTCTCGGCCAAGGCACCAAGTCGCCGGCGAAGTCAGTCGCCCGGCGTGAGGCCAGCAACCAGGTTGAAGGCGCCGGTGAGAATGTTCAGCGACACGACCCCGACGACATCAGAGATCTCACGGTCGCTGTACCCGTATCCCCGAAGCTCGTCAATCTGCTCGTCGGTGATCGACGTAGGCTCACGGTAGACCTGGAGGCCGAGCGCGATCATCGCCGCGACCGGGCCGGTCATCGCCGTACCCTGCTGGGCGAGTGCGATCTCGTCATCGCTGACCCCGAGCGATCGTGCCGCGCTGATGTGCGAGGCCAGGCACATTCCGCATCCCTGCTTCGACTGCACGGCGATCGAAACGAGCTCGCTGACCTTACGGTCGAGCTTGGCGCGACGCATGGCTTTGCTCAGCTGCAGATAGCCGCCGAGCACCGCCGGGGAGTGCGCCATCGTCGAGACCATGTCTCCGACCTGGCCGTGCCGCTCGACGAGATCGCCGAGCAAGTCTCGTGAGGCCCCCACTGCGGTCTCAGGGGTCAATCGGGAAAAACGGGGCATGATGCCTCCTCTGTCAGTTCGGTCGCGAGTTCGAGGTGGGAGAACCCGCACGAGTGCGTTCCTGCTGCTGATGTTCGGCATGGAAGATCGCAGCCTCAGCCAGCGCCCCGGCATGCACACCGTTCAATAGGTAGAAGTCGCCGGACTCGCGTCGCTGCCGACTCACGATCCCGGCCGACTCCAGGCGGTGAAGCTCGTGGGAGGTCTGGTCGACGGGAAGGTCGACGATGTCCGCCAGGTGATTGGCAGAGACCTCGATGTCGCGAATGGCGAGGATCATCTTCACACTCACCGGATTCGCCAGCAACGCGAAGACTCCGACCGCCGCATTCAGATGCGGTGTGTCATACGTGGCGTGCACGTGCTCAACCTTTTTCATAGTCATCAATACTACCCCATACCCCTATAGGGTATCAAGGGTTATTCAATCGATGTGACGGACTCGGAAACGCGTGGCCGGGTGCGGCGGATCGGGGTGAGGCCAGAGGCGACGGGTCCGCGCAGGAGCACGTGTCCAGTCGGGAGGGTCAACCGCGTCCAACGGCCGGCGGTTGAGATCGTGGCCCCGTTTCCTCGGCTGAGGAACCCGAAGACGTAGGCGGCGAACGCAACGCCTTGTGGCAGCGATGCGAGTGCCGTGTCCGGGGTGCCCCAAACCGTGCCCCGGATCTTGCGGACGACATCGTCGCCGGGTTTGTCGGGAAGTGCTTGGGCGACGGCCTCGATGCCGGCACGGGCGCTGCGCATCAGCGTCAGGCTGGACACATCCGCAATAAGTCTCCACCCGTGTTGCGGGGGTTCGACGCTGGTCCAGGCGGGTGCCAGCGCGGTTTCCGGCAACGCCAGGGTAAGAGGGACGGCGGTCGCGGTCAACGTTTCCACGGTGACGTCGCACTGCAGCTGAGGGTCGGAGCGGAGCGTGCGAAGGACGAGGATCGTAGGAGTGCGGTCGAGCGGACCACGGGGCGTTAGCGCGGCTGCGCTCATGCGCAGCAGCCCGGCCGCGGCCTGCAAGCGCACGCCATGGGCACCGGCCTGCGCGGCCCGCTTAGCGAAGGTGAGCGCGTCGCGGGCGGACGGCGCGTCGGCAAGGATCAAGCGCGCTGGCATCCTGAGGGTTTGTGCCCGCCGTGTCCTGGAACGCGGTGATCGGGGTCCGGGTTCAGGAGCGAACGAGCCGGTTGATGGCGTCGGTGGCTTCCTGGATCTTCTCGACGGCCGCCTCGTCGCTGAGCTTGGCGGCATCAAGCACGCAGTGCTTGAGATGGTCGTCGAGCAGACCAGTCGCAACCCCCTGGAGGGCACGGGTCAGAGCGGAGACCTGGGTGAGGATGTCGATGCAGTACTTCTCCTCATCGATCATCTTCGCGATCCCACGCGCCTGTCCTTCGATGCGCTTCATGCGGCCGAGATAGCGCTCCTTGTCGCTGATGTAGCCGTGCTGGTGGGAATCGGTATCGACAGACATGGGCATGTCCTTACTTCTGGCGCTCCAGGACGGAACGCGTGCTGGCTTCGGGTGTGAGGTCGATGCGCCGCAGCAGCTGGGCGTTGAGCGCGACAACCACGGTGGAGGCTGACATCAGGATCGCGCCGATCGACATTGGCAGGACGAATCCCACCGGTGCCAGGATACCGGCCGCCAACGGCACCGAAAGAAGGTTGTAGCCGGCGGCCCACCACAGGTTCTGCTTCATCTTGCCGTATGCGCGTCGCGACAGCTGGATGATCGAGAGCACGCTGCGTGGGTCGGAACTGGCCAGGATCACCCCGGCCGAGGCGATGGCGACATCGGTGCCCGCGCCGATCGCGATGCCGACATCGGCCTGCGCCAGAGCCGGGGCGTCGTTGACGCCGTCGCCGACCATCGCGACCCTCTTGCCCTCTTCCTGCAGCTGGGAGACCTTCGCGGACTTGTCCTCCGGGCGCACGCCGGCGAAGACGCGGTCGATGCCGAGCTCCCGTCCGACCTCGTTCGCGACCGCCTCGGCATCGCCGGTGATCATGACGACCTCGACACCGAGGGCGTGGAGGGCGTCGACGGCGTCGCGGGATTCTGGCCGGACCTCGTCGGCGAGCCTCAGCCCGCCGACCACCTGGCCGCCGCGGAGAACGTGCAGAATGATCGCGCCCTCGGAGCGCCATGCCTCGGCCGTGCCGACCTCGTGCTGACCGGTCTCCTCGAGCAGCCGGGGCCCGCCGACGCGGACCTTCTGGCCGGAGACGGTCGCGGTGACGCCGACGGCGGGCGAGGATGAGAAGCCGCTGGCCTGCTGGAGGGCAAGGCCCTTGTCCTTGGCGGCGGTGACGATGGCCTTGGCGAGCGGGTGCTCGCTGTCGGCCTCGGCCGAGGCAGCGAGGGCGAGGACCTGGTCGGCGTCGAGTTCGCCGGTCGGCTCGACGCCGGTGACGGTGGGCTCGCCCTTGGTCAGCGTGCCGGTCTTGTCGAACAGCACCGCGTCGACCTGCCGCATGGACTCCAGCGCCAGGCGGTCCTTCACTAGGACGCCTCCGCGGGCGGCTCGCTCGGTGGCGATGGAGACGACCAGCGGGATCGCCAGGCCGAGGGCGTGGGGGCAGGCGATGACGAGCACGGTGATGGTGCGCACGACGGCCTCGTCGGGCATGCCGATGAGCGTCCAGACGACCGCAGTGACCAGCGCCGCGCCAAGAGCGAACCAGAACAGCCAGGCCGCGGCCTTGTCGGCGATCCGCTGGGCGCGGGAGGATGAGTTCTGCGCCTCGGCGACGAGCCGGTTGATGCCGGCCAGGGCGGTGTCGTCACCGGTGGCGGTAATCTCCACCCGCAGGCCGGAGTCGGTGGCGACGGTGCCGGCGGTGACGGTCTGGCCCTCGCCGCGAGAGACCGGGCGGGACTCGCCGGTGATCATGGACTCGTCCATGTCGGCGCGGCCGTCGACGATGGTTCCGTCGGCCGGGACGCTGCCGCCGGGGCGCACGATGACCACGTCGCCCACGTCGAGGTCGGCTGGGGCCACCTTGACGACGTTCTCGCCCTCGACGCGCTCGGCCTCGTCTGGCAGCAGTGCCGCCAACGAGTCGAGCGCCGAGGTGGTCTGGGCCAGGGAGCGCATCTCGATCCAATGGCCCAGCAGCATGATGACGATCAGCAGCGCCAGTTCCCACCAGAATTCGAGCTCGTGATGGACGAGCCCGAGCGTGGCGGCCCAGGAGGCGAAGAAGGCCACCGTGATCGCCAGAGCGATGAGCAGCATCATCCCGGGCTTGCGGGACTTCAACTCGCTGACGGCACCGGTGAGGAAGGGCCTGCCGCCCCAGACGTACATGACGGTGCCCAGTGCCGCGGCGACCCAGCCCGCCCAGCCGGGGACCTCGTAGCCCAGCAGCATGGCGAACATCGGTGAGAGGGCAACCGCGGGGATGGCGATGACGAGGTTGATCCAAAACAGCCGGCGGAACTGGCCAACGTGGTCCCCGTGCCCGCCATGGCCGCTGTGATCTCCGTGCCCACCGTGCTGGGCATGCTCATCGTGGCCGCCGTGCTCGTCGAGGCCCGTGTGGCCTGAGTGCTGCCCGTGGTCCATGGCGTGGCCCTGATGCCCGGTGTGCTGACCCTCGCGCGTGCCGTGCGCATCCGCCGAGGCGTGCGCGGACACAGACCCGTGGTGATGCTCGCCGTGGGCGGGTGTATCGGTTTCGTGGCCGTGGTGCTGGTGTGAGTTCGGGTCCGTCATGATTCCTCTCCTCCGTCATCGAGCCAGGCCGATTGCCGCTCACCCGGTGGCCGGGCAAGCGAACGTCGGCTCAGGACGCTGGTTGGATCTCGCTCTCGACGACCCACTTGTGGTTCGTCATCTTCATGCCGTCCGTCTCGTAGTCGACCATGTAGACCGTCTCATCGGTGGACGAAGCGATGGTGGCCTTTACGCCTTCCATGCCTTCCATGTGCTCGGCGAGCAGAGTCACCTCTGTGCCGTCGGCCAGAAGCTCGTCGCCGGCATCCTCAATTTCTTCCTGCACGACCCACTTGTGATCAGTGACGGGGTCGCCGCCACCTGCGGGCGTGTAGTTCACGGAGTACGTGTACGTGTCGAATGCGCCGGAAATCGTTGCTGTAGCCCCTTCCATGCCTTCCATGTGGTCGGCCGTGAGCTGCACCTCGGTACCGACAGGGTAGGTGGGCTCACTGGCTTCGGCGATACCCTCGGGTGCCGGTCCGCCGTCCATCGGGTGCTCCATCTCCTCATCACCGCTTTCTGCGTTGTTGCCGCCGTGGCCCTGATGCTCCTCAGTAGCCGAAGGGTCGGTCTGCTGGTCGTCGTCTGCTCCGCTGGCGCAACCGGCGAGCACGAGCGCCACTCCGAGCGCTCCCGCTGCCAGTCCTGTTCGCAGTCTCCTCTGCATGTCATTTCCTTTCATCAATATGCCTACCATATACCCCTAGGGGGTACTAGTCAAGGCTTGTGTGTTGTGTCGGTATGGATCAATCGGAAGCCCCTTCTCAGAGGGTCTGCTCGTGTTGGATGGGCAATGCGGCGATGAGGGGATGGTCGAAGCCCGTCGGTCCGATCTTCGCGGCTCCTCCGGGAGAACCCAACTCGTCGAAGAACTCGACGTTGGCCTTGTAGTAGTCAGACCATTCGTCGGGCAGGTCGTCTTCGTAGTAGATGGCCTCGACGGGGCAGACCGGTTCGCAGGCTCCGCAGTCGACGCATTCGTCGGGGTGGATGTAGAGCGAGCGTTCGCCCTCGTAGATGCAGTCGACAGGACATTCGTCGATGCAGGCGCGGTCCTTGACGTCCACGCAGGGAAGCGCGATCACGTAGGTCATGGCTGCTCCTCTCGGTCGGGTGCGGATCGGCGGTGAGAGCCGGTGGGAGGCTCGGGGAAGTCGTCAGTCTCTGCCGGGCCTGCGGCCGGGTGCGGGATGCGCAGGCGCAGGACGGTGGCGACGAGGCTGAGGGCGATGATGATCGCACCGAGGATCGTCATCGTCCCCGACAGGGTGAGCACCGGCACGAGCAATCCGGCGACGATGGTGGGCACGCCGAATGCCAGGTAGGCAACTGTGTAGATCACAGCCATCACGGCGGCGCGTTCCGACGATGCCGTGTGGGGCATGAGTGTGCGCAGTACCCCGAGGAACGCTGTGCCGAACCCGGAACCGACGATCGCGACCGAGGCGACATAGGCTGAGTAGGAACCGAGTGCGAGGGCGCCGATGCTCACTGCGGTGCCGAACGCCAGGGCACTGGTCGCATACAGGCTGATGGTGCGGGCGGAACGCCGCTGTAGGACGGACGAGGCGGTGACTCCGGAGATCGCCAGTGCGAAGATGACGATCCCAGCTTGGGTGTGCGTGGAGCCCCCAAGCTCACTGCCGACGAGGTCGGCTCCGAGCGCGAGGAAAAGCCCGTTGGTCGCCCACCCGGCGATGATCACGGGCACTCCGGCGGTGAACATGCGGCGCAGGTGCGGTGGCACGGTGAACCGCGGACGGAGGTCGCCACGTCGTATCCGGGTCTTCGGGGCCAGTTCCGGTGTGCTCCACACGACCGTTGCCACGATGAGGAAGGCAAGCACGAGCGACCCGAAGACGGCAGTTGTCGGTTCGGAGGTGAGATCGAGGAGAAGCGCAGCACCGAGAGCCCCGGCCCCAAGGCCAATCATCGGGCCGATCGTGTTCCACAGGGCTGCGATGTTCCGATGCGACGGGGACTCGAAGTCGATCATCATCGCCGACAGCGCCGGGATCAGCAGACCCGCTGCGAGCCCTTGCAAGGCTCGGGCGACCAGGAGCGCCGCGAGGCTACCGGCGAACCAGAACATGGCCACGCTCAGCGCCAGCGCCAAAGAACCGGCGGCCACGACCGGACGTCGGCCGACGTGGTCGGAGAGTGGTCCGAGGTAGAGCAGCGCGGCCAGGAGGGTGAAGGTGTAGACCGCGAACACGAGTGTGGTGGCGACGGGGATGAGTCCGAGCCGTTCGGCGATCTGGGGGTAGAACAAGGACGGCGCGCTGGCAGCGGCCATCATGAGAATGGTCGCTGCCAGCGAGAGCACGAAGCCCCGCCGTGGGATCTGCCTAATACAGTCTCCCGCCATCGCCTATGCCCGCACGCCGTGGAGCTGCTGCCCCCACTGGTAGACGGTGCCGACTGCGTCGATGCCAGTGACGCCGACGACGATGCCGTCGGTCTCGTGGCGGACGATGAACTCCTCACCGGCTTCCAGGTGGGCGTCTGCGCCGGCTGTGTACCCGACTCCGGAGATCATCTGACCGTAGACCATTGCCATGTAAGGGCTGCGTGGCAGGTAGGCGCCCGGATCGTCGCTAATGCCGAGGTCGTGCAATGCGGCCTGCGCGGCATGCGCACCCTGTGCGGCGGCGTCTTCCCAATGGTCGATGCGCCAGGCGCCCAGTGCCTCGTCGTGGTGCGTGGCCACACCTCCGGCTGCGTAGACGTGTTCTGCCGCGGCGCGGAGGTGATCGTCGACGTCGATACCGTTCGTCCACGGTGACGGGGCTGCGGGCGTCGTGCCGAGCGCGAGGAGAAGGAAGTCAGCCACGACGGGATTTCCGTCGTTGAGGGTGATGGTGACACCGGATTCTGTTTCGTCGACATGCTGGAGAGTGCGACCGAATCGGGCCTGCACCTTGGCGGCATGGTCGGCGGCGAGGCGCTCAGCCACGGGCGCCCCAAACGCTCCGACGCCGGGAACTGAACTGCGGGAGACCAGCGTGACCATGCGTCCGTCGGCTTGCAGAGACGAGGCTGTCTCGGCTGCGATGATTCCACCGCCGTAGATCGCTACCCGCGCGGGTCGCCCCAGTCCGGTCAGCAGCTTTCGGATGCCCAGGGCATCCTCCACGGAGTGAAGAGCGGTGACCCGCCCTTGTCCGGCGTCTTCGCCGCCGAACACGTCAGCGGGCAGGGAGCGAGGCATACTCCCGGTCGCGACGATGAGCGCGTCGTAGGAGACCTGTGCGCCGGAGGTCAGCTGGACCTGCTTCGCCGAGGTATCGACTTTGAGCACGGTGTCGGCGATGACCTCGATCTGAGGCAGCGGGAGCTTGATCATCTCCGGCGGTGTCGGACCGAACGCGATTCCCTTGATGAGCATCCGCGTATAGGGCGTCTCCCCGGTGCGGGTCACCAGCGTCACCCGGACATCGTCGCGTGAGGCGAGAGTGCGGGCGGCTGCGGCCCCGGCTGCTCCCGAGCCGAGGATGAGAACGTGCTGTGGGGTCATAGAAGAACTCCTGAACTGCTGGTCGTGATCGAACTGATGCGCCGGCGTCAGGAGCGCACGAGGCGGGCGATGGCCTCGGACGCCTCGCCGAGCCTCTGCTCGCTCACTGGTCCGCCGGCGAGTGCGGCGTCGAGGACACAATGCTTGAGGTGATCGTCGAGCAGGCCGAGGGCGACATTTTCGAGTGCCCTGGTGACTGCGGAGATCTGGGTGAGGATGTCGATGCAGTAGCGGTCCTCGTCGACCATCCGATCGATGCCGCGGATTTGGCCTTCGAGGCGCCGCAGACGATTGCGGTACTTCGTCTTATCGCTGATGTATCCGTGGACGGACGCGTCGCCGTCGCCTCCTGCGGGGCAGGTGTCGAGGTGGGTTTCGGTGGTGGGAGTCGTAGTGGTCATGTCGGTTCGCTCCGATCAGGTGGCGGGGTGCCGCAGCGGTGCCGCGGCACCCCGCACGCTGGTGGATTACGCCATGTTGGCGGCGTACTTGGCCGGGTCCGAATCGAACGCAGGCCCACAACCAGCGCAGCAGAAGTAGTAGCGCTCATCCTCGAAGTCGCGGTAGAGGCCGGCGGCCTCGGCGGTCTTCTTGCTGACCGGGGTGCCGACCATGACCGGGCAGGTGGTCATGTCATCGGCGCCCCCGCCAAGAAGGTTCTCGCGTCCACCGTTCTCCACGGCCGGGTTGGTCTCGTTCGTGCTGCAGCAGCTGCTCATTCTCTGGTGTTCCTTCGTTATTGGATTCGTGTGGATGGGTGGGTTCTCGTACGTCACTTCGAGGCGACGCTCGTGAACCCGCGCAGGCGGAGGCTGTTGCCGACGACGAAGACGCTGGAGAACGCCATCGCCGCACCTGCGAGCATGGGGTTGAGCATGCCGAGCGCAGCGACCGGGATCGCGGCGGTGTTGTAGGCGAATGCCCAGAACAGGTTGGTCTTGATCGTCGACAGGGTCTTCCTGGACAGGCGGATCGCGTCGACGGCGGCCCGCAGGTCACCGCGCACGAGCGTGATGTCGGAGGCCTCGATCGCGACGTCCGTGCCGGTGCCCATCGCCAGGCCCAGATCAGCCTGCGCGAGCGCGGGGGCGTCGTTGACGCCGTCGCCGACCATCGCGACGATCTTGCCCTCTTCCTGGAGGCGAGTGACGACGTCGACCTTGTCCTTGGGTAGCACTTCGGCGATGACCTCGTCGATGCCGACCTCGGACGCGATCTGGCGGGCCACGGCCTCGTTGTCACCGGTGAGCAGCACCGGGGTCAGGCCGATCTCCTTGAGCCCGCGGATCGCCTCGGCGCTCGTGGGCTTGACGGTGTCGGCGACGACGAGGATGCCGCGCGCAGCACCGTCCCAGCCGATCGCGACGACCGTCTTGCCCTCGCCCTCGGCCTGGGCCTTCGCCTGTGCGACCTCCGGAGAGAGCTTCTGCGACCAGTCCGCCAGCAGAGACTCGCGGCCGACGACGACCGGGGTCCCCTCGACGATGCCCTGCACGCCCTTGCCCTCGACATTGGCGAAGTCCTCTGGAGTAGGCAGCTGGCCGACTTCCTGGGTCGCGCCCTTGGCGATCGCCTGCGCAATCGGATGCTCCGAAGAGTCTTCCAGTGCACCGGCGAAACGCAGCAGCTCCGTACGATCCACACCGGGCTCAGTGATCACGTCGGTCAGAGTCATCTTGCCGCTGGTGACGGTGCCGGTCTTATCGAGCACGACGGTGTCGACCTTGCGAGTGGACTCCAGCACCTCCGGGCCCTTGATGAGGACGCCCATCTGCGCACCGCGCCCGGTGCCGACGAGCAACGCGGTCGGGGTCGCCAGACCCAGCGCGCAGGGGCAGGCGATGACGAGCACAGCGACCGCTGCGGTGAACGCGGCGGCGACGGGGAACCCGCCTCCCAGCCAGGCGCCGAGGGTGATGAACGCGACGACGATGACGATCGGCACGAAGATGCCGGAGATACGATCGGCCAGACGCTGCACCTCGGCCTTGCCGGTCTGCGCGTCCTCGACGAGCTTCGCCATCTGTGCGAGCTGTGTGTCCGAACCCACACGAGTCGCCCGCACGACCAGGCGGCCGCCGGCGTTGACGGTGGCACCGGTGACCGAGTCGCCCTCGCGGACCTCGACCGGCACGGACTCGCCGGTGAGCATCGAGGCGTCCACCGCGGAGGAGCCGGAGGTCACGAGACCGTCGGTGGCGATCTTCTCGCCTGGACGGACGATGAACTCGTCGCCGACCGCCAGCTCAGAGGTGGGGATCTTCACCTCTACGCCGTCGCGGAGTACGGCGACTTCCTTCGCGCCCAACTCCAGGAGGGCGCGCAGCGCGGCCCCGGCCTGGCGCTTGGATCGCTTCTCGAAGTAGCGGCCGGCGAGGATGAACATCGTCACGCCCGCGCCGACTTCGAGATAAATGTTCGCCGCGCCATCCGACGGAGCGATCGTGAACTCGAAGGGGTGCGTCATGCCGGGAGTGCCGGCAGTGCCGAGGAAGAGCGCATAGAGCGACCACAGCAGCGCGACGGAGGTACCCATCGAGATGAGCGTGTCCATCGTCGCCGCACCGTGCTTGAGGTTCGTCCACGCCGCCTTGTGGAACGGCCAAGCTCCCCAGATGATCACCGGTGCGGCCAGGGCGAGTGAGGCCCACTGCCAATACGTGAACTGCAGCGCGGGGATCATCGCCATCGCGATCACGGGAACAGTGAGCACGATCGCGCCGATCAGCCGATGCCGCAGCGAGGTGAGCTCACTGTCTTCCTCCTCCCCGGCCTCGGTCTCCGACATGTTCGCCGTAGTGTCCTTGGGCTTGGGCAGTGCGGCCGTGTACCCGGTCTTCTCGACCTCGGCGACCAGCAGTGACGGATCGTAGCCGGCAGGCACGGTGACCTTAGCCTTCTCAGTGGCGTAGTTGACGGTGGCCGCGACGCCATCGAGCTTGTTCAGCTTCTTCTCGATCCGGTTCGCGCAGGAGGCGCAGGTCATCCCGCCGATCTCCAACTCGATGTCCGGCCCACCCGTTGGGGGCGCTGATGTGCTCATCCTCTTCCTTCTTTCTCAGCTCTCGTGCGACGCCAGGCCCTGCGGGTCAGTGGCCGTCGGAATGCGAATCGTCTGTCTTCGAGCCGTCACCGTGCTCGGCGTCGATCACGAACTCGGCGGTGTGCACCTGCCCGTCGACCTGGAAGTCCAGGTAGAGCAGGTAACGGTCGGCGGTCGGGGCCTCCGCTGCGAATCGGATCTCGGGTCCGGCCGTGTCCCCGGCCTGGGGCTCGTCGCCCTCGGCGTGGACGTGCAGGTAGGCGAGGTCACCCTCGCGCAGCGCCACCAGGTGGCCGAACGCGCCCAGGTAAGGCTCCAGCGTGGTCACCGGCTGACCGTCACGCTCGACCGAGATGGTGAGCTCGCTTGAGGTGCCCGCAGTGAGGTCGCCGTTGAGGGAGACGGTGTATCCGTCGACCTCGTCGGTGGTCTGCGCCTCGGTCTCGACAGGGGTGAAGTCGCCCGCGACCTCGATTGCGCGGGTGAGAGTGATGCCTTCGGCTTCCTCGCCCGCGGGTGTGAAGTCGGCGTACACGCGGTAGGTGCCCGCCTCGTCCCAGGTCCACGGCACCGACCAGGTGCCTGTGCTCGTGTCGAGTTCGGGGTGCACGTGCTGGAAACCGGCGCCGTCGGTGCGCACGGCGATCAGATGCAGGTCCTTCTCGTGCGCGGTGGTGTACTCGGTCACCGGTTCGCCGGACTCGTCGAGGATCTGGAAGCTCAGGTCTCCATCCTCGCCTGCGGCCGTGGGGGCCTGGACCGGAGAGAGCACGAAGCCGTCCGCGCTTGCGGAGACCCCGTTCAGAGCGGGCTCCGCGGTTTCCTGCGCAGCGTCGCCGTGCCCTTCACCGTGTGCGTTCACGTTACTTCCTTCTGCCCATGCTGCTGCGAAGCTATCGGGAATGACGGCGCCGGCGAGGCCGAAGGCCCCGCCGAACGCCACCACCAACCCGGCCCCGTAGAGCGCGAGCCGTCCTCCGGCCTTCATCAGACGCGCACCGCCGAGTAGCCGGCCTCCTCGACCGCCGCGAGGACCTTGGCGTCGTCGATCTCACCCTCGGCGGTGACGTTGAGCTTGCCGGTCTGCGCGCTGACTTGGATGTCCTGGACGCCGGGGATCTCGCTGACCTCCTCGCGGATCGACATCTCGCAGTGGCCGCAGGTCATGCCCGTCACCTGGTAATCGTTCGAAGCCATCAGGTATCCTCCTTGTATGTCGGTAGTACCCCTACCGGGTACGTGTACAAGTCAACGCTATACCCCTGTCAGGTATTCCGCAAGGAGGGAGGCGATCGTGTGAGCTGCATCGCGCAAGTGCTGCAAACGATGGTTGGAGCGTCCGAGGTGTGCCTTGTGGTGCACCGATGCTGCGGGGCGATCCGCTGGGTTTTGTCGATGCGCGTCGGAGAGTAGTGACCCCTCGGCTCATCAGAACCGTGGACTGCCTTGCCGCATCGACGAAGGCAGCGAAGACTGGTACGAAACCGACTCCCGCCCCACAGCGATCATGCGCTATTGCTGTTGGTTCGGAACTGGCGAGCTCGTCCGGCTCCACAGGCGTTCGAGATTAGTGAGCGGATCAGACAAGAGCCAGCAAGAGTGCGCGGCCACGCCAGAGGCAGCGAGGCACTCCTGTGATGCACATTGGCGTAGCCCGCTGGTCGCCCAGACGCTTGCCGTCCACCGGCCTGTCGGCCCGGTGGTTTACGACTGCCTCAACATCTTGTTCATTAGGTCGGGCTCGGCAATCATGTTCAGCGAGTTCGGTCGTCAGCCGGTCAGCGTGGGCGATGCGATCCTTCTCGGCCCGAACGTATTGTTCAGCTGCGAGCCCGAGTGCCAAGTGTCGGTGACGTCGATCCGTGTCGATACCGATTTCGCTCTCGATCAGTTCTTCTGGCAGCACTCTGCGGTGCTGCACGATCGGCTTGACGCCCCCGGTTTCGCGGAGAAGATCTACTCTGAACCAGCGCAGATCCTGCGACTCGGCAGAGATCGGGCCGGGATGGTTGTGCCGTGGATTGATGAGATGGTCGCGCTCAGCGTTGAGAGACGGTTCCGAGAGAGATTCAACCGACTCCAGGCACTCTGGTTCGCTGTCATGGATGTGCTCGGACCATTCATCCGGGTCTCGCCTGCGAGGCTGACACCATTGCAGCGTGCACGCGCGCGTCCAGTGCTGCCGCGCAGTCGCAGGTTAGCCCCTCTCCGTCCGGAGGCGCTGCTGGCACGGGAGGCACTGCATGAAAACGTCGCCTATAGGTGGACACTCCACGAGCTGTCCGAGAGGGTGCGGCTCTCCCCGCAGCAATTGACCCGTGTGTTCGTCGATGCCTTCGGGAAGACCCCGATCGCGTATCTGACGATGCTTCGCGTGCAGGAGATGGCCAGGCTGCTGCGCGAGTCCGATCTTTCTGTCGCAGCAGTAGGTCGTTGCGTCGGCTGGTCCAGCCGTTCACGGGCGACGGAGGCATTCATCGAGCACGTCGGGCTCAGCCCGAGTCGCTACCGCTCCATGCGCCCGGTTGTCGCGGATAGATAGCAGCAGAGTCGTCCGGGAAATCATCACTTCGTCCGGCGTCCGACCGGACTCAGCTGCTTCCAGCCCTACGCAGGCTCTGAGGCTGATACGCCAGTAGGTCCACGTCAGGTGCCGCCCGTGTCCTGACGGCCAACCTACCGACTGTTCCGTTCGCTGACCGTCTGACTCGCCGGAAGCTCCTGGCTCACCTCGCTGGTGCAAGGCCAGCCGCGACCTCGCGGCTGGCCTGCCGAGAGGAGGCCGACGATGGCGACGAGGGAGGAAGCCCGCCAACAGCGGGAAGCGAAGCTCGACGAGCTCCACGAGAAGCTCACCGGTGCCGTCGAACGGCTGGTCACCGGTGAGGACTGGGCCGATGCGATGCGGTTCGCTGCCCGGTTCCGGTCGCGGAGCTTCAACAACGTCTGCCTGATCTGGGAGCAGCACCAGGCCGCATTCGAGGCCGGCGGGGTGCCCGAACCGTTCCCCACCCTGGTCGCGGGATACAAGCAGTGGCAGCAGCTGGGCCGACAGGTCGAGAAGGGCCAGGCCGGGTATCAGATCCTCGCCCCGGTCACTGGCAGGTTCGCCTCGACGAACCCGGCCGATCCGGACTCCTGGCGGCGTCTGAACCGGGGTGAGAAGCCGAAGCCCGGTGAGGTCGTGCGCTCCCGCATGGTCGGCGTGCGCCCGGCCTACGTCTGGGACGCCTCCCAGACCAGCGGCGATCCGATCCCCGAACGGCCAGCGCCACGGCTGCTCGCTGGCGAAGCCCCCGAAGGTCTGCGCGAGGGTCTGGCGGAGCAGGTCACGGCGGAGGGGTTCGAGCTGCTGTGGGTGCCGCACGAGGGCATGATCGGCGGCGCGAACGGGCTGACGAACTACTCGACCCGGCAAGTCGCCGTGCGCACGAACATGGACGACGCCGCGCAGGTGAAGACTCTCGCCCACGAACTCGGGCATGTGCTGATGCATGGGCCGGACCAGGAGGAGGCGCGGCAGCATCGCGGGATCGGTGAGGTCGAGGCCGAATCGGTGGCGCTGATGATCGGCGCCGCCCACGGCATGGACACCACGGGCTACACGATCCCGTACGTGGCCGGGTGGGCGGCGAACGTCGACGGGAAGAACCCGGTCGAGGTCGTGCAGGCCGCCGGTGAGCGCATCCGCAAGACCGCGCTCAGCATCCTCGACGGCCTCGACACGAACCAGGTGCCCGACGGCACACCGCCCGGGCTGGAACGCGACGGCCCGGCCCCGAAGAGCCCACGGCAGGACACGCCCGGTCGGCAAGTGGCGCCGTTGCCGGCGCCGGAGCGGGCCGCTGCGGTCGTGTTGGGGCGGGGGCTGTGATGTCCGAGAGCAGGTTTACTCGGGCGGTCCGGCAGATGGATGCGTCCTGGCCGCTGGGGCGGGCCGCGATGGTGTTCGCGCAGTCCGGGGTGCCGGTGTTCCCGTGCGCGCCGGAGGGCAAGCAGCCGATCACCCGACGCGGCTTCCACGACGCCACCACCGACCCGGCGCAGGTGGAGGCCTGGTGGCGCAGGTTCCCGGCGGCGAACATCGGCATGCCCACCGGCCGAGCCTCGGGCGTCTCCGTGGTGGATGTCGATGTGCACGGCGTCAACGGCTTCGACGCGATCCGCGCCGCGCGGCGGGAGGGGCTGGTGCATGGCTGGGAGACGATGGTGCGCTCACCGACCGGCGGCCTGCACATCTACTTCCCGGCCGCCGACAGTGAACAGCCGTCGTGGCAGGCCGGCCGTGCCGGGGTGGATTTCCGTGGGGATCGCGGCTACATCATCGTCCCGCCCTCGCGCCGCCAGATCGACGGCGAGAGCGTGCTCTACCGCCCCACCTCGTTCGCCCCCACCGACGGGCGGGCGCTGGATGCGCAGCGCCTGCGGGAGTTTCTCACCCCGCCCCGGCCCCGCCCGAAGACCGGCCCGATCTCGGATGCAGGGGCGATGGTGGATGCGGGTCGGATGGCGTCCTGGCTGAGCGGGCAGTCCACGGATCGCAATCTCAAGCTGTTCTGGGCCGCCTGCCGCCTCGCCGAGGGCAATGTGCCGGTCTCCGAGGCGCTGGATGCGTTTGCGAGCGTGGAGCAGCCGGATTTCGGGCAGCGGGAGATCACTCGCACCGTCGAGTCCGCCTACCGCACCATCACCACCGGTGTCGGCACCTCGACCCGGGCCGAGTCCGTGCCGGAGAGATTCGGGCCGGTGCCGGCTGCGACGCGGGCGGGCCGGGGGCTGTGATGGGCGGGCTGTCGGGGCGGCGATGGGCGGTGGTCGCGGCCGCGTCGGGGACGGTGCTGATCGGCGGCGGCGCGTTCTGGCTGAGCTTCGTCGCTCTGGCCGATCTCGCGGTGCGCTCGGGCATCACCAGTAACCAGGCGTGGATCTGGCCGCTCTTGGTGGACGGGCTGATCGTGGTCGCGACCGTCGCGGTCGTCGCCCTCGACGGGCATCGGGCGGCCTGGTACCCGTGGGTGCTGCTGATCGCCGGGGCGCTGATGTCGGTGAGCGCGAACGCCGCGCACGCCCTCGTCGCCGCTGACGCCTCCGTGCCGGGCCTGCTCGCGGCCATCGTCGCCGCGGTCCCGCCGCTCGTGCTGCTGGCCTCCACGCATCTGACGACGGTCCTGACCCGCTCCACCAGAACCCCGGTCCCCACGCCGATCACCCCCACCCCGGAGTCAGGATCGGCGCTGGAGGTCTCCGAGACCGCTGGCGCGCAGGCACAGGCCGCACCGCTCCTTCTGCCGGAGCTTCCCGAGCGGCCACGTTCGGCCACGGGCATCGCGGTAGCGACACCGCCGGCCCCGGCCGCCAAGGTGCTGGGCGAGCAGACAGAGCCTGACCGATCGGATGTGCCCGTGCTGGAGGCGGTGGCCGAAACCCCATCGGCTGAGCCCGACCCGCCAACGTTGGCAGGTGCTGGGCGGCGGGAACGGGCGGCAGTGCTGCGGGGGCGGGGCTGGTCGAACAAGGCGATCGCGCGCGAACTCGGCGTGCACGCCTCGACCGTCGGCCGCTGGTTCCCCCGCACCGATCCCGCGCCCGCCGCAGACCAGGAGACCTCGGCAGTGCCCGAGCACCACAACGAATCAGATGAGGAGAAGGAGCAGAAATCATGAACCCCTACGAGCAGAACAACCCCGGCAGGCAGGACACGCCCCCGCCGGAGACGACCCGCCCTGACCGGGCGGAGACACCGGGTGCTCCGGAGGCGATCCAAGCCGCCGACGTCACCCGCACAACCGGTGCCAAGACTGAGACTGCGGATGTTGATCCGGCACTGCGCAAGGCGCGCGGGGTTGACTGGGTACGCACCTCGGACCTGATGGCGAGAGGCACCGGGCAGATCTCACGCCTGGCGATCGACTTCGAGACGAACCTCGCACACAAGGCCCACGACGGCCTCGCCCGCGGCGTCACGCGCCTGGGTGCAAAGGAGCGTGAGCTGCCCCCGATCTCGGCGTTCGGCCGCAGTACGAGCCGTGACGGGGCCGGGCGCGGCCCGGTCGGAATGAACTGAGGTGACCGGCCATGACCACGACCATGCCCGGCGCCGAACGCCGAGCACCAGGTGTCGGAGAAGGCGAGTGCACCTGCCTGCCAGGAGGTGCCGAACCCATGACGACCACGACTCACACAGGTTCCCCGCAGCGGGGGCCTGAGAACTACACGACCAGCGCCGGGCTGCGTGCCCTGCTGGCCCGGCTCCACGCGGCCGGGCCCGGGGCATGGGCGCGGGACCCGGTCGCCGGCGAGCTGATGCAGTATGCGGCGCAGAAGTACGCCGCGCTGGCGCGCAAGCACTCGTTGGACCCGTGGGAGGCCGCCAGCGCCGCGTTCGATGTGATGCGCACCCGCTCCGCCCGGGAGGCGATCGACCCGTGGGGCGTGGTCACGCACGCGGTGCGGATCACCTGCATCGCCGAGGAGCGCGCCTAGGGGCTGCTGTGCTCGACCCATCAGGCCCGCCGCCCGCACATCTCCGCGTTCCACGACGCCGAGCGAATCTCCGACAGGGAGACGCCGCTGTCGGAGTATCACCCCGCGTTCCAGGTCACCGACCCCGAACCCGATCCCGACGGCACCGGAGACGCCGGAGACGGTGACGGTGGCGGTGGTGGTGTGGTGGGGGTGGCGATGTCGGCGTCGTCGGCGGCTGAGGACGCGATCGCGCTGGTGACGATGCTCGGCTGGGAGCCCGCGACCGCGCGGGCGTCGGTGGAGCACATCTGCGGGGCGCTGGCGAAGGCCGGGGCGCGGCATACCGCGTTCGAGACCCTGCGACGTGACCAGCACGCCCGCGCGCTGCTGGATCTGCCGGGCCGGTCCTGGACCGGGCTGCTCAAGGCGCTGCTGGGCAACCCGCACCCGGCGCTGGCGGCGACCAGCGCGGGCCGCGGGGTGCTGCTGCGGCTGCTGATCGGCGAGACGATCCCGATGCTGCTGCGCGATGACGATCTCGTGCTCACCATCTGCCTGGCCGCCCCACGACAGGCCCGGAAGTAACCGGGGACCACGAAGAGAGGACTGAGAGGGGTGAGTGGTGATGAGTATCGAACTGCAACGCACCGTGGAGTCGATTCAGGTCGGTGCCCGTCATCGCGCCGACCTCGGCGATATCCAGGCTCTGGCTGACTCGATCCGCGAGCACGGCCTGTTGCAACCGATCACGGTCACCCCCGAAGGGGTGCTGGTGTGCGGGCGACGCCGGCTGGAAGCGATCCGGCTGCTGCACTGGCGCACGGTCAGCGTGTGGGTGCGATCGGGTGTCTCGACCCGGTTGGGGCATCTGCTGGCCGAGCAGGACGAGAATGCGCACCGCAAGCCGCTCAACCAGCTGGAGGCCGCCGCCCTGTACCGCGAGCTCAAGCAGCTCATGACCGAGGACGCCCAGCGCCGCGATGTCGTAACCCGCTTCTCGGCGGAGAATCAGCCCGGTGCTGACGGGGGTGCCAAATTGGCACCCCCGTCAGGGGGTGTCGGTGGGAGGAGCCGCGCGCAGGCCGCGCGGATGGTCACCGGCCGCGCCTCGTACACGACGCTGGAGAAGATCTCGGCGATCCAGGCCATGGCCGAGAACCCCGAGAATCCCGAGGCGCTGCGCGAGCAGGCGACGACGGAGCTGGCGGGGATCGAGGCCGGCGGGCCGGTCGACCCCGCCTATCAGCGCCTGCGCGGCCAGGTCGAGCAAGCGGACGCCTCTCGCCAGGCGTCGCTGCGCGCGATGGCCCAAGAGGCCGTCGCCCGTGTCACCGCCGCTGGACGCACCAAGCCCCGCACGCACACCTCGGCCCGGCCGGCGGTGGTGCCGGGGCGGTGGCCGGTGACGGCGTTCGTGCAGACCTGGACCTCCCTGGCGGAATGGTGGACCCACTACGACGTGGACGAGCTCGCCCGCGACCTCACCGAGGAGCAGGCCGGCATCTTCCTCGACGTCGCCGACGGCACCAGCGCCTTCGCCGCCCGCCTGCGCATCTCCCTCGACACCACCGGCCACGACGTCGAGACGACAACCGAGGAGCCCCGCACCGACGAGGACACCGGCCCCGGCGCTGATGCCGAATCAGGCGAGAGCGTCTCTCGGCAGCATCTGCGTGCTCTGTGACCGGGTGCGTGCACCTGGGCGGCATGAAGACTTTCGCTGACTCCCGCCCGCGCACCCGCCTGATCGTCCTGCTCGCCGCCGGCCTGGTGATCGTGCTCCTGGCCGGCATCGGGATCTACGGCCTGATCCTCGGCCCCGACACCAGCCCACCCCACGACCGTGACCCCGAGCCGGGCGCGTCGTCGAGTCCGGTCGAGTCCGGCACGCCACGGCCGGGGCGGATCGCTGCGGTGGTCGGGTCCGGGGACCCGGAGGAGTTCGCCCGCAACGTCGCGACGGCGGTGTTCGCCTGGGATACCGGGTCGGGGCTGATGCCGCTGGACTACACGAGCGTGCTGATGGAGGTCGCCGACCCGACCGGCACCGAGCAGGCCGGCCTCGCCTCCGATATCGCCGCCTATCTGCCCACGCGGGAGGCATGGGTCGAGCTGCGCCAGTACGCCACCACCCAGCACCTGGAGATCACCGATGCGTTCGTGCCCGGAGCGTGGGCGACCGCGCAGGAGCAGGCGCAGCCGGGGCAGCTGGTGGAGGGGACGACGGCGATCACGATCGAAGGCGTCCGCCACCGTGCCGGGGTGTTGAACGACGAACCCGTCGACTCCGCGCACGAGGTGGCGTTCACCGTGTTCGTGGTCTGCGAGCCCGCCTACGACACCTGTCATCTGCTGCGGCTGTCCGAGCTGGACAACCCCCTGCGCTGACCCGAGAGGTCTGGGGAGAAAGGAGGGGCGTGGTGCTCAAGAAGCTCGCTATCGGACTGCTCGCACTGGCGCTGGTAGCACCGTTCCTGTCGATGGTCGGGATCGGGCTGCTGATGAACCCCGCCGCGACCTGGGCCTGCACCGTGCCCGGCGGCGGACTGCAAGTCGGCGAGGTGCCCGACGAGCTCGCCGTCGAAACGCGCGATGGGGAGTCGTTCACGCTGAACAAGAAGCAACTCACGCACGCGGCCACGATCATCGAGACCGGCTCCGGCGTCGAGGGCGTGAACCGTGACGGACTCCAGATCGCGCTGATGGCCGCACTGACCGAGTCGACCCTGCGGCAGCTGTCGAACACGAGCGTCTACCCGGAGTCAGCGGACTACCCGAACGATGGCGATGGCAGCGACAACGACAGCCTGGGGTTGTTCCAGATGCGCCCGCAGGCCGGGTGGGGGTCGGTCCCAGAGCTGATGGCCCCCGAGTATCAGGCGCGAGCGTTCTTCGGCGGCCCGGACGGCCCGAACCATCCCTCGCCGCGCGGGCTGCTGGACATCCCCGGCTGGCAAGACATGGGCAAAGGCGAGGCCGCCCAAGCCGTGGAGGTCTCGGCGTTCCCCGACCGGTACGAGAACTACAGCCCCGTCGCCGTCACGATCCTCGACACCCTCCTCGGCACCACAGGCACGAACGTCGAAACTGACCCTGGTGTGGTGCCTGCTGTGGCCGGGGCGGCGGAGTCTTCGCGGGTGGTGTTCCCTCTGCCCGAGGGCACGTGGACGGCGACCGACCCGTACGGGCCGCGCACCCACCCGATCACCGGGGAGCAGTCCTTCCACACCGGCAGCGACTTCGCCGCCCCGGACGGCACGCCCATCCTCGCCGCCGCCGACGGCACGGTCACCGTCGCCGAGTACACCGATGCGTGGGGCGGGAAGGTCGTCATCGAACATCAGGTCGGCGGCGAGCAGGTCGCCACCGGGTACATCCATTCCTGGGCCGACGGCATCCACGTCGAGGCCGGCGATAGGGTGCGGGCCGGGCAGCACATCGCCGACGTCGGCTCCTCGGGCCAGTCCACCGGCCCGCACCTGCACCTTGAGGTCTATGTCGGGGGCACCGGCGGTGAGCACACCGACCCCGCCGCCTGGCTGAACGCCCACGACGCCGCGGACCTGCCCGAGGCCGAGACCGGCCCACCGGCCGGCGACTGCGACCCCGACAGCAATGGGCCTGGTGGGGAGCCTGACCCTGCCCCGGCCGGTGACCCGGATGAGCTGGTCGACGACCCGACCAGTAACGGGCAGATCACCCGCCGCACCCTGCACCTGTATCAGCAGACGATCGCGGCGTTCCCCGAGACGACCTGGTCGTGCTACTCGCCACGGCCGGGCACGGTCTCGGAGCACCCGCTGGGTCGGGCCTGCGATATCGCGTTCGGCAACGCCATCGGGCAGATGCCCACGCCCGCGCAGATCGAGGCGGGCTGGGAAGTCACGAACTGGATGAAAGACCACGCCGAGACCCTCGGAGTCGACTACCTCATCTGGCAGGACAAGATCTGGTCCCTCGCCCGTGACGACGAGGGCTGGCGCGACTACACGCGCGGCACCGATATCACCACGAGGCATCAAGACCACCTCCACGTCACCCTCGCCGATTCGGGTGGTGGGGCCTGATGGACGTGTTCCCCGATTTCGAGGGCCTGGGCGGCATCGGCGACCTGGAAGAGGTCATCGGCGCCCTGTTGACGTTCGTGCTCATCATCGCGGTGCTGATGCTCATTATTTCCGGCATCGTCTGGGCGATCGCGTCTGCGTCCGGGAACTACGCCGCCGCCGGCAAGGCCCGCACCGGCGTGCTCGTCGCCCTCGGGGCGGCGATCCTCGCCGGCGCCGGGGTCACGTGGATGAACTGGTTGATCGGCATCGGCCAACAACTCTGAACCCCTGCGCTGAAGCTGCTGCGCCCGCCCCCGGTCTTGTGGGGGCGGGCGCTGCTGCGTGTCTGGCGGGGTCGGGTGCACCTGGTCGAGAGAACACCTCTGTCTCATCTGTCGAAGGAGCGCCCTGCCATGACCATCACGACCCTCGCCACCTGGACCCTCGCCCGCTTGGCGATGCTCCCGATGCAGATCGACATCGACCCCAACGACTCGGGGCTGCCCGGCATCGACCAGCTGCGCACCATCGTCGGTGCCGTCATGACCGTCGGCCTCATCCTGTCCGTCCTCGCGCTGATCGTCTCGGCGATCGTGTGGGGCTTCGGCTCCAACTCCAGCAACCCCCACCTGGCCGGCCGCGGCAAGATCGGCGTCTTGATCTCCTGCGGTGCGGCGGTGATCTGCGGTGCCGCGGTCACGCTGATCAATTTCTTCTGGGGCGTCGGCCAGGCCGTCTGAACCCGCCTATCTGTGTGAGGGAGGTCTGTGATGGCGCTGTGCGATGTTCCCGTCATCTCCACGGTCTGCGACTCCGCCGGTGAAGCGGCCGCGTCGCTGATCGCCGCCCCGTTCGACTGGTTCGCGCAGGCCGTCGGCGGGGCGGCGGGCTGGCTGATCGAGGCCATGTGGACAGTGTTTGACACGACCACGCTGGTCGACGTCACCCAAGAGGGGTACGTGTCGGTGTACAACCTGCTGTTCGGGATCGGCGTGTTCATCGTGCTGATCTTCTTCTGCTTCCAGCTCATCCTCGGCCTGATCCGCCGCGACCCCACCGCGCTGTCCCGCGCCGCCCTCGGGGCCGGCAAGGCCGTGCTCGGCTCCTTCGTGGTCATCACCCTGGCCGCGCTCGCGCTGGAGATCACCGACCAGTTGACCATCGGGATCATCCAAGCCGCCGGCGAGACCACGGCCACGATGGGCGACAAGATCATCCTGCTGGCCGCCGGACTGACCGCCATCAACATCTCCGCCCCCGGTGTCGGGGCGATCGTGACGATCTTCCTCGGCGGGCTCATGGTCGCCGCGGTCGCGATCGTGTGGTTCTCGCTGCTGATCCGCAAGGCTCTGCTGCTGATCGCGATCGTGCTCGCCCCGCTCGCGTTCGCTGGTGCGGCGTGGGATGCCACCCGCGGGTGGATCGGGAAGTGGGCGGCGTTCGTACTCGCCCTCATCATCTCCAAGCTGGTGCTCGTGGTGGTGTTCCTCATCGCGATCACCCAGATGGCAACCCCCATCGAGGCGGACCTGACGGCGATCACCGAGCCAATCACCGGCATCGTCATGCTCGCGATCGCCGCCTTCGCCCCCTACATGGTCTACCGGGTCATCGCGTTCCTCGGCTTCGACCTCTACAACACCATGGGATCGGAACAAGAAGCCAAGAACGCCATGAACCGACCCGTCCCGGTGCCCGGCACACCGCAAGGCGAAGGCCCGAAGAAGATCCTCGACACCAACGGCAACGGCGGCGGAGGAGGTGGGGGCGGGGGTGACGAACCGCCCCCACCCGGAGGCGGAAACCCACCCGGCGGTGGCGGCGGCGGTGGGGGCACGCCGCCACCACCAGGCGGCGGAGCAGATGCCGGAGCAGGTGCGGGCGGTGCGGGCGCCGGCGGTTCGGCGGCCGGTGCGGGAGCTGCCGCGGGACCGGTCGCGGCGGTGGTCATCGGCGCGGAGGTCGCGAAGAAGGCCGCGACGGCCGGCCCCGAGGCCGGCAAGCAGATCGGCGCCCAGGCCGAGGCCGCCACCGACGGCGCCAACCAGAACACCGGCAACACCAACACCAGCGGGAACGGTGAGAGCGGTGGGAGTGGGCCGGGCGCGCAGGCACCGCCGCGCAGCACCCCGCAGCCGAACCTGCCGACCGGCCCGAAGCCCGACGACGGGCCCAGTAAGCCGCCGACCGGTGGGAAGGAGTGATCCTCGTGAGCAACAAGCACAGCGCCGAAGAAGCGCGTACGGGCACCGACCTGGTGCCGGTGAAATTCAGCAGATTGACTCGCCGCGGCATCTTGCTGGGATTGTCCGCGACCCAGCTGGCGACCCTCGCCGTCGGAGTGCTGTCCCTGGTGGGCGCGTTCTACGCCGGCGGGATGCTCATCGCCTACACCGCCCCGATCTGGGTGTCCTCGATCGTGCTGACCTGGATGCCCGTCGCCGGGCGCCCGGTCGTGGAATGGGTGCCCGTGGCCGCCTGGTGGCTGTGGCGGACCACCGGCGGACAGTTGGCCTACCGGCGCCGCATCGTCGCTCCGAGGCCGGCGGGCACGCTCGCGCTGCCCGGTGACATGGCGCGGCTGCGCGAGCACGTCGACCCGCAGAGCGGGGCGGGCATGATCCACGACCCTCACCAGGCGACGCTGACGGTGGTGTGCGAGATCCGCCATCCCGCGTTCGTGCTCCTCGATCCCGGCGAGCAGGCCCGCCGGGTCTCCTCCTGGGGGCGGGTGCTGGCCAGCGTCTGCCGGTCCGGGCGGATCGCGACCGTGCAGGTGCTGGAGCGCACCCTGCCGGACTCGGGCACGGGCCTGGCCGAATGGTGGGCCGCCCACGGCAGCCAGGACGACTCCTTCGCATCGAGGACGTATGCCGAGCTGATCGAGCGCGCCGGGCCCGCCGGGGAGCGTCACGCCACCACGATCAGCCTCAGCCTGGATATGAAGACGGCGGCCCGGCAGATCCGGACCGCCGGCGGCGGGCTGCGGGGCGCGGCCGCGGTGCTGCGCCAGGAGATGAGCACACTGACCGCGGCGCTGCGCTCGGCGGACCTGACCCCTGCCGGGTGGCTGAGCCCGGGGCAGATCGCCGTGATCCTGCGCAGCGCCTACGACCCGGCCGTCGCCGCGACCCTGGAGCGGCACGGGGAGATCGGCCAGTCGCTGGCCACCGCCGGCCCGGTCGCGGTGACCGAGACCTGGACGAGGCTGCGCACCGATACCGGCTACCACGTCGTGCTCTGGATCAGCGAGTGGCCCCGCTCGATGGTGTATCCGGGGTTCCTCGCCCCGCTGGTGCTCTCCTCAGGGATCGGGCGATCCCTGTCGCTGCTCTACACCCCGCTGCGCACCGATCAGGCTGCCCGTGACATCCGCAAGAAGAAGGTCGAGCACATCTCCGATGCCGCGCAGCGCCGCCGGATCGGACAGATCGAGGACGCCGCCCAGACCGCCGAATACACCGACGTGCTCCAGCAGGAAGCTGACCTCACCGCCGGGCACGGCGTGCTGCGCGTGACCGGTCTGGTCGCCGTCTCGGCGCCCACCATCGAGGAACTGGACGCCGCGGTCGCCGCGGTCGAGCAGGCCGCCATCCAGGCCTCCTGCGAAACCCGCCGCCTCGTCGGCCAGCAGGCCGCCGCGTTCACAGCCGCGGCCTTGCCCCTGACCCGGCCCGTATGAGCCGGCTCAGTTGTCCTTCGGGGGCTTCTCCTGTGCTAGGAGTTGGGAGAAGTGCGCGTCGTTTGGGGCGATATCTGGTCGGAGCCAGTGCATGACCTGATACGTGTTGTTCACCAACATGAAGCCGTCCGACGCCATCGCACCGGCGGAGAAGACAACCTGATCATCTCCGAGCGCGTCCAGCAATTCGGCGTTGTCATCGCCATGGACGAGGTCACCGTAGAGGAACATACGTGCGATCTCGTTGTCCCAGGCATTGACACGAACCCCGGCTGCTTCTGGGTCGATCGGGGCCTGCATAATCCGCATTCGGCGAGGCGGGTACTGCGCCCAGTTCTCACGCAACTGTGTCAAATGCTCAGAGACATTGGTGGCGTCCGCCGGCCGAAAGTACTCCAACGCGGCAAGAACCGTTACCCATGCGAGCCGGTCGCCCTTCTTCGTGAGCGTGAGTGGACGGATCAGTGTGAGTGCGTAAGCCACCTGCTCTTTGGGAGGAATGACCTGGCGAATGCCTGCCAGAGACGACTGGCCTGTGGCTTGATCGACAACGAAGTTCATGTGCAGCTGTTGCCCCAGGTTCATCGCATCGTCACGACGTGCGAGCTCGCACGAGAAGAGCTCTTCCGCTCGGCGTTTGAACAGTCGCAGGGTCTGAGTGTGCCTCGCTGCGAGCTGATCGCTGGCCCTATCCTCACCGCTCATGTGCTCCTCCGGCTGGTTCGTGCTCTGAATGCGTACCTCTCGATCACCACAGTCAAGGGGAGGAACCGTGCCTACATTCTACGATCCCGTCGCCGACGCCGAGGAGGCATCGCAGGCGCTGCGCGGCCTGGCGCACGCCAGCCGCGACTTCACCCACCCCGAGGACGCCTACGGGGTGATTGGGGACCTGCTGGCCGGGGTGCGCTCGATGCAGCAGTCGATCCAGCAGCTCGCCACCCGCCACGCCCGCCATGACGGGCGCGCCTTCGACGATGCCGGAGACCCCGCCGCCGGTATCCGTGATGCCCGCCTGGCCGCCGGGGAGCTCTCCGAGGCCGCTGCCGCCCTGGACCGTGTCGAGGAGGGGCTTAACCGTGCCTCGCAGGCTGCCGGTCGCATCGCCTGGCACCCCGCCCCGCCCGCACCCGCCGAGACGGAGATGACCAGGGTTCAGGGGCCGGTGTCGCGGTGGGTGAACATCGTCTTCCTCCAGGGCGGTGAAGCCGATGCGGTGCTGTGGCTGATCGACTGTGACGGCCCGGACGCCGCGATCGAGCACCTGGCCGGCTTCGACTACGGCGAGGAGACCACGGACGCGGCCATGCTCAACGGCTACGTCTACGACACCCCACCGATCGGGGCGCTGGACAAGGAAGCACGCACGGGAGAGTACACGCTGACCTACAACCCGGACCTCGGCCACGTCGCCCTCTACCGCCACCACCAGATCGCGCCCGAGGACAGCCTCGACACCGACACCCCCGCACCGACCATGGACCCCGACATGGGCAGTGCCGGCGGTGCCGCCTCGGCCGGGACTGCGATGGGCGCGGCGGGTGCTGCCGCTGCGGCGCTCTCTGATCGCGGGGTACGCGCCACCGGACGAGAAGCGGGCAGTGCCGCCGGGCGTGGGCCGGTGAGCGAGGGGTCCTGGTTCGAGCATCCGGGCGTCGCGGCGGTCAAGCGTGACCGCGGCCTCGGCCTCTGACCCGACTACCTCCCGTGGTGCCGCCGCCCTGTGGGGTCGGCGGCACCGGCATGTCCGTGACCGGGCGGGTGGGGTGCACCTGCACCACATCCCCGTCGTTCTCGTGCCTGGGAGGCCATCATGTCCGCCGTCTACTATCCCGCCGCGTTCGCCACCGAGGCCGCCCGCAACCTGCGCCACCTCGCCGCGGACAGTGAACTGCAGGCCACGGGTCCCGGCACCGCCACACTGCTGGGCGACCTGCGCGATGCGGCCACGGCGATGCGGGAGGCGATCGACCGGATCGCCGTCGCCCACACCCTCCCCGGCGCCCCGGCCCTCACACGGGATACCGGGCTGCAGATCGGTGACGAGCTCCATCAGGCCGGCACCGCACTGGAGGAGACCACGACCCGCCTGACCGGTGCCGTCACCGCCATCGAACACCCCACCACCGTTCCGAAGCACACGACGCGGCGTTCCCTGCGCGCGGGGAGGCAGGCGCGGGTCGCGCAGCCGGCAGGGTCGTGGTTCGACCCGCACCCCGCCGGGTCCAGCAGAGGTCAGGGGCGGGGGTTGGGACTGTGAGCGAGAAGGAACGCCTACATACCTCCGTGCTGGTCGCCCCGGCCACCGAGCGGCGACGGCTGCGGGCGCAGCGCCGCCAGGCCGCGGCCCGGTTGCAGGCCGAGCAGCGTCGCCGCGAGGTCGCGGAAGCGAAAGCCAAGGCCGAGGTCGAGCGGGCCGAGCGCAAGGCCACTCGGTA
Organism: Rothia endophytica; assembly: GCF_039543885.1. Taxonomy (NCBI): domain Bacteria; kingdom Bacillati; phylum Actinomycetota; class Actinomycetes; order Micrococcales; family Micrococcaceae; genus Rothia; species Rothia endophytica. Next base: position 265,952 of record NZ_BAABKP010000002.1, read on the forward strand.
TTTGCCCGCCGCCGGGGAGCCCGGCAAGCAAACGTTGCGGACGCCGGGCCGGTTCCGGCTGCCCCGCCACCAGGACACCTCCGCGACCCTGTCGGCCCAGTACCCGTTCCTCGCTGAGGGCGGCCTGGGCTCGGCGGGCGTGTTCGTCGGCCAGGACCTCTACTCCGGGGGCTCGTTCGTCTACGACCCGTGGGTGCTGTATCAGACCGGGGTCATCACCGCCCCGAACGTCGTGGTCGCAGGGATCGTCGGCAGCGGCAAATCCTCCCTCGCCAAGAGCCTGTACACGCGCAGCCTGCCGTTCGGGCGGCGGGTCTACGTTCCCGGTGACCCGAAAGGCGAGCACACTGAGATCGCCCGCGCCGTCGGCGGGCGGGCGATCCAGCTCGGCCACGGCCTGCCCACCCGCCTCAACCCCCTCGACGAGGGCTACCGCCCCTCCGGGCTCAGCGATGCGGAGTGGGAGACGACGGTCGCCTCCCGCCGCCGCGACCTGATCGGCGCGCTCACCGAGACCGTGCTGGCCAGGCCCATGTCGCCGCTGGAGCACACCGCGATCGACACCGCCCTCGCCGAAACGGTACGGGAGAACGAGGTGCCGATCCTGCCGATGATCGTCGACCACCTCCTGTCTCCCTCCCACGACCCTGACGGGCGGCTGGCCGAGGACGGCCGCATGGTCGGACACGCGCTGCGACGACTGGTGGCTGGGGACCTCTCCGGCCTGTTCGACGGCCCGTCGACGGAGGTGTTCGACCCGACCCTGCCGATGGTGTCCCTGGACCTGTCGCGAGTCACCGAGAACTCCACGCTGGTGTCGGTGTTGATGACGTGCTCCAGCGCGTGGATGGAATCGGCGCTGCTGGACCCGAACGGCGGGCAGCGCTGGTGCATCTACGACGAAGCCTGGCGCCTCATGTCCGAACCCGCGTTGCTCAAGCGCATGGATGCGCACTGGCGGCTGGCGAGGGCGTACGGGATCAGCAACATGCTCATCTTCCACAAGCTCACCGACCTGGAAAACGTCGGCGACCAGGGCTCGGCCATGCGCTCGCTCGCGAACTCCCTGCTCGCCAATGCGGAGTCCCGCATCATCTACCGGCAGGAATCCGACCAGCTGGGCACGACCGCGAAGACCCTTGGACTGACCGGCACCGAGCGCGAGCTGCTGCCGACGCTGGGCACCGGACAAGGGCTGTGGCGGATCAAGGAACGCTCCTTCGTCGTCCAGCACCAGCTCCACCCGGCCGAGTACGAGCTCTTCGACACCACCAGCCGCATGTCCGATCCCGGAAAAAACCAACCCCGCGTAGGGTAAGAATCCGCGTGATTCCGCGGATCTCCAGACGTTCTGACCTTGACTGTGGGGTCGCATGTTCGTTACAGATGCAACCGTACGAGCGATCAGATCGATCTTTGTCGAAGCGGTCGTGGAGGGCATGAGCGCTCCCTGTGCTCATCGCTTGTGAGCTTGCACGAGAGTGCGGGATGTAGCGCTCCAAGCAGTGGTGGCGAGGACCGCGCCGAGAATGCCGATACCGACGAGGACGAGAGCCACGGCGGGAAGGCCGATAGCGGCGCCGAGAACACCGGCGAGGGGGTACGTGATGAGGAAGCAGGCGTGGGACAGGGAGAACTGCGCGGCGAACACCGCGGGCCGATTCTCTTCCGTGCTGCCTCGCCGCAGCAGCCTGGCGGAGGGGGTGAGGATCGTGGAGGTTGCCGCCCCCATCAGCGCCCACACGCTCAGCAGCCCGACCCACTGGGGCGTGCCATCGGTCCAGGCGAGCACCCCGGCTCCGGCCAGGAGAAGGACGGGCAGGGCGATGCCGCCGGTGAGCATGACTCGCCGGTCCGAGACGGCTTCCAAGAGCTTGGGCATGGTCAGGGCCACGATCATGGAGCCGCCTCCGTAGGCGGCGAGCAGGAGCGCAGCATCGGACTGGGTGCGGCCCAGATCGCCCAGGACGAGGACAGTGGTGTTGACGATCACCATCGCCGTGGTCGTCGCCACGACGAGGTTCAGCGCCATCAGGCCCTGCAGCTCCCGGCTGGCCCAGAACGCACGGGCGCCGCGGGTGAGGCGATCGAAGAACGGCGCCGGAGCGGGAGCCTCGAAGCGAGGAAAGCGGGACACAAGCACCAGGGTCGCAGAGGCAAGGAACCCGACCACGGTGCCAGCGAAGAGATTGTGGAAGCTGACGACCGTCAGTAAGGCGGCGGCGAGCATCGGGCTCACCAGCGACTCCAGGTCGTAGGCGAGCCGCGACAGCGACAGGGCACGTGTGTACTGTCCCTCGTCCGGGAGCACGGACGGGATCACGGCCTGAAACGCGGGCGTGAACGTCGCCGATGCGGACTGCAACAGGAAGATCAGCAGATAGATCTGCCACACCTCGGTCACGAACGGCAGCGAGAGCGCGACCCCAGCCCGGATGAGATCGGTCCCGATGAGTAGTGGCTTTCTCTTGAGACGGGCGGTGAGTGCCGTCGTGAGGGGGGAGACGGCGACGTAGGCCACCATCTTGATCGTCATCGCCACACCCATCACCACGCCGGCGTCGCCACCGGCGATTTCGAAGGCGAGCAGTCCGAGCGCGACGGTGAGCAGGCCCGTGCCCAGCAGCGCGATGACCTGCGCGCTGAACAGTTTCGCGTAGGTGGGATTGCGCAGGACAGCAAGCATGAGACGAGGCCTAACGAACGAGAGTTTGTGCGACGAACGGGCTACTACTGCCGGGGTGCGTGGTGGTGGGGCGGGATCTGCCCGTTCGCGACCGCGTGCTCGGCCTGCTTGATCGCCTCGACCACCAGGGCGACCGCGTGTTCGTCGGTGAGGCGGTAGAGCACGCTCGTGCCCTCCTGCCGGGTCGTGACCATCCGCGCCATCCGTAGTCGGGCCAGATGCTGCGACACCCCCGAGGGCTTCTTCCCGACCAGTTCCGCCAGCGCGTTCACCGGCAACTCGTCGGCCTGGCGCAGGGCCAGCACGATCCTGATCCGCGTCGGATCGGACAACAGTCCCAAGACCTCCGCGGCGAGATCGACGTATTCCGACGCGGGATCCATGCCGCACATCTGCTTATCTGCATCCATACGCAGATACTAACAGCGGCGTATGGGTGAGGGAACCCTGCCGTCGTGTGCTGGACGAGGCCCGGCAGCTGCGCCAGCAGCAGCCAGGATGAACGGTGCGGGTACGGGATTGTGCACCTGGCCGGCATGAGACGACATGCGAATCTCCCTGAGCCGGTGCCGGTGTCGATGCGCACCGTGATCCTCGATATCCACGCCGACGGGTCGATGACCGTGATGATCGACGGCACCGTGTATCCGCCCGACGACGACCAGCGGCCGTGGTCGCGGGCCGCGTTCCCGCAGATCATCGACCACGCCAGCCAGGAGCGTGCGGTGCCGGTGCGGGTGGAGGTGCACGAGGCCGACGGCACGAGCTTCACCGAACTCGTCGCCGCACAACCACACCGCGCCGACCCTGCACCCGAGCCGGCCCCAAAGACGAGACGGCCCAAGGCGGTGCCGGCGCTGATCGAGGTCACCGGGGAGGGGTTCGTCGCCGGGGAGGACATCGCCTGCACCGTGCTCGTCTCCGACACCGACGCGGCCGGCGACGGCACTGCACGGGGGCTGCTCGATCCGCGACGGGTCGGGGATGCCGGAGAGGTGCTGCTGGTCGGGCGCGTCTCCGGCACGGTCGTGGCGCGCAGGCTGCGATGAGCGTCCCGCAGGGCCGCCAGAGCGGCAGCTTCGGCGACGAGCTGACCAACGCCGCGATGATCGGGCTGGTCGGACTGTTCGGCCTCGCCCTGATCCTGCGCGGCGCCGGATCGGTGGCCGCGTTCCTCACCGGCACCGACCAGCCCGCCGCTGGGCCCGCCTCCGGCATCTCGGTGCTGTTCCGGCCCGGTGATCCTGCCGCCGCGCTCGACGCGCCAGGGATGAGCGCGGTCGCCTACTGGGCCGTGACCGTCGTGCTGCTGGCCGGGCTGGTCGCCGGCGGCTGCTGGGTGTGGACGCGGCTGCGCCGTCACGCCCGCAAGACCGAGGTCGACCCGCACACAACCGCCGGAGTCGCGACCCGCCACGAGGTGGCCACGGTCGCCTCACCTACGGCGCTGCTCACCCGCGCCGGGAACTTGCGACCCTCTCTCCAAGCCGACCCCGGCGGATGTCGGCTACCGACTCGGGATGTGCCGGGGCCGGGAGGTGTGGGCCAGCGTCGAGGACTCGATCCTGCTCATCGGACCACCCCGCTCCGGCAAGGGCCTGCACGTGGTAATCCCCGCGATCCTCGACGCGCCGGGGGCGGTGATCGCCACCAGCACCCGCCCGGACAACCTCACCGCGACCCTGCGCGCGAGAGAGAAGCACGGCCCGGTCGCAGTGTTCGACCCCCAGCACCTGGCCGAGGGCGTCCCGGCGGGGATGCGCTGGTCGCCCGTGCGTGGCTGCGCCGACCCTCTCACCGCGATGATCCGCGCTACCGGCCTCGCCTCGGCCACCGGCCTGTCCGCCGGCGGGGTGGAGTCTGGCGGATTCTGGGAAGGCAAGACGAGGACTGCGCTGCAGGCTCTGCTGCACGCCGCTGCTCTTGATGGGCGTTCCCCGACGGAGCTGTTCCGCTGGACCCTGGACCCCTCGGCTGCGGCGGAGGCCGTCGCGATCCTCACCAACAGCCCGGACGCGGCCACGGGGTGGGCGGACTCGCTGGAATCCATGATCGACGCCGACCCCAGGACCCGCGATTCGATCTGGCAGGGCGTCTCTCTGGCCCTCGGTGCTCTCGCTGACCCGCGGGTGCTCGATGCCGTCAGCCCCGGCCCCGGGGAGGAGTTCGACCCCGAAGCGTTCATCCGTGATCGGGGCACCCTGTTCCTCCTCGCGACCGGTGCTGGAGCCGGAGCCTCCGCAGCACTGGTCGCCGCGTTGGTGGAGGATCTCGTGGAGACCGCCCGGCGGATCGCGGCACGCTCACCCGGAGCCCGTCTCGACCCGCCACTGCTGCTGGCGTTGGATGAGATCGGCAACCTCGCCCCGCTGCCGTCGTTGCCGACGCTGATGGCCGAGGGCGGTGGCACCGGAATCACCTGTTTGCCCGTGCTCCAGTCTCTCGCGCAGGCGCGCGACAAGTGGTCGGAGAACCAGGCCGGCGCGATCTGGGACGCCTCCATCGTGAAGATTCTTCTCGGCGGGGCTTCGAACAGCAAAGACCTTCAAGACCTGTCCACGTTGATCGGTGAACGTGATGAGTACACCGACTCGATCACCCTCGGTGATCACGGCACTCGCCAGAACCAGCGCTCCGTGCGCAGGGTCGCGATCTTCCCGCCCGACCGGTTGCGGACCCTCCCGTTCGGCACCGCGGTGACCCTGCTGCGTGCGGCCCCGCCGATCGTCACCGATCTGCGCGCCTGGCCCGCTCGCGCCGACGCCGACCAGCTCAAGACCGACCGGGCCGAGATCGAGGCGCTGCTGCGCCGCCCCGACCCGCCTCGGTAGGTCCGGGACAGCTCGTGTGCACCTGCCTGTCACGACGGCCGCCACGACAGGTGGCCGCATCAGGAAGACAGGAGCAGCACGATGGCCGAGCACGAGAACCCAGGAACCGGCCCCGAGACCCAGCCCGAGCAGGGCGCGGATGTCCGCGAGTCCTTCAAGGGACGCATCAAGTCCGAGCCGACGCTGGGCACCACTCAGAAGGGTAAAGCGGCGTTCTACGCGAAGGTCGAGCAGCGTCATTGGGACTACGAGGACGACGGCACCTACACCCGTCTGCCGAACACCTACCACGACCTCGTCGCCTACAAGGGCGTCGCCGTGCGCGCCTACAAGCAACTCGCCAAGAACGACTTCTTCATCGCCGAGGGGCGCATGGAGGACTACCAGTCCAAGAGCACCGGCGAGACGAAGCAGCGGTTCGTCGCGACCGCGCTCGGTCACGACATGGCCCGCACCACCTACGAGGTCGACCGCACCCCGCGCCGCGAACAGGCCCAGCGACCCACCGTCGAACGTGACGCAGCCCAGCAGTCCGCCGGTTCCGGTGTTCCCGAGCAGCCGGAACGGCAGGTGGCGCAGCAGCAGACGCCTGCCGCGTTCGCCGCGCCCGAGTACCGGCCCGACCGGCAGTCGCCGGACATGGGCCTGTGAGCACCGAGGAGTCCCGATCATGACCGACGACCGCGACCACGAGACCCCCGGTGAGCCCGCCGTGGAGGAGCTGCCCGAGGACGAGCTCGACCTCGACGACGAGGGGATGCTCGAAGACGAGGACGAGGAGGACCCCGGCCCGCCGCACCCAGTGAACTGGTACCTGCTGCGCGCCGACGAACTCGAAAAGGAGTGGTACGCCCTGAACCGGTGGGTCGAGACGACACGCCGCACCTACGGGCTGCCCGCCAGCGTCATCCCACCGTTCTGGCACCGCCACGACGAACTCGTCTGGGAGCTCTCAGCGCTGCATCTGCACTGGCTGTGTGCCTACCACCCCGAGCAGAACGGCAGTGCCCCGTTCGGGTGGCATCGCGACTTCGCCGACGCCCGCGCCAGGCTGCGCGAATGGGTCGCCGCCTCCGGTACCCGCCTGGATCGCGACCGGCCAACCAGGCAGACGACCTGGCCCGGCGAGGACCCCGCCGACCCGGTCGAGGACGTGTTCGTCGCCGACCGCGATGCCGACTTCGTCGAGTACGTCGCCGCACGAGTCGCCGAACGCCGCGCCGCCGAGGACGCCTTCTTCGCAGGCGCCGATCCGCGCACCGGGGAACTGCGATGAGTACCGCAGCTCAGCAGACGAGCGCCGAGCTCTCGCGGCTCCAGGAGCTGGGGCGAGAGCTCGGCGCGTCGTTCCTACCGCCGACTGACCGTCAGGGCGCAGCGGTCAGGACGATTCTGGTCGCCTCCATTGATATGTCTCGGGAACCGAGAACCGAGGAGTGATCTTGATCCGTGCCGGATCAAAGCGGCCGCCCATGGTCTTGGCCTTCTCGATCCGGATGTCGAGCAGCATCTTGAGCATGCGGCGCTTCTCGACCAGGTCGAGAGCTTCCCATGCGGCATCCAGATCCTTCGTCTGGATCAGTGCGAGGAGTTGCCTGTCGGCGACCGGGGGAACGGCGGCTTTCGCGGCACGTTCGATCTCGGGCTTGAGGCGTTCCTCGACATCGGCCAGCATCGTCATGCTGATCCGGCCCTGTGCATACTCGCCCGCTGCGTCGGCGAGGCGCCTGCGCAGTGCTGCGACATGGTCCTGGGCTTCGCGGACCCGCTCGTTCCAGTTGTCGTCCGGGCCCAGAATGACCGCTAGGCTCTCAGGCTTGGACAGCCAACCAAGTAGTGCGCCGGTGACGTAAGCGTCCGTGTAGGGAATGTCGATACTGACCTTCCGGCACCCCACTTTCCCGCAGATGTAGTTGTCGCGAGGCATCCCAGTCCGCTTGCGATCCACGGCACCATGAATGCGCACCAAGGGGTGCGAACAGAAGCCGCACCTGGCAATGAATGACAGCAGCCACCTGGGGTGACTATGGTTGCCTTCCTCCACGTACCGAGTACGGCGAGCCCGGTCCGCAAGGATCTGGTTGACCTTCTCCCACTTTTCGACCGGAACGATCGCCGGCCAGTCCGCTTCACCGATGACCTCGCCCTGATACATGCGCAGGCCCGCAATCGTTGGACTCTTGATGAGTTGGCGCAGGGTTGAGCTCATCCAACCTCGCGACTGGTCGGACGTCGGCTTCATCGGGGTCGGCACCCCCGCGCGATTCAGGCGAGTCACGATGTTGTTGATCGAGACCCCGTCCAGAATCTCATCGACGGCCGTGATGATGATCGAGGCCTTTCCCGGGTCGATCTCCTGACGAACCAGCGCACGCGTCTGCTCGTCATACACCCTGCGGTACCCGTAGGGGAGCCGACCGTGTGGGCGACCCTTCTGCGCGTTGAGCCGCACGGTGCGCAGCTGCCGGTCCCGGATCACCGCGGCGTCCTTCTCCGCAGTGAGGAACTCCAGCCCCATCATGAAGCTGTCGTCATGGCGGGAAAAGTCATAGACCCGGCCCTTCGTTAGGTAGAGCACACCGGCTTCCTGACAAGCCGCACGCAGTTGCACGTACGCCAGTAGCTCACGTCCGGCGCGGGAGGGCTCCCACGTCACGAACGCGTCATACTTCTTGGAGGCGATCAGGTGGAGAGCCTCCTCGAACCCCTCACGCTCGCGGGTGCGCCACTTCGATGCAGATCGATTGGCATCGGTGATGACCCTGCCGACATTCCACGTCTGCTGCGCGCACCAGGCGCGGCAGTCCGTCTCCTGATCGTCGGTCGAGCGCATGAGGTAGTGACGATCCATCGAGGCTCGCGTGTATATGAGAGCCTTGATCTCGGAAGCCGGTGGTCGGGTGGGTAGTCGAGTCTCCATGACAGACAGGTGCTCCTCTTGCATCTGCCATCTAGCTGCTGGGTGAGCCATCGAACGACCTTGATACAGACATGCTGGCAGCTATGGAAGATCTTCTGGACACCTGGCCGGGCACCCTTCTGGTGGTCTCCCACGACCGCTATCTCATGGAACGTGTGACCGACCAGCAATACGCGCTGGTGAACGGCACCTTCAGCCACCTGCCCGGCGGCGTCGACCAGTACTTGCAGCTATCTGCTCAAGCGGCCTCTGCGCCGTCCAGCGCCGCCGTTGATTCTTCCCCTTTGGGTAAGCAGGACGCTGCTGCCGCTGAGATCCCAAAGGTTGGCGGAGCTGAAGCGAGAGCCGCCCAAAAAGAAATCAACCAGATTGACCGTAAACTGAGCAAACTAGCTGATCAAAAAGAGGCTCTGGCCCAAAAAATGGTGGTTCACGACCAAGCTGATTACGTGGGTCTTGCCAAACTTGGCGCCCAGCAACAGGCCCTACAGGACGAGATTGAAGAATTAGAGATGCGCTGGATGGAACTCAGCGATCTGGTCTCATAAAATCTGATGAAGAAAGTGTCAGATAAGGCAAAACGCTACGGCTCATTATTCACATTTATTCGCGCAGATAATAAGTAAAGTATTCGCAAAAGGTTTGTTGTATCAATGGCATCTATTTCCGTCCTCTGTTCAGGAAGCGTTGAGCAAGGCCCGTACGGGGTCAATCTACTCAGACAACAACTAGGCCACACTGTTTACGATGGTGCAGATGCGAAGCGGCAGCCACTCATTAAAATCCGTGATGTGCTTGAACATCGTGCTGGCTACCCTATTCTCAAAGCTCTGCAACTCATACCGCGTGTAGTCAAGAGCGAGGCTGTCCTCTGTTTTCTTGAACAACATGCTCAATTTCCTGCTCTACTTAAAAGCAAAAACATCCCCCCATATGCGTCTAAGCCTCTAGCAATGATTTCTTGCTGGCTGGCTGAGGAGCTGTTGCAGGCATCAACCTCGGAGCGGACTGAACTAGTAAAAAAATACTCGGCGGTTGATCTTATCTTCGTTTTGAGCTCGAATCAGGTAGACATCCTCGTCGATGCGGGATTTCCCCGGGAACGGGTGGAGGCTATATCCTTTGGATTTGCACCAGAATTGTTTAGTCACAGCCCGCATATGAAGAAGCCGGGGCTGATATCAGCAGTCGGGTTTGATCGGGGCAGGGATTATGCAACCCTGATTGAAGCAGCTCGGACTATCAATGCGGATATCCACCTCTATACCAGGCCCGAGTCAGTGGCAGGAATCGATTTGCCCAGCAACATAATCTTTCATGGGCTGGTACCTTTTGAAGAGTACGTTAAGGTCTTGCATGAGTCATCCATTCTAGCGATTCCAACGGTTGAGCTTGCCTATCCTACCGGGCAAACTGTTGCCCTCGAAGCGGCAGCCACTGGAGCAGCTCTGCTCCTCACCGAGTCCGCTGCTATGAGAGACTACTTTGACGATCAGGTAGCCTACTACCATCCGCAGGGTGATCCTGAAGCGTGGAGTCTGCGCATCAACCAATTACTAGAAGACCCTCAAGAAGTGGCGCAGAAGGGCCACCGGGCGTCAGAGCATGTCCACGCGAACTTTTTATACCTCTCGATGTGGAGAAGTATAGAACAGTCTTTGCACAACCGAGGGTGGCTTCTAGCAGGCTCTTAGCGAGGGCTATCAGGTACCGAGCTATGCAGATTGCGCTGCGGAGTCCTCCTGAACACCCGGTACTTGATAACGCCCTCAAGTCTTCCCACGTTCCAGTAGAAACCCCTGAGTTCTTCCCAGCTCATCTGCTTTTTCAAGAGCATGCCAGGTACTTGGGGCACTACCTTACGAATCATGAGCTTCAGGGAAGGGATGTGATGGTCGTAAACAGGTGAAAAGTTCTGGGCCAGTTGTATCCAGGTTCGCCCGTAGTTCCGTGACTGCTGTGCCAACCCCTTATGCGATGGACGTTGGCGGTAAAGAATGAGGGGCTCTGGAATCCAACCTTGAGTATATCCGTGTGCAGAGGCTCTCAAACAAAAATCAACCTCGTCATGCCCACCTCTGTAAGACATATCAAACCCATGGAGGGACTCAAATACATCCCTTCTGAAACCTATAGTTGCGCCCAGTAGATACCTGCGCCCATCAAAGACCTCAGGCTGATTGACAAAAAGGTGACCTAGCGTATAGTCGCCATTGGCCTGCCTCACAAGATGTTGATAGCCACTTCCCACAAGATCGCAAGAATCAAGATGCAGAGACATTTGCTCAACCCAACGCGAATCCACCACATCGTCTGCATCACAAATCAGCAGTTTCTTACCATTGGCTTTTTCAGCTCCCTTATTTCGCGCATACGAAACACCTTGACGCGATGATGAGTCCACCACTCTTACTGGGACTACTGAATCGCCATAGGACTGCACGAGACTAGCAGTGGTGTCGGTAGAACCATTATCAGAAACAACAATCTCACCGGGTAGAAAAGTACCTGATAATAGAGCATCAAGCTGTTCTCTGATGAAGTCGGCAGCGTTATAAGCCGGTATCACCACCGAAACTTCAGGAATGGTTCTTGCCATAGATTTTCCCAATTCTCGCTCGGTAGCTCTGCTGTGAATAAATGCGCTTAGCTTCTAAGCAGACCTCGTCTGCTTTTGCCTGGTAGGTTGCAGGGTTACCCACCACATCGAGTATCGCACGAGCAAACTCCTGCGGGTTGTGAGCTATTTTTGATGCCCAGCTCACCTGAGCGATACCTTCGACACCGGTCACTGTGGCAATGACGGGAACAGCGCGCAAAATAGCGTCCAAAGTTTTAAATTTGACGCCGCTGCCCAGCTGGATGGGGGCAACCACTGCGGTTGCCTCGGCATAAGCGGGCTCTATTTCCTGCAAGAACCCCGTAAATTCTATGCGGGAATCTTGACCTAACCGTAGGAGATCGGTGGAGGGGCTCTCCCCTACTACCTTCAGCGTAACCTCGGGGTCCTTTTGCCAGACGAGAGGCAGAACCTTTTCAATCAGCCACTGGACAGCCTGGTGGTTCTCCCAGCGGTACATGGTTCCCACAAAGAGAAGATGCTTGCTACGTGCAGCTCGGGCTAGGGGGACGCTGTTACCCAGATAAACAGGAGGGAGGATAGTCTCAACCTTGCCGACGTCCGTTTGGCGGATTTTCAACAAACCTGCATCTTTAGCAGAAAGAACTACGGCCGTATCAAGGTACCCAGCAGAAACAGCATCGAAACACCCTGATATTTCGGCTTGCACAGACCAGACCAGCGCTTTTTTTGCGCTGGTTTCAGCTGCAGACCTGCGTTTAAATCGCTGTTCATTAATATCGTGGTAGGTGCCAATGAGCCGTGCTGAGGGGTTTACCCGGCGAAGCCAAGGGGCAAGCATAATATTAACCGACCACTGCATATCAATAATTTCTGCAGATTGCAGAAGTTTCATGGCCGTGGGGTCATTTCGCACAGCAAGCAAGAATTCCAGGTTGGGAGTCCAGGTACCTACCGGATCCCTCCACTTTTGAATGCGGCTGAATTTATCCATATCAAGGAAACGGTGAGCCACAGCGTACTGCTGGGCCAAACCATTACGGGGGTGGGGGGCAATGACCAGAGGGGTGTGCCCATGGGAACTGAGGGCCTCACAAAGTTCACCGACCAACCGCTCACCGGCGCTGGTGGGTTCCATTTTAGGTACCTGACTAGAAATAATAACTACTGAATGTCCGCGAATTTGATTCTCCACCTTTCCACTATCAAACGCTACCAAACAACCTTTGAAACCTAATGCCGAATTTCCTCAACCCACCGCAAAAAAGTATCTACTATTGTTGATGGGTCATATTGGTTAGTCTTAGACCTGACCTTCAATGAATTTTGCTCGAGCCGGAGTCTATTTACCGCCATTTTCTTTAGTTCAGATAGCAGCTGCTCGGTGTCTCCTGGCTGAACGAGAACTCCGTCCAAAGACTTGACCAATTCGTGCGTCCCACCGCTTACATCGAAAGCGATACTTGGTATTCCAAAACACGCAGCTTCTTGGATAACCATTGGGCGCCCTTCAAATCTTGATGTCATGAGATGAATGCTGGCCCTCGAAAAAATTTCCTCGGGTGTTCTGGCTTGACCTCTGAAAAAAACTGATTTTCCCAAACCTAAATTCTGGACCATACTTTCTAGAGCATGACGTTCACTTCCATCACCGAAGATTTCCAGGCACCAATCTTCATAGAGCGGGTCTTGGACAAAACGGGAAAAGGCCTTAATAGCAATATCTACCTGCTTGCTCTCAACTAAACGAGAGGCTATAACAATTCTCTTTTCAAAAGATGAAATAGAAAATTTGTTGAGCGGCGGATTAGGATTAGCTAGAACGAGAGTAGGAATGCACCAATCGTTTATAAAACTGTTCCTGCAATTTTCGCTCAGCACAGTAAAACCATCAATTAATTTCAGAGAACGCCTTGCCTCTTCGATAAAGGCGCCATATTCACCAAGAGGGTTTAAGGACGTGTGAAATTGATTAATTATCAGAGGTTTACCCTCAACATCAAATGCAGAAGAAGATATTAACTGCAGCAGAATATCTGCCCGAGTAGATATAATTATGTCAGAAGAATTCCACCGACGAATTTTCTTTTTAGTAATTATCGCCGCAGAAACATCAACAAATTTATTAAGGAAACCAGATCTCTTAAGAGCAAACAGGAAAAGCCCACGAGGAACTTGCCTCAATGAAATTTGCCTAAGAACCGACTGCTTTAGAGCAAAAGAGAAAGGAGACCAATATTCAACTGTGTATGCACCCTCCCTGGGTAGCTTCATACCAGAGGTTTTGGCAAGGACAACTACACGCTCACCTCTTTCCGTAAGCTCCGATGCCAATCTGTCCGTCACAGTCTCAGCTCCACCAAGCCTCGGAAATTCATCTACTAAAAAATAGATTGTCCTATTATTCGTCATCCGCTAGTTTCCCGTGCATCTACTCATAGAAAAAATCTGGCCTACAGTTTACCTAGCTCTACAAGTTCTTTGAATTCAGGGTTCAGCTCAGAAAGTTCCTCGAAGCTTCCCTGGTTCACTACTTCACCATTTTTCATATAGTAAATAATGTCTGCTTTTTTGATAGTAGACAGGCGGTGAGCCACCATCACGATCGTCATTTCACCAGCTAAACCTTCAATAGTCTGCGTGATCTTATGCTCGGTCTTGTTATCTAGAGCTGATGTAGCCTCATCCAAAACCAGTAATTTGGGGGTGCGATACAGCGCACGGGCAATCCCCAGTCGCTGACGTTGCCCGCCAGATAACCTGCCGCCGTCCTGCCCTAAGTCTTCTGTAATGCCGTTCGGTAGGCTATCGACTAGTTCATTCAGCTCAGCATGAGCTAAAGCAGAGATTACCTGTGCATCATCGATGTCAGTCTCGGGTAAACCAAAAGCAACGTTCTCCTTGAGATTCCCTGGGAGCACATAAACACTTTGCGGCACGACGCCCAGTTGCTGTTGCCACGCCTTGAGATCAGCGCTAATAGGGATTCCGCCACAGGTGACAGATCCCTGGGTGGGTGGGAGCATACCCAAAATAATATCAACCAGAGTCGATTTTCCAGATCCGCTAGACCCTACAAAAGCTACCGTTTTGTTTGCGGGAATTGAGATAGAGATATTCTTTAAGACCGGTTCAGCTGCCGGGTCATATTGGAAGCTAACCCCTTGAACATCAACATCGCCGGTGAAAACAGTGTTCGAAGAAGGTAGTGCTGAATACCGTGAAATACCCTTGAAGTACTCAATTTCTCTGTTGAGAAGGAGCACACCAGCAGTCCCAGATCTTACGACGTTAAGAGAGGCCATAGCTGAGTTAATGGCGGGCATAAGACGTACAGCGGCCACGCTGAAAACGCCCATAGTTGCAATTGCTTCTGCTTGGTCCCGGGTAGAAAACATAAAGACTGCCAGGGACGCAATGCTAACAATAAAAACGATTTCCATAATGTTTTTAGGTAGCTCGTTGACCAGACCCTGTTGGCGTTGGGCCTTAGCGCTCATTTCAACGCCGCGCTTATATTTCTCCACAAACTGATCTCCCACGGAGAACAATCGCATCTCTCGGAAAGCTGATAAAGCTGGCATTGATGAGAACCAGGAGATTTGATCAGCCTTTGTGATCTGATGGCTAATTTTTTCTAGCTGTCTTTTAGAAAGGGCGGGAATGGCATACCCCACGGCACCAAAAATAGGTACAGCAATAATGGCAACCTGTGGTGAGAGAATGAAAACAATGATGAGCATGAGGGTGATCGTCATGAGGTTTGTCAGCAGGCTCAACCCTCCAAAGATACTCATTCGATAGGCCTGAGCCATTGATGTCACGAGGTTGGTATGGATTTTGGAGAGTTCCCGTTTCTTGTGGTCCGGGTAGGGAGAGTCTAGGTAAAGGCCCAGCAGATTGACTCTTGCGGACAGTTCCATTTTGTTGACAAAACCGCTTTGCCACCATCGGAAGCCAATAGTAAACAATGATTTTCCGATAAATGCAGATACAACTATTATTCCGGTAAGTGCAATCAGGCGTTGCCTATCAGTGGTTCCCAGAAGCTGAGCAAGAGTGGCTAGGGGTCCGCTTTCAATACTTTGCCCTGAAACCAGCAAGATGAGCGGATAGGTTGCAGCTACACCAAATATTTCAAGCAGGGAAACGATGAAGGCGCCGATCACCGCTAACGCCAATTTGGTTTTCACCGGGAAATCAACCAGATAAAAAAGGTTGCGAATATTGCTGAGCATAATTCCCTACACAGTCACTGCAATCTGAAAAGAACAGCTCTCATTCTACCCACGCCTCAGGGGTAGACTGCAGGTTCTTTCAGCTAACTCACTGTGAGATATAGGCGACCGTAGGGCCGGATCCTGATACAAAACATGCCGTTACACCTGGGTCTTCTGCTGTCACTGCCAGGGTTTGCTCCAAATCAGGGAGCAGGCTGAGAGCGGGAGCAGCAAGATCATTGCGCAAAAGACTAGAAATGAGAGGCAGGCGCTCGGTCAGCGGAGCCGGTGATGTCAGAGTAGCAATAAGCTGCTGTGGCACTTGCAAGTTTTCATCGGGGGAAGGGTAGCGGCCCCTCTCCCTGCCGGCGTCCAGCTCACGAAAAACTGCAGGCGTTGACAGGCCAGAGACCGATGGCACAAAACCAAAACGAAGCGGCTCAACGCCCTCAGGTAAGGGAATTGCTTGGAGGCGGTCACCGATGCCCTGCCCAACAGCCAGCCCACCCAACAGGGCGAAGGGGACATCTGCCCCCAGTGGAGTTGCAAGTTGCAACAACCGGTTGTGCGGTAGCTCCTGTGAAAGCCTGCCAGTTTGCGCCAGGTAAGAATTCATCGCTTTCATAGCCGCTGCGGCATCAGCCGAACCGCCGCCCATACCACCGGCAACGGGCACCGCCTTTTCAATGTGCAGGTTCAGGCAGACATCAGCCGGGCTCAGCCCAGCTTCACCCAGCACCGCAGCAGCACCGCGGTAGGCAAGATTAGTGTGGTCCAGAGGCACTACGGAGGGGTCAAAAGCGCCTAACTCCATCTGCTGAGCCACCGGTGAACCGGGAGCAACACTCATCGACTGACTAATCCCAGGAGCATCGGTTTCCGTCAGAGTAACTGTTTCTAGAATGTCCACCGCAGCATAAAGAGACGCGACATCGTGGTACCCATCAGACTTAAGAGGGCCAACCGCAAAATACAGGTTGACCTTGCCCGGAGCGGTAGCCTTGACCGATACAGACATTAGGCTTCTCCTACCGCCGGCACCGTACGGGCAGCTTCAGCAATTTTGATGAAGTCGTGAATATCCAGCTTTTCACCGCGTAGCTGAGGGTCAATACCCGCAGCTTCAAGAAGAGAGCCAGCGCGGGCACCTGAACCTGCCCAGGTAGACAGGGCAGCGCGCAGGGTCTTACGACGCTGAGCGAATGCGGCGTCAATAATGGCAAAGATCTCTTGCCGCGGTAGGTCAGAAAGTAGCTGTGCGCGTCGTTCAAAGGCAACCAGACCTGATTTGATTTTAGGAGCTGGCCAGAAGACGTTAGTGCCTATCACTCCCGCCTTGGAGACTTCTGCGAACCAGTTGGCCTTAACGCTGGGCACCCCGTAAATCTTAGAACCGGGCTTGGCTGCCAGGCGGTCAGCGACCTCGTCCTGCACCATCACCAAAGCATGCTCAATAGAAGGGAACTGCGCAAACATGTGCAAGAGGACGGGAACCGCTACGTTATAGGGCAGGTTAGCTACCAGCGCGCTGGGGGTTCTAGGCAGTTCGGTGACCTTCATGGCATCCGACAGCACGACATCAATACGTGCTTCTGAGCCCGGGCGCATCTTGGCAATTGTTGCAGGGAGTTGTTCTGCCAGAGGCGGATCTATCTCCACAGCCACCATGTCTTTAGCGGCATCCAGGATTCCCAGAGTCAAAGAACCCAGCCCAGGACCAACCTCAACCACCGTTTCATCAGGGCTAATTTTAGCGGTAGCGATGATACGGCGAATGGTGTTGGGGTCAATCACGAAATTCTGCCCCAGGGTTTTGGTGGGGCGGATACCGAGCATATCGGCCAGTTCGCGGATTTCTTGGGCGCCGAGCAGGTCTTGAGTGGTGGGTGCAGGTTCTTCAGTCACCCCACCAGTCTATATGCCAGGTGACTCAAAGAGGGAGCTAGCCTCATGGTGACCACGTCACCAGCAGGTGAGCGTCTGGCTAAGATTTGCCCGGACGGTAGACTCTTCTCTTGTACTACCCAAACCACTACCAGGACGGTCATGCGCCCTCGCTCCGCAGCATCAACCTCACAGACCACAGCATCTCAGCACACAGGTGCATCCCCTGCCGCCCTCAGCTCTGGGCTGACCAGCAACGTGGCAATAGTGACAGGGCTTCTGCTGACGGTGATTAGCCTCTACCCCTTTTTGTGGAATGAGAAGATGGAGCCCCGGGTTTTCTTCGACCTGAACGTCTACTACGGTGCGGTCAAGAGCTGGCTGACCACCGGTAATCTTTATAACTGGGCTCTTCCTCCAGAAGAAATTTACGGTTTCACCTACCCACCGTTGGCTGCGCTGGTTTTTGCACCCTTTGTCTTACTCACTAACGCTCAGGCTGCTGGTCCAGCCTTCCTGGTGCTCAATGTGGTTGCTCTGGTGCTGGTCAGTTACCTCACTCTGCGCGGGCTGGACGTCAGCCGACGGGTGGCGCTGGCAAGCGGGCTCTGGCTGACACCGCTTTTTCTTAAATTTTTCCCCATCAGCTTCAATATGGAGCTAGGGCAAATCAATCTCTTTCTGGTGTTACTGATCCTCACCGACGCAATTTACCTGCGCGGCACCCGCTGGCACGGCGTACTCATGGCGCTGGCCGCCAGCATTAAGCTAACCCCCGCCATTTTCGCTCTGTACTTCCTAGCAACGAAGGATTGGAAGTCTCTGGCGCGCTTTATCGGCACCGGGCTGGCAGGCATCGCGCTAAGTTTCGCCGTTATGCCCCACCATGCCCTCGAATTCTTCACCGAGAAAATCTTTGAGTCCGACAGGGTTGGCAGTATCACCGGAGCACTGAACTACAACCTGCTGGGTAGCTGGTCCATGATTCTCCCCGCCCCGGTGGCAACCGCCCTATTCGCGGCATCAGCCCTGACAGTACTGGTGCTTACCTACTGGGCGTGCAAGAAGCTGCACGCCCTGGGGCAGACAGTGGGAGCTGTGAGCACTGTGGCGGTGCTGGGGCTTCTGCTCTCCCCCATTTCGTGGACCCACCACTGGGTCTGGCTGGTTACCTTCGTGCTCTTTGCTGCCGTTTATGGCTGGCGGTCATCTGACCGAACCTACCTCTACCTGGCAGCAAGCGGCGCCCTTATTTTTGCTCTGCCCTTCGCCATCTGGTTTGGTGGGCACAACTGGGGTACCGGCGAATGGCCGCTCGCCCTTGGCCTCATGCACGCCCTACCCGTGGCCTGGGCTGTTGCCTACCTAGTGGTTCCAGTTCGACTCATGAAGAAATAACATTTACCGTCTAGGCGAGAGCATTTCTGATATATCGAAAGCGGTAGCCGCACGTCTGCTCCGCAAGCGGTAAACGCGAGTCCTTATTCTTACCCGCTTCCTTTCTTTTCCAACTAGGGTCACGGCTCTTGGGCTCCCAGAATCTTTCTCTTCACTCTAGACGCTGTTTGCCCCTCCCAGGACGCTAGATTGGGGCGCACTACTTTCATAGAAAAATCACACTTGCTGGAAATGTAAGCCCAGTTATCAGCTACCTAATAAATCCTGCCCAGAGCCTTCACTCACTCAATCCGCCAACAGCTTGAAAGACCTCGACGCTTCTCCTTGAAAGCTGGCTAAGAAACCCATTTATTCTTTCGGAATCAGCCAGAGATAGGACACGACGGGAGACTATTCTTGAATCAGTCAATCTTAAATTTCTTACTCACTAATGGTAGAAATACTTTCCTGCAAAAATATCGGTTTGCTTTTTTGTCTAAGAATTCTGTATTGAACATAGCCGCTTAGGGTACCAATTCTCTTTGCGTAGTCAATAAGGTCCCCTCTGGTGCGCCTTCTTGGATACCGTAGAAGAACAGCAAGGGCTCTTTTACAAACCTTTGCAAAAGAAAAGGTGGGCAGATGGACACCACGGTCTTTCAGTCTCTTCCACAAAAGAATATCTTCACGAGCGTATCGAAAGAACTGCACGAAAAGGTCTTTTTCTTCATTCCGAGCTCTATAAAACAGTACGGCTTCTTGTTCCCATACGAGGCTACGCCCCGACTCAACCATGCGCCAGGAAAAATCGATGTCCTCGCACCCCCGGTTATAGGTTTCGTCCATTCCACCTATTTCAATAAAAGTTGAACGACGATAGCCAGTAGAGCTGGTTGGGGCAAAAATCTTATAACCCAAGGAAATATGAGGTTCAGTGGGGATATTGCCAGAATATTTATGAGGCCCGGTCTCCCCCAGGTGCGGGTAAAAAACAGCGATTGGTGTCGCGACTTGGCAGTCAGACGTTGAAATATGCTGGTAAATTCTATTGACCCAGTGCTCACCCACAATATCGTCAGCATCGCAGCTAAGAATAAAATTCGTTTGCGCTTCCCACACGGCTAAGTTACGTGCAAAGGATTGCCCCTTTTTGGCCGAGGCATCAATGACCCGCACGTTTAGTCTCTGCTTAAAGGGCTCAACAGCGCCCCGAAGGGTATCGGTTGAACCATTATCAGCAATAATCACTTCAAATTCTGGTGCATCAACCTGCTGGCAGAGAGCATCAAGTTGATCAGCAATGGTGTCAGCTGCGTTATAAGCAGGAATGATAATGCTGGCTTGGGGCGTGAAACTTTCACCCATCTCTTCTCCACATCTTTTCTCCTGGGGCACAGTTAAAGAGGCCGCCCAATGAAAACATTCTAATACCAACAACTACCTCTGAATTCGCTACAAAAGGTACCTCTAGAGGCTTCAGAAACCCTCTACGCCCCAGCTACCGTAAGCATCCAGAGAATTAGCGCGGATGTCCCGGCAGAGTTCCTCAAGATCAGCGTCTAGGTACTGCGCCATAAAACGCACGGTGTAGTTGGTCATGTAAGAAGCGTTGGGACGCCCACGGAAGGGGTGCGGTGTTAAGAAGGGTGCATCGGTCTCAGCCAAAATCAAATCACGGCGGGCAAGTTTCAGTGACTCTTGAATCCCCTGAGAATTCTTGAAGGTCACCGTGCCCGCAAAGCTCATATACCAGCCCTCAACATTACAAATCTCAGCGAGGTCAGGATCCCCGGAATAGCAGTGGAAAATAACGGTTTCAGGGGCACCCTCCTCCTTCAGAATGCGCACTACGTCCTCGTGGGCATCCCTATCGTGAATCTGCAGAGCCTTGCCGTAGGTTTTCGCGATACGGATATGCTCTCGGAAGGAGCGTTGCTGTGCCTCCACCCCCTCCTCACCGGTGCGGAAATAGTCTAGACCAGTCTCACCAATGGCGCGTACCCGCTCATCCTGCGCCAGCTTTTCAATCACGTTCAGCGCGGCGTCCAGCTGACCAGCTTCTTCAAGCTTGGGTGCCTCATTGGGGTGCAGGGCAATAGCTGCCAGCACGCGCGCATCAGCGTGAGCAACTCTAACCGCATAGAGGGAACTGGGAACATCGCAGCCCACCTGCACAATAGCCCCAATACCCAGTGCTTCACCGGTATCTAGGGCATCCCGGGCAGTAACCGCCACCTCGCCGTCCAGCAAGTCCATGTGGGTATGGTTATCGACAATCGCATAGGGCAGCGGTACGGGCGCCGGGGGAAACGCAAGATTACGGCGCCTCCCATCCTGCCCCTGCTCTGACCTGCGACGCGTCCCCTCCCCGCTTTCTTCACCGGCAAGAGCGTAGCGCTCGGGTTCATAGGCGGGAGGAACCTGCCCTTCCGGGACAGGCAGCGGGGTTTCAAAGATGGATGCCGTCAGCTCATTCTGAGATGGAAGGGTACCGGCAAAGCGCGCCGCTAGTTCTGCTAGATCTTCAGCTGTCATGGTGTGGTGGCTAGTGCACATAAGTTTCTCTTCCGTATCACGGTAGGCAGGTGAGGGATGGGGCATCTTGAGCGAGCTGTCCCCCCAGCCTCATGTTGAATTGCAGGTTAGTGGTGATCGCGGGCAGCCAGCGTTGCCTCGTAGAGATCCCGTTTAGAGACTCCCTGAGCTGTTGCTACCTGCGCGCAGGCGTCTTTGAGCCGTACCCCGCCGTCCACCAGTTCAAGGACGAGTTCCGTAAGGCTTTCGGCATCTTGGGCAGCAGGAGGTTCGGCTCCCTCCACAACGATGGCAATTTCACCACGTATTTGCTTGGATTCGCTCCACTCAACCAGTTCGGTCAGAGTGCCGCGTGCAACTTCTTCGTGAAGTTTGGTGAGCTCACGGCAGACCGCTGCCCGGCGATGAGCACCAAAGGTTTGAGCGAAATCAGCTAACGTGGCAACCAGGCGGTGGGGAGACTCGTAGAACACCATGGTGCGCTCTTCTGCAGCCAGGGCTGCGAGCCTTTTGGTGCGGTCAGAGCCTTTGCGTGCCAGAAAGCCCTCAAAGGTAAAACGCCCGCTGGGCAGGCCAGAGACCGCCAGCGCCGTGACAACAGCCGATGGACCAGGCACGGCGGTAACGGGAAGCCCAGCATCAGCCACAGCGGCAGCAGCTACATAGCCCGGGTCAGAGACCGCGGGCATACCGGCATCAGACATCAGCAGCACCGTTTGCCCCGCTGCAACAGCATCGACAATCTGGGATGCTCGTGCAGCCTCATTGTGGTCATGGTTGACCAGAACCCGCCCGCGGGTCTGCACGTCGAGCCCCGACGCCAAACGGCGCAGGGTGCGGGTATCTTCCACAGCAATCACATCGGCAGTAGCCATGGCGTGACGCAGGCGCGGGGAAGCATCCTGCAGATTACCGATAGGGGTGCCACCCAGGACCAGCGCACCGGCTCTGGGGTCTATATCGGTCTGGGGGGTGCTCGTGCTCTGCTGTTCACTCATGGTTTTAAGACTAGCACCGCCCGCCTTGCCCCTAGAGGGCAGACCGGGCGGTGGGCAGAAAGCAGAGCGTCTAGATCGTTTCCTGATGCACTACCTTAGGTTTGTTGAAGATTTTATCTGCAAGAATGACCAGTACCACCAGCACAAAGCCCACCAGGCACCAGATAAGCGCGGCACTGGCCTGATCGCCCACCGCCAGCAGGTCGTTGCTGTCAGTTTTCCAGGGCCAGAGGGCACGCAGTGCACCCAGCATGACGCCGGCCAGCACCACCAGAGTGAGGTGATGATGATGCTGCAACACCCACTCCAGACCCTTGACCACGGTAGCTAGTCCCAAAACTGCGCCCAGCCCAAAAAGAGTGATATAGGTGAGATCAAAATTGCTCACAGCGTTCATAGTAGTTTGATATAGCCCAAAGCTCAGCAACAGGAAGGAACCGGACAGGCCCGGCAAGACGAGAGCTGCAATGGCGATAGCCGCCGCGCCCATAATGATGTACCAGGGCGGGTTAGACATATCCCCGGCAGGCGGCACAGAGACAACGAAGTACATGATGCCTGCAGCAATCAGGGCGTAGCACCAATCCCTGCCCCGCCACTTACCGGCGAAACTGAAAGGTACGTAGAGGGAGGCTAGCACCATGCCGAAGAAAGCGGCGCTGGTCAGTACCGGCTGTTCCTCGACCAGGTAGCTCATCACGTGCGCCATCGATACAACGGCTACGCCCATACCCAAGAAGATAGCAAGCAGCAGTGCCCATGGCAGGTTTTTAATCCGCTGATAACCAGCGCTGCGCTGGGCAGGGTCCTTGCGCACGGTGCTCACCGCTACTTCTTTGATCCCGCTCATCAGTGAGGACGCCGCGCTAATGAGACGCTCGTACACACCCACGACCAGCGCCACCGTTCCGCCGGAAACACCCGGCACGGTTTCTACCGTCCCGATAAGGGCACCACGCACCAGGTTTAAAGCGATCTGTGAAGGGGCTGTGTCTTTTTGAGCTGCGGGTTTTGCGGCAGGCTGACTCATTATCTGCTTTCCTAGGGTGTAATTTTCAACGTGCCCATCCTACTAGGAGCCGGTCAAAGCCCAACAGGGGTGCGCCAGAAAAGGGGTGCAATATCACCGCTTCATCTGTTGATAACGCAAACGATGAGGCAGGTCTGCCCACAGAAACAGCCCGATATCAACTAGCATAGGACGGGTGAAAACCAATGATAGTGCCCGGCCCGCCGCCGTTATGACGCTCACCGACGCTTTTACAGAAAAAGCCCTACGAGCACGTTTGGCGGTGCAGTATGTTTCACTGCCCTCCTGGGGTTGGGTGGCGCCTGCACTGGTTCTGCTTCTTGCCGGGTTGATGAGGTTGGTGAATCTGGCTGAACCCAACGCTATTGTTTTCGATGAAACTTACTACGCTAAAGACGGGTACTCGCTGTTGCATTTCGGGTATGAGCGTACCTGGGCTGAGGGAGCAAATGACTCCTTCGTTGCCGGTGCACCGTCGGGCGTTCAGGATTCGGCTGAGTACGTGGTGCACCCACCGGTCGGCAAGTGGATGATTGCCGTGGGCATGCTGCTCTTTGGCGACGATAACCCCTTCGGCTGGCGATTTGCTGCCGCCCTCACCGGTATCCTTTCCATTGGCTTGGTGATGCTTGCAGGTTGGTTACTGTTTAGGTCTATCACCGTGGCAACTCTGGCTGGCTTGTTGCTGAGTATTGATGGTCTTCACTTTGTACAGTCGCGTTTTGCCCTGCTCGATATTTTCTTGATGTTCTGGCTGCTTGCCGCCTTCGTGGCCTTGCTCCTTGACCGCTATCAGGGGCGCCGGGCGCTGGCACGCCGGATTGCAGCACACGCGGCGTCCAACGGTGGAGCACCCACTGACTCTTTCATGCGTTTCGGCCCCGCTCTGGGCCTGCGCTACTGGCGCCTGGTTGCCGGCGTTTGCTCGGGTCTGGCAGTGGGCGTGAAGTGGAACGCTCTTTTTTTCATCGCGATTTTTGGTCTGCTCACCGTCTTTTGGGACGCCAACGCCCGCCGTATAGCGGGTGTGAGGCACTGGTACGTGTCAGGTTTCCTAGGGGACGGCGTGCTGGCGTTCTTTGCTCTTATTGGTACCGGTCTGCTGACCTACCTAGCCAGCTGGAGCGGCTGGTTTCTTTCATCCACCGCCTTTTACCGTAACTGGGCGGCCGAGCACCCGGGTGAGGGGTTGCTTTGGCTCCCTGATTCGTTGCGGTCCCTCTGGGAGTATCACCGCTCTGCCTACAGCTTTCACGCGGGTCTCAGCTCACCTCATACCTACCAGTCCTCAGCAGCCGAATGGTTAATTTTGGGGCGACCGACCAGTTACTTCTACGAATCCTCCAGCATGGGTGAGGGTGCTTGCACTGTAGAATCCTGTTCTCAGGCGGTACTAAACATTGGCAACCCACTGATTTGGTGGTCCTTCATCATCGTTGCGGTGTTTTCCCTGCTCATCTTGCTGTGGCGCAGGGACTGGCGTTTCGGTGCCCTGCTGGCAGTCTTCGCGGTGGGCTACCTACCCTGGTTCGCCTACCCAGAGCGCACCATGTTCTTCTTCTACGCCCTCTCCTTTGAGCCCTACCTTATTCTGATGTTGGCAGGGGTGCTGGGGCTGGCACTTGGACGCCCGGGCGATAGCGTACGGCGCAAACGGCTGGGCCTGCTGACGGTGGGGCTCTTTACCGTCTTCGCGCTCCTCATCTCAATTTACTTCTGGCCCATTTGGACCGCTGAGGTGGTGCCCTATGACCAGTGGCGCCAGCGTATGTGGTTCGACGCCTGGATCTAAAGCAAGTACTATCACTCAATGTAGCTCTACTGGCTGAGCTTCCTCTGGAGTTCCTGACGTTGCGCGCGGCGGGCGAGTGCCCGCTGCTTACGGGCTTGGGTAGGCCAGGTGAGCATCATGAGTACCAGGCTGAAAAGCAGGGTGAGAATTGCGATAGCGAGCGCAGCGTCCACCCAGAACTGGGGTGGGTACAGGCGAATGAGGGTATCTGACATGCGGAACTGCCAGTTGCCCTGGGGGAAGAAAAGCTGGTGGAAGGCCGTGAAGAGGGGTTCCCAGCCCAAAAGCCCGATCACCAGCAGTGCAACGAGTATGCCCAGGGTGAGCCAGGAGCCAGTGAAAAGGCTTTTTCTGATGGCACCGGGTGCGCGGGTGCGCAGTGATCGGCTGGCAAATAGAGCAGCGATAAAGAGCAGGGCCCCTGCGGTAAGTGCTATCAGCATGACCCGTTTTACGTCGGTCATGTGCTCTACCTCGGAGGCTAAAAAGGCGGTAGCTCCCCCGGTTTCGATCTCAGAGAGGTAGGTGTGGGGGGCAAAGTTAAGGATGTAGTCCAGACCGTAGGACCCCAGGCGCAGACGCTCTTGGGTGTCAAAGCCATAGCTGTCAGCGGGGAACCCTGGGCGGTGATACTCGGCCCAGAGGAAGCCGTGAGTGGCGATGAGCCGCACGGCTGTTAGGAGGGTCAGCAGGGGAACCGCTAGGGCGATGAGTGCGGTACGAGCTGCTAGCCAGCGTGGGCGATCTTCCACAGCAGTCTCTCGAGCTTCAGCCCGCACACTGGCTTCTTCGGCAGTAGCGATGGAGGCCGCTAGGGGTTGAGGAGCAGGATCAGAGCCACCGGTGGTCGGGGCTTCAGCGGTCGAGGCTTCAGCAGGCAGAGACGCTGTGGTTTCTTGCTCAGCTGACTGCCCGTGCTCTTCTAAGGCGTCTGCCCGGTGACTTGCCACCGCGGGTATGGAGGATGTCCAGGGAGTTTCCGCGCCGGGCGCTGGTGCCTCTGTGGGCACGATGCTTTCCTTACGACGAGCAGATAGAAGTGAGTCCGCTGTGGGTGAGGAAATAGCGGGCGAAAGTTTGCCCCATTCTCGTTCTGGCTTCTGGCTCTGGTCTGGTCCCTGGGTCATAACGCTCCCCTGTGATTGATGTGTGCTTGCTTCACTGTACTGTATGCAGCAGGGCGCAGAAAAGCTCCCACCCACAGGAGGGGCGGGAGCTTCTCTAAAGGGCTGGTCTACCAGTTACCTACCCAGCTTGAGTCGCTGTAGTGTTCAAAGGGAATGTTCCAGTCGCCGTAGCCATCATCCGGGTCAGCCTGGGGGTAGCCGGTGTTCACGGTTTCCACGATGTCACCTACACCGAAGGTGTTGTAGAAGAATTTGGCATCCTCAGGTAGCATGCCGATGCAGCCGTGCGACACGTTGTAAACACCTACAGAAGACCAGGCGGTGGGTAGTGCCTGGTGCACAAAGACACCGCCGCTGGTCAGTCGCGCCGTCCAGGACGCCCAGAAGGGCTCGTAGTAGTATTCATCATCCTCTTCAAGTTCAAGAGAAGTAGGGTTGAAGTAGTAGCTTTCAGACTTCTCCATGATGGGCAGCTCACCTACCACTGAGGGCCACTCAGCATTCCCCAGAGTGATGGGGTTCTCCCGCACCAGAACATCATCAACGTAAATCTTGATGGTCTTGGTAAGGTTATCCGCTAGTGCGTACCGCTTATTCCAGGTGTTGAAACTCAGGGCGGTGTTGTGATTACCGATCATGCCGTTGCCGATATCCAGCCCAAACAAATCGATGTTAAGGGTGATGGTTGAGTTGGTCGCCCACTTATCAGCGGGACGGTAGCGTGCCATGTAATCGTTGTACCAGCGGAATTTGCCTGCCTGGTCGCCACCGCCGGTGATCTTAATTCGTTTTTCCACCTCGGCCTTGTTGAGCACGGGTTCAGAGAAGTTGAACTGAAGAATTCGCCCAATGCCGTAGGTGCTACCGTCAGTAACGTTGACAATGACATCTGCTTCGTAGGGAGAGGTGACGGTTGAGAAGGTACTTTCGCCTTCACCCGCTGTTCCCTCAGCATCCGCTGCCTGCCAACTCACGGTGTAGTCGCTGTGGAAAAGCATGTTGTCGGTGGAAGTCCAGACACTCCCATCGTCTGACAGTTCGCCAGCTAACTCAGCACCCTCAGGGGTGGTGACAGTAACGTCGGTCAGGGTTGAGTCAGGGCTGGTTACAGTCACCTTCTCGACGGGGTTGATTTCTACCTCACCCAAAGCCGGGTAGACCTCTACCGTCCCGGCAAACTCCTTCTCAGGGGTTGGTGAAGGGGTGGCAGAGGTGGTGCTAGGTGAAACCTCGCTCTCAGCTGCATTCTCAGAGGATGTCGAACAGGCAGCCAGGGTAACGGTACCTAAGGCGCCCACGGTAACAAAGGACCGCCTGGTCCAGGCATCGCGAGATAAACCGGAGTGAGGATGTTCCACGAAAACGTACTTCCTAAAGGTATTGGGGGGGGTGCAAGTGTGTTAGTGTGCTCGTCACATTTTATCTGATGTGAGCTATCTAAGACATAGTTGGAGGGCCGGTTACGCGACCTGGCTACGTCACACGTCTGTGATTAAGGTCAAGTAAGCGCTGGGTGACGGTGTCATATTGAGCCAGTGGCTCCTCCGCCTACACTAAGGCCCCACTGCCACAGTAAGAGGGTGATTTATAGACCGCGAAGCGGCGGGTAGGACCCCTGGGTTGGAGCTTCTTGCTCAGGTGTAGCACTTACCGGGGAAGCTACGCGTACTACGTCCCAGCCCTGGGGAGCAGTCAGACGGTCCGCGTGAAATTCACACAGGTCGTAGGCATGCGGTTCACGGTGCACTGAAAGAGGACCAATGACAGCCGTGGAATTGGAATATGCATAGGTGAGCGTGAAAATAGCTTCACGCTGGCAGGTCTGGCGCGAGCACTGGCGAGTAGTTGCCATATGACAAGCCTTTCTTTCTTAGATGGCCTGCTTGCGCAGACGACGGCGCTCGCGCTCTGAAAGACCGCCCCAGATGCCGAAGCGTTCGTCATTTTCCATGGCGTATTCTAGGCAGGCCTCACGTACGGGGCATTCACTGCACACGCGCTTGGCGTCCCTAGTTGATCCACCTTTTTCGGGGAAAAAAGCTTCAGGATCAGTCTGTGCACACAGAGCATCAGCTTGCCATGAGAG
This sequence comes from Rothia endophytica, assembly GCF_039543885.1. Classification (NCBI taxonomy): domain Bacteria; kingdom Bacillati; phylum Actinomycetota; class Actinomycetes; order Micrococcales; family Micrococcaceae; genus Rothia; species Rothia endophytica. The sequence continues at coordinate 294,019 of NZ_BAABKP010000002.1, forward strand.
CTCGCCTTCGTCCCCATCTGTGCTGTAGATACCGGCTGCCTGCTGCCACAATGACAGGTTATCGGCATCACTGGACGCAGCCTCCTGGGGTCCTGCAGAACCCATCTGGGGTGTGCGGGCTGGCTCCCGTTCTGCAACGGGGGCAAGAAAGTTGCTTGCTTGGTGTTCAAGGTACTGGGCGGAGTGCATATTGTGGTGCTGAACCCCTGCAGTGCGCCCACCGGCATCGCCGTGAGGCTGGTGACTGTAAGAGCCCATTGTCTTCCCTTTCATATCCTGGTCAGGACTGAATGCGCGGTAGATATAAACCCGGCGACTGGGCGCCGGACTGCCGCTCTGGCCTTCCCGAACAGCCTGGCCTACATCGCCTTTTTATTCCCCGAAGGGGGCTGATAAGGCACCGTGATGTCTGTTCGTAAAAAATTCCCTGCACCTAATTACACGTGTGTAATGCCCCTTTCGTCAAGCTGAGATTAAAAATTATGTGTTTCTGACCGGGCTTCTCACTCAGATTTGCGTTTCACTATGGTATATGCAAACCACAGCTTTCAGCTAGGCGCCCTGCTCTATGGCCCTCATCCGACGCTCTACTAAAGTAGAGAATATGACTATAGATTCCATTCCCACTTTTACTGCCTTCATCTCATCTTTAGCCCGGCGTCAAAGCCCAGCCCTGCTGTGGTACTCAGCGCCGGGAGAGCGTATCGAGCTCTCAGGGCGCGTGTTAGATAACTGGGTCAGCAAATCAGCAAATTTCTTGGTGGATGAATGTGAGCTGGGTGCCGCACAGCAATATACGCTGACCCAGCAGGTGCACTGGCGCAGCTTAGTATTGCTTTTAGCGGGCCTAAGAGTGGGGGCGAGACTCACCTTTGAGGGTGGGGGCGAAGGTTCACAGGTGCACGCGGCTTTCTCACCGGCTGAGATAGAGCAATCAGCGGCTGAATACCCTGTGCTGGTCGACCGCGGCCCCCTCTCTATGAGATTTATGGGGCAGGTGCCGGCAGGTACCACCGATTACTGCGCTGAGGTGCGTTCCCACTCTGATGCTTACAGCGGTTTCTCTTTGCCCCACGAGAGCGATGCGGCCTTCAAGGGGCTAACCTACCGTGAGCTCATGCAGCGGGTAGCAGCCCGGGCGGCGCAATTATCGCAGCTCACAGCAACAGGGAAGCACTCGCTGCTGCTTGAAACTTCTAAGCTCAGCCTTAATGCCACCGTTGATGTACTGGGGGCGCTCATGGCTGGTTACAGCGTGCTGGTTCTTGACCCGCAAGAAGAGTGGGCCGATGAGCGCAAGAATCGCATTATGTCCGATGAAAGGGCCACAGCTCCCCAAGATTTAGGCTAGCGATCAGCTCTGATGGAGCCGTTGCTCTCAGGGCGCTTAATTTGCTCAGCCTTAACCTGGGGGATGTGTCCAGTCATAATCTGCGTAGTCTCGGCAATAAGCTGAGCACGGCGCTCTTCTTCAGTCAGGTCAGTTTTGCCCTTGCTCTTGGAAAAGACCCAGAATTTGTAGAGGAAGTAGCGCACGATGGTACCCAAAATGGTGCCGATAATGGTGCCCGAGACGAAGGACGCCGTGGGGCTGGTCAACTGCAGAACATAGAAACTAAAGAGCACGCAACCTAACTCAACACCGATACCGATTGCGTTCACGATGGCAAATTCAATCGCTTCGCGCCACTTATTTCCGGTGCGCTTTTCCTTAAAAGTCCACAGGCGGTTAGCTACCCAGGAAAAGAGGGTAGCAACAATACCGGCGGCTACTTTAGCCTTACCGTGCCCGTCCTCAAAGATGGAATGCATGAGAGTCCACGTCACGGCCGAGTTAATGACGAAGGCCGCACCGCCCACGGACAAAAACTGTAGGACTTCACGGCCGTGCGACTGCCAGATGAGTTTTAGCCGCTCAGAAAAAGAGCTCATGGTTTCCTTATCTTCGGTGCCCCCAGCGGGCCCAGCACCGAAAAGCTTGGGCCCGGCACCCCGAATTAGTTCAGGTTAGGGCTGTATTGAGTCAAATATACAGCGGCCCCTGTGCGAGCTCTCGAAAGTTCGTTACGTATTTGCTCACAGGTCACCCTGTCGTGACCCCTAGGACAGGCTTTTACAAGCGGTAGTGTGACCGGTACCCTAAAAGAGTGACTTTTCCTGTAACTGGCCCCAAAATCGGTGTCATCGGAGGCGGGCAGCTTGCCCGCATGATGGCACCCGCTGCAACCGAACTCGGTCTAGAACTACAGGTTCTAGCTGAATCTGATGATGTTTGCGCCACCCGCGCTGTTCCCTACGCCCCGGTGGGCGACTACAGGGACTTTGATACCCTGCGCGAGTTCGCTCGCGGCGTCGATGTGCTGACGTTTGATCACGAACATGTGCCCACCGATTTCTTGCAACGGCTCATTGATGATGGCGTCAACGTTCAGCCCCGACCTGGCGCCCTGGTCCATGCCCAGGACAAGTTAGAGATGCGCAAGGCGGTAGACCGCCTGGGTCTGCCCAATCCCACCTGGGCTGAGGTAAAGACCCTCAACGAACTACTGGTCTTCGGCGAAGAGACCGGCTGGCCCGTCGTCCTTAAAACACCGCGTGGCGGGTATGACGGCAAAGGCGTATTGGTGCTGGATGACGCCGACCAGGCGCGCCACCAGGCGGCTACCTGGTTTGATCAGCTGTCCGAACGCACCGATTTTTCATCCCTCCTCGTTGAAGAAAAGGTACCCTTTACCCGCGAACTTTCGGCTCTGGTAGCCCGCCGAGATTCCGGTGAAGTACGTGCATGGCCGGTAGCTGAATCTATTCAAGTGAACTCGGTCTGCGATGAAGTGATTGCTCCTGCCCCGGGTCTCTCTGAAGATCTCATGAGGGCAGCTACAGCAGCCGCTGTTCAGGTCGCCACCGAACTAGATGTTACCGGTGTCATGGCAGCTGAACTCTTTGAAGTGCCCGGCTCTGCTGCCGGTTTCATGGTCAATGAGTTTGCTATGCGCCCCCACAATTCTGGGCACTGGACCCAGGACGGATCTGTGACCAGCCAGTTTGAACAGCATCTGCGCGCAGTTGCCAACCTTCCTTTGGGAGATACCTCCCTCAAGAGCGATTACGCTCTGATGAAAAATTTCTTGGGTGGAGAAAATCAAGACATCTTCGGTGTTTACCCCCAGGTTCTGGGCAACGACCCTGCTGCCAAAATGCACTTCTACGGCAAAGAGCCCAAGCCCGGGCGCAAAATCGGTCACATCAATATGATAGGTAGCAACCTGCCCACTATGCGGCAGCAGGCAACCACGGCAGCTCACTTACTCACCCACGGCGCCTAGCCATTACTTCAAGGAGACGCTCATGAGCTCACCCTACGACTCATCTAACCCCATCGTCGGCATCGTCATGGGCTCTGACTCTGACTGGCCCGTCATGGAAGCCGCAGCCCAGGTGCTCGAAGAATTCGGGATTCCTTACGAAGCTGATGTGGTCTCAGCCCACCGCATGCCTGAGGACATGATTGATTACGGCAAAAAAGCCCACGAACGCGGCATCCGTGTCATTATTGCCGGAGCAGGCGGTGCTGCCCACCTGCCGGGTATGCTGGCTGCAGTGACTCCCCTGCCGGTCATCGGCGTCCCGGTCAAGCTCAAGAGCCTAGAGGGCATGGATTCTCTGCTGTCCATTGTGCAGATGCCCGCCGGAGTGCCCGTGGCTACTGTTTCCATCAACGGTGCCCGTAATGCAGGTCTGCTGGCTCTGCGTATCCTGGGCAGCGGCGATGATAGCTTTGCCCGCCAGGTGCGCTCAGACATGATCGACTTCGCGGCTTCACTGCGCCAGACCGCCATGGACAAGGGCTCAGCCCTGCGCGCTAAAGTCACCGAACGCATCGAGGACGCCGCTGAAGAAGCCGGCGAGCGCCCTGACCCCGCACACCCAGCTCCCGATGCATCAGAAAGTGATGCTAAAGCACCCTACGCCCCCTAAAGAATAGCGTTGTACTTGTGAAGTGTGCCTCCTCTTCAGGGTTTAGCCCCCTTGTACAGGTGGTACACCCAGATTCTTTAGCTAATGTGGTGAGGCAGAGTTTTTCTCTGTTAGATAAAGAGCATATTGGTGCTGTTCAGCCCAGGGGAGGCCATCGTGTCAGATCAGCGTGATTCTCAACCCGTTCATCCGATTAGCGGGATGCGTAGCCGTGGTCAGAATCTGGGCAAACCCAATCTGACTGATCCTTTGCATCACCCAGAAGCAGCTTCACCTGCCCTGCGGTCTAAAAGAGCATGGCTGTTTCTGCTGCTCACTTTGGTCTTACCCGGTTCTGTTCAACTGATGACCGACCGCAAGGTGGTAGGAAAGCGGGCACTGGCCGTGACTCTCACGGTGTGGGCTCTCATCATTCTTATGCTGGGGCTTTGGCTGATGCGCCGCACCATGGTGCTTTCGCTGTTTACCAATACCTGGTTTCTCTCCGCCTTCGCCCTCCTCCTGCTGTCTCTAGCCGCAGGCTGGGTGTATCTCTTCCTCGATACTCTGCGTGCTATCCGTCCAAGTCTGCTGGCCGGTAAGCACCGCACCCTGGTAACCCTTTGCCTGATTGCAGCAATTTTTGTCACCGGTGGTGGCTTGGGCTACGGCGCCTACATCACTTGGGTAGGCAGGGGAGCTCTCGGTTCTATCTTCGCTGACGGCGCTCTGAATGAGAACGAGGGCCGTTACAACATTCTGCTCATGGGAGGGGACGCCGGCGAAGACCGGGTGGGCCGCCGCCCGGATTCTATGACGGTAGTCAGTATCGACGCTTCAACCGGGCAGGCCATCACCATCTCGGTGCCGCGCAACCTGCAGAACGCAATCTTCGAGCAGGGTTCCCCTCTCTGGTCTGTTTACCCAGAGGGCTTCAACTGTGGAGACGAGTGTATTCTCAACGCTCTCTACCCTGATGTCACCGCTAACTACCCTGACCTGTACCCGGAGGCAGAGGATCCTGGCGCTGAAGCTACCATGGATGCGGTATCAGGGGTTTTGGGGATTACGGTTGAGAACTACCTACTGATTGATATGAGCGGTTTTGAGCAACTGGTGGACGCCCTGGGTGGAATCACCATTGATGTTGGAGGTTACGTTCCCATTGGCGGGGGTACCAACGAGCTCACGGGTGAGCCCAACCCCATTGACGGCTACATTGAGCCAGGTGTGCAGAAGCTAGATGGTTTCCATGCTCTCTGGTATGCCCGTTCACGAGAGGGCGCCTCGGATTACGACCGTCAGGCACGCCAGCGGTGCGTTCAGGCTGCTATGCTCAAGCAGCTTGACCCTGCTAATGTGCTGACCAAGTTCGCCGATATCACTGCAGCAGGTGAGCAGGTGGTGGAAACCAATATCCCTCAAAGCGGTTTATCCCAGCTGGGTGATGTGGCGCTGAAGTCCAAGGACTACGATCTGATTCAGTTCGCCGCTGGGCCGCCCTACTTCAGCGAAGATTTCCCGACCTACCCAGACTTTGATCAGCTCCATGCAGCAGTAGAAAAAATGATTTCTGAGTCGGCCCAGGGTATCGCCCCCACGGCCACCACGGCGCAGGGTGGGTCTTCTACCTCTGAAATAGCTGACACCGATACAAGCACAATCTCTGACGCTGTAACGGTTGAACCTGTGTCCTTCCGCGCGCAGCTAGCCAGTGAGCTCTCACCCAATGGCACCTGCTCCGTTCCCTAACCGGTAGACTGAACGCCATGAGTAACATTCTGCAGTCAGATATTTGGGCTAAACTTCAGGAACATAATGGGCACACGGTAGTGCGGGGTTCGGGCGAAGGCTGGAACTACATGGCAACCGTTGAAGGTGGCTCCACAGGGCGTTATCTTTACTCCCCCTACGGTCCTGAGGCAGAGAATGCTGCAGCCTTTGATGCGGCCATAGCCGATATGAAGAGAGTTGCTGCCGAACACAAGTGCTGGTTCATTCGAGTGGAGCCAACTAACGACAGGATCTGGGGCCAGCAGAGCGGCGAAGCTTTCTTGGCAGCGCGAGGGTTCAAACTCTCCCCCCGCCAGATTCAGCCCGGTCATACCCAAATTATTGACCTAACCCTCTCCGAGGATGAACTTCTCAAGGGCATGATTTCATCCAACCGAAACCTGCACCGCAATATCCATAAAAAGGGTGTGACGTTTGAGAAGTCTCAGAACCCCGAAGACGTCAAAATTCTTCTGCACTACCTCAACGAGACCGCAGAGCGCCTTGGCTTTAATCGCCAGCAGGACGACTACCTGATGAACGTGGCTAAGGTTTTGATGCCCGAGGACGCCGCCACTCTCTTTATCGTCAAGGTTGACGGCGAACCTATCGGTGCTTCCCTCTGCTACGACTCAGACGATACCCGTGTCTACGCCCATACTGCAGTTAGCTTTGATCACCGCAAGCTCAAAGCTGGTAACCCGCTGCTCTCCACCATCATAATGGATGCTAAGGAGAAGGGCCTGAAATATATGGATCTTTTCGGCATTGCTCCCAATGATGACCCTAACCATGAGTGGGCAGGTTTCACGCAGTTCAAGAAGTCTTTTGGCGGCGAATCAGTGGCTTTCCCCGGAACCTGGGATTTACCCGTATCAGCTCAGGGTTATCGCGCTTACCAGGGTATTCGAGCCGCTCGTGAGGGCCTAGCTCAGGCTAAGAAGCTGGCCCAGACCAAGGTGCTACCGGCCGCGCAGAAAACGATGTCCACCGTTCGTACCAAGGTCGGCAAGTAGAACTGCGGTTAACCCATAAAAAACGCCCCAGCCACGTGGCTGGGGCGTTTATGGTATTAGCGGGACATGATACCGGCTACGTTGGTGAGGTAGCGTGAGAGCTTGTGCTCAGCTTCGATGAGTCGCACGGTGCCTGAGAGCGAGCGCATAACCAGCGACTGGGTGGTGACGGTGTCGCGACCATAGCGCACACCGCGGAGCAGTTTGCCGTCGGTGATACCTGTAGCTGCGAAGAAGCAGTTATCGGTAGTTACCAGGTCATCGGTATTCAGCACGGCGTCCAGGTCATGACCAGCGTCGAGGGCTTTCTGGCGCTCGGCATCATCTACGGGCGCCAGACGTCCTTGAATGACGCCGCCGGTTGCCTTGATAGCGCAGGCAGCGACAATACCTTCGGGGGTGCCGCCGGTGCCCATCATGAGATCCACACCGGTGCCTTCGCGGCAGGCTGCGATGGCACCAGCCACGTCGCCATCCAGAATCATGCGGGTGCGAGCGCCGGTGGCACGAATATCTTCAACCAGCTTGGCGTGGCGTGGGCGGTCGAGCACACAGACGGTGAGCTGGTTGATATGTGTGCCTTTAGCTTTAGCCACCAGGTGTAGGTTTTGTTTGACCGGTAGGCGTAAATCCACCATGTCGGCGGCTTCGGGGCCGGTGACCAGTTTTTCCATGTAAAAGACGGCTGAGGGGTCAAACATGGTGCCGCCTTCAGCAACCGCGATGACTGAGAGGGCGTTATCCATGCCCAGGGCGGTGAGGCGGGTACCGTCGATTGGGTCTACCGCAACGTCGAACTTAGCGCCGCTACCATCACCGACCTGCTCACCATTGAAGAGCATAGGGGCTTCGTCTTTTTCGCCTTCACCAATGACTACGGTGCCGTTGAAGTGAACCGTCTTCAGGCGGGCGCGCATGGCATCTACCGCGGCTCCGTCTGCCATGTTTTTGTCTCCAGCACCTACGAGCGGGCCGGAGGCGATGGCTGCGGCTTCGGTAGCACGCACTAGTTCGAGAGCTAGGTTACGGTCTGACATGTAGGGTTCGATCATCTTCTCACCTTTGAGTTGTTGCTCCGGGGCACCTTGGCATACTGGTCCCGGTGTGGCTATGTGCCTCTATTTAGCCTACTCTCTTCTAGGCTTTGTTAAGGAACATTTACGGAAGCCCCGATGAGGGTGAGGTAGGTCATGGGCAAGAGGTATCTTCGATTTCTATGCTCTGGTAGGTCATACTAGAAAGCGTGACTTCATCGAACAATACTCCCGATTTCCATCCCTCAGCGCAGCCTGCCGACGCCCCCGCGTCTTCTGATGCGCAAAGTGGTGAGCAGGTGCTGCCTCAGATTACTGAAAAGCAAGCAAGGCGTATTAACGCTCCGGCGAGAAACATGATTATTTCGATGGTGGTGATGTTGCTGCTCATCATCCCCGTGCTCTGGCTAATGCCACAACCTAACAAGAACCCCTACCGGCCCACCGTAGATGTGCCGGTCGTTGCTTACGAAGCAAGCCGTGAGGCAGGTTACCACGTGGCTGCGGCCGAGCAGGAAGGCTGGCACTACAACTACGCTCGCTGGAACACCGGCGCTGCAGACGGCATCAATTACTGGTCCAGCGGTCAGGTGACCCCCAGCAACCATTTCATCGAGCTGGTCCAGGCTCAGGACGCCAACCCCACCTGGGTTGCGCAACAGGTAGGCAATGCAGTGCCCGAAGCGCAGGTTCAGATGGCGGGGACTGAGTGGGAAGTGCGCTCCCAGGTTGACCCTGATGATAAGAATAAGATCACCACCAACTATATCGGAGAGCTTGAAGGCACTACGGTCATCATGATGGGTGAAGCAGAAGCTCCCGAATTTGAATCTCTGGCAGAAGCAACGGTCGCTTACCTGAAGGCTCCGTCTTCTACTGCCTCGCCCACTCCTTCTAGCGGCATTGGATAAAAGTTAGGTGTGTCATACTATTTTTGGTAGCTTAGCTTGCTAGCTTAGACCCTAGAAACACTGCTTCGTAGAGAAGAGAACATTGTGAGCCTGATTGCAACACCGCAGCAAGCTTGGGAGCGACTGTTAGAAGGCAACGAACGCTTCGTGGCCAACACCAGCTCCCACCCCCGCCAGGACGCCGCCCGGCGTGCTGAGCTAGTCAACGGACAACACCCTTTTGCCGCTATTCTGGGCTGCGGGGATTCACGTCTAGCCGCCGAAATCATTTTTGATCTGGGCTTGGGAGATGCGTTTGTGGTGCGTACCGCTGGTCAGGTGCTCGATGATGCGGTGCTGGGCTCCCTTGAATACTCAGCAGCTGAACTCGAAATCCCCCTCATCATGGTGCTGGGGCATGACTCCTGCGGCGCAGTCACTGCCACCCGTAATTCACTGATTTCTGGCACCATGCCTCCAGGGTTCATCCGCAACCTCGTCGAAGGCATCTTGCCATCGGTGATCTCCCCCGACCTACCCGTTGATGCCACCATTAATGAGATGGTCATTGAACACACCCGCCAGACCGCTGCCCGCATCGCCGAGCAGTCAGCCATCATTCGTGAGGCAGTCGAGGGTGGAACCGTGGCTGTCATTGGCGTCTTCTACCACCTCTCCGACGGTAAGGCCGAGCTGGTCTACTCCAGCTCCCCCAGCATCACCGATTAATCCTGCGGCATGGTTTTCTGCCGTCATGTTGCGCTCCAATGCGACAGGCGTCACTGCTTCGTACTAAAATCGTGGGTATGGCTGAAAACACTGAATACCGCATTGAACACGACACTATGGGCGAAGTCCGCGTACCGGTAGATGCCCTCTACCGCGCGCAAACCCAGCGTGCCGTGGAAAACTTCCCCATCTCAGGTCAGACACTGGAGTCTGCCCACATCCGCGCCCTGGCCCTCATCAAGAAAGCCGCTGCAAAGGCTAACGAAGAACTGGGCGTACTCGATGCTGAGCGCTCCACCGCTATCCAGAAGGCCGCAGACCTGGTCGCCGCCGGCGAGTACGATGCACACTTCCCCATCGATGTGTTCCAGACCGGTTCTGGCACTTCGTCTAATATGAACACCAACGAAGTACTGGCAACCCTTGCCAACCGTGAGCTTGAAGGCTCCGAGGCTGAGGTGCACCCCAACGACCACGTCAACGCGTCCCAGTCCTCTAACGACGTCTTCCCCACTTCTGTACACGTGGCAGCGACCGAAGCGCTGATCAAAGACCTGGTGCCCGCTCTTGAGTACCTTGCTGAGTCACTTGAGCGCAAGGCTGTGGAGTTCAAGGACGTCGTTAAGTCCGGCCGTACCCACCTGATGGACGCTACCCCCGTGACCCTGGGCCAGGAGTTTGGCGGCTACGCAGCGCAGGTACGCTACGGTGTTGAGCGAATCCACGCCTCCCTGCCTCGCATCGCAGAGGTCCCTTTGGGCGGTACCGCTGTTGGAACCGGCATTAACACCCCTGACGGCTTTAGCGCCCGCGTCATTGAACTTCTGGCGGAAGAAACCGGTCTGCCCCTGACCGAGGCGCGCAACCATTTTGAAGCCCAGGCAAACCGTGACGGCCTGATTGAAGCCTCCGGCCAGCTGCGCAACATCGCCTACTCCTTCATGAAGATCAACAATGATATTCGCTGGATGGGTTCAGGGCCCAACACCGGCTTGGGCGAACTGCACATCCCCGATTTGCAGCCCGGCTCCTCGATTATGCCCGGCAAGGTCAACCCCGTGATCTGTGAAGCCGCCATCATGGTAGCAGCCCAGGTCATCGGTAATGACACCACTATCGCCCTTTCCTCTACCAACGGCGCCTTTGAGCTCAACGTGGGCATACCCGTCATGGCGGCTAACCTCCTGCAGTCCATCCGTCTGCTGGCCAACACCTCACGCGTTATGGCTGACAAAATGATTAACGGTCTTGAAGCTAACGTGGAGCGTGCCCGCTTCCTGGCAGAGGCCTCCCCCTCTACCGTGACCCCTATGAACAAGCTGATTGGTTACGAGGCAGCAGCCAAGATCGCTAAGTACTCGGTGGCTAACAAGACCACCGTGCGCGAGGCTGTCATTGCCCTGGGCTACGTGGAGCGCGGCGAAGTGACCGAGGCTCAGCTAGACGAGGCCCTGGACGTCACCAAGATGCTGGGCAACTTCTAAGCCCTCCCCGGCCTCTACCAGCCCTTCAAGGGAAAGCGCGGTGCGCGCCTGCCAAACCACAGCAGATGAGCACCGTGCTTTCTTTTTCGCTAGGCTAGGCTGGCCTCCAACGAGAGCCTTGGGCTAGCACCATCGAATCTTCTTAGACAGCCTCGAAACCAAACCGTGCACCGTCCCGATAGTTGAGGGCAGCGTCAATACGGTCTAACATACGCGCCCCGCAATAATCAGCGAGCTGTTCTACCGGCACCCAGCGCACCTGGCTGGACTCTTCATCGTTGACGCGCGCTTCGCCCGAAATGTAACGGCAGTAGAAGGTGTGGTCTAAAAACTGACAGCGGTCGCCATTGGTGAACTGCTGAGGAGGGTCAGCCTTAAGCTGGGCAAAGGCGACCACCTCAATCTTTACGTTGGCTTCTTCTTGTGCCTCCCGCAGGCAGGTTAGCGCGGGGTTCTCCCCAGGGTCTACAATGCCGGTGACCGGCGTCCAATTGCCATTATCGGAGCGTCGCACCAGCAGAATATCCCCGCTATCGCGCTGGATGACGGCAGTGGCGCCGGAGAGCCAGAGCAGTTCACTGCCGATTTTCTCTCGCAGGGAGGTAATGAATTCTGGAGTGGGCATGAGCGCCCCTTTCGTAGGATGCAGGGGTCAGGCGGGGAAGAATACTGCCAGCGCCGTGCCCAGCAGCATGAAAGGACCAAAAGCGATATGAGTCTTGGTGTTGGCACGGCGGGCGATGACCAGAGTCAGTGCCCAGAGCCCACCGAATAAGAAGATAAGCACGTTACCCCACAGCAGGTTAGTGGATGAGAAAAAGCCCAAGAGCATGCCCAGCACACCGGCGAGCTTAACGTCGCCGAAGCCCAGAGCGCGGCGGGAGGCTAGACGCATCATCCAGTAGAAGCCCATCATCAGCATCCCGCTGTAGGCTATCTCGCGGGCATCGTTAAAGGTGTTTGACCCCAGAAAGGCAACAGCAAAGAGAGGCGCTCCCACTCCGGCATACATGGGTAGCACCAGTCGGTCCGGCAGGCGGTGTTCCCTCACATCGATAGCCCAGAGCTTCCAGGCAGTGACCAGAAAGTAACCCAGCGCCCACACCAGCAGAAGGGCTGAGGCGCCAGCACGCCAATCCCCGTTCAACCCCCGGGCGGCGAAATCCGCAATGATTGTCAGCATCGGGCTCTAGGAGCCGAAGCGGCGTTGCCGCTGGGCGTAGTCACGTAGAGCGCGCAGAAAGTCAACGCGGCGGAAGTCCGGCCAGAGTGCCTCGCAGAAGTAGAACTCCGAGTAGGCGGACTGCCAGGTCATAAAGCCCGAAAGTCGCTGCTCACCGGAGGTACGAATCAGCAGGTCGGGGTCCGGCATACCGCTGGTGTAGAGATGGCGGGAAATATCGTCAATGGTGATACTCTCAGAGAGCTCTGCCAGGGATGCACCACTGGTAGCAGCCTCTCGCAGAAGGCCACGCACGGCGTCGGCGATTTCCTGGCGACCGCCGTAGCCCACCGCCACATTCACCTGCAGGTCCTGCACGTTTTCGGTCTGGGCAGTTGCCCCTTCAAAGGCAGATCTCAGGCTATCTGGCAACGACTCCAGCTGACCCACCGCTCGGATGCGGGCCAGCCCAGAATCAGCCAATTGACCGATAAACCCTTCAATAACCTCCACTAAGTCAGTGAGCTCTTCGCTGCTTCGTTTGAGGTTCTCGGTTGAAAGCATGTAGAGGGTGACCATCGGAATTCTAAGCTCAGTGCACCACCCCAAAAATTCGATAATGCGCGCAGCGCCGGCCTGGTGCCCGTGCTTGGTGCTTTGACCTGACAAAGCCGCCCAACGGCGGTTACCGTCCACCAGAACACCGATGTGCTGGGGCAACTTTTCAACTGGCAAGGAGGCCGCCAGCGACCGCTCATACACCGTGTAGAGGGGTTGAGGTAGTTTCATGCTGGCTCCTGACCGATCAGAGAGGTTTTTCACTACCCTATTCTAGCCCTTTGCCCTGGTGCCGGGCGCTGTCCCATCAGCCCACAGCTCAAGATCACTGCACGTCCCGGCATCTACTTTTCACCAGAATTTATACCTGCCATACTAAATATATGGAAAAGACCACCAACTCACCGTCCTCCGGCCAGCAGGTAGCACCTCATGACCGTTACCACGGGGTCATGGAGCGTCTTAGCGAAACCCAGCACGAAATCATGGAGTTCTACCGTCTCAACGGTAAACCTAAAATGCGCGGCTGGATTCATGCGGCCTTTGCGCCCGTGGCCTTTGTTGCCGGCATCGTCCTCATCGCCCTTTCAGGGGGCGGACCGCTTGCTCTTGCCTGCGCCGTTTTCGCCCTCACCGGCGTGCTGCTCTTTGGTGTCTCGGGCATGTACCACCGTGGCTTCTGGCCGGCTAAAGCACGAATGCTGCTCAAGCGGCTGGATCACGCGAACATTGCCCTACTCATTGCCGGCACCTATACCCCCATCGCACTCACTCTGCTGAGCGGAACCAAGCAGGCAGTCCTGCTCTGGACAATCTGGGGGTGTGCACTATTGGTGGTGCTCTTCCGCGTACTCTGGACGGGTGCTCCCCGCTGGCTCTACACCCCGATCTACATGGTGATGGGTCTCTTAGCGGTTTTCTTCCTCGGTGATTTCTGGCAGGTATCACCTGCCGCCATGATACTGATTGCCACAGGCGGTGCCTTCTATATCGTTGGCGCAATATTTTACGCCAGCAAGTGGCCGCGCATGTCCCCCTCCATCTTTGGTTTCCACGAACTTTTCCATGCCTGTACCGTGATCGGTTTTATTCTGCACTACATTGCGGTCATGCTGGCAATTTTCGCTGTCTAGTCCAGGAGCATAAGAAAAACCTGGCACCCCATGTGGGGCTGCCAGGTTTCTTTTATGACCTTAGGGCACGGTATCTAGTGCGGGCGGCGCAAATGATCCTGCGCTACCACCGCTTCATCTTTGACAGTGGGGTGCACTTCAGGGGTAGCGACCTGAGCAGCGGATGCCGCGGTCTCGGCCTTCGCTAGCTCCTCAGCTTCACGGGCAATGGCGTATTCGCTCCGATAGCGCAGACGGCGAGCGCGGCGGGTGAGGTCAAGACCCAGCATCACGATGACCACAGCCAGCACGAAGGTCACTCCGAAACCGACGATCCCGGGAGACCCGCGGAAGGTGCCATCAGGGTTAACCGTGGTGATGACGGTGGGGGTCGCTTCTGCTGCAACGGTGAGGGCTACAAGGGTCAGAGATGACACGGTTGGGCATCCTTAGGGTCGTGGAACGTAAAAAGCGCTTAAGCCTATCTTCCCATTATAGGTGGTGGGGAAGATAGCTCACCCTTCTTAGCGCGCTGCGTAATCAATACCTGCTGCGAAGCAGGTTTCTGGCAGCTGGGAGCTGACTCTACTGAAAGCAAGTACGTAGTCTTCAAAGGGCCAGATTTTGCTTTGGTCCTGGGGGCTGATAGCAAAGAAGAGGGAGTCGGGAGCAATCTGTGACTGATGGGCCAGTAGAGCTGCATCTCGCTGGTCAAAGTGATCTGCCGCAAGGATGCGGGTGGTGGTTTTGTGGCGGGAAACCGGTGGGGTGTGCCCCTTGCCGTCACCTTCCATTGCCTCAGCTACCCAGCGGGCGAAGGGTGATTCGTGCCCCTGCTCCACCAGGTAGTTGTGAAAAGTCGTCATACGATCAGGGCTGAAGGTACGATCGTAATAAATTTTGGAGACTTCCCAGGGCGCACCGGTCCCCGGATAGGCGGTGGAGTCTCCGGCTTTATCGTAGGCCTCCATAGCTACCCGGTGGCTCATAATGTGATCCGGGTGGGGGTAGCCGCCGATCTCATCGTAAGCGAGGATCACGTGGGGCTTGAAGTCCCGCACTAGCCGAATGAGAGGCGCGGCGGCCTGTTCAAGGGGTAGCGTTGCGAAGGAGCCAAAAGGTAAAGGCGGCAGGGGGTCACCTTCAGGGAGACCGGAATCGACAAATCCCACCCAACGGTGCTCTACACCCAGAATTTCAGCGGCTTTTTTCATCTCGGACCGTCGAACTCCCGGTAGGTCGCGGTGAGCTGCCGGGTTGCTATCAACCTCAGCGTTCAAAATATCGCCGCGTTCACCACCTGTCATGGATGCAACCATCACGCGCGCTCCGCGCTGAACATAAGCTGCCATGGAAGCGGCGCCCTTAGAGGACTCGTCATCGGGGTGAGCATGCACTGCTAAGATGCGCAAACCGGTGTAGTCTTCCTCAAGCGGAGCAAGGTGCGCGCGATCAAAGAGAGGTTGTGACTGAGGTGTAATCATCATGATGCTTTCGGCGCTAGGAGGTGAATCGGTGAATGAGAAACGGTATCGTAGGAGTGGTGACCCGCTGTTTTGCTGTGCTCAATTCTAGCGAAAGAGCCGAGCACCATAAACCCCAGTATTACCCCAGATGAATGAGCACAATGACCGCACCCACCCTTTCTAAACGCTATGGTCAACGCACCCAACGCAAAAAAATGTCCGCAGCTTTCTGGTATACCCTGGCAGCACTAGGCGTTGCTTTGGGCGTGGCATTTGTCCTTTGGGTACAGATCTCCTCACAGGATAAGCCTACAGCTCGGGACGTCGGGTTCACGCTGACCAGTGTTAATGAAGTTGATGTCACCTTCGAGGTCAGCAAAAACCCTGAAGATACCGCAGTGTGCGCGCTCAAGGCTCTCAACCCTTCAGCAGCGCCGGTAGGGTGGAAGGAAGTTGCTATTGGCCCCTATGCCGATGAAAACGGCAACGGAATCTCTGTGCAAACCGTAGCTCTACGCACACTTGGTGAAGCCCATACAGTGACCGTTGATTCCTGTTGGATCCCAGAACAGAAGTAGCTCTTTAGCTCAGGGGGAACATTAGGTCAACGCCTGCCTCTATGGGTAAAATTGGTCACATATATCTCAGGGCGGCACCCGGTTAGCGGGTGCCTCTCTCGTTAGTAGCGGATCTTGCCCAGCCTAGCTGGAAAGCCGCACCCAAGGAGGAAAAATGGCTGAAAACGAAGGCGCCTGGCTCACCCAGGAGGCATATGACCGTCTGCAGGCTGAGCTCGACCACCTTTCTGGCCCCTACCGCCAGGAAATTATAGAACGCATCTCAGCTGCCCGTGATGAAGGCGATCTTAAAGAAAATGGCGGCTACCACGCAGCCCGCGAGGAGCAGGGCAAGAACGAAGGCCGTATCGCCCAGCTCAAGCATCTGCTGGACAACGCCCAGGTCTCAGATCAGCCCGTTGCTGATGATGGTATCGTTGAGCCCGGCATGGTCATTGAGGCAGAAATCGGCGGTAAGGCGCTAAGCTTCTTGCTCGGCTCTCGCGAAGTTGCTGACTCCCTGGTAGGTGACAGCGAACTGCAGGTTTTCAGTGAAAAGTCACCCATGGGTGCTGCCATCAATGGTCACACGGTTGGTGATGAACTTTCCTACGAAGCACCCAACGGTAAGCAGATTCCCGTTAAGATCATCTCAGCTAAGCCCTTTACCGGCTAAAAGCTTGCAATAAACTAAGGCCCTGGCGTCTTCACCCTCACAGGTGGATACGCCGGGGCCTTGTTGTATGTCAGGCTGAAAAGCAGGTTACTGAACGACGATTGGCTGGTAGCCCTCAGCCTCTAGAGCAGCGATGACCTCTTTGCAGTGCTCGGCGCCCTTAGTCTCCATGTCGATGGTGATTGAAACATCGCCCATGGATAGGGCACCACCTAAGCGGGTGTGGTCCACGCCAGTTACGTTGGCGTCGTGTTCAGAGATGATACGGGAGATTGAGGTGAGCTCACCGGGGCGGTCAGTTAGCATCAGTTTGATGGTCATGAACCTACCTGCCGCTGAAAGACCGCGCTGGATGACCTTGAGCATCAGCATAGGGTCAATGTTACCGCCGGAAAGCAGACACACCGTGGTGCCTAAGTCGCCGTACTTCTCGGCCAATGAACCGCTCATGAGGGCAGCAACTGGTACAGAACCTGCAGGTTCAACTACCAACTTGTTTCGTTCAAGAAGGAAGATGAGTGCCCGGGCGATATCGTCTTCAGAGACGGTATGAACATCGTCCACCAGGGATTTGATGATAGTAAAGGGCAACTGACCTGGACGGCCCACCGCGATACCGTCAGCGATGGTTGAGACCTTTTTGAGGGGTACTAGGGCATCCGCTGCCAGTGAGGGCGGGTAGGCAGCAGCGTGTTCTGCTTGCACACCGATAATGCGGATTTTTTTGCCCAGTTCCTTCTCCTTGGCGCGTACCGCCACAGAAAGACCCGCCAGTAGCCCGCCCCCGCCCACACCAACCAAGATAGTATCTACGTCAGAGACCTGGTCGAGAATCTCAAGACCCAGGGTTCCTTGACCAGCGATGATGTCCTCGTTGTCGAAGGGATGCACAAAAATCGCACCGGTCTGCTGGGCATACAGCTTGGCTTCTGCGAGAGCATCGTCCACTGTGTTGCCGTGCAAAATCACCTCAGCACCGTGGCTGCGAGTTGCAGCGATTTTGGGCAGGGCTGCACCGCGCGGCATATAAATTCTGGCCTCAATCCCCAGGCGCGAGGCAGCGAGGGCTACACCCTGGGCGTGGTTGCCCGCTGATGCTGCTACGACACCCAGCGCTTTCTCAGCGCTACTGAGCTGTGCCATACGGACGTAGGCCCCGCGTACCTTGAAAGAACCGGATCGTTGCAGGTTCTCACACTTGAGAAAGACCTCGGTCCCTAGAATCTCACTGAGCGCACGGGAGTGAGCCATAGGGGTGCGCTCAATAACGCCTTCAAGCAGGTCGGCGGCGTTTTGGATATCTGCAAGCTGAACGGGCAGTTCTTCCACTGATGTCTACCTTTGTGTTGTGTGCTGGTTGCTAACGGGCTGCTGAAGAATCAGGGGCGGTGGAGGTCTCAACCGCTTCTGCAGTAGCTTCCTGCTTCTTTTCTATTTCCTTCTTGCGTTCTAAGCGTTCCTTAACTTTTTCAGCAATCGCTTTTTTGTTGCGGCGTTTTACTTCGTGCGGGTAGAGGAACTCACTCTGTCTAATATCGGGGTCCCTCTCCCACTCTCGTCCGGCAAGGTATCTCACCACCGTGTTGACGACTGCAAGCACAGGCACAGCAAAGAGGGCGCCAACGATACCGTAAAGGGTTGAACCAGCAATGACCACGATAACGACAGCGAGCGGGTGTAGAGAGACGGCCTTACCCATGACCAGGGGCTGAAGAATATTAGATTCAACCTGCTGCACGATCAGCACCATGATCAGCATGATAAGAGCGTTGATAGGTCCGTTAGCTACCAGAGCGAGCAGTACCGCGATAGCACCGGTCAGAAGTGCACCAACCACGGGAATAAAGGAACCCAGAAAAACCAGGACGCCCAGGGGGAAAGCCAGCGGCACGCCCAAGAAGAAGGCTGAGAGACCAATACCTACGGCGTCCACCGCCGCGACGAAGACCTGTACGCGCACGTAGCTGACCAGTGACTTCCAACCACGACGACCAGCTCCGTTGACGGCAAGGCGTGAACGGCGTGGGAAAAGCTTAACCATGAAAAGCCAGATACGCTCACCTTCCATGAGGAAGAAGATGAGGGTAAAGAGAACGATGACGGTGCCGGTGCCAATGTCAGCGGCGGTTGAGCCCACACTGGCGACACCGCTGATGATGCTGGATGTGTTGTTCTGGATTGCCTCGGTGAGCTGGCTAATGTAGCCATCAATACGGTCGGCACCTAGCTCAATGGGGAGGTTGTTGAGCAGGGCAACCAACTGATTCCAGCCCTCTGCCACCTGATCAGACAGGGATGAGAACCCAGCTGTAAGTTGCTGACCAACAAGCGTTAACAGGCCGATGACGCCAGCAATAAGACCGATTTCGGTGATAGCTGTTGCGATACCTGCATGAATTTTGTTTTTCCGCAGGAAGTAAACGACCGGGGCCACGAGCCCTGCCAAAAGCGCGGCAATCATGATAGAAATGACGATCAGCGAGATCTTGGAGAACATCCAGTAGAGCGCAGCTGCGGCGATACCCACCACGAGGAGACGCCAGGACCAGCCAGCCGCTATTTTAAGTGCGGGTGAAACATAGTGGGCAGAGGGCTCTTGGGTATCTCTACTTCTGGTGTCGGGGACTTGTACACTCATATTTTTATCTTCCCATGATTATCTCGTGCTTGTTCTAGGTATCTCATATACCGGCGATAAAGGAACTTGTACGCGAGAAGGGGGAGGGATGCTCAACGCTTCTCCCTCCCCCTTCTGGTACTGAATTATGGTTTAGTTATCTGCCATGGATCGCACGAAGTAAACGACGCGCAGAATCTCGATGTAGAGCCACACGAGGGTGACGATCAGACCGAAGGCAAGACGCCAGGATTCGCGCTCAGGCTGACCCATCTTCACTGCTTCACTGACGTTGGTAAAGTCAAGCAGCAGCGAGTAGGTCGCCAGTAGCACGGCGAAGAGACCGATGATGAGACCCAGGGGGATACCCATGATGGTGATGTCGCTACGCATATCGAAACCAAAGAAGAGTGCTGAGCCCAGATTAATGAGAGCGAAAACTAGGTAAGAGATCGTCGCAATCATGAAGAAGCGGGTCAGCTTAGCAGTGGCACGAATTTTGCCTGAAGAGTAAAGAGTCAGCACCGTGGCAAAGACAATGAGGGTTGCTAGAACAGCCTGGACCACGATACCGGGGTACATGGTTTCGAAGAGACCAGAGATACCGCCTACGAGCAGGCCCTGCGCAAAGGAGTAGGCCATAACCAGAGCAGGTGAGACCTTTTTCTTCACTGCGTTGGTAATGCCCAGTGCCAGTCCGGCAATCATGCCAACAAACATCAGAGCAGGGAATGCCCACCCAATGACCGCGCCCAGCACAACAATACCGAGGTTGAGACCGGTCTTGACGATGACATCGTTAATGGTCAAACGGTTGGTATCTGCGGGCCCTGCGGTACCAGCACCGTACATCTGGTTCAGCTCTTCTGCAGTCGGTTGAGCGTACTGCTGCTGACCGTAAGGGTTCTGCCCATATTGAGGCTGCTGGTAGTTACCGTAGGTCTGCTGACCGTAGGGGTAAGCGGCTGAGGTGCCGCCAGCACCGAACTGACCAAAGCGGGGATCACCCTTTGGCTTAGTCATGCTGTTGAGAAGTGGGTTACCTGCCACGGCTGAGTTCTCCTAATAGTAGTCGTGGAAACGTTACTTGTTAGCCTACCGAAAAGTATGCTTCTTTGCTGGGTATTTTTCTCTGGGCTATACACTCCCCAGGCAATTTTCAGGCTAAGGGGCAGTAAGCGTCGCTTCGATATGATCTAGCACCGCGCCGTCTTGGTTGCTACCAATACTAAAATCTGCTTCAGGTAGAAGACGTGGATCACTTTCTTCCATAGCGATGGCGGTGGCGGCGTACTGGAACATTTCAAGGTCATTCCCTGAGTCCCCATAAGCTATGGTTTGGCTCTGTGGAATGCTCAAATGATTAGCTAGCCATGCCAGACCACGGCCTTTATGATTGCCGGTAAGAATCAGGTCAATCGCCCCAAAACCAGATGAGGTAGGAGTAACGCCCTCAGGCAGGGTCTGATGCAGCATACTCATCGTCTCATAAACATCAGCAGAAGAATCGGTGTTGAGGGCAACCTTAACTACGGTGTCCTTAATAGCTTGTACATCGTCAATTGCCTCAACGTTGGGGTAGAAGGGACGAATCACGGTGAGAGGGTCAGCGGGATCATAACCGGGTATTTCCATTCCAGTAGCAGAGAGGTACGAGTGAACGATTGCCGAAATGGTGTCAAGGCGGTCTGCTGGGATATACGAATGGTGACGGCAAGAAACAATAATGCCTAGCTCGAGGTGTTGCTGCAAAGCCTCCAGGGTGTCATGCACCAGTTGAGGGCTAAAACCCCAGAGGGCCAAATCTCTACCCTGGTTGTGGATGATGGCACCGTTTTCGGCGATGTAGTGCAAGTTGGCGTGATGCTCGTGCCCTGCCAGGTACTCATCAACCTTGGGCATTTGGTTTCCAGTGGCAATCACCAAGTGCGACCCCTCCGCAGCCATCAGCTCAAGAACGCGGTCCAATTGCTCATGGTTATACGTTTTAGTATCGGTGAGAAGAGTTCCGTCAAGGTCTACGGCAAAAAGGCGTGGGCTAGTCATGCTGGGCTTTCAGTTACATACGAAAAGGGTAAAAGATTCTTGCTATGCAAAAGACCCGATGCTACTAGCACCGGGTCTCAGTGTGGTGCCCCTACTGGGACTCGAACCCAGAACACAAGGATTTTAAGTCCTCTGCCTCTGCCAATTGGGCTATAGGGGCGCACAGGGCCCGCACGCACAATGCGGGCACCCATTATTTATACCAGAAAAAGGTTAAAGACGTGCCTTCTCTTTTTCAGGTGCGGTACCGGTTGCTTCCTGGAAAGCGCGGCGAGGTGAACGCTGGTGGCGGATTGAGGAGGTGTCTCGACCGAAGATCTGGTTGAGAGCCCAAGTTGCCATGACGCGTGCGGTGCGCTCGGTGGTGGGGATTGCAGTACCGTGGTAGCCGCGGTGCATGATCCAAGCCAGGGGGCCGCCGATGGTCTTGCCCTTAAAGTTAGCAACGCCCTTCCACAGACCCAGACCAGCAACAACGCCGATGGTCTCGTGGTAGTAGTCGGTCAGTGACTCACCGCGGCGATTAGCCAGCAGGTTTTCAGCCAGCTTAACTGCCTGGCGGGAGGCGTGCTGAGCGTTGGGTACGCAGAAGCCACCCACGCCGCCACCGGTGAGGTCGGGAACAGCAGCGTTATCGCCTGCAGCCCAAGCGCCTTCGATAACACCCTCGTCGCCGGTGATGCGAAGGTCAGCGCCTACACGCACACGACCGCGCTCATCGATGGGGAAATCAGTGTTCTTCAGCATGGGAGAGGCTGCGACACCTGCAGTCCAGATGAGGGTGTCGGTGTCCAGTTCACCGGCAGGTGACTTATCGCCCATGTTGATGAGCTGCAGGTGACCGTCGGTTGCATCTGATAGCGAAGTGTTGAGCAGAACTTCGATGCCGCGGCCGCGCAGTTCAGCAACAACCTTCTCAGCACGGTCTGCGGGGACCTCGGGCATGATGCGGGGGGCCGCTTCAACCATCACGAAGCGGATGTCAGAAACGCGCAAGCGCTCATTACGGTTAACAGCTTCGCGAGCCATATCTTCGAGTTCTGAGATGGTCTCAACACCAGCGAAACCGCCACCAACGATCACGAAAGTCAGGGCGCGACGGCGGGCGTCCTCATCAATTTCAAGAGAAGCAACTTCGATGCGTTCCAGTACCCAGTTACGAACAGAAACAGCTTCTTCAATGGTCTTCATACCGATGGCAACTTCTGCCAGACCGGGGATGGGGAAGGCACGGGTTACTGAACCTGCACCGATGACGATTTCATCGTAGGTCAGTTCAAAGTTCTCGCCAGCGTTGATGGGTTCAATGGTGGCGGTCTTGGTGGCGTGGTTGATAGCTACAACGCGGCCGCCAATGATTTCGGAATCGCGCAGATGCTGACGCAGGGGAACGGTTGCGTTACGGCCTTCCATGGAACCAGCAGCTACTTCGGGAAGGAAGGGCTGGTAGGTCATGTAGGGGTTGGGGTCTACAACGGTGACAACGCCACCGGATTCCTTGATAACCTTCTGAATCTTCTGAGCGACGGTGAAGCCGACGTAGCCGCCACCGACGATGAGAACGCGAGGGCGGTCCTGTGCAATCTTATTGAAAGCCATTGAGTTTGCTACTTCCTGTTGGTTGTTTGCCGGTGTACGGCAAAAAGTCTCCATGCTTATCTTGCCACTTTTGGCGCCTTTAAGCACGGTTTGAGGGAAAGGTCTTACGGTTTGGTTCGGGTCTATTTTCTCACGTTTTTCAATTTCTAGGCGGCTAGACCAGAGTCACCAGAAAGGTGGGGGCAAAGTGCCGGGTGAGAGTCTGATTGACTGGTTTTATCAGCGGCGGCTTGCGCGGCGGGTCAGTGAGTCCAGACGGCGCAAGCTACCGGCTGTAATCACCACAATCCAAAAACCGAAGGCCGTCAGCACGATGAAGGGCAGGATGCCCGAATCTTCAGCTGGACGCACGGGCTGAGGGGCAGCAACTGCCTCGATGGTCTCTCCCTCTTCATGCACTGGGGCAGCAGTGGGACTGGAAGTGGGGCTTGCTGTGCCGGTGTGTTTACGGTGCACCGAAACCCACTCTTTCATCGATCCCAGGGGATTAGACTCAGCTGAATCGGGTGTATCGGGATCTAGCGCCCGTTGCGGGTTGATCACCCCGAAACCGTAGAAAGCGTCGCGCCCGCTCTCCCCCGCGTCATCAGTGCTGGAGATAATACGCTCAATGACCTGGTTACCGGTGAGGTCGGGGTACTTTTCCATGATGAGAGCGGCTAGGCCAGAAACCGTAGGTGCAGCCGCGCTAGTGCCGCTCCAGGTAGCGTACTTGTTATTGGGGATCGCGCCCACCATGGACTCACTCGGGGCTGAGACGGCGATAGAAATACCCTGAGAGGACGAGGACCAGGAATCCTTCTTACTCTTGTCTACCCCACCTACGGTAAGAACACCGGGCATGGTAGCGGGAGCACCCACCTGGGTAAGCCCAGCTCCCCTATTGCCGGCTGAGGCGATGATAATGACACCTTTTTCTTCGGCATAGGTGAAGGCAGAATCCCAGCTCTCGGGCCAAGAGGTGCTGTCTGAACCCACCGAGAGGTTGATGATGTCCGCGCCAGCGTCCACAGCATAGCGGACGGCAGCGGGAATCTGCTCATCCACGGACTTAGTAGAGCTACCCACGGTGCCCAGCTCTAAGGAAATCGGCAAGATGGTAGCTTCTGGCGCTACACCTATCATGCCTGCAGGGCCATCCCCGGGTTCTCCTGGGTTAGCCGGAGTGCCCCCATCGGAGTGTCCATGCCCGGCAATGACAGAAGCAACCAGGGTGCCGTGCTCCGGCTCGACGCCCAGGCCCTTCCAGCCCTGACCGGAGCCATTGCCCGAAGCGTCAAATCCGTCAATGACATTGCCCTTGAGATCTTGATGGTTGCCGTCGACTCCGGTATCAATGACCGCGACGGTTACTCCCTGACCGGTGGCTTCCTTCCAGAGATCTGCGAACCCGTACTGCATCAGCCAGTACTGCCTAGCCCGAATGGAGTCACCTCGCGGGGTATCGATAGTAGGAACGGAGGGCAGGTGCGACGGGCTGGGGGCGCGAGAGCTGGTTCCTCCGCTGGGGGACGCACTGGGTTCAGTAGCATGGGCGGCGCCAAAGCCAGTGGTCATCAGCAGAGCACTAGCAACAAGCGCTAGAACCTGGCGAAGGCTGAACCGAGCCATGGAAGCACACTCCTTACCGTAGTTTGCTGAGAGGTAATCGGTGTTGGGGGGGCAAAGCCCTACCGAGCTAATGAGAGGGCAATGCCGTCTAGAATATCTTTTTCAGATGCAATAGCGGTAGAAACCCGCCCCTCGGTCATCTTCGAAATACGCTCGATAATGCGAGCCCAGACAATTGAGCCGGCGCCAATAACGTCAACGCGGCCCTCGTGCATAAAGCCCAGTTCAGCGCGTTCTTCGGTGGTCATAGCCACCAAATCAGCTGCCGCCTTTGAAATATCTTTGATGGACAGTTCGGTGCGGTCAATAGCTTGCGGGTCATAGGAGTCGAGACCCAGAGCATGCGCAGTGACCGTAGTGACCGTACCAGCGACCCCCACCAGACGTTCAGCCACAGAGAAGTCAACCTCAGCAGATGCACCCCCGATAGCCCGGTCAGTATCTGCAATGACGCGGGCAATCTGATCCACACTCGGAGGGTTAGAACTAACATGACGCTCGGTCATGCGCACACAGCCGATATTGACCGACTGCGAGGCCACTACCCCGTCCTTGTCGCCGAGGACGAACTCGGTAGAGCCGCCGCCTAGATCGATCACCAGCGTCATCTGCTCGGTATTACCCACCGATGATAGGGCGCCAGCAAAGGACAGCGCGGCCTCTTCGGTGCCAGAAATAATCTCGGGTTCAACCCCCAGAATCTCTTGGATACCGTTCGTGAAAATGTGGCGGTTACCGGCATCGCGGGTGGCACTGGTAGCCACAAAGCGAACTTTCTGCGCACCGTGTTCCTTCAGCAAACCTGCGTATTCACGGGCTGCTTCAAAAGTGCGCTCTAAAGATTCTTTGGCCAGCCACCCGGTGGCGTCCACGCCCTTTCCTAGGCGCACAATCTTCATGCGGCGCACCACCTCTGATAAGTGGACAGCACCGTCTGCGCCCTCTTCCATGTCAGCGATGAGCAGGCGGATTGAGTTGGTCCCGCAGTCGATAGCACCTACGCGCATCTTCTACCCCTTAAGCTTCTGTAACGGCGTCAGCACGCCAGGCAGGGTCGCAGTGGCAAACCTCGGGAGTCCACCACTCAGAAATCATATCCAGGGTGCGATCCCCGTAGGGGTTGATGCCGCGCCCCACCGACAAGGTATGGCCCAGCACCGCGTGCAGGCACTTAACGCGGGTAGGCATGCCACCGGCTGAGATGCCCTCAATTTCTGGTACCTCACCGGTGTTGGTTGCCACGCGGATGCGCTCACGCTCAGCCAGGTAGTTCTCGTGGGCAGCGCGATAAGCTTCAGCCATTGCTTCATCAGCGGCGATCTCGTCGGTCATGGCGTACATTGCACCTTCTGCTTCGAGGCGAGACGCTGCTGCAGTGATAACAGGGTGTGCCAGGTAAAAGACGGTGGGGAAAGGAGTTCCGTTCGACAGACGCGGGGCGGTAGCAGCCACCAGCGGGTTACCGCAGACACAACGAGCAGGAATCTCGGCCACGTCACGAACTTTTCTCCCCAGTTGTGCCGAGAGAACCTGAATATCGAGTTCAGTGGGGGCAAGGGTTTCAGCGGTGACGCCGAAGCCGTGAGGTAAGTGAGTGGTCATGGGATCCTTTATCATCATGGTTGAACGGGGGATTAGCTATAAGTGTACGCGGTGACACCCACCGACCTTAAGCAGGGGTCACTCGCTAGGGGTAACGCTAGGGGTAACGCTACGGTCAGGGCTAGGCGCGTCAGAAGACTCAGTTTCTTCTGCCCCAGAGCCGGCGCCCGCCGCTGGGGCGTCCTGCCCAGAAGCTAACTGGAAAGAGCCCCACAACTTGGTGGTCCATGGGTCTTCCGGGGCCATTTTCGCTGCGGCGCTGGTGTCATCGACTAACGCTGAGGTGTCATCTAGGCCTACCACCAGGTAGGGTGTCTGACCGGGCTCAACGTAAAAGAGGCGGCTGCGTGCCTGCTGTTTGACGTAGTTATCGTCCTCCCACCAGCTGACCTGCGCCTCTAAAGCGTCCTGCTCAGCTTCAAGTGCGGCGATAGTCTCTTTGGCGTCGTTAATCTCATCTTGTTGCTTGAGGAAGGAGCTCAGAGGGCCGTAAATAGAGACGGCAATGATAGCGATGATGATCGCAACAGTAATGAAGTGACCAGAGAAAGAATGAGCTGCAACGGGAACTTGCGTGTCAGTGTCACCGGAAGGGCTAGAAATTGCTCTGGATGGGGTGGGTTTCTTCTTATTCTTCTGCGGCTGGACGCCTGGATGCGAGAGACCAAAACCAAAAAAGGCAGCAATTGGGTTACGCCCGGGTTGTTTCTTTTGACCTGCCATGTTCTGCCGCTCCCCTCGTCGCTGATCTGTGCCTCACCAGTCTACCGTCTTTTGCCGATAGGCCGGTGGGCATACAAAAGCCGGTAGACGGGCAAACCCGCCTGCCGGCTTTGTATTTAAGCTAAAGACTACTTAGCGAAGCGGGGGAAAGCACCCTTGCCCGCATAAACAGCCTGCTCGCCCAGTTCTTCTTCGATGCGCAGAAGCTGGTTGTACTTAGCAACGCGCTCGGAGCGGGCGGGAGCACCGGTCTTGATCTGGCCAGCGTTGGTAGCAACAGCCAGGTCAGCGATGGTGACGTCTTCGGTCTCACCTGAACGGTGTGAAACCATGCAACGGTATTCATTGCGCTGAGCCAGGCTCATAGCGTCGAAGGTTTCGGTCAGTGAACCAATCTGGTTTACCTTGACCAGCAGTGCGTTAGCAGCGCCTTCAGCGATGCCCTTGCCCAGACGCTCGGGGTTGGTCACGAAGAGGTCGTCACCAACGATCTGGACCTTGTCGCCGATCATTTCGGTCAGGGTCTTATAGCCGTCCCAGTCGTTCTCGTCCAGGGGATCCTCGATGGACACGAGGGGGTACTTAGCGACCAGGTCAGCGTAGTACTGTGACATCTCTTCAGCTGAACGCTTCTGACCCTCAAAGTCGTAGGCGCCATCGTTGTAGAACTCGGAGGAAGCAACATCCAGAGCCAGTGCGATTTCCTCGCCAGGCTTGTAGCCAGCCTTCTCGATAGCTTCAATGATCAGGTCAAGCGCAGCAGCGTTCGAATCCAGGTTGGGCGCGAAGCCACCCTCGTCACCCAGACCGGTGGAGAGTTCGCGTGAGTGCAGAACACTCTTCAGCGCGTGGTAGACCTCAACGCCAGCCTGCAGAGCAGCTGAGAAGGTGTCGAAACCGATGGGAGCAATCATGAACTCCTGGATATCAACGTTGGAGTCAGCGTGTGAGCCACCGTTGAGGATGTTCATCATGGGAACGGGCAGGACGTGAGCGTTGGGGCCACCCAGGTACTTGTAAAGGGGCAGGTCAGCTGACTCAGCAGCTGCCTTAGCGACGGCCATGGACAGGCCCAGGATAGCGTTAGCGCCCAGCTTACCCTTGTTGTCAGTACCGTCAAGAGCAATCATGGCTGCGTCAACAGCACGCTGATCTGAAGCGTCGATACCGATAACTTCTTCGGAGATTTCATCGATTACTGCAGAAACAGCACCGAGAACGCCCTTGCCCAGGTAAACAGCTTTATCGTCATCGCGACGCTCTACTGCTTCCCACTCACCGGTGGATGCGCCTGAGGGAACTGCTGCGCGGCCAAAAGCGCCGTCTTCGAGCAGAACCTCAACCTCAACGGTGGGGTTGCCGCGTGAGTCAAGAATCTGACGAGCGTGAACTGCGGTAATCAAAGCCATGAATATGCTCCTTGAAGGATAGAAATGAAAATGGCTAATCTGCGCTTCGAGCCCCACCGGCGGGCGGTGAGCTCCGAAGCACGGTTATGCCTTCAGTCTACCAAAAAACCCACATAAGCAAACAAAAATTCACTAATTCCCACTAATATGTCGGCAAATAGCAGAGGGTTTAGTGGCTCTTTACCCACGGTTACCCACATTCCACACGGAATAGAACGCAAGGACGGGCACACCAAGCGGCCTTGACTCTAGCTGTGTTGGTCGATGAGCTTGCGGGTCGCTGAGCGCAGGGCGCGTTCGGCGTCCAGCCCCCGGCTTTTGGCGGCGGCGACCAGGGTGAGCAGGTGCTCCCCCAGCTCCTCTTCGGTGGTAAAGCTGGTGCCAGCACCCATTTCCTCCGGGTCGAGCAGCCCAGCTTTGGAGGCTTTAGACAGGGTTTTTTCGGCCAGGGCTAAGGCAGGTAGGTGAGGTGGGATTCCGTCCAGGGGGCCGGTGCGTTCGGGCTTTTCCTTCTTTTTGAGTTCGTCCCAGCGGGTCAGCACGTCATCGCCTGTGACCGCTTCTTCATCACCGAAGACATGGGGGTGGCGGCGTTCAAGCTTGTCGTTGAGGGCGGTGAGCACCTGCACGATGTCAAAGCCACCCTGTTCTGCCGGGGTTTCCTCGGCTACACGGGAGTGGAAGACCACCTGCAACAACACATCCCCCAGCTCTTCCTTCAGCAGGGCACGGTCGATTCCAGCGGGGGCCTCAATTGCTTCCACCACTTCGTAGGCTTCTTCTATCAGATAACGCAGTAGGGATTCGTGGGTTTGTTCGCCGTCCCAGGGACAGCCGCCAGGACTGCGTAGGGTGTCCATGATGGTAACCAGACGTTGGAATTGGCTGCCTGCATTCTCAAGCTGGGTCATTCTAGCCCTCCTGCTCTGCTGGGGACTGTTCTGCCTGCTGGAGTTCCTGGGAAATTTGGGCGTAGGCACTCTGCACGCTTTGCATGAGTGCCTGCTTTTCGTCGAAGGTGCAGAAGGCCCCGTTGATTGCGTTGAGCGTCATTTCGAAGAACTCGGGTATGCCAAAGCCAGCGCTGCGGGAGAGTTCAACGAATTCTCGGGTGATGCTGGTGGAGCTCATCAGGCGGTTATCAGGGTTGACAGTGACGGCGAAGCCGGCTGAGAAGAGCAGGGCCAGCGGGTGCTCTTCGTGGGTGCGTGCCGGGTCGAAAGCGGCCCCGGTGCCCACCAGGTCAATTTTCTGGGCGGCATCGGTTTGCAGGTTAGAGCAGGGGCAGCATTCTAAGACGATGCGCTGGTTCTTCACCCATTCAGCCACGGGGCCCAGTTGCAGTACGGTAGCGTCGCGGTCAGCGCCGGGCATGAGGGTGCCCTCGGGGTCAATCTCGGCAACGGTGCGGGCGGTGATGTCTTCGGTAATGCGGACGCCGTGACCGAGGCGGAGGGCGCGGCCGTCGACGAGGGCTGAGCGGATAGATTTTAAGCCATCGGCTTCACCGGCGTGCAGGGTAACGGGCATGAAGTGGGCGGCGGCGTAGTCCAGGGCTTCGGTGAAGAGGCTGGCGGGGTAACCTGCTTCTGGGCCTGCCAGGTCAAAGCCGACAATGCCCATCTGGCGGTTAGTCACGGCAAGCTGGGCAATTTCGAGGGCCCGGTCGTTCTGGCGCATAGCGCAGAGAATTTGGTTAACCAGGATACGGCCGCCCAGCGTTCCGATGTATTCCATACCGTCCATGAGCCCATCGGCAACGGCCTCTACCGCTTCTTGCAGGCTCAGTCCGCGGCGGGTGTGAAGCTCCGGTGCCCAGCGTACTTCCCCGTAGATGACGCCGTCTGCTGCCAATGTCACCACGTGGTCGCGGGCAACCTTACGCAGGTGCTCGGCAGTTTGCATGGCCGCCACCGTGTGTTCGAAGGTTTCTAAGTAGTGTTCTAGTGAGCGGGAGTCAGCTGCCTCACGGAACCAGGCGGCTAGCTCTTGGGGGTCTGTGGCAGGTAGTTCGTGACCAATCTCCGCAGCGTGCTTAATCAACGTTTCTGTCTGCACCCCACCGTCCAGGTGATCGTGCAGGCTAATCTTGGGCAGTTTTTGAATCCAGGTAGGTTCTTGCGTCACAATTTTCTCTTTTGTCCTCGATGTCATAGGTTTGGTGCCAGTGTACAGAAACCGCCCGGCCGCTGCATGATCAGCTACCAGATGGCAGCTAGCAGGCAGTGACCGGGCGGTAAACTCCAGTGGGTTTTAGAAGGTCCAGGACGCCAGCGCGTCGTTCATATGCGCCGGTATGTTAGCGCCGGTGCGGGGGAACATGCGTAGCTCTTCAACATACTGCTGGGCGGGCAGGCGCTCAGGGTAGCTGATGAAGGCTTCCTCATCGGTGTAGTCGAAACTGACTGCTGCGGGCACACCGGGGGTAAAGCGGATATTGATGGCCAGGGGTGAGCCGCTCCCCTCCTTGTAGGAGTCAGCCTTGAGCTGCAAGATAGCCAAGGTTTCCTCGGGTACCAGGTCAAAGGTGCGCACCTGTTCCCAGAAGCCGTTACGGCGCACGTGAGTTAGAGCATCGTAGTAGGAGCCCAGCGAGCGCACCCGGATCAGCACCGTGGAAACATCCAGCGCTGTGCCGTTTTCACCAAAGAGAGCATCGTAGGCAGGTGCGAAGCGGGAGACGACCTCTGCTTCGGTCAGCACCAGGTTGCCCTCAGCCAAGGTGGTTTCCGAGGGCTTGGTGTAGCTCTGGGCTGCAAATGAGGGAGCGACGTCCATATTAGCGCCCGCGCTGGGGGCATCAAGCGGTGCCGATGCCAGGGCAGGGCGGGAGGCAGCCGCCGGAGCGACCACAGTCTGCTCATCGTGGGTATCAAAAGCGTCATCATCGAGGTGGATGGGCAGGCTACTGGGGCCACCCAGGGGTAGAACGGGAGCTACCGCTGTGCTCTCTCCCCCATCATTTGAGTCTGCAGGACCATCGGTAGCAGGGTTATGATTCTCGGGGTTCTCTAGGGTCTCATCCGTATCGGCACGTTCTCCAGCGGTTTCAGAGGCAGCGGTTTCAGAGGCAGCGGTGAACTCTTTAGACCCCTCTGTTTTCGTGAGCTGTGCGTCCTGCTCAAGGCTCTGTTCTTGATAGTCCTCCTCCTTCACAGTTTCAGTTTCAGCTGAGACAGGAGTTTCAGTAACCTGGGCGGGAACCTCGGTCTCTTGACTCACAGGTGCACCCTCCACCTCAGCTGCGGTGTCCTCATTGGGGTCTTCAGAAGATACACTCTCGATCGTGGCATCAGAAGTAGGTGAGGGAGCCAGGAACTGAGCCTTCTGAGTGCTCGCCTGCTCATCTGCGCTCTCTTCTGCCTCGGTCGATGCTGCTAAGGTAGCCGATCCACGCTCCCCCAGGTTACTTGCAGTCGGGCCGTCCTCAGGGGCAGGTTCGGACGCCGCGCTTGCTGTCTCGAGGTGTTCTGCCTCGGGTGACCCCTGTTCCGTCTCAATCGGCTCAGCCTGAGCCTGCTCAGAAGACGCTACCGGCTTATCAGCAGTTAGGGCGTAGTTCAGGTTGTGGCTGCTGCCCTTTTCCGAATTGATGAAAGAAGCCTGCACCTGCTCCTCCTCGGCAGCAGCGGGGCTCACCATAATGAGGGCACGGGTGAAGGCTCCGCGCTCGCCCTTTTCCTCTTCCACGTAGAGATCGGCAACCTCAGTAAACCAGTCGCCCCCGGGTAGCACGCTACCTTTTTCTAGCTCGTTGCCGCGCTGGTAGAAGGTGTAGCTCATATCGTTACCCTGCTGAACCAGGTGGAGGGTGATCTGTCCATCAGCGGTGGCGCGCATCTTCTGTGCTAGAGCGCGCAATGCACCGCCTACTTCTGCCTGTTGCTCGGGGGCACGGGCAGACTCTTTTGAAGGTGCAATGAGGGCAGGAGCTAGAACGTCGCGAGGTGCGGTTACAGCTGCCCGCTGCTGATCTTTTTTGCGGCTGAAGAGACCCATGGCTTGTCTTCTCTTTTCTGGCTAGGGAGTGGCGCGCTAGGCGTTAATACGATCAAGGATGATGGAGGTTTCTGACAGTTGGCCGTTAATATCCCATGCATCCTCAAGAGACTGCAGGGCACGGTCAAACCGTTCAGGGGTGTCGGTCATGAGGGTTATCAGGGGCTGCCCCTCAGTCACTGTGTCCCCGGGTTTTGCGTGAAGCTTGATACCTGCAGCTAGCTGCACAGCGTCCTCCTTGCGGGCTCGGCCAGCCCCAAGACGCCAGGACGCCACGCCCACCGAGAGCGCGTCCAAGCGGGTCAGGGTGCCGGTCTGCGGAGCAAGTACAGCGTGGGTTTCACGAGCCACCGGCAGGGCAGCATCAGGGTCACCGCCCTGGGCTGAAATCATCTGACGCCACTTGTCCATGGCGCGCCCGTCTTTAAGAGCTTCGGCGGGGTCGGCGTCTACGCCCGAGTTCCTCAGCATCACCCGCGCTAGTTCAAGCGTCAGTTCAACGACATCCGCTGGGCCGCCACCGGCGAGAACCTCAACCGACTCTTCAACCTCGCAGGCATTACCTACGGTCAGGCCCAACGGGGTGTCCATGTTGGTGAGCAGCGCACTGGTGGTGACCCCGGCGTCATGCCCCAGTCCCACCATAACCTCAGCTAGTTCGCGGGCCTGCTGAATGTCTTTCATAAAAGCACCCGAACCAACCTTGACATCGAGCACCAGAGACCCGGTGCCTTCAGCAATTTTCTTGCTCATGATGGATGAGGCGATGAGCGGGATGGCTTCAACGGTGCTGGTGGTGTCTCTTAGTGCGTAGAGCTTCTTATCAGCCGGCGCTAGCCCTGAGCCGGCGGCAGAAATAACTGCACCGATAGAACCTAGAATATCGATGGTTCGCTCGTTGGAAATACTAGCCTGCCAGCCAGGAATGGCCTCTAGCTTATCGAGGGTTCCACCGGTATGGCCTAACCCGCGGCCAGATAGTTGCGGCACCGCAACCCCATAGACGGCTACCAAAGGGGCCAAAGGTAGGGTGATTTTATCGCCTACACCCCCGGTGGAATGTTTATCGGCGGTAGCAATCTTCTTGCCCGGGCCAATGATGGACGAGAAATCCATGCGCTCACCCGAACGAATCATGGCATCGGTCCACCGAGCTATTTCAGCCCGGCTCATGCCGTTGAGGAAAATTGCCATGGCAAGGGCACTCATCTGCTCATCAGCTACTACACCTCGGGTGTAGGCATCAATGACCCAGTCAATCTGATCATTCGATAGCTGCCCGCCGTCCCTCTTGGTACGGATGACATCTACAGCGTCAAAAGCCTCGTTACTCACGCGCGTCCTCTCATCAACAGGGCCATTTCGTCCCACCTCTTTGTGTCTTGTCTATCTTCCAGTATGCCAGTTGAAGCTAGCGGCTGCCCGTCTAAAGCAGCCGTCTACTGTTTTAGAGCCGTTCGGGGCCAAAGGCATCGGGTAACATCTGCTCGATGGTCATGATTCCACCGGCAGACTTAATCATCATTCCTGCGGCACTGTGTTCATAGAGCAACTGACGGCAACGTCCGCAGGGCATGAGTGGCTCCCCTGCCCCGTCCACGCAGGCAAAGGCCATCAGTTTACCGCCGCCGGTACGAAATAAATCAGAGATCAGCGAACACTCGGCACAGAGGGTTATACCCAAGGAAGCGTTCTCGATATTGGCGCCAGAGACGATGCGGCCGTCCTCGGTCAGTGCAGCAGCACCCACCGGGTACTTGGAGTAGGGAGCATAGGAGGTGGCCAAGGCACGGCGTGCCACATCTGTTAGTTCATCCCAGTTAATTGAAGTCATCATGCCTTCCTTAGACAGCAATGGCTACCGCACTCTATCGTGCAGTAGCCATTCATCGGTCGCTATTCCTTGACGTAGGGCGTGCCTACAGCTGCCGGGCCACGTGAACGGCCTACCAGACCTGCCACCGCAAAGATGGTGACAAGGTAGGGCAACATTGCCAGCAGCTCGGTGGGCACCTGGGTGCCCAGAATGGAGAGCACGAACTGCAGGTTCAGTGAGAAACCAAAGAGAAGGGCTGCGCTCAGGGCACCCACCGGAGTCCAGCGTCCGAAAATGAGTGCGGCCAGCGCGATGTAGCCCTGCCCCGCTGTCATGTCAGAGTTGAAGGCGGACACCGACACCAGGGTAAAGAAGGCTCCACCCATACCGGCTACAGCACCGGCCAGCAACACGTTCATCAGACGCAGTCGATTGACGTTAACACCCAGAGTGTCAGCTGCCTTGGGGTGTTCGCCTACCGCGCGGGTACGCAGACCCCATTTGGTCTTGTTGAGCGCGAACCAAATCAGCCCTACAACGAAGTACATGAGGTAGACCAGAACATTCTGGTCGAACAGTACCGGTCCGATGACGGGGATCTGTGATAGAACGGGGATTTCGAAGCCGGGCAGCTTGGGCGCAGAGTTGAGGGTGGGTGCATTGGGCTGCAGGACGCGGGCAAACAGGAAGCCGGTGAGACCCGAGACCAGCACGTTAACCACCACACCCACGATGACCTGATCCACCAGGTACTTGATGGAGAAGAGGGCCAGGATACTCGAAACCAGCACGCCACCGGCCATAGCTGCCAATAAACCTGCCCAGGGGCTACCGGTGAGAGAGCCCACCAGCACCGCCGAAAAAGCGCCGAAGAGCAGTTGCCCCTCGATAGCAATGTTGACGATGCCTGAGCGCTCGCAGAGCAGACCACCCATGGAACCAAAAATCATGGGGATAGACAGTGCTACCGCACCGGTCAGCAGTGAGACCAGTGACAGGGAGGGTTTGGCGGTAGAACCAATAGCCCAAACCAGTAGACCGGTGACAAAAGTAAGCCAGAAGAGGGGTGCTACCCAGCGGCCTAGTAGCTTACCGGTGTTGGTTGTTACCAGAGCGTAGGCGGCTAGAGCCAGCATGATCACCACAGCCACCCAGCCGTAAACCTGGGGGTTAATCTGCAGAGGTTCGGCTTGGAACCAGCGTACGCCGTCGGAAATACCGAGGCTAATGGTCTTCTCAGGGGCACGGATCCCAATCAAGAAGACCGAGAGCAGAGCCAAGACCGTGTAAATAACCGGGTTTTTCCAGTTCTTCACACCACCGGTTTCGGTCTCAGCTGAGACCTTAGTGTTTTGAGTAGCTACGACGCTCATGCTGCTGCCTCCACTGCCTTAGATGCGGACTTCTTCTTTTTGGTGCGCGGTGCCCCGGTGGGGTCGGGCAGACGGAAGATTGCGCGCACCAGCGGAGGTGCGGCAATAAAGAGAACGATAAGAGCCTGGAGCACCAAGACGATGTCAATGTCAGTACCGGTGCTGACCTGCATTGATACGCCACCGGCGCGGAAGGCTCCGTAGAGAAGAGCTGCGAAGAAGGTGCCCACAGGCTTGGAGCGGCCCAGTAGCGCTACGGTAATGGCGTCAAAGCCGAGGGACGCCGCAATACCGGTAGAGAGTACTTTTTCGGTTCCAGCTACCTGGGCTGCGCCCGCGAGACCGGCCAAAGCACCGGATAGTGCCATCACCACAATGTAGCCCGATGCCACGGAGATACCGGCGGTGCGGGCGGCGTTGGGGTTAGCGCCCACCGCGCGCAGGCGGAAGCCGACGGTAGAGCTATTTAGCAACCACCAGACGAAAGCTACTGCTAGGAGCGCCGCTAAGAAACCTGCGTGCAGACGAAACTGCGGGCCCAGCAGGAGCGGAAAGAGGGCGTTCTCGCCCAGCTTCTCTGAGATGGGGTTAGAACTACCTTCGCGCTGCAGCAACGGAGTCTTCAGCAAGTAGACCAAAAGGTTGGCAGCGATGTAGTTCATCATAATAGAGAGGATGACCTCGTGCGCGCCCGTGCGAGCCTTGAGAACACCAATGATGCCACCCCAGATAGCGCCACCAACGATACCGCCCAGCAGAATCAGGGGAACCATAACGATAACGGGGAGGCCCGCGTTCAGGGCTACCCAACCTGAAACGATGGCACCCAGAATAATCTGGCCCTGAGCACCGATGTTAAAGAGACCTGCTCGGAAGGACAGCGCCACAGCCAGACCTGCAAAAATGAGGGGTGTTGCAACGGTTAAGGTTTCTGTCAGCGGACGAATCTGCTGGGTGAAGTTCCTGCCATTGGGGTTGAAGATTGAACCCTGCAAAAGAGCTACGTAGGAGTCATAAGCAGCGCTCCACCCAGCGGCAAGGGTATCCAGCGGGCGCGCAAAGAAGTACCGTGATGCTGCCTGGGTAGCTGGGTCGGTTACAGCAATGAGCAGGCCTCCCACAATGAAAGCAGCCAGTGCTGCGCCAATAGAGAGGCCAATGCTCCCGCCGGCGATCCGGGCGAAGAGGGAGGGCTTCTGGGTTTCCACCAGCTGCGAAGGGACATCCTGAGGAGGAGTCGGTGCGTCGGTGTCGGCTGCCAGAGCAGGGTCTACCTGCTGGGCAGCGGGCTGCTTATCGCTCATTCTCTTCTCCTTCTGCCCGCGGAGCAGACTCGGTTACCTGGGTTTTAGCAGCAGAGCCACTCGATGCCTCTGAGTGCTCGGTATCAGCTGCCAGCGCCTCCTCGTAGGTGGCACCTGCCATCATCTGGCCCAGCACAGATCTGGGGGTGGTCGGTGGGACGATGCCCATCAGCTCACCGTGGAAGAAGACGGCAATGCGGTCGGCAAGGCCATAGACCTCATCCAGTTCGGTAGAAACGATGAGAACGGGCACGCCCTTATCGCGTTCTTGCACGATGCGTTTGTGAATAAATTCGATTGAACCGACATCCACACCACGGGTGAGCTGGGAGCCAACAAAGAGTTGCAGGTCCCGACTCAGCTCGCGCGCTACAACAATTTTCTGCTGGTTGCCGCCGGATAGGGTGGATGCAGTGTGCTCCTTAGAGCCCATTCTGATATCAAATTCAGTACCAGCGCGATCAGCGTTAGCTGAAATCTTTGATCGGTTGAGAGTACCGGCTGAAGAAAACTCAGGGCTATCAAACAGGTCGAGCACCAGATTCTCGGAAATCGAGAAAGAGCCGATGAGCCCGTCCTTGCTACGGTCTTCAGGCACAAAGCCAACCCCAGAGCGCAACACCTGCTTGGTGCTCATACCCAACAGCTCGGTGCCGTTGAGACTCAGAGAACCTGTTGCCTTGGGGTGAAGGCCAATAATGCTTTCTGCCAGTTCGGTCTGCCCATTACCCTGCACACCAGCCACAGCAAGAATCTCACCGCCGCGCACCTCAAAGCTGACATTTTTGAGCAGGGGCACACCGTTATCTGCCATCAGGGTCAGGTTCTTAACCTCAAAGACTTTGTCGCTGACCTGGGCCGCGTCCTTATCCACGGTTAGCTGAACATTTTTGCCCACCATCATGGAAGCCAGCTCAGTGGTTGACATGGTGGGCTGGGCGTGACCGACCACCTTACCGCGGCGAATCACGGTGATATCATCAGAAATTTCGCGCACCTCACGCAACTTGTGCGAGATGAAGAGCAGAGATTTGCCGTCCTTACGCAACTGATCCATGATACCCAACAGCTGATCAGTTTCTGCAGGGGTAAGGACGGCGGTAGGCTCGTCTAGAATGAGGATTTCAGCATCGCGCACCAGTGCCTTGATGATCTCAACGCGCTGCTGAACACCCACCGGCAAATCCTCAACCACGGCATCTGGGTCTACCTGGAAGCCGTAGCGGTCAGAGATTTCACGGATTTTCTTGCGGGTTGACTCAAGATCAAGGGTAGCGCCCTTGATCGATTCAGCACCCAGGGCTACGTTTTCTGCCACCGTGAACACGGGAACCAGCATAAAGTGCTGGTGCACCATACCGATACCGGCTGCCATTGCATCCGAAGGCCCGGAGAATTCCACCGGCTGATCATCAATGAACATCTGACCCTCGGTAGGGCGGTAGAGACCATAGATAACGTTCATCAGAGTAGATTTACCCGCCCCATTTTCCCCCAGGAGACAGTGAACCGTGCCAGGGGTGACGGTCAGGTCAATGCTGTCGTTAGCGGTAAAATCACCAAACCGTTTGGTAACCTTGCGCAGTTCGAGTTTCATCGAGTGGCTTTCTGTGTAAGAACCGGCGCAGCCCCTTACCCAGCGGCAAACTGGAGTGGCTTCGCGTATACGTTGTGCTTTAGTCTAACTGGTCTCTTGCCGAGGGAAGAACCAGGGGGCAAACAAGCGGCTCACACTACCCTAGGGGGAGTGCGAGCCGCCTTTACTATGGCTCAACTGCTAGGAGTTATGCGGTGGGTGAGCCAGCGGTTTCAACCTTGATAGTACCGGAGATAATATCTTCTTTGATCTTGTCCAGTTCAGCCTTGGTTTCGTCAGTTACCTCGGAATCAAAGTTGTGGAAGGGAGCCAAGCCCACACCATCGTTCTCCAAGGTACCGATGTAAGCCTCGGAGGTGAAGTTACCGTCCATGTCAGCCTTGATGGTCTCGGTGATAGCGTCATCCATTTTCTTCATGACAGAGGTGAGGATGATGTCCTGGTAGTCAGCGTTGGTTTCGAAGCCATCAGCGTCAACCCATACAACAGATGCGGGTGAATCGGGGTTTGATGCGTTGTATTCTTTAACAGCTTCAAGAGTACCTGAACCTACGGGGCCAGCAACGGGCATAATCACGTCAGCGCCCTGATCAAGGAAGTTCTGAGTGTTGGTCTTGCCCTTGGTGGCATCCTCGAAGTCGCCGGTGAAGGTACCGCTCTGGCTGTCGCTGTTCCAGCCCAGAACCTCAACGTCTGCGTTCTTCTGCTGGTTATAGTAGTCAACACCCTGCGCGAAGCCATCCATGAAGATAGTGACGGTGGGGAATTCCATACCACCGTAGGTAGCTACCTTGCCGGTCTTTGACTGTGCTGCAGCAACGTAACCGGCCTGGAAAGCAGCCTGAGCGGTGTCAAAGACAATGGGGCGCACATTATCCAGCTCGATGGAGTTATCATCCACGATGGTGAAGTGCAGATCGGGGTTAGCTTCTGCGATTTCCTTGGTGGTATCAGCCAAACCGAAGCCTACGGTAACGGTGAGGTTACAACCGGCCTGGACCATCTCGTTGAGGTTGGGAGCGTAGTCGGTCTCAGCGGTGGACTGAGCTTCCTTCATGTTAATACCGAACTCGGTCTCAGCGTGCTTTACGCCAGCGTAGGAGTTCTGGTTGAAGGACTTGTCCTGGAAGCCACCAAAGTCAGAAACGATGCAGCCAAGGTAGTCGCTGGACTCCCCGGATACTGATGATGATTCTTCGGGAGCTGCTCCACAACCTGCAAGCAGGAGGGCGGAGACACCCAGCAGTGAACCGGTTGATGCAATGTGCTTGCGTGAGAAAGCCATGAGGGTCCTTTTCGTACGGCCCTGAAAGCGTGCCCTGCGCGACCTTGCGCCGGTGTTTTAACCCGCCCCAGAGAATATTTTGCGTAACACAACACATCTTAGTGTGATTTAAGTTTCTATTCATCCCCGGCCGCCCAGGATCTAAGTGAACCACACTACACTTCTGGGTGCTCCCGAGTGACTGCCCTCTTATTTACGCTAATCACAGCGGCAGTAGCCGGATTCTGGAACAGAGACGAGCCAGTTCAAGGTTTTTAAAAATATTCTCGTCCTTGGCCCTGCAACGTTTCTCTGGGTAGGGCAGCCCTCTAGCGGACTAGTTCAGCGCGGATAGCGCGGAGGGCAGTAGCTGCCATGACGCGCACCCCAACTTCAATGGCACGTTCATCGGGGGCATAGTCCCCGCGGTGCAGGTCAAAGGTGTAGCCCCCGGGCACACGCGTACCCAAACGGATGAGGGCACCGGGCACTTCTTGCAACATCCAGGCAAAATCCTCGCCGCCCATAGACTGCTCGACCAGCACCACTGCGTCCTCACCCAGCTCGGCACGCGCAGCGTTCTCGAGCATAGCAACCTCGTCTTCGGTGTTAACTGCCGGCGGGACGCCGCGGAAGTGCTCTAGCTCCACCTCGACGTTGTATGGGGCAGCAATCTGTTCAACCACTTCGTCAAGAATTGAACCTGCCTGTTTCCACACGTCTGCTTCCAGGCAGCGCATGGTCCCGGCGAGAAAGGCGGTGGAGGGGATGGCATTGGGGGCTACCCCCGCTTCAATCTGGCCCCAGACCACCAGAACGCCGCTGCGCACGTCAGTCTTGCGAGAGAGCACAGCGGGCACATTGATGGCGATCTGGCTCAGAGCATAAACGATGTCTTCGGTCAGGTGCGGGCGCGAAGTATGACCGCCCCGACCTTTAAGGCTGATTTTAATGGTGTCAGATGCACTGGTAATCGCCCCGATACGGGTTCCGATTTTGCCCACATCTACCTTGGGGTCGCAGTGCAGGGCAAAGGCGCGGGGCATGCCCTCTAGGATTCGCTGAGCCAGCACATCGACAGCGCCACCAGGCAGCTGTTCCTCAGCCGGCTGGAAAATAATACGAATGCTCGCACCCAGCGGGTTTTTTTGGTGCAGGCGATGCAGAGCGATGGCAACACCCAACATGACGGTCTGGTGAATGTCGTGCCCGCAGGCGTGCATGACCCCGTTGACTGTGGAGGCGTAGGGCAAATCGGTTTCTTCTTGGATGGGCAGCGCATCGATGTCGGCACGAAAGGCTGCCGCGTAAGGCCCCTCCCCCACATCAACATAGCAACCGGTGCCCTTGAGGTGCTTAGGCTTCAACCCGGCATCAGTCAGAGCGCTAAAGATACGCTCGGTGGTTTTCTTCTCCAGGTAGGACAACTCGGGGTTGGCATGCACCTCACGGCGGAAGCGGATGAGCTCCGGGGTGAGCGCACGAAGGCGCTGCTCAAAGATTGGAGAGTTCACATCAAGGGTGATCGCTGCTGAAGAAGACATACATCTAAGATAACCCCCTGCCCCGCAATCCTGCGAAGTGAGACCGCTCGTGAAGCCCCACCCTCTCTATGACGCTTCTGTGACACTTCTCCACCAGACGCAGGACGCCGCCGCGCTCCCCTACCCTGATGGCAGGTGAGACACGGCGGCGTCCTGTAGATGCTCTAGCGGCTAGAGTGAGCGGACAAGAATTGCCTGCTTGACCTCGGCGATAGCCTTGGTGATTTCAATACCGCGGGGGCAAGCCTCGGTGCAGTTGAAGGTGGTGCGGCAGCGCCAGACGCCTTCTTTGTCGTTGAGGATTTCTAGTCGCATATCGCCGGCGTCATCGCGTGAATCGAAGATAAAGCGGTGGGCGTTGACGATAGCTGCCGGGCCGAAGTACTGGCCGTCGGTCCAGAAAACGGGGCAGGACGAGGTGCAGGCTGCGCAGAGGATGCACTTGGTGGTGTCATCAAAGCGAGCACGGTCTTCCTGGGACTGGTAGCGCTCACGCTCAGGCTCGTGGGTGTCATTGACCAAGAAGGGCATAACCTCACGGTAGGCCTGGAAGAAGGGCTCCATATCGACAATGAGGTCCTTCTCGCAGGGCAAACCCTTGATGGGCTCAACGGTAATCGGTTTAGCCAGATCGAGGTCCTTAATGAGGGTCTTGCAGGCTAGGCGGTTGCGGCCGTTGATGCGCATGGCATCCGAGCCGCAGATACCGTGTGCGCAGGAGCGGCGGAAGGACAGCGAACCGTCAATCTCCCACTTAATCTTGTGCAGGGCATCCAGTACGCGGTCGGTGCCGTACATGGTGAGCTGGAATTCGTCCCAGTGCACTTCTGCCGACAGTTCGGGGTCGTAGCGGCGTACCTGAACGGTGATGTCAAAAGTGGGCGTTGCGCCCGCGCCACCGGTTTCAGATGCTAACTGAACCTTTGATTCTGGTTCACGTGCTTCAAAATCAGCCATTTTAGTACTTACGCTCCATCGGTTCGTAGCGGGTGAAGGTCACGGGTTTGGTGTCGAAACGCAGACCCTTGATGCCTTCCATCTCGGTGGTCTCATCGCGGTAGACCATGGAGTGCTTCATGAAGTTAGCATCGTCGCGGTCGGGGTAGTCCTCGCGGAAGTGACCGCCGCGGGATTCCTTGCGGTGTAGGGCAGCGACCGACATAACCTTGGCAAGTTCCAAGAGGAAGCCCAGTTCAACAGCTTCGAGCAGGTCCAGGTTGAAGCGCTTGCCCTTGTCCTGGATCTGGATGCTCTTGTAACGCTCTTCGAGTTCAACAATCTTGTCGACAGCGTTGTGGATGGTCTCTTCGGTGCGGAATACCTGCATGTCGGCGTCCATAACATCCTGCAGTTCCTTACGGAGCTGACCTACTTTTTCGGTGCCTTCGCCGTTGCGGATCTGATTGAGCAGGGCGAGGGTTTCGTCAGCTGCATCATCGGACACAGGCAGGAAGTCAGCGCTTGCAGCGTACTCTGCAGCGTACATACCGGCGCGCTTGCCGAAAACGTTGATATCCAGCAGGGAGTTGGTGCCCAGGCGGTTTGAACCGTGTACAGATACACAGGCCACCTCACCGGCTGCGTAGAGACCGGGGATGATGTCTTCTGAGTTGGCGTGAACCTCAGCCTTGATGTTGGTAGGGATGCCACCCATTGCGTAGTGAGCGGTGGGGAACACAGGCACAGGCTCGGTGTAGGGTTCAACACCCAGGTAGGTGCGTGCGAACTCGGTGATGTCCGGCAGCTTCTCATCGATGTGTGAGGGTTCCAGGTGGGTAAGATCCAAAAGGACGTAGTCCTTGTTGGGGCCACAGCCGCGACCTTCACGCACTTCGTTAGCCATAGAGCGGGCAACGATATCGCGGGGTGCTAGGTCTTTAATGGTCGGCGCGTAGCGTTCCATAAAGCGTTCACCGTCGGAGTTGCGCAGGATGCCGCCTTCACCGCGGGCTGCCTCTGAGACCAGGATGCCCAGACCAGCCAGGCCGGTCGGGTGGAATTGTACGAACTCCATATCTTCCAGGGGAATGCCGTTGCGCAGGGCAATCGCCATGCCGTCGCCGGTGAGGGTGTGGGCGTTAGAGGTGGTCTTGAAGATCTTGCCACAGCCACCGGAAGCGAAAATGATGGACTTGGCCTGGAAGACATGGACGTCACCGGTTGCCAGGTCGTAGGAGACCACGCCAGCGGGGCGGCGGACGCCGTCCTCATCTTCAACCATGACCAGGTCGAGCACGTAGTACTCGTTATAGAACTCAACGTTGTGCTTAACGCAGTTCTGGTACAGGGTCTGCAGAATCATGTGGCCGGTGCGGTCTGCTGCGTAGCAGGAGCGACGCACGGGTGCTTTACCGTGGTCACGGGTGTGACCACCAAAGCGTCGCTGGTCGATGCGTCCTTCAGGGGTTCGGTTGAAGGGCAGACCCATCTTTTCAAGATCCAGCACAGCTTCAATGGCTTCCTTAGCCATCACCTCTGCTGAATCCTGGTCAACAAGGTAGTCCCCGCCCTTAATGGTGTCAAAGGTGTGCCATTCCCAGTTGTCTTCTTCGACGTTGGCAAGGGCTGCGCACATGCCACCCTGAGCTGCACCGGTGTGGGAGCGGGTAGGGTAAAGCTTGGTGAGAACAGCGGTGCGGACGCGCTGACCAGCTTCAATTGCTGCGCGCATGCCGGCGCCACCGGCACCAATAATCACGACATCGTACTTATGTACCTGCATTAGTCAATGCTTCTTTCTTCAGTGTCTCGTTCTTAGAAAACTTAGGGGGCTGCGCAGAAGGACGCAAGAAGCTCGGGGTCAGCACCAGCGGGGCAGGGGTCAAAGGTAAAGATGACCAGGGTGCCCAGAAGAATGACGAAGGCTGAGGCGAGGAAGAGCGCAACTTTAAGAATGAAACGTACGCCGTCCTTCTCTGCATAGTCATCGATGATGACGCGCATACCGTTGGTGCCGTGAAGCATAGCTAGCCAGAGCAACAGCAGATCCCAAACCTGCCAGAAGGGGTTAGCGAGTTTACCGCCCACGAAACCGAAGTCGATGCGGCGCACACCTTCGCCCATCATGAGGTTGACAAAGAGGTGACCGAAAATCAGTACAACCAGCAGCACACCGGAGATACGCATGTAGAGCCAGGCTGCCATCTCAAAGTTGTTGCGCTTAGAAGATGAACGGTTGTACTTAACGCCCGAAATGCTGTGATCGCGGCTACGGGGAACAGAAATCTTAGTTTTCAGCGGTGTTGCCATGGCCTAGTGACCCCCAAATACGAGCATTGCGTGACGGATAATGAAAGGAATCATGACGACTGCCCAGAGAACGAGCACTCCCCACAGCATGCCCTTCTGGTTGCGGGCACCGTTCTTCCAGAAATCAATGAGGATGATACGAATACCGTTAAAAGCGTGATAAACGATAGCTGCAACTAATACAGCTTCACCGGCACCCATAATGGGGTTCTTGTAGACGCTCATAACGGCGTTGTAGGCCTCCGGAGATACACGGACTACCGCGGTATCAAGGACGTGGACCAGCAAGAAAAAGAAAATAGCAATACCGGTAATGCGGTGGGCAACCCATGACCACATACCTTCGCGGCCACGGTACAGCGTGCCCTTGGATGTATTCGGCACTGAATAACCTCCTGTGTAATGCGGTTGAAGCAGCTCTAATCTGCCTGCGCGAGCTACCCGCACAACAACCTAGTGTGTGTTCTACTCAACAGTTAGATTAGCAGGTTTTCAGGAGTGATAATGACATTGTGTCAGTCAGACCCTTAGCTCATTTACCGGAAATTAGGGCAATTTTTAATGACTTTATTGCCTTTTTCTGCGCGATACTGCAGGGTAGCCCACGGGGTTCACAGCTACACGCCCCCCAAGGGTGGACCTACACTTCTCTAACATTTCAGCAATATGACGTTATTTATCGGTACACTTAGACACGATGAGAACACCACTTGAACGGTTCTACCCCCTCATTCCGGCCGGCGGAGTGGGCTCACGTCTCTGGCCCCTCTCTCGTG
Source organism: Rothia endophytica (assembly GCF_039543885.1). Classification (NCBI taxonomy): domain Bacteria; kingdom Bacillati; phylum Actinomycetota; class Actinomycetes; order Micrococcales; family Micrococcaceae; genus Rothia; species Rothia endophytica. The sequence goes on from NZ_BAABKP010000002.1 coordinate 338,962, forward strand.
CGGTAGAACCTAAATTCCTTCTTGACCTGACCGGAACAGGCTCTTCCCTGCTTCGTGCTACCTATGATCGGCTAGTTGATCTTGCAACCGACGGGGTCATGGTAATTACCGGCGAGGCCCACGCTAATGCTGTCACCCAGCAACTGCGTGAACTCCGGGGCTCAGACCTCGTCCTCGAACCATCGCCCAGGGATTCTGCCGCAGCTATTGGTCTTGCCAGCGCAATTCTCTACCAGCGGGACCCCGAAGCAATTATCGGTTCCTTTGCTGCTGACCATGTGATTGACCCGGTTGAAGACTTCCAGGCGGTAGTTCGTGAAGCTATTGCTGCCGCTGCCACCGGCAAGGTTGTCACTATCGGTATCGAGCCAACCGAACCCTCCACCGCTTTTGGCTACATTAAGGCCAGTAAGAGCTTGGGTGCCAAGGATGCCCCCCATGCTCTTGCCGTCGAGGAGTTCGTGGAAAAGCCGGATGCCCAGACCGCAAGCGCTTATCTTGCAACCGGTGATTACACCTGGAATGCAGGCATGTTCGTAGCCCCAGCCCAGCTCATGCTGAAGCATATTGAAGCTAATGAGCCGGAGCTTTACGCAGGGATCATGCAGATTGCCGGCGCCTGGGACACCCCAGAACGCGACGCCACCATGAACAGAGTCTGGGACACCCTACCCAAGACCGCCATTGACTATGCTGTGGCGGAACCCGCTGCAGCAGCAGGTGATGTCGCCATGGTTCCCGGCTCCTTCAGTTGGGACGATGTTGGTGACTTTGACGCGGTTGCTCGCCTGAATATCGAGAAAACCGGCGACGATCTCTTTGTCCTGGGTGATAAAAATAATGTCATCACCGAGGATTCCACCGGAATTATCGTCAATAACACCCACCGTAAAATTTCGGTGATTGGTATTTCTGATGTGGTGATTGTCGATACCGCTGATGCACTCTTAGTCACCGTAAGAGATGACGCACAGAGCGTGAAAAACACCGTTGCAAAGCTCAAGGAACAGGGATTGAATAACCTGCTTTAGGCTAAAACAACACTGGAACGGGAGCCCATTAAGGTGGTTCCCGTTCTTTTTAATCTTCTTATGCAAATGATTCTCATTTAAGTTATGCTGTTTTTATGCATACACCCAAACACCAATCAACCCTATCGGCCGTCATTTGCATTGCCGCTTTTGCGCTGGCAGGCTGCAGTTCGGCATCCCCTTCCAGCACCCTAGCTACCAATTCACCGGCAACCTCTAGCGCCGTAGCCCAGACGGAAATTAAAGAAGCATCAGCACCCTCCTCCCGCCTAGCACTTACCTATGATGGCGGGGTCATGGTCCTAGATGGCAAGACCTTCGAGGTACTCAAAACCATTGAAAAAGAAGGTTTTTTGAGGCTTAACCCCGCTGGGGATAACCGTCACATGGTAGTGGCAGATGGCAACTCCTACACCATGCTGGACATGGGCGCCTGGACGCAGGAGCACGGGGACCACGACCACTACTACACCACCGCTCCCACCCTTACATCACTGAGCTTTGCAGCCGAGGGTACCGGCCACGTTATAGTGGATCACGGCAAAAGCGCGATGTTTGCCGATAAAACCGGCACCTTCGACATCTATAACCCAGCCGACCTGACCGGCGAAGATCAGCGTACTGTCTCCACGCTTGAAACAACCTCTGTGACCCTCCCTGAGCCCCATCACGGCCTAGCTATTCCACTGGAAAATGACCGCTACCTGGTAGCCGTGGGCAACGATGAAGAGCGCAGCGGTGCAGCTGTGGTCGATGCTGAGGGCAAGACCATCGTTGAAAACAAGGAATGCCCGAGTCTTCACGGCGAGGCAGTTGCGGCAGATGGCATCAACACCGTAGGGTGCCAGGACGGTGCCCTCATTTACAAGGATGGTGCTTTTATTAAGGTCAGCAACTCAGAAGACCCATACTCCCGCTCAGGAAACCAGGCAGGTTCTAAGGCCTCCCACTTTGTCCTAGCTGACTACAAGACCGATAAAGAGGCTGAGCTTGAACGCCCCGAGCAGTTCTCTATCATCGACACCGAAGCTGAAACCCGCACCAAAGTAGCACTACCTGAGGGTGTTTCTTACACCTTCCGCTCTCTAGCCCGCGGTGAGCAGGGCGAACACTTGCTGCTCACCACCGACGGCAAGCTACGTTTCTATGCTGAGGACGGCGCTGAACTGGGCGCTGTTGATGTTATGGACTCCTGGGAAGAATCTACCGTCTGGCAGGACCCCCGCCCTGCTATCTGGGTGGATGGTCACACCGCTTATGTCACCGACCCCGCCAGCAAGAAACTACACATCATTTCCCTAGCAACAATTGCTCAGGGCGAAGCTGAAGTCTTTGAATCAGTTGACCTACCTGAGGTTCCTAATGAAATCAACGGTATCTCACGCACCGCAACTACAAAAGTATCAGCAGAGGTAGAGCACTAGCTCCTTCACCGATAAACACCGCCGCCTGGCCGAATAAACGGCAGGGCGGCGGGGTTTTAGCCTGCGATGCTAGCGCAGGCTGACATCGGCTAGATGGTGCCAGGTTTCCCCTGTATAGCGGTTGACCTGTAGCTGATCGATAGTAAAACCGGCGAGCTGTGCATCAAGCCCGGCAAAATCACGCAGAGACCTAGCTAGAGCGGCCTCTTCAAGACCATGAGCTAGAGTCAGATGCGGTTCATAGGAGAAGGGCGATTCTGATTTCCCCAGAACTTCGACGCAACGGCTGTGGAGGTATCTAAAGCAGTCCGCCCCGCGGGCTAAGGGCAGATAGGTGACCGGGCTAGCCGGTTGAAAGGACTCAGGCTCCCCCAGGACCACCTCAACTGCTCCGTGCCCAGCCAGGGCAGCCTCTAGCTGCACAAGCTTCCCCTCACCCGCGGTGTCCCGGGCAATAAGAAGGGTGATATGGCAGCTCTCGGCAACCGCGCCCACCATACCGTGCTCACGCCGCCACTTAACGATACGCTCGGCAAGGGGCGGGGGCACCCGAGCAATAATACTCAGGTACCCACCACCGGTCAGCAGGGTTGGTGACACCGCCACTGTTTGCGCCCCTACCTATTGGGCGGGCAGGAAGCCCACGGCGTCGTAAACGTTCTTAATCGTCACCGAAGCAATCTCGCGAGCCTTGCCAGCACCGATTGCCAGCAGACGGTCCAGCTCTGCAGGGTCATCCATGAGCTCTAGTACGCGAGCGCGGATGGGAGAGAGCTCTTCGACCACGATTTCTGCCAGATCAACCTTGAGATGACCGTACATCTTGCCCTCGTAGTCAGCGACGATGCTGTCAACATCGCGGCCGGTGACGGCGGAGTAGATGGAGAGCAGGTTGGAGACCCCTGGCTTATTCTCGCGGTCATAGGAAATCTCTGTGCCCGCGTCGGTGACCGCTGACTTGATTTTCTTAGCGGTCTTCTTGGGGTCATCGAGCAACCAGATGATGCCCTTGTCGGTGGCTGCCGACTTGCTCATCTTGTTGCCCGGCTCCTGCAAATCGTAAATCTTGGCAGTCTCTTTGAGTATCTTGGGCTCCGGCACTACAAAGGTGTCGCCAAAGCGGGAGTTGAAGCGCTGAGCAAGGTTGCGGGTAAGCTCCAGGTGCTGACGCTGATCCTCACCCACCGGCACGACGTCCGCCTGGTAGAGCAGAATGTCAGCGGCCATAAGAACGGGGTAGGTGAAAAGACCTACCGAGGCGTTATCAGTACCCTGCCTGGCTGCCTTGTCCTTAAACTGGGTCATGCGCGCTGCTTCGCCGTAACCGGTAATGCAGTTCAGCACCCAGGCAAGCTGAGCGTGCTCGGGTACGTGAGACTGCACAAAGAGTGGGGTCTTTTCGGGGTCAATGCCCGCTGCGATGTACTGGGCAGCTGTCTTGCGGGTGCGTTCTAAAAGTACCGCGGGGTCCTGAGGCACGGTAATGGAGTGCATATCGGGGATGAAGTAGAGGCAGTCGTGGTCCTGCTGCAGGGTTACCCAGTTATTAACGGCCCCAATATAGTTACCCAGGTGCATAGAATCAGCTGAGGGCTGGGCGCCCGAGAAGGCGCGGGGAGCGCTGGTATCTACATGATCAATAGAGGCTTTTGACATCTGTTCAGGCTGTGAGGTGCTCACGGGGTTTCCTTTGTGCTGAAAAAGCTGGGCTTTCAAGCTGCTAGTCGGTGGGGTTGGCCTTGGGGCTTACGCGCCTTCTTTGGCAAGCTCCATGCCGTTTTTGGCGGTGAAGTTAATGGTGTCCAAGGCTCGGTCAATCATGTCGCGCGAGTGAGCATCATCAGCTTCGAGCTGCTCAGCAATAACTTTGGACTGGACTAGGCAAATCTGGAAGGAGTGCGCCAGTTTTTCGGTATGTACATCAGCTTCATACTCTGCCCGCTTCTCTGCGTGGGTTTCATAGGCCTTACGCTGGGCAGTCAACGTCCGGTTGACGCTCACCAGTAAATAGATAGCTAAGCCCAGCCAGGCAGTGATAACACCCGCTAGAATCCACCCCAGGACTGACTCCTCATGGGCTGCCTGCAAGATTGCCCATACCAAAAGGAGCACCAGAATTCCCATACCGATGCTTGCTCCAATGAGCACGGTTTTATTATTTTGCTGCTGCGCTGTGTTCTCTGAGCCGTTTGTTTGCATGCTCACCATTATGTCAAAGGAAATAGCGGCGTAGTGAACTGCCCGAGCAGTTTTTCAGCACCTAGACTGGAAGTATGACCGGTATTACACGTGAAACCAAGTATGTTCAGGTAGCGCGTTTGGTAAAGGAACGCTATATCAAGCCCCAGCCGCCCCACTCCCCCTTGCCCGCGGAGCGCGAGTTGCAAGCTGAGTTTGGGGTGTCGCGAGATACCGTGCGGCGAGCACTGCGGGTGCTAGCTGACCGTGGGCTGGTCTATCACGTTCAGGGGTCGGGCACATTTGTTGCTGCACAGCACAACACCGTGAGAGCACCGTCTTTGCATCCCTTTACCGAGGATATGAAGGCCCGCGGTCACAGGCCTCAGTCGGTAACAATCTCCTGCCAGATGGTGGTTGCTCCGCCGCTCGTTGCCAGAGATTTAACCCTGGACGCCGGCGCAAAGGTCATTGAAATGAAGCGCCTGCGCAGCGCTGACGGGGCTCCAGTCGCACTGGAGACGGCCCATTTTTTGCCCGAGGCTTTTGCCCATCTACAACCCGAGGTGAGCGGATCCCTCGATGCACAGCTGCGCCGCAGCGGATATAGTGTGGAATCAGCTCTCCAGCGCATCTCGGCTACTAACCTCACAAAACAGGAGGCCATCTGGCTAGAAGTGCCCCAGGGAACCGCTGCCCTACGCGTCGAAAAAGTTGGTTTTACAAGCCGCGGCCTGGCGGTAGAGAGCACTCAGACCCTTTACCGCGCAGACCGCTATGACTTTGAAGTGCAGGTGGAACGCTAAGCGGCATCCGCCATACGCTCAGCGGTTTCAACCACGTTGACTAGCAGCATAGCCCGGGTCATGGGGCCGACGCCGCCGGGGTTGGGTGAGTACCAGCTAGCCTTAGCAACGGCCTCCGGGGAAACATCACCGGTCAGCTTCTTCTTACCAGTCTCGGCATCCTCAACTCGTGAGACACCAACATCCAGCAAGATGGCGCCGTCCTTAACCTGGTCGGCTTTCACCGCGTGGGGCACACCCACAGCAGCAACAATCACATCTGCCTCGCGCAGGGCTGCGCTGACGTCCTCGGTGCCGGTGTGCACCAGGGTAGCAGTTGCGTTGACTTCCTTACGAGTCAGTAGCAGACCTAGAGGACGACCTACGGTAATACCGCGGCCCAGTACCGCCACTTTCTTGCCCTTCCAGGAAATTCCGTGGCGCTCCACCAGCTCAATGACGCCGTTGGGGGTGCAAGGGAGAGGTGAATTTAGCTCATCCCCCACGTTCAGCACCAAGCGACCCAGGTTAGTGGGGTGCAGACCGTCCGCGTCCTTCTCGGGTGAAATCTTCTCAAGAATACGGTGGGTGTCGATGTGTTTGGGCAAGGGTAGCTGAACGATATAGCCGGTGCAGGCAGGATCGTTGTTGAGCTGATCCAGCTCTGCTTCCAACTCTTCCTGGGTGACGGTCTCGGGCAGCTCCACGCGGATGGAGGCAATACCCACCTCTTCGCAGTCACGGTGCTTACCACCCACGTAGGAGTGTGAGGCAGGGTCATCCCCCACCAGAACGGTGGCCAGACCGGGGGTTAGTCCGCGCTCTTTGAGGGCAGCAACGCGCTCGGCTAGCTCCCCCTTAATGGTGGCTGCAGTTGCCTTACCGTCAAGAATCTGAGCAGCCATTCTTACCATTCCTCAATGCCGGAGTAGAGAGGGAACTTCCCGCACAGGGAGGTGACGCGTTCACGCTGTGCAGCAACGTCCACACCAGGCTTGAGGGTTTCAGCGATAATATCTGCAACCTCGGTGAAGGCCTCAGCGTCAAAACCGCGAGTTGCCAGCGCAGGGGTACCGATACGCAGGCCGGAAGTCACCATGGGCGGGCGGGGGTCGTTAGGAATCGAGTTGCGGTTCACGGTAATGCCTACCTCGTGCAGCAGGTCCTCTGCCTCTTTACCGTTAATCGCAGCGTTGCGCAGGTCAACCAGTACCAGGTGTACATCGGTGCCACCGGTTAGAACGCTAATACCCGCCTCAGCGACATCTGGCTGAGATAGGCGCTCTGCAAGAATCTTAGCTCCCTCAAGAGTGCGCTGCTGGCGATCCTTGAACATCTCAGAACCAGCAATTTTGAAGGCGGTTGCCTTACCTGCAATAGCGTGCATGAGGGGGCCGCCCTGCTGACCGGGGAATACCGCCGAATCAATCTTCTTCTTGAGGTCTTCAATGCACATGATGAAGCCCGAGCGGGGGCCAGCCAAAGTTTTATGCACGGTTGAGGACACCACGTGGGCATAGGGTACCGGTGAGGGGTGTAAGCCGGCAGCGACCAGACCCGCGAAGTGCGCCATATCAACCCAGAGGTAGGCTCCCACCTCATCAGCAATCGCACGGAAGGCAGCAAAATCTAGCTGGCGAGTGTAGGCACTCCAGCCGGCAATAATCACCTTAGGCTTTTCCGCCAGAGCCAGCTCACGAACCTCGTCCATGTTCACCCGGCCGGTCTCTTCATCTACGCCGTAGGCAACCACTTCATAGAGTTTGCCAGACACATTCAGCTTCATGCCATGCGTCAGGTGACCACCGTGGGCTAAGGATAGGCCCATAATTTTATCCCCGGGGGTGAGCAGAGCATGCATCACCGCATTATTCGCCTGGGCGCCAGAATGCGGCTGGACGTTAGCGTGGTCAGCACCAAAAAGCGCTTTAGCGCGGTCAATAGCTAGTTGCTCCACCACGTCCACGTGCTCGCAACCGCCATAGTAGCGGCGCCCCGGGTAGCCTTCAGCGTACTTGTTGGTCAGAACGGAACCCTGCGCTTCAAGAACCGCGCGCGGGGCAAAGTTCTCTGAAGCAATCATTTCTAGGGTGTTCTGTTGGCGGCCCTGCTCAGCAGCAATCGCTTCAGCAATTTCAGGGTCTACCTCCGCCAGGGGCAGATTGGTCACGTTCGGGGAAAGGTTGGTCATGCCACATCCTTTGGTGTAGTGAATCAGGCGCTGCCCGGCACAAGGGGCAGACTCCCACCCGTAAAAAGGTGGGGTTCTAAGGATTAAGTGTATGTGAGCTGTGCCCCGTCTGCTCAATTGAGACATGGCTATCTGAGAAATTGCGGCAGATTGTCCGCTCCGGGTAAAAAGAGACCGAGCTACCTCTACAATTTCGGAACGGCGATTTTGCATATATTCTTGACTGAACTTACGGCACGTTCCCTATTTTTAGGACACCTTGATTGCCCAGGTGCGCCGGTGCATCCACGCATAGACATACCCTTTTGTTGCTAGACTTTGAAAGAATATTATGGCGCACTAGGGAACACGCGCCAACTATGCCCCTTTTGCCTGACCTACTAGGCATAGGTGCCCGCACATGTATTCAGTATCGTCATGGGGGAAGGCAATACCGTGGATAGCTCACAGTCGCGGCGCGCAGTGCGCGAGCAACAACGAAAGAAAACCATCCGGAAATGGGTAGCCACTGCTGCAGCAGCTACTATTCTGCTTTCGGGCGGAGGAGTAGTCGCTCATCTTCACGTTGAAGGTGAGAATAGGGGAACCTCGCCGTCTCAGCAAGCTCTACCTCCTGAGTGCGCTACCACCCGGAACGTCACCGTTGAGACCACGCCAGCCATGGCACAGGTTCTTGAAAAAATCCCGGTTGATCCAGAAAAATGTATCACCCTTGATGTAAATATCGGTGAGAGCTCGGAAGAGGTGCTTTCGCAGGCAGCGAGCGGTAGCTCATATGCCAACCTGTGGATCCCTGATTCTTCAACCCGTGCCACGCTGGCCATGGCCGACGCCAAAACCGAGCTGACCCCCATCTCAGATTCACTGGCTCAAACGATAGCGGTGGTGGTTACCGCAACTGATACCCCCCGCTTCCACCATTGGACCGATGCCCTCGCTGACGGCAACGCCGCAAAAATGGGGGATCCTCAACAAAATTCGGGTGCTTTCGCGGCATTCATGTCGGGAATTGCTGAAGTATCAGCTGGTCACAGTTCCCCCGAGAAGCTCGTTGAAGGTACGGGCCTGCGTGCCACCACCATTGGCGTGGACGGCGAACCCCCCACGTCCGAAGATTTACTCACACAGGTTGAGAAGGGCGAAATCCCGGCAGCGATAGTTACCGAGGCTGTATTTACCCGCTACCGCGCAGAACACGGCGGTGAATCCCTCAAGGCAACCGCGCCGGGTAGCAGCTCAGCGATACTGGATTTTCCGCTCTACAGAACCTCGACCAGCACCAATAGCACCATCGACGACGCCGCCGCACAAATCAGCAATTTTATGGCAAGCGATGAAGGCCGCCAGGCCCTTTCTGAGGCAGGCTTGCGGCCCACAGGGCAGGAAGCTCTAGAGGATGGTGGGGCTCTAGGCAGTGTCACCCCGCTGACCCAAACCAATCCCGAAATCTTGAAGCGGACCTGGCTGAGTTACTCCATGCAGTCCGCCCCTCTGAACGCTTTGGTTATTCTGGATGCCTCGGGGTCTATGCTGACTCCCGTAGAGGGGACCGATAAGACCCGCATGGATCTCACGGTGGACTCCGCTCTGGCAGGGTCACAGCTCTTCCCAGCTCGTGATTCTATAGGTCTTTGGAAGTTCTCCCGTAATCTCGCATTACCCGATGGCTGTACCGCCGATTACCAGAAACTGGTACCGGTGCGTGGTATGGAGGAAGAGGTCACCGATGGGAAGACTCAACGTGAACTCCTTCAGGAGGCTGGAACCAGCATCTCAGGGTCTATCGGGAGCACCGATCCCACCGCTTTGCATGACACCCTGCTAGCGGGCTTCCGAGAGTTAAAAGAACATTACGAACCCGGGGCAGCCAACGTGGTCATTATGCTAACCGATGGTGAGAACTACGATGAGGGTTCCATCTCTCAAGAGGAACTTATCTCCACCATCCAGGCTGAGCAGGATTCCGATGAGCCTGTTTTCATCCTTCTGATCGGTATTTCGCAGGACGCTAACATGGAGGCGCTCCAGACCATCGCGTCGGCCACCGGCGGTGAGGCCTACCCGGCGCTCTCCCCCACTGACGTTCAGGTGATCTTCTCTGAAGGCTTGACTCAGGTTGCTGCCGAAAAGGCGAAGGAAGCAACCCAGTAAACCAGCGGGTCCTTCTGTGTGCAAGGGCTGTTGGTGGAAGAAGTGGCGGGATGGAGGGCAAAATTCCGAGCGAGCGATGGATATAAATTTTGCCCGGAATCGGTGCCCGCCATCCAGCGGAAACTTCTTAGTGGAAGAAGTGGCGGGCACCGGTAAAGTACATGCTCACCCCAGCCTCTTGAGCCGCTGCGATGACTTCTTCGTCGCGGATGGAGCCACCGGGCTGAACGACGGCGCGCACTCCGGCGTCCAAAAGTACCTGTAGGCCGTCTGCGAAGGGGAAGAAGGCGTCTGAGGCAGCTACTGCCCCTTGGGCGCGTTCGTCTCCGTCGGCCAGGGTGTTGGCGCGTTCTACCGAGAGGCGGCAGGAGTCTACGCGGTTGACCTGGCCCATGCCGATGCCCACTGCAGCACCGTGGTTAGCCAGCAGGATGGCGTTGGACTTAGCTGAGCGTAGTGCCCGCCAGGCGAAGGCCAGATCTGCTAGGGTTTCTGCGTCGACGGCTTCGCCGGCAACCAGCTGCCAGTTTTCGGGTGCGTCGCCCTCTGCGTTCAGGCGGTCCGCCTGTTGAATGAGGGCCCCACCTGAGATCTGGCGGTATTCTAGGGTATCCAGGGCGAAGTCGGCGGGTAACTGCAGGATGCGCAGGTTCTTCTTGCTTTGCAGAATCTCCAGTGCTTGAGCGCTGTAGGAGGGGGCAATGATGACCTCGGTGAAGATGCCCTTGACGGTTTCTGCCATGGCTGCGGTGATCTCGCGGTTAGCGGCAATAACGCCGCCGTAGGCTGAGAGGGGATCGCAGGCGTGTGCTTTAGCGTGCGCGTCAGCAATTGGGTCAGCAGCACTGGCTGACCCAACAGCGATACCGCAGGGGTTGTTATGTTTGATGATGGCAACGGCAGGCTCATCAAAGTCGTAGGCGGCGCGCAGGGCGGCATCGCCGTCCACGTAGTTGTTGTAGCTCATGGCCTTGCCACCGAGCAGAGTTGCCTGAGCAATGCCTGGGGAGGCGGCGGCGTTAGTGTAGAGTGCGCCTGCCTGGTGGGGGTTTTCGCCGTAGCGCAGGGTGTCGGTCAGTTCAAAGGAGTTCCCTGCGAAGGGCGCCCAGATTTGCTCGTCATCGGTTTCAAACTGGGCTGCGGTCCAGGTGGCAACAGCGGTGTCATAGGCTGCGGTGTGGGCGAAGGCGGCGGACGCCAAGGCGCGACGCTGAGCTAGGTTGAAACCCCCGTTTTTGGCAGCTTCCACCACGGTGTTGTAGCGGGCCGGATCCACCACGATAGCTACAGCGTCGTGATTCTTAGCAGCGGCACGCACCATGGAAGGCCCACCGATATCGATTTTCTCGATGATGGCGTCCTGATCAGCGCCGGACTTCACGGTATCGACGAAGGGGTAGAGGTTCACGACCACCAGGTCAAAAGCTTCAATGTCCATCTCTGCCAGAGTGTCGATGTGCTCCTGCTTGCGACGGTCAGCCAGGATACCAGCGTGGACGCGGGGGTGCAGGGTCTTAACGCGGCCCTCTAGGCACTCGGGGAAACCGGTCACATCTGAGACTTCCGTGACGGGCACGCCAGCTGCAGCGATGGTGGAGGCAGTGGAACCGGTGGAGACAATCGCGACCCCGGCTTCGTGCAGACCCTTGGCAAGATCTTCAAGGCCGGTCTTGTCAAAAACAGAAATGAGAGCGCGTTTGAGAGGTACGCGATCCAGCTGAATGAGGCTCACTAATGAACTCCGTTTCTTGTGCTGCTTGGGGCAGCAGGTGGTTGAGATACGTGAGTCGTATTTGAGAGCCCCGACCCGCAGGCTCAGCCCCGCGGGGCTAAAACTGTGGGTTTGAGGGGGAGGCTTCTAGCTGACCGATAGTTTTAACAAGAAGCGCTCGCTCTTTCAGCTTGATGCGTTCGTGCAGGGTTTCTTCGGTATCATCGGGCAGGACGTCCACCGCGGCTTGTGCCAAGATGGGGCCGGTATCAACCCCAGAATCAACCAGGTGCACGGTTAGACCGGTAACTTTCACCCCGTGGGCTAGTGCATCACGCACCCCGTGAGCTCCCGGAAAAGAGGGCAGAAGGGCGGGGTGGGTGTTGATGATACGGCCAGCAAAACGATCCACCAGCTGGGCATCTACGATGCGCATGAAACCCGCGAAGACAATGTAGTCGGGGCGATAAGCAGCGATTGCCTCTTCTAGTGCCCTGTTCCAGGCTGGGCGGTCTTGATAGTCAGCCGGTTGTACTAGGAAGGTTTCGATACCGGCGGCTACGGCTCGTTCAATGCCCTGACAGGGCTTATCTGCCCCCACTGCCACCACTTCGGTGGGCAGCTGACCGGCCTTAACGGCGTCCACAATAGACTGCAGATTGGTGCCCGAACCGGAGACCATTACAACAACACGCATGGACTATAGTTTAGCTCACTCACCCACGAGATGTTGCTCTTTTCAGCGGGGCGGTAAGGTGGTATCTATGTCTGAGAACCACGAGCAGCCGAGTGCGCCCAGCCTTGAAGCCCTAGAGAACATCCGCATCTGGTCGCGGTGCACCTTCTTGTCACTGGTTCTCGCTTTTGGAATGACCAACTTTCCGGGGTGGGGCAACGCTCTTGCACTGCCTCTTTTTGCGCTCACCATTGGCCTCGCTATCACCACCATGGTAAAAATGCTGAAGGCTAAGTTCCCCTTTTTCTCGGTGCTGCTGATGGTTATGATCGTGGTCTGGTCGCTCTTTCTTAGCCTCTCATCGGGTGTTCAATTACTCTTCCCCGAGACTGCCGGCAATTACGCCACCTGTCTAGAACAAGCGCTCACCATTGCCCGCAGCGATCAGTGCACCGAACAAATGAGTGAGGGTATTTTCAGTCAGATTATGGGCGGCAACTAGCCTAAGAGCTAGCTCCGACGCCGGGACTTAGGGCGGCGTATGACCGGCCGGAAGGTTTTCTTAGGCTCTTCGGCAGGCTCGGTATCTGTATCAGCTATCGTGTCAGCGGCCTCTTCCTCAGGCAGTAAGGGAGCCGAAGTTTCTTCAGCGCCCGTCTCAATCTCACTGCTGACGCTTTCAGCCTCAGGCACCGCGTCAGTTGCCGAGTCTAGTTCTGCGGCATCATCAGTGGTTTCTTCTCGCGTTTCAGCTCGTACGGAACCGGTGGCTTCTTCCCCGTTAGTCTCAGGAGTCTCAGCCTCAATACTTGCTACCTTCTGACCCCGGCGCTTGCGCTTAAAACGAGTCTTGGGGTTGGCGGCATCCTCTGCGAATCGGTCAAGCTCACCGGTGGTATCACGCACCAGCAGGTGGGCTAGTCCCAGACCCAGCATGATGCCAGCGGCCAGAAGCACCGCAGCATACAGCCCAAACAACAGGGGGGTGGGGCCAATCTCGGTAAAGCGCCCCAGGCCCAAAGACCCGTTGGCAATCCAGCCCAGCAGAGCTGTAACCGTAAAGGTAGGAACCATGCTAAAGATCGCTAGACAGAGGGTAGAGAGCGGCCAAGAACACCAACGGAAACGAATTTTGAGGGCAAACCACTCATCCAGGTGATTTTCACCTTCACGGAAGAACCACCAGCCTCCCACCGCACCGGCAGCTACCGGCACTACCAGCGCCAACAGCCCCAGTGGGTAGGACGCGTGCGGCAGAGCCCCCAAAATGGGAAGGGCGGGCATCACACCAGCGTCGGTGCCGGTCAAATCAATCGATGTACCGGTGCCCAGAGCAAAGCCAGCCCCGGAGCTCCATGCCATGGCGTATATAACAAAATTAGGGATGAGACCCAGCTGCAACAGAGTCAGAGCAGTACCGCCCACAGCCCCAGCACGCAGGGTCTGGTAGAGGGCGATAACATCATCCCAGTGCCAGAAAACAGTGAGCGCCAACAGCAGGGCCCCGCCAGCTCCCAGCGCCAGCACACTCACCAGAGCAGCACGTACCGCTGCCCAAATGTAAGAGCCAGCCCAGCGGGAATACTGGCTAAATTTCTTAACCCAGTCGGCAGCATTCACACCAATCATGGCAGCCAAGGAGCGTGACTCCGCATAACCACCGGCTAGGACACCCAGCGCCACTACCCACAGGGGAATAAGCGCCGCAAAAACCGGCGAGGTGGCAAAGTAGTCGCCGGTTGAAAGCGCACTAATAGCTACGCTAACCAGCGCGTAAGCACCCATACCGCCCAGTAGTGGCTGCCAGAATTGCCCCTCATAGGAGGCCCTCGCCAAACGCCTACCCGAACGGTAACAGAGCGCTAAAGGTATCAGTGTCAGCCCCAGAGGCATAAGACTCATCGTGCCCGAAATCGCCGAGAACGCACCCTGCGCTGGGATGTCCATAGCCAGTGGAACACCGTGCACCAGCAACCAAGTATGGCCGGCTACCGAGGTAGCACCGGCAAAGGTGCTGTTATCAAAACCGTTGGTATACCAAACAGCTGCCAACAAAAAGACAACGGCCAGGTAACTCAGCGCTGCAACGAGGGCAAGCTCAACGGCACCCTGCAACCACAGGGGCATGGGTAAAGAACGCGGGGGGCGGGCTGGTGTTTTCATCGCTTTTATCATGTCATGTTTCGTTTGCTGATACCCAAGCGCTCGGCGCCTTTACAGCAAGTTCCCCGAATGATGTTGGGCATGTTAGGTAAAGTGCACCTATGAGCATTGACCCATCCTACGTTCTGATTACTGGTGCCTCCGCTGGCATCGGCGCCGAATTTGCGCGCCAGTACGCCGCGGCCGGTTACCATTTGGTGCTGACAGCTCGCAGGGTTGACCCGCTGCAAGATCTGGCTGAGCACCTGCGGGCGGAGTGCGGTGTCAATGTTGAGGTGCTTCCCGCTGACCTGCTCAATCCCGATGATTTAGAGCGCCTGGTAGCCCGTTTACAGCAGGATGAAGCTCCGGTGGAAATTCTGGTCAACAATGCAGGCTTCGGTTTAGGCAGCTCTTTCGACGCTGCCACTGCCCAGCAGCACCTGGCGCAGGTGGATGTTCTCGCTAAAGTTCCGTTGCTGCTCATGCACACCGCTATCACTACCATGCTGCCCAGGGGCAGGGGGCGCATCATTAACGTCGCCTCGGTGGCAGCCTTCACCCCCGGCGGCACCTACTCAGCGGTCAAAAGATTTTTGGTGTCTATCTCAGAGTCAGCCAACCTACAGTACGCACCGCGCGGCATCACCGTCACAGCAGTCTGCCCGGGTCTCACCCACTCAGAATTCCACGACGCCATGGGGCAAGTAGCCCCTTCCCTACCTGGTTTTCTCTGGTTGACCCCGCAGAGGGTAGTAGCGGACGCCACTGCTGCTAGTCACCGGGGCAAAGCACTCTGCGTGCCCTCAGTACCCTACAAGGTTGCGGTGGGCCTCACCAAGGTTCTGCCCCGGGCAGCGGTAGCCAGGCTGATTGCGCGCACACGCAACTATTAGAGGAACAGCAGGGGTGTCATGAGGTGCCGTCGAGCCAGGGATTTGAGGCGGGCACGCCCCAGCTGCGATAGACCTCTGCCTTAGATGAGATAATTTCAAGCTCATGTACCGCCGCTGTGGCGCTCATCAGACCTTCCAGGGCAGCGGTTGGTAATGGGGTGGACGCCGCTGAGCCCACCGCGTGTAACTTAGGTTCGGCGTGCCGTCCGGCCCATTCCAGGGAGACTCGGGCGTCCACGTCCAGCACGTGATCGCTAAAGCGGTCGGTGAGCTCAGCCAACCAGCGGTCTGTCTCGGGGTAGGGGTAGAGACCCTTTAGCTCACCAAGGCTCAGCACCGAAATGTAGAGAGTGCGGTAGGAGCTGCGGCGCAAAAACGCCACCACAGTGGGGTGAGGGTTTACCTTGCGGATCTCGGCAAGGACGTCCGAATCAAGAAGAAGACCTACCTGGCTCATGCAGCTTTCAGAACACCGTATTCAGTAGCAGGGATGCCGCTCGGGTTAGGAGCCAGCAAGAAATTCAGGAACTCGCTACGCTCGTTCGAAATACGAGTGTAGTCCTGAATACTCATCGCGGTAAAACCACCGCGGGCAGGTACAGATGCAGCAGAGATATTCTTCTGGACAGAGATGTGGGGGCGAGCATTTGACATGGTGCCTTTGCGCGTAAGGTGCGCGTTCCTTTCATAACGTGCTCTTGTCTACACCAAACAGCGCTGATATGCGCGATGCAGACCGCTTCGTCATCCGAGCCACCCGTGAACATGGGGTTGGCGTTCAACTAAAGTCGGAGCTTAGCAGTTGAAACTCTTGAAGCTGGTTAAAACTCTAACCTACACCCGCCCAGCCTGTAAACAGGTTTCTCACCATTTGGTTGAGCAGATCAAGACCGGTAGCTACCTGTCCACCAGTTGCACCCTTTGCTTCTGCGATAAGCTAGAAGACTAGGTTTATTCAGAAGTCGAATGTACTCGTTTTTCACCCACTGAGGGAAGCTTCAACGATTATCCGCTTTTGAATTTGCCCCGGTTTATTAGATTTCGCACCGAGGTTACTGTGTCATCCACTTCTGCTTTCCCCGAGATTCCCGTGACTGCCCCTGCCTTGATTCGGCAGGTGGGTCACGGGGCCTATACGCGCGGTCAGCGGTATATGCGCGATGGCATGGTGGTGCGCTACACCTACGATGAAGGCGCCCGGACGCTGACGGGTCAGGTGGCTGGTAGCGGTTCAACACCTTATGAGACGTCCGTGATTTTTCCGGCTGAGGTGCTGGCCGGGTCATCATCTTTTACCTCGTATTGCTCTTGCCCTGTGTCCCATAACTGCAAGCATGCGGTGGCTCTGATGCTGACCGCCATTGACCGGTCTGCTAAGGCAAAGAAAGCGCTGACTGCTAGCTCTTCAACCTGGCGGTCTTCTGCTGAAAACGAGGTAGCTTCTCTCCCGGTGGAGAACAAACAAAAGCTGGTGGCGGACTTGCGGCAGCAGATGGCCCAGAGGGAAGCCGAGCTGGCGCTCCCGGCTGGTGACGCCACTGAAACGATGCCGCCTGCTGATGGGACAGCGTCCAAGTTACCTGCCTGGCGGCGGTCTCTTGCCTATTCTCTCTCTAGCCGGCCGAGCTTTGATAGCAGAACGCACGGGGTGTCCGGCGCCCTGGATTTACGGCTGGTGGTGCCGGGTAAGTACGGCTGGAGCAAAAATAACGGTGCCCCCAAGATTAGTTTGGAGGCGCGCCCGGTCATGATGGGTGCCCGCGGCAAGTGGATTAAGGGTGGGCTGACCTGGGAGAAATTCTCTGGCACAGCAGCCGGGGCGTCCGGCACGGGCCTACTCCCCGAGCATGCCAGTTGGTTTACCGAGTTCTATGCGGTCATTCGCGGTTCTCAGTCCATCTATTCCTCACACCGCGAGTGGGCATCCATTTCAAATGTTGATTCCTCTCTGCTCTGGCAGCTCTTGCGGTCCGCAGATGAGTTGAATTTGCCTATCCTACTTGATGGACAAGAGGCAGGTTTAGCGGTAGCTGACGAGCCTGCGGTAGAGCTCAGCCTTGAAAGAGTACCTGAACGCGGCAGTAGCAGCGATGCTCTGCGCCTTACCCCCATTCTGCGCTGGGGTGGCTACACCCTGCCGGCCAACCTGACCCACAAACTAGGCGTCACCCGCCGCGGTTTTATTGCACTGAGTGGGGCTGCCCAAAAACATTATGTGGATGCTGCCACCGCCGCCCGTTGGGAGTCCGCTCTGCCCTCTGCCCTAGCTCACCTCGATCAAGTAGCGGTGCCGAGTGAAGGCAGCTCGGTAGACGGTGAGAACCACCGCCCCTCCTGGCTCGACGCTGAGGCCCAGCTGGTGTTGATTCCGCTGGCAGAGCCGCTGGAACCGGTGGCCGAAGCTCTGGTGTCCGGTGAATCGGTCACCGTACCGGCCGCCGATGTGCCCACCTTTTTTAGCGATTTCTACCCCCAGCTCACCCGATCCCTTCCACTCTTTACCGCCGACGAAAAAGTGCAGCTACCCGCCGTCCGCTCACCACAACTAGTCTTAACCGTGGAGTTCACCCCCGGTAGCCAGGGCTTTGAGGCGGCCACCCGCTGGCACTGGGACTACCCGGCTCATCCGGTAGGCACCGATGATGAGGTCATTACCCTAGACGCTCTGGGCTACCCCGGTGAGGACAGGGCAGATATTCGAGATACTGCCTATGAGCACCGGGTGCTGAAAGAAGTGAAGCGAGTACGCCCCGGTGTTCCTTTTGGCAAGAATCGTTTTGAAGGCTGGTCTACCCGCACCCTGCTAGAAACCTATCTACCCGCCTACCGGGACATCGACGGGGTTCAGGTGGAACTACTGGGTCAGGTGCCGGAGTTCCGTGAACTGGATGAAGCCCCCGAAATCGTAGTCACCGTAGATGATACCCGCCGCCGTGACTGGTTCGGTCTGGGCATCGCTATCAAGGCCGGTGAGTGGCACGTTGCTTTCGCCGATGTGCTGGCAGCTCTCGCTAAGGGCCAGACCCACCTATTGCTAGGCAACGGCGAGTACTTTGCCTTAGACCGCCCGGAGTTCATGAAATTACAGGACTTGCTACGTGAAGCGCGGGAGCTTTCCGATAAGAGCGGGCCTCTAGAAATCAGCCGCCACCAGGTAGGGCTCTGGGAAGAGCTCGAAGAGTTAGCGGCTGAAACTCAGACCGTTGCTACCTGGGATGAGCAGGTCGCTGCCCTACTCGATCTTGACCACCACTCCCCTGCAGAGGTGCCAGCTACCCTTGTAGCCGAGTTGCGCCCCTACCAGGTGGAAGGCTACCAGTGGCTTGCCTTCCTTTGGGAGCAGTATCTGGGTGGTGTGCTAGCCGATGATATGGGCCTGGGTAAAACAATGCAGACCATCGCCCTCTTTTTACATGCTAAGTCCGTATGGGAGGCCGAGCAGGCAGAAAAAGATACGCAGGACGCCGATGAGACTCAGGCGAGCTTCCCGCCCTTCCTGGTGGTCGCGCCAACCTCCGTGGTGCCCAACTGGGTGCGGGAAATCCACCGCTTTGCCCCCAGCCTGAAGGTGGAAGGTATAGAAGAATCCACCCGAAAGTCAAAGCAGCGCCTGACGGACACCATTGCCGGTGCTGATGTTGTCGTTACCAGCTACGCTCTCTTCCGTCTGGACGAGGCCAGCTACTTCGATATCGGCGCTGATACCGAGTGGAACGGGCTTATTTTGGACGAGGCCCAGTTCGTCAAGAACGCCAAGACCAAGGCTCATAAGATAGCCCGCGACCTACCTGCCCGCGTCAAAATTGCGGTGACCGGCACGCCCATGGAGAACAACCTCATGGAACTATGGTCCATGTTCTCTATTTCTGCCCCCGGTCTCTTCCCTTCAGCCCGCGCCTTCAAGGACACCTACGCCACTCCCATCGAATCCGGGGAGGAAACCAAGGCTCTGGGCAGGCTGCGCCGGCGCGTGCGTCCGCTCATGAAACGCCGCACCAAAGAACTGGTGGCAGCTGACCTGCCCGAGAAGACCGACGTGCGCGTGGACGTCCCTCTGGCCCCTGCCCACCGTAAGGCCTATGACACTCACCTGCAGCGCGAGCGCCAGAAAATTCTGGGTCTGCTGGAGGACATGGATAAGAACCGTTTTACCATCTTCCAGTCCCTGACCACCCTGCGCCGTCTTGCTCTGGATGCATCCCTGATTGATGCTGAAAAGTACGGGGCAGTGGAATCCTCCAAGTTGGACTACCTGCAGGAGAACCTGCCCGAGATTATTCACGACGGGCACCGTGCCCTGATCTTTAGCCAGTTCACCAGCTACCTGAAAAAGATTGCTGAACGCTTGGCTGATATGGGCATCCCCTATCTCTACCTGGACGGCTCCACTCGCAACCGCGGGGAAATTTTGGAGGCCTTTGAGCAGGGCACCACCCCGGTCTTCCTGATTTCCCTCAAGGCAGGTGGCTTTGGTCTGAACCTGACCAGCGCCGACTACTGTTTCATCATGGACCCCTGGTGGAACCCTGCCGCTGAACAGCAGGCGGTAGACCGTGTGCACCGCATCGGGCAGACTAAGAACGTCATGGTCTACCGGCTGGTCTCTGCGGGAACCATTGAAGAGAAAGTCATGGAACTCAAGGACACCAAGGCAGCACTCTTCGATGCTGTAGTAGACGAGGGTCAGTTCTTTAGCGGTCAACTCACCGCAACCCAGGTGCGCGACCTGCTCACGTCAGCGTCGGAAGATTCTACTGACAGGCAACAGACCACTAGCTAGACTAAAGCTCATGCCCAAGCTCTTTATGGATACCGCCCCGCTCAAAACCTCACCGGAATTCCGGCGGATTTGGCTCGGGGGCATGTTCTCGACCGTCGGCTACCAGATCACAGCGGTTGCCATTGCCCTGGAAATCTATGCGCTCACAGGCTCACCAGCAGCAGTCGGGCTAACTGGGCTGGTTGCTTTGCCTTCCATGATTATCGGCGGGCTCTACGGTGGTGTCATTGCCGATCGCTATGACCGACGCAAGGTGGCTCTGACCGCTTCTATCGGTATGTGGGTGCTAGCAATGCTGGTCGCTCTGCAGGCCTGGCTGGCACTGGAGCAGGTATGGGTTCTCTATGCGCTCATTGCTTGCGAGTCTCTGTTACAACCCATCAACCAGGCAGCCCGCGGGGCTATTATTCCCCGACTGGTCAAGCGCAGGCTGTTACCCGCTGCTAATACCCTCATGATGAGCGTAGGCACCCTAGGTATGAGTCTGGGGCCTCTACTCAGCGGTGTGCTGGTGGCCATCGTGGGCTATCGGTGGACCTATCTCATCAATGTCTTTGCTTTCATGGTCGGGCTCTGGGCGCTGTACAAACTACCCCCTATGCTCCCCGAAGAAACCGGCGAACCCAAGGTGCGGGGCTTCCGCTCGGTGGGCCAGGGCCTCGCCTTTGTGAAGGGCAACAAGGTGGTAGGTATGTCCTTCCTAGTGGACATTCTTGGCATGCTTTTCGCCCAGGTACGCCCCCTCGTCCCCGCACTGGCAGCACTGACTTTTGGCGGCGGTGAGGCAGGGGCCGGTTTCCTTCTAGCCGCAGCTCCAACTGGTGCCCTGCTAGGTCTCTTCTTCTCAGGTTTCTTGGGCGACATTGCCCGTCAGGGCCGCTTCCTCACCCTCAGCTACGCTGGCTGGGGTGGAGGCTTCATGGTCTTTGGGCTGGTAGTGCTTGCCTATGAAGGACTCCCGGTGAGCGGCTCGCTCTCTGAGTCTCTTCTTCCGCTGCTGCTGGCGGCTCTGCCCCTGGCGTTTATGGGCTGGGCAGACGCCCTGGGTGGGGTCTACCGTTCTACTATTTTGCAGACCGCTGCCCCGGATTCCCTGCGCGGACGCCTTCAGGGGCTTTTCATTATCACCGTTGCCGGAGGGCCCAACCTGGGTTTTGCGCTGGTCGGTGCGTCGGCAGAGCTGATGGGTAGTGCCGCCACTGCTCTTGCCGGTGGCGCCCTAGTAATCGTCCTGATTGCTCTTGCCACTCTGTTGCAACCTGCCCTCTGGCGCTACATCCCAGAACCTGTACCTGACACCCGGCAGATATCCTCTGTGTAAAGTGTGAACGCGTACCTTATTGCCGAACGTTGACTATTAACCAGCGCACAAAAACGGCCCGGCACCTCCACAGTGCCGGGCCGCTACCTACAATTCAAAACCGGGTGGGTTTAGAAGGTGATGGTTGCCGGGTCAGCGCCGATACGGCCGTCCTCACGGGAGAGTGCGTCAATTGCATCAACCTCATCACCGGTCAGTTCTACCTTGAGGGACTCAAAGTTCTCAACGATACGCTCGGAGGTCACCGACTTGGGGATAGCCACGTTGCCAATGGCGCGGTGCCATGCAAGAACTACCTGGGCGACGCTGGCGTCATGCTTTTGTGCAATCTCAGCCAGAACCGGGTTAGACAGTAGGTCTGACCCATTGCCCAGGGGGCTCCACGCCTGGGTAACGATACCCAGCTCAGCGTGCACCTCACGCAGGTTCTCCTGAGCGAAGTAGGGGTGCAGTTCAATCTGGTGAATAGCGGGAGTCACGCCGGTTTCAGCGATAATCTCGCGCAGCTGCTCCTCGGGGAAGTTAGAGACACCGATAGAACGCGTCTTGCCTTCCTTCTGTAGCTCAATCAGAGCCTTCCAGGTATCAACGTAGAGACCCTGCGAAGGCTTGGCCCAGTGAATGAGCAGCAGATCAACGTAGTCAGTGCCCAGTCGCTTCAAAGATGCCTCAGCGGCAGCCTTAGCTGCTTCAAAGCCTTGCTCATCGTTCCAGACCTTGGTGGTCAAAAAGACGTCTTCGCGGGGAACACCGGAGTTAGCAATCGCCGCGCCGGTACCTTCTTCATTGCCGTAAATCTTGGCGGTATCGATGTGACGGTAACCGGCGTCCAGTGCCAGGCCAACAACCTTTTCAGCAGTCTCGTTCTCTACCTGCCAGACGCCGTAGCCCAGCTGGGGAATTTCATTGCCATCGTTGAAGGTGAGGTTGGGTGAAACAGTCATGAATTTCCTTTTCTAAATGTTCTTCACTCCAGCCTAGGCGAGTGCCGGATTAGCTGAACAGGGGTTTCGGCAGCAGTGAAACAGTACCGTCACCTTGTGTCATAAAAGGTGGAGGGTTTTAGGCAGTAAAGCTACGCCGGTCGCTGTAGGTGGGTGCGCCTACATCTCCTTCAGCAGGGTCGCCACCCAGGCGGTGGCCGCGATCAAGGGCGCTGATGGTCTCAACTTCAGCAGGTGTGAGCGGGAAGAACTGGGCAGCGAAGTTGGAGGCCATGCGTGCGGGTGTCTCGGTCTTGGGAATGACCACAAAACCGCGGGCGATGTGCCAAGCAATCATCAGTTCGGCAACTCCTAGGCCGCGAGCAGCTGCCAGCTCACCCAGGGTTTCGTCCCCTAGCTCCAACCCGTAGCCCAGGGGGCTCCAGGACTCCGTAAGAATATTGCGCTCCGCATGATCTTCTGCCGCCTGGGTCTGTGCCAGGTAAGGGTGCACCTCAATCTGATTGACTACAGGAGTCACACCGGTATCTGCGATGATGTCATCTAGCTGAGCGGCAGTGAAGTTAGAAACCCCAATAGAACGCACCAGCCCGCGCTCACGCAGTTCCACCAGAGCCTCCCACGACTCCCGGTAGCGCCCCAGAGCAGGCTGCGCCCAGTGAATGAGATAAAGGTCGAGGTAGTCCTGCCCCAAGATCTCCAACGAGCGTTCGCAGGCTTCAATGGCAGTCTCACGCCCCTGGTCAGTGTTCCAGAGCTTGGTGGTTAAAAAGATGTCCTGACGTGCCAGTCCAGAAGCGGCGAGCGCTGCCCCTACCCCGGCTTCATTCTTGTAGATAGTAGCGGTGTCAATATGGCGGTAGCCGGCTTCCAGAGCAGCTAGGACGGCGCCCTCGGTCTTTTCGGGAGCAATACGGCAGGTGCCAAAGCCCAGCTGCGGAATGCTCTTTCCATCATTAAGGGGCAGAGTCAGTGAAGTGGTCATGAGGTCTTCCTTTCGACGGTGAACTTCTATACGTGCAGTCGGGCTTAACCGCGGGTTAGTGTAGCTTAGGGCGAGCTGGCATGGGGCTGGCATGAATCGCCTTGTGAGCGAAGCGAACCGGGCGAGAGGGTCAGCTCGCCCTTGCTATGCTAATCAGCGGTTGGGTCTAACTTTTGATAAATCCCAGATGAACTTAGCGGCGCTTGCGTGCCGGTGCGGGTTTGTCTTCTAGCATGAGGGACAAGGAGATACGTTTGCGTTTGGGGTCTACCTCCACCACGCGCACGCGCACCACTTCACCGGATTTGACCACGGTATGAGGGTCAGAGACGAAGCTACGGCTCATCTGCGAGACGTGTACCAGGCCATCTTGGTGCACCCCGATATCTATGAAAGCTCCGAAGGCGGCAACGTTAGAGACGGTGCCTTCGAGGATCATTCCGGGCGCTAGGTCGCTGATGCTTTCAATGCCTTCGGCAAATTGAGCGGTCTTGAAAACAGGACGCGGGTCGCGGCCGGGTTTGGCGAGTTCAGCAAAAATGTCGGTGATGGTGGGTAGGCCCAGGGTGTCGGTGACGTAGTGGGCGGGGTTTAGCTGCGCTAGGGCTGCTTCATCCACCGCACCGACCGAGGCACCGGCGTCCGCCAGGATGGCGCGGGCGACCGGGTAGGCTTCGGGGTGCACACCAGAGGCGTCCAGAGGTTCGGTGCCGCCGATAATGCGCACGAAGCCGGCTGCCTGTTCAAAGGCTTTGGGGCCCAGGCGAGGCACGTTGAGTAGGTCTTGGCGGCTGGCAAAGGGACCGTTCTCATTACGGTAGGCCACGATGTTCTCGGCAATGGTGCGGTTGAAACCAGCCACACGCGCCAGCAGGGCTGGTGAGGCACTGTTAACCAGCACACCCACGGCGTTCACGCAGTCCTCAATCACGGCGTCCAGGGCACGGCCCAGAGCTGCAGGTGAAACATCGTGCTGGTACTGGCCCACACCGATGGACTGCGGATCAATCTTGACCAGCTCAGCCAGCGGGTCCTGCAGACGGCGGGCAATAGAGACAGCACCGCGCAAGGATACATCCAGGTCAGGTAGCTCCACCGAGGCAAGCTCGGAGGCCGAGTAAACCGAGGCGCCTGCCTCAGAGACCGTCACCTTTTGCACCCCGCTGACACCCGCGGACGTCAGGCGCTTCAGCAGATCAGCTGCCAGGCGGTCGGTTTCTCGTGAGGCCGTTCCGTTACCAATGGCAATTAACTGCACCCCGTACCGTTTAACTAAATCTTCCAGGCGCGCTAGAGCATCCTCCCACTGGTTGCGTGGAACGTGCGGGTAAATAGCACAGGTCTCTAGCACCTGCCCGGTGCCATCCACTACCGCTACTTTGACCCCGGTGCGCAAGCCCGGGTCCAGGCCCAGGGTGGGGTGCTCTCCTGCAGGGGCCGCCAAGAGCAAATCTCGCAGATTAGAAGCAAAGACCCCGATGGCGTCCTTCTGCCCCTGCTCAAACAGGTCAGTACGCACCTGCCCGGCCAGACGCGGCAAAAGGCGCTGACGCCAGGCAAGGCGTACCGTCTTTGTCAGCCAACCCACCACGCGCTCCTCATCAGAAACCATGTTGAGCACCTGGGCGCCAATACCAAGAGACTCCGCGACGGTGCGTTCATACCAGCTGCGTTCGCGGTCGTATTCTTCTGCCAGAATTTCGGCTGCTTCGCGGGCAGCACCGGTCAGTTTGGATTTGGCTGGGGGCAGCACGTCCACGTCGATGTTGATCTTAACTGCCCCCTCTTTTTCGGCGCGCAGTAGCGCCAGCACTCGGTGAGAGGGGATGCGGCGAATCTCTTCACTGAATTCAAAGTAGTCACTGAATTTGGCCCCGGCCACCTCCTGGCCGGGCACGAGCCGGGCAGTTACTACCCCGCGGCGGATAAAACGCTGATGCAGGGTAGTAGCAAGGGCGACGTCGGTCGAAGCAGCTTCTAACAGGATGGCGCGGGCACCTTCTAGCGCATTGTCAGCGTGAGCAACCACGTGCTCGACGGTGCCCGGTTCAGCATCGGCCAGCTCGGGCTCAACATAGGCCTGAGCGATATCGTAGGCAGAAGCGAAAGGCACTTCCAGCAGGTCCTCCACCAGGGACTCCATGCCAGCTTCCCGTGCCAGGAAGGCTAGGGTCTTACGCTTAGTTTTGTGGGGGGCATAGAGCGCTTCAAGCTCATTTTTTGTGGTTGCAGCGACGAGGGCTTCCCCCAGCTCATCGGTCAAAAGCGCCCGCTCGTGCAGAGTGCGCACGATAGCTTCGCGGCGTTCTTCAAGCTCCCGCAGGTAACGCAGTCGCTCCTCCAGAGCACGGAGTTGCACATCGGTCAGGCCGTCCGTAGCTTCCTTACGATAACGAGCGATAAAAGGCACTGTAGACCCGTTATCCAGCAGCTGTACAGCGGCCCGAACTTGGGTAAGTTTGATCCCCAGTTCATCTGCAATGGTCTGCTCAATAGTGCGGTGGGTGCTGCCTGCTAACGTCATAGTTCCTAGTTTCTCATTAAGCGGGTCAGCGGTGAGCCTTAAAACATGTCGTAACAGTTAGCCTGTCTAGTAGCATACAGGCGCTAGCCACCCTAAAGTTATGGAAGACATCCGTTCAGGGTGCTACCCCACAGCTCTTGGAGATGAAGTGCCCCAGGTTTTGTTCCGTTTGAGTAGATGGGAAAATTTGGAACATGCCGAAGAAGTTTGATCAGGAGGCGAAGGACCGTGTGGTCCGTCTCGTGGAAGACCGCATCCTGGCAGAGAGTAT
>NZ_BAABKP010000003.1:0-145117 GCF_039543885.1 Rothia endophytica
GGAGCAACGGTTCTTCCGGTATGGCTTGAGGTTATTTGTAGTGATTTAATCCTCTTATTTTTGCCGCTGGTGGGGCCGTTGTCTAGTTGGTGGGGTGTGGGTGTGTTCCTACTTTTGAATAAGCCTCAGTACGTCTCAGTGTATTTACAGGTAGGGGAGAAGCGGTTTATATTGTTATAATTACATGCAGATTTTTGATGTCTTACCTGTACCTGTTGTCCCAAGTAAGACCTAGAATTTAAAAGCTGCGTAAACCTAAATTAAACGCGAACCCTAAAACGAAAGAATTAAATTAGATTATGAATCCGGATTTCATCGGACAATGGGATGTTGACGCTCAGCACTCCCGTTTTGGGTTCTCAGCTCGTCACGCAATGGTCACTAAAGTACGTGGCGAATTTGGTCAATTTGAAGGTAAGGCCAATATTAAAGATGTCGGGCAGGGTGAAAGCGAAGTAAATATTGTGCTTCACGTCGACAGCCTCGAAACCCGTAGCGGTGATCGGGACCAGCACTTGATGGGTGCTGACTTCTTTGATGCTGAAACCTACCCTACGATCACCTTCTCCTCAACGACTGTTGATGAAATTGATGAAGGCGCTTTTATCGTGACCGGAAACCTTACCATCCGTGAGGTTACGCGGGCTATCTCAATTCCGCTAGAACTCACCGGTATTAGCGAAGACTCCTTCGGTAACACGCGCGCTGGCCTAGAGGGAACCCGCCGTATTAACCGTAAAGACTGGGGACTTAAGTGGAACCAGGTGCTTGATAACGGCGGCGTAATGGTTGCCGATAAAATTACGCTTGAATTTGACCTCTCCCTGGTTAAGCTCGATTCCTCCTCATAGCCTTTTATGAGACCGGGCGAGAGGGGTCTCTGGTGAGCTGATCTTGCTTCACCAGAAGACCCCTTTTGAATAAGCCTCTTTGAGTACGCGCGCAGCTATCAGGTGGAAGCTAATATTCGCGACGAAGATTATGACCTGCTGGACTACCAGAACGTATTCACCGGCCAGTTCAATCTCAACCGGGAAACCATTGACAACCCCGGCAACCGCGGGCTGGCACTCATGGATACCGACACTATGGTGGCCAAGGCCTACGCTCAGATGAGTGCAGAAGACCCCGCTAGCGCGCTCTCGTCCGCCGACTACCAGTCCTTGCTTCCCATGGCTGATTCCCTCATCGCTAAAGCCCGCTGGGACCTCATTCTCTTCATACCGCCGGTAGGCTCCGCCAACTACACCCGTGACGGTTTCCGATCCGAGACCAATACGTCAGATCACTACCTCAACGATATTTCCCAGCGCATGCTGCATGAAGTCCGCTTAGCGGGGCTAACAGACCGGCTAGTGATGCTGGACGGCTCTGATTACGCAGAACGCTACGAACAAGCCAAGGCCGCCGTCAGCCCCCTTCTGGCTTAACTTTCTTTGACCCACCCCCTTTCACACCGTGGAGCTATTCATGCCCCTTGTCACCGCCCCTGCGCACCCACAGAACCCTCTAGCCCGCACCATCCGGGCTGTGCACACCGACCTTTTTACGGGCTATACCCCCTTTGAGAAAGTCTTCTTCGCTACGCTGATTGGTCTACAAATTCTGGTGAGCACCACAGTTTTTGAGGGCTGGCTGAGCGCCGTTACTGCTGTTGCAGGCATGATCTGCGTGATTCTGGTGGGCAAGGGCAGAATTTCAAACTATTTCTTTGGGGTCATCCAGAATGTTCCCTACCTGATTCTGGCTTTTCAGGCCTACTTCATCGGTGAAATTACCATCGCGGCTTTCTATGTGATCACCCAGTTCTGGGGCCTCTACATATGGCGCAAAAATATGCGGGTTGAAAAATCACGGGCACAGCGCGTAGCTACCTCCACCCTTGAGGATGAGCCGCGTGACGTAATTACACGGCGCCTTAGCCTGCCCCAGATAGGGCTTGCACTGCTTATCCTTGGGCTTCTGACATGGGGCTACGGCTATCTTTTGACCCAGTGGGGATCAAATCAGCCGTACGTAGATGGGTTCACAACAATCATCGCGGTAATGGCGCAGATTCTCATGGTCTTCCGCTTCCGTGAGCAGTGGGTGGGCTGGCTAGTGCTCAACGCGGTGCAGATTTACCTCTGGTCCACGGTGGATGGTGGGGGCAACCTAGCCATCATGGCTATGTACGCCGGCTTTATCGCCAATAGCCTCTACGGCTGGTACAACTGGAGCAAGCTCTCACGCCCGCTCCCCTCATCCTAGAACTGACCCGCCGCGGGGTTGAACGTTTGCTTTAGCCCCTGGCTTTTTGGGTAAAAAAAGACCGGCTCGAGACAAGTGGGCGTCCGAGCCGGTCAGCGGAGGATGGGGGATTTGAACCCCCGAGGGCGTGAACCCAACACGCGTTCCAGGCGTGCGCCATAGGCCGCTAGGCGAATCCTCCAGGCGTGTTGCTTAGCTGAAAACAGCTTCACGAAAGACAACAGATAGAAGTCTACCCAAGGTTAGGCGTCACCGCAAATCTAGCCCAGATTCATACTCACAGACACGCTCAGCGAGTATGGGCAACGAGGTGAATTTCCTTTTGTGTTTTCTAGGGGCTTACGGTACAGTAATGGGTGCCCCTTACGTGGCGTTATCTTGGAAAACTCCCCCAGGGCCGGAAGGCAGCAAGGGTATCTGGGCTCTGACGGGTGCGTAGGGGGTCTTATTTTGCCCAAAACCTACTGGGGCGGTTTACCCCGGTTCTTATAATGTCAGTCACCAGCACTACACTGTTAAGAGCATGCCCGCGCCGGATGCGAATCCCCGCATGACCCCTGCGGCGTGAGCTTTTTACGCATCCCTAGGAAGGTTTTGTTGTGAGCACTGCGCTGTACCGCCGTTACCGCCCTGAGTCCTTTGCCGACGTCATCGGGCAGGAGCACGTCACCGAACCGCTCTCAACCGCCCTAGAAAAGAACCGCGTCAACCACGCTTACCTCTTCTCGGGCCCGCGCGGCTGCGGTAAAACCACCTCCGCCCGCATTCTGGCACGCTGCCTCAACTGCGCAGAAGGCCCCACACCCACCCCCTGCGGGCAGTGCGAATCCTGCAAGGAACTTTCGCGAGACGGCGGCGGTTCCCTCGACGTTATAGAAATGGACGCCGCCTCCCACGGCGGTGTGGACCACGCCCGCGACTTGCGTGAACGTGCCACCTTCGCCCCGGTACGTGACCGCTACAAGATTTTTATTATTGACGAGGCGCACATGGTCACCCGCGAGGGCTTCAACGCCCTGCTCAAGATTGTGGAAGAACCTCCGGAACACATCAAGTTTATTTTTGCGACCACCGAACCCAACAAGGTTCTGGGCACCATTCGTTCGCGTACCCACCACTACCCATTCCGTCTCGTGCCACCCGAAACCCTGGGCGCCTACCTTCAGCAGCTCTGCGCTCAAGAGGGCGTGCAGGTAGCTGATGGCGTCCTCCCCCTGGTAGTGCGTGCCGGTGGCGGTTCTGTACGTGATTCACTCTCTATCCTGGATCAGCTCATGGCTGGTGCTACAGAAGGGCAGGGTATCTCCTATGATCTGGCTGTTGCCCTGTTGGGCTTCACCCACGGTGAGCTACTCGATGACGTCATTGACGCCTTCACCTCCGGCAACGCTGGCACGGTTTTCACCGCTGTAGACCGCGTCATTCAGACTGGCCAAGATCCCCGCCGCTTTGTCGAGGACCTGCTAGAACGCTTCCGCGATCTCATTATTATCAAAGCGGTGCCGGGGTCAGCCGCCTCGATTCTGCGTGGCATGGCAGAGGATCAGCTAGAACGCATGCGCGCGCAAGCTGAGAAGCTGGGCTCCGCCGAACTAACCCGTGCAGCAGACGTTACTAATGATGCACTCAACGAAATGAGCGGGGCGGTCAATCCCCAGCTACACCTGGAGCTTCTCTGCGCCCGCATCCTGGTAGCTGCCACTGATTCTTCAGCGGCCTCCCTCGCTGCCCGCCTGGACCAGCTAGAACGTAAGCTAGCCAGCGGAACTTTTACTACACCGGCCCGAGGGCAGGTATTCAAGCAACAGACAGCTCAGCAGGAGCCCCGGGCGATGCAAGAAGCCGCCGCGTCGGCAGCAGCTGCGCAGCGCAGCCCAGAACCTACCCCTCCTAATGCGGCCCCCCTTCAGCAGGCACCTGCTCCGCTCGCGAGCGCTCCACTCGCTGCCGCCCCGCTCGTCAACGGCGGGCAGACAACAGGCAAGCCCGGCGCGAGGTACCAGGCAGCTCCCCAGCGGCCAGCTCCCCGGCAGGTGACCTCCGGGGCAAGCGGTGAGAACACCGTAGATTTGGTGGCTAACTCCTGGAACGACGTGCTAGCTAAAATCCCCTCTGCCTTTGCGCGTGCTGGCTTTGAGAAGTGCGAGCCGGTGCGGTTCGAACAAGGTGCGCTCTTTATTCGTGCCGAAATTGCAGTGCTTCGCCAGGTCAAGGATTATCTGCCGCAGCTACAAAAGGCCCTGCAGACCGTACTCGATTTGCAGGTTCAGATTCGTGGCGAGGTCAAGAAGCCCGGTGGGGGCACAGACGCCCCAGCCCGCGGCCCACAACCAGCCGGTGATAGCAATACCCCTGCGCCGAGCACCCCGCAGCAGGCTGTGCCTATTGCTGAGGGGCCGCGCGGCGGTGAGCAGGCGTGGGCTTCCCACGGTCAGCCCCGCAGTGAAGCGCCTCCTGCCTGGAGCCAGGACGACTGGAACAAACCTGTTACCTCCTGGAACGTTGCACCTATCCCCGCTGGCTCGGCACCTGCTCAGGACGGCGGGCAAGATGAGCAGTCCGCGGCGTCAGCGCAGGGTGGCACCGAGGTTCCCCGCGAGGACCCTAACCCGCCTACTACCCCGCACCTGCGCGTCATCAAGGGTGATGTTGACCCGGTGGAACTGGCTAAGGCCCACCACCCCTCTTCAGGGGGGTCCGCGGAGCGACGAAGCATGTCCCTGGCACCCGATGTCACCGAGGACGCCGATGAAGAGGACTCTGATGGGTCAACCCCTGATGCCGACCAAGCCAAGGCAGAGGATCAGGCTCACGAAAACCGGGGCACTGAACCAACAGTTTCAGCTCATGAAGGTTCAGATCAGCAGACTGTAGAGGGCAGCGGGCACGCTGTATCTACCGAACCGGTACCGGTCTCTGATGGTCTGGCCGAAGCCGGGCATAAGGAAACCAATAATGCTGATATCAACCAGTCAGACAACCCCGAACCTGCGGAACAGACACCGGGAGCCTCTACGCAGGGCGCCCCTCTGGCGCACGAGTACGCAGGCTACGAGGGCGGTTATTTTGATGATGCCCCAGAGCCTGAACCCGAGTATGTCGCGGGAGTAGGCTATGTTTCCCCTGAAACTGCCGCCCCTCGCTCGGCGTCCGGGCAAGAAAAGCCCGAGAAAACCGAGAAGAAGAGCGGCAAGCTCTCCTTCCGCGAACGCCACGCAGCGCATATCGCTGCAGGCCAGCGGGCAGTTCAGCAACAGCCAGAAAAGCCGCAGGAGCCCCAGGCTGACGAAGATTTCGCCCCCAGCGACGAGGATGTAGCGCTTGAGTCGAGCACCCTCATTGGGCAACGAGCGGTGGAGAAAATTTTGGGCGGCAAGGTCATCGGTGAGCAGCCCCTGCACCAGCCCTCCTAAGCTGCCCCTACCCTAAGGATTTTTTGTGTACGAAAGCGCCGTTCAAAACCTCATTGACGAGCTGGGCAGGCTGCCCGGTGTAGGCCCTAAATCTGCCCAGCGCATTGCCTTCTACATCCTCGACGCTGAGGCAGAAGAGATGCAGAAACTCACCGATGCCATCACACGGGTGAAGAAGACCGTGAGCTTCTGCGAGATTTGCGGCAACGTCTCTGAGACCAAGCTCTGCGCAATCTGCAGGGACGAGAGCCGTGATGTCACAGCCCTGTGCGTGGTCGAAGAGTCTAAAGACGTTGTTGCCATTGAGCGCACCCGCTCCTTTACCGGCCGCTATCACGTACTCGGTGGCTCCATTAACCCCCTGGCGGGTATCGGCCCTGAGCAGTTGCGCATTCGTGAACTCGTGGCACGGCTTTCCGATGAACGCATCAACGAGCTGATTCTTGCTATGGACCCCAACCTTGAGGGCGAGGCAACCGCCACCTACCTCTCGCGTCTTCTGGTGCCCATTGGCATTAGGGTTTCCCGCCTGGCCTCCGGTCTGCCGGTGGGCGGCGATCTTGAGTACGCCGATGAAATTACCCTGGGACGAGCCCTAGAGGGGCGGCGCGTAATCAGCGAAGGCAACCGCGCCCTCACCGATAACTCTGCCCAGGATTTCGAAGCTGCCATCGAAAAGGAAGCTCAGCAGAAGCTAGCCGAGGAGGTTGAAAGCAAGCCACGTACCCGCTGGTCCGGTTCGATGTTTGACGATTTAGGCGCAGACTCTAATGCCCCGGAGAATCAGCAGGATACGGATCAGCACAAGCCACCGCGCGGTGAGCAGTCTGACCTCAATGGCCCCCTGCTAGAAGCAGAGGTGGAAGAAGCCGGGCTGGAAGCTCAAGAAGAAGTCACCCAGGACCTACCGGCAGAAGAGGCACCTGCACAGCCGGTGCCCGGCGAGCTATCGCCCGAAGAACGCGCCGAGCGGGTAGCGGCCGCAGCCTTTGAAGCCGAAGAAGGGCTGAGCGCCCCAGAAACCGAAGAGGCTGATACTAGCGGTGAAGCAGGGCAAGCGCAGGAACGCCGTGAGGCTTACGAGCAGAAGCTCGATGAGCTCAAGAAAACGCCCCTGCGTACGGTAGCACCTACCATTCCACCGATTCCCGGCAAAACCTACGTCAACCCCTGGACCTAACCACCTACGGCTATTCACATCCCCCACGGGCAAGAACAACGCGTCCTAGGACATTTGCCAGCGCAGAAAGCACTAGGGCGCTACCGCCGTAGGCCATGAGGTGCAGTGCATACTGTGAACCCAACGCAGCTCCCAGGGCGTAGCCACTGAGCAGACAGACGTAGACAATCCAGCGGAAGCCAGCCCAGGCACGGCCTTGCTGGTGCTCAGGCACTGACGAGAGAATCACCCGGTTAGTCAGCGCGTTAAAGGCCCCATTACCTACCCCACCAGCAGCGAAGAGCACCATAATAGTGGTAAACCCCGGCTGAAGGAGCCCTACCGCGCCGATAGCCAGTCCAATAGGAAGGGCTACCAGAGGGTAGTAGACCAGGGGTTTTTCAGTAATACAACTGCCCAGCCAGCTACCTGCCACAATCCCCACGGCCCAGGAGGCTGATGCGAAACCATACTGCGTGGGTGAAAGACCCAGGTCGCGTGTCAGGGCAAAGATGCCAGAGACGTCATCCAGGGAGGTACTGGTGACGGTAGTGATAATCAGCAGGAGGCCCAGGCTCCCAAACGCACGCGGGGAGCTAAGGAGCCGCAGCCCCTGGGTGAGCTGAATCTTGTGCGGGCGCTCATCCCGCGCCAGCGCTCCCTGCCGGGCCAGCATCACACCGACTAACGCTAAGAGCAGCATAGCGATGGCATCAATAACCAGCATGGTGCGTAGGGCGCCGGCTCCGAAACTCATTCCACCTGCCGCGACTCCCAGCACTCCCGCTGCCCCCTGAACCACAGCAAGCTGCGAGCCCGTGCGCGCAGAATTAGCGGAATAGTGGGCAACCAGTTTATGAGCTACCGGGCCAACCAGGGCAGCACAGGAGCTAATGAGAGCGCAACCAGCAATGATCACCACCCAATCAAGCGTTATCGCCATCAGTAGCGTGATGACAGCGGCAAGCACCAAGGACGCTGGCCACCACCACCATGCCATATAGCGGTCAGAGATATGCCCGCCGACCAGACCAAAAAGAACCGTCGGCACCAGGTTAGCTGCCAGTACCGCAGCAAGAAGCGAAGACTGCCCGCTCTGGGCTGCCAGCAAGGAAAAGCCGATGGAGGCCAGGGAGGCACCGGCTGCTGAGACAAAAATCCCTAACAGCAGAACCCGTTGAGCCGTAGTGTCTCCTTCCGCTGAGCCCTGTGCACGGTTAGTCAATATTCGTTGTCTAAGACTCACGGGGCTTACCCCCGTTGTTTGAGCGTGAAACGCGGGACGTCCCCGTTCAGGTAGGCAGGTAGCCAGATGCTTTCCCATTCCGGGGCCTCGGCGTGTAGCACGGTTTCCCAGCGATCCGGGGCCAGTTTGGTCAGCCAGTACACCCCGGTCAGGTCATTGCGCTTCAGGTACCCGTAGTCCACCAGTTCGCGGCGCAGGTAAGCAAAATCGGGCCAGAAAGCCTTCAGGGTTTCATTAATCTGCTTCTCGCTGTACTCCACCCCGGGGTCAAAGTAGTTAACCAGGTAGAGCAGCACGTGAGCCCTCGCCTTGCGTTTAGCGGGGAAGCTGGTGAGCGCGCCGTCCTTGAAAAATCGGCCCACTACGGTGCGGTGTTCGGCTTCTGCGGCCCGCGCCTGTTCAGCTTTCTCAGTGAGGACGAGCGCCCGGGCGGCCGTGTAGTTCAGCCCGGTTTCTGCCATGCGGGCGCGCACCAGGGTTTTGAAGTTCTTATTCTGAGTCATTGGTACATCGACTTTTCTGCACCCCTAGCCTGCTTCTCCAGTCGGAAAACCAGTATCAACCCCAGAGATTACTCATCCCTTGGCGCCGTTGGGCGGGAGGCTAGGGCTCCAAACCGGGCGCGAGGCGGTGGGGCCCGCCTGTTGTACAAGGTAGCCCATGCTCCGCGCTCGGGCAAGCACCCGCCGCCCCGACAGCCCCGGCGGCTTCTGCCGTCACGTGCGTAGCATTACCGTTATGTGAGCAAAAATAGTTCATAAACGGCCACCACACGTAACATTGACTCAACCGGAAAATCAGCCGGTAAGTATCACAACGGTATTGGAGAAGTTCAATGAGCCTGATTGTCCAAAAGTTTGGTGGGTCTTCTGTCGCGAATGCAGACGGCATTAAACGCGTAGCCCGCCGCATCGTGGACACCCAGAAGGCTGGCAATGACGTCGTTGTGGTTGTATCTGCGATGGGCGACACCACCGATGACCTTCTAGATGTGGCAGAGGAGGTCACCGGCAGGGCGCCCGGCCCCTCCCGTGAACTCGATATGCTGCTGACCGCCGGTGAGCGCATCTCCATGTCAGTGCTGGCAATGGCAGTGAATTCTCTAGGCGCTAAAGCGCAGTCCTTCACCGGCTCACAGGCTGGCATGATTACTGACGGTGTGCACGGCTCTGCACGTCTCGTTGAGGTCAACCCCAACCGCATCCAAACCTCAATTTCTCAAGGCAACATCGCTATTGTTGCTGGCTTCCAGGGGATGAACCGGCAGACCGGGGACATTACCACCCTGGGCCGCGGCGGATCCGACACCACTGCCGTCGCACTAGCTGCCGCTATGGACGCTGATGTCTGCGAAATCTACACCGATGTGGACGGCGTCTACTCAGCAGACCCCCGTGTGGTCCCATCAGCCCGTAAACTGGACACTGTCACCAGTGAAGAGATGCTTGAGCTAGCAGCTAACGGCGCTAAGATTTTGCACCTGCGCTCCGTGGAATACGCCCGCCGTTTCAACCTGAAACTGCACGTGCGCTCCTCTTTCTCTCAGAATGAGGGCACCATCGTCATCCCCGATAACCCCGAAGAATTTGAGTTTGAAAACCTAAAGGAGATCCCCTTGGAACAGCCACTGATTTCTGGTGTCACCCATGACCGTAGCCAGGCTAAGGTCACCGTTGTTGGTGTTCCCGATGTGCCCGGTTCGGCGGCTAAGGTCTTTGGGCTGCTCAACGAGTCCAACGTCAACCTGGACATGATCGTGCAGAACGTTTCAACCGACCGCTCTGATGTCACTGATATTTCCTTCACCTGTGACCAGGCGCAGGGCGGCAAAGCCGTTGAGGTGCTAACCAACCACAAGGCTGAGCTTGGTTTTGAAGAGATCAAGTACAACGATTCCATTGGCAAGCTCTCCCTGGTGGGTGCAGGCATGAAGGCTAACCCCGGTGTTTCCTTCGCTTTCTTTGATGCCCTGCGTGAAGCCGGGGTGAACATCGAGATGATTTCAACCTCCGAAATCCGCATCTCGGTCATCACTGATATTGATCACCTTGATGAAGCTGTACGCGCTGTGCACACCGCTTTCGGTCTGGACGCTGAGCAGGAAGCCACCGTTTACGGCGGCACCGGCCGCTAGGGTTTAGAGACCTGCACCAGTAGCCCGTGTGGCTGGCGCTTCTGCTAGCTACACGGGTTTTTTGTACCTCGGTAGAATGGTGCCCATGCAGATTCTCCCAGCGCAGCAGTGGCAGGTTTTAGAGCGAGCGCACCAGGAGCGTTCCGGGCGCTATGCCTTGCCCTTTGCTCAGCGGCGCGAGCGGGGTGAGAAGCACCCGGTAGAAGACTTTCTCTTCACCTACTACACCCTCAAGCCCGGTCAGTTCATGCGCTGGCACCCGGGCGCCGACGTCATCTTGCTGGACGCCGCCAGCCGCGCTGACTGGAAGTTTTACCGCCCTGCCACCGAGACTGAGTTGCTCGCCGGTGGGTTAGATGCGGACGAGGCAGCTCGCCTAGCCAGCGAGGGCACCGCAATGACCGTTGATCTTGACGCATTCGCCACTCAACGCGCCTCGGCTGTTGACTTCACCCGCATCATCCTGGGCAAAACAGCCGCCCAGCCCGGCTTCTTTGGCTGCTTTGGTCTGCACGAATGGGCCATGGCCTACAAGTCGGTTGAGAACAACATCCGCCACGACTACCTTGACTTGCGCCTAGGAGCCGACGGCACCGATGCGGTGGTTGAAAGCCACAATATTCGCTGCACCCACTTTGATGCTTTCCGTTTCTTCATGCCCCAGGCGCGCTCATTCAACGAGCTGCAACCTACCCGTCAAACCCAGCGTGACATGGAGCAACCAGCCTGCCTACACGCCAATATGGATATCTATAAGTGGGCCTACAAACTCTTACCGCTCATTAGTTCAGAGCTACTGATGGACTGCTTTGACCTGGCCTGGGAGATACGGGAGCTGGATATGAAAGCAGCACCCTATGATCTTCAGAGTTGGGGCTATGAGCCGGTCAAGATTGAAACCGCCGAGGGCAAGCTGGCTTATACCCGCACCCAGCGTGCCTTTGCTGCAAAATCGGTGCAGCTGCGTCAGCAGCTTCTTGCTCAGCTGAACGCCGCACTGCCAGCCCCTGCAGGCCGGCAAGCGGTCTAGTCCCTGGGGGCCCTGGCCCCCGTCATTCTAGGAAAAGGAGAAACCCATGACCGAACTAAATATTATGCAGGTAGCCCAGCAGCTGGGTGTTAACGAGTACTCGGTGCTGAGCTGGGTAGAAGAAGGCGGGCTCACCCCCGTGGAGGGTAAGCCCGGTCTTTGGTTCACTCCTGAGGAGGTAGAGCGCTTTGCCGCTGTGTTGACGAACCGCACCACTGAATCGCGTGATTCCCTGCAGAGTTTCAAGAAGCTTTATTAGCCCTCATGTTGAGCAGGGCCTTTTGCTGAGATTTGGCCAGTAGTTGTCATATCCATCCTGGTGAAGATAGCGCCCACTTTCACAACGGTGCTGCCGCCTAAATCTGGGCCGGTTTTTTCCTCAACCGGTGGGGGGTGGACCAGACAGCAAAAGCAATTTCGTTCACATCCGGGGTAGAGCACCCTCCCACGGGCCGCTCGACTCGCACCCCTAGAGTGCTGGGCACCACCTTTACTGTGTAAAATGAGACCTGGCTCTATATAGATTCCAGCACCCAAGGAGTGCCCATTCATGGCCCGTATTGTTGTTGATGTTATGCTCAAGCCCGAAATCCTAGACCCCCAGGGTAAGGCTATTGCGAACGAGCTCCCCCGCATCGGATTGTCGAATTTTACCGACGTCCGCCAGGGCAAGCGTTTTGAGCTCACCGTTGAGGGCGCAGTGACCGAGGAACTTCTAGCTCAGGCACGTCAGGCCGCTGAAGAGCTGCTCTCTAACCCCGTGATTGAAGACGTTGTGAACGTCGAAGCTCTGGAGGACTAAGACCTATGGCAGAGTCACTTGCAGCTCACGAAGTGCCCCTGGTGGGGGACTTCTCACAAGACACCCCCGATGGCGCTCTAGCAGGTGTGCGCGTCGGTGTTATCACTTTCCCCGGAACTCTGGATGACCGCGACGC
Source organism: Rothia endophytica (assembly GCF_039543885.1). NCBI lineage: Bacteria > Bacillati > Actinomycetota > Actinomycetes > Micrococcales > Micrococcaceae > Rothia > Rothia endophytica. Next base: position 12,171 of record NZ_BAABKP010000003.1, read on the forward strand.
AAGCCGCGCTATCCGCTTAGCCGGTGGCACACCCGTACCGCTGTGGCACGATGAGGCAAACCTCCACGATGTAGATGCCGTCATCGTCCCCGGCGGTTTTTCGTATGGTGATTACCTGCGTGCCGGCGCTATTGCCGCCAAGGCAGCGGTCATGAGCAAGGTAGTAGAGGCCGCTCAGGCCAGCGAAAACCCCCTGCCCGTGCTGGGCATCTGCAACGGTTTCCAGATTCTGACCGAAACCCACCTGCTGCCCGGTTCCATGATTAAGAATGATCACCGCAAGTTCATCTGCCGTGATCAGACCCTGCGCATTGAGAACAACCAGACCTTCTGGACCAGTGATTTTGAGACTGGGCAGGACATCGTCGTGCCCCTGAAGAACCAGGACGGCCAGTACGTCGCTGATGCCAAAACTCTTGAAGCACTTGAAGCTGAGAACCGTGTGGTCTTCCGCTATGTTGATGTCAACCCCAACGGGTCGCGCAACGATATTGCCGGAATCTCAAATGAACGCGGCAATGTGGTGGGCCTGATGCCCCACCCCGAGCACGCTGTGGAGCCGGGCTTTGGCCCCTCGTCCTCAGGTTTTGGCACCGTTGCCCTGCGCGGTGGCGCAGACGGTCTGGGCGTCTTCACCTCTGTTCTCAACAAGCTCGTGGGCGCCTAAGCGCTGGTTTCTAAAGGATTTATGTACTAATGAGCGAAAAGAAGTTTAACCTCGACACCGTTGAGCACGCCGCTGCTACCCCCGATACCGAGCTGCCCTGGGCTGAGCTGGGCCTCAAGGAGAACGAGTTTGAGGACGTCAAGAAGATTCTAGGGCGACGCCCCACCGCCGCTGAGCTGGCCATGTACTCGGTCATGTGGTCGGAGCACTGCTCCTACAAGTCCTCCAAGGTGCACCTCAAGCAGTTCGGCGCCAAGGTCACCGACGAGATGAAGAAGGACCTGATGGTGGGCATCGGCGAGAACGCCGGCGTGACTAACATCGGCAACGGCTGGGCCGTTACCTTCAAGATTGAGTCCCACAACCACCCTTCCTACGTTGAGCCCTACCAGGGTGCAGCAACCGGCGTGGGCGGTATCGTGCGTGACATCATCTCCATGGGTGCACGCCCCGTGGCCGTCATGGACCCCCTGCGTTTCGGTGCGATTGATCACCCCGACACCGCCCGCGTCCTGCCCGGCGTTGTTTCCGGTGTGGGCGGCTACGGCAACTCCCTGGGCCTGCCCAACATCGGCGGCGAAGTTGAGTTCGACGAGTGTTACCAGGCCAATCCCCTGGTCAACGCCCTGGCTGTGGGCATCATGCGCCACGAGGACATCCGCACCGCTAACGCTTCGGGCACCGGCAACAAGGTCATCCTCTTCGGTGCCCGCACCGGTGGCGACGGTATTGGCGGCGCTTCAGTTCTGGCATCAGAGTCCTTCGACGACACCAAGCCCTCCAAGCGCCCCGCCGTTCAGGTGGGCGACCCCTTCGCTGAGAAGGTGCTGATTGAGTGCTGCCTAGAGCTCTTCAAGAACTCCATCGTTGAGGGCATTCAGGACCTCGGCGCCGCGGGTATATCCTGCGCAACCTCCGAGCTGGCCTCTAACGGTGACGGCGGTATGCACGTTGATCTCACCAAGGTTCTGTTGCGTGATCCCACCCTGACCCCGGGCGAGATTCTCATGTCTGAGTCCCAGGAGCGCATGATGGCCGTCGTAACTCCCGAGAACCTAAGCCGCTTCGAAGACATCATGAAGAAGTGGGATGTTGAATACTCCATTCTGGGTGAGGTTACCGGCTCCGGTCGCCTGACCATCGAGTGGCAGGGCGAGATCATCGTGGACGTTGACCCCAAGACTGTCGCCCACGACGGCCCCACCTACGAACGCCCCTACGCCCGCCCCGAGTGGCAGGACGGGCTGCAGGCCGATAAGTTCACCGGCTCCGAGGCGGACGATGCCCGCCCCACCGGCGCTGAACTGGGCGAGGCCATCAAGGCCTTTATGGCCGCCCCCAACATGTGCTCCAAGTCCTGGATCACCAACCAGTACGACCGCTACGTCCAGGGCAACACCGCCCTGTCGATGCCCGATGATTCTGGCGTGATTCGTGTGGATGAAGAGACCGGCCTGGGTGTTGCCCTGGCCACCGATGCCAACCCCCGCTTCACCAAGCTGGACCCCTACGAGGGTGCACGTGCGTCCCTGGCTGAGGCTTACCGCAACGTCGCTACGGTGGGTGCCCGCCCCGTGGCTGTCTCTGACTGCCTGAACTTTGGTTCCCCCGAGGATCCGGATGTCATGTGGCAGTTCGCTGAGGCTGTTCGCGGTATTGCCGATGGTTGTATGGAACTAGGTGTGCCCGTGACCGGCGGTAACGTTTCGCTTTATAACCAGACCGGCGATCAGGCTATTAACCCCACCCCCGTAGTTGCCATGATGGGTGTCATGGATGATGTCACCCGTCGCACCCCCTCAGGGTGGGCTCCGGAGCACGACGGTCAGGCTATCTACCTGCTGGGCACCACCGCCGATGAGCTGGATGGTTCTGAGTGGGCCCGCTACAAGGGTCACCTGGGCGGCCTGCCCCCCAAGGTTGATCTGGCTGCTGAGAAGCTGCTGGGCGACATGCTGGTGAACATGAGCCGTGACGGCATGATTGATGCCGCTCACGACGTTTCAGCAGGTGGCCTAGTGGCTGCCCTATCTGAGGCTTGCTTGCGCTTTGGCGTGGGTGCACGCGTGGGTCTGGGTGAGGTTGCCGAGCGTGACGGTATCGACCTCTTCACTCTGCTCTTCTCAGAGTCCCTGGGTCGCGTGGTTGTATCCGTACCCCGTTCCGAGGAAGTTCGCTTCAAAGACATGTGCACCGCCCGCGATTACCCCTTCGCCCGCATTGGCGTAGTGGACGCTGAGTCTAACGCTCTGGCAATCCAGGGCGAGGCTGAAATCAACCTGAACGAGCTGCGTGAAGCCCACGAGGGCACCCTAGCCCGCCACTTCGGCGAGGTTGCCCCCAGCTAGTCGCTAGCTACACTGCAGAAGGACGCCGCCGCGCCCCTCCCCTGCCTTCGGGCAGGCAGGTGCGTGGCCGGCGTCCTTCCCTCATCTCACCAGCCTCTGGTCCATCAAAATGCTGGCAGGAACGTCATACGATGGAGCGGCCGATAGTTTCATGGACCGGTCTCTATCCCCGGACGAGGGGTGAGCAGGGCGGAATTCATACTCTCGGCTGAGGTGCCCTACGTTTCTATCCCGCTAGGCTAGTAGGGTATGGCACTTGTTGCCTCGTCCCTCTGCCCCAGGAGCCTTTATGACGCCCGCTGCACCCCACCGCGTGAATGTGAGTACCCCTCCAGACAGCGCCCTTGAAGTCGGTGGGCTGAGCAATCAGCAGGTGGCTGAGCGTCAGATCGCTGGGCTGGTCAACACGCAGAATAATGCGACCTCCCGCTCCACTGCCACCATCATTCGCACCCACCTTTTCACCATGTTTAACCTGGTGCTGGGTCTCTGTGGTTTGGCCGTGATTCTGGTGGGGTCCTGGCTTGATACGCTCTTTCTCTTAGCTGCTATTGCCAACGTGGTTATCGGTTTTACCCAGGAGTTCTCTGCTAAGCGCCAGCTCGACCGCATTGCCCTGCTACGCCGCGACCCGGCTACCGCCCTACGCGATGGCAAGCTGGTACCGGTTGGCCTCGATGAGCTGGTTCTCGATGACGTAGTTCTGCTCAAGCGCGGGGATCAGGTCCCTGCCGATGCTGTGGTACTCACCAGCGACGGGCTGGATCTCGATGAATCCCTGCTGACCGGTGAAAACGACCCCGTGGGTAAGCAGCCGGGGGACGGCGTCCTGTCGGCCTCCTCTGTGATTGGCGGCTCGGGTAGGGTGCGACTAACGGCGGTGGGGGCGGCCTCCCGTGCCGCTAAGATTACAGCCGAGGCTCGCGAGTTCACCACCATTCATTCGGAGCTTCGCACGGGTATGGAGCGGGTGGTGACCTGGATTACCTGGGCGCTGGTTCCCATTATCGCGATTGTGCTCAACGGGCAGATGCAGGCCGCTGGCGGCTGGCAGGTGGCCCTTGATTCTGGCACCTGGCGTGATGCCCTGATTACTTCTGTCTCATCGGTGGCTGCCATGATTCCCCAGGGTCTAGCTCTGATGACCACGATTTCCTTTGCGGTGGCCTCAGTCAAGCTGGCCCGCACCGAGGTACTGATTCAGGAGCAGCCCGCCGTTGAGATGCTGGCCCGCGTAGATACCGTCTGCTTTGACAAGACCGGTACGCTGACCGAGGGCGGCGTTGCCTTCAACAGCGTTCTACCACTTGACCTTTCACCGGGTGAGGATGTCGGCACCCGGCTCACAGCAGAAGGGCAGAGCATCAGCGTTCCCGGCACGGTGACGGGTTGGCAGGGTGCTCTAGCCTGGTTTGGCGCTGATGAGAACGCGAACCCCACCGCTGCCGCCCTGCACCCCGCTTTCGGTGAAGTACCTGCACTTGTAGCGACCGGCGTCCTGCCCTTTTCCTCTGCCCTTCGCTTTTCTGCTGTGGAGTTCGCCGACACAGGCGCTTGGGTGCTGGGGGCACCAGAGGCTCTGCTCCCCGTCAAGCACCCGGCTAGGCAAACAGCTGAGCACCTAGCCACCAGTGGCTTGCGTACTATGGTGCTTGCACATGCACCCGCGCTCGCCCGCGAGGAGGGCAAGGTAAGCCGGATGCTCCCATCTCAGCTAACACCCCAGCTTTTTGTGACCTTCCGTGAGCAGGTGCGCGCAGAGGCTCCCGCTACCCTCGCCTACTTTAGGGAGCAGGGCATTGATCTCAAGGTTTTCTCCGGCGACAACCCCCGGACCGTGGCCGCTGCTGCTCGTCTAGCAGGTATGGATGTCACCTCCGGCGCTGTTGATGCCTCTACACTGCCTGAAACCGGTGAAAAGTTAGCACAAGCAGCCATAAACAACAGCGTCTTTGGCAGAGTCTCACCCGAGCAGAAGAAGAATATGGTGCTGGCTTTGCAATCTCAGGGGCGCACCGTTGCTATGACGGGCGACGGCATTAATGATGCTCTAGCTTTGAAACATGCCGATTTAGGCATAGCTATGGGCAATGCCGCCCCTGCCACCAAGGCAGTTTCGCGTTTGATTCTGTTGGATGGCAGGTTTGACCGCCTGCCGGGCGTGCTTGCCGAGGGGCGCAAAATTATCGCCAACATCGAGCGGGTCACTAATCTCTTCCTCACTAAGACCGCCTTCGCCATCCTTTTGGGCATTACCCTGGGTCTACTGTGCTGGAACTTCCCCTTCCTCCCCCGCCAGTACTCCACCGCTGATTTGCTCATTGTGGGCGGGCCTGCCTTCCTCATAACCATGCTGCCCAATACACGCCACTACGTCAGCGGCTTCTTGCAACGTGCCCTACATTTCGCACTGCCCGCAGCGTTGGTGATTACCTGCGTGTTGGTCTTCGTCAATGGCTATGGCAGAACCCAGGGCGAGAGCACGATGCACCTGCAGACAGCGACCTTCAGTGCACTGGCGCTGATGGGCATCTACAACATCAGCACCGTCCTGCGTCCCTTTAAGGTGGTGGGACTAGCTATTGTGGGTGGCATGTATGCAGGCCTGATTCTAGTTCTCTTGCTACCCCCTTCGCTCTGGTACCACCAGTTCTCCATGCCTCAGGGGGCATATTTACTGGTAACTCTGGCTTCTGCCGCCTTGGGGTGCTTATTGCTGGAAGTTAACCTGCGTTTACACGGGGCATGGCTCCGTGCCAAGCACCCAGAAGCAGTGGAAGCCGCAGATAGAGCTCAGATACACTAGTCACATCGAATCAGGATGCAAGCAGGTCTAGTCACCGCCCACTCTGCCACGTGGGGCGTTCTTTCCACCCGAAAAATAGGCTTGCACACCGCCCATAAGCGGAGTATCGTTTTATGCGAATGGGGCTCATACCTCAGAAAAACTTCATTTCAATCATCAGGATTGTTACTGGTTAAGCAGGCAAGACCTGGGTTGTTTACAACTCTTTAGGCCATCGGTGTATCTCCACCGAAGTTCAAGATGAAGAGTATAGCTCTACCTCCTTGTGGGGCGGGGGAAAGTATACAGCTCAGGTCTTTTTGGTGTTAAAAAGCCACCTCATCTTTGCCATTGAAGGCAGTAGCCGGTAGCAACCCGCACCTCACACGAAGGAAAGATCCGTGAATAACTCACAGATTGGCGAGAGCATCCTCGAGGGCCTGGGCGGCCCCGAGAACATCTCTCACTTCACGCACTGCGCCACACGCTTGCGTGTCACCCCTCAGTCCAATGCGGCTATCGATAAGACCAAAATTGAGAAGATCCCCGGCGTCCTCTCTATCATTGAGCAGTCCGGCCAGACCCAGGTTGTTCTGGGCGATAAGGTTGAGGGTGTCTACAACGAGATGCTCAAGCTCCCCGGCATGAGTAATCTAGGCGGCGGCACTGTGGACGCTAACACTGAGCATGAGGGCAACAAGCCCGGCATCCTCACCCGCGTCTTTGATGTCCTGTCTGATTCCTTCCGCCCCCTCCTCTGGGCGCTACTGGGTACCTCGATGATCCTTACCCTGATCGTCTTCTTGCAGCAGTTTGGTTTCTTCGGTCAGTACACCGACCTCACCGGCCAGGTTGTCAACATTGACATCGTCAACGGCCCCCGCCTGTCAGACCCCGAAGCTGCAGCTGCCATGCTTAACGAGTGGCGTGCTGCTTTCCCCTTCTGGTTCATTCTGCTGGCAGCTTCTCTCTCGGTCCTGCAGTTCATGCCTATCATGATTGGTGCAACCGCTGCTAAGCGTCTGGGCGCTAACATGTGGGTTGGTGCGGCTATCCCCGCTGCTCTGATGACTGGCACCTTCCAGGGCTTCCAGGACATCGCCGTTGACGGTGTTGTTCAGGTTCCCTTCTTCGGTCTAGAGATCCCGCTCTACGTCTTCAACTACACCGGTCAGATCTTCCCGCCGCTCTTCGCTGCTGCCCTACTGGCTCCCCTTGAGCGCTTCCTTAAGAAGGTCATCCCCACCATGCTGCACATGGTCTTTGTTCCCATGATTTCTGTGATGATCCTGGTTCCCTTGACTGCTTTCGTGGTTGGCCCCATCGGTATCCGCTTCGCACTAGGTATTTCGGACGTCATTGGTAACGTCAACGAGGTAGCCCCCTGGCTCGTCGGTGGTCTGATCGCCGGTCTGTACCTCTTCATGGTTCCCCTGGGTCTGCACTGGCCGCTGAACGCCGTCATGATTAACAACCTGCAGACTATGGGCACCGACTTCATCCAGTCTCCTATGGGCGCTTACAACTTCGCAGTCTTTGGCCTAGTCACCGGTGTTGCTATCCGCGCTAAAAACAACAAGGAACTGCGCCAGACCGCTACCGGCGCTGCCGCATCCGGTCTGCTGGGCGGTATCTCTGAGCCCTCCCTCTACGGTGTGGTTCTGCGTTACAAGCGCGTCTTCCCCCTGATTCTGGTTCCCGCTATCATCGGTGGTGCAACCATCTCAGCACTGGGTGTTAAGTCCTACGCTTTCGCTTTCACCTCACTGCTCTCCATCCCCGCTATGCAGCCCTCAGCGCTTTACGCTATCGGTCTTGCTATCGCCTTCTTCGGTGCTATGGCTGGTGTACTGATCTTCGGTTACGAGTCAAAGACCCAGCGCGCTGAGTCTGATGCGGCCCGCACGGCAGCAGTTTCAACCACTGACACCACCGAGTCTGCCGTAGCTCCCGCAGCTGCTCCTGCCGCTTCTGTTGCTGCGCCCGCCGCTGCTGCTACTGTCGGGGCCGCAACCTCAGCTGCCGCAGCTCCCTGGGCTAGCGATTCAGAAACTGAAATTGTTCTGAGTGCTCCCCTTGAAGGACGCGCTATTCCGCTGTCTGAGGTTCCCGATCCCATCTTCGCCGCAGCAAAGCTGGGCAAGGGTGCGGCTATTGAACCTACCGGTAACACCGTGGTGGCTCCTGCTGCAGGTAAGGTCACCGCAACCATGTCATCGGGTCACGCTGTTGGCCTCAAGCTGGATAGCGGCGTTGAGTTGCTGATTCACGTGGGTATTGACACCGTGAACCTGGCTGGCAAGGGCTTCGATGTGAAGGTTGAGAAGGGCCAGCAGGTTGCCGCAGGTGATGTGCTCCTTACCTTTGATCCGGCTATTATCACCGAAGCCGGCTACCCGCTGGTTACCCCCGTGCTGGTCACTAACACCGTGAAGTTCGAGGACGTCACCGGTGAGGTTGGCCCGGTTGCTCTGAGTGATACTCTGCTAAAAATCACTACTAAGTAACCCGACCCTTTAGGTCTAACCTCAAAAGAAGGGGGCCGCACCATGATGGTGCGGCCCCCTTCTTTTGATGGAGTTACAGCTTATCTACCCACACCTAGAGCTCTAGTACCATATGCACGTGGTCGATCCCGGCCTCCAGGTAGTCCTCCCCCACCTGCTTGAACCCGGCGGCTCCGTAGTAACGGTCCTTGAGATAAGCCTGAGCGCTGATAGAGATGCGTTGAGCCTCTGTAGTGGTGCGCACCCAGTTGATGGCAGCACCCAAAAGCTCTCTACCCAAGCCCGTGCCGCGGGCATCGGGGTGAACCGCCACTCGCCCCATCGACCAGGCACCAGGATCAAGAGGGTGGGAATCATCAGAAAAAACACCCAGGTCAAAGAGGCGAAGATAGGCGAGCACCTCACCTGCCTCGTTAGCGTGAAAGAAGTGCAAAGCTTGCCGGTCAGCCCGGTCGATCTCGTTTTCCTCGGTAATCTTTTGCCCCACCACAAAGACCAAGCCACGCAGCAGATATATCTCGTTGAGCTCCTCGAGGGTTAGCTCTTTAAAAGTCTTGAGAACAAACATGCAAACCAGCCTATCTGCAGGCCACCGGGCTGTCAGCTGCAACAAGTGCAGGTGTGGGATCTATACCACATACTGATACTAACAGGCAATTGTTAAGTTTTTTTAAATACTGGTCAGTAGCAAAACTGGTGTGACGTGCGGGTTTACTCAAAAAATCCTATCCCTTACAAACACACATCAGGTTTTTCAAGAGAAATTTCGATTTTTGTACTTTCCACAGGAAACTATGGTCTAAGATTTAGGAAACTAAAAGTGTTACCCACCACACCTTTACCACTACCCCGGTAGGTCAAAAGGTGGCCCGTCGTCCGTGGTGGATGCCGTTGGGCGGGTATCCCTAGCCACCATCCTTATTCCCTTTACCCAAGGAGACACCTCATGCGTAAGACCCGCATCACTTCAGCTCTGAGCCTCTCAGCAGTCGCGGCACTGGCTCTCTCAGCCTGTGCCAGCACCGATTCAGGTTCATCAGCTTCCGGCGATTCTTCAGCCGACTCATCAAAGTCAGCTTCCATCGCTATTACCAACGTCTTCTCGTCATTGAACACTGACACCGCTGAAGGCAACTCGGACACCAACGGCATAATTAGCGCCATGACCACCCGTGGCTTCTACAGCATTACTGATGAATTCGATATTCGCCACAACGACTGGTTCGGTTCATACGACATGACCGAAGAGGGCGAAGGCATGAAGGTCGCGTACAAGGTCAACGATGACCAGAAGTGGTCCGACGGTAACGACATCGATAAGGGCGACCTCCTGCTTGCCTGGGCAGCTTACTCAGGCTACTTCAACGGAGAGGGCGAAGAGGGCGTCACCTTCTTCGATTACGCGGGTGAAACCGCCGGTCTGGGTGAAGCAGGTATGCCTGAGCTGGGCGAAGACGGCCGCAGCATCACCTTCTCCTACCCCAAGGCTTTTGCTGACTGGGAGAGCGCCTTCAACATCACCACTCCCGCTCACGTCGTAGCTGAACTGGCTGGACTGGACGAGGAAACCCTGGTCGAAACCATCCAGAACGCTACCCCCGGTGAAGAGAACGAAAACCTGCAGAAGATCGCAGATGCATGGAACACCGGCTTCAACACCACCACCATGCCTGATAATGAGGCACTGACTGTAGGCAACGGCCCCTACCTGGTCACCGATGTTGTCGAGAACCAGTCCATCACTCTGACCGCTAACGAGAATTACCAGGGTGACACCAAGCCCGCCATTGGTGAGGTAGTGCTTCGTGTCAATGGCGACGCTTCCTCCCAGGTTCAGGCCCTAAAGAATGGCGAAGTTGACGCTGTAGCTCCTCAGGCATCGGTTGACACCGTCTCCCAGCTGCAGGAGCTGGAGAACACCACCACCACCGTCCAGCCTGACCAGTCCTACGATCACCTGGATCTCAACATGGTCTCCGGCGGTGTCTTTGAAGACAAGGACGTCCGTGAAGCCTTCCTGCTGACCGTTCCCCGCCAGCAGATCCTGGACAGCCTCATCAAGCCTATGGACCCCGAAGCTGAAGTTCTCAACTCTCAGCTCTACGTAGCCTCAGATACCGAGAACTACGATGATGCCGTCGCCCAGAACAACTCGGATATGTACCCGAGCGATGATATGGATGCCAACATCGAGAAGGCTAAGGAACTGCTGGACGGCAAGACCCCCACCGTGCGCATCCTCTACAACACTGCCAACCCCAACCGCGTCAACTCCTTCGCCATGATTCAGGAATCAGCTTCTAAGGCTGGCTTCGACGTGGTAGACGCAGGCACCGAGCAGTGGTCATCCTTGCTGCCCACCGGTAAGGATGGCGGCTACGACGCTTCTATCTTCGGCTGGGTTTCATCAGGTATCGGCAACTCATCCCTGGGCCAGATCTTCAAGGAAGGTTCACCCTCCAACTTCAACAGTTACTCCAACGATATCGTCAACGCTAACGCTGACGAGATCATGGTGACCCTGGATCAGGCACGCATTGAAGAACTGAAGAAGGAAGCTGACGGCGAGATCTTCAAGGACGCCTACGGCCTGCCCCTCTTCCAGTCCATCGCGGTTACTTCCTACAACAGCGACCTGACCGGTGTAAAGCCCAAGCCCGGCCAGCAGCCCCTGACCTGGAACATCGAAGAATGGGACTTCGCAGAATAATCCCTGCCGCCCTCGTCACGCCACATCTATCCATGTGGATTGCATGAGTCACTTGGCGCGGACGCTCAGTAGCGTCCGCGCCTTCTGGCTGTTCTACAGGGCCCCTTCTTTAGCGAATTTCCCCTAACCCTTTCAGGATTCATCATGTTCATGTATTCAGTGAGGCGTTTGATCACCGCGGTCTTTATTCTTTTCGGTGCATCCTTCCTCATTTACAACCTCGTAGCTATCGCGGGCGATCCCCTCGAAGAGCTGCGCATCAGCCAGTCACCCAATAGGGACGCCCTTATTGCTCAGCGCACCGCGCTCCTCGATCTGGACACTCCAGCCCCTCTGCGCTATTTCAAATGGGTGGGCGGCATCCTAGGGTGCTTCGCGGGTAAGTGCGACTTCGGTTCTAACCTAGCCGGCACTCCGGTCACCCAGTTGCTCTCTAACGCAATTCTGCAGACCCTTACCTTGGTTGTTGCCTCCACCATCCTTGCAATCCTGATTGGTATCAGCCTGGGCATCGTCTCAGCACTGCGCCAGTACTCAGGCCTTGATTACACCATCACCTTCCTCAGCTTCCTCTTCTTCTCTCTGCCCTCCTTCTGGATTGCAGTGCTGCTCAAGGAGTTCCTGGCTATTGGCTTTAACAACTTCTTGAGAAACCCAACGGTTACGATACCGACCACTCTGATTATCGCTGCGCTAGCAGGTCTCTTCTGGTACTCAGCCTCCTTCGGGAAGCAGAAGACCCGCTACCTCATGGGTGTGTTGGGCTTCGTGCTTACCGCCGGGCTTATTATCTTCGTTTCAGCCACTGAATGGCTGAGCAACCCCTTCCTGGGTATTCCTTTCCTGTTGCCGCTTGGCGTCATTGCTGCCCTGCTCTTCACCGTTCTGGTCTCGGGTATGCGCAACCGCCGAGCTCTGGGTGCTGGTCTCACCATGGTCGTCGTTGGTCTTGCGATCTACTTCCCCATTCAGAGCCTCCTCAACCAAGCAACCTTCCTCATGGTCGTCATCATCGCAGTGGCCATGATGCTGGTGGGCTGGGTAGCTGGCCTTCTCTGGGGCGGCTACGATAAGGGCCAGGGCGCCCGCGTGGGTATGCTCTCCGGCCTCGCCATGGCTCTGCTGATTATTGTCGACCGCTTCATGCAGGCCTGGCCCGACTACGTGGGCAACAGCCGCATTAAGGGACGCCCCATCCCCACCGCTAACGCTTCAACCCCCAACCTGCAGGGCGACTTCTGGATTCTGAGCACCGATACGCTCACCCACATCCTGCTGCCCACCGTAGCCCTCACCCTGATCTCCTTGGCAGCCTACTCACGCTACTCGCGTGCGTCCATGCTGGAAATCATGAACCAGGACTACATCCGTACCGCTCGCGCTAAGGGTGTCTCCGAGCGCACCGTGGTGATGAAGCACGCCTTCCGCAACGCTCTGATTCCTCTGGCAACCATCATCGCCATGGATATCGGAAGCATCATCGGCGGCGCAGCCATCACCGAGCGCATCTTCGCCTTCAAGGGCATGGGTACCCTCTTCCTTGATTCGTTGGCGCACACCGACCCCAACCCCGTCATGGGCGTCTTCCTGGTCACCGGTATCATGGCGCTCGTCTTCAACCTGGTTGCTGACCTTCTCTACTCAGCACTCGATCCGCGCGTGAGGGTGAAAGCATAATGAGCACTAAAAACACCAACGGGTCCGTATCAGCCGATAAGGAACCCACCACCGAAACCACCGCCCTGCGCTCGATTGAAACTAACGTTGATATCCGCGCTCAAGAGTCCGTAGGTAAAACCCAGGGCCAGATTGTGCGCAAGCGCTTCTTCCAGAACACCGGTGCTGTAGCCTCAGTTTTCGTCATTATCGCGATTCTGCTGCTAGCGCTGACCTCCATCGGTGTTGGCCCCATCCCCGGCTGGTGGGGCTATAACCACACCGAAATGCAGCCCGTGCTCAACGGTGGTGCGCCCAATGCCACACACTGGTTCGGGCAGGATGCCACCGGTCGTGACCTCTTCGCCATGACCATGCGCGGCACTCAAAACACCGTGCTGGTAGTTCTGCTGATCACCAGCATCGCTGCCATGCTGGGTGTGCTCTTCGGCGGCCTAGCTGGCTACTACCGCGGCTGGGTTGAAGCGGTCATCATGCGCTTTACCGACATGGTTATCATCATCCCGCTCATCCTGCTCACCGCTGTGCTAGGTAAACTGGCAGGTAGCTACTTCACCGGTATCTGGAACACGCTCATGTTCGGTATCGTGGTTGGTCTGCTCTTCTGGTCTTCACTGGCTCGTCTGGTGCGCGCTGAGTTCCTGACCCTGCGCGAACGTGAATTTGTGGACGCTGCCCGCCTGGCAGGTGCCTCAGATATGCGCATCATCTTCAAGCACATCTTGCCCAACGCCATCGGCGTAGTGACCGTGAATGTGTCACTGATGATGAGCTCCGCTATCCTTACCGAAACCGCTCTGTCCTACCTGGGCTTCGGCATCAAGGCACCGGACTGGTCGCTGGGTTCCATCATCTCAGCCAACCAGGCAGCCTTCGCTACCCGCCCATGGCTCTTCTGGTTCCCCGGCCTCTTCATCCTGACCCTGTCACTGGCCATCAACTTCGTGGGCGATGGCCTACGCGATGCCTTTGACCCACGTCAGAAGAAGTTCAACCCCAAGAAGGCTACCGAACGTACCGCTCACTCCGCCGAAAACGGTGTGGGTATCGACGGTGGTGCCGCACCGGCAACTGCTGGCTTGGTCAGGGTAGACACCTCTATTGCCGCTGAAGTTGATCGCCCCGAAAGCTCACGCACCTCGGACTCCATCAACCAGGACCTTGACCCGCAGAACCCTAACGACGACAAGCGTCCGCCCCAGGGCTAACCCAGCGCTAAAGCAAAGCGGTGGCGGGCCGTCCCCCGGACTACCCGCCACCACTGATAAGAACTTCACGTGATAACTACATAGAGAAGCAGAACCCGTGCCCTGGTGCTAGATCATCAACCCGATGATAGCGAGCACCAGTAGCACAGCAAAGAGAACGCTACCCAGAAGGTCAGCCTTAGAACGGCAGACGGCCGGAATACCTGCAAGAGCGTTGGCTTCCACCAGCTCCTGCCAGTAGCCGCGAATCACCAGAGCCACCGACCCCGCCAGGGAGTTCGGTAAATCAGAGGTTCGCATCGCGCCACCCTCACCGTAGGTAATGGAAGGCAAGCGCTCAAGGTCAGCCGGGCGAGCCCGGCGGGAAGCCACCATGCCACCAGCAGGAATGCCAAAGGCCTGGTAACGCTTCTGGGCAGTCACCAGGGTCAGGTTATACCGGGTTGATACATCAATCAGCGCCGCATAATTCACGGTGTGGGTACAAAAAGGATTCACTACTGTGATGTTTTCCTCCCCCACCACCAGATGCGACCGCCCCAGCGTGTACCAAATAGCGTAGGCCAAGAAAATCAGCGACCAACCCCGCGTCACCACCGCGGATAAACCACTGCTGAAGGCCAACGCAACCAGCACGCTCACCGCCACTAGCACGGCAAAGCCGGTATACCAGGGGGCACTCTTAGCCCGGAAAACAACCGGCGGGTTCTGCAAATACTGAGACTTCATAGTCTCGTATTCTTCCAGATATAGCTATCACAGCATAAAACGACAAACCTCCTCACACCACGAACAAGAGTTGGGAAAACCAGTGAACACTCCAAACGTACAAGCGACCGGCTCACAGCCCGTCCTGAAGGTTCGCGACCTCAGCGTCGACTTCGGCGTCGACCGCCAGTGGGTGCCCGCAGCCATCGGTCTTGACTACGAGGTCCACGCCGGCGAAGTTCTCGCCATCGTCGGTGAATCAGGCTCCGGCAAATCAGTCTCATCCATGGGCACCATCGGACTGCTGCCCAAGAACGCCCGCGTCACCGGCTCTGTCCAGCTCAACGGCCGCGAGCTGGTGGGTCTCTCTAACACCGACCTGCTCTCGGTACGCGGTGAAGAAGTCGCCGTAATTTTCCAGGAGCCCATGACCGCCATGAACCCGGTCATGACCGTCGGCGACCAGATCGTTGAAACCCTACGCCTGCACAAAGACGTTGCTCCCGCCCAGGCGAAAGAAGAAGCCATCAAGATGCTGGAAATGGTTGAAATGCCGGATCCAATCAAGGCCTTCAACTCTTACCCCCACCAGATGTCTGGCGGCCAGCGTCAGCGCGCCATGATCGCCCAGTCTCTCTCAACCAACCCCAAATTGCTGATTGCGGACGAACCCACCACCGCTCTTGACGTGACCGTTCAGGCTGAGATCCTGCAGCTCATGCGCAACCTGCAGAAGAAGCTGAACTCAGCCATCATTCTGATTACCCACGATATGGGCGTCGTTGCCGACCTCGCCGACCGTGTAGCCGTCATGCGCCGCGGCGAAATCGTTGAAACCGGCGAAATTCACGAGGTCTTTAACAACCCCCAGCACGAATACACCCAGGCGCTACTCGGCGCCGTGCTGCACCTGGGCGGCGAAGAAATCGACGTCAACGCCGCCATCAATGACGCTGCAGAACAAAACCGCCCCGCCACCGAAATACTCAAAAAGGTAGCGCCAGCCCGCAGCGGCGAGGTCATCCTCTCCCTCAAGGACGTTGCCCTGGAATACCCCAAGCAGGGCCGTGTAGGGCCCTTCCGCGCCGTCACCGGCGCCACCCTTGAAATCCGTGCCGGTGAAGTACTAGGCCTGGTAGGTGAATCAGGCTCCGGTAAATCCACCATCGGCCGCGCCACCGTAGGCTTCCTGGACGTCGCCGAAGGTGAACTGTCCGTCTGCGGCGTGAACATGACCAAGCCCTCCCGCAAGAACCTCGCCCAGGTACGCAAGGACGTCGGTATGGTCTTCCAGGACCCCTCATCCTCCCTCAACCCCCGCCTGCCCATCGGCGAATCCATCGGCGAACCCATGATGCTCGCCGGCGTCGCCAAGGGTGCCGAGCTGCAAAAGCGCATCGAAGAACTCCTGGACCGCGTGGAGCTCCCCCGCTCCTACCGCAACCGCTACCCCCACGAGCTCTCCGGCGGTCAGAAACAGCGCGTAGGCATCGCCCGCGCCCTGTCCCTCAAACCCAAGCTGCTGATCGCCGACGAACCCACCTCTGCGCTGGACGTCTCCGTGCAGGCACGCGTCCTTGAACTCTTTCAAGAACTCCAAGCCGAAATGGGCTTCGCCTGCCTCTTCGTTACCCACGACCTCGCCGTCATCGACGCCCTGGCCGATCGCATCGCCGTGATGCGCCGCGGTGAAATCGTAGAGCAAGGCCCTCGCGAGCAGATTCTGCGTCACCCCCGTGAGGTCTACACCCAACGCCTGCTGGCCGCTGTTCCCCTCCCTGATCCCGACGCTCAGGCCCAGCGCCGCGAGCTCCGCGCCAAGTTACTCGAAGAAACCGGCGCCGTCGTCAGCTAAGGGTGCACAAAAAATAAATTCCTCGTAGCTGACTCTCTCGCCCGGTTCGCTTCGCTCACAAGCCGATTCACGCCAGCCCCGACCAGCTACGCGGAATTTATTTCTTGTACTGAGGGATGTAGGTGGACCCTACCTCAGCGTTTAAAAAGAAGTGACCGGATCTTTACACATTGTAAAAATCCGGTCACTTCTTATTGAGCGGGAGAAGCTAGTTCATTTTGTTGCGCCAGTCGGCATCCTTGCCGGCGCGGGTGTCACGCAAAGCCTGCAGATTTTGCGCAATAAGGCTCTCAGGGTCTACAGGGCGGCCGCCAGCAGAGTGGGGCGTGATCACAATGTTCTTAGCAGCCCAGAGCGGGTCATCAGCGGGCAGGGGTTCAGTCACTGCTACATCGATACCAGCCCCAGCAATGCTGCCCTCATTGAGAGCAGCGACCAGGTCAGCTTCATTAACGGTGGGGCCGCGGCCCACGTTGATGATGTAAGCGCGGGTAGGCAGCTTAGCCAGACGCGCGGCATCCAAAGCGTTCTGCGTTGCTTCAGAATTGGGCAGAATCATCACCAGGATGTCGGTCTCGGGCAGAATGCTATCAATATTCTCGGTAGCAATCACGGGGAAGCCTTCACGCTCACCGGCGGTGGTCGCCACACCGGTCACCTGAGCGCCGAACGCCTGGAAAAGGCGGGCTGTAGTGGTGCCAATAGAGCCAAAGCCCCAGATGGTGACCTTGGCATCCAGCAAGGTGGTGACCTGGTCAGCGGGGTGAAGCTCCTGCGCCCCTCCCAGTTCCCCAGCCCAGTTGCTGCGGTCTTGGTGCTCTGCCAGGGTGGGCAAGAAGCGAACAAAGTTCAGGGTCAGCGCCAGAGCATGCTCCGCCACAGTCTTAGAGTGAAGACCAATCCCCGAGGTAATAACAGCCTCCTGACGGAAGCCCGCTGCGCGTGCCTGATCCGGGCCCGCCAGAAGCGACTGAACCAGCTCCACCTGTTCAAGGTAAGCGGCGGCGTCCTTCAGCTGTTCATTGGTGTTAGCCCAAGAAATCAGCACATCAGCGTCATAGTGTTCAGCGTCAATGTTCACGGTGGGGTCATAGGACACCACGGTGTCTTCCCCTTCAAGACCCAGGCGGGACTCATCCAGGGTGACAGAGGTAGGAACAAGAATTTTCACGAAATCTCCTCAAAAGCGCAGCCGTTGGCACGGCGGGTACAGCACCACTCTACCCAAGGGTGCGAGCTGGAGCACAAGAAATGACGCTAATCGGTCTTCGAAAATAGGTGGGCACAGCGCCCGCGGTTTAATCTTCGCGCAAGAGGTAACGGAAGGTCTGCACAGCCTCACTCACCAGCTGCTGGCGCTCACCCTCCTCCGGCACACCGCGCACAAAGTCTAGGTGCCGTAAAAGGGCGGTTGCAAGGTGAACGGCCGCGCTGGCTTTCTCCTCACCAGCGGCAGAGGCGGTGTTGGCCGTATTAAAGGGGAAGGGCCCGCGGCGGCCAGCTATCCTAAAGGCTGGCCAGTCAACGGTGAGCAAAAATGCCTGTAAGGTCTTTTCGCACTCGAGATTATGCAGTCGCATGCGGTAGCGCAGCTCCGGGTAACGCGAGATAAGATCTTGCACCTGCGTATACGTAGGGCCATCTACTGAGGCCACAATAATATCGAGCAGAAGGTGGGTGAGACGCTCAAAAAAATCCAGGTGCTGACGCGCGGCGTCCTTCTCAAGAATCTGCTCGGTGAGTTCTGGGGCACGTAAACCCATCACGGCGTCCTCTTTCACCGCAAAATAATTGAAGAGGGTGCGAGGGCTCACCTGAGCTTCGGCCGCTATTTCATCAGTGGTGGTTGCTTTCAAACCCTTCTCAGCTACCAGCGCCAAGGCTGCGGTGTGGATTGCAGTATGGGTGCGTTCACGGCGCGCTTGGCGCACAGACTTCTCAGGTTTGCTCACTCTCTCAGTCTAGCCGCTTACTTCCATCACCGGGGGGGGCAAAGACTCAGGCAAGTACGAGCGCATCTTGTCACACCTAACGGTAGACTCAGAACGGTGAACTTATTCTTGCCCACCATCGACATCCCTAATATTCCGGACTGGCTATCGGTAGCTTTGGTCGTTATCGATGTTTTGATCCGCTTGACCGTAATATTTTGGTTGCCCTATAACCGCAAACCGGTGGTGGCTCTGGGTTGGCTGATGGCCATCTTCTTCATTCCCTTCGTAGGTCTCATCGCCTTCCTGGTCTTCGGCTCTAACCTGGTGCCCAAGCACCGGCGTAGCCGTCAGCGGGCCATGAACCAAATCATCAAAGATGTCATCGGCGGTGAGGACGCAGTTTTGGGCGAGGTGGAAATTTCTGAACCCGCGCGTGTAGCAGCCAACCTTAACTACAGGCTGGGAGCTCTTCCTCTCATTGGCGGCAACAAGTTTGATCTGCGAGAAAGCAACAACGATGCCCTGGCAGAGCTCGCTGAACAGATTGACAAAGCAACCACCTATGTCCACTTTGAGTTCTATATCACCGCCCTAGACACCGCCACCGAGCCCCTCTGGGACGCCCTGGTGCGCGCCCACGAGCGCGGAGTGAGCGTCCGGGTGCTCATTGACCATATTGGCGCCCGCAAATACCCTCGGTGGAGGGAGCTACAGCGCAAACTCACCGCTGCCGGAGTGCCCTGGCGTCTCATGTTGCCCCTCAAACCCTGGAAGGGCCAGTGGCAGCGCCCCGACCTGCGTAACCACCGCAAAATTGTGGTGATTGACGGCGAAATCGCCTTTACGGGGTCACAGAACGCTATCCACAGCTCCTATAACCTCAAACGCAACCTCCGAAAAGGCTTGGAGTGGAAGGACCTCTCCTTTGTCTGCACCGGTCCTGTAGTTCACCAGCTCAACGCTGTGTTCGTCTCGGACTGGTACGCAGAAACCAAGGAACTTCTGCTCTCAGAAATTGACGTCAGCATCATCAACGACGCCAGGGTGAACATCAACCAGCGTCCCTTAGCGCAAATTGTGCCCTCAGGCCCCGGGTTTGAAACCGAAAATAACCTACGTCTGATCAACCACCTGATCTACAACGCTGAAGAGCGGGTCACTGTCTGCTCGCCCTACTTCGTACCAGAAGAAACCCTCTTGCAGGCACTGACCAACATGGCGATGTCCGGCATCGAAGTCACTCTCATCGTGTGTGAAAAGGGCGACCAATTCTTGCCCATCATGGGTCAGCGCTCCTACTATGAGCAGCTACTGCGCGCCGGGATCAAGATTCAGCAGTACCCCGGCCCCACCGTCCTCCATTCCAAGTTCATGATGGTGGACGATGAACTAACCTTTATCGGTTCCTCTAACATGGATCCCCGCTCCTTCGCCCTCAACTTTGAGGTTTCCACCTTCATCGTGGACAGGGGCATGGTCTCTGAACTTGAGCGTATTGCCAGTGATTACATCTCTGAATGCAAAGAGCTTCGCTACGACGAGTGGGTCAACCGGCCCGTTTACCAGAAGGTCACCGAGAATGTATGCCGGCTGTGGAGCGCCCTGCTCTAGCAGCGCTACTGACCCAACGAAGGTAGTTGCTTAGGCAGGGGCGACTGCCTCACCATCAAAGCGGCGCCCCTGACCGCTACCTTCGTATGCCAGTACGGTAATGTTGCCCGGCCCGGGTTTGATCTGCCCCATCTGCTCAGCTGGCACCTTCGCGCCAACATCCACAATGACAGCCCGCAGGTGTGACCCCGCCGGAATCAGAGCATCGCCCATGATGATGCTGCGCTCAACCACCGCACCTGCCTCTACGGTTACTCCGGGGCCAATGACGCTGTGTTCCACACGGCCGTGAACCCTCGCCCCGTGTGCCACCAAAGACCCCTGAACCTGCGCAGTGGGGGCGATATAGGCCGGCGCGTAAGGGTCTGGGTGGGGAATAATAGCCCACCCCGGGGCGTCCAGCTGGAGCCCCTTACCCTCTAATAGATCCATGTGGGCACGGTAGTAGGCGTCAACGGTGCCCACATCTTTCCAGTACCCCTCCATCAAAAACTCGTGCACGGCACCGTGCTGAACCAGGTGTGGGATGAGAGTCTCACCGTAATCCCCTAGAGTCTCCCCCACGGCGTCGGTATCAGCTCGGTCGACGCCCTCTAACAAGACATCCAGAGAGTTTCGAAGGGCGGTCACCGAGAAAACGAAGATCTCAGTGGCAATCTTCTGCGACGCTGGAGCCTTAGGCTTGTAGTCGTAAGCAACTACCTTTTGACCATCAGTGCGCACCACCCCGTAACGGGAGGCGTCCTCATCAATCTCGGTCGTCACAATCGTGAGGTCAGAGCCAAGCTCATCGTGCTGCTCAAGGACCGGGCGCAGGTCCAGCTGATAGAGGTGGTCTGCGCTCATCACTATCACGTTCCGTGCACCCACCGATTCCAGCAGAGGCACCTGCTGGTAGAGAGCGTGCCCGTTACCGCTGGCAAAACCATCCACAGCATGACCCTGAACCGGCGGAAGAATACGCAAACCATCGCGGGTGCCATCCAGGTCCCAGGGGCGTCCACCGGCAAGATGCTGGTTGAGGGTGAAGGGCTGATACTGCTCCACCACCCACACGTGACGCAGCCCAGAGTGCACCAGATTAGACAGGGCAACATCAATCATGCGGTAGATACCTGCGAAAGGGATAGCCGGTTTAGACCTGTGATCGGTCAGCGGCGAGAGCCTGCTCCCCCGGCCACCGGCAAGTACCAGGGCAACCGTCGGCGGCTGCTGGGTATGCGGAAAGGGATCTGACATGGCAACCCACTCTCAGTAGTAAGTACACATCTTTGTACTAGCTATACTCGCACACTTTAGCCCTCTGAACACCACAGATGACGCCGGTATTCTCTTCTACCAGGCTGGAGGGCTAGAGCCGGGGAGCACAGCAAAAGAAACCTTCAAAAGTACGGTCTTACTCCACACTTTTGAAGGTTTCCTTATGATTCCTGGTGACGCACGGGGCGTTCCGGTCAGCTGGTCCTAGCGGACGTTGCCGTCCGCGGCGCTGCGCTGACCGACGTAGGCGCCGCGGTAGGCTGCAGCCGGGTGGGTATCTGCCACCTTGGTGATGCCCTCACCGAAGAGGTTCTCCCGCAGGGTGGAACCTTCGTAGGCGGTGCGGTAGCGGCCGCGCTTTTGCAGTTCGGGCACCACGAACTCCACGAAGTCTTCGAAGGAACCGGGGGAAACATGGTAGGCAAGGTTGATTCCGTCCAGGCCGCCCTCGTCAATCCAGCGTTCTAGCTCATCGGCAACGGTCTGGGGTGAGCCCACGATGACCTCGCCCATGCCGCCGGTCGCGCAGTGCTCAGCGATATCGTGACGCGTCCAGTCACGATCCTTGGATTGTAGGGTGAAGGGGGTCAGGAAGGACTGAATCGACTCGGTCTCAACGTACTTGAGCGCCTCGTCCTCATCGAACTGGGAGAGATCCACACCGCTCCAGCCGCCGATAATTGCCTGAGAAGCTTCTAAGTTGGCGTACTTCTTGTACTCCTCGAACTTTGCCTGCGCCTTCTCGTCAGTCTCATCAACCACAACCGAGAGCATGGCAAGAATCTTGGCATCATCACGGTTACGGCCCGCTGCTTCAACAGCGTCGCGGATGCGGCCGGTCAGCACCTTGGTCAAGTGGGGGCGCAGGGCGGTGATGAAAATAGCCTCAGCGTGCTTTCCAGCAAACTGCTGGCCGCGGGATGATGCGCCCGCCTGGAAAATGACCGGGGTGCGCTGGGGTGAGGGCTCAGACAGGGCGATACCGGGCACGGTGAAATGCTTCCCCTTGTGCTCGATGGGGTGCACCTTGGTGGGGTCAGCGAAGATACCATTTTCACGGTCACGTAGCACCGCGCCGTCCTCCCAGGAACCTTCCCAGAGTTTGTAGCAAACATCCAAGAACTCATCTGCGATCTCGTAGCGGGTATCGTGCGGGATCTGAGCTGGCAGGCCCTGATTCTCAGCAGCTGACGCCAGGTAACTGGTCACCACGTTGAAGCCCACGCGGCCGCGGGTCAAGTGATCAAGGGTGGAGTAGGACCGTGCCAGGGTATAAGGCTGGTTGTACGTGGCAGCTGCGGTGACGCCGAAGCCAATGTTTTTGGTAACCGCTGCCATCGCTGAGATCTGCAGGAAGGGGTCGCCCACCGGAACCTGCGCGCCGTCGCGCAGGGCATCGGCCACCGAGTTCTTGTAGACGTCGTAGACGCCCACCACGTCGGCGATGAAGATAGCGTCGAAAAGGCCCTTTTCGCAGACCTTTGCCAGATCAGTCCAGTATTCGATGGTGTTGTATTCATCGGCGCGGTTGCGGGGGTGACGCCAGGTGCCGAAGCTCTGGTGGCTGGTGGTGGTCATATCGAACGCGTTGACGACGATGCGCTTCTTCTCGGTCATGAACCGGTGCCTTTCGGGTCGGCCCTCACACCCCGTGCCTGGCTAGCGATACAAAAATGGCGCCTAACCTCTTGTGAAGGTGGCGCCTGGTTGCGCCGTACTTGCAGTTATCTGCCGGATCCTCATCTGGGGCACCCCGCTACGGGAGAGGGTTGCCGCCCAACGAGCCAGAGCTTAGCGTTGGGTCTCATGATCGCGGTTTTAGTCTAACCAGGTGAGGGGGCGCTGAGGCAAAGTTCAGGGGCTCTGTTTCACACTGTGAACCGGGTTGGGTTCTGTTACGGACGGCTGGCTGTCACGGAGCGTCACAAACGTTAAGAGGCGTCACAGGCTAGATTTTCAGGCACCGTGCCCATAGGCTGAAGCCACCGATAACCATCCAGAGCGACCGAGAGACTTGGCTCCACGACGTCGCAGCAACCACCCACAATAGGGGCCGGTGCTAACGCCAAGAAACGATGGAGAAAGCAATGAGCGCACTCACGCTACAGCACACCCTCACCGCCTGTGACATCAGCTTCTCGGGCATCGCTAAGAGCTTCGCCGGCGAGCGCGGGGCAGTCCACACGGTCCTCGAAGGTGTTTCGTTCACCGCCTATCCGGGTGAGATTATTTCGATTATTGGTTCCTCAGGCTGCGGTAAATCAACGCTGCTACGTGTAGCGGCTGGTTTGGAAGCAGCCAGCGCGGGTGAGGTCACCATCGACGGCGCTGCCGTTCGTGGCCTAGATTCACGGGTAGCTATTGGGTTTCAGGAGCCCAGGCTTTTACCCTGGCGGTCTATTGCTAAGAATGTGGCTCTGGGGCTACCCAAGGGCACCCCTAAGGACGACGCTCGGCAGCATGTTGATGCCCTCTTGCGGTTGGTGGGGTTGGGGGATTATGCGGCGCATCGCCCCCGCGAGATTTCAGGAGGCATGGCGCAGCGGGCATCCCTGGCGAGAGCGCTAGCACGTAACCCCGGCGTCCTTCTGCTCGATGAGCCTTTTGGTGCGCTGGATGCCCTGACGCGTATCAAAATGCAGGATTTGCTGCTGGATATTCATGCTCAGGACCCCGCAACCATCCTATTGGTTACCCACGATGTGGAAGAAGCTCTTTACCTATCAGATCGCGTGATTGTGCTAGGCACATCTGATCCGCACTCGCCTGCCACTATTACCCGAACGGTTGAGGTTCCCGGGCACCGGCCCCGTGATCGCGGGGATCTAGACCTCGCTTTGTTGCGCAAAGAATTGCTGGCTGAGCTCGGCGTCGAAGAGCACTAAGTATCAGCCCTCTACTTTACCGGGTATCTGCCCCACCTGGCCCTTGCTTCTTGCACCTACACACTACGAAATTTCAAGGAAACCCCGTGTCAATCTTTTCTCGTTTCGCCCAATCCTCCGCCCTCCTGGCCGCTGGCACCCTGCTACTGACCGGCTGCCTGGCAGGTGAAAACGCAACCCCTGAGGCCTCAGTCTCAGCCTCAGCCGCGGACACCACAATCACTGTCGACTACGCCACCTATAACCCGCTCTCCCTCATCATCAAGGAAAAAGGGTGGCTAGAGACTGCTCTCCAGGATGAGGGTAAGACCGTGGAATGGGTGCAGTCAGCGGGGTCGAATAAGGCTAATGAGGCTCTGCGGTCTGGGGTTCTTGACGTCGGCTCAACCGCCGGGTCAGCGGCGCTCCTTGCCCGGTCGAACGGCTCCCCCATTCAGGTGATTGACCTCTACTCCCAGCCAGAATGGGCTGCTCTGGTCACCACCCCCGACTCCGGTATCACCTCGGTTGCAGACTTGGCCGGTAAGTCAGTTGCAGTCACCAAGGGTACCGACCCCTACTTCTTCCTGCTCCAGGCACTTGAAGAAAACAATGTATCACCGCAGGATGTCACGATCGAGCAGCTCCAGCACGCTGACGGCCGCACCGCTCTCACCAAGGGCTCGGTGGATGCCTGGAGCGGGCTAGACCCCATCATGGCGGGCACTGAAATTGAAGACGGAAACATCCTCTTCTACCGCAACGTTGACTTCAATACCTACGGCTTTTTGAACGCTACTGAGGACTTCATCGCTTCTGATCCCGAGTCTGCTCAGACCATTGTTGATACCTACGAGTACGCCCGCGAGTGGGCTCTAGCTAACGAAGATGAGGCCATTCAGATTCTGGCGGATGAATCGGGTGTCACGCTAGAAACCGCACGCACCGTCTGGGAACGAACCAATCTAGACATTGATAACGTGCCCGGGGAGGCCCAGCGCACCGTGCTGACAAGGGTTGGCCCTTACCTGGTTGAGTCCGGGGACGTCGCCACCCAGGCTGATGTGGACTCCGCTTTGGGCAGTCTCATCCACGATTCCTTTGCCACCCAGGCTGACCCTGCACATATCTCGGCTCTGGTGAGTGAATAGCCATGTCTTTGCTTCCAGCCACTGATACCCGCCCCGCCGAAACTAAGCGAGTAGCACGTAGCCGGGCGGGGGCGTCCTCACGGCCCGTGCAACTGAGCACCCGAGGCCACCGCTGGCTGCCCTGGTTAGGCGCTCTGCTTCCTCTCACTCTGCTGGCACTCTGGCAGTACCTGAGCTTGACCGGGGTGTTCAGCGCCGTCCAGTTGCCCGCACCATCTAGGGTGGTTGCAGCAGCCCTTGACCTTCTTGGACGCGGCCAGCTGGGGACACACATTGCGATCTCAACCCAGCGCGTCCTCCTTGGTTTCACCATTGGTGCCCTCTTGGGCCTGGCATTGGGTGCCTGGGTGGGCCTCTCCCGCTGGGCTAACCTGCTCGCGGCACCCACCATCGGGGCGCTACGCGCTGTTCCCTCTCTGGCCTGGGTTCCCCTGCTCCTGCTGTGGATTGGCATCGGTGAGAACTCAAAGGTCACTCTCATCGCCATCGGTGCTTTCTTCCCGGTCTATACCACTGTCTCAGCCGCGCTTGCCCATGTGGACCCCAAACTGGTTGAAGCGGCCCGCACCTTCGGCATCCGCGGGCTGGGTCTCTTCACTACGGTTCAGCTACCGGCGGTTTTGCCCGCGGTGGTCTCGGGGCTGCGTCTGGCCCTCGCTCAGGCCTGGCTCTTCCTGGTGGCAGCTGAGCTGCTAGGTGCGTCCATGGGGCTCGGGTTCTTACTCACTGACTCCCAGAACAACGGCCGCACCGACCGCCTGTTGCTGGCCATCGTCCTCCTAGCGATTCTGGGTAAGCTGACCGACCTGGCTCTGGGTGCTTTTGAACGCTGGGTCAAGGTCCGCTTCCCCTCCAACTAGCCCCGGCTTCCAGGATAAGCCTAAACTTCACCGGCATGTTCTTACGTCACGCCGGTGAAGCTTTGGGCCATCGGGCGGAGGGATCCAGCGGACGGCGGGCTGTCACGGAGCGTCACAAACGTTAAGGGGCGTCACGGTTAGAGCCGTCACCCGGGCGGGCTTTAGGCTGGAAGGGCACGCAAACCATCCAGAGCGATCTCAGAGACCTGGCTCGCTAACGATCGCAGCAACCACGCCATACCAGCCCCCACCGTCAGAGCACTTGAGCTTGGAACAAAGGGGCGCAGGTTCACATGAGGCGCCGGTGCTACTGCCAGCTACCGATGGGAGAATCCCTTGAGCGCACCTGCCACCTTCACCTACACCGATCCCGGCACCCCTACACCTAACCCGGCGCACGAATCCGACGCCGCCCGCATCGCTTTCTGGGAGGCACAGGCGCAGCGCCTGGATTGGGAAACCACCTGGCAGAAGGCTCACACCTTCAAGAAACCCCAGAGCCTGGGCACCGATGCAGACGGTGTAGAGCAGTTCACGGTGCCGCAGATTCGCTGGTTTGAGGGCGGGACGCTCAATGCTTCCTACAACTGCGTAGACCGCCACGTTGAGGCCGGCCGCGGGGATAAAGTGGCGCTCTTCTTTGAGGGGGAACCCGGCGACCGCGAGGCTATTACCTACGCCGAGTTACAGCGTCGCGTCGCCCGCGCCGCCCACGGCCTTGAAAAACTGGGCGTCACCAAGGGCGACCGGGTCGTCATCTACCTGCCAGTTATCCCTGAAACGGTGATCTTCACCCTGGCCTGCGCCCGCATCGGCGCTATTCATTCCTTGGTCTTCGGTGGCTTCTCAGCCGAGGCGCTGCGCTTCCGCGTTGAGGATACCGGCGCCAAGGTACTCATTACCACCGACGGGCAGAATCGCCGCGGCTCGGTCGTGCCAGTCAAGGTGAACGCCGATGAGGCATGCTCCGGTGAGAACCAGATTGAACACATCATCGTGGTGGACCGCACCGCTGGCACCGACCAAGCGCGGGGCGCTGTGCCCTGGACGCCGGGCCGCGACGTCTGGTACCGCGAGCTCATTGAAGGTCTGCCTGAGACCCATTCCCCCGAGTTCTTTGACGCTGAGACCCCGCTCTTCATCATCTACACCTCCGGTACCACGGGCAAGCCTAAAGGCCTGGTGCACACTACCGGTGGCTACCTGACCCAGACCGCCTACACCCATGCCCTGCTCTTTGACCTGCTACCTGAAACCACGGGAGCGGACGGCACCCTGCGCGTCGATGAACTGGCGGCCACCAACGATCCCGCCCGCGTCCGCGACACCGTGCACTGGTGTACTGCCGACCTTGCCTGGGTCACCGCCCACACCTACGAAATCTACGGACCGCTGCTGAGCGGCGTCAGCCAGGTCATTTACGAGGGCACCCCCAACACCCCCACCTTTGAGCGCCATTTTGAGATCATCGAGCGCTACGGGGTGACCAACTACTACACCGCCCCCACCCTGATTCGCTCGCTGATGGGTGCCTTCCCGGATGGATTGCCCGCGGGCAAGTACGACCTCTCGTCGGTGCGCCTGCTGGGGTCGGTAGGGGAATCTATTAACCCCGAAGCCTGGCGCTGGTTGCGCACCCACGTGGGCGGCGGCACCGCGTCCTTCATTGATACCTGGTGGCAGTCTGAGACCGGCTCAACGGTCTGCTCCCCGCGCCCGCACGACCCTCAGTTCGCCCCGGCGGGCAGGTTCGCGGCGTCCGGGCAGGTGCCTGGCACCTCCCTGGAGACCAAGCCCGGTTGCGCTACCCGCAGTGTGCCCGGCATTTCCACCCGCGTGGTGGACGAGGCTGGGCGGGATGTAGCGCCCGGCGAGCAGGGTTTCATTGTGGTGGATAAAATTGGGCCGTCCATGGCGCGCACGGTCTGGGGCAACCCTCAGCGCTACCTGGACTCCTACTGGCGGCACTTTGGCGAGCGCGGTTGGTTCTTGGCCGGCGACGGCGCTAAGACCGACGAGCTGGGCGATACCTACATCCTGGGCCGCATCGATGATGTTATTAATATTTCCGGCCACCGCCTCTCTACCATTGAGATTGAGTCTGCCCTGGTCACCCACGAGGCCGTGGTGGAGGCGGGTGTCTGCCCGGTGGAGGATGAGCTGACCGGCCACCAGGCGGTCGCCTACGTGACCCTGTCTGAGGCTGGGCGGGCACTGAGCGCACAGGATCTGAAAGCGGCACTGCTGGAGCACGTCCGCCACGCCATTGGCCCCATTGCCAAACCTAAGGACGTGGTGGCGGTGGCTGATATCCCCAAGACCCGCTCGGGCAAGATTACCCGCCGCCTCCTGGGCGAGCTCTACCAGGGCCGCACCCTGGGGGATGTATCCTCCCTGCAGAACGAAGAAGCGCTGGATGCTATCGCGCAGGTGCTGGCGGAACGCTAGCGCAACCGTGCCAGGGTAACGCAGTTGTAGTCACCGATAGGCTTGAAGCCCTTAGCCAGGTAAAGATCAATGACGTGTTGGTTGGTGACGTGGGTATCAGTCGTGATGTAGACCTGCCGGACGTTCCCCACGGCCTCTAGCGCGGCGTCCAGCAGCTGCCCGCCCACGCCCTGACGCTGGTAACACGGGTGCACCAGCAGATCTTGGATATAGCTGATGCTGACCCCATCGCCGACAGCTCGTACCAGACCTACCAGTTGCCCTGAGGCATCGCGGGCGCAGGCAAGGTAGAGGCTACCGGCGCACATAGGCACCAGGTAGGCTGGGTTGTCTGTGTAGGCAGTCCAACCGACTGCGGTGTAGAGATCTACCAGTTCTTCTTGGCTGGGCACCTGCCCCACAGTAATCTGCAGGGGCGTCAATTTCACTTTTGCCTCAGTCGTATTTGAGGTAGCTCTCGCGGTTCCGCCCTCTTCCAGCCGGCTTATAGAACCCATGAGACGGCGCGCGTTCTGTGGCGACTGTGCCAGGTAAGCAGTTTCATTGATTTCTTGGCCAGCGGTATTGCTTGTTCCCATAATTTCCTAGACTAGGGGTTGAGCTTGGCGATGGCGCCTGAGAGCACGGCGGCGAAGCTGGTCCACCCGGCGTAGGGCAGCAGCAACGCCCCGGCGGCAGGCTTGATCTGGTAGGCACGGCGCGCCAGGTCAATGGAGGACGCGGCCAGCAGCGCAGCTTCAGCGGTGGCTAGCTTGTAATTACGCCCCTGCCAGAAGATTGCTGACCAGCCAGCATTCAGCACCAGGTTGGCGCCCAAGGCTACCTTGTAGTGGCGCACCTTACGTTCCAACTCATCCTGCTCACGCTGCCAGACACCGGCGGGTTGCACGGTGCTGGGTGCCGGGGTTTCAGCGGTCAGCACCTGGGTAGAAGCACTAGCGATGCTGGCATAAAGCGCTGTCCAGGCGATAGGGAACGCAAGGGCGGGCGGCTGGAAAGAGGGCTTCTTGAGTGCCTTGTACCAGAGGTCATCCGGTGTGGTCACCAGGGAACCGACGGCGGCCGTGACGGTAACTGCCGCGCTGCTGAGGGCGAATGCTGGAAGGAATTTCATCGGGTCTCCTTATCAGGAATAGAGGTGAAGGGTTGAAGGTTTAGTTGGCGCCCTGCGGGGCGGGTGCGCCCATAAGACGTTCTAGACAGTTGCCGAAAGCCTCGGGGATGATGCCGTCTTGACGCCAGCGCTCCACCGCTGCCAGCGCTTTGACTTCGTAGCCAAAAGCAGTCATAACCAGCAGGTGCAAGCGGGCCTGAGTTAGGCTGTAAACACGCCAAGGCAGGGCTGGTTCAAACTCGTGGATGGCGATAATAACCTGGTTGGTGTCCAGCACCTGGCGGAAGGACAGGCGTGCCCGGCTGTCATCACGGGCCAGCGCCAGGCGTCCACCGGCAATCAGGTAGGTGGCAAAATCCTCGTAGGCCGCCGCGGCGGGCTTCTTCAGCACCAGCAGGGGCTTGCTGGTAAAAGGAAGCCTAACCTGGGCATCATGATCCGTGATATCGGTGTTGATTAGACCAAAACTGCTGCGCTCTAGCCAGGTGAGGTAGTAGTCCGCGGTGCTCCGTGCTGTCCACCCCTGCGGCACGGTGACGCGCTGAATGGACTTCACATCGTTACGGTCAGAACCTGACCTGCCTCCGGTGAAGGGCAGTGGCAAGTGGGAGAGGGTGAATTTCTGCGGCTTCTGATCCTTGAGCGCGGCCTTCACGCTGTCTTTGAAGCTGGTGGGGGCGTTGGAGATACCCTCGACATAGTGCTCGTCGGTAACCACCATGCTGTGCACCAGGCTTTCGAGCAGGGGGTTAACCATCTCTTTGGGTTTGTTAGAAATCAGGGTGACCCAGGCTTTGGAGAGCCAAACGGGGATGATGGGCAGGTCTACCATGGGCAGTTTCTTGCCTATGACCTCAGCGGTCTGGGCGAAGAGGTCCTTGTAGTTCATCTCCTGGGGGCCGCCGATGTCGATGGCTTGCTGACCGAATTCATCCGATTCAATGATCTTTTCGAAGGCGTCCATGACGTCTTGGAGCGCCACGGGGTCGGTGCGGTTATAAGCCCACTTGGGCACTACCAGGCCGGGTAGACGTTCAACCAGGGACTGCAGAATGGGGAAGGATGAGCCTTCCGGGCCCACAATCAGACCGGCACGCAGAGTAGTCACGGGCACATGGTAGGAGCCCAGAATTTTCTCGCATTCCAGGCGACTGCGCAGGTGGCGGGAGAACTTCTTTCCGTCCTGCGGGATGATGCCGCTGAGATAGACGATGCGCCTCACCTTATGCTTGGCGGCGGCGCGGGCAAAGTTGTCTGCCAGCAGGGCGTCCATGTCTTCGAAGGACGCCTGGGTCAGCTTGGCTTGTGGTTGCATGGAGTGCACCAGGTAGATGGCGAGCTCCACTCCTTCCATAACATCGCTGACCTGCTGGGGGTCGAAGAGATCGGCGCTTTTCCAGGTGACGTTAGGTTCGTCTTCTTTGCCCTCAGTGCTGCGGGAAATGGCGACGATGTGGTGGCGGTCTTTGAGCCGCTTCATGAGGTTCTGGCCAATGTAGCCGGTGGCGCCGGTCAGCAGGATCTTCACGGGGTACTCCTTCGCACGGGGTTTAACCTTCTAGGTTAGTTCTACCCCACCAATGCTCAGTTTACTGACCAACACGCGGGCGACATGCTAAGGGTGGAATCTGAGCGGACAGGAATGGGCACGGCCTCCTCCGAGATGGCGGGCACCTTGGAGCAACGCCGCCGTCTGACCGAGCAGTTGCTGAAAACTGCCGCCGGTGATCTTGAGGCTATGTGAATGGACGATGACTTCCTCTATGCCCTGGAAAACGGCCTACCGCCCATGGGCGGTCTGGGGATCGGCATTGATCGCCTCATTGTGTTACGGACCCAGATCCGCGGCGTGCTGGCCTTCCCCTTTACGAAACCCGGAAGTAAGAGCTAGGCAGATACGGTCGGTAAGGTAGGTCACTGATTACACTGTTCTCATGGCTACCTTCTCCCGCCGCGTCTTTATCGCCGCCTCAGCATCCGCCCTGCTCGTTCCCGCTCTCGCCGCCTGTTCATCTGGTTCGGGGGCGCAAGAGTTCGCCGAGCAGCTAGCTCAGGGACTTTCCAAGAAAGATATGAGCGGCATTAAGCTCAGCCAGGACGTTCCGACCGGCGCGGATGATTTCAACCGGGCAGTTGGTTACATGAAGAGCGCTACCCCAACCGTCTCCGTAGAGTCACTAGCGAAAGCGGACGAGGGCCAGAAAGTGACACTGAAATGGTCCTGGAAAATTCCCGGCTCCACCCAGACTTTTGACTACACCACCGAGGCCGCTCTGCTTGAAGAAGACGGGGAATGGGCTTACCGCTGGACACCCGCCAGCATCCACCCAGATCTAGCAAAGAATCAGGCGCTACGCCTTGACACCAGTGCCGCTACCCGCGGTGATATTACCGGAGCTGGGGGCGAGAAAGTGGTGACCCTGCGACCGGTGGTCACCCTGGGCATTGATAAATCTAAGATCAGCGACCCTGCCGCGCAGGAGTCATCGGCCCGCGCTCTTGCACGACTAGTTGAAATTGACCCCGATACCTACTGGTCCGCAGTTCAGGCAGGTGGCGAGCAGCAATTTGTCCAGGCTATTACCCTGCGACAGCGTGCCTTTGATGCCCTAGACCAGCAGGCATTGGACGCCATTGAGGGCTACCACGGCGCAATAGGTGAACTCCCCTTGGCCCCCAGCAGCAGCTTTGCCCCCGATATTTTAGGAAGCGTGGGTGAAGCAACCGCAGAAGACATCGAGGCATCAGAAGGCAAGCTCCTGGGCGGTGAAACCATTGGACGCGGCGGCTTACAGGGGCGGTTCAACGAGCTACTAGCCGGGTCGGCGGGTTACACCGTAAGCCTGGTTGAGATTGATGAAACCGGTGCCCAGACACGTCAGGCGGCCCTGAAGAGCGTCGTCAGCAGTGAACCCACTCACGGCACCGACCTAGCCACCACTCTGGATGTGAAATTACAAGAAAAAGCGGTGGACCTCCTCAAAGACCAGGAATCACCCAGCGCCCTGGTAGCTCTGAGACTGTCCACCGGTGAACTGCTGGCAGCCGCCAACGCTGAAGCCTCCGAAGGTTTTTCCACTGCCTTGCTCGCCCAGTACGCCCCGGGGTCCATCTTCAAGGTAGCCTCAGCTCTAGCTCTGCTACGCCAGGGTAAGACTCCCGAGTCGCAGGTTGAGATCACCGACTCGGTGAACGTGGATGGGGTAACCTTCAAAAACGCACCGGGCTACCCGACCTCTGCCACGGGCTCACAGACCCTCACCACTGCTCTGGCGCAGTCAGCGAATACCGCTTTTATCAATGAGCGCGATACCGTTTCGCAGGCTAATCTTCAAGAAGCAGCCCACGGGCTGGGTGTGGGGATGACCTTGGATTTGGGTGTCGATACTTTCATGGGTAACGTGCCCGATGCAGACACCCAGGCCCTGCACGCAGCCTCCCTGATTGGTCAGGGCGAAGTGTCGGTATCACCTCTTTCTATGGCAGTGCTGGCGGCCTCCGCAGCTCAAGGGCAGATAGTTACTCCGGTGCTCGTCAAAGGCCAGGACCTAGCGGACGCCCAGCCGGCAGCGGGAGCTGCCGTCACAGCCGCTGAATCGAAGCAACTGAAAACCATGATGCGGGCTGTTGTCACCGAGGGCTCCCTGGGCGATTTGCGCCAGCTAACCCCTGATACCGCTATGGGCAAGACTGGCACCGCCGAGTACGGCAAGGAAACCCCACCCAAAACCCACTCATGGGTCATCGCCGTGCACGAGGATATGGCGGTAGCGCTAGTAGTTGAGGACGGCGACTTTGGATCAGTGACCGGGCAGCCCATCGTCAAGGCTTTCTTACAGGACTAGAACACCGGCATCCTAAGTCTAAAACACCCACTTTGTCGGGCAGGTATACCCCCCTGAATCGAGTGCTAACGGTACACAACGGGCACCTTCGCTATCGCTGACGCTGCCCCGCCACCGTTACAACTGCGGGAATAGGGGCCCACCACAGCGGGCACCGGTAAGACACAGCGGGTATTTTTATGGGGACGCCGGGTGAGCGGCTAAATCTTGTAGTCTGTCATCTCGAAAATCTGCAGGAAGCGCTGAATACGGGCGTGGTCCGAGGCGAAGAACCCAGCCGGGGCGCCGTTGTAGGCAACAGTGCCGCCGTCCAGGAAGATGATGCGGTCAGCCACGCGGCGCGCGAAGGCCATGTTGTGAGTAACCACTACCAGGGAGCGCTTTTCAGCCGCGAGGCCCATCAGCACCTGAATCACCTCGGCTTCAAGCTCGGGGTCCAGGGCGCTGGTGGGTTCATCGAAGAGCAGGTAGTCGGGGGCTACCGCCAGAGCACGGGCGATAGCTACGCGCTGCTGCTGCCCACCGGAAAGGTTATCGGGGTAGGCATCAGCCTTGTGCTCCAAACCCACCTTAGCCAGTAACTGGCCCGCCAGCTTCTTAGCCTCAGCTTTGCTCTTTTTACCGTTGAGCACCGGGGCCAGGGCAACATTCTGCTGGGCGGTCAGGTGCGGGAAGAGGTTGAAGTTCTGAAAGACCATGGCAGAGTGCTGGCGGATGGTGCGCACCTGCTCGTCGGTGAGGTCAGTGCCAAAATCGACGGTATCGCCCTCGATTGAAAGCTGACCTAATTCAGGGGTTTCCAAGAGGTTGAGACAGCGCAACAGGGTAGATTTACCCGAGCCAGAGGGCCCCAGAATTACCGTGGTTTCCCCAGCGGCAACGTCCAGAGAAATCTCACGCAAAATGGTGTTGCCGTCAAAGCTCTTTGACAGGTTTTTAACGCTAAGCATTGGCGGTCCTTACATAGCGACTGGTGCGCTTTTCCAGGTACTGCTGGCCGATGGACAGCAGGGTGAAAATAACCAGGTAGATAGCTGCGACCTCAAGGTACATGGCCAGGGGCTCGAAGGTGCGGGCCGCCACCTGCTTACCGGACTGGAAGAGATCCACCATAGAAATCACAGAGACCAGGGAGGTTCCCTTCACCAGGTCAATCAGGTCATTACCTAGCGGGGGCAGGGCGATGCGGGTTGCCTGCGGTATCACCACGTGGCGCAGGGTCTGAGCCCGGGTGAAGTTCAGGGTGCGAGCTGCCTCAAACTGGCCCCGCGGAATCGAGGCATAGGCAGAGCGGAACGTCTCCGCCACGTAAGCGCCGGTGTTGAGGCTCAGCGCAATGATGGCAGCGCTCCAGGTATCCAGGGTGATGCCCACACGGGGCAGACCGTAGAACACCAAGAAGAGTTGAACCAGCAGCGGGGTGCCGCGAAAGAACCACACATACGTGGTGGCTAGCCAGTTAAGCGGGTTGAACCTGCCCAGGTTGCGGGCTGCGGTGGAGAACAGACCAATCACCAGCGAAAGCACAAAGGCGATGATGGTGAGAGGGATGGTGACCTGCGCAGCGGCCAGCAGCAGCTGCGGCAGGGACTCCACCCAGAGCTCTATATAACGATCCATGGTGTCCTAGGGTAGGGGTGCGCCTTAGGACGCGGGGGTCAGGTCAATCCCGACGTACTTCTCGAAGATTGCCTTGAAGTCGCCGTTCTCCATGTGCTTCTTCAGGGACTCATTGATGGCGTCCTGCAGGCTGGTGGCACCCTTGGGCATCAAAATCGCAGCCTCTGAAGGTTCACCCAGAATGCCGTCCAGCAGGCGGATGGGAGCATCGGGGTGCTGTTCCTGGTAGTAGGAGAAGGTAACGGCATCATTACCGCAGGCATCCACACGGCCGGTGAGCACCTGTTCGATGGCCTCATCAAAGCCGGTCACGATCGTCATCTGAGCGCCAGCTTCTTCCAGCAGGGTACGGAAGTTGGAAGTCTCGGAGCTAGCTGCGGTGGCGCCGTTCAGGTCGCTGACGGACTGCAGCTCTGAGCTATCCAGCACAGCAACCTTGCCTTCGGATGCCACGTAGGGCACCGAGAAATCGTACTTTTCCTGGCGTTCCGCGGTGGGTGAGACGTTGTTGATGACGATGTCATAGCGGTCAGCATCCACACCGGCAATGAGGGAGTCCCACTGAGTTTCGATGTATTCAGCTTCAACACCGAGGTCAGCGGCGATTAGGTCAGCGATTTCCTTCTCCATGCCTACTAGCTCACCGGTTTCGTTGTGGTAGTTCCAGGGGGCGAAGGTACCTTCAAAGCCCACGCGGATTTTGCCGGCATCCTTGATGGCCTGGAGCTTATCGGCAGCAGCGGTTGAAGAGTTCTCTGATGAGCCACCGCAGGCAGCCAGCGCTAGGGCAAGGGCACCAGCCCCGGTGAGTGAGAACATGGTACGACGATTTACATTCATGGTCTTGCCTTTCTGGGCAGGAAAAAAGGGGGATATTACTGATAGTTTAGGCGGCATCGAGAGCTGCAGTGATATCGGCGATGAGATCCTCTGCTTCTTCGATACCTACGGCCACACGCACCAGGCGCTTGGTCATGCCTGAGGCTTCCAGGTCCTCGTCACTGAAAGCGCCCTGGGTCATGGTGGAGGGGAGGCAGACCAGAGACTCAATGCCACCCAGCGACACAGCGAAGGTAAAGACCTGCAGGGCGTCCAAGAAGGCCTTGATATCTTTGCCCTCCGCCATGGTGAAGGAAAAGAGCGCGCCGTTGCCGCTTGACTGGGCGGCCTGCAACTGGGCTTCAGCCTCACTGTGGGAACCGGGGAAGTAGACCTTCTGGACGGCAGGGTGGGCAGTGACTGCCTCCAGCACGCGGGCGGTGTTCTGCTGCTGGCGATCCATGCGGATTGCCAGGGTTTTGACCGACTGAATCAGGCGGTAGGAGTCGATGGGTGAGAGTACGTTGCCTGTAATCAGCTGGGCTTTGAAGAGCTCGTCTGCCAAGGCAGCATCATTCGTGGTGGCGACACCTGCCAGCAGGTCAGCGTGACCGCCCAGGTACTTGGTGGCGGACTGGACCACGATGTCAGCACCCAGCTCGAGGGGGCGCTGCAGGTAGGGGGTCATAAAGGTGTTATCCACGACCAGCACCGCCCCGTTACGGTGGGCAATCTCGGCTACTGCCCTGATATCAACCACGCGCAGGGTAGGGTTAGTGGGGGTTTCCAGGAAAATCATGCCCACGTCCTTACCCACAAAGTCAGCATCGGTAAGAGCGGTAAAGTCGTGCACGAACTCGTAGCTGACCCCGCGCTTGGGCATTTCGATGGTCGCCATGCGGTAGTTACCGCCGTAGACGGGCATGCCCAGCATGATGGTCTGGCCTGACTTCAGGATTCCCATGGCAGCGGCGGTAGCGCCCATGCCGGTAGCGTAGACGTAAGCATGCTCAGCGCCCTCAAGAGCTGCCAGGGTGATTTCAGCGTTAGAACGGGTAGGGTTACCGCCGCGCTGGTATTCGAAAGGCCCTTCGGTGCCGTCAGTGGGCTGACCAAAGGTGGTTGAGGTATAGATCGGGGGAACAACCGCGTTTTCTTCGATACCGTGGAGGGCATGAATAGCACGAGTGGTAAAACCTGCCATGGGTCAGTTGCCTTTCGGATATGTAAATGTATTGTCTGAGCCTATACCAGGCGCCGCCAGCTAGGACAATTATTGTTACAAGTTTATGACCCGCTTCTAGGGCATCCTGCGGGCATGTAACTAAGACCACGAACCAGTACAAGGAAAGTTGCTGCCCGCTAGGGTTTCTGGTGACTGAAAGCGTACCGGTCTCGCAGAGAGTTCAGCTTCTTCACCGCCGTATCGGTGAGTTCCCATAAGGTGTCCCCTGTGCCCAATCTGCAAGGGTTAGCAAAAACCGCTGGCTCCCCCTCCAGATGGGATTTTTCAAGGCTGGCAAGGGCATTAAGGCATTGGCGTTCAGGCTTAGCCGTTAATTCTTGGGCTGTGCAAAGAGTTACATAACCATGGATAACGATATGGTGCAGAAGGATTAGAAGGTCAAGATCCCGCCGCAAACGTCGGGGAGCTAACTCTCTAATAAAGCACGCCCACACCACATCCTGCCCCTCAGCAGTTAGCTGCACCCGCACCGCATCCCCATCAGCTACTTCCTCAATCAGAGGGGCTGGCATACCGCGCTTCAGCATTTCTCTGCGCAGGGTAGTGATGCCTCCACCCTGGTAATCCATGAGGTGGAGCTCCACTAGCACCTGTACCAGGGCGTTATTTCGGGATCGAGGCGGGTGTTGCCCCAGGTTCTCAGCCGTAACCCCGCCGAAGAACCCACCGATTGAACCAACCATCACTGAACTAGCCGAATGCCATACATCCACCGGGGCAGATGCAGCCCAGTCTCGATGCGCCACCCCGTTGATCAGGGCCTCTTTAATAGCCCGCGGGGGCACCTGGGTGAGCAGCCTCCCCGGCTTCTCATAGGTTGCCAGGTCAACATCCTGCAGGCTCTGATACTGACTCTCGCCGGTTTCAGCAGCATACTCCAGCTCAGTCTCCAGGACGCAAATACGGGTGGCTCGTTCAATGTGGGCAAATACTGTGGCAAGTTCCTCCAACAGGGACGCCCGCGGAGGTGCTTTCCCTTCCTGGTAGACCGGCGGCAAAACGGAGTATTTATGGTTCTTAGCGAAGAAGCGATAAGTAATATCTGGCTGGCCTCGCCCAATCAACAGCAGGTAGCCAGCGTTAGTAAAAGTATTTTGTGCTGTCACTACACCCAAGCGGCGCAACAAATCCTCATCATCAGCTCTCGACAGATCGAGGTGGTTGGGCAAACCCGTCGCGTCTAAGAAACTGCGGGCGGCGTTCAAAGCGGCCGGGCGCACGTGGTAGATGGGGATTTTGGAATCCTGAGCTGACCAGTCAAAGCTGAGACTCCGCCCTTGGCGCTCCCTCCACGCTTCTTCGGTCACCGCCATACACTGGTCCTTAACCCGCCAGTGAATAATATCTTTCCAGGGCACCGGCTCAATCGCCTGGGGCGCCAAGATGACGAGCAACCTACGGCCCCTAATGTGCACCTCCTGAATGCTCACGGTCAGTTGGTGCTCAGTGAGCGCGTAAATACGCCCCCGCAACCAGGCGGCGTCCATTTCGGTGCCAATAATGTCGCCCCCGTCTGCCACCCCCACAATCAGGGCACCGCCGTGCTCCGTGTTAGCCATGCAGGTGGCCTCCCCCGCCAGTGCAAAGGCGGCTTCCTCATTATGTGGGTTTGAGGGAAGTATTTCGCCGCGCCCGTTACGTCGGCCGGCTTCTTCTTTGAAGTCTAGGTAGCGTGATTCATAGGTATGA
Organism: Rothia endophytica; assembly: GCF_039543885.1. Classification (NCBI taxonomy): domain Bacteria; kingdom Bacillati; phylum Actinomycetota; class Actinomycetes; order Micrococcales; family Micrococcaceae; genus Rothia; species Rothia endophytica. The sequence goes on from NZ_BAABKP010000003.1 coordinate 51,097, forward strand.
GACCAAATGTTATCTTCTAAAGCTCCCAGCACACGATTGACCTCATCGCGCACTGGATCACCGCGCAAAAACTCGTGCATACATCCACCCTACATCTTTTGTGATACAAGTTACATATACGCACCTAAAGCTCTTCGTCTAGCCACCGGCAGCCTACCGTCACCCCTGGTGATACCCGGGCATACAAAAGCGCCACCTCTTAGAGAAAGAGGTGGCGCTTGAGAAAAGCTAGAGAGCCTTAGACCTTACAGGCCAGCAGGTGAAACATAGATAGGTGCTGAGCCGGTGGGTAGGTTGACTGAGAAGATAGTGGTTCCCATGCCGTTCCAGCCACCGTGTACTGCCTGACCGTTGCCAATGTAAACAGCGATGTGCTGCTGACCGAAGCCGTTGGATGCGTAGAGTACGAGGTCGCCAGGCTGGGGGTTGGAAGTAACGGTACCCAGTTGCATGTAATCCATGGGCCAGCCGTGGAAGTTGATGCCAGCGGCGCGCAGTGAATTGGTGGCCAGCATGGTGCAGTCGGTCTGAGCGTTTACCGCTGCGTAACCGAGGGCAGCTGCAACTACAGCATCGCGCTTAGCTGAGTTGCTAGCTGCTGAAAGAGCAGGAGCAGGTGCTTCTTCAACAGTAGAAGCAGGTGCTACTTCAACAGCAGGAGCAGGTGCAGCTTCGACAGTAGGAGCAGGTGCAGCTTCAACGGCAGGAGCGGGTGCTTCTTCAACAACAGGAGTAGCCTCGATAACCTCTACGGTTTCAGCCTGAACGGCAACTTCTGCGGGAGCTTCTTCAACAGGGGCTTCTTCAACAGGAGCCTCTTCAACCACTACCTCAACCACAGGAGCTTCCTCAACGGGAGCCTCTTCAACGACAGCTTCTTCAACAACGGGGGTTGATTCAACGGGCTTCTCGGGGGCCACAATGTAAGCGGGCACGCCCCAAAGAGCAATCTTGCCCTCGCCGGCCAGGGCGAATGACTTGAGCAAGGGGGCAGAAACTACTGCACCGTTATCTGCGGTGGTCTGCGGAGCTTCATTGGTTGCGTTAGCGGCTGCAAAAGCACCGCCTGCTAGAACTACACCTACCGCACCTACTGAGAGTGAACGACGCACGTTAATACCTTTTCCTTCGTTAGAATTTCAGCAACCCGCCTGTTGAACTGGGCTGTCTTTGGCTCTACTTGCTTCGAGGCAAGTTCCCAGAAGCTGATTGGACTCTGAACAGCATATAACGATTTGGTAACGATGTATACCAAATCGTTATAAAACCCTGCTTAAAATGCGTCTATCTGGCGCGCGGAACGCAAAAAACCCTGTAAATTAGCTGTTTTTTATCATTATCGTGCCATTCATCACCTCGAGGGTTAGCATGCCAACTATTAGCTTCAAAGTATTGAATGTTGGCGCGGCAGTATTCTTTGCACCGTTGAGGGACAGGGAGCTTAATCTCCGCGTGATTTAAGAGTAACCGGGGGCAGTTGAGGGGCAGGGATCACGGGCATACTCTCCCCATACTCTGCCGGTAGTAGCACGACGCCGCCAAAGCGTGGGTAGACCCCCGCCGCGGTTTCAGGTGTGGCCCCTTCTGCCAGGGCACCATCGGTCACGGATCCCTCTTCAGCACCGGGCTCAAACTGCTCTACCTGCGCTTGCCAGGCGGCGCGGGCGTCCGCAATATCCTGGTGGTTTCGCCCAATGAAGTTCCACCACATGGTGATGCGCTCGCCAAAGGGCTGGCCACCTAGAACGATGAGGCGGGTCTCCCCCACCGTTTCGATGGCTAGGGTATCTGAGCCGGGCTCAAGGTAGAGCATCTGGTCTGCCTCAATACGGCACCCCTGCACGATAGCGGCTCCGGTGTCCACCAAGATGCCACGTTCGAAAGTGGGGTTCAGGGTTAGGGTGAAGTGTTGGTGTGGAGCATCCGCAGGTGGGTTCTTGTCAGCTTCGGGGTCTGATCCCGGTGCGCCCACCAGAATTTCAGCTCCCAGTAGGGGCGAAAAGGTTTGCACCGGGGAAGTCCCCTGCAAGGTAGCGCTGCCCATGGTGAGGGAGAGCTCTCCCAGAAAGACGCGGGCCTGCAGCGGGAGACTGTCTGCACCGTGCGCCCCCTGACGGGCGGCAAAGGTGAGGGTCGGAGGCACAAAGTTCTCAAAAGCGGGTTCAGTATTAAGGTGGCCCTCGGGTAGGGCAATCCAGAGCTGCACCCCGTGGAGCACCTGAGTGTCGGCGGTGGAATATTCACTGTGGTTAATGCCGTAGCCAGCTGTCATGAGGTTGAGTTCGCCGGGGCGCACGTCCGCTACAGTGCCCAGGGAGTCCCTGTGCTCAACGGTTCCGGTGAAGATCCAGCTGGCGGTTTGCAGGCCGGTGTGGGGGTGGGGTGCCACGCGCATACCGCCGGTAGCCGCCACGTCATCCGGGCCGTAATGGTCCACGAAACACCAGGCACCAATCATGCGGCGTTCTTTGGAAGGAAGAAGACGGCGCACGGTCATGGCGCGCAAGCCACCCAACGGAACGGGCCGGGGCTCAAGAAGTTTCATGGTTTTAGCCTAACCCGCGCCGAGAATTAGTGAAACCTTCAGCTGTGCGGAAGAGGTGAGGCACAGCTGAAGGTTTCAGCAACAGCTACTGCCGGTCTCAGCCTATGCCTGGGACCGGCACCCAACGGTTAAAATGCAAGGAAATCACGCGCGCAATCATCACGCCCAGAACAATGCCTACGAAGGTGGGGGGCTCATTAGCGCGCCTTCAAAGGTATAAGGCACGTAGAGCAGAATAAATAGCGCAATGATAGTCGCCTGAAGGTTCGTATTGCCTATGCTTCAGGGCTCAACTTTTCCTGGGTCAGTTCATCATCGTTCATGGTCTCGCTCCGCCCTCAGCTTCTCAGGTGACGGTGCGGGGCAAGTGTGCCTAGGCCAGCACCTGCCGTTTGGAGGAAATCACACCGGTCACGAAGCCTGCGAGGTGCAAACCGCCATGGAAGCGGGCGTACTCAATTTTGACACAGCGGTCCATCACTACATTCAGCCCGGCACCTTCCCCCAGTCGCGCGGCCTCCTCATTCCAGGAGCCCAGCTGCATCCACACGGTCTTAGCGCCGGCGTCGATAGACTCCTGCACTACGCCCGGCAGATCCTCGTTGCGGCGGAAAATCTCCACCATATCAGGGGCTTCCGGCAGATCAGCCAGGGAGGCGTACACCTTCTGCCCCAGAACTTCCTTACCTTTGGCAGCAAGAATAGGGTTCACGAAATAGAGCGTGTAGGGGCTAGAGGACTGCAGGTAGCTTGCTACGAAGTAGGAGGAACGCGAAATTTTATCGCTCATACCCACAATGGCAATGCTTTTCGTATCGTGCAGAATCGCGAGACGTTCAGGGGCGCTGGGACCTTCCCAGGTGCGTTCAGTCATGGTTTATGCCTCCTTCTTGGGGCGGGAAATCTCGCGAGCGGCGCGCTCGGCGGCGTGGGCTGCGGCATCTGCCTTCAGTGCTTCTTTCTGCGCTAGGGCTTCTGCCTCAGCGGCTGCACGGCGTTCGACCAGCTGATCAGCGCTAGCAACGCCCACGGTTTCACCGGCGTAGTTACGCCCGGATGCATGGGTGAGTGCCTGGTCTAGGTCCCACATGATGTCCTCGGGGTCTTCGAGACCCACCGAAATGCGAATCAAATCTTCGTTGACGCCACCGGCGGCCAGCTGCTCGGGGGTAAGTTGCTGGTGGGTGGTGGACGCCGGGTGCAGCACCAGCGTGCGGGCATCCCCGATGTTAGCCAGGTGGGAGGCCAACTGCAGGGCACCGATGAACTCGGCACCAACGTCTCGGCCACCAGCTTTCTCGGTAGCGGCAACGCCAAAGGAGAAGACCGAGCCTACGCCCAGCGGCAGGAGTTGCTGACCGCGCTCGTAGTGGGGGTGGGTGGGCAGGCCAGCATAGTTGACGTAGGAGATGCGGGGGTCGGCATCCAGCCACTCGACTACGGCGCGCGCATTTGCCAGGTGGGCGTCCATGCGCTGCGCCAGGGTCTCAACGCCCTGCAGAAGGTTGAAAGCTGACTGGGCGGGTAGAGAGGGGCCGAAGTCGCGCAGCTGTTCGCTGCGTAGCTTGGTCAGGAAGCCGTATTCGCCGAAGTTACCCCACCAGGAAATGTTGTTGTAGGAGGGCACCGGCTCGGTCATGGTGGGGAACTTGCCGTTACCCCAGTTAAAGCGGCCAGATTCAACCACGACACCGCCCAGGGTGGTGCCGTGCCCGCCCAGGAACTTGGTCACCGAGTGAATCACGATGTCAGCCCCATGCTCAATGGGACGGATCAGGTAAGGGGTGGAGAGGGTCGCATCGACCACCAGGGGGATGTCGTTCTCATGGGCGACAGCTGCCAGGCCGGGCAGGTCAGCAATCTGACCCGAGGGGTTAGCAACGATTTCAGTGTAGAGCGCCTTGGTCTTGGGGCGGATAGCAGCGGCGTAGTCGGCAGGGTCAGTGCCATCGACAAAGGTGGTTTCGATACCGAAGCGACGCAGGGAGACATCTAGCTGGGTGATGGTGCCGCCGTAAAGGTTGGAGGACGCCACGATGTGGTCCCCCGCCTGGCAGAGGGCAGCGAAGGTAATGAACTCTGCAGCCATACCCGAAGCAGTAGCAACAGCACCGATACCGCCCTCTAGCGAGGCGATACGTTCTTCGAGGGCTGCCACCGTGGGGTTACCCAGACGCGAGTAGATATTGCCGTACTTTTGCAGGGCAAAAAGGTTAGCGGCGTCATCCGCGTCCTTAAAAACGAAGGAGGTGGACTGGTAGATGGGCACGGCGCGCGCCCCGTGCTCAGCATCGGGGGTGCCGCCAGCGTGCAGGGCGCGGGTGCGGAAGCCAAAGGTATGCTCGGCCACGTGGTGCTCCTTGGAAAGGGGACAGGTCTTCACTCTTCATAGTGGTCTAGCCCTCACCAGATAAACAAGTGTTTCTCACGTTGCGTATTATGACGACGCGCGCCTACCGCCTGCTAGGTTACCGTGAGTTGCTGGACGAGGGTGGCGTTATCACGGGTGAAACCGCTGTCGGTCGTAAAGGAGGTCACGTAACCGGCGTAAAGAGTCACTTCTTCTGCACTCCTCCCAACCATGCAGAGGCTGATTTCACTCCCGGGCCAGGTGGCAGTTGCCTCATCTAAGAGCGCTGGGTTGTTGGAAGGGCCGGTGAAGCTGGTGACATAGAGACGATAGCCAGTGAGATCAGGAGTGACTCCCTGAGCTGTTGTTACCGTTTCTTCCACTAGCCGGGGTTCAGTCCACGACTCGGTGCAATCATCCAGCAGCTGGGGTTCTTGCGCAGAAGCGCACTCTGCGGGCACCGCAAAGTAGTAGTCCAGGCGTGCTAGCTGGGCGGTGGCGTCCACGGCCTGGCCGCTTTCGTAGCCTACTGAGAAGCCTGCTGGTTCCGGGGCTACCGGCAAATCAGTAAAGAGGTTAAGCACCCGGTTGCCATCGCTGTTCAAGGACAGGCGACCACTCTGGCTACTGGCATTGTAGTAGGCATAGTCGGATACCGCGTGGGCAGCTGGCGCGGAGATAGCCAGGGTGGCAGCACCTGACCAGGCGGCACCTTTAAGAGCTGTTCTTCGAGAAAATGCACTGTTCATATTTCCACCCTAATAAAAGTCGGGTCAGAATGCTTGCCTGACCAGTGCATACGGAGGCTTATTTGTAATGTGGTTTTATACAAAAGTGGGGACACAACCCGCAGGGTGTGGGCTTTCTGAGGGCACGTAAGGCGAGATTCTGGCTCCTGCGCCCAAGAAACACCGCCCGGCGTCCACCCTTAGGTTCTATGACCAAAATCCCCAGCTGACTCACCAGCAGCCTTCTGACTTTTCCCACGTAGGTAAGCAAGAATGAATACAGTTTTTCTGGCGAGGGATAAGCCCGCCTCTAGCATGAAAGAGGGCATGCATGCTCCAAAATATTATTGACTGGATCATCTCGGTCATGGAGGCCATCGGTTCACCGGGTGTAGGTCTAGCGGTGTTCCTTGAGAACGTCTTCCCTCCTATCCCTTCTGAGGTCATTTTGCCGCTGGCAGGTTTCACCTCCTCACAGGGGTCCATGAACGTGGTAGCCGCTTTCATCTGGGCAACTGCCGGTTCCCTTGCCGGCGCCTACTTTCTCTACTATGTCGGTGCCGCCATTGGCGCTGAGCGTCTACGCAAAATTGCGGCATGGATGTGGCTGGTCAAGGTTGATGACGTCGATAAGGCCCTCGCCTGGTTCGACCGCTACGGCAAGGTCTCTATCCTGCTCGGTCGCCTCATCCCCGGCGTGCGTTCCCTCATCTCAGTTCCCGCCGGCATCGACCGCATGCACCCCCTCACCTTCGGCCTCTACACCCTAGCTGGTTCAGCCGTGTGGAACGCCCTGCTCATCTGGTTGGGTTGGATTCTGGGTGAAAACTGGCACGCCGTAGAACACGTCATCGACCAGTACTCCACCGTGGTCTACGCAGTCATCGCCCTAGCCCTGCTTGCCTGCCTGGTATGGCTTATCCGCCGCGCTATGCAAGAGAAGCACGACGTCGCCTAAAGTAACAAAGAAGGACGCCGCACCCGGGCCGGGTGCGGCGTTCTTACTTTTAAAGAGGAAAAACCACTTTACCTTGGTTAAATAATAAAAGGGGGGTGTTGAACGCTTCAGACCAGCCAAAAACAAGTAGTCTTCTGATAATTGCTCCTGGGAGGATATGAACTTATGGACGTCGTGCTAGTCGACGAGCAGGGCCAGCCTGTGGGCGTCGCGCCCAAAAATATGGTGCACACAGCTAAAACGCCCCTACATCTTGCATTCTCGTGTCATGTGCTCAACGGGAACGGGGAAGTTCTGATGACCCGCCGGGCCTTGAGCAAGAAAACCTGGCCCGGGGTATGGACCAATTCTTTCTGCGGTCACCCCACGCCCGGCGAAAGTATCACAGACGCACTAACACGCCACGCACGGGGGGAGCTCGGTGCCACGCTAGAGAAGGTAAGCATCGAATTACCTGATTTCAGATACCGTGCCGTAGATGCCAGCGGTGTGGTTGAAAACGAAGTATGCCCGGTCTTTACCGCACATTTGAACGGTGGTTTGACCCCGCACCCAGCTGAGGTTCTAGAGTACCGTTGGGTTTCTCCATCCGACCTTAGGACTAGTCTTACCGCAACCCCTTGGGCCTTTAGCCCCTGGCTCACCTTACAGGCGCCTCTGATGGAACTCTATTCAAACTCCGCTGCAGAAAAGGGCTAACAGTGCTAGCTCCACCGGTAAAAACCCAGCAGTCCTTTGAAAACTACCTTTCCCAGCTTGTTGAGTTAAATACTCGATCAGCGGTTTCTATGGGGCCGCTCTATGAGCAACTATGGTTGAGTATTGCAACGCTCAGCGCATCGGGTAAACGAATCCGCCCCACCCTGCTTCTCACCGTATTTGACGCCTACGATGGAATCGCTCATGATGCCGCACTAAAAAGCGCTGCTGCGCTAGAACTATTGCACATCGCTCTGCTTATGCACGATGACATTGTTGATCAGGATCTTGAGCGCCGCGGTCACCCCAACTCTATTCAGGTTTTTCGGGATGCCGCCCTGCATGAAAACCATCCATCTAATATCGCTCAGCGCTGGGGTGAGGCTAACGCTCTGCTAGGAGGGGATCTGCTGATTTCCCTTGCCTACAAGCTTATGGCCTTAATCGATGTTCCTTTCGAGGTGAGAGAGCACTTGCTATCTGTTTTTGAGGAGAGCGTGCAGTATGCAGCGAGTGGGGAACAGCTAGATTTGGCGTATGGGCTGGGTATTAGAACACCGACCCTTGAGGATTTGCGGACGATGATGCATCGGAAGACGTCTGTCTACAGTTTTCAAGCCCCGCTCCTGATGGGGGCTATTCTGGCTTATGCACCACCAGCCCACCTTCACACGCTTTCTCGCATTGGCGACACCCTAGGGCAGATTTTTCAGATAACCGATGACCTCCTGGGCGCCTTCGGGAACCCTTCAGTAACCGGAAAGTCAGCCAGCACCGATATTGTGCAGGGCAAAGAAACGATGCTTATTGTCTACGCCCGGCAGCATGAGGGATGGGAGGAATATCGGCATTTGTGGGCTGACCCTAACGCCACAGAGGAACAAATAGATAGTTTCAGAGCATTTTTGGTAGCTAGTGGTTCGCGCCAGCGCACCGAGGAATTAGTTAACACCTACATCAGCTCATGTTCACAGGAGATTCGACAGGCACAGTTTCCCCCCGCTCTGCAAGAACATCTTCTAGCCTTTACCACCACTCTAGGGGGTCGTCTCTCATGAATCACACTGACCGTCTGGGGCTTTATTCCTTAGCCGCACGGCGTAGTAGCTACCCGGTGATTGGGGTCTACTCTAGCTCCTTTAGGCTGGCGAGTCTCATTTACCCGTCGGCTATGCGCACTTCTATCGCCTGCATTTATGCCCTGGTGAGAGTTGCCGATGAAATTGTTGATGGTACTGCTGCTGATGCCGGGCTCACCGTAAGCCAACAGCGCCAGGCTTTGGACGTGTTAGAACGTGAGGTCGAGTTTGCATTATCTACCGGCTTCAGTAGCAATCTGGTGGTGCATGCCTTCGCCAGAGAGGCTCGTGCCTGCGGCATCACAGCTGACCTGACCCGGCCCTTTTTTGAATCCATGCGCGTGGACCTTGATGAGGTCAACTTCGACACCGATGAACAGTACCAGCGCTATATTTACGGTTCAGCTGAGGTTATCGGCCTGATGTGTCTCTGCATTTTTCTTAAAGATAATCCCTGCCCCCCTCTTCAGCGGCAGGAACTTGAGGGGGCGGCTCGAGCATTGGGTGCGGCCTTTCAGAAAATAAATTTCTTACGGGACTACGCTGATGATTCAACTCGCTTGGGGCGAAACTATTTTCCTCACGTGGAGGGCAAACTTAATGAAGACTCCTTGGGGGTGATCATCGCCGATATCGAGCATGATTTAGCACATGCACGCTCCGGTATCGACGCTCTGCCACGCCGTGCCCGGTACGCTGTCCGTAGCGCCACAGCTCTCTACAAGCACCTGCTTGAACAGCTTCAAGCGGCCTCCGTTCGTGATATTGAACATCGCCGTTTCTCTCTTTCCACCCCGACAAAATTACGGTTAATTGGCAAAGAACTGATGCCACTATCGAAAGCAACGCTATGAAGCAAATTGTCATTATTGGTGCAGGTATTTCTGGTTTGGCGGCGGCCGCGCTGTTAGGGCGTCAGGGGCACACCGTCACTCTTCTTGAAAAGAAAGAAACCACGGGAGGACGCGCGGGTTCCTGGGAAAAACAGGGGTTCAGGTTCGACACAGGCCCTTCCTGGTATCTGATGCCCGAAGTTTTTGACCATTTTTACGAGTTGATGGGCAGCAGCACCTCTGAGCAGTTGGACCTCAGCCGCCTTGACCCAGGTTACCGCGCCTACTTCGAGGGCCAGCAAGAGCCTTTTGATTTAGCAGGAACCGCTGAAGCATTTGAGTCGCTCGTGGCCTTAGACCCCGAGCACAGGGAGGGGATCACAGCTTACGTAGAATCAGCCCGCGATACCTACAACATCGCTTTGAAGCGCTTTCTCTACGGATCTTTCCGTTCGGCTAAGGATTTGGTTCACCCCAGCGTCCTGCGCCGGCTCCCTCAACTGGTGGGACTGCTCAGCCGCTCACTGGATCAGAAGATTCAGGCGCATACAGCAGACCCACGGATGCGCCGTGTGCTGGGCTACCCAGCTGTGTTTTTAGGTGGCTCACCCCTAAAAACCCCCGCTATGTACCACCTGATGACGCATCTGGATGTAAATGCAGGGGTTCTCTACCCACAGGGTGGATTCAATCGCGTGGTAGAGAGCATCGAGACTCTAGCCCGCCAGTCCGGGGCAACTATCATTACCGGCGCTGATGCCCAAAAGATACTGGTGGACGAGGGCGTAGCAGGGGGCGTTGAATATATCGACAGCTCAGGTGAGAGACATCGTATCTACGGGGATACCGTGGTAGCAGCGTGTGACCTACATTTTGTGGAACATCAGCTTCTTGACAAAGAAAACCGCGATCATAGCGAGCGCTGGTGGGCTAAGGCAGACAGTGGACCTGGAGCGGTGCTCGCGATGCTGGGCGTTGAAGGGGAGCTTCCCGAGCTGGCACACCACACACTCTTTTTTGCTGATGACTGGGAAAAAGGCTTTGCTGAGCTTGAAGGCAACACGCTACCTGAAACCCCATCAATTTATATCGGTAAGCCCAGCGCCTCTGATGCGTCAGTTGCCCCTGACGGTTATGAGAACTTATTTGTACTAATTCCCGTGGCTGCGCGTCCAGAATTCGGCCACGGTGGTGAAGATGGCACCGGAGACGAGCAGATTGAACGCTTTGTAGACCGAGCCATTGAGCAGGTAGCAGAGTGGGCTAATATTCCTGACTTAGCTGAGCGTATAGTGGTACGCCGTACCGTGTCACCTGCAGATTTTCAGCATGAACTGGGGGCATGGAAAGGCACCGCTTTGGGGCCTTCTCACATCCTCACCCAGAGCGCGGTTTTCCGTGCTAGCAATAGGTCCAAGAAGGTAAAGAACCTGCTCTTTGCCGGCTCATCTACAATCCCCGGAATTGGGGTACCCATGTGTCTGATTAGTGCTGAGCTAGTGGTCAAAGAAATGATGGGTGATAAAAGCATGAAGGCGTTGAAGAGCCTATGAATTGGCTCTATCTCTTAGCACTTTTAGGCTCCATCGCTGGCATGGTGATTCTGGATGCCCGGTTTAAGGTGGCGCTCTTCCGGAGGGCCCTTAGTACCGTGCTGATGGTAGGTTTTGGGGTGGCTGCCCTCATCATCGTCGACTTTTATGCCATAGAGCACGCTATTTTTGTTCGGGGTGAGTCCCCTTATCTTCTGGGTATCTGGCTCACCCCGCATATGCCCCTTGAAGAGCCTATTTTTCTGGCTTTTCTGGGGTACTGCACCTTGGTCATTTATGGGCTGCTCAACAGATGGGTAGAAACTCGACGAAGTAGAGAGGGCTTAGCTCCTAAAGAGTCAGCCAGCGAGGTGCAGGCGTGAGCCCCTATAGCCAGCTGGCATTGATCGTCGTCGGGCTAGCGGTTGCCCTCACCCTACTCGGAGCGGTGGTTCTGCGCCGTCAGTCTCAGCGTTTACCGTTGGCGGCTATGGCTCTCACATTGTTGGTGATGCTGACCCTTACCTTGATCTTCGATAACATCATGATCGCTGTTGATTTATGTCGATATCCCGAAGAGAACTTCTCCAATATCACACTAGGCCTCGTACCACTGGAAGATTTTAGCTACCCCATCTTCACCGCTCTGGTGTTGCCTATGTGGTTCGAAGTCCTCAATAAAAGATTCGCTCGCCAGAGACCCCCACAGAAAGCGAGCTAGCGGTGACAGTATTATCTCTGTTCCAGCGGCTCTTCGTTGCCTCACGCCCCATTAGTTGGGTCAACACTGCATACCCTTTCGCTCTGACCTACTACCTCTTGACCGGTTCCGTTGATCTCACGCTAGTGGTTGGCACCTTCTTCTTCCTCGTACCCTACAATCTGGTCATGTACGGGGTTAATGATGTCTTCGATTACGCCTCAGACCTCGCTAACCCCCGCAAAGGAGGGGTTGAGGGAGCTCTGCTTCCTCCTGAAAGTCACCGGGCAGTCTTGCTGGCCTGCGGTCTGTGTTCCCTACCCTTCGTCCTCTATCTTTGGTGGGGGTCACCGCTAGTAGCTGGCCTTTTCCTAGCCCTACTAATGCTCGACGTGGTGGGCTATTCCATGCCTCCCTTGCGCACCAAAGAACGTGCATTTTTAGACTCCTTGACTTCTAGCATCCACTTCGTGGGCCCAGCCGTCTATGCCGTCTTCTTGACTGGCACCCCCTGGTCTGCCTCACTTATATTCATCATGGTGAGTTTTTTAGCCTGGGGCATGGCAGCTCACGCTTTTGGGGCAGTGCAAGATATCCTCCCAGACCGTACAGCGGGGCTCAGCTCTATCGCCACCGTGCTCGGTGCCTGTACCACGGTACGCCTTGCCGTAAGCTTCTGGGCCCTCAGTGGGCTTTTGTTACTCCTCGCGGGCTGGCCCATCAGCCTTCTCGCTGTTCTAGTCACTCCCTACATTGCGATGGCAGCACCCTTTATACACATCACCGACGACACCTCTATGAAAACCAATCGAGGCTGGCGCCATTTTCTGTGGATTAACTACAGCGTAGGTTTCCTGCTCACCCTCTTCATCATTGCAATCCACCTCATCGCAGACTAAACCCTCATAAAACTCATGGCAGGACGCCGCACCCAGCCTGGGCGCGGCGTCCTTACTTTTCTTGGGTTCAGTTACTTCCAAAGCCTGTTCTTAGTGTGCACACTGGAGGCCTTAATCTGCACCCAGTCAGGGCAGGGCAGGCGCAGTGCCTTCTCACAGCCAGACAGCGCGGTAATTATAGACTCACAGCGCTTATTGAACTCGCCTACATTGGTCTTATCAACAATCTGCCCCGGGAAGTGGCGGTGCATCTTAGAGACCGAATCAGAAGACTCCTGCAAACCGTGACCGGAATGCCCAGGAATGTGCTTCACCAGAACTCGGCGCTCGCGGATTGCCTCAGTGAGTTTCTGCATCTCATCAATGACCTGCTGATTCTGCACGCCTTCAGTAACCCATTGGTTATAACACCAGCGGTTATGAGCTAGCCGCAACACAAAGGTCAGGGCGCCCAGCGAGTCAGTGTGAATAATCAGCTGTCGACCACCGTGGTAAAAGATGTTGAAGGCAGCCAGCATGGCAGAAAGCTCACCGGTCATAATATTGGTGGCATCGTAATGGGAGTGAAAGAAGAAGCCGTCTTCACTCACGCCGCCTATGCCCATACGCCCACCCTTAAGGTAGCGCTTGTTATTGGTCGCTCTGAAAGAACAGTCGGTAAAGACACTGTACTCCACGAGCTTCTCGACAGGCAGAGGGGCAGTGTGCTTCTCCAACTCGTCATGAGCTAGACGTGAGGCTTCGTCCATGAGGTGCGGCATCAGCTCACCTGCCTGAGTGCCAATAAGCTTCACGTGAATCTCCCCCAGCGAGTGAACCTCATAGGGGTTCATCACCTTATCCAAAGAACGGTACTCCAAGAAACTCTTGAAGACGGGGAGCTTACGGAAGAGCAGCTTGAGGTAATGCTTATCTGCAGCCGCTGTCATCAGATTGGTCTTGTACTCAGCCGGAACCGCCTGAATAGCCGCCACAATAGCGCGACCCAGCATATCGGTATGCACCTCATCGCAGGGAGTCATCAACGAGTGTGTCAATGATTCAGCAATCGGCTCACACTCGATAACCTCACGGTCACCGTTCTCACGCGATACATAAATAAGAGTGGTCAGCCCAACATGGCAGTCCCCTGCCGCGCGCACCTGATCCATAATGACCGCAATAACGGCTACGCCCTGCTCAGTAAACCCTGCCGGGTAGGAGCTCGTATAATCCGGGGGCTCCCAAGTCAGCTCGCACTTTTTGATTTGTGCAGGTGTAATTTCCACATTATTCACCTCCGATGGGGGTGTCTATCTTTGTTTTACTTACGCTTTAAAGCTATACCACCCCATCAACGATTAGCCAACAGACTAGAGGAACAGAGTAAAAGCAACGGGGTAGGTCAGGTTGTGCCCAGTAGGTGGGCGCACAGCAGATTGGCTTTCTATCATGAAAAAATAAGGACGCCCGCCGCAACGTCACTGTTGCGGCGGGCGTCCTTAGCGTTGAGCGGGCCCTATTAGCTGATGGGTTTGAGAGAGCCAACCAGGGAGAAGAGGTCTTTGGGGTCCTCAGGGTCAGCAATAAGCTCAATGGAGTCCTGCAGTTCGGTGCCGGCGGTCAAGTCGCGCACACATCGCAAGGCGGCAAAGTCAGCAATAGCGAAGCCTACCGAATCGAAGAGAGTAATTTCTTCAGCTGAGCGGCGGCCAGGCTCCTCGCCAGTTAGAACCTTCCAGAACTCCACCACGGGAAAGCCCTCTTCAACCTGCTGAATCTCGCCCTCGATACGGGTCTGGGGCGGGAATTCAACGAAGACGGTAGAGTCGCGCACAATCTGCTCATCCAGCTCGGTCTTGCCGGGGCAGTCGCCGCCTACAGCGTTAAGGTGCACGCCAGGCTTGACGTGGTGGCGGGCCAGGATGGTGTTCTGCGCTTTATCAGCGGTGCAAGTGGTGATGATATCGGCGCCATCTACTGCCTCGTCCACTGAGGATGTAAGGCGGATGCGGAAGCCCAGGGGCTCCATGTTACGGCGGAACTTATCCATCGCTTCGGGGTCGGTGTCAAAGATGACGAGGTCTTCAATGCCCATAGCAGCGCGGAAGCCCAGTGCCTGGAACTCAGACTGAGAGCCGGTACCAATCATGGCCATGGTGCGCGAGTCAGGGCGAGCCAGTTTCTTAGCGACCATAGCTGAGGTGGCAGCGGTGCGCAGGGCGGTCAGCAGAGTCATTTCTGAAATGAAGGTGGGATAGCCATTATCAACGTCCGCCAGCATGCCGTACGCGGTAACAGTCTGGAAGCCGCGAGCAGGGTTTGAAGGGTGCCCGTTAACGTATTTGAAGGAATACTCTTCGCCGTCTGAAGTGGGCATCAACTCGATAACACCGAAGGGGGTGTGGCTGGCAACGCGAGCAATTTTGTCGAACTTTTCCCAGCGCTTGAAGTCGCGTTCTAGATAGTCAATCATGGTACCGATGATTTTTTCAACGCTTTCGCGCTGAATCCAACGAGCCATGTTGGTGACGTTAACAAACTGAACCATTCTAGAAAACTCCTCCTTGAGTTTGAACGGAATTAAACATAAACCTGTGACCTCGATAACGATACTCCGCTTTACCCACCACCGGTACCTCAAAAATGTGCATTTTTTGTAGGGTGAAGAGCAGATTGCATATACAGAGTTAGCATTATGTACATGAGATCATTAAGCGACCTAGAACATCGACTGCTCACCGAGCTCCGCTCTAACGGCAGAGCACCCGTTTCGCAGCTCGCCGAGAAACTTGGTGTTACGCGCGCAACGGTGACCAAGAAGATGGGGCAACTGGAAACACAGGGAATCATCGTAGGTTACACGGTGCGTACCGCTTCAGATGCCCTGGAGCCGGGTGTACGTGCCATCTCTATGGTGATTGTTGAACGCAAGAACTCCAGCCAAGCCATCGCGGATGTGCGTGGTATTCCCGAGGTAACAGCCCTGCACACCACAAACGGCCACTGGGACTTAGTCCTTGAAATTGCCTGCCGTGATTTACCGGATTTTGATCGAGTCTTGCACCATATCCGCTCAGTCAAGGGTGTGGTCAACACCGAATCTAGCCTGCTGTTACGCACTATTAGCAGGTAGCTGATGAACCAAGCTTCCCACGCGCTAAAAGGGCGGGCACTCTTTCACGAGTGCCCGCCCTTCTTGACGGTAACCAGCTAACGTTCGTCGCGCTGTTCAGAGTCCCCTTGAGGGAAATCTTCATGGACGTTCACGGCCCCGCGCTGACGCTCCAGGTAAGTATCAGCCGAAGGGACGTGGGCGACCACAGGGAAGTCACCGGTGTAGCCCTCGCGCACCCGGGCGATTTCGTTGACTCGCTTACGGACCAGGAACCAGCCAATAATCAGGATGGGGACCATCAGCAGGAAGGTACCCAGCGTCCAGGTACCTACCGGGTAATCAATAGCCATCAGTACAAGTACAGCAGCCAAGAAGACAAGGACAAGCCAGTCACTCACCGGTGAGAAGGGGGCACGGTAGTCCGGGCGCACATACTTGCCTTGCTTAGTCAATTTGATGAATTTCATGTGGGATAGGGTGATAGCTGCCCAGCCCGCCATGGTACCCAGGGCACCCATGTTGAGCACAATTTCAAAAGCGTTCTCGGGGACTACAAAGTTGAGGAAGACACCAGCAACTGCAACAAAAGCGGTTATCACGATTCCCCCGAAAGGCACACCACTCTTCGTTAGTTTGCCGGCAAATGCAGGGGCAGAACCAGCCTGAGCCATGGAATACATGATGCGGCCGGTGGAGTAAAGCCCAGCGTTAAGGGAGGAAAGCGCTGCGGTAATAACGACCAGCTGCATGATAGGAGCCGCGTAGTCCACCCCAATAGAACCAAAGAAGGTAACAAAGGGCGAGACACCTGCGGAGTAAGCAGTGTAGGGCAGCAGCAGGCAGAGCAAGAGAACAGAACCAACGTAGAAAATCGCAATACGCAGAATCACGGTGTTGATGGCCTGAGGTATGACCTTGCGGGCATCCTGAGTTTCTCCAGAGGTAGTACCGACCAACTCGATACCGGCATAGGCAAAGACCACACCCTGCACCACAATGAGGGCAGGTAGCACGCCGTTGGGCAACAGCCCCCCGTTATCCACAATGAGCGAGAAGCCGGTGGGGGTTCCGGTGGGGGTGCCAAAGATAACCATGTAAATACCCACGATCATGAAGATGACCAGCGCACCAATTTTGATGAGGGAGAACCAGAACTCCAGCTCACCAAAGACCTTGACCGAGAGCATATTGAAGAAGAGCACAAAGGCAACCACGAAGAGGGCAATAACCCACTGATCCAGCCCCGCAATAAACTCGCTGTACTGACCGAACCAGAGAATATATATCGCCACGGCGGTGGCATCTGCCACCAGAGTCATTGCCCAGTTGAGCCAGTAAAGCCAACCCGACACATAGGCCGCTTTCTCACCGTAGAACTCGCGGGAGTAGGACACGAAAGAGCCGGATGATGGGCGGTGGACGATAAGCTCACCCAAGGCACGCAGAATGAGGTAGCCAAAGAAACCGCAAATAGCGTAAAGAATGAAGAGGGAGGGGCCAGCAGACTCGAGACGCGAGCCCGCACCCAAAAAAAGACCGGTGCCGATGGCGCTACCCATGGCAATCATTTGAAGCTGACGGCGGCCAAGACCCTGGTGTAGACCAGCTTCCTCGTGCGCGAAGGCGTCGTCAGACGCAATCTGTTGTGGTGTCTTGTGTGACATGACGTCCCTATTTCTCTTAGTGAGGATTTCAAGCCACAGGTTTATAGTTAGCTAGATTACATTCATGACAGAACTTTGGGAAGTAGTCTCACTAAATTTCTCGGCCATTCTTAAAATTTCTGGCAGGACTTGGAGCGGGTAAAGGTGTACCCGCCCACACGACACCCCACCGCAGGTTCACTTTCTACCATCAAAAAAGACGCCCGCCGCAACATGAGCGTTACGGCGGGCGGCCTATAGGTTATGGGGTTAGGAGGTAAAAACTCTTAGTAACCTTCAGGGAGCACACGTACCCCGCCCTTATCGGCTGAGGACGCCATCATGGCGTAGGCACGCAGAGCTTTGGACACCTGACGTTCACGGGGCTTGGTGGGTGCCCAAGGCAGGGGGCCCTTGGCAGCACGGCGGGCTTCTAGCACTCCATCGGGCACATTGACCTGCAACAGGCGCTCGTGCACGTTGATTTCGATCTCGTCACCGGTCTCAATCAGGGCGATAGTACCACCGGCAGCAGCCTCGGGTGAGACGTGGCCAATGGAGATACCCGAGGTACCACCGGAGAAACGGCCGTCAGTGATCAGTGCACAGGTCTTACCCAGCCCGAGACCCTTGAGGTAGGAGGTGGGGTAGAGCATTTCCTGCATGCCGGGGCCACCGCGGGGGCCCTCGTACTGAATGACGACGATATCGCCCTCTTTAACGTTCTTGGAGAGAATTTCAAAGACGGCCTCGTCCTGAGATTCAACCACGAAGGCACGGCCCTTGAAATGGAAGAGCTCCTCATCAATGCCAGCGCTCTTGATGATTGCACCATCGAGGGCGATGTTGCCGCGCAGAACCGCCAGCCCACCGTCCTTGGTATAGGCGTGCTCAACACTGCGAATGCAGCCGTTCTCGGCGTCAGTTTCCAGGGATTCGTACTGGTTAGCGGTTGAGAAAGCCTGGGTGGTACGCACGCCACCGGGGGCTGCACGGAAGAGTTCCTTGGCACGTTCAGAGGCAGTGCCGGAGCGGACGTC
This sequence comes from Rothia endophytica, assembly GCF_039543885.1. NCBI lineage: Bacteria > Bacillati > Actinomycetota > Actinomycetes > Micrococcales > Micrococcaceae > Rothia > Rothia endophytica. The sequence goes on from NZ_BAABKP010000003.1 coordinate 69,200, forward strand.
CCACTCCCCCAGCCAGGTGTCCAAATTGTCGGCGTGAACAGAATGAACGTTCTGCTTTAACATCCCGGCACGGTTGAGCTCACCCAGTAGGGCGGGGATGCCGCCGGCGCGGTGCACGTGCTCAATGTGGTATTTGGTGGAGTTAGGGGCTACCTTGGCAAGGCAGGGAACTCGGCGGGAAATATCGTCGATATCCTGAAGGGTAAAGTCAACCTCAGCCTCGTTAGCAATCGCCAGGATGTGCAGCACAGTGTTGGTGGAGCCGCCCATAGCGACGTCCAGCGCCATAGCGTTCTCAAAAGCCTCTTTGGTAGCAATAGAGCGGGGTAGTACGCTCTCGTCGTCCTGCTCGTAGTAGCGCTTTGCAAGATTAACAATGGAGGTGCCGGCGTCCAGGAACAGCTGCTTGCGGGCGATCTGGGTTGCTAGGGTGGTGCCATTGCCGGGCAGGGCAAGACCAATTGCTTCATTGAGGCAGTTCATGGAGTTAGCTGTGAACATACCAGCACAGGAACCGCAGGTGGGGCAGGCGTTCTTTTCGATCTGGGCAAGCTGCTCATCGGTGACGGACTCATCCACTGCCATCGACATGGCATCGACAAGGTCCAGGCGGTGCTCAACAACGCCCTCAATACCTTCACCGGATTCCATGGGACCACCGGAGACGAAGATGGTGGGGATGTTCAGGCGCATGGCGGCCAGCAACATGCCGGGTGTGATTTTGTCGCAGTTAGAGATGCAAACCAGGGCGTCAGCGCGGTGGGCGTTGACCATGTACTCCACGGAGTCCGCGATGAGGTCGCGGGAGGGTAGGGAGTAGAGCATGCCGTCATGGCCCATGGCGATGCCGTCGTCCACCGCGATGGTGTTGAATTCTTTGGCGACGCCGCCAGCTTCTTGAATGGCGCCAGCGACCAGGTCGCCCATGTTTTTAAGGTGGACGTGACCAGGCACGAACTGGGTGTAGGAGTTGGCAATAGCAATGATGGGCTTGCCGAAGTCGTCATCGCCCATACCGGTGGCGCGCCAAAGCGCGCGGGCACCAGCCATGTTCCTGCCGTGAGTTGATGTTCGCGAGCGCAGTTCAGGCATTGTATTCCCCTTGATAACTGGTGGTAGTCGTCTTTGGGTATCTAGTCTACGCCGGGGCGCCGGTGAGGGTAGATGCACCCGCAGGTGTTCTCAGATAGTGGAGTTTTAGACGGTGATGGGTTTTTCTATGAGCAGCACCCGGGGCGGGTCACGGTTGCCCGCCACCCACCCCGGTATTACCCTGGTTAGGCCAGAGGGATACACACCTCAGTGACGAGCTGATCGGCGGGAACCTCATCCGGCGTAGTGAGATAGAAGCTGAAGTTTCTTGCTTCAAGGGAACCTCCACCCATAGGCACAAGCCCGTCCTCGGCGATTCTTTCGGCTAGCAGATTATATGCTTGCGTGATGCCTTCATAGGGGCCAACTAACCTAGCCACTAGGCAGTCGCGAGCAGGGAGCTCATGAATCATCAGTGGAGTAGCTACCTGTGTTCCTAACGCGACAGGAACAAAAATCTCCTGGTCCACATCACGCTCGGTGTACTCCCTATCGTGTTCGATCACCCCGCAGGGTGCACCAGCTTTAATTCCTTGACGGTCTAGCTCCGGCATCATGCGTTCCCAAAGCAGGTGCTCATCTGAGTAGGTAGGGATAACGCCACGTAGGGCGACAATAGTCATGGCGTCGATAGTGCGCCGTTCAATGGTGATGTCCATGCTGATTTCTCCTTCAATAAGGTGGTTGATAAGAGCCAGCCGAGCCTGGGCTGCGCGCGTCTCTTCAAGAACGGTCTGACGTTGGAGTTCCAACGCAGCTGACCATGTTTGAGTACCGCGGGCAACGAGAAGAGCTGAAATAGCTGAAACGCCAAACCCGACGTCGCGAAGGTTCCGAATATCAGCGGCATCCCGCAACTGGTGAGGTGCGTAGCGGCGGTATCCGGTCCAGGGATCAACGTGGACAGGGACGAGCACACCGTGAGCGTCGTAGTGCCGCAACATACGCACAGATAGACGTGTCAGGGAACTGAACTCGCCAATAGTCATGAGGTTCGTGGTTTCAGCCATAGCCCCAGTATGTGCCCTTACATCATGTCAGGGTCAATACAGACGTTTAAGGAGGCTTGCTCTTAAGGGTGGCGCCTTACGACGCACGCCACAAGAATGTTTTATGTAAGTCCCCTGTCACAAACCTGACACAGAGAAATATTGAAGGACTTAGCTTCAGGGCTTGGGGTTGGCGGCGGTCAAAAGGTTAGCTAGAAATACGGCACTTCCACACTGTTAAGCGCCGCTACAGCCGTAGGATCAACCCAAGGAGCAGCAATGCCCATCAACACAGACCGTATTTTGACCACCCACGTCGGCTCCCTGCCGCGCACCGACCGCTTGCGTGAGGCAAACGCCCGCCGCCAGGCAGGTGACCTGTCCGAAGCTGACTTCCAGCAGATTCTTACTGAAGAGGTCCACGCAATTGTTGCACAGCAGGTAGAGCTGGGCATCGATATTGTGAACGACGGCGAATACGGCCACGCCATGACAAATACCGTGGATTACGGTGCCTGGTGGACCTATAGCTTTGCCCGCACCGGTGGGCTAGAGCTAACGGAGGATAACCCGGCGTTTGAAGTTGTGCGCTCCACCCCCGGGGACCTGCGCTACACCAGTTTTGCTGACCGCCGTGATCGAGCTGCTTTCCTCAGCGCCTACGACGAGGTGGTAGACGTTGATCTCAAAGTCGTGGATGCCTTTCCTGCCGCCACTAGCGCTATCAGCTACATCGGGCAGGAGGACGTCGCCAGCGATGTCCGCAACCTCACCGGCGCGCTCAAGGGTAGCGGGGCGCACTCAGGTTTTATCGCAGCTCTTTCCCCCGGATCTGCAGCCCGCGTTGGCAACAAGCACTACGCCACCGACCGCGACTTCCTCTTCGCCTGGGCAGACGTCCTCAAGCAGGAGTACAAGGCAATTACGGACGCCGGGCTCACCCTGCAGATTGATGATCCCTCCATCGCAGAGGGCTGGGATCAGATCAACCCCGAACCCAGCGTCAGTGATTACCTCGCCTTTATTCAGGACTCAGTGGACGCGCTCAACTACGCCTTAGAAGACATTCCTACCGAGCTCACCCGCTTCCACCTTTGCTGGGGTTCCTGGCACGGCCCCCACACCACCGACCTGGAATTCAAACACATCGCCAAGACCATGCTCTCTATCGATGCGCAAGGCTACACCTTTGAGGCAGCCAACGTGCGTCACGCCCACGAATGGAAGGTCTGGGAAAACCTAGAACTGCCGGAGGGCAAGTACATTGTGCCCGGCGTTGTTTCGCACTCTACCAACGTGGTGGAACACCCCGAGCTGGTAGCTCAGCGCATCGAGCAGTTCGCCTCGGTGGTGGGCAAAGAAAATGTGGTTGCTTCTACCGACTGCGGCTTGGGCGGACGCATTCACCCAGAAATCGCTGTAGCTAAACTGGCATCCCTATCTCAGGGGGCCGCATTAGCGTCCCAGCGTCTCTTCTAAAGACGCAGACGCTTACTCACTGAACTGGCAGGGTGGCTAGGGCTTGGGCTCTAGCCACCCTGCCAGTTAAGTAGCACCTGCCAGAAGGCTTACTTGACGCCACGCTCCTCCTGCAGACCCGGGGTGCATATAAGATTTTTTAAAATATGACCGCAGTTTTCCATGACCAACGAATGTAGTTCGCAGCACCAGATAAAAACAAAAATCGAAGACCTGTCTAAAAATAGTTTGACCTGTCTATTCACTGTTTAAAGTACACCATTATTACGCGTAAATCTGTCAGGTAAAAACAGACTATATGTCCATAGCTATCGCAGATACTCCATTGATTCAGCGAGTCTCGCGCCCACCCAACATCCAACCCCTAAAATATTAAAAAATGCACCTGGAATCGTGAAACAATCTCTCACCTCTTGCATTTTCTGCACATAAATCATTCGCTTTAGGGAGCCCCATGGGAAAGTTCGAACGCATCTATCATGACCTTGCTCGTGATATCGATGAAGGTAAATACAAGGTTGGCGACCTGCTACCCAGTGAAAAAATGTTGACCGAAAAGTACGCTGTGTCTAGGGAAACAGCGCGCAAGGCCCTAGCCATCCTGACTGACCGTGGCTACATTCAGCGCATCATGGGGAAAGGTTCACTGGTAGTAGACCACAAACGCTACTCCATCCCAGTATCCTCCCTCATCAGTTACAAGGAATTTGCCGAATCTGCCAGCAAAACCGCTCATACTGAACTCATCTCCATTGAAGAAGGCATACTCCCTCCCGTGCCTTTTCAGCCCCTAGCAGTCAAAGAAGAGGTCACCTCCATCCCCGTGACCCATATCATTCGCGTACGTCATATGGACGGGATCCCCGCAATCATCGATTATGACTACATTGCGAAAAGCGTGGCTCCCATCATCCCCCAGCGTGCAGCAGAGAACTCCCTCTACCAATATTTTGAAGAGGAGCTAAACCTCAGCATCACTTCATCTGCTAAGCAAATTACAGTGGAACCGGCCACCCCCAACGATGCCAAATACCTTAATTTGCACGCTGGCGAATATGTAGCTGTTACTACCTCAATTACCGTATTAGAAGATGGCACAGCTTTTCAGTACACCATCTCACGGCATAGAGCGGACAAGTTCCGCTATCTAGATTTTGCCCATCGCCGTCAAAACATTCCTGAATCTGAATAAAGTGCCGGGAACTTTTTAACGCCTAGCTCCGCACCTGTCTAACAGGTAAGATTAAAGCTTGCCCAAGTGGCAGGCTTTTTCTTTTTCACTACGGACCCATCGCGCCACCAAAGGCATCCACGAGAGCAGTCGAACTTTATGAGCATGCGCAACGCCGTCGTCTACCAGATCTACCCCAAGTCCTTCTATGACTCTACCGGTAGTGGCACCGGCGACTTGCGTGGCATCATCGAGAAGGTTCCATACATTACCTCACTCGGTGTAGATATGGTCTGGTTCAACCCCTTCTTCATCTCGCCCCAAAACGACAACGGCTACGACATTGCCGACTACTACAATATTGACCCCACCATGGGTAGCATGGCCGATGTTGAAGAACTCATTGCGGCCCTCACAGCAGAGGGCGTTGGTGTCATGTTCGATATGGTGCTCAACCACGTTTCCATCGAACACGAATGGTTCCAGCGCGCCCTGGCTGGTGAGCAGGAGTACCAGAACTTCTTCTACCTCCGCCCCCTCCAGGAAGACGGATCACTCCCTACCAACTGGGAATCCAAGTTTGGCGGCAAGTCCTGGAGCCAGTTTGGTGAAACCGACCTCTACTACCTTCACCTCTACGACACCACCCAGGCAGACCTCAACTGGCACAACCCCCGCGTCCGCCGGGAACTCTTCCAGGTTGTTAACTTCTGGGCGGATAAGGGCGTGCGCGGCTTCCGCTTCGACGTCCTGAACGTCATTGGTAAAGACACCATTTTGCATGACGCGGCGCCAGGTGAGAACGACAAGCTGCTCTACACCGACACCGAACGAGTGCACCCCTGGGTGCAGGAACTCAACCGGGAAACCTTCGGCAGTCTGGAGGGTGCAATCACCGTAGGTGAGATGTCCTCCACCACCATCAAGAGCAGCGTGCGTTACACCAACCCCGCCAACCGCGAGCTAGATATGGTCTTTAGCTTCCACCACCTCAAGGTGGACTACGTGGATGGCCAAAAATGGTCCGATACGCCCTTCCGCTTTATGGAACTCAAGCAGCTACTCACCGACTGGGCTGTGGGCATCCAGGCAGGCGGGGGCTGGCAGGCGTCCTTCTTCAATAACCACGACCAGCCGCGCGCCCTCAACCGCTTTGGCGACGCAGGCACCTACCGGGTGCAGTCCGCTCAGATGCTGGCCGCGGCCACTCACCTGACCCGAGGCACTCCCTACATCTATATGGGTGAAGAGATTGGTATGACAGACCCTGTCTATGAGTCCATGGACGACTACGTGGATATCGAGAGCCATAACGCCTACAAGATTCTCTGCAATGAGGGCATGCACCCGGCTGACGCCTTTAAAATTATCACCAAGAAATCCCGTGATAATTCGCGTACCCCCATGCAGTGGACATCCGGAGCTAATGCCGGTTTCACCTCGGGCAAGCCCTGGCTACGCCCCACTTCACACGATGAAATCAATGTTGAGGCTGAGGAGCGCGAGGGGCAGATTCTGCCCTTCTACCGGCGCCTGGTTCAGCTTCGCCACGATATGCCGCTGATTGCGGAGGGCACCTATGAGCCCTTCGCCCGCGAGCATGAAAGCGTCTATGCTTTTGTGCGCGAACACGAGGGTCAACGTCTGCTGGTACTCAATAATTTCTACGGCACCGAAACTAGTCTTAAGATTCCCGTGGCCTTCGCTACTGGTAGCGTGCTGCTCAGCAACTATGGGCAGACCGAGCTAGGCGAAACCCTCACCCTGGCCCCTTACCAGACCCTGGCAATCCTGGCGAACGAGAAGACAGCATGAGGCACGGGGTGCGTCCTGTGTGCCGCACCCCGGTGCATGTAGCTTAGAGGTACTCGAAGTTAATCTCGGTCTCTCTATCGAAGAAGGTACAGCGGGTCGGGGCGATAGTAATGCGCATTCCCGCTTCGATCTCGTGCTTACCCAAGAGACGAATTGCTAACGAGCCGGTGCGCAGGGTGCCAGGAAGCTCACCGGCAGGACGCACGTAGGCGAAGGACTCTGCGCCCAGCTGTTCCACGTGGGTTACATCAACCGGCACACCGTCATCCTCAATATCCCAGTGTTCGGGGCGGACACCAACAATCACCTGGTCCCCTACCTTGCCCACGAATTCCTCGGGAATGGGCACCTCAATACCCGGGGCTATCTGAGCGGTGGTCACCGAGCCGGGAATCACTGGAACCTGCTCAATCAGAGCCATCGACGGTGAGCCAATAAAGCCCGCCACGAAGGTGTTGCCGGGGTGGCGGTAGAGGTGCATGGGTTCATCAACCTGCTGCAAGATGCCATCTTTGAGAACCGCCACGCGATCGCCCATAGTCATCGCTTCGGTTTGATCGTGGGTCACATAAATAGTGGTGACACCCAGTTTGCGTTGCATCTCGGCAATCTGTGCGCGGGTAGAGACACGCAGGCGGGCATCCAGGTTGGACAAGGGTTCATCCATGAGAAAGACCTGCGGTTCGCGCACAATAGCTCGCCCCATGGCAACACGCTGACGCTGGCCACCGGACATATTGGCGGGCTTGGTGTCCAGCAAAGGCTCCAGTTCAAGCATGGCCGCAGCGTTCTCTACCCGCCGGTTGATTTCGTCCTTCGCCATACCCGCGTTCTCCAGCGCAAAAGCCATATTCTGGCGCGCCGTCATATTGGGGTAGAGGGCGTAGGACTGGAAAACCATGGCGACGTCCCGGTCACGCGGACGCAACTCCGTCACGTCCTTACCGCCAATGAGCACGCTGCCCTCGTTGACCGGTTCCAAACCGGCGACCATGCGCAGGCAGGTCGATTTGCCGGAGCCAGAAGGCCCAACAAGGGTGAGGAACTCACCGTCCCGCACGTGAATATTCACGCGGTGCACAGCGGCAGGGCGTGAAGGGTCGTAGATGCGGGAGATGTGCTTAAGTTGGACGTCGACCATGGTTTTCCTTGTACTGACGGGCGTGGTTTAGAGATGGGGCTTGATGTCGCGGTCGATGACCTTCTGGGTTTCCTCCTGCAGGGAAGAGAGAACCTCAGTAACATCCTGACCTGCAACGATGCGGTCCAGTGCTCCACCGATACGCTTGCCACCACCATTGACAAATACACGGGCGTAATCCTGGGACGCAGTATTTTCGCTCAGCTGTTCAATGGCGGTGCGGGCGTTGGGGTTCTCATCCAAGAAGGCTGCCTCATCAGGATGCTCGGCGGCGTCCTTACGAACGGGCATGTAACCGGTAGCCTGAGTGAACTCAATGGTGCTCTCGGTGCTGGTGAGCCAGTCAATGAACTTAGCTGCCTTAGCCTTGCGCTCATCTGAGATGCCAGCGGGAATCGACAGACCAGCACCACCGGTGGGGCAGCCGGGCGCAGGGCCGGGCATAAAGGCGGTGATGAAGGGGACGCTGGCACTTTCGGTCATGCCGCCCAGAGAGCCGGTGGACGCCAAGGTCGCAGCGGTGTTACCCATACCAAACTCGTTTTCGGCGTCCTTAGAAATGACGATGTGGCCGGCCTTGACCTGGTCCTGTAAGAACTTAGCTGCTTCTACTGTCTTCTCGTCAGTGAAGGTGGGATCCCATTCCTTGGAGTAGTGACCGCCGAAGGTCCACATCATGCCCTGGAAGTACCAGTCCAGGTAGTTTGACCCGTCGGGGATCGACAGAGCCGCCTTACCGCCGTTAGCTTCTAGAAGTTTGGGCGCCCATTCGGCGAATTCCTGCCAGGTTTCGGGGCCGCGGTCGGTGGGCAGACCAGCTTTAGCTAACAGATCAGTGTTCAGGTACATGAGGCAGGTTGAGCGTGAGTAGGGTACGCCGTAGTGCTTGCCGTCGTAAACGTAGTCGCCTAGCAGGGTGTCAACGTAGGTGGAGGTGTCGATACCTTCTGACTCCCAGATATCGTCCAGCGGGGTCGTTGCCTCGGTGAAGGCGAAGTTGAACCAGGTGACATCCGATGCAACAACGACATCGGGTAGCTGTCCACCGGACAGAGCTGCGTTGAACTTCTGTGCCAGCTCCTCGTAGTTGGCGCCAGCATCAATGAGTTGCACCTGGTTATCGGGGTTATCTGCGTTCCACTGGTCGATAAGCTTCTGTTCAACATCGCGGGAGCTACCGGGGTGGTTTGACCAGAATTGTAGGGGGCCGCTAGCTTCCTGCCCATCTGAAGATGAGGTGGAAGTGCCGATTCCGGCGCAAGCGCTCAATAGGGCGGCAGAGAGACCTAGGCCTGAGACGCTCAGCATGTGACGGCGTGAAATGTTCATGTATTCTCCTGTGAGGTAAGAAGAGGTGAGTTGTTGGGTGGGGGCTTAAGAGATGCAGGTGGCAGGCGGTTTAGCCCTTGACTGCACCTGCAGTGAGACCCTTAATCATGGATCGCTGCAGGAGAAGGAAGACGAGAATCATGGGCAGGGTTGCCAGAATGGTGCCCGCCATGACGGGGCCCCAGTTGGTGAGACCCTCATTGTTTTGAAGCAGGGTCAGGCCGATTTGCAGGGGTGCCACACGCCCGGTGTCTGAGATAAGGAAGGGCCAGAGGTACTGGTTCCATTCATTGACCGAGGTGATGAGGATAAAAGCCATCAGGGTAGGCCAGGACATGGGCAGGACGACCTTGAAAAGGGTCTTGAAGAAGCCCGCGCCGTCCATGGTTGCCGCTTCCATAATCTCAGCCGGTAGGGATCGGAAGTGGTTGCGCATGAGGAAGGTACCGAAAGCAACGCCGGCCAGGGGCACGATAATACCTGTAAAGGTGTCACGCCAGCCCAGCTGAGAGACTAGGGCGTAGTTAGAGATAATGGTGATTTCGTTGGGTACCATCAAGGTGCCAATCACCAAGAAGAAGAGGGCATTGACGCCGGGGAATTTTATAAAGGCAAAGGCGTAAGCGCTGAGCACTCCCAGAGACACCTTGATGACCACCAGAATCGAGGTGATGATGATGGAGTTCATCAGGTACTGGTCGAAGTTGAGGGTGTTCCAGACGTAGGAGAAGTTCTGCGGAACCCAAACGCTGGGAACCCACTTGATAGGGTCAGCGTAGATATCGGCGTGATTCTTCAACGAAGTGATGACCACGAAGTAGAGGGGCAGGGCGATTACCAGGGCGGCAATGATAGCACCGGCGTAGCCACCGATTTTGCTCAGTGGGCTAATGCCCAGAGCCACCTGTTGCCGTGGCTTTTCTTTGCGTACTTTGGTCTTACCCGTAGCTTTGGAGCCGCGGCTGGCGGTCTCTTTTTTGGCAACAGGCGGGATGACCTGTTTGAAGGCGTCCTCAGAACGATGAGTGTTCATGGCTTACTTATCCCTTTCCTGCATACGAACCTGAACCACGGTGATAACTAGAACCGCCAAGAACATGATGGTTGCAATGGCAGCACCGTAGCCTGCACGGGAATTAACGAAGGTCTCCTGATAGACCTGGTAAACCAGGGTGGTGGTGGAGGTTTCCAGGGGGCCACCGCGGGTCATCACGTTGATGATGTCGAAGACCTGTAAGGAGTTCAGTAGCACGGTGATGGAGAGGAAGAAGGTAGTGGGACGCAGCTGCGGCAAGGTGACCTTGAAAAACTTGCGGAGGCGCGGGGTGCGGTCAATTTCTGCCGCTTCATCGAGATCTTTGCGCAGACCCTGCAAGGCGGCGAGGTAAATGACGAAGGTATAGCCCAGGTTTTTCCAGATATAGGTGGTCGTAATCATGAACAGGGCCCAGTTGGGGTTGGTGTAGAACTGGGGCGAGTCAAGACCGACCCTGCCGAGAAGGTCTTGAATCAGACCGTAGCCGGGGTCAAAGACAAACTGGAAGGCAACACCAACCGCCGCACCCGAAATAACGTAGGGGGCAAAGACCAGCGAGCGGACCGCGTTGCGCCCCCTGAGGGGGCGGTCCAGTAGCAACGCCAAAGCAAGACCAAGAACCATCGATCCAGCAACAGCAGCCACTGTGAAGATGGCGGTCTGCAGGACGATTTGCCAGCTGACGGGGTTTTGTGCCCATTCGATGTAGTTATCAAGACCGACGAAGGTGGCTGGGCGCGTGGAGGCGATGTTCCAGTTATAGAACGACAAACGAATGTTATCGATCAGGGGTCGGTAAGTGAAGACCAGTAGCAGGATCAGGTTGGGCAAAACCAGGGCAAGACCCAGCAGGGTTGCCTTGGTTCCGCGCTTGTATTTGCGCTGGGGCGGTTCGTGGGTGAGAGTCGAATTTTCGAGTCCAGGAATGGTGGGTGCGGTCACATAGCTGAATTTATCCTAAAAAAATGAACAGGTAGTGTATTGCATCACTCTGGCAACTAAATTGTGTCGCACTTTTAGGTTACTTCACCGGTCAGCATTCACCCCTGTAGCCAGTGCGCCCAGCCGTCCTGGTGCAGCACTCTACATTTTGACGCTGCGCAGAGTTCGCAGAGCCACAAGAGCTGCGAGCACCATGACCGCCGCACCGATTAGGGAGGTGTAGACCGCTCCAGAGTCGAAGGCATGACGGGCTGAATCCAATAGTTGCTCAGCCAGGGCAGGTTCTAGATGCTGGGCAACGCTGGTGGCCCCACCCAAGGTTTCACGGGCCGCGTCAGCTGCAGCGGCGTTTACCCCTTCTGGCACAACCACCCGAGCAGCATATACCGCGTTCAGAATGGAGCCCAGCACGGCGGTGCCCATCACCGAACCGGTTTCGTAAGCAGTCTCAGAGATAGCGGACGCCGCTCCCGCCTTGGGTGCGGGGACACTGGTCATAATGATGTCGTTGGAGAGGGTCTCGGCCATACCGATACCTGCACCCAGCAGAGCGAAAGCCAGAATAATACCCAGATCAGACTCCACCCGTGCCGAGTAGGCTACCAACGCAAAGGCTAGAGAGCTGAGCATCAGCGCAAAAGCCACCACATGGGAGGGTTTAAAGCGCTTGACCATTCTGACCACCAACAGCCCCATAATCACCGTTGTGGCAAGCCCGGGCAGCAGCAAGAAGCTTGCCTGCAGGGGTGAATGTCCGCTGACCAGCTGCATATGCTGAGAGACAAAGTACAAGAAGCCAACCAGAGCAAAGACTGCCAGTAGATTGGCGGCTACCGCACCCGAGAAACGCGGGTTGGTGAAAAGGCGGACGTCCAACATGGGGTTGTTGCGTGCCAGCTGGCGGCGAGTGAAAAGCACACCTGCGATCACTGCCACCACTAGGGTGAGCGCGGTTTGCAGATCAAACCCAGCGGTCGCAAAGTGCTTGATGGAGTAGACCAGCGGTGCCATGGTTAGCATGACCAAAGCGATAGAGAGCGGGTCAATAGCACCGGGGTTAGGGTCTTTAGATTCAGGCAACACCAGGGGCCCGGCAATGAGTAGAGGCAGGAGCACCGGTACTGCCATCAAGAAAATTGAGCCCCAGCTGAAGTGTTCAAGAAGCACTCCACCAACGATAGGGCCCAAGGCAGCGCCACCTGAGAAACCCGCAGCCCAAATAGCGATAGCGGTGCGACGCTCAACAGCGTCTTCAAACATATTTCTGATAATGGAAAGGGTGGCGGGCATCAGCATGGCTCCGAAGAGGCCCATAGCGGCACGGGCTGCGATGAGCCAGTCAGCTGTGGGGGCGAAGGCAGCAGCTGCCGAGATGACAGTGAAACCCGTGCCACCGACCAGCAGCAGACGGCGGCGGCCCAGGCGGTCCCCCAGACTACCGGCTGGCACCAGTAGACCCGCGAGAATGAGCGGGTAGATATCGGTAATCCACAGCAGCTGGGCGCCCGTGGGATTAAGCTGTGCAGAAATGACCGGCAAGGCAAAGGAAAGCACAGTGTTATCAACAGACACCAAAAGCACCGGTAGCATCAGCACAGCTAATGCCCACCAGCGTTTGGGGTAGGGCGTTGTTGAGACGGGGTTCACGGCTGGGATTTGGCCGGTTGCCGAGCGCATGGGCACCTCAATACTCTAGGGGTTAGTGATTCCTACCCAAGATACTGTACCGTCTGGACGGTTCTACATCAAGGGTTTTGCGTGTACCCTGGAATACATGAGTGCACGCGAAAAGATATTGGATGCCTACGAGAGAGTGCTTGTTGAGAACGGCGAACGCGCCGCTACTTTAGAGGCCATAGCTAAAGCTGCAGGTGTCTCCAAGGGGGGTTTGCTCTACCACTTCAAGGACAAGCGGGCTCTGGCATCTGGGCTTTTGCAGCGCCTTGAGACCCTAGCTGAACAAGACGCAGTTCTTATGAGCCAGGACCCCGCTGGGGCCACCGACTATTATGTGCGTACCTCGGTCTGGCAGGACTCGCCTCTGGACCGAACCATCATTTCAGTCACGCGCCTGGGCAATGATTTTCAACCAGCGGTGAATACCGCCATGAAGCGGGTGCAAGACCGCTGGCTCAGCCTGCTTGAGGATGAGGTGAAGGACCCCCACGTTGCGCGGGCGATTTTGCTGATTGGGGACGGCCTCTACTACAACGCGGTGCTATCACAGGCAGGGGATAGCAGCGAGAAAGCAACCTCAGCACAGGGGCAGAGCCCCTCCCCCAGCCCAGCAGATATCAAAGGTCTACTGGGGGCTATCAGCAAACTAGTAGGCAATGCAGCCTAGAGCTGCTCAGGCAACCCATAGATCCTGAGCTTCTACAATAACTAACCTATTGGTGAAGATGAGTACCTGATAGCAGTGATGCCGGGTGGCTTCCCTTGGCTCTCAGCTCTCTTCCGTTGGGCTACCGCCATCTCTCCCACCACTGCTGTAGCACCGCTGAGTTAGTCATTTCCTCATCTGAGAATTTTTTAGACCTATTCTCTTGGCCATGGATGGCATCATGCGCACCTTCCATACGCTCATCCAGCTCAGCTGTTACGCGAGCATTTTGGGTCAGTCCTTTAACTAGGTATTCAGGCACAGGGAAAGGCTATTCTTCCCGCTAAATCATTACACCCCACCCTTAATGTGGTGTGCCCTGGTTCATAATTCTTCATACCTAGACTTTTCACGTCATCCTCTGTCTTTCGTTTGCCAACCCCTACGAGGCATGATTAGAGTCAAACCCAACAAAACCATCAAGAGCGACCGAGAGACCTGGCTCAGTGACGTCGCAGCAACCAGCCCTTTGAGGCCCGGTGCTCCCGCCAGGAGGCGATGGAATCCCTTTTCCGCTCCGGCCTCCCCTCTGGATAGGCTTATGCTGTTCTAGGTTTCCCTCGCATGTCTACGAGGAGTAAACAGTGATTCAACTGGATAACGTTTCGGTGAGCTATGGACGCGGCGAGCGCAAATTCTGCGCAGTCAAGGACGTCTCTCTCCACGTTCCCAAGTCATCTATACAAGGCATCATTGGGTTCTCTGGGGCAGGTAAGTCAACGCTTCTTCGTTCGATAAATCTGTTGGAGCGTCCCAGTGCTGGGCGGATTCTCATTGATGGGACTGACCTGACCAATCTCAACCCAGCGCAGCTACGCGAAGCCCGCCACAACATTGGCATGATTTTCCAGCACTTCAACCTGGTCAATAACCTAACCGTGCGCAAGAACGTTGAACTTGCCCTGAAATTTGCTGGTGTTAGCCGTGCGTTTAGAAAAGAGAAGGCGCGCCAGGCTCTTGAAATTGTGGATTTGGCGGGCAAAGAAAATGCCTACCCCGGGCAGCTGTCAGGGGGCCAAAAACAGCGGGTAGCGATAGCCCGTGCCCTAGCACCTCAGCCTCAGATTCTTCTCTGCGATGAGCCGACCTCCGCCGTCGACCCACGCACCACTGGAAGTATTTTGCAGTACCTCAAAGATATTAATACTGAATTTGGAATTACCACTGTTCTGGTTACCCACGAGATGAACGTAGTCAAGGCTTTGGCCGATGAGATTGCGATTCTTGAGGGCGGCGCCTTGGTTGAGCAGGTGAGCACCAAAGATATTCGCCGTAAAAATTTCATTCCTACTAGCGACATTGGCGCCTACCTGCTTGATGACTCCATCAGGCTTAACCCCACCGTTGAGCTAGCCGCATCAGAACCCGTCCAGTCTGTAGAGGAGCTACACCATGTTTGAGCGCATTGTTGAAATTTATCCGGAACTTCTGACAGCACTGGGGCAGACCTTTACCATGATTGCAGTAGCTATTCCCCTGGCTATTGCCGGTGGTACCCCCCTGGGGATTCTGCTGTACCTTTGGGGGCCAGATGGGCTCTCCCCTCGACCTAAAGTGCACAAGGTACTCGACACCGCGGTGAACATAGCCCGCTCTTTTCCCTTTCTGATTTTGCTCATTGCCATCATTCCCTTCACCAGACTTTTGGTGGGAACAACCATCGGCACCGCCGCGGTCATCGTCCCTCTCACCATCAACGCAGTGCCCTACTTCGCCCGTTTTGTAGAGCAGAACCTCACACAGTTAGGTCAGGGCACTGTAGAAGCAGCCCTTGCTATGGGAGCTAAACACCGCCAGGTAATTTCTCATGTTCTGCTGGTGGACGCAATTCCCGCCCTGGTTGGGTCTGTCACCATCATGACGGTCAGCTTTATTTCTTACTCAGCTATGGCAGGGCTGGTAGGCGGTGGAGGTATAGGCGACTTCGCTATCCGCTACGGCTACTACCGTTACGAAACCCCGCTGATGGTCCTAGCGATTCTTCTTATGATTGCCCTGGTATCTCTGGTGCAGGTCAGCGGATCTCGTCTTTCACGGGCCCTCGATAAACGCTAACACTATAAAAACTTCACCCTGCACGAGGATAACTATGTCTACTTTTAGCCAGCGCCCCCGCCTACTGTTGAGCGCTTTTGTTATGAACACTGGCAACCATATTCGCGGCGGTCAGTGGCGCCATCCCGATGCCCAGCAGCACCGTTTCAACGAGCTAGCCCTCTGGACTGATTTAGCCCAGCAGCTAGAAGCTGCCCACTTTGACGCGCTCTTCCTGGCAGATGTGGTGGGTCTGTATGGAAACCATGAAGGCAGCACAGACTCACTTATTCGTAAAGGCCTTCAAGTTCCTTCCAACGACCCGCTGGTACTGGCATCAGCTCTGGCTGCTGTCACTCAGAACCTGGGGTTGGCTATTACCTCATCGGTGATTCAGGCGCACCCCTTTACCTTTGCCCGCCAACTCTCAACCCTTGATCACCTGAGCGGTGGCCGGGTTGCTTGGAACATCGTTACTAGCTCTTTAGAAAACGCCCACAAGAACTTTGGTAGTTCCTCCATCACGGAGCACGACCAGCGTTACGACTGGGCAGATGAATATTTGGAGGTCTGTTACAAGCTCTGGGAGAGCTCCTGGCAGGAGGGTGCGCTGCTCACAGATAAAGAGTCCGGTATCTTTGCTAACCCGTCAAAGGTTCACAAAATCAACCATTCTGGCCAACGTTATTCTGTGGAGGGGCCGCATCTGGTGTCTCCTTCACCCCAGCGAACTCCCTTACTGTTTCAGGCAGGTAATTCAACCCGGGGCACGGTATTCGCCGGTAAACATGCCGAAGCTGCTTTTGTTTTTGCTCCCTCTCCCGACTACGCTCAGAGGTTTTCAGAAAAGCTGCGGGTGCAAGCAGAGGCAGCAGGACGGCGTCGGGAGGACATCAAGCTCTTTGCGGGCCTGTCCTTCACGGTTGGCTCCACGCAAGAGGAAGCTCACCGCCTGCACGAAGCAGAGCGGGAGTACCTAGATGTTGATACGGTGCTGGCCCATATCGGCGGAAGCCTGGGCATCGATTTAGGTGGACTTCCCTTAGATACTCCCTTAGGTGACATCGAAACCGAAGGCTCACGTGGGATCCTAGATGCGATTAAGGCCTCTACCCCGGGCCAGAATCCTACGTTAGAGGACGTTGCCCGCTACCGTACCGAGGCCCAGCACCTGGTAGGAACCCCAGAGCAGATTGCCGATCAGCTAGAGCGCTGGCAGGACGCCGGAGTGGCTGGAATTAATGTCATCAACTCCTTCTTACCCAGCTCTTATACGGACTTCATCGACCATATTCTGCCCGAACTGACCCGCCGCGGACTAGCCCAAACGAGCTATGCTCCCGGGACTCTGCGCGAAAAATTTGGGGAATCCCAACCCTACAGCGCCAACCCTACTGCAACTTTTTACCGCACACACTAAAACCTCTTCTTATCCTAAGGACGTACACCATGAGCCTCTCTATCAACCGCCGACAGCTTCTCATCAGTTCAGGCATCGCAACCCTAGGCGCACTGGCATTCAGTGCCTGCGGCACTGCCGCTAGCGGTAACGATAAAACCATCACCATCATCGCTACTGAATCAGCCCCCTACCAGGAGCCCACCAAAATCGCCCAAAAAATTCTGAAGGAAAAAGGCTGGGACCTACAGGCAACCTACGTCACCGATATCGTGCAGCCCAACCTCGAGGTTTCCCAAGGCACCTATGACGCTAACTTCTTCCAGCACGGGGCATACCTGCAGCAGTTTAAGCGGGACAAGGGGCTTGATTTGGTGCCCCTTTTCTACGAGTACACGTCCCCTGCTGGTGTCTGGTCACAGAAGTATTCATCCCTGGATGCCCTACCTCAAGGGGCGAGGATCGCCATCCCGGTCGACACCTCCAACAACGGCCGTGCTTTAGCTCTTCTTGCCCAGCATGGTCTTCTCACCCTTACCGAAGGTAAGCCTGTGACCCATCTTTCTCAACAAGACATCCTAGAAAACCCCAAAGATCTCCAGTTCGTAGAGGTCGACCAGCAGTCTCTGTCCAAGACCCTACCGGACGCTGACGCCGGTTTTCTTTTTGTCCGTCTCGCCTCAGAAATTGGGTTGGAACCTCAGGCCGCGCTGGCTTTTGAAACCACTGAAGACGCCCTGCCCTACATTTGCCTGGTAGCTGCCCGTCCAGATTTTGTTGGCACAGAGAAAGCTCAGGCACTACAAGATGCCTTCCACTCAGATGAGGTTCGGCAGTGGTACAAGGACTACATCGGCGGGGTGCTCGATACCCCCTGGGACCGAGACATTAAAGCTGATTTTGCCTCCTGGGACGTAGACGCCTAACCCCATCTGGAGAGAAGAACGACACATGACACTTTCAATTTTGCCCACTTTTACCACCGTCCAGCGGAAGGCAAGCCACAAGCACTGGGTGGAGGTTGCCCATAAAACCGCTGAGAAACTGCGGGCAGATGTGGTGGAGCGCGACAGCGCTAATTTACCGCCGTTTGCTGCTAAGAAAATACTGCAAGATTCCGGCCTACTTCCCCTAAATATCCCTCGCTCGTTAGGCGGTGAAGGTCTGAACCTGCATGAGGCTTTTGAGCTGGTTCAGATCATTGCCCGGGCTGATAACTCAACGGGGCAACTCCTGGGGTACCACTACCTCTTTCAGGTTTTCCCCTACTTGGATATTGAGGGTGAGCGCGCTCAGCAACTGGCAACAGACAGCATCACCAACCGTTGGCTATTCTCGTCCACAGGCACACCTCAGGGGAGCCAGGTGCAGGCACAACGGGTAGAAGGTGGCTACATCATTAATGGTCTTAAGCCTTTTGCTACCGGTAGCAGGGTGGCAGATCAAATTTTTGCCCGCGTCTTTACTGCTGAGGGGGACCGTATTGCTCTGCTGGTTGATACCACTGTCGATGGGGTTGTGCTGCATGATGACTGGGATGTTTTGGGGTCCCGTGGGACAGCAACGAATAGCATTGAGTTCCGGGACGTTTTTGTGGCCCAAGAAGCGGTCATTGCCGACGTTGGGCCAACCGACGCTGACCGGGAAGTCTATAAGACCCTGTCAACGCTCGGCTTTCAGCTGCTCTTTGGCACGGTCTATCTGGCTGCGGCAGAGGGCGCCTTCCTTGAGGCGCTAGGATACACGCGCGATACATCGCGGCCCTGGTTTCACGCTGATGTACAAAAGGCCACAGACGACCCCTATATTGTGCGCACCTACGGGGAGCTGGCCAGCAAACTACAGGCACTGAGCGCTCTAGTGCAGCAGGCGACCGATAGCTTGGATTGGCTCATCAGCCAGGGCAAGGAAATCACTCTTGAGCAGCGCTCAGCGGTTGCTGAGAATATTGTGGCTGCCAAGATTACTGCCCACGAGGTGAGCCTGGAGGTCACTCAGAGAGTCTTTGATGTGACCGGTGCAAGAGCCACCAAGACCGAACTTGGGTTAGACCGCCACTGGCGAGATGTCCGCACTCATACCCTGCATGACCCTGTTGCCTATAAGTGCAAGGAGCTGGGCACCTACCTGCTGAACGGTGAGTTGCCTGTTCCTAGCGCCTATCAGTAAAACGCAGAGGCGCGACCTCTCCGCACACGTAAACTGCGCGGGGAGGATTGGCAGGTTTTAGAGCCACTCTTTCTTTTTGAAAACCAACCAGAGTCCCAGGGAAACCGCCACCATCAACCCCAGCGCAAAGGGGTAGCCAAAAGTCCAGTGGAGCTCGGGCATATCGTCAAAGTTCATGCCGTAGATTGACCCGACGATGGTGGGGGCAACGAAGATAGCTGCCCACGCTGAAATTTTCTTCATGTCATCATTCTGACGTTCAGCAACAATCGTGGCATTGACCTGCAGAGCATTTTCTAGGGAAGTGAACAGGTCATCCACCCGCTCGCTAACGTGCACCGCATGATCGTGCACATCGCGGTAGTGGCGCAGGAGTTCCAAGGTTTCTTCTTGTTGCTGCTCGGCACTCGCGTTGGCTTGCGTGCGCAGCCTGCCCATAATGAGCTCTAACATCTGGGCCACCGGTTTGACAGCGCGCTTGAAGTCACTGACTTCATTGAGCAGCCCGTAGATGCGCTGGGAGATTTCTGAGGCTTCATGATTATCTCCAAAGAGGGAGTCTTCAATCTCATCCCCGTCATTTTCTAGACCCTCGACCACGGGGATATAACCATCGACTAGGCCATCCATGAGCTGGTGTAAGAATTTCATGGGGGTGGGCTCGTCTTCAAGACGGGCGAAAGCGGCTTCCATGACTTCTTGGGAGTGAACCTCTGAGCGCAAGGAGTCTTTAATAAGCCAGATTACGAAGCGTGGACCAACAAAGACGTGGGCCTCACCGAACCTGATTTCCTCGAGTTCATCGACATAGACGGTGGGCTTAAGCACCACAAAGTAGATATCACCGTATTTTTCCATTTTGGCGCGCTGGTGGCCAAATTGAGAGTCTTCGACCGCTAGACGGTGCAGGCCAAAGGTGTCAGTGAGCCAGGCGAGGTCAGTATCGGTGGGGTTGCTAATCCCGATAAAGGCTTGTTCACCGGCACGGTAAGCATCGATCGTTTGTTGTACCGAATCGCTAGGTCGAGCAGCGCCGGCGTCAGGGTTGAGGACATTCAGGAGAAGAGGCATGGTCTCTATCTTAGGGCAGGACGCAGTGCGCGGCAGGGTCAGCGGCCTCAGCGGAAGGAGCCCCCACTGAGCAAGGAAGATTAGGGTCGATTCTCCTCCATGAGCGCCGGGCGAGGAATTCGCCGTAAAACTCTGTAAAGGATGGTGCCCTGAAGGATGCCCAGGGCATACCCCAGGTCACTGAAAATCTTCACCCTTGTCTCTAGGTCGCGATAACGAGCCAGACGGTAGGGAGTTTTGAGCAGAATGGGCATCTGCTTGATGACCGAGGTATTTGTCTGCACCTGCGCAGGGAAACGGCTTGTCACCAGCACATCATTGAGACCGTAAAAGCGTTGACGTTTCAGTTGCTGAGCCGGGCTATGTGAAATCCGATAGGCAACTGCTGCCCCGTAGGCTTCTACCTGCCGCATACCTGCTAAGCGAGCGCGGGCAAAGAAATCCCAATCATCCCCGCCTCGGGTGTAAGAGGAATCGAAGCCTCTCAGCTGAAGCCCTGCTTCCCTGCGAAACGCTAAAGACCCCCCACCGATGAAGAAGTGAGTTTCAATGGGGGCAGAAGGGTCAGGGTCCTGAACAAAGACGTCCTGCCATTTAGGTTCAGTGAATAGCCGCTGCACCTCGGGGTGCTGCAGGCTCAGCCCTCCTTCGTCACTGATATAGAGGTATTGACCTAGCACATAGGCATCGGGATAGGTGCACATTGCATCATACATCGCACGCACCCACCCCTGGGATACGAAATCATCAGCATCGCAAATCATAATAAAATCGCACTGCGATTCTTGAATCCCCACGTTCCGGGCGTGGGAAACCCCCTGAATCTGAGAAGAATCCACGATGCGCACGTTGAGCCGATTCCGATATGGTTCAACCGCCGCTGCCAACTCATCTGTGCTGCCGTTATCACTGATAATTACTTCAAAGGTGGGTGCTGACTTTTGGAGCGACAGACATTCCAGCTGATCACCAATGGTGTGGGCGGCATTGTAGGCAGGAATAATAACGCTGACCAGGGGCTGACCTGCCACCCTTCCAGTAGGGTGGGCAGCGCGGTAGTCCGCCCAGGACCGTTCCCTATCATGCTGAGCATGTGCCAACGTCTCGCTCAGTGAAACCTGGGCTACTTTGGCCCTGCGAGCAGTGTTCTGCTTAGACCAATCCCCCACCTTAAAGGTGGGAGCAGGGCCGAGATCCATCAGACCCCCGGAAGCTCGTTGCCCCCGAAGCTCGCTGGCAACAGCGTCCCACCAGGAAACAGAGAAAATTGCCAGCTCACGTGAACGAGATTGTAGGTGAGCGGTAATATCTTCACGCCGTTCAATCGCTTCAGTGAGAGCCTGATCAGCAACCTCAGCGATAAGCTCCTGAGACACAGCAAAACCCTCAACACCGTAATGAGCCATCAAGCCCGCTATCCGTATATCGGTGAATGCATCCGGTATGAGCGCAATATAGGGAACACCAGCTGCCAGAGAGAAAACACCGGGGTGGTAACGGTTAGAAAAGTTAAGGTGAGCGCCTTGGTGTATCGCTACCGTAGAATCTGCGTGCAGGATAGGAAGCACCAGGGAAGGTGAAGTCATACACTCAGCGATGCGCCGTGCAACAATAATGTCGTCAAGGGCGTCCCCGGGCCTACCCTTATGCTGCACCAGCACGGTAGTAAACCCATACCTTCGGTAAATATCATCCAACCGCGCAGCGATTTTCTGCACTTCAGAGTCACTCAGGTTGGTGAAGGTGGCACAGATATAGTCGCTGGGTAGCGTAAAATCCGGGGCATGGGGAAGGTTTCGCTGACCTACCTGGTAGAAAGTCGCGTCATCCAGGCAATGTCTCGCATCTATTCCTAGCGCACGCACCCGGTCAAAGGAGGTCTGCTCGCGCATACCGACCAGCTGTGCAGCGCTCAGAAGCTCCGCCAGTGTACGCTCGTCCCGGTCGGTCAAAACAGGGCCAATAGACTGCCCTGAAATCACTAGAGGAATCCCGAAATGTTCTGCCACCAGAGCATAGGCTGCCCGCTCATACAGGAGCCAGCCGAAGACAGAGTTCATGTTTCCGCCACCAGCTATCAGAATGGCATCCATGGCAGAAACATGATGGATGAATTCGGCAATCTCCCGCGCCACTCGGGCACCGCTCAGACAGGCTCGCACCTCTTCAAGATATTCTTCACGGCGAGCAGGCTCACCCGGAAAAATCAGGGTTTCTATATAACCTTGGGCAGAGCCAATGTAGGCGCGGGAGTGATCGGTCGAACGAGTAGCGATATAGGTTTCAAAACCCCGCTCTTCTAGAGCTACTTGGGCAGCGATACCCATAGCCTCATCACCGACGTGGTAATTTTCTTGCCCAAGATCCGCAAGGATTAGGACCTTTGGCACTTGATATACCTCATTCCAGACTGTGAGCTGCAGATTTCAATTAATGACAGAAGATAAGACCGCCAATGACGCCGCGTAACTGTTTCCACCAGCTACTGAGCCCACAATGGCGGTCTTTTAGTGACTTTGACGAAGCTGTCTAGCTTTCGATCAGGTCGCGTACCACAATGGTCTGCTCGCGGCCCGGGCCGACACCGATTGCAGAGATGCGGCAGTCTGAGATTTCCTCCAGCTTTTCCACGTACTTCCGTGCGTTGGCTGGGAGATCCTCCAGGGTCTTAGCCTCGGTGATGTCCTCAGTCCAGCCGTCGAAGTACTCGTAGATAGGCTTAGCATGGTGGAACTCTGACTGGGTCATGGGCATCTCGTCATGACGCACGCCGTCCACCTCGTAGGCAACACATACAGGGATCTTCTCAAGCCCGGTGAGCACGTCCAGCTTGGTGATAAAGAGGTCAGTAAAACCGTTCACGCGCACTGCCTGACGTGCTAGCACGGCGTCATACCAGCCGCAACGACGGGGGCGGCCGGTGTTCACACCAAACTCGCCGCCGGTCTTCTGCAGGAATTCACCCATCTCATCAAAGAGTTCGGTGGGGAAGGGGCCAGCGCCCACACGGGTGGTGTAAGCCTTCTGAATACCAATGACTCGGGTGATACGGGTGGGGCCTACACCGGAGCCAACGGATGCACCGCCAGCGGTGGGGTTAGATGAGGTGACGAAGGGGTAAGTGCCGTGGTCAACGTCCAAGAAGGTCGCCTGGCCGCCCTCCATCAGCAGGATCTTGCCCTCATCCAGTGCCTTGTTCAGCAGCTGAGTGGATTCAACAATCATGGGGCGCAGGCGGTCAGCGAAGCTCATGAAGTAGTCCACAATTTCTTCAACCTCGACGTGCCGGCGGTTGTAGACCTTGACCAGCAGTTCATTCTTCTGACGCAGGGCACCTTCGACCTTCTGGCGCAGGATGGACTCGTCCAGAATGTCCTGCACACGAATGCCCAGGCGGCCAATCTTATCCATGTAGGTGGGGCCGATACCGCGGCCGGTGGTACCGATGGCGCGCTTACCCAAGAAGCGCTCGGTGACCTTATCCATGGTCTGGTGGTAAGGAGCTACCAGGTGTGCGTTAGCTGAAATTTTTAGTTTGGAGGTGTCAGCGCCGCGTGCTTCAAGACCGTCGATTTCTTCAAAGAGAGCCTCGGGGTTAATCACCACACCGTTACCAATAACAGGTACCGCGTTGGGTGACAAAATGCCTGCCGGAAGGAGCTTAAGCTCGAACTTCTGACCGTTCACAACTACGGTATGGCCTGCATTATTACCGCCGTTAGGCTTCACCACGTAGTCAACGCGGCCACCTAAAAGGTCAGTCGCTTTACCCTTACCTTCGTCGCCCCACTGGGCGCCGACGATTACGATCGCTGGCATATATTCTCCTGTACTAGGATCTTCACCGGCCGGATTTCACGGCGGTGTGGTGTAGAACGAGAATCCAGTATCCAAGGCAGGTTTACGCGGAAAAATCAGAACACACCAGCTTCTAAGAATACCCGTTACCGGGGCGGGGTGCTATTTTTGCCCGATATTTCACCTCCTCAACAGTTGGCCCTGACGTGGAGCGGTCAGTAGATGCAAAAGTTACGTTGATAACACGTGTCACAGCCCACCTTTTCAGATAGAGTGAATCACATCACCCGCATACGTATTGGATCTACCCGAAAGGAATCCCCATGAAAGAAACAACCTCGCGTCAGCAAGTTCTTCGTTCATGCGCGGTAACGACGCTAGGGCTGGCTCTCGCTCTCCCCCTCACCGTCCTACCCACCGCACATGCGACAACCGATGCAGATGCAAATCTCGCACCAGTATCATCCCTCCAAGATGCCCTACTCTCAAATTCTGACGGCCAGAAAGTTAGCTCTAACCTCGATGACGCAGAGGGATCCGTTGCTGTTTTCGTGCAGTTCAAGGGTCAGGGCGCCTACGAAGCTACACAGCCTAGGAGCGTCCTCGACGGGATATCAGACCCGGTGGATACCGCTTCACAGGTTCGTAGCATTCAAAGCGCCGTTGAATCTCAGGCAGCTCAGGTGGCTGGCGAATCAGGTTCTGACGTCATTTACACCACCTATAACTCGGTACGAGGCGTCGCTCTTCAGGGCAATGCGGAGTCCCTGCGCAAACTTGCCGAACGCAACGACGTTGAGCGCATCTCACGTATCATTCCCAAGGAACGAGTCAACGGCACATCAGACATTGACACCGCAGCACTAGCAACCTGGGTCAACACCGGCAAGACCGGTAAGGGTGTCACCATCTCTGTAGTAGATACCGGTGTCGACTACACCCACTCAGCCTTTGGTGGCCCCGGCACCGATGAAGCATACCAAGAGGCTCAGGCAATGTCTGAAATGCCTTCAGCCGATAGCGGCCTTTATGACCCCGAAAAGTTCATCGGCGGTTATGACCTCGCAGGTGATGACTACAACGCTTCTGATCCCACCAAGAACGTCCCTTCACCCGATAACAATCCCCTGGACTGCGCAGCTGCAGGTCACGGTAGCCACGTAGCCGGCACTGCAGCCGCCTACGGCACCAACGCTGATGGAAGCACCTTTGACGGGGACTACTCTAAGCTAACCTCAGAAGATGTTCAGACAATGCAGATTGGCCCCGGTTCAGCACCCGAAGCTCAGATAGTGGGCCTGCGCGTCTTCGGCTGTGAAGGCTCAACCAACCTCACCGGTCAAGCTCTTGACCGCTCCCTAGACCCCAACGGTGACGGCGACTACTCAGACCGTGTTGACATCGTCAACCTTTCACTGGGCTCAGACTTTGGCCCCATTGATGATCCTGACAATATCATCATGGATTCGCTCTACCGCAACGGCGTTCTTACCGTTACCGCTGCCGGTAACGCCAATAACTTTGGCGGTCAGGGTGATACCTATTCAGTACTGGGCACCCCCGGTAACACCATCTCATCTCTAACCGTTGCTAACACCATTGGCTCCACGGGCTACGCAGATGGTGCTGAAATTCTTGCACCCGCCGATATCGCTGGCCCCGTTGTAGGTGACTACAGCGTCAACTTCAACTACAACACCGCCACCGAAGAGCAGCTCACCGGCGAAGTTGTAGCAACCACCGCTGAGAACCCCTACGCTTGTGAGGCTTACCCGGCAGACACTAACTTCGCTGGCAAGTGGGTCTTCATCGACTGGTCGGATGAAACCGGTAACTTCCCCTGCGGCTCAGCAGTTCGCTTCAACAACATCCAGAATGCTGGCGCTGAGGGCGTCGTCCTTGCCTCCCAGGTTGTGAAGGAAGATTCGGGTATTGCCGGTAACGCCGGCATCCCCGGTGTTCGCTTGACTGCTCAGGATGCCGAAAAGGCTCGTCCCGCTGCTGAAGCCGGCACCCTGAAGATTAAGCTTGACCCTGAGATGATCGGCGCTGCCCTCCTTGAAACCGGACAGCATGATAACGCTAACCCCTCGACCGCTCGCGGCCAGCACGGTTCAGCAGGTTTCACTAAGCCCGACGTTGCAGCCCCTGGCACTTCCATCAAGTCAGTTGCAGCTGGCGGCGGCACCCAGCCTGCCGTGATGACCGGTACCTCCATGGCAGCTCCTCACGTTGCTGGTATTGCAGCTCTCGTGCTTGAAGCTCACCCCAACTACTCGCCTGCCTCACTCAAGGCAGCGATCATGAACTCGGCTAATCACGATCCCAAGGATCTGGATGGCAACACCTACTCGGTAGAACGTGTTGGTGCAGGCCGTGTTGATGCCCTGCAGGCTGTGAACTCAGATGTTCTGCTTTACAACGCTGATCGCGCTGAGCAGGTTTCATCGAGCTTCGGTGTAACCGAGGTTGCTACCGGTGACGTCCTCACACAGACCCGCAACTTCACCGTTGATAACCGTGGCGATCAGGATCGCACCTTCGCCATTAACTTCAACGACAGCTCCTCCCTGCGGGGCGTAGAGCTGTCCGCACCAGCCAACGTTACTGTTGCAGCTAACTCGAAGGCTACCTTCACCGTTACCGCAACCACTAACGGCGCTGAACTGGCGAAGACCATGGACCCTGCTCAGCTCGAGGAACACCGCGGTATTGCTCGCCAGTACCTGGCTACCCTGTCAACCCGCATGATTCTTTCTGACGGTGGCACCACTCTGCGCGTTCCTGTACAGGCTGCTCCTAAGCCCGTTTCAGAGATGAAGGCCGAGGCTATCCACTTTAGCGGTACATCCGCTCAGGAAAAGGTTAAGCTCTCAGGTACAGCTCTGAACCAGAACGGCTACGTATCAGGTCTGGGTGCCTTCCAGCTCGGTGCTGAAAGCGCCCGAATCCCCACCGGCAAGCTCGGTCAGCCCTCTTTCCAGGCAGTTGACTTGCAGTACGTTGGTGCCAACTCCACCATTCGTGAACTCGGTGGACTTCAGAACGGCATCCCTGCCGGCGCTATGTTGAACATTGGTCTATCGACCTGGGGCAACTGGGAAACCATGACCCCCTCTGTAGCGTTTGAAGCGAGCATCGACGTAAACAACGACGGTGTACCTGATTTTGCTGCTGTAACCACCCGCATCACCGGTCTTGACTACCCTGTCGTCAACCTGTTGCGCCGCATGGATAACGGCTCCTGGAGCCCCGTTGACACCCAGCCCCTCAACGGCGCTCTCGGTGATGTTGACACCAACATCCTCGACACCAACGCCGCTGTTCTCCCTATCTCACTAAACGCACTGAACCTGACTTCCGCTCAGGCTCAGAGCCTCAGCTACAAGGTACACGGCATCGCGAACGGTGAAGTCATCGAAAGCACCGACTGGATCAAGTACAACCCCTACGATCCTGCACTGTCTTTCGCCTCTAACCAAAAGCTAACGGATTCGCTCTTCATTGATGCTCCGGACACCGAAATTACCGCGACCCGGACCTCAAGCGACTCAACCCGTGCTCTCTTCTTGCACATGCACAACTCAACCGGCGACCTCTCAGGTATCCACAAGGATGTTGTAGGCAATAAGGCACAGGTAGTAGACGTACAGAACAGCCCATCAGATCCCACCGTGATGAACCCCCGGTTCACCGACGTCCCCGCTGATCATCCCTTCTACACCGAGATTAACTGGCTTGCAACACGCGGTATTACCACCGGCTGGTCCGATGGCACCTTCCGCCCCAACGAGTCAGTAGAGCGCGGCGCGATGGCAGCATTCTTCTACCGCCTAGCAGGGTCACCGGCTTACACCGCACCCAGCGAATCCCAATTCAAGGATGTTCCCACCGATCACCCGTTCTACAAGGAAATCAGCTGGTTGGCAGAACAGAATATCACCACCGGCTGGTCCGATGGCACTTTCCGCCCCAGCGAACCCGTGAACCGTGACGCGATGGCAGCCTTCTTCTACCGCATGGCAGGGTCACCGGCTTACACCGCACCCAGCGAATCACCGTTCAACGATGTTCCCACCAACCGCCAGTTCTATAAGGAAATTAGCTGGTTGGCAGAACAGAACATCACCGATGGTTGGGAGGACGGGACCTTCCGCCCGAAGACCCCCATTGAGCGTGGTGCGATGGCAGCCTTCCTCTACCGCTACGATGCAACCGTGCTCAGTCAGTGAGGAAAATAGCTGACATAAGGCTCGAATGTAAGTAGAAATGGTGCCCCCGGTTTCAAGATCGGGGGCACTTTTCTTGTCTCCCACGCGTTCCAATTCTGCTTTCGATAGGCACACGCTACGATGGTTCTAAGACGTCACCTTTCCGAATTTAGTTATCGTGAGGCCCATGAATACTCCCTCTGTTGCCATCATCGTCCGCACCAAGGACCGCCCAGTTTTCCTAGCGCGTGCTCTCTCTAATATCGCGGAGCAAACCTTCACTGACTACACCATTGCGCTCATCAACGACGGCGGCGAGACAGAGGCAGTCGATGCCCTCCTAGCAGAACAGCCTGCTGAGTTCCGCAGTAAAATCCAGGCCTTGCACCGACCTGAGTCAACCGGCATGGAAGCCGCAACCAACGCAGGCATCCATGCAACTAACAGCACTTTTATTGCGGTGCACGATGATGACGATCTCTGGGAACCTACCTTTCTTGAAACTACCGTGCGCACCCTGGTCGAAACCGGCGCTGCTATGAGTGTGGTTCGCACTGACGAATACTTCGAACGCATTACCGATGATGGCTTTGAATTTATCGACTCTGTCCCTTTCTGGGGTTACCTCGAATGGATGAGTATTCAGGATTTCTTCCGCATCAATCGCGCGGTGCCTATCAGCATCCTCTACCGCCGGGAGTTACACGAGAGCCTGGGGTACTATAATGAGTCTCTGCCTGTGGTGGGTGACTGGGAGTTCAACATTCGGGTGGCGTCCGCCCACGAGGTGGTTTTCATTAATGAAAATCTAGCCCACTGGTCAAAGCGTGTAGAAGCTACCGGCGCTAACGCTAACTCGGTTTACGCCGGGCAAAATCTGCACGCCGCCTACGATTCCAAGGTGCGGGCAGAAGCTATCCGTGAGGATCTCGCAGCAGGTGGCCGCCCAGGCCCCTACCTCTACCAGGCTCACCTTGCCAACGAGGTTCAGGACGCTGTGCACCGGGTGCTAGAGGTAGCCGAACGTAACCAGTATTTGCTGGGGGAGCTAGAGCAACGTATCACAGAGCTTGAACGGCAAAATGCCCACCTCAACCAGCAGATAAGTCGCAGAAACCCGAGAAAAATCGCACGGCGATTGACCGGTGGTTTCTCGCGGCGCGATACTGGCACGTAGAGCCAGACAAGCGAGCTTCTAGGCCAGGTGGCTACCGACATGACCAAGGAACTCTAAGGAACTCTTCTCCACCGAAAAAAGCAGGAAGATGGCAGAAACTGCCATCCCCATCCCTTATAAAGGCAGTGCAGAGGCAGAAGATATCGGCCCTTGTTCACGCCTTTTTCATGAACGCTGAGAACTCACGGATGACCGGGCAGGTTCGCTTTTTAGCTCAGGAGCTTAATGGTCATGGGGTAGGTGTAAACCTCACCCTGGTTAGCCTTAATTGCTGCAAGAATATGTAGCACGAGCAAAGCCACACCAATGGCGAGGAAGATGACCCAGGTGAAGATTCCTGCAAAACCAAGGGTCAGGACTGTCACCAGAATGGTCGCGATATAGACCAGCCAGAGGGTAAAACTGAAGTTAAAAGCACCGGCAGCGGCAACGCGTACAAAAGCATAACCGGGGCGGTCCTTATAGATAAACCAGAAAACCAGAGGGCCAATAAAGCTGGCAAAAGAAGCGGTAAGGACGAGCCCCAACAAACCCGAAAGGTGGGCCAGGGTTGCCATCACTTTTGCATCAGAAGGGATAGGGTTGCCGTACGCGTCGAAAGCTTGCGCGGGCTGCTGCCCATTAAAGTTCTGTCCGTATGATTCAGTCATGATCTGTGCCTTTCTCTATTACTGCCAGCCTACCCAAGGGTTCGGGCGGCGGTAAGAGAAAAACCCCAATTTCATTCCTAAGGATGATAGGGAGGCTCTCAGTATTCACGGAGTAAGATGGAGGCATGCGCGAACTACAGGCTCACATCATTGAAGAATTGGGCGTGAAGCCCACCATCAATCCAGCAGAAGAGGTGCGCAAGCGCGTCCAATTCCTGGTGGACTATCTCAAAGCCACTGGCACCCGCGGCTTCGTCCTGGGCATATCAGGCGGGCTAGACTCCACCCTAGCAGGGCGTCTTTGCCAGCTAGCTGTAGAAGAGCTAGAACTTGAAGAGATTGAAGCGGAATTTATCGCCGTTCGTCTGCCCTACCAGGTTCAGGCGGATGAGGACGATGCCCAGGCTGCCCTGCGTTTCATCATGCCGCAGCAGACTGTCACCTACAACATCATGGACGCCGTGAATGGCTTCGAGAGTGCCTTTGAAACCGCTACCGGCCGCGAAATCGCTGACTTCAATAAGGGTAATGTCAAGGCCCGTGCCCGCATGATTGCCCAGTACGCCCTAGCCGGGGAGAAAAATCTGCTGGTTGTAGGCACCGACCACGGCGCTGAGGCAGTCACGGGCTTCTTCACCAAGTTCGGCGACGGTGGAGCGGACATCATACCTCTGCACGGTCTCAACAAGCGTCAGAACCGCGAGCTGCTCAAGGTGCTGGGAGCTGACAAGCGGCTCTGGGAGAAGGTGCCCACCGCGGACCTGCTGGACGGTAAGCCCGGCAGAACCGATGAGGATGAGCTGGGGCTGACCTACGACCAGATTGATGACTACCTAGAGGGTAAAGACATCGACCCGGCGGCTGCCGAAAATATCGAGGGTAAGTTCCTGCGCTCCCGCCACAAACGCACCACCCCCGTCACCATCTTTGATAGCTGGTACAAGTAGGTAGCGCACCTCCGCGAGTGTGCGTCTTATCGCCGAGCGTGCGCCTTAGAGGTGCACGCTCGGCGTTTTAGTGCACGCCCGTCAGTAGGCATGACCGTACCCACCGATGATAGGCCCCCCTTAGATGGTGAAGAAGCCTTCAATTGCGCCGGTCAGGTGGGCCATGTCTGCCACGCTGACCATCTCGCGTGCCGAGTGCATAGAGAGCAGACCGACACCGACGTCCACGGTGCGCATCCCCAGACGGGTAGCGGTGATGGGGCCGATGGTGGAGCCGCAGGGCACGTTGTTGTTAGAGACAAACTGCTGATAGGGAACCCCCGCTTTGGCACAAGCCTGGGCAAAGATACCCGCGCCTACGGAGTCGGTCGCGTAGCGTTGGTTGGCGTTGATTTTGAGCAGGGGGCCGCCGCCGGGAACAGGGCGGACGCTGGTGTCGTGGTGTCCAACGTAGTTGGGGTGAGCTAGGTGTCCGGCGTCCGCTGATAGGCAGACAGATTCAGCAACCGACCTGCGGTAGACCGCCGGGCTTTCACCGCGGGCTTCTGAGAGCCGCACCAGGACGTCCTCAAGGAAGGGGCCAGCGGCACCTGATCGGGTTTCAGACCCGATTTCTTCGTGGTCGAAAGCTGCAAACATGAGGCTGTGATTCCCCACCGTGCCAGCCTCTGCCACCCGCTGCAGCGCGGTGAGGCCGGCATGAACCGAGGAAAGATTATCCAGGCGTCCAGAGGCAAACAGCTCGCCATTCTCACCAAAAGTGCGCGGGGTCTGGGCATCCGCAAAGAGCAGGTCGTAGCCCACGATAGCGGCAGGGTCTAGGGCCCCGCCCTCAGCTCGTTCTGCCAGGTAGGCAAGGACATCCCCGCGAGAGTCACCGAAACCCCAGACCGGGTAGAGGTTGCCCTGCTTATCCAGCTTGAGCCCGGCGTTGGCCTCGCGGTCCAGGTGGATGGCGAGCTGCGGGATACGAGCAATGGCATCGGTGGCTACCAGGCGGGTTTCAAGTTGACCGTTGACGAGTACGGTCAGGCGGCCTGCTAGGCGCAGTTCGCGGTCTAGCCAGGAGTTCAGCAGAGGGCCGCCATACACCTCGACGCCCACCTGGTTCCACGCCAAAGTGCGCACCGATGAGGCAGGTTTGACCTTGAAACCCGGTGAATCGGTGTGGGCACCGAGCACCCGGTAGCTCTGGTGGGTGGGTGACCCTATCCAGGCAATAATTGCCCCGTCGCGCACCACAAAATGCTTGCCAGTGGCGGCTTCATCGCCCCAGAGCTGGCTCTCCTGCAGTTCGATAAAACCGGCAGCCGTCAGACGGCGAGCGCTCTGCGCCGCGGCATGAAAGGAGGTAGGTGACGCCGCCACAAAATCGGCAAGGTCGGCAATGTTGGTCTGAGGATCAAGGGCTTGAAGAGTCATAGGACACAGTCTAGCGAACTGCTAGCGAGCGCCGGTCACCTCGTCCTTAACCCAGACCTGAGCAGTGCGGGTACGCGCCAGTTTCCGCTTCTTAGCAGCCCAAAGCACTACCAGCACGAAGAGGCCCTGGGTGATGACTGCCGATACCAGGTTGACCCAGGTGGAGCCCTCCAGGACGAAGGGGTCAGCCAGACCGTAAATGCCGAAGGTCATAGCCACCAGGTTATTGACAACGTGCAGGGCAATCGCTGCTTCTAAGCCGCCGGTGCGCCAGGTGACAAAACCAGCGGCGAGTGCCATCACTAGGATGGAGAGCTGCGCCCAAAGATCGTAGGCATGGCCTAGCATAAAGAGCGGAGCGGGAAGGACAATCGCCCAGGCGGGGTGCTTGAGCCAGCGGCCTACGGTTTGTAGCAGATAGCCACGGAAGACCAGCTCCTCCGCATATGCCTGAAAGGGAACGATGAGTACCACCAGCAAGAGCAGAACCGCCAGGGTGCTGCCCTGAGTTTTGGGTTCGAAGGTCAGGTTCCCCCCGGTTGCAAGGTCAAGAGCGACAGGGAACACTACAAAAAGCAAGGCAGCGATACCGCAGCAGGTGAGTAGCCAGTCCCAGCGTATGCGCCCTGCCACCGAGTGCACCAGGCCCCAGGGTTTAGGGCCAATAATGAGGCGGGCCAGCCACATAACGGGGAACATGAGGGCGATTGAACCGAACATGAGGGTAAAGCTAAGGGGAGATTCTAAAGCTGACCGCTGAAGTGTCTCCATCGTGGAGGTCATTTCCCCCGCATCCATCGGCGACTCAGCAGAAGAAACAGCCTGCAGCACCAAGGGAATGCTCATCAGAAGACTCAGAACAAAGTAAATGGGCACCCCGATGGCGGCCTCCACCAGAGGTGACCACCAGCGGTTCTTGGGGTCCGCTAGCGCTAACCGGTGGTAGCCCAGCTCTTGGGTTTCAGCGCGGTAGCCCGGACGCCACCCCGGCGGTGGTACCTGTAGGGGCGGAGCTTGGTCGTTGCCAAGGAACGGGGCCGGAAGATAGCCACCAGGAGATTGGTGCAGCGGCGCCTGCGTGTAAGGGCTCAGTGGTGGCTGGGTGACCTCTGGGCCGGGCACGTCCTGCCCGTCTGCACCCCAGGGGGTGTGTTCTCTGCTGTTTTCGCTCATACTCCAACCTTACGCAAGAAAACCGGTTGTCACAGACTTTTAAGGAGGCCAGGAGTGAAGGGCAAGGCGGTACGGTAGAAGTACAGGAATTCAGAAAGGCATACCCGTGGCTCTCATCTTCAATCCTCCGCCCAATTGGCCCGCACCACCCACCAAAGATTGGATACCGCAACCAGGCTGGCAACCTGACCCCGCCTGGGGTGAGGCGCCTGAAGGCTGGGATTTCTGGGTTGAAGAAAGTGACCTAGCTAGTGCCCATCAGAGCCATGCAGATGAGGCAGACCGCACCGCAGTCCTGTCATCCGAAACTGAAAAAGATTCAGCAGGCACCAACTCCTATGCCGCCGTTTCTGAAGCGATACGCCAAACCTTACCAGAGGATCAGCAATCCTCACCTGCCAGAGATGAAGCGACGGGGAGCTTGCGGGCAGGTAGTGCCGTGGGCGATACATCTGATGACGCGGCGACAGTCCCCCGTGTCACCGCAACCCAGCCCGGTTTTACCAGCGCTTACCCCGGTTCTTCAGCCGGCACCTATGCTAACGGCGGTGGACCAACAGGGCCGGGGACCTCCAACGGCGCGGCGCCCTACAATGCTCAGCCAGCAGGTGAGCAGCCCAAGAGCAAAACCGGGCTGATCATCGGCGTGATTGGTGGCATCTTACTACTGCTCTTAGCCCTCATTGTCGGTCTTATCTTTATCATCGGAGGGATTAGCTACAACACTTCTACCACTAGTGATTCAGGTGATTCTTGGTTCTCAGACGGCACCGATAACTCCAGCGATACCGGTAATAGCGGCTCAGCTGATACCCCGGTCTATAGTGGTAGTGGCGACAGCACCTTTACCATCGAAAAACCGGGCGGGGAAGACAGCGTTGTCTGGTTAGAGTACACCTTCACCGGTGAGGACAAGTACGCCTCTTTTAATGTGCATTCTCTCGACGCAGGCGGAGAAACTAACAACTCTGTTTATGGTTCGGTTTACAGTCCGGAAAGCAGCGGGTCTTACTGGCTAGATTCAAACCTCTATGATGTTGAGGACCGCACCACCCAGCTGGTGATTGAAGCTGAGGGCGACTGGACGGTTACGCTTCACACCCCCGATAAGGCACCGGCGCTGAAATCCGAACAAACCCTTACGGGTGAGAACGCTACCGCTTTTCGGATTGATGAGGGCGCGGAGATAACCGCCGATATCGGCTTCACCGCCACTGATGAATACGGTGGTGACCTGGAGATTAGTTCCAGCACCGGATTAGTGGATGACTATGAGGTAACGGTACTACACACCAGCCTAAGCCCCTTCAAAGGTAGCGTCACCTTCCCCACCGGCAAGCAGTATATTTTGGTGGAACCCTATGCCGGGTCCTGGGAGATTAAGGCCCACTAGCTCAGAGACAAAAATGCCCGGGCGGGTTTCCTACAACTACGGAAACTCACCCGGGCATCTCTTTGTGCGTTTAGATTTCCTGCGCTCGGGGCTTACGGTAGAGCCACACTGCTGCCAGCCAGATGAGAGTGAGCAGGGTCAACGCAGCCATGGGCAGGGACGAGATCAACAGGGATGAAGCGCTCAGCTCATCCAGGTTGTGGGTGGTGGGGTCCAGCTTGATGGCAATGTTCATGGGGCCATAGCTCACCCCGGCAACACCTACCAGCGCCAGTGCACCCGCCAACCAGCGCACCGCCGCGGGGGCTGACCGGAAGAAAACCGGAAAGGCGTCCAACACCAGCGCTGCGATAAAGACCGGTAGCCAGATGAAGTGGTGGGACCAGGAGATGGGCGAGAGCGCCATCATCAGAAAAGCGTTAAGTGAGATTTCCGAGAAAACCATACCGCGGCGGTGGAGCACCGGGATGGCAGCGGCGGTTCCCATAAAGAGCAGAGCAAGGATACTCAAACGCAGGGCAGAGAGTAGCGGGCCTTCGTCCAGCCCCAGGTGCATGAGCAGACCCTGAACCGAGATGTTATCGACGTAGCCGATGTTGCCCACGCGTGAGGGGTCTGAGATCGCGAAGAACCAGAAATCAAAGGCTTCATCACGCATGAAGATAAAGCCGGCGGCAACGGTTGCCGCAAAGCTGGCACCCAGGGTGAGAACGCCCTTATAGTCCCGGCGCATGAGCAGAATCAGACCGAAGGCAAGCGGAGTGAGCTTAATACCGCCGGCGATACCAATCAGGACGCCGCGGGGCACCCGGGTGCCCGGGCGTAGTAGGTCAATCATGACCAGCAGAAAGATGAGCGGGTTGATTTGCCCCAGCTCGATGCCGCGATCCCAGGGCGCTACCAGCGTCATGAGAGTCGCCAGAAAAACCACCAGAGTGTAAGACCCGAAGAAGCTCTCACCGGGCACGCTAAAGCCGCGCGAATGAGCATAGTTAAACACTAAAATTGCCAGCCAAAACGCGGCGAGTAGGGCTAGCAGGGTCATAAAGCCCGTGCCTGCTGCCAACGGCAGGAAGGCAAAGGGAGCAAAGATCATCACCGCAAAGGGTGGATAGGTGAAGGGCAGGGTAATGGGCTGGCCATTCTCTAGGTGGTAGTCGTAGAGGCCCTTGCCCTCATACATGCCAGCGAACATGACCCCAGCACCGCTGCGGTAGACCTCAAAGTCCTGACCAGAGACCACCATGGAGGTGTAGAAATGGTCGAGGGCGATGTAGATCAAACAGGCAGCGGCTAGCAGCAGAAAAATCCAGTGCCTACCGCGCACCGGGGCATCAAGTGTGAGAAGACCCAAAGGTTTACTCGCCTGCTGGCGTTGAGCCGTTGCCGGCGTCCTTCTTGACCGCTACCAAGTTGGTGCCGCGCTGGGTCTTCTTGCGGCGGGGTTCACGCACCGGCTTATCTTTTTTGGGTAGGGCAGCGATACGCAAGCCCAGCTCTAGCACTAAGAGCCCCAGCGCTACGTAGTAGACGTAGGCCGAGGGGTAAAAGTAGTAGAGGCTAGCGGTCATACCCGCAAAGCTTGCAGCTAGCGCCACCACGGCAAGCGCCACAATAATGATGTGCAGCACAGCAAAGCGCCCGGTACGTTCCCGGTTCTTCCAGGAGATGTAAACCGCCATCAGTGCGAACAGCACGGGAAAGAAAACCTGCCCGGTGAAGCTCATGGTGTTCTCGGTGTAACGGAAGATTGCGAGCGCCTGCATAATTGCGGTGACACTCAGCAAAAGGGAGGCTGGCAATGATTTCATGAGTCACCACTTTACCGGCTGGGCTGTGACTGTGCACCGGCGGCGCGATGCGATGGGTTAAAGGGTGATGAAGTAGGTGAAGGCGGCGATAGTAAAGACGCTTCCAGCGGTGAGCGCGCAGGCGAATTCAACCAGCATGCCCAGCCCCATTGAACGAAGGGCGGCGCCGGTGTTACGCAGGGAGGTGGTGAAATCCCCGCTGTTGCGAGTGGTTTCGCTGATGAGAAGCGCCGCGGCGAAGCCGACGAAAAGACCAACCACGGGAATGACGAACATACCGATGACCGCACCGATGACTCCCCAGAGGATGGACTTATTGGGGATGGCCCGCTTCTTCATGGTCCGGCCGGTCAGTGCCGCCTGGGCTAGCATGCCCGCAATAACCAGCGTGCCACCGAGACCCAGCGTCCACCAACCTTCGGGGCCGCGCACCGTTAGGCCCCAGAGGATGAGGCCGCCCAGCACGGCGAAGGAGCCGGGCAGAACGGGGTAGATAATGCCGATGCAGCCCACGGCAATCAGCAGGGCGGCGATGATGGTGATGAAAATGATCATGGGCTTAACTCTATCGGTTCGTGGTGGCTGAGGCTCGCGCGTATAATCGGTACAGCAAATACTAATTTTTGGAGTGGTGATGACCGGGCAGGATGCTGGAAGGCAGGCAAAGCAGCAGGGTGCAGAGGGTGCAGGTGGAGGTGACGCCAGCTCAGGCGCTACCAGCGCTGACCTGGGCCAGACCCACTGTGAGGGTCTCACCCTGGGTAGCCGTCCAATAGATGCACCCGGCTCCCCCCTCAGCAGCCAGCAGGCAGGCAGGATTGCCAGCGGCAGGGCAACCTGGCACCGGAGGGCGTCCAAGCCTGTGACCTACTGGATTGTTGCCCTCTTTGCGGTGCTCATGACCCACCGGTGGATCCCGGAATCTATCTGGCTCATGGTGCACATG
The DNA here is from genome assembly GCF_039543885.1 of Rothia endophytica. Taxonomy (NCBI): domain Bacteria; kingdom Bacillati; phylum Actinomycetota; class Actinomycetes; order Micrococcales; family Micrococcaceae; genus Rothia; species Rothia endophytica. The sequence goes on from NZ_BAABKP010000003.1 coordinate 106,778, forward strand.
GTGACGCTTGGCTTAATCACCAACTCCATTCTCATTTGGAGCCAGCACTTCACCGAAGCTCTACTCAAACACCGTCTGCCAGATTCTGCCCGCCCGGTACAGCTGGTGCGTATTTACGCACTGAATGTCAGCATGATTCTGCTGATGCTCAGCATCGTTTTTAGCATCTACCCCCTCACCGTTCTTGGATCGTTTGGCGTGGGAGCAGTCGTCGCCTGGCACGGTCTTGCTCTGCTTAATCAGCTCAAAGGGGCCCTGCCAGCCCGCTTTAACTCGACCGTTAAGTATTACATTGCCGCTAGCTGGTTGCTGCCCCTGGGGGCGACCTTCGGCGCCATTCTTGCTCATGACGGCCTGAATGCTAGCTGGCACGGCCGTCTCTTGCTGGCCCACGAGACTGTCAACATTTTGGGTTTCGTGGGACTGACAGTGGTGGGCACCCTGATGACGCTCTGGCCCACCATGTTGCGCACCAAGATGCTGCCCAGCGCGGTCACCGATTCCCTGCGAGCGCTGGGCGTTATGTGCGCTGGCCTGGCAGTGACGGTGGGTGGCGCTCTGGCAGGCCTCAACCTGCTGGCAGGTGCCGGGCTGATTCTCTACGCCGCCGGGCTGCTGCTGGTCGCTGTGCTGCTACTCAGAACCTGCCGCCAGAAGAAGCCGGTAGAGTTTGCCACCATGTCAGTGGCAGCCGGGTTCGCCTGGTTCTTTCTGGGCACTCTGTTCACTGCCTATCTGGTCTTTACCTCGCCTTTTGATGCCCTGCCGTTGCGCAGTATGACCCCCATTCTGGTGGTGGGCTTCCTGGTGCAGGTGCTCCTCGGTGCCATGAGCTACCTCCTGCCCGCCCGCATGGGTGGCGGTCCCAAGGCCGTACGGCAGGCAAACCGGGAGTTCAACCGTTTTGCCGCCGGTCGCGTCCTCATGGTTAATCTCTGCCTGGCTATCTTTGCCCTGCCGGTCAGCTTGACCGGCTCCCTAGTGCGCACCCTGGTGTCCCTAGTCGGTGCCTTCACCCTCTTTGCTTTTGTGCCGCTGATGATCCGCGGGGTCAAAAAATCGGTGGCGGTCCGCAAAGAAATGATCCAGGCACGAGCACGCGGTGAAGCTCCCAAGCCCGACCCCGAAGCTATGACTCCAACCCCGCTGCCTCACCTGCGTAATGCGCTCATCGGTGCCCTGGCGGTCATCTTGGCAGTCACCGCCGGCATAGCCTCTGACCCTGCCTCTGTGGGACTGAACTTTAGCCGCGGTGCAACATCCACCGGTACCGGCCAGACCACCACCATTTCAGTGGAGGCAACCAGCGACATGCGCTTTACCCCCGACACCGTGGAGGTGCCCCTGGGCGACCGCCTGGTCATCGAGGTCACCAACACCGACACCGCTAACGCCCACGATCTGACGTTTGCTAACGGCACCTCCACCGGCCGCATCGACCCCGGCGCCACCAAGACCGTGGACGCCGGCATCATCACGGGCGCACTGGATGGTTGGTGCTCGGTGGTGGGGCACCGCGCCATGGGCATGACCTTCACCGTCACAACTACCGGTACCCTGGAAAGCGGGCACCACAACGGTCAGGGAGCCAGCGGCACTAGTGCTGATGGTGTAGCTGGCACCGGTGCGCTCTTACAGGGCACAGATATTGATTTGCAGGGGGAAACCTCAGAGAATTTTGAAGCCCGCTCCCCCGTCCTAGAGCCGGTGAAAGCCGGTGAGGTAGTAGACGGCAAGACCGTGCATCGCCAGACTCTTGAGGTCAACGAGCTACAGCGCGAAATTGCCCCGGGTGTAGCGCTGGACGCCTGGACCTTCGGTGAGGACTACATGGGCCCCACTCTGCACGGAAAAGTTGGCGATATTTTTGAAATTACATTAATTAATAATGGTTCCATGGGGCACTCGGTGGACTTTCACGCTGGCACCGTCTCGCCTGATGAGGTCATGCGCACCATCGCCCCGGGTGAGAGTCTGGTCTACCGTTTTGAAGCGGTGGCTAGCGGCATCTGGCTCTACCACTGCGCCACAGCACCCATGAGTGTCCATATGTCTGCCGGTATGTTCGGTGCGGTCGTCATTGACCCACCGGATCTGCCAGAAGTTGACCGGGAGTTCCTGCTGGTTCAGAACGATGTCTACCTGACCGAAACAGGCACCGCCGACGCCCAGGCGGGTGGTGGCGTCCTGACCTCCATCAGCCCAGAGGGTATCGCGGCGGGTACCCCCAGCCTCACCCTGTTCAACGGGCACGCCACCCAGTATCTAGAGAACCCCCTGACCGCCACCACCGGTGAGCGCGTGCGCATCTGGGTGCTGGCCGCCGGGCCAAGCGGCGGGACCAGCTTCCACGTGGTCGGCAGCCAGTTCGACACCGTCTATAAGGAGGGTGGCTACCTCCTCGATAAGGGTGTGGACGCCTTCGGCAAGACCGGCGGTGCCTCCCAGGCACTGGACCTCTCCCCCGCCCAAGGTGGCTTTGTGGAAATGACCTTCACGGAGCCGGGCACCTACGTCTTCGTCAACCATGACTTTGCCCAGGCAGAACGTGGGGCTAAGGGACTCATTGAAGTGACAGGCTAAGGACAGCATGGGTAGACCTCACGAGCATGGACCAATCCCCCTGCTCATGAGGGATGAGACATGCTGGTCTGGGACGCCACACCGTAAGTTCGGTTCCCCGGAACTGCGTTTAGTACCCAGGTGAAGTAATCTAGAAATCAATGACTTCTGAACCTAAACAGCGAAACCTCCTGCTCCGAGCAGGTGCCGGGCTTCTGGCGCACTGGCAGGTGGTGGCGTCCGCGGTATTCATGACTGCGGGTGTCGCCGGGCTTTCTGCTACCTATGAGGACTACTGTGGGCAGACCGATCTGACCTTTGCCCCCACCGAACTGCGCGACGATATTGAGGCAGCAGCTCAGGTAGCGGGCATGCGCCCGGGCGTACTAGCAGCACAGCTTGAAACGGAGTCTCAGTGGCGTAACTCGGCCCATTCCCACGCTGGCGCTCAGGGTTTGGCACAGTTCACCGATGACACCTGGGAAATCTGGGGGGAGGGCGACATTAACAACCCAGAAGCATCTATTGCCGCCCAGGGGCGTTACCTCGCCTATCTTTCAGAACGACTGGCACCCTACACCAAGGACGGGGTCAGCCTGCAGGACGTCACCCTGGCCGGTTACAACGCTGGACCCGGCGCGGTGGAAGAACATGACGGCATCCCGCCCTACTTTGAAACCCAGAACTACGTAGTCAAGATTGATGACCTCGCCAACTCCAAGTACGCGGTGACCTGCTCCCCTTCTACTGAATACCGGCAAGCCAAACTTGTCATAGACTAGATTTTTACCTGAGCTAAGGGGCGCGAGAATCTTCTCACACCCCTTTTATCTACCCTGCTCAGACTCTGGAAAGTTAGCTGATACGCGTCAGGACTTTAGAGTAACCAGCTGCCGGGTAAACAGCATTCTGGGTGGGGTTAGCTCCACCGAACTCGATAAGATCAGTTGTAGCTAGCAGCTCTTCCATGAGCACCCTCAGTTCCAGACGAGCCAGCGGGGCACCTGGACATACGTGTAATCCCTGTCCGTAGACCAGGTTGTTCTCTTGGGAACGATGGGGGTTGTAGGTTGTGGCGTCCTCAAAGGCGTCTTCATCCCGGTTGGCAGATGCCCAGTTGATGGTAACCTTGGCACCGGCGGGGATGCTCCTGCCACCGATTTCTACCGGCTGGGTGGTGACGCGGCGGTTAGTGACTAGGGGGTCTTGAAGGCGCATGACCTCTTCAACGGCGGCAGCAATTTCAGCGGTCTTTCCTACTGCTAGGCTGGTGCGCAGGCGGTCTTGTTCCTGCGGGTGCTCTGCTAAGAAGGCAAGGATGATGCCGGCGCAGGCAGAGACGGTGGACAGTTCACCGACCGTCCAGTTGCGAATCAGGGAGATCAGCTCTTCGTCAGTCATGGTGCGGGGGCCGCCCAGGTCTTGGGGCAGGTCTATAACGTCCTGTATCAGTTCAGCGGTGATATCGGCAGCAGCGTCGGCGCCCCGGCGTTCGTCGAGCAGGGCACGGATGTAGCCATCAAATTCTAGGGCGATCTTGCCCATTTGTTCGCGGTCACCGGCAAGTGTAGCACGGCGGTTCTTCTCTACCCACTCGATCAGGGGCTGCTCTAAGCTGGCGGGCCAGCCCATGAAGACATTCTGGATGCGCACGGCGTAGAGCTGGGCAAAGCCGTCCATGGCGTCGAATACTTCATTGCGAGGCAACTTACTGACCAGAGACTTCACAACCTGGCGAATTTGAGGCTCAAAGACCTGCATACGGTCAGGGGTGAAGTACTTGTCGTTAACAGCACGGAAGGCGGTGTGTTCGGGGGCATCCATACCGTTGGGGACGGCAATGTGGCGGGTTGATACCTTATTAGAAAAAATTTCTGGGTGCTCCAGGGCGTACTTGATGTCTGCGTTTTTGAGCAGGGAGTAGCCCATGTAGTCATCGTGAGCGACGGGGCATTTACTACGCATGGCGTCGTAGGCGGCGACCTGGTCGGCTTGGACGTCGGGTGAGCGGGTATCCCAGTCGTTGGGGGTTGTTTCTTGAGGGTTAGTGGTCACGGAACACTCCTAAATTGGCATATTGAATACTTATTTATATTTTCACCCTAACACCGCCACTCACCCCATTTCTGCACGTTAGAATGTGAATCATTAGATAAACCCCTATGGGAATCATCACCCCAAGGCTAGCCATCAAGCTTCTCTGCCATAAAAGTCGTGTTGAAATCTCCCCAAACTAACCCTGGCTGTTTAGGGTTAGAAGGGAAACCCATCACCCCAGGAGGTAACCATGACCGATTCACTCTTTCCCCTCGGCAAGCCCGCTCCCGTCGGCTCCTTTACCGGCCAGGCCTACATGCACCCGCTGGCCCCCAGCAAGGAGCTCCAGTCCCTCGCAGTGACCTTCGAAGCCGAAGCCCGCACCAACTGGCACACCCACGACGTTGGCCAGCTCATCGTGGTCACCTCGGGCACCTGCGTCTACCAGCTCCAAGGCGAAGAACCCAAACTACTGACCCCCGGCGAAGCCTTCTTCTTCGAACCCGGCATCAACCACTGGCACGGCGCCACCAGCGATGGACCCATGACCCACATCGCCGTGACCCCCTTCAATGACAAGGGTGAATTCGTTAACTGGGGTGAACCCGTGGACGACGCCACCTTCAAGAGCTAAAAGGCTACCACCGGAATCAACCGGTGGCAGCCTTTACATTTAAGAAAGCTCCTTGAGGCTAGCGCTTCTGGTAGAGCGCCTTCTTCTGGAACTTGGGGTCAGAGGTAACCAGCATGCCCAGGGCACGGAAGACTCCCTCATCCACTGAACCCAGGATGGTGGTGGTGTGCACGTCCGCGCCGCGCAGGTTTTTGACCTGCTCAAGCGCTAGACGGGCGTCCTCATCGTGGGCAGCCGAGGTTGAGAGGGCAATCAGCACCTCGTCGGTGTGCAGGCGGGGGTTCACGCTACCCAAATGCAGGGTCTTGAGATCCTGAATAGGCTTAATGGACTTATCAGACAGCAGGTGCTTAGCGTCATCCAGGCCAGCCAGGTGCTTGAGAGCGTTCAGCAGGGCAACGGCAGAGCAGCCTAGCAGGTCGGTGGTCTTACCGGTCACGATGGTGCCATCGGCCAGCTCAATTGCGGCGGCGGGGGCGTTGGTTGACTCAGCACGCGCGCGCGCAGGTTCAACCACGGGACGGTCGGTGGCCTTTAGGTTGGCCTTTGCCATCACCACGGCGGCGCGGTCTGACTGGGTGGAGTTCAAGCCGTCGCGAGCCTCGTCCACCAGCGCCTTAAAGTAGCGGCGGATGATCTCCTGCTCGGAGGCGTAGCGGCAGGCGGCGTCATCGGTGATGCAGTTACCAGCCATGTTTACGCCCATGTCAGTGGGTGATTGGTAGGGTGTGGTGCCGGTCATTTTTTCCAGCAGAACCTTGAGCAGTGGGAAGGCCTCAACGTCGCGGTTGTAGTTGACGGTGGACTCCCCATAAGCAGTCAGGTGGAAGTGGTCGATGACATTGGCATCATCGAGGTCAACGGTGGCCGCTTCGTAAGCCAGGTTGACGGGGTGTTCCAGGGGCAGGTTCCAGATGGGGAAGGTCTCGAACTTGGCGTAGCCGGCCTTCACGCCGCGCTTGTTCTCATGGTAAACCTGCGACAGCGCAGTAGCTAGCTTGCCTGAGCCGGGGCCGGGAGCGGTGACAACCACCAGGTTGCGGGTGGTTTCGGCGAACTCGTTGCGGCCCAGACCATCCTCAGACACAATTAAGTCGGTGTTAGCAGGATAACCGGGAATAACGTGGTGGCGGGAGACTTTCAGCCCCAGACGCTCCAGGCGATCCTTGAACTCTGCGGCCTTGCTGTTCTCGTCTTCCATCTGGGTGATGACCACGTGCTCAACCAAAAAACCGCGGTCACGGAAAACGTCCACGAGGCGCAGCACATCGTCTTCATAGGTGATACCCAGATCGGCACGGATTTTGTTGCGCTGAAGGTCTTTGGCATTCAGGCAGACTAGAATCTCGACCTCATCGCGAATCTGCTCAAGCATGGCGATTTTGTTGTCGGGGGTGAAGCCAGGCAGCACACGGGATGCGTGCATGTCGTCAAAAAGCTTGCCACCCATTTCAAGATAGAGCTTGCCGCCGATTTCTTCGCGGCGCTCCTGGATGTGTCGAGACTGCATCTCGATGTATTTCTCACGGTCAAAACCAATTGCATTTACCATGGAATACCAGTCTACAACGAGCAGGTTACCGCCACGTTTTACGGGTGTATTTTTTAGGTTTACTGCATCCCTTTTCAGCTACTACAAAAGGCGGTATCCTGGCAGCATTTTTACAGTGTTTTGGCGGGTTCTACGCGGTGCAAAAATTGCCCTGAGATTTAACCATCACACTTTACGGGCTCAGATTCGGGCAACTTCTGCAGAGTCGGTAAAGACACCGGTGGCGCCCCAGTTGCGCAGTTCGTTAGCGCGGGCACGGCTGTTGACCGTCCACACATTGACGTCGTAGCCAGCGGCCCGAAGCTGCTGGACGGTGGCTCGGGTGAGGCCTTCGGAGTGGATGTGCACAGCGTCTGCGTTGATGAGTTCTAGCACCGAGAGCCAGTCAGGTTGCAGCATTTCGCGGGTAAAGAGAGCGCCGACTCGGTACCGAGGTGCCCGGCGCTTGAGTTCAGCTAGCAGCAGGTGGTTGAAAGAAGAGACCAGCACCTGGCGCCCCGGTTCTAAACGGTCTAGCTGCTCGATGACGGCGTCTACCAGCTGTAGGGAACGTTCCCTGCCCTGCTCATTGGATTTCAGTTCAATGTTGGCATTTAGCCCACGCTGGTTCATGAGGTCGATGAGCTGAGCCAGAGTGGGCACCGGTTCACCGGCATATTCGGGGGCAAACCAGGAACCGGCGTCCGCCGATGCAAGTTGCTCTGCGGTGTGCTCGTAGAGGCTACCGGAGAGATTGGTGGTGCGATCCAGGTCAGTGTCATGTAGCAGGACGGGGGTGCCACAGGCAGCCAGGTCAACGTCGGTTTCACACCAGGTGAAGCCGGCATCTACGGCTGCGTTAAAAGCGGCCAGGGTGTTCTCTGGGTGGGTGGCGGATAGCCCGCGGTGCGCAAAAAAGATCATGCTTCTATTCTGGAGCAAATGGAGCGCTCAGCATAGGAAACAGCATCTGTAGAGCAACCAAATTTCAGTGGTACTTTCCGCCCAAAAGTGGTGATAAACCGCCACTCACGGGCAGAAAGTACCACTTTTTTATCAAGAGCTGAGGGAGCTTATAGTCCTTTGGAGAAGGCGCGCACCTGCACCCCGGTGTCCTCAAGTTTGCTACGCACAGCGCCGGCGAGAGCAACAGCGCCGGGGGTATCCCCGTGCACGCAAATACTGTCAGCTTCGAGTGCCACGCGGTTGCCATCTACGGCGATAACCTCGCGGTCCACCACCATGCGCAGCACCCGCTCCGCTACCTGCACTGGATCATGAATGACGGCACCTGTCTCGCGGCGTGACAGCAGCGTGCCCTGCGGAGTGTAACCACGGTCAGCAAACGCTTCATAGAAAACCTCCACCCCAGCGTCCTTGGCGCGGCGTTCAATTTCACTGTTAGGCAGGCAGAGCACCGACAGGTTGGTGCCGGACGCTCGGTTAAGCTCTGCGAGCGCCGTGGCAACTGCCTGCGCCTGGGCCTCGTGGTGCACGATGGCGTTGTAAAGCCCGCCGTGGGGCTTGCAGTAAGTGACCTGCCCGCCGGTCATGCTGGCGACTGCTTGCAGGGCACCGATCTGGTAGATGACAGCGTCAGTGAGTTCGGTGGCGGTCATATCCATGAAGCGGCGGCCAAAACCCGCTAGATCCGGGTAGGCAACGTGGGCGCCGATGGCTACACCCTGGGCGACGGCAGCGGTGCAGGTTGCACGCATGACGCTGGGGTCACCGGCGTGGTAGCCGCAGGCGATGTTGGCTGATGAGACGATGCCCATCATGGTTTCGTCATCGCCCATGCTCCAGGAGCCGTAGGCTTCGCCGGAGTCTGAGTTAAGGTCTACTGCCAGGGTCATAGGGGCCTCCTTGAGCGGGATCTGGGTCTGGTTTCTATTCTGCCAGGCGCACGCAGGAAGAAGGCCACTATCTAGCCACATTGTTGAACAATTATTGGGAAGAGGAATAACCCTTCGGCAAGAGAAACTTCTTGCCGAAGGGAAGGCATCAAGCTGCCAGCACCTGACTTAGGCGCTTGACACCCTCGGTGAGCACCTCGGGTTCAACCGCTGAGAAGGCAATGCGCAACTGGTTGGCGCCGGGGTTGACCAGTGCGCCGTCTACCTCCACCTGCTCATAGAAAGCTGAGCCGGGAATGAAGACTACGCCAGCTTCGATAGCCGGCGCCAGGGCGTCGGCGGCATCTGCAAACTTGCCACCCTCAGGCAGGGTGAGCCAGGTGAAGAAGCCACCGGCGGGCACCGTCCAGGTAGTGCCTTCTGGCATGTACTTCTCACACGCGTCGAGAACCGCCTGACAACGCTGCTGGTAGAGGGCAGCAGTCCGGCGGGTATGCGGCTCCCAGAGCCCTTCACGCATAAAGCCCAGCACCAGGCGTTGGGACAGCACCGAAGGGCAGATCGTCACCGCTTCACCGGCAATCTGCAAGAACTTGCGCACCCGCAGAGGTGCAACCATCCAGCCCACGCGCACCCCCGGCGAAAAGACCTTAGAGAAGGACCCCAGATAGAGCACATTCTCAGGGTCATAAGAGTAAAGCGAGCGGCGGCGGAGCCCATCAAAGGACAGCTGACCGTAGGGATTATCCTCAACAATCAGAACGTCAGCCTCCCGGCAGACTCGCACCAGCTCGGCGCGGCGCTGATCCGAGAGGGTAATGCCGGTGGGGTTCTGAAAGTTGGGGATGGTGTAGAGGAACTTGACCTTCTTACCTTCAGCGCGAATCTCAGCGATCGCCTGCTCAACTGCAACGGGGTCTAGCCCATCGGCATCCAAAGGGACCTGGCGTACATCCGCCTGGTAGCCCTCAAAGACGCCCAACGCGCCGGTGTAGGTGGGGCCTTCTGCCAGGATGACGTCCCCGGGGTTAACGAAGAGTTTTGTGGCAAGGTCCAGGCCCATCTGAGAGCCAGCAGTCATCTGAATATCATCGAGCTGCGGGCTAAGACCCTCAGAACCCATAAAGTCGCAGACCAACTGTGCCAGTTCTTCCAACCCGGCACCAGAACCGTACTGCAGAACCTCCAGACCTTCGTCTTCAATGATGCGGGCGCTCATGGCACCCAGCTCACCCAGGGGTAGCAGGTCAAGGTCTGGGTTACCGCCGGCGAGGGAGATGATGCCGGGGCGCATAGCAACCTCAAAAACATCACGCACTGCCGAGGGACGGAAGCCCTCAGCGCGGGCGGCAAAATGATTCATGATGCGCGCTTCGGCGGGGGTGGCATTGGCCAGCAGTTCCTCAATCTTTGTCATGTTCTAGCCCTCTGCCTTCTCACCGTAGGTAACCGTGGCTTCACCGTAAGCAGGTGAGGTGGGCTGAGCGTTTACACCAGCGGCATGCAGGGAGATCAGCTCGTAGACGACGTGGGCACCCGCAAGACCGGTCAGCTCAGCATGGTCGTAGGGAGGAGACACCTCAACCACCTCAGAGCCCACCAGGTTAAGCCCGCGCAGACCGCGCAGAATTTCCAGAAGCTCACGGCTAGTCATACCGCCGGGCTCAGGAGTGCCGGTGCCCGGTGCGTGGGCAGGGTCAAGCACGTCAATATCGATGGAAACATAGAGCGGGCGCTCGCCAATGCGAGCGCGCAACAGCTCAACCACCTTGGTGACACCCAGGTAGTAAACATCGGCTGAAGAGACGATACCGAAGCCGAAGCGGGCGTCGTCATCTAGATCCTCGGTGCCGTAGAGGGAGGCGCGGGTGCCCACATGGCAGAGGGCATCGGTATCTAGCAGTTCTTCTTCAAAGGCGCGGCGGAAGGGGGTTCCGTGAGTGTACTCAGCACCGAAGTAGGTGTCCCAGGTATCCAGGTGGGCGTCGAAGTGCAGCAGGGCAATTTTTCCATGCTTCTTGTGCAGGTTGCGCAGGTTAGCCAGAGCAATGGTGTGGTCCCCGCCGATGGAGATCAGCGTGGTGCCGTCCTCGGTAAGTTCATGGGCGCCAGCCTCGAGCATTTCCAGGGCTTCATCAATGTTGAAGGGGTTACCCACGATGTCCCCGGCGTCCGCCACCTGGGCTTCTGCAAAGGGGGAGATATTGGCTGCAGGGTTGAAGGGACGGAGCAAACGGGAGGCTTCACGCACATGGTTGGCGCCGAAGCGGGCACCGGGACGGTAAGAGACACCGGAGTCCCAGGGCATACCGGCCACCACGATATCCGCTTTTTCCACCTCGTCCAGGCGCGGCAGACGAGCAAAGGTTGCTGATCCTGCCCAGCGCGGCACCTGGGCTGCGTTAACAGGCCCGAGCCGTTCGGTGCCGTCTGTGCCGGTGGCGGTGACTCGGTTGGGTTTGGCTGAGAAGGATGCTTCTGCCATGGTGCTCCTTAAAGAGTTAGATAGCGCGCTCATATGTGAGCGCTGCCACGAGATTTCACTCAACTATAACCCGGTGACTGACAAGTTTTTATTGCAGCCCTAATGACTATCTATGCAGGCTTCGATACATATGCAAAATAGCGGAAACCTATACTAAATCAGGCGACTGTAACCCTCCTGGAGCACCCATGATGGTGAATAGTTTTTCAAAAAATTTCGCTCCGCACCCCTCCCATCCCTTACACTGTGACTGACCGCACGCACACAATCACCCTGGAGTTTCAGTGAATCTTGCCATCATTCTGCTCTACCTAGTAGCCCTTATCTTCTGTGGCTACATGGGTAAACGCCGCGCCAAAAATGCAGAGGATTTCCGTGTCGCCGGACGCCGCATGGGCCCCCTGCTGTACACGGGCACCATGAGCGCCGTCGTCCTAGGCGGGGCATCCACCGTAGGCGGTGTAGGCCTGGGCTACACCTACGGTCTGTCAGGCATGTGGCTGGTTGTAGCTATCGCCACCGGCGTGGTGCTCCTGTCGCTGATCTTTGCGCCCATCATTTCTAAGCTCAAAATTTACACGGTCTCGCAGATGCTCTCCCTGCGGTACGGAGTACGCGCCACTCAAGTCTCCTCTATCGTCATGCTGGGCTACACCCTCATGATCACGGTAACCTCAGCCACCGTGGCTCGCGTGGACGTTATCCCCTTCTTGACCGGCAGGCCCGCCCTTGAAGAAGAAGGCGGAGATTCGGGCGCCACCCTGGCAACTGACCGGATCTACCTGCTGATTCTCGGCCTGGTTGCTACCGTCCTGGCAATTTTCCTGACCGATACCGTCACCTCTCTGACCATCGCCTACGACATTCTGGTCGGCGGTCTGATGGTTGCTATTCTGGGCGGCCTGCTCTGGCGCCGTGGCACCGGTGCGGGCGCAGCGGCATCCATGCTAGTCGGTTCAGTGGTGACTCTAGCGTCTATGCCCATTTTTGGAGTGCTCGCTAACGAGCCTATTTACTACGGCCTAGCGTCCTCGCTGGTGGTTTACGTTGCGGTCTCGCTACTCACCAAGCCCACCTCGTCTGAGGTCATGAACGCCTGGGACGCCCGCCTGCAGCAACGCCACCAGCACTCAGTAAGACCCAGCCAGCGAGCGCTTAGCTGAAAGTACCCGTTTTGTTTCGAAAATACCCACGGTGGAGGGTGCCGACCAGACAAAGCGGGTATTTTCGTCCGGCCGCACCAAACCCATAAACATACTGTGGTCTGCATAACATTTCAGGGGTGGAAATATGCAATATTTATGCGCCCAGCACGTATGCTAAAGCGGACAACTGCTGATGAAAGGCACCCTCTTGGCACACTCTCCCCAGCGCGCAGGCACCACCGAGCCTCGCCGCAACGCCGGTTACGCGATTCTGGCAACCCTGCGTAATTACGGCATCGACACAGTCTTTGGCATTCCCGGCACCCACAACCTTGAGTTCTACCGCCATCTAGAGGAGCTGGGCATCAAGCCCGTCACTACCCGCCATGAGCAGGGTGCTTCTTACGGTGCCGACGGCTGGTCCCAGGCTCGCGGGCTACCCGGCGTGGTCATCACCACCTCAGGGCCCGGCCTGCTCAACTCCCTCTCGGGAGCAGCCACCGCCTACGCCGAATCTCGCCCCATGATTATCCTCTCCCCCGGCCGCCCGGTCGGGCACGAGTTTCGAGATATCGGCGCCCTGCACGAGACCAAGAACCCCACCGGCGCGGTCAACTCCATTGTTGAGTTTTCCCGCCGCGTGAACTCGGCTGAAGAAGCGGTGGACATCATCCACAATGCCTTCCGCTCCTTCGCGCACGCCCGTCCGCGCCCCATCCACATCGAGGTGCCCCTTAATATCTTGGAAGCCGAAGTCGAGGTGGACGAGGCGCTCCTCGCTGCCCGCCCCCTGGGCAAACCTCAACCGGCACCCGCCGAAGACGTTGAAGAGGCAGCCCGCATGCTAGCGGCGTCCACTAACCCGGTGATTATTGCCGGCGGCGGCTCCCTTGCTGCAACCGATGACCTGCTACTCCTAGCAGAAACGCTAGAAGCCCCTGTGCTCACCTCCATCAACGGTAAGGGCGCAATCCCAGAGAAGCACCGCCTATCCCTGGGCGCAGACCTGCGCCTCACCGCCGCCCACTCCTTCTGCCAGCAAGCCGATGCCATGCTGATTATCGGCTCAAAAATCGGTGAAGCTGAGCTGTGGGAAGGCGATATCCGCCCCGCAGGCCCGGTCATCCGGGTGGATATTGAACGCTCCCAGATGCTCACCAACATCACCCCGGATATTGAGTTGCCGGGCAACTCAAAAGCTATCGTGCCGCAACTCTTGAAAGCGCTGTCAGAGCAGGGAGTCACCCCTGCATCGCGCACACAGCGAGACCTGCAAGAAGTCTTTGACGCCCTAGATAATGAGGGGCGGGCCATTGCACCTGAACTAGCCCAACTCAACGAGCTGATTATGGAAGTTCTGCCTGAAGACACCATCATCGCCGGTGACTCTTCCCAGGTCACCTACATGGGCACCACCACCTTCTACCGGGCGCCCAAGCCCAATTCTCTGCTTTACATGGCAACCTACGCCACCCTGGGGTACGGTCTGCCCGCCGCGGTGGGCGCCAAGATTGCCGCCCCTGAGCGTCCAGTGGTCTGCCTACTCGGCGACGGCGCACTCATGTTCGCCATCCAGGAGATGATGACGGCGGTGGAGCAGCAGCTCGACCTACCCATTATTTGTGTGGATAACGGCGGCTACGGCGAGATCCGCCAGAATGAGCGCGACCGGGGCATCGCAGATGTCGCCGTCAACCTGGTGCAGCCTGACTGGGTGAAACTGGCGGAGGGTTTCGGTGCCACTGCTTTCACCGCCACCATGGACACCCTGGCAAAGACGGTCACCCAGGCTCTAGAGACCAAGGGACCCAGCCTGATTCACCTCAAAATTGCTGAGAGTCTGCGCTAGGCAAGGAAAGTAGCTGGGTGATAATAACTGGCTCCACCTACCCCAAGACCTGATAGAACAAAGCGCCCCGTCTGCTCTCCACCTTAGACTGGAAACAGACGGGGCGCCTCGGGGTGCGAGTTCCCTAGTGATCACTCATGACGCAGGGCGTCAATGGGATCTAGTTTTGCCGCCTTATTGGCGGGGTAGTAACCAAAGAAGAGGCCGATACCCAGTGAGAAACCCAAAGCCAGTAATACTGCGCTCAGTGGTGGGAAGGTCATTTCACTGAAGAAGGTGGACCCAAACATACCCAGGGCACCCCCTAAGAGCACACCAATCACCCCGCCCACCAGGCACACTATCATGGCCTCAATCACGAACTGCAGACGAATAGCCCCGCGAGTAGCGCCCAGTGCCTTGCGCACACCGATCTCTCGGGTGCGTTCGGTGACGGTCACCAGCATGATGTTCATGACGCCAATGCCACCCACCAGCAAGGAAATACCAGCGATAGCCGAAATGGCCGCGCTGATACCGTCCAGAACCTGGTTAAAAGCGTCCGTGGATGCCTGGAAGTCCTGGATTTCTGCATGGAAGTTTTCATTGGATCGGTACATACCCGTCAGCACAGCCTGCAGCTGGGACTTAACCTGCACGAGGTCCTGACCTTCAGCCGGACGCACCGTGAGGCTAGCCCACGATTCCTCCTTATAACCCAGCGCACCGCTATTAGTGTAGGGCGTGTAGGTAATATCGTCGGTGGACGAGAGTAAGAGACCGCCAGAGGTGTTGGGGGCAAAGACACCCACTACCACGGCGCTGGAGCTAGAACCCTGAGCATCCAGCTCGACCTCCCCACCGATAGCGTCCTCTGGGCTATCGAAGAGGGAGAGCATCTGGGATTCGGAAATCAAGATCACCGGGCGGCGGTGATCAATGTCGGTCTGGGTCATGGTGCGACCGTAGGTGATATTGACTTTCTCAAGCTCTAAGAAGTCCAAGTTCACCGGGGAAACACTCGCTGACTGGCTCCGTTCCCCGTTATAGAGGGTCACGCCCATACCACCGTAGGCACTACCCACCGGCACACCGGAGATTTTATCCCCCATAGCGTCCTTGATGCGCTGAATATCATCGACATCAAGTTTTGAGGCTTCATCAGGGGCAGCTCCACCCCCACCGTACATGGCGGCATAGGGATCATTACTGGTTGATGTATCCTCTTCTCCCTCCTTGGGTCGCTCGGTCACCTGCACCATGAGGTCATTGGCGCCAGAACTGACGATGGACTGGGTGGTCTGCATCTTGAGCGCATGGCCCAGAGTAAGAATGGCAATTACCGAGGAGATACCCACAATAATGCCGAGCAAGGTGAGGAAAGAGCGCATCTTGTTGGTGCGTAAGCTACTGAAGGCTAGCGAGATTGATTCGCGGATGTTCATGCCTGTCCCCCTCCTTGCGGGGTAGCTGCCGGGGGCGCAAGGACGCTGGTGGGCGAGGTCGCCACAGGCCCTGCGGCAGGTGCCCCCAGGTAGGGGGTGGCGGCGTCCTCACCGCTCACGATTCTGCCGTCTACCATGGTCACCACGCGGGTGGTTTCGGCGGCTAGCTCGGAGTTGTGGGTGATGAAGACAATGGTCTTATTCTGCTCGCGGTTGAGCTGGTGGAAGAGGTCCATGACCATGCGCCCGGTCTGGCTGTCCAGCGCACCGGTCGGTTCATCGGCTAGCAAAAGCGGCGGGTCGTTGGCGAGCGCGCGGGCGATAGCCACGCGCTGCTTCTGTCCGCCCGAGAGCTGAACGGGATTGTGCATCATGCGGTCAGCCATGCCCATCTGCTCTAGCAGGTGCTCAGCACGTTCGCGGCGTTCTTTGACGTTGATGCCGGCGTACATCATGGGCATCTCTACGTTTTTAAGGGCGGATATTCTGCCGATGAGGTTGAAGCTCTGAAAGATGAAGCCGATGTTTTGGCTGCGGTAGAAGGCTAAATCGTCATCGTCGAGCTGCATGATGTCTTCGCCGTCAAAGGTATAGCTGCCCTGGTTGGCTCGGTCTAGCAGTCCGATGATGTTCATGAGCGTGGTTTTGCCGGAGCCGGAGGCACCTACCACCGAGACGAATTCGCCGCGGTCCACGTGAAAGTTCACGCCGGGAAGGATGGTGATGTGGCTTTCGGTGCCCACGTTGAAACTTTTGACGATGCCGCGCATATCCAACAGGCGGTTGGATGCCGCGCCGGGGAGCGCCAAAGTCGGATCAGCTCCCGACTGGCCGGGTAGCCAGGCGCCGGGTTGTCCGGGCGGGTTGTATTCGTAGCTGGTCACGGGCTACCAGCTCATTCCTGAGCCGAGGGTGACGTTTTGGCCCAGCTGCGAACGGTACTTCTCGCCGGGGGTGAGCACCATATCACCCTCAGCCACGTCCCCGCCGGTCACCGCGATATCAACGTCATTGGCTAGACCGGTTTTAACCGAGCGCTCTTCGAGGGTGTAGGTGCCGGAGTCGGTGGGTACTGCCACGACCACCGCTGTGGTGCCGGCGTCATTAGTGTAGACAGCGTCCAGGGGGAGGGAGAGGGTGGAGACTTCTTCAGCGGTGATAATCTGCGCTTTGACGCTGGAACCCAGCTGCAGGCCTTCGCGATCACCGGTTACTTCGATTTCAACGGTGAAGGTGGGGTCACTTGACCCTGCGGGGGCGCCTGCTGCCTCTGAATCGGATTGCTGCACGGAGTCAGCGATGGAGGCCACCGAGGTAACGGTGCCGGTGTATTCCTTAGAGCCGGTGCTGCCGGAGGTAAAGGTGACCTTGTTGCCTTCCTTGATGGAAGCGATATCTGCTTCACGCACCTTGGTGGTGATGGTGAGCTTGGAGTCATCACCGATAGTCACCACCGGGCCGGTTGCAGGAGCGCCGGGCTTAGCCACGTTCATCACCACACCGTTGATGGGTGAGCTAATGGTTGCCGAGTTGATATCGTCCTGTAGCTTCTCGAGGGCCTGGTCACGAGTGGTCTGGGCGGTGGTCAGGGCACTACGAGCGGTTTCTAGTTCGGTCGCCAAAGTAGCGAGTTGAGTATCGGCTGCACTGCGAGCGGTGGTGATACCGGTGTCAGCGTCAGCCTTGGCTCCGGCTGCGATGCGCTGGGCACTCTCTGCGGCGCGGACCTCCGCGGCAAGAGCCGGGTCGTTGCCTGATGCAGCGAGTGCCTCACGCTGAGCGGAGAGGTCGTCGTTGGCAACGGTGAGCTGTTCATTGGCGGTTCGCTGGGCTCCCTGAGCCGCAAGGATATCAGGGTTAGTGCCATTGTTAATGCCGGCACTGTAGTTGTCATAAGCGCCCTGGGCGGCGGTAAGGGCGCTCTGGGCTGAGGTGACCTGACCGTCCAGGGTGGTGCGCTGGCTATCCAGCTCACCCTGCAGGGCTGAGGCGTCAATCGTCGCTAGGTTCTGCCCCAGTTCTACGCGGTCACCAGGTTCAACGGTGACAGAACTAATGGGTGAAGTGAGGTAGGTGGTGACTGACTCTACGGTACCGGGGCTGACGTGCCCCTCAACTCTCACACGGTTACTTACATCTGAGCTAGTCAAAATGAGGTAGTCAGTGGCGGGGACTTCCGAGGCGCTCTCTTCCCCACCCCTCAACAAGGACGTCAACAGGACACCGATGAGTATGAGTGCCAGGAGACCAGAGCCCACCCACATCAAAGTTTTGGTGAGGGTAGACATCTTTTTACGGCGCACGGGTCGGGAGCGCCGGGACGCCGGGCGATGGTGTGCCGGAGCGGCTGGTTCGAAGCTGGGGTCGTTCTGCATCGGGGTCGCTTTCGATGATAGGGAGGTGAGAGAGACTAATAGCCCTGTCTTATCCCTCAGTATAGGGAGCCTCTCCCCCGCTATTTCAGCTTCTCACCGCTAGATTCCCAAAAATCATACCTAGGGATGACTCATGATCTTCCAGCTCTCAACCTCTAGGCTGAGCCACCCCTGCTTACTTGAAGAAAGAGCTACCGCGGGCGTCCTGCTCTGCCGATGCCCCGGACCGCTCTTGTGCCTGCGCGATAATCTGCGCCTGCTGTTCGGGGCTGTAGGTTTCATCGACTACGCGCACCACTTCAGAGATGTCGTAGATTTCATGGTCGGTGAGGTAGTTAGCTGAGTCAGTCAGCACATCGCGCACCCGCTGCTCCAGCTCTTCCAGGGTGGCGATACCCGCTTCTTGCAACACCACGGTTTCCTCTGCGGCGTCCTCCTCAGTGGCCTGCGGGTCATCCTCAGACTCATAGAGGGTGAAACTGTAGGCACGCTCATCATCAACATGGGCAATATTCACAATGATGGTAAAGATTCTGCCGGTCAGCTCAACATAGGTCTTATCAAGCTCAGCAGTCTCTACCACCACCCCATCTATCATTTCTGGAGCGTCATACTCAAAGGCAAACTCAAAGTCAGCGGCAAGGGAACGAGCAAGCGGAGCGATACCGCGATCAGGTGTAAGCATGGTCCAAGACTACCGGGTGCAACTTGGACGCCCGGTCGCTACATTTCTTTACCCGAGGTTTCGGGGACACGTAGGCGAGTGAAGATAATCAAGCCGATGCCGATGACTGCAAAGAGGGCGAAGGTGGCGCCCAGCCCCAAACTGGCGAGCAACAGAGGGAAGGTCAGAGAGACCGCGAAGTTAGCCATCCAGGAGACAAAAGTAGCCACCCCCATACCGGCACCACGCACAGAGGCCGGGAAGATTTCGCTCATGAGCACCCAGGTCACCGGCGATACCGCACCCTGCTGGAAGACCAAGAAGACAATAGAGATAAAGAGGGTTGCCCAGGGGCGGGCGGATGCATCCAGCAGCTGGGAGCTGACCGCCAGCGCTGCCAGTGAGACAGTAGTCCCAGCCAAACCAATGGTCAGCACAGTGCGGCGCGGGAAGCGTCCAACAAACCACAGACCAAGGGCGGCACCAACTACCGAGAGCACACCATTGGAGATATTGGCGGTCAAAGCTGCATCTGTAGAGAAGCCTGCTTCGCGCAGCACCTGAGTTCCGTAGTACATGAGAGCGTTGACGCCAGTTGCCTGCTGCACAATACCGATTGCAGCAGCAACAAGCAGGAGGGAGCGCAGTGCGGGATCCCGCCACAGCTGACGGACGGCACCGCGCTGCACGGTGGAGTCCTTGCGGTAGCGCGGGGACTCCGGAACGATGAGCATACCCACAAAAAGCAGGATCGCAGGGGCAATTGAGATGGCGAACATGATTCGCCAAATGGAACTCTCGTGAGCAAAAGCAGTGCCGATAAAGGCGTTGGTGACGTAGGCTGCCAGCTGACCGAAAACAATCATGAACTGGTTGCGGGTCACTACTGAACCGCGGCGGTTAGCCGGCGAAATTTCTGCCAGGTAGATGGGTACCACTGCTGATGCCGCACCGACCGCCAGACCAATGATGACACGAAAGACGATAAAGACCGACAAAATATGGGCGGACGCCAGCCCCAGCGATCCCAGAGCAAATACGACAGCTAGAGCGAGGAGGACGCGGCGACGTCCAAAGCGGTCAATTAGCTGACCTGCTACCAGAGCACCGAAAGCAGCCCCCAGAGTCAGTGCTGAGGTAGCAATGCCCTCGGCTGCCGGTGAGAGATGGAAGTCCTGCTGCAGGAAAGGTAGAGCACCGTTGATAATGCCGGTATCGTAGCCGAAGAGGAACCCGCCCAGGCAGATAATCCAGGTGTAGAGGTTCACCCTGCGTGGGTGGGTTGTATTCATGGTGCTCCTTGATAGACCTGAGATATTCTAACGCTCTTTTTCTTATGTGGGAGCCTACCGGTGAACCGCCACACAGATGCGCGCCGCGATTCCCAGGTAACGTTCAGACTTATTGAATGTGAGCTGTAATATATCCTGTATGACTGAGAACGGTAACACTCCCACCCCTGAAAATAATCCCCCCAACACTCAAAGCTACGGTTCTTACGGTTCCCAAAGTGGCACCTCGCAGAACCGCGGGGCTTACCAACAGCCCTACGGCGCTCCTACCTATGGCACACCCGCAGGTGACCCCCAGCAACCCGGCGGCAAAAAGCCCAAGAATATTGTTGGCATCGTTGCCCTGGCACTTTCTGCCCTTGGTTTTATGCTGGGCCTCTTCCCCGTAACAGCCCTCTTTGGATGGCTTCTACTCTTTGCCGGTTTCGTAACAGGTATCGTGGGCCTTTTCCAAAAGTTGAAGGAAAAAATCACCTCAATTATCGCTATCGCACTTTCAGTGGTGGGCACCATTGCCTCGATCATTGCAATTGTTATTTTCGCGGCAAATACCTTTGCAAATGACCCCGAGTTTGAACAGATGATACAGGACGCTCAGGCCTCCGTATCTGCTGCAACAACCCCCAGCGCATCAGCAACAAGCCCCAGCGCGGCTGCAGAAACCTCACCACCGGCGGCACAAGCCTCAACAGGTACAGTAGAAACCAGCTCCGCTGTAGAACCAACGTCTGCTGCAGCTGATAGTAACGCAGCAGCAGATGTGCCCCGCCAGCACACCAACGCCCTCAAAGAGGCCCGCAGCTACCTTGAATTCTCGTCTTTCTCTTACGCGGGGCTCTACGACCAGCTGACCAGTGAGTACGGTGGAAAGTACCCAGCAGAGGCTGCCCAGTACGCTATGGACAATCTTGAAGTTGATTGGAATGCTGAAGCGCTTGAAAGTGCTGAAAGCTACCTTGAATTCTCAGCATTTTCTTATGCAGGTCTCTACGAACAGCTCACCAGCGAATACGGGGAACAGTTCACTCCTGAAGAGGCCCAATACGCCGTCGATAACGTTGAGGCCGACTGGAATGCTGAGGCACTTGAATCAGCTCAGTCGTACATGGAATTCAGTAGCATGAGCGACGACCGCCTCTACGAACAGCTCACCAGCGAATACGGGGAACAATTCACTGCTGAACAGGCCCAGTACGCTATGGACAACCTCTAATCTCAGACTAAAAGCCGCCCACTTCTTACCTTGAAACTAATCTAGGTAAGAAGTGGGCGGCTTTTTGGTGTCCGCTTCGTCGGCGTAACCCAAAGCGAGCAGAGCTTAGAAGGGTGCGATTTTGGGCGGCGCGGGGAAGATGGCGTCCAGCTGAGCCAAATCGTCCTCGCTGAAGCGAGTAGCTATGGCGGCAGCGTTGGTGCGCACCTGGTCAATGGTGGTAGCACCAGCAATGACCGATGACACCGGGCGTTGCTGGGCCAGCCAAGAGAAAGCAACCTGCACCTCGGTCAGTCCGCGCTCGGCGGCAAACTCCGAGAAAGCGCGCATCTGATCCCAGTCTGTCGAGTCCAGCAATTCGGGCTTGATGCGGGTCAGGCGCCCTTCAACAGCGTCTTTACCGGGGTTATATTTACCGGTCAGCAGACCGTTAGCCAGGGGGAAGTAGGGTAGGACGCCCAGGCCAAACTCGCGGGCAGCGGGCAGTACTTCTAGTTCAGCGCGGCGGTCCAGCAGATTGTAATGGTTCTCTGCGGCGATGTAGCGAGTGCCTAATTGCTTGCCGATATATTCCGCTTGGGCTATCTGCCAACCGGAGTGATTGGAGCTGCCAATATAGCGCACTTTGCCCTGCTCAATCAGAGTGGCAAGTGCTCCCAGGGTTTCTTCCACGGGGGTGACGGGGTCGGGGGTGTGGTGGAAGTAGAGGTCAATATAGTCAGTGCCCAAGCGACCCAAGGACGCTTCGATAGCGCGCATGATGTAACGCCGGGAACCTCTCACCCCGTGGTCAGTACCGTTGGCGCCATCCATATCCATGCCAAATTTAGAAACAATCACGATTTCGTCCCGGTCAATGCCGGTGTCTTTGAGCGCCTGGCCGAACATGGTTTCAGATACCCCAGGCCGAGCCCCGTAAATATCGGCAACATCAAAGAGAGTGATGCCCTGCTCCACGGCGGCTGCCAGCACATCGTTGGTGCCGGTCTGAGTTTCGGTGGCGGTTTTGCTTCTACCCAGGTTGTTACAGCCCAGGCCCACGCTCGAAACGGTTAGCCCACTGTTTCCCAGTTGACGATATTCAATGCTCATACCTCTACCCTAGGTATAAGTCTTCAATCTTACAAAACCCGGTGGTACTCAGGGAAAAAGTCCCTGAGTACCACCTCGTAGAAAGTTAAGAACATCAGATTAGAGAGTATGAAGTAGGGCCTAGTTTATGGTGGCAAACTCCCCCAGTATCAGCAACTCCCAGAGCGTTAAGTTGTTCACCGGTACAACTGCTGATTCCATTGCTGCCGGTCACATTGAACCGGAGCTGGACAGCCCAAGGACTCGTGGCTACTGAACCACCAATAATATTCGGAGTCGCACCAGAATTGGTATCTGTATGCGTTCCAGCGGTAGCCACTGCTACGGAGCTGAAAGAAATTGCACACGTCGCGGCGAGCACGGTGCAGAACTTTTTAATCGAAACAATGATTATAAAACCTTTCAAGAAAAGTAAGAAAAAAGCTCCACTCTCACCCAAAGAAACCGGTGCGACCTTTACATACCATCGCAATAAAGCCCGAAATATTACTGTCATGTGTCTCAACACACCCGACACAAAGTCAAAAAGCTGCACAGAGCGGCGGTTTCTTGCCAGCGCCCTGCCTGCGCTTTTAGTGTAGAACCATCAAACCTATCCAGAGCGACCGAGAGACCTAGCTCGATGACGTCGCAGCAACCACCCCTGACGGGAAAGGTGCTCCTGCTAGGACCGATAGAGTGCATCACCAGCGGTCCACCCACCGCACTGTGTGGCACCCTCCCGCCACCAATGGGAGCGGCCACCGCATTCTTTCGGGTCCACCCAACGACCTGTAAGGAAACCATGAGTACCTATACACCGGCGCTCTCCTACGAACTCTTCCCACCGCGAAGTTCTGCCAGTTGCGAGAATCTGCTGACGACCATCGACCAGCTGGCGCCCACCAACCCCGACTATGTGTCGGTGACCTACTCCGGCGACCGGGCTCGTAAGCAGAAAACCCTGGCCCTGCTAGACCATCTGGTCCACGAAACCCAGCTCACTCCCCTGGCTCACCTCACCTGTGTGGGGCACACCGCCGAGGAGCTGGAAGCTGCTGTTCGCTGTATTCTGGCGATCGGCGTCCGCGGATTTTTAGCCCTGCGCGGCGACCTGCCACCGGGCAGCACGCAGGCCCCCGATATCCCCTTTGCCCGGTCCCTGGTTGACCTCATTCGCCAAGTTGAGACCCAGGATTTTGCCCACCTAGCAGCAGGACGCGTGGCGGTGGGGGTAGCTGCTTACCCCTCTCGGCACCCGGAGTCCAGCTCGGAACTGCAGGATATTGAAATTCTGCTCTCCAAGGAGCGGGCGGGGGCTGACTTCGCTATCACCCAGGTTTTCTTTGAGGCGACCCGCTACGAATCCCTGGTGCAGCGGGCCCGAACCGCGGGGGTAACCCTACCCCTGATTCCGGGCATCATGCCGGTCACCAGCCTGCGCAGGCTCACCACGCTCTGCTCACTAGCGGGCCTGACCGTACCCCAGCAGCTGGCCTACGACCTTGAAACCGCGAGCGGGGACGCCCAACGACACCGTATCGGGGTGGAGTTCGGCGCCCGCCTACTCCAAGAATCCCTCGACGCCGGTGCCCCCGGCATCCACTTCTACACCTTCAATGAACACGCAGCGGTGCTGGACGTTCTCGAGCAGGTCAACCTGCCCCGCTACAGCACCCGCTTTGAAAACCCCCTGGCCGAACTGACCTACGCCTAAAAATATCGGCCCAAAGACCTTATAGAAAGACACCACCATGACCACTGTTTTCCCCACCGCAACCATCACCGGCTACCCCCGTATCGGCGCTCGCCGCGAACTCAAGCGCGCTGTTGAAGCCTACTGGGCGGGTAAGTCCAACCAGAACGAACTGAAGCAGACCGCCCAGAAGATTCAGCAGGACGCCTACCGCACCCTTACCGAACGCGGCCTGACCGACGACTACGCTATTCCCGCGGACTTCTCCTTCTACGACCAGGTGCTCGATACCACCCGCCTCTTCACCGCCCTGCCTGCCCGTTTCGAGTCGGTACGCGACGACAGCGGCCTAATCGACCTGGACGGCTACTTCGCCCTGGCTCGCGGCACCGAGCACCTGCCCCCGCTGGAGCTGACCAAGTGGTTCGACACCAACTACCACTACCTGGTGCCAGAAATCGGCCCGGCCACCGGCTTTACCCTCAATACTGAAGCTCTCGACGACCTGCTGGCAGCCGCTGAGGCGGCGGGGACGTCCGCCCGCCCCAGCATCACCGGCCCCCTCACCTACCTGCTCCTGGCGAAAGCTGAGGACGGCTCCCCCGCCGACTTCGCGCCCCTCGACCGTCTAGCAGACCTGTTGCCCCTCTACCGAGAACTGCTCGCCCACCTGGCCAGCCGCGGTGTGCGCTGGGTTCAGTTCAACGAGCCCGCCCTGGGTGCTGACCAGGCTGTGAGTGAAGCCGAGCTGGTGCAGCTCATTGAGAAGACCTACGGGGAGTTCACCCAGCTCTCTGACCGCCCCTCCCTGCTGGTCACCAGCCCCTACGGCAACCTGACCGGTCTATTGGAACCCCTGGTTACCTCGGGCGTAGAGGCCCTGCACCTTGACCTGGTATCTACCGGTTACGATCAGGACGCCCTCGCCCGCCTCTTCGGCGGCGATTCGGCTCCCCTGCTGGTGGCAGGTGTAGTGAACGGCCGCAATATCTGGCGCAACGACCTGGCAGCCTCCCTCCACACCCTACAGGCAGTGGGAGCGGCGTCCGTTTCAACCTCGACCTCCCTGCAGCACGTGCCCTACGA
Source organism: Rothia endophytica (assembly GCF_039543885.1). Classification (NCBI taxonomy): domain Bacteria; kingdom Bacillati; phylum Actinomycetota; class Actinomycetes; order Micrococcales; family Micrococcaceae; genus Rothia; species Rothia endophytica. The sequence continues at coordinate 131,698 of NZ_BAABKP010000003.1, forward strand.
CCTTGACCTGGAAACCGGGCTCGACCAGAAGCTCACCAGCTGGCTGGCCTTTGCCCACCAGAAAGTCAGCGAAGTTGCCCTGCTCGCTCGGGGACTCGCTGAAGGACCAGAGGCTATCGCCACCGAGGTTGAGCAGGCCAAGGCAGCGCTGGCAGCGCGCGCCCAGTCCAGCGGAGTCAACGACCCCTGCATCCGCGAGCGCACCCTCTCCATTACCCCCGAGAACTACGAGCGTCCGTCCGCTCGGGTGCGTCAGCAGGCCCAGGAGGACCTGAACCTACCCCTGCTGCCGACCACCACCATCGGGTCTTTCCCGCAGACCGGTCATATTCGCTCCCTGCGTGCGGACTACCGCAAGGGTGCGCTGACCAGGGAAGAGCTCGATACCCACCTGCGGGAGGAGATTCGCTGTGTGATTGACTTCCAGGAGCGCCTGGGGCTGGATGTGCTCGTGCACGGTGAAGCTGAGCGTAACGACATGGTGCAGTATTTTGCGGAGAACTTCGACGGGTTCGCGCCGACCGAGCACGGCTGGGTGCAGTCCTACGGCTCGCGATGTACCCGCCCCTCAATTCTGTGGGGCGATGTGAAGCGTAGCGGTGCGGGTACTCGCGGTGAGGCCTTTACGGTGCCGTGGATTAGCTTCGCGCAGCAGCAGACCGATAAGCCGGTCAAGGGTATGCTCACCGGCCCGGTGACGATTCTGGCCTGGTCGTTTGTGCGCGATGACCAGCCTCTGGCGGCGACCGCTACGCAGGTTGCGCTGGCCCTGGCCGATGAGATTGCCGACCTTGAGGCCGCAGGAACCCGCATTATTCAGGTGGATGAGCCCGCCCTGCGCGAGCTGCTCCCCCTGCGTGCCGAAGACCAGGCAGCCTACCTTGACTGGTCGGTGGGTGCCTTCCGACTGGCGACCTCGCAGGTTGCCGACTCCACCCAGATCCACACCCACCTGTGCTACTCGGAGTTCAACGAGATTTTTGGGGCAATCGATGCCCTGAACGCCGATGTCACCTCGATTGAGGCAGCCCGCTCCCGCCTGGAGCTGCTGGCCGATGTGCCTGAGAGTTTCGACCGCGGCATTGGCCCCGGCGTGTGGGATATCCACTCCCCGCGTGTGCCCCAGGTCGATGAAATCGAGAAGCTGCTGGCTACTGCCCTGGAGCATATCCCCGCCCGTCAGCTCTGGGTTAACCCCGACTGCGGCCTAAAGACCCGTGCCTACAAGGAAACCAAGGCTTCTATCGAGTCTCTGGTTGCCGCTACCGAGGCTGTACGAGCCAGCCTCAACGTAGCGGTCTAGGGGTAAGCAAAAGGACGCCGCCCCCGCCCTACCTGCCACCTGGCGGGAGGGTGGGTGGCGGCGTCCTTGCATCCGTGAAGCGCAGATGCGGCCTTAGTGGACTATAGGGGCGCTTCCTGCGGCCTGCTTTCCGGCGGGCAGAAGCAGGGCTACCACGATAGAAGTCAGCGACATAAAGGCTGCTACCAGGAAGGCCAGGTGCACACCGGCCATGTAGGCGTCAGTTCCGGTTCCACCGTGCGCTGCTGCTCCTACACCCATGAGCGCCACAAAGACCGCTGTTGATGCGGCGCCAGAGACCTGCTGGAAGGTGGTCATAGCGGAGGAACCAAAGGCGGTCAGCTCACCGGATAAGGAACCCAGCCCCAGGCCCATCATGGGGGTGTTAATGAAAGGCAGGGAGAAGGTCATGAGCATATAAGTGGCAATGATGTACCACTGCGGGGTGGTCTGAGAGAAGGTGCTCATCAGCCAGATAGAACCAGCCAAGAGAACGGCGCCGGGCAGAACTAAAGCTCGTGCACCGAAGCGGTCAGACATGCGTCCTACCAAGGGGCTGAGCACCGCCATGAGTACGCCGCCGGGCAAAAGCATGAGGCCGGTCTGCAGGGCGCTAACGCCCAGCACGTTGGCGGTGTAAAGCGGGATCAGGATGGAGGTGCCCAGCATGACGCCCATGCCGATGGAAGTCATAAGTACAGTCAGGGTGAAGGGGCGGGAACGGAAAATACGCATGTCCATGAAGGGGCCGCGATCTTGCAATTTGAGCTGACGCCAGACAAAAATTGCCAGAATGATAGCTGCTGCGATCACAACAACCCAGGGGTTAACGGGCAGGTGGGCACCACCGTGGGCTGAGCTACCGCCCATAGAAGAAAGACCTAGCACAAGGCCGCCGAAGCCCAGGGTAGAAAGCAGCATGGAGAGCGCATCCAGCTTCTGGTTACTACCGGTGGGAGCATCCGCGGGGGCTAGCTTCATACCCACCAGCAGGGCGGCAATACCGATGGGAAGCACTAGCCAGAAAAGCCAGCGCCAGGTTCCCATACCCAGAATCAGACCAGAAACGGTGGGGCCCATAGCGGGGGCAGCAGAGATTACCATGCCGATAATGCCCATGGCCTGACCAATCTTGCTGGGGGCTACCATGCGCATCATGGTGGTCATGAGTAGCGGCATCATTACGCCGGTACCCGATGCCTGCAATACGCGGCCGGTCAACAGCATGCCGATACCGGGCGCGGTTGCTGCCACCAGGGTACCCAGCGAAAAGAGCAGCATGGCACCCATAAAGACAGTACGAATAGAGAAGCGGGAAATAATGAAGCCCGACGCTGGGGTCACTACTGCCATAGTCAGCATGAAACCGGTGGAAGTCCACTGGGCGGTGGAAGCGGTTATGTTGAGGTCTCGCATGATTTCAGGTAGCGCAACGCCGAGAAGGGTTTCGTTCAAAATGAGAACGAAACCAGCGATGACCATAATGGCAAGTAGCAGGAACTCAGCTTTTTCCAGCTTGTGCGCTACGGGCATCGATGAGGTAGGCGGGGCGGAATTAACCGCTTTTTGAGCGCCTGTCTCAGGAGTGGGTGATGGTGTATGCGTAGAAGACATAAGGCTAAAGGTTACAGCCTTTAGAGCGAACACATAAGTGGGTCTTGCTCACAGTGCTCGCTTCTCACCTGGAAAATTTTCGACCACAATAGGTTAAATCCTCTCTCTTTTTGACCCCTTTGGGGGGAATTGTTTTTAGGGGTGGCACTGACTGTAAAAGCAGGGTGTGCCACTCACGCTGACAGCCAAACGGTGAGTAACAAGCCGCCTGGCTACGCTCTGCCGCCCTAAACTGGGGTTATGACACATTCCGGTATTGACACCAGCTTCTTAAACCCAGAGATTACCCCCGGCGATGACTTCTTCCGCCATGTTAACGGCACCTGGTACGACTCCCACGAGATCCCCGCTGATCGTTCACGTGACGGCGGCATGTACACACTGCGCGATGAGGCAGAGAAAAATGTACGCACCATCGTAGAGAAGTTCGCTGCTGATCAGCCCTCTTCACGAATTGGCGCCCTTTATAGCTCCTTTATGGACACTGAGAAGATTGAGGCGGGCGGGGTAGAGCCCCTGCTGGCCGAGGTGCAGCCGGTGCTTGAGGTTTCCACCCCCGAGGCTTTCGTCAGGGTCATGGGTGAGTTGGACGCCAAGGCGGGCCACGGCTCCGCCTTCGGCTGGTACACCAGCATCGATGCCAAGGACCCCGAGAAGTACGTGGTCTACCTGGCGCAGACCGGGCTGGGCCTACCCGATGAGTCTTACTACCGCGATGAAAAGTACGCTGAACTGCGCGACGCCTACACCGCTCACATGGGCCGCATGTTTGAGCTGACCGGTCTGGCCGAACCCTTTGGTCTCAGCCCCCAGGACGCTGCTCAGGCGGTCATGGCGCACGAGACCCTGCTGGCCTCCCACCACTGGGATAACGTCAAGAACCGTAACGCTGACCTGCGTTACAATCCCGTAGCTGCCGCTGACCTGGACACCACGTTCCCCGGCTTCCCGTTTAGCGTCTGGATTGATGCCATGGGTTCCTCCACCGAGCAGTGGGGCACTGTAATCGTCAGCCAGCCCTCCTACTTTAAGGCAGTGGCACAGATGTGGACTAGCGAGCCGCTCTTCATCTGGAAGCTCTGGTACATCTGGCACATGGCGCACAGCCGCGCTCCTTACCTGACCGAAGCGATTGTTGAAGAGAACTTCGATTTCTACGGTCGCACGCTCTCTGGTTCTGAAGAACTGCGTGACCGCTGGAAGCGCGGCGTTGGCCTGGTTGAGAACGCCCTGGGTGAGGAAGTTGGCAAGGAGTACGTTGCCGTTCACTTCCCGCCGGCTCATAAAGAGAAAATGCTGGCCCTGGTGGACGACTTGCTAGAGGCCTACCGTCGGTCGATTACTGACCTGGACTGGATGACCAATGAGACCCGTGAGCGCGCTCTAGAGAAGCTGGGCAAGTTCGTCACCAAGATCGGTTACCCCGATAAGTGGCGTGATTACTCAGAGCTGAGCCTGACCGATGATCTCTTTGAGAACCTGCGCCGCTCTGCTTTCTTTGAGCACGAGTTCCAATTGGGTCGCATTGGTCAGCCGGTGGATAAGACTGAGTGGCTGATGACTCCGCAGACCGTCAATGCCTACTACATGCCCCCGGCTAATGAGATTGTCTTCCCGGCAGCGATTCTGCAGCCGCCCTACTTTGACCCCGAGGCTGACGATGCGGTCAATTACGGTGCTATTGGCGGCGTGATTGGCCACGAGATAGGCCACGGTTTTGATGACCAGGGCTCTAAGTATGATGGCACCGGTGCACTGAATAATTGGTGGACCGATGCTGACCGCGAGGAGTTCACCCAGCGCACTGCTACCCTGGTGGACCAGTACAACGCTTACACCCCGGATGGCCTAGATGCTGAGAAGTTTAAGGTCAACGGTGAGCTGACCCTGGGTGAAAACATTGGTGACCTAGGCGGTCTTTCTATAGCCCTTAAGGCATATAAGATTGCTCTGGAACGCCAGGGGCTGACCCTTGAAACCGCCCCCGAGATGGACGGCATGAGCGCTACCCAGCGGGTTTTCTACTCCTGGGCGCAAGCATGGCGCATGAAGACTCGACCCCAGACTGCCGAGATGTTCTTGGCAGTGGACCCCCACTCCCCCGAGAAGTTCCGCGTCAACGGCGTCGTGCGCAACATCGATGAGTTCTACACCGCCTTTGATGTTCAGCCGGACGCCAAGCTTTACCTGGCACCCGAGGATCGCGTGCGCATCTGGTAGCGAGCCGACGCTTCTGCTGATATAAATCTAAGGACGCCGCACACTAACTGTGCGGCGTCCTTTCACCTTAAAAGCGGGGGCAGGCTATGCCATAGCGGGTGCGTCCCAGAGGTTCAGCACGGTGCCAACGCCCTTGCGCACGGCGTTGCGGTAGACCACAGTACCCCAGGCGACATCCTCAATAGGCATGCCACCCACGGAGTAGACGGTGATTTTCTCTTCATCATCCTGCGGCTCGGGGTGATTGAGTGCCTCACCCAAATCGCGCAGACGCTCGGCAGGGATCAGGCCGTTGTGCACGCGGTCGTTGAACTTACAACCAATGATTGAGACATAGTTATGGGAGGCTCCGGGTTCGGTTTCTTCAGCCCAAGCGTCGTACATGCCGGCGTTATCGACCAGTAGACGCACGTCGTCTTCAAACATCCCTTCATCCAAGTTGCAGGCAGCGGGCATGGCGAAGAAAGCGCCGGGCTTGACCCATTCGCGGCGCACGGTGGGGTAGGTTTCGGGGTCGCCCACGTGAATGGAGGTGCAAAAGGTGACGATGTCAGAATCGCGCACAACTTGCTCTAGTTCTTCAACCAGTTCCACAGTTTTGGTGGGGTACTTGTCCTGCGCCCATTCAATGAAGCTCTCAATACCCTTGGTGCTGCGCCCCAGCACCTTAATGTACTCCACGGTGGGTCGGGCATCGATCAGGGCAGCTACGGTTGCCTTGGCAATAACGCCAGGACCTAACAGGCCGAGCACCTTGGCGTTTTTGGGGGCGTAGTGGCGGGCGCCGACGCCGGAGGTGCAACCGGTGCGGTAGGCAGAGAGCAGGTTGGCGCTCATGTAGGCAAGAGGGGCACCAGTCACGGTGTGGTGCAGGGCCAGCATGAGAATGGAGCGGGGTAGACCCTGCTCGCGGTTACTCACATTAGAGCCGTAAGACTTCACACCGGTCATGCGGAAGGAGCCGCCCAAGTAGGCGGGCATGGTGACAAAACGGCGGTCGGGGCCGTCCGCGGGCATACCCTCGTGCGTGGGGTTGATAGGGAACTGCACCTTGGAGCCATGGGATTCGCCCAGGTGACCTGCCATGCGGTAGTCGCCGCGGGCGTGCAGTGCCAGGGTTTCTTCCATGGCGTCGATGCAGGCGGTGACATCTTCAACGCCGGCTGCCATCATGTCGGTTTCGCTGAGATAACGGAACTCTGCTGCGGGGTAGCCGGGGTTCAGTTCAGCATCGACGGCTGCTTTGAGGTAAGCATCATTAGTGGGCAAGCGGGGGCACCTCGTGATTGTGTGGTAAAGATTTAGACGACTTAATCTACCATCTTTGAGAGCGCGAGATAAGAGAGTTTCTAGGCACAGCGACCGCTCATCTTCTGGTCGTAGAGGTATGCGAGCAGAGATTGCTTGTTAGGTGCAGAAGGCGGAATCTACAGATATTGAACTTAAGTATAAAAACAAGTACTCCACCTCTGAACTTTTGTATAGGTGCTAGCGGGACTCGTTATTTCACAATAGATAACGGAACAACAGTTTGACTCACACCACTAAGGACTCCAAACCATGAAGAATATCCGTAAGGTACTGGCAGTTACCTCTATCGTCTCAGCTCTCACCCTCGGCTTTTCACCTGCGCATGCTGCTACTTTGCCGCAGGATACTGATGTTAAAGCTTCCCCTGCCTCAGCATCTAGCATGTCTCCTACTTTCTTTCATTGGCTTTGCAAGTCAGGAATATGTGACTAACCCTCATACGTTCCGAGGTAGCACTGCACGAGGGTTGATAGCATAAACCCATGACGACGAGCCTCACTAGTGCTTCCCGTAAGAAGTGGTTTCCCCTTGGCCCCTACCTGAGGGCGCTGCTTATCTGCCTGGTATTTATTTTTATTGCGGTCGATTTATATTCGGGAATCTATGAAAATACAGATACGCAGAATCGTGTATGGGCTGTTGCCATTGCCTATCTGCCCGTTTTTATGATGGGATTCGGGCTCATGCCCGGCATTTATGGCTGGTATTTTTCTCTTGCCAACATCACGGTGCTTTATAACGATTCCAGTTTCGTTTGGGCTGGGTTCTCATCGGCGTCAATTCTGGTACCTGTGTATTGCGCTTACCTGGCTACAAAACGTCAGGTCGTGGCATTCGGTATTGTCCTGTGTGTTTTTGTTGTGTATCCGGGTTGGGACTTCGGCGCTTCAATCACTCAGCTCTTTACATCATCCGTGGCACTTTTTTCATACATCACAGGGTTAGTCCTCAGAAGGTTCCGGCTTCAGCGGGAAAAAGACCAGCAAAAGATTATCTCTATTCAGGAAGCCCAGCTCCAGGCACGGAATGAGGAACGCACGCGCCTTGCCTACGAGTTACACGATATTGTTGCCCATGAAGTCACCATCATTGCTATGCAGGCTCGGCGTGCACAGTTTGCAAAGGATCCAGAAAAAATAGCCGCTATTCTGACCGGAATCGGGGACTCCGCGAGTCAAGCGCTCGAGGATCTTCGCAAGCTGGTGACTGTCCTTAAAGCCGAGAAAAATGACTCACTGAACGGCGAGCTACCCAGCGCTCCCCAGGCGGAAGAGAATTTGCTGCTGGGCGACGCCTCTCTTTCAGGGGAAACCACATCGGCTCTAGCCCTGACTCACGATTTACATAAAATATCTGATGCCCTAGAAAATGCAGGCTTTACTGTTACGCTGACCGTTGATGGAAATGTAAGCCTTATTCCTTTGGTATCTCGACAGGCGCTAAGACGTACAGCTCGTGAGATAGGGACCAATGTTCTCAAGCATGGTTCCCCTGAGGGATCTGTAAAAATCGACCTCACAGTGGGTCAGCGTAACGTCACGCTATCCTCAGAGAACGTCATCTCTCATAACGAACCCGTTTCTTCATCTTTGACCGGGTTAGAATCAATGAAGGCTAGGTTTCATGATTTGGGTGGAACATCGTCTTATCAAAATGACCACGGTGTGTGGAAGATTCAGGTTAGCCTTCCCCTGCCTAAAACAGTGACCAAAGCTTTTTAAGCTGCCGCTCTAGCTTGTACAGACAGTGAAGGAACCATTCATGGTTAAAGTCCTCCTCGTAGATGATGAATCCCTTATTCGTAATATTTTGAAGGATTATCTTTCCTCCGATGAAAGCCTGGAAGTGGTGGGGGAAGCTTCAAATGGCAAGCTGGCAATTTCACAGGCAAGGGCCCTACAGCCAGATGTAATTTTGATGGATATGCAGATGCCTCTGATGGACGGTGTCGAGGCAACCCAGTATATTCATCATTCTTTCCCCGACATACGAATATTAGGGCTGAGCACCTTTGCGACTGATCGCTATGTTGTTGAACTCTTGCGGGCAGGTGCCTCGGGGTACTTGGTAAAGGACTCCCGCCCCGAAGAGGTCACCAGCTCAATCCACACCGTTCATGATGGGGGATCAGTACTGTCTCCCGAGGTTACCCGCTATGTGGTGCAAGGGCTTGAGCAGTCAGTTCCTGCCGAAATTTCTCCCGACGAAGAACTCATGTCAGTTCTTACCGCGAAAGAAATAGAGGTCATTGAGCTTCTTGCACGCGGTCTAAATAATAAAGAGATGGCCGCAGAACTTTTCGTTACTGAATCCACAATTAAAGCGCGTTTTGTGAAAATTATGGAAAAAATGCAGGTGCGCGATAGGGTTCAGATTCTAGTTAAAGCTATTGAATACAACCTAATCAACCTAAAAACCTGGTAACCCATAGCTTTGCTATTTTTAGCCGAGATCGATTCCTAGCACAGCCCCGATAGGGTAGACGAGCCCGGCAAAGGCTGGGGCAAGATCTTCCAAGCTAAGGCTGTCGATGCGGTGCATATCTAGCAAAGCGTCAACACCCCAACCCATCACGCTGTACTGCGCTAAGAATCTCGCTAAATCGTCGGGTGCCAGATGCGAGCGGCTAAGATTGCTGAACGCAAATTTTTTGACCTGCTCAAATTCCGTCTCGCTATAAGTTTCAGGAATATTGACGACAGCTTGCGCCACGCTCCCTAGAATTTCTAATGTCTCTTTGCTTTCATCGTTATCTCCGCTGAAGCTCCAGATGATGTGTGGTTTGCCTTCAATCAATGCGCGCATCGGCTGAAGGTTAATCCCGGCAGGTAGCCATGATGCTACGAGAGGATTCGCTGGGTTCATAAGCAAACACATGGCCACAAAGGTTTCGAGGCTCCCCGCCTTGGTTGCTGGCTCCGGGCCTGTGATAATGATGTGCTCTGTTGAGCCCTGCTGGTAGCGCTGGAGGTTAGCGGTCACTTCCGCTACCTGAAATGCAGAGGGTGGAGCAGGCTCGGGAAAGCTCTGGGCCACAGTTTCAGGAGCAACAATAGCCACTGTAGCTTGAGCACTGGCAGGCTCAGCCTTTTCATCGAGAGCTTGCGTAAAGTACTGCACCCAAGCCTGTGCATTTGCTGGGCTGAGCACAAAGGACGCTGACCCCGCCTGCTGATCATTGTCCTGTTTAGTCAGTAGCAGCTGGTTACCAACACTTTGGTTGGTCTGCTCTGTCGCTGCTGCCACGGCTTCTGCATAGTTTTTGCTAGCGGCAGCAGGCCAGCCGATAGTGATAAAAGTATTCTCTGACCTGTGATCACTAGTAGCAACGAGAGTGTAATTCTTTGGGGTAAACATAGTGGTATTCCTCTTAGAGGTTAGTGCCAATTACTAAGGACGCGAGGACCTGGTTTTCAAGGGTAACGGCAGCCTCGTTGGCTAGCTCTCGTACAGCGTCCAACTGTTCTTCTATGCCACGGAGGCGGTCTGTCAGGGCAGGGATGTAGTGGGGATCGCGTCGAATAACAGCATCACGAGCCATCACGCGCGAGATCTTCTGATCGTTAGAAGTGTTGCTTTCCAGTCGAAGTATTGCCCGCTGGACAGCAAGTTTCATAGCGCTATCCGGGGCTGTTTTGACTGAACTAAACCGATCGGCAGGGTCAAGCGGGGCGTTGGTATCATCAACCAGAACAAACAGGTCATCGTAAGGGGTATCAGCAACCCCAAAGATACCTGCGCTGGCATCCAAGGCTCGCACACCCGACAGGGTTTCTGCCACCAGCAAGGTACCTAGTAAGAGGGAGCTGATTGTGTCTGTATCGACAGTGCGGGTCACTGAAATCCTTCGTGAACCCCACTCTACAGGCTGCTCCAAATAGTTGGTGACACTCTGTTGAATAGACTGCCCAGCGCCTTTCCTCTGACTTATTTTTACCAAAAAACCACTGTTTTCTGGGCGAGTCAACCCTAGTTTAGCTAGAGCGCTTCCAACATAACTGAATACTTGTTCAGCAGGCAGGGGACTAAGAATGACTAGAGCAGATTCATGCAGCTGGTAATAACGCCGATGGATGTCGATGAGGACGGCAGTGGTGGCTCGGTCTTGGAGATCCAGGTCGCCGCTACCATCATGCCCGTTGGCATAATCAGACCAGAACTGTCCGGTAAGGTGCGGCCATGGGAGGACTCCGCCGGGTGCTTTAGCTAACCTGTTAGAACGTTCGGTGGCTACCGCTTGAATCTGGTCGTCAAGCTGATGGAGCGTGAATGCAGGAAAAAATACCTGTTCCAGGAGTCGTTGTATCGAGGTTTCCAGGTAAAACGGGCTGCCTGTCTCGTAGAACTCAGTGTAGTCCATATGCGTATTACCGCCGAGGATACCTCCCTCACCTGAAATAGCGGTCGCCCTCTGCACGGCGGTTGAACCATGAGAATCCTGATAAACCATATGTTCAATGAGGTGGAAGAACCCTTCTTGACCAGGTTCCTCATCCCGCATACCAGCGGGTACTGCCAAACTGATGGAAAAGTTAGCTGCTTTTTGATCATGGATAGAGATAACGCGTAATCCTTCGATCATAAGTTCTTCGCACCCGTGGCTACCCAGGGATGTACGGCTAAAACTCATAAGAAGTTACTTTCCTTTCGTACCTATCGATCAAGGTAGTTAGTGGCCAAGTCGATGAGAAGCTGGGCGGCTTGAAGATTTGCCCCCGCATAATGGTGCCAGTCATAAGCATGATGAATAAGACGGAAGGCGATAGCCGAATTTAAATTATTTTCCGTAAAGTCCCCATACCCAGTAAGAAATCCTTGCTGAAGATCGGTTAGTTTAAGTCGTAGGTTGGGGTAGAAAGCGTATAGTTCAGCGAACTCCCCTAGAACCCACCCAGTGTCATATTCTGGCTGGGCGTAACCAACATCTTCACCGGTTAGTAGGACTCCGGTGACCTGGTCAGCAGAAATAAGCCAGTTAATAAAGCCGGCATTTCCGTGGGAGACTGCTAGGTTTTCACCCCTTGTGACGGCTTCAATCCACTGCCTCAGCTTTTCAAAATGTTCGGTGGCTAGAACTTTTGTGAGATGCTCCCAGCCTTCATCATTCAACCAGTGGTACGAGCGCACCGCAGTCCGAGGCGTACAGGAAGTGGGCAGCGCCTCCCCCAGGACCGGTAGCTGGTGCATTTCCCGTAGCGCGGAGCCCCAAGCCTTTCCTATCGTTCGGTAGTCCAAGCTATCTTGCACTTCTGTTTCAATCAGATAGTTATAGAGCGGGGTGTGCTTAGTCAGTGGGTAGAAACGTTCCTGGATGTTTCCCCGGCCCCAGACCAGAACTGACGCTTGCTTCTGCTGGGGTTCGAGAACTGCGGAACTGAAGGGCAGGGGCGCTGAATCGCCTAAAGTGCGAACCAGTCCTTCCTGCCCACCGGCAGACCACTTTTCTGTTATTAAAAGACCGGTAGCTGACACCGTAGTTCGTTCGGATTGACGGGGGGCCGTCTCGGTGAGGGTCATGCTGCCCTCTCATAGGCAGAGTCTAGGCGAGCTGCTCGATGCTCCTCGATCGTTCGGAGCACGGAAACAAAGTTTGGGGGAACCCAGGCCAACGCCGTATCACTTGACTCGCTAGGGCCCGGGACTGGATCGATGACTAGGTAATTGGAAGGCTGACGGAGTTTCCTCAGCACCTCTTGAATTGCAGGATGTTTTATTGACCGAGGGGGGAAGGAGGGAGCTATACAGACCTGTGCCTCTGTGGCGACTGCGGCCAAAAGAGAGGGGGAGTCGGTGATTCCATGAGCTAGACGGGATGCGTAGTCCAAGGTTGCCGGGTAAATTAGGATGAGGTCTGCCCACTCTGCTAAATCGATATGTTCAGCAATGATTTCGTCCGTCCAGGTATCATTTTGAATACGAGAACGTGAACTTGATTCGATACCGTGCCTCGTCACGAAACGGTATGCAGATTCGCGCATGATGATGCGGAACTCTACCTGTGGCATAGTCTTTCGTGCCCATTCAATCCAATAAGGCATCACCTGGGTTACTGCTGACCCTGTGAGCACTAACGCTACTTTCGAGTACCCAAAGCTAGGTAGAGAGAAATCTTCTTGCTGCGTGTCCGTAGTGGTTCGTGTTGTTGTCATAGGATTCCTCTAACTGGTAGAGTGGATTTTGTTTATAGATAGTTGCGGTGCTGGAATTTTGATGTGAGGTTAAAATTCCAGCACCGCTCTTTTATTAATTCGGTTATGAAATACGCAGAATAAAAGGACTTCTAAGTACTCATCAGCAGATGGTCTAAAGTTTTTGTCAAAATATTTCTGCGCATATTGTGACTAACCCTCTATTTATTAGCAACCAGCGGTCAAGGTCAGCCCGATAACAACGCCTGCGCAGAAGGGAGTGGTTGCGGGTGCGTCAGAAGCTGCATCTGAGCCCAGTTCTGCTGAGGTTGCGAAAGCAGTGAGGCTTATTCAAAAGTCCCACCCCCAGCCAAAAACACCAACCCCCGCACCACCGCAAACACCCGCCCATACAACCCCAACGGCCGCCTAAACCCCGTATGAAGAATCCGCCAAGTCTTGATGTGAGCGATAACCCGCTCCACCACCGACCGTAGCCGATTCAGCACCCGATTATTCAGCTTCTGCTCCCGGCTCAGCCGTTGGCCCGGCTTACGCCTGGCCGGGGTAGCCAACCCCAGACCCACATAGCCCTTATCAGCCAGAGTCGAGGAATCCAGCAGCTGATCTAGCCCGTGAACCTTGAAGGCATATGCATCATGCCTAGCCCCAGGCAACGGGTCAGTGATGGCTAGGAGTCTGCCATCGAGGGTGCAGATGACTTGGTGGTTGAATCCGGCTCGTTTGTGCTTTCCAGAGAAATTTGTTTTACCAAGTGAACGCCAATTCCACGTGGGTATCAGAGTCCCGTCAACTACTAAGGACCCGGGTGCTTTGAGGCTTT
>NZ_BAABKP010000004.1:0-135467 GCF_039543885.1 Rothia endophytica
GCAGGTCAAGACGTGGCGGGTTTTGCATACAGGTTTCCGGCGGCCGCTGAGCGTGTATGGGCGGGTGTTTGCGGTGGTTCGGGGGTTGGTGTTTTATGCGGCTGGGAGGACTTTTGAATAAGCCTCATTGATTCTGGACACTTATAAAATACCACGTCAGAGTGTGTTTAGGAAGGGGTTCGCTTGCATTTACCTTTGAATCTGATGGTTCACACTTCTTTGGGTGAAACCAACTCCTCAACAACACCGAGGCTTATTCATAAGGGGGGGCAACCACACCCCATCCCACCAAGAAACAACAGCCCCACCAGCGGCAAAAATAAGAGGATTAAATCGCCAGAATTAACCTCAAGCCATACCGGAGAGACCGTTGCCCAACCAGCGTACAACCGGGCTCACCTGAAGTGCCCCGGGTTTTATTCCTAGACATTCGCCATGAATTTCTACTCTCTCGTGATCTTGGACTGCCAGTCCAAAACCCTGCTTCCACCTCTGTCGGCCTACGGTAACCAAGACTTTGGTCAAGCCCTGATTCCTTCCACCACAAAACCCACTCAAACGCCGCGACCTCAACATCAACCACCTCAGCCCACGACCACCTATAAATTAGCTCATTCTTATAAGAACCGTTGACCTTCTCGCCCAAAGCATTACCGTAGGAGTCACCGACTGCCCCAATAGAGGCAGTGATTCCATGCTCAGCACGGCGCTCATTCTAGACAATGCTCACATACTGCAAGCCGTGGTCTGAATGGTGAATCAGTCCCGTTGTTTCCTTTGCGCATACAATCGCCTGGTTGAGTGCTTGCAGTGGCAAGGCTTCCGCGCGCATCGTATCGGATAATGCCCATCCGACAATTTTTACGGGAATACACATCGGTGACAAAAGCGGTGTAGACGAACCCGTTACTGGTACGGAGGCAGGTAATGTCAGCTACCCAAAGCCGATTCGGCCCAGGGGCACGAAAGTCACGGCCCACCACGTCAGGGCGATGATCCGAGCCCCTTGGACCTGCCAGTTGTCACAGGCAACCGGCCTTTACCTTTTCCACTGACTCCAGCAAGGCGCATCAGGCGAGCGGTTTGCTCACGGCCGATGTCGATTCCTTCACGGCCTAGAGCATGCCAGATCTTGCGGATACCATAGACTGCGTAGTTTTCTTCATGGACCTGGGCAATATGCCTTGTCAATGCGACCTCGCCAAGGCTGCGGGCACTTAATCCTCGGGCTTTTGACTGACGGTATCCGCGTGAGGAAATAAAGCCACCTTGCCGATTGCTCTTCAACGTCTGACAGATGAACTCGACTGTGAAACGATTCCGGTGTTCATCGATGAACTGGATCATTTCCGATGTTTGGGGTCGAGTTTTGAGGCGAAAAAGCTGAGGCGGCCTTCAACGACTCGTTCGTGTCGCGAAGCTCCTGATTCTCACGAGGCAGCTTGGCTACCTCTGCAAGGAGATCTTCAGGTCAAGGGATCAGCAGCCCGGCCTTCGCGGCGGGCCGCCTGCGCCCATTGGCGGGCAGTGTGCCACGAGACAACCAGTTTGGGGGCCACGATCTTGCAGGCTTCCTGTATGGAGATACCCTCGGCCAGGATGTGGTCCTGAACAAGGCGGGCCGCCCGATCCTTTGTATCCTGGTCAAATTTCTTGGGCATGTTCCTGATTTTCCTATCTACTCAAACGGAAGAAAACCTGGGGCAGTTCAGTCAGGGCTGTTAGTAGCATGGCGAATTGCGTGGCGGTGAGGCCAGTTGTACGCTGGTGTGGCAGCGGTCTTTCCCGGTGTGGTTTGAGAATATTTGTGATGATTTATCCTCAAGGTTGCCCGCTAGGTGGGGCCGTTGTCTAATTGGTGGGGGTGTTGACCCCCCTATGAATAAGTCTCTCAAAGGAATAGGGGGCGTTATAGAGCTTGCCCAGGTCTTCAACCAGTGTGGTTTTTCCGCCGGACGCTACGCCCATCACCAACGCATTCTTGGTAAAAAACGGCGGAAGGGAGGGGCAAGAAGATCCCAGTGAGCTAGAGGGTTATCACGAACAATAGCGGTGCAAAGATGCACGGCGCTTTTACTGTCGGTTACTAGACGCTCACCTGGGCTGAGGGGCAAAGAACCGGCATGATTGCTGGCTCCTGCGTACCAGACACGCTCTGCGCCGGCGGCAACATGGGTATTCCATAGTTCCTTTACCTGGGTCAGACGGTCCTGCACCGATAGCCCCGTCTCATCGAGGGAAGCCACAATAACCAGCGGGTCATTTTTGAAGTGTTCCGAGATGTAGCGGTAGCGCTTGGTGTGCTTCATGCCCGCTAGCTCACCGGCGTCCTGAGAACTGCCGGTAACGATTACTAATGCGCCACCTAGATTTTGTTTTTTGGCACGCAAAATGCGATCGATGTGTACGCGGTGCATGGGCGCAAATGAACCCATCACCACTCCCACTGAAGCCCCGCTGAGCTGTTTCTTATAGAGCATGGCGGCCTTGTAAGGTGGCGCTGAGCGCACTAGAGTTTCTTGACCTGATTAAACACTTGAGGCACCACAAAATCAACGAATACTTCAAGACTTTAAAGCGCGCCCTTGCCACCGGATCGAGCCAGGGGGTTCGAAGTTACTAGAGGTCAGTGCTGAGCCCTAGAATAGAGCCATGATTTTCAAAGGCGTGGGCGATCACCGCCCCTACCCCGACCACGGGCTTACCCAGCGCAGCTGGGGCTCCATAGCTCCCTCACAGGTGCGCCTAGACCGTCTGGTGACCACTCAGAAGCACCTCAACCTTGAGACTCTGCTAGCTGAAGATTCCACCTTTTACGGTGACCTCTTCCCGCACGTCGTGCAGTATCGCGGTGAACTTTACCTCGAGGACGGGGTGCACCGGGCGCTACGTACCGCTCTGCAGCGCCGGGCTGTCATGTATGCCCGTGTGCTCAACCTCGATGCGCTAGCCCCCGGCCTCCTCGGGGCAGAGCAGTAGAACTCTAGGACGCTTCTGCCAGATAAAGGTGAGGAGTCTCAGATAGCGGAACTGGGCGTCCTTCTGCATCAAACCGGGCCCCTAGACCCATCTGGATAAAGCGGATGGTGCTCTCAATGTGGCGCTCACGAGCCTCGTGATTTTCGGCGTCGTCGGTGCGGTCGGCGCTCGATGATAGTGAACCGTGAACCAACTGCGCTAGCTCTCGAATATCGTTCTTGGGCAGGTAACCTTGCTCGATTGCTGCCGAAAGAATGTCGGCCAGGACCATCTGCAGCTCGCGCACGTGGTCACCCAGTTTGGCGAAAGCTTCAGGGGAGAGAACCGAACGCATGGCGGGACCGGGGGGCATGTGCCGGCGAGAAAGGTCTTCAATCTGAAGGCGCACATAGATTGCCAGGCGGTCAATGGGGTTCTCTACGCCCTCTAAGGCTGAGCGTAAGTCGGTGAGGAAGCGGCCCGTTTCATCGAGGGCGTAGGCAATCAGCAGCTCGCCCATATCAGCGAAGTAGTTGTAAACCGCGGTGCGGCCAATGCCGGCGGTCTTGGCAACGTGGGTCATGGTAAGACCCGGCAGCCCGCGTTCATAGAGTAAGCGACCGAAGGAGTCGAGGATGGCGCGCTTGGTGTTCTCGCGCTGGGCGGCATTAGAGGCTGCTGAGATTCTAGGCATAATGACACTCTACTAAGGTTTGTCAGCAAAACCTATTCTTAGGTGACAAAGCTGGCTGGTGTGTCAGTAAATATGTTTTTAGGATGCGTTCTGCTAGGCTTATTTCGCCCAGGTGGCAGATGGGCACGCAAGAATAAGCGCAGTAGTTTCCCCCTACAAAGGGTGGCTTCTGCCTTCTTTGGCGTGCTTGCTCCAGTGTTCCGGTGCGCCCTTGCGTTAACGCGTCCCCGAACTCTTTGAAAACTATGACATCTTCACCCTCACCCTCTGGCGTCCAGTTTGCCCGCCCAGCCCGCACCTACTTTGATCTGCTGCTAGCAGCCTCTTGTGTGTTGCTCATCCTGTCTAACATCGGGGCAACCAAGGCCGTGGCGTTTGGGCCTATTCTCACCGATGGCGGCTTCTTCCTCTTCCCCCTGGCCTACGTGCTGGGCGATATCATCAGTGAGGTCTACGGCTTCCGTCTTGCGCGCCGGGCGATTATCACCAGCTTTATCTCGGCAGCAGTGGCAGCTCTGAGCTTCTGGGTGCTCATCAGCCTGCCCGGCGCTGACTTCTACGAAAACCAGGACGCCCTGGCTACTGTGCTAGGCCCCGTGCCTCTCATTGTGGGCGGCTCCCTGCTGGGCTACCTAACCGGTCAGCTGCTGAACTCCTGGGTGATGGTAAAACTCAAAGAAAAAACCGGCGGCAAGCATCTCTGGGGCCGTCTCATGGGTTCAACCCTGGTGGGCGAGCTGGCAGATACCATCATTTTCTGCTCCATTGCCGCCCCTATTCTCGGAATTACAACTTTCTCCCAATTCCTCAACTATGTGCTGGTGGGCTACGTCTATAAGTGCGCCGTTGAGTTTATCCTGCTACCCATCACTTACCCGGTCATTGCCTGGTTCAAGCGCCGCGAACCCAGCTACGGGGTACAGGTTTAGGGGCATTTTAAGCCTCGGCATAAGACCAGTCTGGTGCTGTGAAATCAATGGTGCCCAAGGGGACGCGCCAGAGCAGAAGTTCTTCCCCGTATAACTGTTTTCTGCGGGCTATCTCTTCAAGGGCTCTGCCCTTGTCTGCATAGGCGGCGACCGGTGAAGGGTTGGAGTATGCTGTGGGGCTCAACGGGCCACCTTGGATGAGAACCCAGAGAAGTGAGCCTGGGGCAGGTGTCTCGGTGGCATCCGAAACAGCAATTTGTTCCCAGGAAATCTTATGTTCTGTGTGGCGATGAAATAGCTTTAGGGCAGTGGCTTCATCGGCAACAACTCCCACTATCGGATTGTAGTTAGAAGTGAACTCCCCAATAAAGACCAGTTGGACGCTCACGTCTGCCCCTTGAAAAGGGCGCCTGCGGAAAAGGGGCAGAACCGGTGGTGGTTTTCCATCCTCATAGGTCACCATTCTGACTAGGTGCTTCAGTTGTCTAAACATGCTTAGACTCCGCAATTATCAGTTTTCGTGGGCGGGTAGACGCGTGCATAGTATGTCTTTCCCTGATGCACGATTGTTCCTACGGTAGTACCAGCCCACACTGTGCTGTTTTTATTCTTGCAGGGGAATGCCACATTTTGTTGGTAGAGAGTGCGTTGTTGCCTATTTGAGCTGGAGGTGGTGCTCCCAGCCTTTAACCACCAAATAGCGGATTTATAACGCAAATCGGTATCGTGACGGATACTTTCTACGATGACACTACAAGTTGTTCTGGTCTTGTACCCAATGGTGCCGTAATTTCCCGAGGCCCTCAAGTGCAGATACTCTGGCGTCAGGGTGCATGGGCCGTAGGTTGTACCGGAGGCTGCCATTAGTGCCGGTGTAGCTGATGCATCAGATGGAAAGGTTGTTCCGGTTGATAGCGGCGCTTCAATATACTGCACAGTTGGACCGTCTGTTTGAAAATAGTCACTGGTAGCGGGGAGCGTGCCTTCATTGAGCCAGCGTTCAACGACTGCTGAATCAGCATCAACTTCAGTTGTTTCTGGTCATGTAGAAGCTAATTCAGGTGTCATTAAAGAGTCAGAATATGGGGGGCAGGAGAAGCATGGGCAACAGAGGGGATCAAGAGGATTATTTAGTTCTTACCGTACTGATTCGCTCTGTGCCTGGCAAGAGTTATTTATGATATCGATTCAATTATTTTTCAATGTGGGGTGCACTCATCGGGAAGGGGTATTTCATATGTGAGCAACTGTGTTGGTTGTTCTGATAAGAGTTACAGGTTGCTTAACTTTCAATAGTTGCTGTCTAGTCTGTCTAGTCGGCTAATAGCCTCTACTTCTATAGATGCTCAATATAATTACATCGCCAGGCAATCGGTTCTGATGACCCAAGAGCCTGCACAGACAGCCAAGGGAGTGAGCTGTATCTCACTGGATAATGGACTTTTAGCAAGGCACGTTTCTACAGGGCAAACCTGTGTAAACTTGCGGTTCATTACATACATACTCTTTTGAAGGTGAGGCTCGTTCATGGCACAATCCACGACCGGAACTCAGCAGGGCGGCGAGCTCGCCCGCTCACTGTCCAATGGGCAGATGACCATGATTGCCCTGGGGCTTGCTGTTGGCACCGGCCTCTTCTTGGGCTCAGGCGCAGCCATCGGCATCGCTGGCCCGGCAGTCATCGTCTCCTACGCTATCGGCTCTCTCATTGCGGCCATTATCGGCGCCTGTGCCGGTGAAATGGCTGTGCGTTACCCTGTGCGCGGTGGCTTTGGCACCATCGCCGGTAAGTTCCTGGGCCCCTTCTCTGGCTACCTCACCCGTTGGGCCTACTGGATGACCACCGTGACCCTAGCAGGCGCAGAGGTCGTAGCCGTGGGTAAGTACATGGCCTACTGGTACCCCCAGGCACCCCTCTGGATCTGGGTTCTCATCGCTGGCGGCGCCATCTTCGTGCTCAACCTCACCAGTGTAAAATCCTTCGGTACCGTAGAGTTCCTCCTCTCCTCCATCAAGGTCAGCGCCGTCATCCTCTTTATTATCTTCGGTCTAGCCCTGGTCTTCTTAGGCCTACCCGGCCAGGATGCCAGCGGCGTAGCTAACCTGACCGCTGACGGTGGCTTTGTGCCCAACGGCCCCGCCTCCATCTGGCTGGCACTCGCCGTGGTCATGTTCTCCTTCGGCGGTATTGAGCTTATCTCCATCTCGGCGGCAGAAGCCAAGGACCCGGTGCGCTCGGTCCGTTCCTCAGCTAAAGCCATGATGTGGCGTCTAGCCACCTTCTACGTGCTCTCCCTCTTTGTCGTTGTTGCGATCATCCCCTGGCGCAACGCCTCCCAGCTCACCGGTGAAATTGAAGGTTCCCCCTTCGTGATGGTCTTCACCGAACTGGGCATTCCCTACATCGGGGGTATCACCAACTTCGTGGTACTCACCGCAGCTCTCTCCGGCGCTAATGCTGCCCTCTACGCAGCAACCCGACTGCTGCACTCCCTGGGTCACGAACGCATGGCACCTAAGGTGCTCTCCCGCACCAGCGGTAGCGGCATCCCCGCCATTGCACTAACCGTCTCCTCGGTGGGTGCTGTGGTCGCTGTGGTCATGGCGATCTCGGGCGTAGGTAACATCTTCAGCTACATGATGGCACTGGTGACCGTGTGCGTACTTGTGGTGTGGAGCATGATTCTGCTGTCCTACATCGCCTTCAAGCGCAAGGAAGGCAACGCCTCCCCCTTCCGCGTTTTCGGCGGTAGCGCAACCGCTCTGGTGGCACTGGCGGGCGTGCTAGCAACCTTCATCGCCATGTTCTTCGTCAGCAGCACCATGCTCACCTCCGTCAGCGTGGGCCTGGGCTTCTTCGCTCTGATTACCGTGCTCTACTTCGCCGGAGTCAACAAGGGCGTGCAAACCAGCGAGGACGCCTTCGAAGAGGTGCGCACCGTTACTTCACAGATCCCCGCAGCAAGCAAGAAGAGCTAAACTTAGACACAGTTCTTATCACTAAGGACGCCGCCGCCCGCCCCTGCCCACCGGCAGAGAGCCGGGTGGCGGCGTTCTCTTGCACCACACCTACACGCAAAGGCATACCGTGGCAAAGTCTCACACACACCAGCCCGGCCTCAAGCGCTCGCTGACACACGGCCAAATGACCATGATTGTTCTGGGCTCAGCGCTGGGCACCGGCCTCTTTTTGGGCTCAAGCGGCGCTATCGCGCTAGCTGGCCCCGCCGTTATTCTTTCCTACGCGATTGGTTCGCTGGTTGCTGCCATCATTGCGGCGTCAACCGGTGAAATGGCGGTCCGCTACCCCGTACGCGGCGGATTCGGCTCTATTGCCGGCCGCTACCTGGGTGCTTACGCTGGCTACCTGACCCGCTGGGCCTACTGGACCGTTACCGCCATTATTACCGGTATTGAGCTGGTCGCGGTGGGTGCCTACCTGCAGTACTGGTGGCCTGGCCTTCCGCTCTGGGTGGGCATCGCTGTTTTTGGTGTGGCAATCATTTTGCTGAATATCCGCAGCGTCAAGTACTTTGGCACTATGGAGTTCTTCCTGTCCTCCATTAAAGTCATTGCCCTGCTGCTTTTCGTGCTCGTGGGCCTGGCTCTGGTCTTTGTCGGCTTCCCCGGGCATGAGGCCTCTGGCACGGCTCATCTCACCAATGATGGCGGCTTCATGCCTATGGGTATTGAGGGCGTCTGGCTCTCTCTAGCCGTTGTGATGTTCTCCTTCGGCGGCATTGAGATGCTGTCTATCTCTGCAGCGGAGGCTAAAGACCCGGTGCGTTCGGTGCGAGCCTCCACTAAGGCCAACATGTGGCGTCTAGCCACCATCTATGTGGTCTCCCTCTTCATTGTGGTCTCCATTATTCCCTGGCAGCGGGCGGCTCAGCTGGACGGCTCCGTTGAGGCCTCCCCCTTTGTTTTGGTCTTCTCTGAAATTGGTGTGCCGGCCATTGCCGGTATTACCAACTTCATCATTCTGGTGGCAGCTCTATCAGCGGCTAACGCCAACCTTTACGCGGGCACCCGTCTCATGCACTCCCTTGCTGCTGAGAAAATGGCTCCTGTCGCTCTGGGGAAGGTAAGCGGTGGCGGTATCCCCGTGCGTGCCATGTGGGCATCCTGTTCAGGTGTGGTGCTGGCGATGTTACTGGCAATCTTTAACCCCGGTGGGGCTTTCGGCATGATGATGACCTTGACCATGGTCTGTGCGCTCACGGTATGGGTGTTGATTCTGCTTGCCTACATTGCCTACAAGGGTGCTGAGGGTAATTCTTCCGCCTTCCGTATGTGGGGTGGGCGCCTAACCGCCGGCATCGGCGTGCTCTTGCTGCTGGCTATTTGGGCTGCTCTCTTTGCCCGTAGCGGTAATGCGCTGCCTGCGTCCATAGGTATCGGTTACTTCTTGATTCTCACCATGATCTACTTTGGGGTAGTTAAGCGGTCGCATACCGGGCATGAGGAGGCTTTTGCTGAAGCGGACGCCGCTGTGGCCTCTCACGCGGGGGACAGACGGTAGTACCAACTACTTGTAATTGAGAATGGTTTTTATATAGACCGTAGTTATCAATGGATCGCTAGGTCTTCAAGCTGCGTTCACTGTCTGTGTTGGCAAGCCCCGCACTATCCTTAAAGCATGACCACCCAAGCTCAGTCCACCGTCCTGACCGTCCACATTCCCCTGCGCTGGGGCGATATGGACGCCTATGGGCACGTCAATAACGTTACCCTGCTGCAGATTCTAGAAGAGGCACGTATCGCGGTCTTTGGTGCTCCGCCGTCCTCCGGCAAGGGGTCAGCACTTGCGCTTATCCCGCTCTTTAGCGAGCTTGAAGAGGGAACCCAGGCGCTGGTTGCTGAAAACCACATCAAATACCGCGCACAGCTAGAGTACCGTGGCGAACCCGTGCGCATCGAAGTGCGTCTTACCGCCGTCACTCCCGCCACTGTGACCGTGACGTACGAAGTCTTTGACCCGGTGACCGGTACCCACTGCGTGAGCGGCTCAACCGTTCTGGCTTTTTATCATTCAACCCACCAGAGGCTGACCCGCCTGACCAAAGAGCAACGTGACCTGCTGGCCGAATATACCGCCTAAGGCACCGGCTAAACCTTAGAGAACTGCCCCGGCGTCCGCAGATTACCTGAAACTACGGACGCTGGGGCGGCTTGGTGTCTCGCTCAGAAACCTAACGGGCTAGCAACTCTGCCAAGGATGCAAATGAACCCACCCAGCTTTCGCGGGAGTGCTCCTGGGCAGCCTGGGGCAGAGGGCCCTGGGTTAGGGTCACGATGGTGCCTTCGCCCACGCCGTCCTCGGTCACGGCGGTGCCGGGCTCCATCGAGATGCGCAGACCTACCAGGGTATCGCTGGGCTTACCCTGAGGTGTAGGCAGAGCTTCGCGGTATTCGATGAGGCTTGGTTCTTTCATTTCAATGAAACGCATGTACATGGGTGCCTGGTATTTGGGGTTAACCGTGTGGCGCATAACGAACTGCTGGCGGCCGCCGGTCACCGGTTCTAGGGTCAGAGTGCTGGGAATGACCTTCCACTCCTTGGGACCAAACCACTGCACGAAGAGTTTGGGATCGAGGAAGGCGCCGTAAATTTCTTCGGGGGTTGCCGAGAATTCATGGCGGTAGGTCAGCACCTCTGCTGGGTCTAGGTCTTCGAGTTCAAACTGATTCATGCTGATGCCTCATCTTCTGACTGGTTGGTTACTTCTGAAATCTTGGGTGAGTCTGCGTCGGCGGCTTGAGTTTTAGGTTCAGCCGCGCGTCTCGCCTCTGCCTCAGCTTTTGCCTTGGCGTTAGCTTCCCAGCGCGCCTGGGCCGCTGACGCACGCTCGGCTTCTTTGGCGGCCTTGCGTGCCTGGGCTTCTTCCTGCGCTTTGAGCTGTGCTTCCTTCTTGGCGTAGTAGCGGCGCAAGAATTCGTCGCGGTACTCAAAGTAGGTGCCGTCTTCGATAGCCTCGCGGGCGTCGTCCACCATCTTCACAATGAAGCGTTCGTTGTGGATGGATGCCAGGGTGGCGCTGAGGCGCTCGTCCGCCTTGAAGAGGTGGTGGATGTAGGCCTTGGTGTAGTGAGTGCAGGTGTAGCAGTCGCAACCTTCGAAGATGGGGGTGAAGTCCGTCTTGTAGCGGGCGTTCGTCAGGTTGAAGCGCCCGTCGGGGGTGTAGACCGCGGCGTTACGCGCCACGCGGGTGGGGGAGACACAGTCGAAGGTGTCCACGCCATTTTCGATACCGACAAAGATATCATCGGGCTCAGAGATGCCCAGCAGGTGGCGAGGCTTGTTCTCGGGCAGTTCCTCGGCGCACCAGCGGACGATTGTGCCCAGGTTTTCCTTTTCTAGGGCACCGCCCAGACCGAAACCATCGAAGGGCATATCACCTAAATCCTGGCAGGCCTTGCGGCGTAGGTCCTCGTACTGGGCGCCCTGAATGACGCCGAACAGCGCCTGGTAGGGCTTGTGGGAGCGCTCTTCGGTCAGGCGCTGGTGCTCAGCGATGCAGCGCAGCGCCCAGAGGCGGGTGCGCTCCAGGGCTTCTTCCTGGTAGGCGCGGGAGTTATAGAGGGTGGTCAGCTCGTCAAAGGCGAACATGACGTCCGCACCGATCTTATGCTGTACCTGCATGGAAACTTCGGGGGTAAAGCGGTGTATATCACCGTTAATATGGGACTTGAAGAAGACCCCGTCATCGTCCACGTGCGCCATGCGCTCCTTGCCGGTGGCAACGTCATCGTCGCCCAGGGGGCGGCCGTCAGCGCCGGTAGCGTTGGCGACGGTGCCCATGTCAATGACCTTCTTGAAGCCCGAACCCAGGCTCATCACCTGAAAACCCCCGGAGTCGGTGAAGGTAGGGCCATCCCAGTTCATGAACTTACCCAGGCCGCCGGCAGCGTCCAGCACATCGGGGCCGGGCTGCAAGTAGAGGTGGTAGGCGTTAGAGAGCAGGGCCTGGGAACCCAGGGCTTTCATAGCTTCGGGTAGAACAGCCTTGACTGTTGCCTTGGTGCCAACCGGTGTGAAAGCGGGAGTTTTGATGTCTCCGTGCGGGGTATGGATGACGCCGGTGCGCCCGCGGAACTCGCCACCGTTGGCAGCGACGCGCTCGGCGCTGGGCTTGGCTGTTTCGCTCAGACGCTTGCCGAGAGTGAAGGAAAAGCTGGGATCAGAAAATTCGGTATGAGACACGGGTACCATTCTACCCGGTGTGGTTTGGGCGTACTCTGAGCCTGTGAAGAGAGCCCTTGCATACTTGCGCCACGACCCTGCCCCCCGCTGCGGCATACGGTTCTAGCGGTGCTTTTGCTGGGGGCGCTCTGTTGCCTCTGGTGGTGCCGACGCAGGACGCCGCCGGTGTGCCCTCCGAGTACCCGCTTTCGCCGCGCTTAGCGCTTGGAGAGGTGCTGAGAGAGGGCATCCAGTTCGCCCTTTACCGTGTGAAGGTCTAGCCCTTCACTGTTGCAGAGAGTGTAAATCTGAGCTGGAACCTTCTCCGCCTGACTCCGTAAGGCAGCTCCGGCATCTGTCAGGAGAAGGATGGTACGGCGCTCGTCCGCGACGTCCCGCTCTTTGCTGACCAGGCCCATGGCCACCAGGCGCTTAACCAGCGGCGTAAGGGTTCCCGAGTCCAACTTTAGGCGGGCGGCTAATTCCTTCATGGTGACAGAGCCCTGAGTCTCCCAGAGCACCAGCATCGCCAGGTACTGGGGGTAGGTCAGCCCTAATTCTTTGAGAAGGTCTTGGTAAGTGCGGGTCATGAGACGTTGCGCCCGGTAGAGGGAAAAGCAGAGTTGGTTATCAAGCGCCAAAGTATCGGTGGAAGTCATACCCTTAACATAGATTGCGCGTAATTATTTAGCAAGACAGATTGATTGTGTACAACTAGATTGTGTACAATCAAATAACTATTTTCTTTTGAAGGAGAACCCCATGGAAAATCTAGAAATTCTCTACACCACCGAAGCCCTCGCCACGGGCGAAGGGCGCAACGGGCACGTGCGCACCGCCGATGGTAGCTTCGAAGCCAACCTGGCTGTCCCCCAAGAAATGGGCGGCTCCGGTAAGGGCAACAACCCCGAGCAGCTCTTTGCAGCCGGTTACGCAGCCTGCTTCCACTCAGCGCTCCAGATGGTAGCCCGTGCCCAGAAGAAGAACATCGAAGGCTCAGCTGTTGGTGCTAAGGTCTCTATCGGTAAGCAGGGCGAAGGCTTCGGCCTGGCCGTAGTGCTTGAGGTCGTCATTCCTGAGATGGAGCACGCAGAAGCTCAGGCGCTCGCGGACGCCGCGCACCAGGTCTGCCCCTACTCCAATGCAACCCGAGGCAACATTCCCGTGGACGTTATCGTCACCGACGACTAAAACTTCTTCCTCCCTGCCCCAGCAGGGAAAGTAATCACCGTATCGCAAGAAAACCCCAGGCTCACTTTTGCACGTGAGATCCTGGGGTTTTCCAGTTGGTGTTTCTTACTTTGCTAGCCCGGTACTGTTAGCCCAGCCGGCCGGTCAGCCGGCCATGTAAATCTTCACTGGTGGTGTTCAGCCCAACGACTGTAACGGTCTTGCCCAGTTTCTGGTACTTAGCGGTGATGGCGTCCAGCGCTGAAACGGTAGAGGCATCCCAGATGTTTGCACTGCTGAGGTCAATAACTACCTGGTTAGGGTCCTCAGCGTATTCAAAGAGGGTGTAGAGATCGTTGGACGAGGCAAAGAAGAGCTGGCCGTCCACCCGGTAAACCGCGCGGGCGGCGTTCTGCCCGCTGTCGCTGCTAGCCTCGAGACTGCGCTCAACGGTCACAAAGCGTGCAACCCGGCGGGCAAAGAAGGCCATCGCTACCAAAATACCGGCCCCCACACCGTAGGCAAGGTTATCGGTCAGTACCGTCACCAGCACGGTGGATACCATGACCAGGGTCTCTGCCTTCGGCAGGACGCGCAGGGTTGCGGGGCGGATGGAATGCCAGTCAAAGGTAGTTGCTGCGACCACGATCATCAGCGCCACGAGAGCAGCCATGGGAATCAGAGCAACAATATCGCCTAGGGTCACAGACAGTACCAGGATGAAGACGCCGCCAAAGAATACCGATAGGCGAGTGCGGGCCCGGGCACCATTGATGTTGATCATGGTCTGGCCGATCATGGCGCAGCCACCCATGCCACCAAAGAGGCCGGTCACCAGGTTGGCTACCCCCTGACCCCAGGATTCACGGGTTTTATCTGAGTGGGTGTCGGTGATGTCGTCTACCAGCTTGGCGGTCATGAGCGACTCGACCAGCCCCACCATGGCAAGCCCCAGCGCAAAGGGTGCGATAATCTGCAGGGTTTCTCCGGTGAAGGGAACATCAGGAATAAAGAAAGCAGGCAAGGAATCAGGGAGAGCCCCGTGGTCACCTACGGTGGGCACTTTGACCCCAGCGAAAACTGTGAAAGCGGTGATTAGCACAATGGCAACCAGAGGCGCGGGGACGGCGGTGGTCAGCTTCGGCAGGTAAATCACGATGAGTAGACCCACGGCTACCAGGGGATAGACTGCCCAGGGCACTCCTATGAGCTGAGGCAGCTGGGAAGAGAAAATCAGGATGGCCAGGGCGTTCACAAAACCCACCATGACCTGCCGGGGAATAAAGCGCATCAGCTGAGCAACACCAAGAACCGCGAGGAGAACTTGCATCAACCCACCCAGGAGCACCGCTGCAACGAGGTAGTCCACTCCGTAGCTGGCGGTCAGCGGCGCCAGCACGAGGGCAGTGGAGCCTGCTGCACCAGAAACCATTGCGGGGCGTCCGCCGGTGATAGCAATAACGATCGCCATAGTTACCGAGGTGAAAAGCCCCATACGCGGGTCAACTCCCGCCACCACCGCAAAAGCCAGCGCTTCAGGGATCAGCGCCAGCGCCACCACTACGCCGGCCAACAGCTCCACTAGCAGCAAGCGGGGGTTACGCAGGGTGCGCCAAACAGACTGGCGTTCTTCAGGGGTAAGTGTGGAGGCAGTGCGTGG
Source organism: Rothia endophytica (assembly GCF_039543885.1). Lineage (NCBI taxonomy): Bacteria > Bacillati > Actinomycetota > Actinomycetes > Micrococcales > Micrococcaceae > Rothia > Rothia endophytica. The sequence continues at coordinate 14,595 of NZ_BAABKP010000004.1, forward strand.
TGAAGGTGTCATCTGATTTCTTGGGATATTCAGGGAAGATATGGGACTGCTTAGTTCACCTGGGTACAGGTAGAGAATCCGTCAGTCATTTTAATGAAACCTGCATCATCTTAATAACTGTTGTCATGATGAAGATATTAGGATGATTGATGAAAGAATCTACAGAACAGCTTCTTTCGATGGTCCGCTCTCGCGGACACGAAAGTGCTCAGCTTGAACTGAAAGAAGCAGTGGGTGGCGTACCGAAGTCATTGTCTGAGACTTTGTCTGCCTTTTCTAACGATACAGGTGGAACCATCCTGTTAGGCGTCAGTAATCCTTCGAAGGGCGCTTTTCCTGTTCCTGATTTTAACCCTGAACGAACGATGCAACAGGCAGAAGATTTTATACGGCATAGCATTACCCCTCCGGTATCCGCTGAAGTAAGCATCGACTTGTTGGCAACCGGTGAGAAGGTGGTGCGTATTGATGTGGAGGAAGGGCACCCTTCTAATAAGCCCTTTTATGTCTCATCGAAAGGTCGCTATGCCGGTTCCTACACACGGCCGGGTGAAGGAGACCGAAAACTTAGCCATTATGAAATTGATCGGTTGTTAGAAAATAAGAGTCAGCCTGTGCACGACCGCAGCGCTGTTGAAAGTGCAACTTTAGAAGATTTAGATACGAGTCTAACTAGCAGATTTATCGAGATCCTTAGAGAACGTGAACCGCGTGCCTTTGAAGGGCTGAGTGATGAAGAAGCGTTAAAGCGCGCTAACGTACTTGTAAAGTCTCCCTCAGGTTTTGTTCCAAGCCTTGCTGGTCTGCTAGCACTTGGCGATTACCCGCAAAGCTTCTTTCCCCAGTTAGATGTAACTGTTGTTGTATTACCTACTTCTGTTAAAGGGGAAGCAGCTGAAGATGGTGCTAGGTTCCTCGATAACCAACAGTGTTCCGGTCCACTTCCATACATTATCAATGATGCGATTCGTATTTTACGTAGAAGTATGCGGAGTAGATCAGTGATTGTATCGGACGGGGTGGGACGGGAAAACCGATATGAGTACCCGTTAGAGGTTATTAGAGAGCTATTGGCTAACGCATTACTACATAGGGATTACTCTGAACAAGCACGTGGTACTCAGGTCCAAGTAGAGCTTTATCCTGACCGTTTTGTTGTTCGAAGCCCTGGTGGGATTTATGGAAATGTGGACCCGGCTGAGTTTGGTGAAAACGGTGTTTCTTCCTCACGTAACGCTGTACTAGCCCGCATCCTTTCGAATGTCTCTATGCCTGAGACAGGGTACATGGTGGCTGAAAATCGAGGTTCTGGAATTCCCAGCGTCTTTGTGTCCTTGCGTAAAGCTGGAATGCAGATGCCCTCGTTTAGAGTTAATCTGAATGAGGTTGAAGTGACTGTGCCACATTCAGCTTTGATGACAGAAGAGATTAAACTCTGGTTGGGTCAATTTGATGGATATTCTTTATCGCAAAGCCAGGGTCAAGTCTTAGCTTTACTACGTTCAGGGCGGAGAGCCAGCAACCAAAATCTACAAGCTTGGGGTTTGCATTCGGCTGATGCAACGAAAGAGCTGTCGGACCTTGTAAACAAGGGACTGATTATCAAACATAATGATCGTCGCTGGAGTACCTATTCTCTTGCAGATCAATTCATAGGTGAGCAGCCTCTTAAATCAGCGCCGAAGGTAAACCGCGAAACTGAGTTTAGGGGTAGTGCTCGACGTCAAAGAGTTGTTGAACGCCGTACAGAAATTTTTAGCCTAATTTTGAATAGCCAGGGAGGCCTTACAAGGGCAGAAATTCAGGAAGGCCTTTCTGGAATAGGCATTCACGCCTCTGCTCCAACAGTTACTAATGACATCAATGCGCTGATTGAAAACGGCACCATTGCAGCAACTGCTGCTGCTCAGAGCAAGAAAAGGCGTTACGAACCTGGTCAAAAGATCGCTCTAGCAGACTGATCTAGAGCGTGGACTAGAGGACGCGAGCGGCGGCTTCCAGCGTCATCCAGACCTGGAGCTGGGTAGAGAGGTCCACCGGCTGGCCGGGCTTGATGACCTCTGAAATGTGCTGGGTGATACTGGGCGAGAAGAGGGCTACGGCCTGCCCGCGAATTTCGTTGGGGTCGATGCCCAGTTCGTTCATGGGAAGATCGGGGTCATACTCCCGGCGCCCTGCCCAGAAGAGCTCGGCGGTGGCAAGAATCAGTGCCCGCGCCTTATCTCTGGTGGCAGCCGGGATGCTGGGGTGGGCGGCAACCTGCGCCAGGTAGCGCACCAGAATCCCGGTGAAGAGCCCGCCGTCCCCGTTACCGTGAGTGGTGAGGACGCGCAGGGTGTCGCCGGTGGCGGTGGTGAAGTCTTTGCTGAAATGAGCGTCGATGCCCTCCACCAGTTGCTCAATGTGCTCTATCGGGTCAACCGTCAGGCCATCGGTGGCGCCGGCGTCTAGCAGGGTGAGATAGCCACCCAGCACCGGGCCCTGGTTGTAGGTGTAGTGGGCACGTTCAAGGCGGGTTTTGGGGGCGCGGACGCTACCGCCGGTGATGCGCAGGCCATCCAAGTACACCCCGCTCTGTTCATCAAAGAGGGTGGCATGCAGCCAGTTGAGCAGGCTAATGGCGGTTTCGTGCCGGTGGGCGCGGGCAAAAGCAAGGGCGATGGGGGCGGTTGCCGGGGTGTTCTTGAAGTCCCGTGCCTTTGACCAGAAGGCGCCGCCGCCCAGGTCATCTGTGCAGGCATCATCCAGTTCTCGGTAGAGACGGCTAGCGGCGTCCTGTACAAAGGCATCCCCGCTACCTTCAACAGCCAGCGCCAGGCGGTTGAGGCGCTCTAGAGCCAGAACTAGCCATGCCATGTCGTCGTAAAAGTGGTTGGGGTAGGTGCCGTAATTACGCACCTGAATACCGCGCAGCACCGCTCGCCCGCGGCGCAGATGTGCAGCGGCGGCATCGGTATCACCGCTGGTGAGGGCGCGGAAGCCGGCATCTACCAGGGCATCCATAAGATGTGCCTGCCACCAGTAATGCCATTCGGCGGCGCGCTTGCGGCGGGCGCGGGTTTCGGGGTGCTGAACCCGCCCAAAAAGGGTGCCGGGGATGCTTAGTGCCCGGCCACCAAAAAGTCGCAGAACAGAGTGCTCGGCGAGCGCCGCGCGTGCTGAAAGCTCTTTTACTGAAAAATCTGTGGTGGCGTCCATAGCGTCCTTTGGGTTGGGTGCTGGGGTCAAGTTTACCGTGACCCTGTTAGTGGGCCTTGCGAGAGTAACTGTAGATGCCATCAGCCGCTGGAACCGGTGGAGGAGCGGTTGAAGTGATGAACTGCCTACTGGAACCTCAGCTCAATACCGCTCGCTCTACCGTTGGGGTGTATTTGTCCTCCGCAGCTCTGCCGATGCAGGGCAACTCGATTGCCGGCATCTTCTGATCCTGGCTGATGCTGGAGCTTCTGAAGCCTAGAACGGTCTGCCGGATGTTGTTAGTGGGGCGCTAACGTCAGGCGGCGCTTACTGCTAATAGTGAGCGCCTCACCGGTGATGGGGTGGGTAAAGCTCAACGATCGGGCAAGGAGCTGTAAACGAAGCTCCGGATCGGTTTCTGTCGGGGGCAGAACTTCGGGGTAGATGACATCCCCAATGATGGGGGCGCCAGCCGCCGCTAGGTGCACCCGCAATTGATGGGTTTTACCGGTATGAGGCTCAAGGCGATAGTGGGCGAGCTGAGATGGCACCCGCTGCTCGGTGGTGCTCAAAATTTCAGGGGCATGTTCTTTCTTCACGCCAGCGGAGTTCTGGCTTACATTGCAGGACGGCTGCCAGGCTTCGGCGTCCTGCCGCGGGTAGGTTGCCAGGCAGGTAATTTTTGATTCAGCGTTCAAGCCGGTGAAGGGGAGGTTGGCGCTATGCCGTTTGCGTTTCTCCGCCCTGGTCTCTGGAGCCAGCGGCGGGACGTCCCCCGGCAAGAAATCCACGCCGGTTTGTGCCACCTGCAACTGACCGTGGGCATTATCAATGCGGGAGCGCACCGTCATGCTGTCTCCCACTCCTAGCTCGGGGATAGGAGCGGCGACAGCCTCGTAGGTCTTACTCAGAGCACGACGCTCAAACATGGTCTGGAAAGGCGCACGAGCCTCCGGCGTCTTAGCAAAGAGCACCACACCCGCCGTGGCCCGGTCCAACCGGTGAATAGGGATTAGTAGGGGGTTATTTTCTCTCACTCGTAGCTTGACCAGCGCTGTATGCGCCACAAAAGACCCGTTAGGGGTGGTGGGTAAAAAGTGGGGCTTATCAATCGCCATCACCCACTCGTCCTCGTAAAGCACCGGCATATCAAAAGGGACCGGGCGCTCTTGCCCCAGCTGCCGGTAGTACCAAATCTTCTGTCCCACCAAGGGAGCATCTGGGGCAACCGGGCCGCCCTCAGCGTCCTTGACCTCATCACGTTCGAAGCGCTCTTCAAAGAGCGGGCGGGCATGCGGGTAGAAACGCGCAGCAAGGTAATCCAGCACTGTTGCTGCCCCGAAGGTGTCGTCCGCCGGGTTGGCGGCGTCCGGCAACACAAAGCTCACGGCGTCAACGCCGTTCCGCTGGGGGAGGGGCTGGGGTTTGAGGTGGCGGTTAACTCTGCGCATAGTTACCCATTCTCTCAGTTTATTTACCCTTCGTGCTTCATGAGTTCCTGCACCATGAGGCAGCTTTTCTCGAAAGAGGGCATGGGGAGGAACTCGTAGATGGAATGGAAGTTGTGGGCGCCGGTGAAGAAGTTGGGGGTGAAGATGCCCTGGGCTGAGAGCCATGAGCCGTCGGTGCCGACTCGCATGGCCAGCGGGAGGGGCTCTACACCTAGGTTTTTCATGGTAGCCAACAGACGGTCGGTTGCCTGTTGGTTATCCGGGGTTTTTGCGTCTTCGATATTGCTGTAGACATCGGTGATGTCCAGTGTGATGGTGGCACGCGGGTTGGTATCAGCTAGCTTCTCCGCGATGCTACGCAGTAGGTCTTTCTTCGCCTCGTAGCCGGTACGGTCGTGGTCGCGGCATTGAAGGTTGCCTCCACTATTTCACCCAGCTCGCAGGAGTCTAGGGTGTAGGCGTAGTCCACGGGGAAGCGGGCCATATCCATGGTGCGTACACCTAGCAGACCGATTTCTTCATCGGGTACGAACGAAATGTAGAGGTCGCCGTGGGCTGCCCCTGTCCCGGTACGGTCAGATTCCAAGAGGCGCACGGAGGCTTCCATCACCGAGGCGACGCCAGCCTTATCAATAGTGTGGCTCTTAGGCAAAAGGTGACTAATGAGGTGCGGGTTGCCATAGAGATTCCTTGAGGTGAGTATGTGCATTAAAACGGTCGTTTTTGATACAGGTTCAGCTTAACACCCGCCTCCACTCCTGGACAGGGCATAGCCTGTATCAAAAGTCTGTATCAAAACCTAGTTGTGTCAAAACTGCCTAAAAACCGTTTTTGATACAACCCAGAATTGTAACTATCGACTTCGTTTGGCGGCATTTCGCAGTTTCGTTTGGCGGTTTTCGGTGGTGGTCCTGGTTCACCTCAGAAGTGGCAGGGTGGAGGTGAGTTTTCTGAGTCGAGTCATCCGGACATGCGTGCGCATCGCCCGGCTTGATATGTTCAGGCCGCTTCTTTTGCCCGACAGCGTCGTTGCTTCATGACGGGCCGCTTGATAGTCCGCTGGTACAGGGCAGCTATTCATACAAAAGTGTGATTGTTCCTTCCGCTTAGCGGCTGTCCACCTTGTCCTCCTGCTACGCCGCTACCCCGATGTTGACCGCTGCGCATATCGGTGGACACCGACCCTGGATTCTGGTGGTCACAGGTTGCTGCAGATGGCATCGGCGTGACACGTTGATGGGTCTGCGAGGCGGCTTGCGTCGTGGAGTTGGGTGACTGTCTGGCGCAGCTGCATGAGGACAGCGATCTGGTGATCGAGCTGGGTGAGGCGGTCGGTCAAGAGGGCGCTGACGTGGGCGCAAGGTGTCTGTCCGTTATCGCGAATTCGGAGAATTTCACCGATGTGGGCGAGTGATAGTCCTGCGTGTTGGCCTCGGCGGATGAAATCGAGTCGAGAGAGTATGTTTTCAGGGTAGTCGCGGTAGCCGTTTGGGGTGCGGTTCGGGGGTGGGAGTAGACCTATGGATTCGTAATAGCGCAAAGTTTTTGTGGTGGTGCCGGCAGCCTCCGCCAATTCGCCTATTCGCATGGCACTCAAAACTCCTTCGGGATCGCCAGACTTGACCTTCTAGTGTACTGGAAGGTTCATACTGGGTGGATAATCCAGAGAAAGAGGCTACCTGATGGAAAGAAATCTCGAATTTGATCTCGTGGTGGTGGGCTCCGGAGGAGCAGGCATGGCAGCCGCCATCGAAGCCCGGCGGGCTGGCAGTACCGTATTGGTGGTTGAGCGCGGCACCATTGGCGGTACTTGCGTGAACATCGGATGTGTTCCGTCCAAAACGCTGCTGGCGGCTGCTAGCACCCGGCAAGCCGCCCTGACGAATCCTTTCCCTGGGGCCCCCACTGCTGCCATGGGCGTGGATCTGGGATCGTTAGTCGAACAGAAGGACCAGCTGATTACCCAGCTGCGAGAAACCAAATACGCTGATGTCGCAGAGGCGCATGGATTCGAGGTCTGCTCCGGGGAAGCGTCCTTTTGGGATCCCGACACCCTTGTGATTGATGGGAAACCGGTCACGACTAGTTCGATCGTGCTGGCCACTGGTGCGGTGCCAGCACGACCGAAAGATGTGACCGGGTTGGGCGAGGTGAAGTATTTGACCTCGACCACGGCTATGGAACTGACCGAGCTGCCCGAGTCCATGATCATTATCGGCGGCGGCTATATTGGCATCGAACAAGCCCAACTCTTCGCCGGCCTCGGAGTACAGGTGACCATTGTCGGGCGGATAGCCCCCACCGCCGAGCCGGAAATGACCGCCATCCTCCACCACACCCTGATCCAAGAGGGGATCAGGGTGGTTCAAGAGCACGCGACTAGCGTTGCCCAAGAGCATGAACACATCCAGGTGCGCACTCTGTCGGGCCGGAGCCTGCAGGCTGAGCGCCTGCTGGTGGCTACTGGCCGCCGCCCTTCCACGGACTACCTCAACCTGGCAGCCGCAGGCATCGCCACCGATCGTGATGGCTTCATCCGCGTCGATGAACACCAGCGCACCACCAATCAGAAGGTCTTTGCTGCCGGTGACGTCACCGCGGCACCACAATACGTCTACGTCGCCGCGGCTACCGGCAAGGCCGCCGCGACCAATGCCGTGCGGATCGATCCGCGAGCTACGGTCGCAGAAGTCGATTACACCGGACTACCAGCGGTCATCTTCTCGCGCCCACAACTTGCCACTGCCGGGTTCACCGAAGCCGCAGCACGGGCAGCTGGGCACCGATGTGAATCCCGGGTGCTGAGCTTCAAAGATCTCCCACGTGCCCTAGTCAACCACGACACCCGCGGGGCGATTAAGATGATCGCCGAAACGGGAACCGACAGAATCCTGGGCATCAGCATCATCGGAGACCACGCCGCAGAACTGCTGCTCCCGGCAACCTACGCGATCACCGCCGGGATGACCACCCGACACATCGCCGACACCTGGGCGCCCTACCTGACCTTTTCCGAAGCCCTACGCCTAGTCGCGGGCACTTTCCACAATGAAATGCCCACCTCCTGCTGTGCCTGATCAGTCCCGGTCAAGACTCGCGCCGTAAACGTTGAACGCGCCGCATGTGTCATAGTCGTTCGTTTTTGCTACACCCTTTTCGAGCGTCCTCGTGCGGTCATGGCGCAATGAACATCACACTTCACGATCGTGGGCTGTGTTGCAAAAGTCAGCCCCAGAATGTTGAAGGTGCGACTCACAGAGTAGCCTTGGGCAGCAGGTGTAGCGTCTTGCAACGGATGGGTTTTGAGACAGTCGCTCACCCACGAGTTGGCTGACACACACGAGTGTTGAGGACTTCGGACAGAAGTGCCGACGACTCCGGACTGTGGAGTTTGACGCTTTGTGGCGGCGTTCTGTGATCGCACGGTGTCGCAGACAGGGCACAGTGTTGGCCTGCCCGAGGAACCATGCGGCCTTGCCGACACTCTGACACGAGGCCCAGTCGAGGTCCTCGACATCCGTGATCGTCAGACCTACCAGCGTGAGGGGCGGGAGCGTTAAGACATCGGCCGGTCGAGACCGGCCGATGTCTTCACGCGGCGGCGGGGCGCGCTGCCCGGGGTGGACCAAGACGATCCTCGTCCGCAACATCCTTACGGAGCGGTGACACAAGTAGACGTCAGTTGGCGTGCTCGTCCGGCGCGCTGTCCTCGGGCTGGACGGTCCATGCGGGAGGCTCGTCCTTACCGGTCGCTTCGTCTTGTTCTGCCTTGTCGCTGGTTCCCTGGGTGATGCCAGGTGCGTGGTGCACCGGGGCATAAATCGCGTAGAGGCGCAGCGGTTCGTCGCCAGTGTTGATCACGTCATGCCAGGTGCCGGCGGGGACCTGGACAGACCACCCATCCGAGACGTTTTGCTCGAAGTCGAGCCGGTCCTTGGCCGGGCGCATGACGGCCCTGCCCTGTCCGGCATCGAGGCGCAGGAACTGATCGGTGTCCTGGTGGACCTCCAGGCCGATGGACTTCCCGACCGGGATAGACATCAGCGTGACCTGCAAATACTTCCCGGTCCACACCACGCTGCGGTAGTTCTCGTTCCGCCGGGTGGCCTCTTCGATGTCGAACGCGTTCGGGCGGGGCCCGATGTCGTTGATGGTCATTGTGTTCTCCTTTCGTGCTCGGACTTCGAGTCCAAGTCAGCATCATCTTTCGGGGGGAGTCAAGGGTGGGTGGGTTTCGGCGAACCTCGTGGAGGCGAGGAGAGCGAGTACGACGCCGGCCCCAGCGACGACGAGGACGCCGCTTAGTCCGGCTGCAGTGGCGCCCATGGTGGCGACCAGGGCACCGGCGAGCCCGGTGCCGACGGGGACGGGGACGGTGGTGAGGATCACGGCGAGTGTAGCGCTGATCCCTCGCACGCTGGTAAGGGCGAGCGGAATGAACAGGTCTGCGGTGAAGAACGCCATGGACATGGCGGCTGCGAACACCACATTCGCCGGGAGCCCTCGACGCGCGGTGAGCGTCCCGGCAGGCAGAACCCGCCGGACCCCGAGATAGGCGAAGGGCAGGCCGACCACGAGAGCCACAAGCGCCCACTGCACCGGCAGGTTGGGTGCGATCAGCACCGCACCGAGCCCGACGCTCAGGACCAGGCCCCAGCCGAGCCCTCGCAGCAGCGTGCGGCGGTTCTCGCTGGGCGCGACCCCTGCTACAGGAAACCAATGTGCTGGCGGCCAGCAGGGCGGCCACAACTAGGGCAAGGGTGGGCTTGCGCATTGCTTCTTTCGGGTGATGTGTGCGGAAGGCGGATTTTCCGGTGTCGAGCTCACGGCCGTGGCCCTTGGGTTACGGTTAGGACGGGGCAGTGAGCGTGCCCGAGGCATTCGAGACTGACCGAGCCCAGCATCATATGGATAAATTCGTGTCTACCCCTTGTGCCTAGCACCAGCATTTGGGCCTGTGCTGAGGCCTTGATGAGCTCGGCTGCCGGGCGCCCGTGGGTTATGCGTTTTTGTGCTGGCACGGGGCAGCCGTTTTCGAAGGCCTTCGAGATGGCTGCGGTTTGTCGTTCTTTGGCGTCACGCTCAAATGCTGTTTCATCGAATTCAATGGTGCCGTTGTAGAAGTTCGGTACGGTCCAGCAAGTGATCACGAGGAGCCGTGTTTGCAGTGATGCTGCAAGCTCGGCGGCCTTCCGCAGTGCCGCAATTGAGGAATCGGAGCCGTCGACGCCGACGATGATCGGTGCGGGCTCGGTTAGTGAATTCATGTCTACTTCCTTTCTAACAAGTAATGGGGTGACGGAACGAGCTACGGCCATGGGGCAAGAGCCACGGGAAGCTGCTCCTTGTCAGAGGTGGACGAGTTCGATGCCTGCAAGGGCGATGCCTGCGACGAGAATGGTTGAGGCTGCGGCCAGGATGAAGGGTCGGGCTCCGACCCGGATGAGGTTGCGGATCTTCACCCCACATCCCAGTCCAAACATTGCGGCGGACAACAAAGCCGTTTGCGCGAGGCTTCCTGCGTGGATGAGGCCCTCGGGCAGGTCCAGTGTGGAACGGAGCACGATCATGACCAGGAAGCCAATGATGAACAGTGGGACGATCGCAGGACGCTTTTCATCGGGTTTGACGTTTCCTGACCGGCGTTGGCGAATGCTCAAAATCGCGACGATCGGGGCGAGCAGCAGGATGCGGGCGAGTTTGACGATGACGGCGACAGCCAGCGCCCCGCCGCCGATTATTTCTCCGGCGGCGACAACCTGAGCGATCTCGTGGATGGAGCCACCGGCCCACATGCCGTTGAGTTCAGGCTCCATGCCCAGCAGCTGGCCGAGCAAGGGAATCGCCGGAATCATCAGTGTGCCGAAGATGACCACCATGGCCACGGCGGTGACCACGTCCTCTTCGTCTGAGTCGGTGACCCCTTCGACTCCAGCCACAGCGGCGGCGCCGCAAATGGAGAAACCACATGCTATGAGCAGGACCTGGGCGGGACGCATCTTCATCAGCCGCCCGATCAGGATGGTTCCGAAAATGCCTCCGGCCACGATGCACACGATGACCACGAGCATGGGCGCACCGAGGGAGACAATGTCTGAGAGCACCAGTTGCAGGCCCAGGAAGACGATTCCCAATCGGAGCAGCTTCTTGGAAGCCAGCGTCAGTCCCGGTGCCGTGGACTCGGGTAGGCGAACCACGTTGGTCAGGGCGATGCCGAGCACGATCGCGACGATCAGTGGGCTGACACCGGGAAGGAAGACGTTAACGGTCATCGCGATTGCCACAGCGACCGCACACAAAAGCAACCCGGGGGAATATTTTTTCAGTGCGTAGGAGCCGCGGCGGGTTGTTATGGGATCTATCTGTTGTATTTGCGTTGACATACTTCCATACTTCACTGATCCCCGTCAGCCCGATAGACGGCAATTTCGCATCAAGGTATATGCTTTTGATATGAGCGAAGCTTGGCCGAACCTTCAAGTACTGGAACTCTTCGTTGCCGTGGTGGACGAAGGCAGCGTGGGGGCTGGCGCACGGAAAGTGGGGATGGCGCAGCCCAACGCAAGCCGAGCCATCGCGGAGCTGGAGACGGGGATGAAAACGGCTTTGCTTGAGCGCAGCCCCCGCGGTTCGGAACCGACGGCACTGGGGTTGTTGCTGGCTGTTCAAGCCCGTGAACTACTTGATGCCGGGCAACGCTTCAACGATTGGTCACGGTCCAGCCGCAGCAACGAAACGTTGGAACTTCGTGTGGGGGCCAGCATGACCATCGCAGAAACCCTGCTGCCGGTCTGGCTGACAGAGTTGAAACGTCGATTGCCGCCGGTCCGCATCGAGGTGCAGGTGCTGAATTCGGCGCAGGTTCTCCAAGAAGTGCAAAGGGGCATTCTTCAACTGGGTTTCGTTGAGACCCCGAACGTTCCCGTGCAGTTGAATGCCCTGGTCGTCCAAGAGGATGAGTTGCTGGTAGTTGTCGCTCCCAACCATGAATGGGCGAACCGTACGAGCAGGATCGGTTTGCAAGAGCTGGCGGAAACCCCCTTGGTTGTCAGGGAGCCTGGCTCAGGTACCCGCGAGGCGCTGCAAGAGGTGTTGGCTGGGTTCGTCACTGTCGAGCCGATGCAGGTGCTTGCCAGCAACGCCGCGGTGCGCGTTGCTGTTGCTTCCGGGGCGGGTCCTGCTGCCCTGAGCGAACTCGCCCTTCGTAGCCAGCTCGAGAGCGGGGACCTGTTGCGCGTTCCCTTTGAGGGTCAAGGGATCAGCCGCCCCCTGACGGCCGTCTGGTCAGGACCTCGACGATTGACAGGAGTCGCGGCCGAACTGGTCGCTGTGGCCGCTGCCAAACCGTAGCCGGTGGCAGCAAGTCCCGTCTTCGAAGAAGTCATCAGCATCCGTACAAGATGCTCCTCCTGTAGTCCCGAGCCCCAAGCAGTGCCCGTGCCTTGGGCGGTCTGACGACGGAGATCTCGCACCTGCAGGCGCCCGAGTCCCATGAGGTGGTCCGCCCTGGATCTGCTCGCGGAGACCATGACGACGGCCTGGCGCCGCGCTGCTTCGCTCCCCGTTGAGCCGGAACAAGCGCGCATGTGGATGTTCGGAATTACAAAGCTTGTCCTCGCGAATGCCGACGCAGCGGACGCCGACGAATGCGACTCGCCAGCAAGTTACGAGACCTCAGCAGCCGCACGGTAGCGACCGCACCAGCCGCAGACGCGGGTATCGAGATCTGCGACGCGCTGAACCGTCTCGTTTCAGCGCACGCGGAACTGTTTCGGCTGATTCACTGGGACGGATTGACGCTCGTCGAGGCGGCTCAGGTCTGTGGCATCCCGAGCTCAACCGTCCGCAGTCGCTATCACGCAGCCAAACGCGCCCTCCGAGCCAGTCTTGACTCGCTCCTCGCACAGCAGGCCAAAAACTGAGCGCAAGACGACGCCACTCAACCTGTTGATGAGGCCGCCGAACTGTCTCGTAACCTATGTGTCTCCTAACGGATAGGTTGCAAGACGTCTCAATGAGCCCCAATCCCTCGGCAAAAAATCCGCAGAAACTCAACGCACCCAAATTCTCGCAACTACGTGTCGCAACCAATGATGTAAAATCGGGTCTACACCCTTAGTTGCGAGACACTTTTTGAAGGACCGATGACCAAACTGATCGGATACGCCCGCGTCTCCACCAAAGCCCAAGACGCCGACCGGCAAATCCAAGACCTCCTCGCTGCCGGCGTCCGGCGCGATGACCTCTACACCGACCATGGTCTCTCCGGCGCACTGGCCAAGCGCCCGGCGTTGGATAAAGCACTGACCGCACTGCATCCGGGTGACACGCTCGTGATCACCACTTTGGACCGGCTCGGGCGCTCCACCCAGAAAATGCTCGAACTGGCCGAGGAACTACGAGATCGCAATATCGGTTTGCGCGTGCTCAACCTGGGTGGTGGTGATGTGGATACCAAAACACCCATGGGCGCCATGGTCTTCACCGTCATGGCAGCCCTGGCTCAAATGGAACTCGAGATCAAACGCGAACGCATCAATGACTCCGTCACCAAACGCCGCGCCACCGGCGGCGATCTCGGTGGCCGGCGACCCACCTTCACCGAATCCCAAATCCGCACCGCATCCAAACTCATCAAAGCCGGCGAACCTGCAACCCAAGTTGCCAAGGATATGGGGATGTCCCATGCGACGCTCTATCGACGGATCAAAAAACTTCCCTAATTAAACATTACTCAGTAAGGGTTACAGCTCTCCCTGCCCTTGCTGACCGTTCTACAGCGTGGGCAACTCGTCGGAGCAATAGACTACGCTGGGCAACCTACCACGCAACCTTTCCACGACTGGAGCTGGATTTTGGCCAGAACAAGAAAGACTACCGCCGGAGTTGCAGACCTTATACGCAACGGCCAAAGAATACTCACTACTGTAGAGGTCGAGAACCACGCTATCCGGTTCTACCCTCGTCACTGGTTGAACCGGTGGGACAAAAACATGCCGGTCATTCCTTCCGTTTTTCAAAGCGGAGAAAAGGACAGTAAAGGGCGACTTACCCTTAGCCGCGGCGACCTATTCACTCTGGGTACCATGGTGGAAACTGCACAAAATGCGGTCAACTTCTACGTCGCGGTCTGTTCATGGGACGCCGGTGCCAAAGCCCGGGATATCTACCGTCGAATTCCAACATTGAGCGAAACGGACGTTGGAGAAAAACTCCTCGGCGGAATCATGCCCGCCAAAGACTCGAACCTCGAATCGGAAGTTGCCTACCGATCTTTCTGGAGACGTGAGCAGTACAGACTCAAGGGTCTAGGCCCAGCCTTCTTCACCAAGCTTTTGTACTTTGTAGCCGGTTTTGACACATTATCAGATTAGCCCTTTAGGGCTCGAGGTCGATTCGTACCTCCGTGCATCTGTATCCTGCTCGCTCGAACGCCGCGGCCATGGGTGTGTTCACTGCGTCGGTGGTTGCGGTGATCCGCGGTGCTCCGGCTGAGGCGTGGAAGGCGGTGATGAACCCCAAGAGGTCATCGACGTATCCGTGTCCGCGGTGCTCGGGCAGGACCGCGAGGTAGCCGACGTTGCGATTCGTGGGTGTTGCCGAAGGAATCGCGATGCCAATGATGGTGTTCTGTTGGTCGTACGCGACGCACCACCAGTCGCGGTCGCCGGGACAGGAAGGTAGTAGTCCACCTCCTCCCGAGCCAAGCTCAGTGCGTTGGTGCTGGTCAGCTGGCGTCGCGTCATGACGTCGAGCGAACCGTGGGCGACGAGGGCGATGAGGTTGATAAACGTGTCGTCGTCTGCCTGCTCGAACCGCAGTTGCGGGCTGGGTTCTTGTATCGGGCTGCCTTGGTCCCATTGGAACTGGCGTCGTTCGTTGTGCTGACTCAGGCCAGCAGTGGCGGCTGTCGCGATCTTCGCATGGACGTCATTCGCTACGGCGGTGTTATCGCGCCACGTGATGGGTACACGCATGGTATGCGGCAGCGGGGTAGGGGTACCGTGAACTTCCACGGCGGCGTGGCCCTGTTCCAGCAACGCGCTGAGGATTGCTCCGGACATGTCGGGGTGGCTTGTGAAAAAGTGAAATATCCGACGCTAGGGTTTTGCCGTGCGCCGTAGAGGCCTGTATTTGCCGGGCTTGATCTTGTTGGTGCGCGGCCAGGTGTAATCGCCGGTGAGGTTGATGTGTTCCCATCCCAAGGGTGAGAGAAACCGCAGCAGGTCCGGGTCCGTGGCGTTTCCCTCCTGATTCAAGGTGGTGATGGTGCGGTCGAGGTAGACGGTGTTCCAGAGAACGATGGCCGCGGTGAGAAGATTCAACCCCGAGGCCCGGTAGCGCTGCTGCTCGAAGGATCGGTCGCGGATCTCTCCCAGGCGGTTGAAGAAAACGGCCCGCGCCAGGGTGTTCCTGGCCTCGCCCTTGTTCAACCCGGCCGTGACCTTGCGGCGTAGGTCGGGATCTTGGAACCAGTCCAGCAGGAAGAGCGTTCGTTCCAGTTTGCCCAGTTCCCGCAGTGCGGTGGCGAGCCCATTTTGTCGGGGGTAGGCGCCGAGTTTGCGCATCATCAAGGAGGCGGTCACGGTGCCGGTTTTGATGGATGTGGCCAGGCGGAGGGTTTCATCCCAGTGCGCGGTGATGGTCTTGGTGTTGATGGTGCCGCCGATCAGCGGGGTCAACGTCGACAACACAGGATCATTGGTGGACGTGTAGAGGCGGGTGTCGCCGATGTTGCGGATCCGGGGTGCGGACCGATATCCAAGCAAGTGCATGAGGGCGAAAAGATGGTCGGTGAACCCTGCGGTGTCGGTGTAATGCTCCTGGATCGCCAGATCGGACTCGTGATACAACAACCCGTCCAAGACATAGGTCGCGTCGCGGTCACCGACATTGATAAGTTTGCTGTGGAAGGGCGAATATTTGTCCGAGACATGCGTGTAGATCATCCGCCCGGGCTCGGCCCCGTATTTCGGGTTCACGTGCCCGGTGGATTCGGCATGGCTGCCGGCGCGGAAGCGCTGCCCATCCGAGGACGAGGTGGTGCCATCGCCCCAGTGCGTACCGAAGGGGTGTGCGTGCTGGGCATTGACCAGCTCGGCCAGGGCGGCGCTGTAGGTTTCATCCCGAATGTGGGAAGCCTGCTGGCGGTCCAGTTGGGCGTAGGTGACGCCGGTGCATGACTCGGACATCTTGGTCAATCCCAAGTTGATTCCGTCGGCCAGGATTGCGGTGAGCAGGAGCTGCTTGTCCTTGGAAGGCTGGCCGGATTTGAGGTTGGTGAAGTGGCGTGTGAAGCCCGTCCAGCCGTCGACTTCCATCAACAGGTCGGTGATTCGGATTCGCGGGAACATGGCGCTGGCCTGATCGATCAAGGGTTGGGCGTGTTGTGGCACGATTGTCTCGAGCGGGGTGATCTTCACGCCGGTGGCGGTGATCAGCACCCGGGCAGTTCATCGCGAGAGGCCAGAGCGTTGACTTGGTGCAGACGTTCACTGAGCAGGGCAAGACGGTCCTTGAGATATTCTTCGCCGCCATTGGCTGTGACCAGGGGCAGGCCCCCGGCGTACTTCATGGCCGTGTAGTCGGAGCCGGCCAGCAGGTAGTCATCGAAGTCGCGGAATTGCCGGGAGCCGGTGACCCACATGTCTCCGGACCGCAGCGCATTCTTGAGTTCCGCGAGAGCGCAAAACTCGTAGAATCCACGGTCGGTGCCGTTCTCGGCGAAAACCAGAGTCTTCCACCGAGACCGGGTGAACGACGTGGGTGCATCGTCGGGGACCTTTCGGGCACCGGAGGTGTTCATGGTGCGGATGACCTTGATGGCGGCCAACAGGTCCTGTGCGGCGGGGGCTGCTTGGAGGTCAAGGACGGCCAGAAATGCCGGGGTGTAGCGGCGGATCGTTGTGAAGTGGGCACTGACGAGGGAGAGGTGGTCCTCATTGGCCGGCCGGGTGAGTTCCTTGCCCTGATCCAGGACCACCAGGTCCACGCCGCGCTCCTGCAGCGTCTTGGACAGGTCTATGAGGTTTTCCAGCGACCTCCCGAGCCGGTCCAGCTTGGTGACAACGAGCTGGTCGCCAGACCGGTTGGCCGAGAGTAGCGCCTTGTCGAGTTCGGGTCTGCTGGCGAGTTTCCCCGAGGTGGTGTCGAGGAACACCTGCTCGCAGCCGGCCGCGCGCAGGGCATCGTGTTGGGCCTCGGGGTGCTGATCGCGTGTTGAGACACGCCCGTATCCGATTCGCATACCAAAAATGTATCACCAACCCGGTTGAGCGTTACATTGCCGCGTACACGGCAAGCGTTACAAAATCTGCCGCGGGAATCCGCGGGCCAAGAATCCTGAAGAAGAGTGTCTCACGAACAATCGTTACCGGACGCTGGATTCTTGAGCGTCGGATTATTCACCGGCAATGCAAGTGTCCCCTGATGGCGGCAATGGCTGTCTCTATCGTGTCGGCCTCGCCTCGCTGATGGTTTGCTTGACGGGAATACCCCAGGGGGGTACAGTGTTCTGTATACCAGTACCCCCTAGGGGTATATCTCGCTTAGAATGAGGAGCATTCAATGACCACGAACGAGTACCAGGTAACCGGAATGACCTGCGGGCACTGCGAACTGTCGATCCGCGAAGAGGTCGGCGAGATTGCCGGGGTCCAGGACATCGCGGTGAGTGCCGCAACGGGCAAGCTCACCGTGACCGGCACGGTCGACGACGCCCAGGTCCTGGCCGCGGTGGAGGAAGCCGGTTATTCGGCGGTGCGGGCGGCATGAACGCAGGCACACGACTTGGCCTCTACGGGCTCGGGGTAGTGGTGGCTTTCGGTGGCGCCTTCGGCATCGCCGGGGCCACCGTGCCCGACAGCGCGGTAGCTGCCTGGACCGAGGGCAGCGAGCTGAATGAACACGTTCCCGAGAACATGGAATCAACGTCGGCGGCGATGAATACCGTGAACGGCCTCGCGCTGGGTGCGGACGGATTCGTGCTCTCTCCGATTGGCGCACCTGCGGTTCCCGGACAGCCAGGGAAAATGAGCTTCCAGATCCAGGATGCCGCCGGAACCGCGGTGACCCGGTACACCACCGCCCACGAAAAGGACCTGCACCTGATCGTGGCCCGCTCCGACGGCAGCGAATTCCGCCACGTGCACCCCACCCTGGACCAGACCACCGGCACATGGTCGACGCCCTGGGAATGGACCCATGCCGGGAACTACCGTGTGTTCGCCGACTTCACTCCCGCGGGGGCCGAGGCGCTGACGCTCACGCGCACGGTTGAGGTGGCCGGGGACGTGGCTCCCGTGGCACAGGAACCGTCCCGCGTTGACCAGGTGGATGGATTCAGCGTCTCGGTTGACGGTGAATTGGTGGCGGGAACCCCCAGCGGACTCACCATCTCGGTGGCCCGCGACGGGGAACCAGTCACGACCGTTGAACCGTACCTGGGTGCCTTCGGCCACCTCGTGGCGCTACGCGAGGGCGACCTTGCCTATGTGCACGCGCACGCCGAGGGCCAGGAACCCCGGGCCGGGGACACTGCCGGCCCGAACATCGGATTCACCGCGCAGGCCCCCACCGCGGGCCGCTACCTGTTGTACCTGGACTTCCAAGTCGACGGCCAGGTGCACACTGCACAGTTCGTGCTCGACGCGGCCCACGGCGACATCACGGATTCCCCGAGCGAATCGCATACGGAAGGGCACTGACCCCCGAGGTCCCGCCCTTCCCCGAACAGCTAGAGAAGGAACATAGACATGAGCACACCAGCGCCCGTAGACCGGGCCAGCGGCGTCGAACTGGAGATCGGGGGGATGACCTGCGCCTCCTGCGCGATGCGAATCGAAAAGAAACTCAATAAGCTCGATGGTGTCGTCGCGACCGTGAACTACGCCACCGAGAAGGCAAGGATCACCGTCCCGGACGGCTACGACGCTGCACTGCTGATTGCCGAGGTGGAGAAGACCGGGTACACCGCCGCGGTACCCGTGCCCAAGGGCACGAAGCAGAACCGCGCGTTGGATGGGGCCGCCGATGAGTCGGACCCGGAGCTGAGATCCCTGCGGAACCGGCTGATCGCCTCCATCGTGCTCACGGTGCCGGTGATCGCCATGGCGATGGTGCCGGCGTGGCAGTTCACCTACTGGCAGTGGGCCTCTCTGGTTCTGGCCGCCCCGGTGATCGTGTGGGGCGCCTGGCCGTTCCACAAGGCGGCCTGGACCAACCTCAAGCACGGTGCCGCGACGATGGATACCCTGATTTCCATGGGCACCTCCGCCGCGCTCCTGTGGTCTCTCTACGCACTGTTCCTCGGCACCGCCGGGGTCCCGGGGATGACGCACCCGTTCGAATTTTCGCTGGCCCCCTCCGACGGGGCGGCGAACATCTACCTCGAGGTCGGTGCCGGGGTGACGATGTTCATCCTCGCCGGCCGGTACTTCGAGAAGCGCTCCAAGAAGCAGGCAGGCGCAGCCCTGCGTGCCCTGCTCGAGCTCGGCGCGAAGGAAGTCTCGGTGTTGCGAAATGGCTTCGAGACCAAGATCCCGGTCGAGGACCTGTCGGTCGGGGATGAATTCATTGTCCGCCCGGGCGAGAAGATCGCCACCGACGGTGTCGTGGTCTCGGGCACCTCCGCGGTGGACGCCTCCATGCTCACCGGCGAATCGGTTCCGGTCGAGGTCACCGAGGGCGACAGCGTCACCGGTGCCACCACCAATGCCGGCGGCCGGCTGGTGGTCCGGGCCACCAGAATCGGTTCCGATACCCAGTTGGCGCAGATGGCCAAGCTGGTCGAGGACGCGCAGACCGGCAAGGCCGAGGTGCAGCGCCTGGCCGACAAGATCTCCGGGGTGTTCGTCCCGATCGCGATCCTGATCGCGTTCATCGCCCTGGGCGGCTGGCTGGGTGCCGGGTTCCCCGTCGCTGCGGCCTTCACCGCCGCGGTTGCGGTCCTGGTGATCGCCTGCCCGTGCGCGCTGGGCCTGGCCACGCCGACGGCACTGCTGGTGGGCACTGGACGCGGCGCGCAGATGGGCGTGCTCATCAAGGGCCCGGAGGTTCTTGAATCCACCCGCAAGGTCGACACCGTCGTGCTGGACAAGACCGGCACCGTCACCACCGGCAAGATGACCCTCGTCGATGTCATCCTCGAGCCGGGCACCGACCGCGCAGAATTGCTGCGCCTGGCCGGGGCCCTGGAAGACTCCTCGGAGCACCCTATTGCTCAGGCCATCGCCAAGGGCGCCACCCAGGAAATCGGCGAGTTGCCAACCCCCGAGGACTTCGCGAACGTCGTGGGCAAGGGCGTGCAGGGCATTGTCGAAGGCCACTCGGTCTTGGTGGGCCGCGAATCGCTACTGGCCGAATGGTCCCAATTCCTCAGCAGCGACCTGGCCTCCACCAAGGCCCAAGCCGAGGGCGAAGGCAAGACGGTTGTCGCGGTGGGCTGGGACGGAGCGGCCCGCGGCATCCTGGTCGTGGCCGACACGGTCAAGGAGACCAGTGCCGAGGCCATTGCCCAGTTCAAGGCAATCGGGTTGACCCCGATCCTGCTCACCGGCGACAACGAGGCCGTGGCCCGGCATATCGCCGCAGAGGTCGGGATCGATGAGGTCATCGCCGAAGTCCTGCCCAAGGACAAGGTCGATGTCGTGGCCCGGCTGCAACGCGAAGGCAAGATCGTGGCCATGGTCGGCGACGGCGTCAACGACGCCCCCGCCTTGGCCCAGGCCGATCTCGGCATGGCCATGGGTACGGGCTCCGACGTGGCGATCGAAGCCTCCGACATCACCCTGGTGCGCGGGGACCTACGCAGCGCGGTGGACGCGATCCGCCTCTCACGCAAGACCCTGGGCACCATCAAGACCAACCTGTTCTGGGCCTTCGCCTACAACGCCGCGGCGATTCCGGTCGCTGCGCTGGGAATGCTCAACCCCATGCTCGCCGGAGCAGCGATGGCATTCTCCAGCGTCTTCGTCGTGGGCAACAGCCTGCGCCTGCGCGGATTCAAGAGCCTCACCAAGTAGCGCTACGGCCAACCCGAACCACCCACACAAAAAAGAAGGGAATCACCCACGATGACCAGCGAACCACAGGCGGTCTCCAGCTGTTGCAGCGCCAAGACCCCCGCGGCTGAGGCTCAGGAACAGACCCCGAGCGATGGCAAGAATCCTGATATGACCACCTGTATGGTCATGCCCGGTACTCCGGTCAGCAAGAGGGCCGCCGAGGCCAGCGGCCTGTATCGCGACTTCGAGGGCAACCGCTACTGGTTCTGCTGCCCAGGGTGTGGTCCGGCGTTTGACGCCGACCCGACCAAGTACGCCGTCAATATGGCATAACCACATATCCGGCCCGCGGCGCACCAGCGCCGCGGGCCTTTTGGTCCGAACGGTTAATTAGTGGGCCCAGCGACTCCATGAAGCACACGCCCAAAAAGCACGAATGCACTGTGACAGGCCGCCGCGGTCTTGTCGTCGCTAGCCACGATCCGTATTGCCTTCAACGCCCAGCTCCTGCATAGGCTGGACCTGCGGCCCGCAGCCGGCACCAATGCCGCGCTGAAGCGCCGACCCGACAATCCTCCCTGCAAGAATCACCGGACAACAGAAACAAAGGAAAATCTCATGGAAACGACCATCCCCGTCGAGGCCAGCGCCGAATCATGCCACACCACGCACGGCTATATCGGTGACAAGAGCAAATATCTGGCTCGGCTCAAACGCATCGAAGGCCAGGCCCGAGGCATTCACCGCATGGTCGATGAGGAAAAGTACTGCATCGACATCCTCACCCAGATCTCGGCCATCACCAAGGCGCTGGAAGGCGTCGCCCTCGGACTCCTCGATGACCACCTCAGGCACTGCGTCCTCGATGCGGCCAAGCTCGGCGGGAATGAAGCGGAGGCCAAGATCCAGGAAGCCTCCGACGCCATTGCCCGGTTCGTCCGCTCCTGACAGCGGGCCACCCACTGCGCTTTCGTCCACGGGCGGTCCCGTGGATGAGCGCGGCACCAAGAATCCTTCCGGGCACCGCCCGTCGAGCCGAGGGCCACGCTGGTGGTGCGCCGATGCCTGAAAGGAGGTGGCCACGCAGGCCTTCTTTTTGGGCACTCCGGGACGTGAGTCGCGAATCACCACCCAAAATATACCCCCTGGGGGTATAATGGTTTTATTGGCATCCAGCAAGGGGCCGGAGGGGAAGCCCACACGGGCCCATCCGGCAAACGAATGAAGAACCCACAGCACCACGACGGAGGAATCATGAACCACGAAACCAGCCACCACAGCACACACGACGCCCATGCCGGTCATGGCAGTGCGGTAGCCGGCGGCCTCGCAGTCTCCGAACACGGCTACACCCTCGAATTGAACTCGGTCATCTTCACCGGCGGCGCCCAGCCCGTGAGCTTCCGGATCATCGGCCCCGACGGACACGCGGTCAACGCGTTCACCCCCTCCCACGCGAAGGAACTGCACTTCATCGCCGTGCGACGGGACACCACAGGTTTCCAGCATGTGCACCCGGTGATGGATGCAGCGGGAACCTGGAGCGTCGAACTTGAACTAACTCCCGGGGACTGGCGTTTCTTCGCGGATTTCCAGCCAACCGGGCACACCTCACCCATGACGTTGGGGATCGATGCCTCGGTGGCCGGCCACTACGAGCCACAGTCACTTCCCGACACCGGCCGCAGCGCAGAACTTGGGCCCTACACGGTGAATCTCGACGGTGAACTGCTCCCGGGCCAGGCAAGTGATCTGACGCTGACCATCAGCAGGAACGGTGAACCGGTCACCGACCTGGAACCCTACCTGGCCGCCTACGGACACCTGGTGGCGCTGCGCGTCGGCGACCTGGGATACCTCCACATCCACCCGGAGGGCGAGCCGGCAGACGGAAACACCGCCGCAGGACCGGAGATCGTTTTCATGGCCGCAGCACCATCCCCTGGCTTCTACCGCCTCTTCCTGGATTTCCAGCATGAAGGTGTGGTCCGCACCGCAGAATTCACAGTGCACGCCGGCGCAACTGCCCAGCAGGCCAGCCAGCCTGACCACGACGCTGCGGGGCACACAGGACACAGTCACCATGGCCACCAGCACCACTAGGCAGCCCCGCAGCACTCAGCAACGTACGGCACCGAACCGGAAGGAAAACACCATGACCCCTCGAAAACCTCCCGCAAAGCCGCCAGCACCCGCAAAAGCAGCACACCACGGCTGACCCGGCTCACCCCCGAAAGCGCGAACGGCGCCTCACGAGAGATGCTCTCCGAGCTGGTCTCTCGCCATGGCCAGGTCGGTGACATGGTCTCAACCATGGCACACTCCCCTGCAGTGCTGGGAGGCTACTTGCAGCTCAGCCGGGCCATGAAGCGGGCCAAGCTCGACCGCGGGATCAGCGAACGGCTCTCGATCGCGATCCAGGTCCATCAGGGCTGTGAATTGTGTCTGGAGTCCCACATCAACGCGGCCCGCGCACTGGGCATCGACGAAGCGGAAATCGAACGCTCCCGCGCCGGCACCTCTGATGATCCGGCGGTCGCTGCGATTATCGCCCTGGCCCTGCAGATCTACCGTGAACCGACAAGCATCACCGACGAGCAAGTATCCGCATTGCGGGAACACTGCTACAGCGATCGCGAGATCGCCGACATCGTTGGCATCGTCACCCTCAACATCCTCACCGGCGCCTTCAACCTATTGGCCGGACTCACCCCATAAACCAACCACGCTTCGTAGGGACGCACGAACCTCAGATTCCAGGGATAGCCCCAGGGCCGAGGCGGTGCCCCGCACTGCGGAGCAAGAAAAGGAAGCCATGAGACTGCTTGCAAACCGCGATTATCGCCATTTGCTCAGCGCCCAGGTCATCGCCCTCTTCGGCACCGGACTGACAACCATCGCCCTTGGACTCTTCGCCTACGAACTCGCGGGTCCGCGCGCCAGCGTGGTGCTGGGCACCGCATTGACCATCAAGATGGTCATGTACGTGTTCATCGCCCCGCTCGCCGCAGCCTACGTCGACAAGCTACCGCGCCGGATGTTCCTGGTCCTGCTGGACGTGGTGCGCGCCGGTGTGGTTCTTGCCCTGCCGTTCATCACCGAAGTCTGGCACGTCTACGTCCTGATCGGGCTGCTTCAGGCCGCCTCTGCGGCGTTCACACCCACCTTCCAGGCAGTGATCCCCGACATCGTGACCGACAAGGAAGACTACACCCGGGCATTATCCGCCTCCCAGGTCGCCTACACCATGGAAAGCCTGCTCAGCCCGGTGTTGGCAGCCATCGCCCTGTCCTTCATGACGTTCAACTGGCTGTTCGTGGGCACCTCGATAGGCTTTGTCATCTCCGCGGCCTTCGTGATGTCCACCCGCATCCCCAACGCCCAACCCAGCGCCCACGCCAATGCCTGGGATCGGGCCTCGGCGGGGATCAAGCGGTTCGCCAGGACGCCACGGTTGCGCGGGGTCATGGCGCTGAACATGGTGGTCGCGGCCGCCGGATCGATAGTGATCGTCAACACCGTCAACTACGTCAGGGACAACCTGGGCGGATCGCAGGCCGATGTCGCCTGGATGCTCG
Source organism: Rothia endophytica (assembly GCF_039543885.1). Taxonomy (NCBI): domain Bacteria; kingdom Bacillati; phylum Actinomycetota; class Actinomycetes; order Micrococcales; family Micrococcaceae; genus Rothia; species Rothia endophytica. The sequence continues at coordinate 38,805 of NZ_BAABKP010000004.1, forward strand.
CCGCCTCCGGCTGCGGAACCCTGCTCGTGGCCCTGGTGCTCCCACGGATCCTGAAGCGGACCAACGACCGCACCGTCATGATGGCCGGGGCTTCGGTCTTGGTGCTCGGCACGTTGGCCGCTGTCACGATGACCGCAACGGGACTGCTCACGATGACCGCAACGGCCATCGTCTGGGTCGTGATCGGCAGCGGCATGGCGCTGGTTGTCACCCCGACGGGACGAGTGTTGCGCGGCTCGGTCGAACCGAACGGGATCCCCGAGGTCTTTGCCGCCCAGTTCTCGCTCTCGCACCTCGCCTGGCTGATCACCTACCCCATCGCCGGATGGCTCGGCACCATGGCAGGATTCACCCTCACCTGGTCCATCCTCGCCGCCCTGGCCGCGGCAGGCACCATAGCGGCACTGTCCCTGTGGCCGCGCCACGCCGAAGTCGAAGACGTACCAGTGGTTGCAGAACCAGAGCGCTCCGCTTCCCAGCAGGAGGCAGACATGAGGATCGGAGCTGGTGCAAACGCCACCATCGTAAACGCCCCAGCGGCAAACACCTCGGTTGCCGGCGGCCCCGCAGCACTTGAGAACTCAGCACAACGATCCGCGGCAGGCCGTGAGGCCGGCGTCGCGGAGGGCACCTTGTCCGCGTGCCAGTGCGCCATGATGCGAACAAACTAAACGAATCAACGGCTGACTAGCCGACAGGAGGGGGCGTCTCCAACCACGGTTGACCTGGACACGGCCACCTCAGGGGCGCCCACGGCCCCGACCTCCAATCCGTAGGTGTGAGGGGCCGCGCTTCTGGCATACGACTTCGCTCCAACGAAATGAACTGCCAACGGTCGACCGCAACAGTATGCCGAACGGTCTTAGCGTCGGATATTTCACTTTTTCACAAGCCACCCCATGTCGTGGCCGGCGACGGCATCCCACACGTCCAGTGCGATCGGCTTGTGCTCATCTCGTCCCCACCACAGGGCCCGGCCCACAATGCTACCGTCATCGTCGAGAGCAACCTGCGACCAGCGAGGTTGCAGGCGACCGGAGGCGATCTCAGTCTGTATCTGTTCGGGTGTCATACCAATCCCGGGTGTGGTGGGCATGTGAGCGGCCTGCTGAAGAAGCTCTGCGGTGGGTGTTTCGATCCTCATTCCACACATTGTTGCATAATTCTAAAGGAGTATTCAGATGTTGGTTGCCCCGCACAAGCAATTCCCTCCGCCAGATTCTGCGCTGTCGCGGGATCAAGGCAGTGATCCCCGAACCTCGCGACCAGCAGCAACACCGCCGCGACCGTGGTTCACGCGGCGGCCGACCCGTCGGCCTCGACACGGAGGCCTACCGCGGCCGCAACGTCATCGAGCGTGGCTACAGCGACGTGAAGCAATGGCGCGGCCTGGCCACTCGCTACGACAAACTCGGCCTGGCCTACCGAGCCGGAGCCGTCCTCCTCGCGATCAGCCAGTGGCTCAACCACCTCGTTTGACGAGGTTTCGGGATATCGCTCCCAGACCTACGCACTCGTCCGTTCCGGGGAGCTGCGCTCGATCCAAGTCGGCGGCCGTGGGCAGTTGCGTGCCGAGCACCCCGAGCTTGAGGCGTCCATCCAGCGCTGCGGCGAGGAGACTGCGCAGCTCGTCGCGCGCAAGGAGGAGGCGACCCCATGAGGTCGACCCCTCCCGTACTCGCCGGCGGTGCAGGCCGGCCCGCAGTCCGACCGGCCACCTCGGGTGAGCAGCCAGCGTCTCCGCCAGACCCGGTAGAACTTGCGCACCGCTGACTGTAAGCATATACTTACACATGACATCGTTCGATTACGATTCGGAGGGATAATGGACGCAGCACGGCTCGCTCAGATACTCAGTGCTCTCGGAAGTGAGCCTCGGTTGCGAATTATCGCCTCCCTAGAGACGGAGTCGACCCATGTCAGTGAGCTGGCCCGCCGACTCGGGATGTCTCGGCCACTGCTCTACCAGCACCTCAACCGCTTGGAAGCTGCTCGACTCATCGAGAGTAGCCTGGAACAGCTCGGAGAGAGCCGAGTGAGGAAGCACTACTGGGTCGCTCCGTTTCAGCTTGAAATAACTCCAGACCACATTGTGCACCTAATTAATCAAGAAAAGGAAAGGGAATCTTCGTGACACTTACCGCTACCCTATTTGTTATCATCCTCGCCGTCGCACTACCACTCGCGATCTTCGTTGCTCTTACTGTCTGGGTGGTACGCACCGTCACCAGCGCACGACGCGAAACGGCAACGGCGATCGATGGTTCGAACCAACTCATCGTGGAGCACCTACGCAACATCACCGAGCGGTTGGATCGGATTGAGGCCCAACTCAGCGAGGTCCCCGAGTAATCAGGCCCTCCAGAGAGCCGGTGACCGCCACGCCCCTCTTCATGACGCTGGAGGGCGTGCAGACCATCATGTCCATTGGCCGCTCCCAGCCCTACGCACTCGTCCGCTCCGGTGACCTGTGAGCGATCCAGGCCGGCGGCCGCGGACTTTGGTGCGTCGAGTGCCCCGGGCTCGAGGCAGCCAAGCTCATTCAGGCCGGTGAGCCAGCAACACAAGTCGCCAAAGACATAGGCATGTCTCGTGCGACGCTCTATCGACGGATCAAAAAACTTCCCTAATTAACATTACTCAGTAAGGGTTACAGCTCTCCCTGCCCTTGCTGACCGTTCTACAGCGTGGGCAACTCGTCGGAGCAATAGACTACGCTGAGCAGAAAGGTCGCTCAGGCGTTGACGGCGACGTGCCTATCGAAGCTCTCTGCCGTAGTGTCGAGGATGCCGGATTCGACGTCGTGGGCGTGGCAGAGCACGAGTGCTTAGATCTCGTCCCCGCTCACGCACGATTCGTTCGATGAGGGCGGCCGGCGCTGAATCGTCGGACATATCGCAGGGATAATCGCCCGTATCGAGGTCACTAGTGACGACTTCCCAGCCGTCTGCCAAGAGTCGCGGAACGATCCCAGCTGCAATACTGTTGAGTCGCGCGGCTCCGGTCACAGGGGCGAGAGGCATTTTTCTACACTAGCGCCGCTCATTCGCAGGTATCTGCAGCCGCTCAAATTGGACGTTTGTGATGTGTTTATTTCAATGGTGTCCAGCCCACGGGCAACGGACCGTCGAGCTTCGCGCGTTGACGGTCGGCATGCTCCGACCAACCCTGTCCGCCGTCGGCGATCTTACTCAGAGACACCGCTCCGCGAGCAACACGAAATCCGACATCGTCCACGATGGCATCGGGTGCATTCCCTCGACGGACACCCACCCGGCAACTCCATCGAGGGTCTGCCCAACCGCCACCTTTCAGGACTCTGTAGTCGCCGTACCGCGCAGGGTCGAGACGGTCCCAGCACCACTCCCAGACATTGCCGAGCGTGTCGAAGAGTCCGTATGCATTAGCGTCTTTGCCTGCAGAAGGCTGCGGGCCGGTCGTACCGTCCTCTTCTGTCCAAGCGATCTGGTCGAGGGGACCGTGTCGGGGCCCTGTAGAACCGCCCAAACTACCGTGAACCCATTCGGCTTCGGTAGGCAGTCGATACCCTTCGGCCCGTGGATTCCACTGAACAGTGTCACCGCCGATGAGGTAGGCGGGCTGCAACCCCTCGTGTTCGGATGCACTATTGCACCAGGTGACGGCCTCTCGCCACTTCACGCCAGCCGCGGGTAAAGAGCAATCGCCGGGAGTGGTTTCCGTGAACCGTCCCGCCGTAAGGTCGGTCGTGCTAACAGTGACTGTGCTCAACCAGAATGAAATGAGGGCGACGTGCCTCTCGGTGCCGCGTCGAGCGTCTGTGAGACGAACCAGCCCAGGAGGGATACGAGAGAACTGCATGCAATGAGTGTATGCCAAGCCTTCATGCGATTCGACGCTTTCCTAGGACGGCGGTCAGCTATGTCATTAAGCGTTCGGAAAACCGCGACATTTACCGCCGCCAGTTACACCCGCCTTTAGGCAGGGATTAGCTTGTATCAAAAGTCTGTATCAAAACCTGGCTGTAATCAAAACTGCCTAAAATCGTTTTTGATACAACCATGGTCACCATATAGTACACATATTCTATGTCCGATAGAACACATGTACTATCATGTGACTATGCACGCTCACCTCATCGCCAAACTCGATAGCACCGCTTCACTGATGCTCCAAGCCCCAGAAACCCGCTTGCCCGCAGGCTTCCCCTCCCCAGCCCAAGACTACTCAGCCGTCGATATAGATTTGAACGACATCCTCTTCCACGACCGCGCGGCAACCTAAATCTTCCGCGTCACTGGCTCATCCATGATTGACGCCGGAATAGCCGATGGAGATGAAATCATCGTGGACCGCTCGATCACTCCGAAAGAAGGTTCGGTAGTAGTCGCTGCAATCGATGGCGAATTCACCATCAAGCGCTTCCGTATCGACCGCAACGGCCAAGGCTGGCTGTTACCCGAAAATAATGCTTACCCACCTATTCCTATCCCCAAAGAATCAGATTTCACGATTTTCGGGGTAGTCACCCGATGCCTACACCGTGTCTAACCTGATATTCCACATTGACATTAACAGCTGCTACGTTGCCTGTGAGCGGATTCTTGACCCTTCCCTAGAGGGTAAGCCGGTAGTGGTGCTTTCTAATAATGACGGTTGCGTTATTGCTTTATCCTCTGAGGCTAAAGCCCTGGGCTATAGGATGGGCGACCCCTGGTTCAAGGTTGAGCTACGCGCGGCCGCACAAGGGGTTATTGCCCGTTCATCTAACTATGAGCTCTATGGGGACATTTCAAACCGGGTCATGAAACCGTCGACTGTTGTGCGAAATGCAACTCGCAATCATTCTTTGACTCGGCAATAAGCGATCATTCTCATTTGCGAGGGCAGTTTTACCCAGTGTAGTTCAAGTCTTCTCGGTCGGCTATTGACCGTTGATGCATGCGCCCTTACATTGTTGTATGTGGTGCAACATTCAGATGATTTAATGCGGACTCTTCGCGCCGTGTCGGACTCGTCCAATGTGGCGTTTGTGACGCCGGAAGCGACGGTGTTTGAGGCCATGCTTGGTGGTTGGGAAAGCCAACAGCGCAGTCGGGGGCTGCGTTCCACGACTATTGCGACTCGGCGGCGTCTGATCCTGCGGTTGCAGGAGTTTTCTGGGAGGATGCCGTGGGAGTGGAATGCTCAAGATGTCGAAGAGTTTATTTCGGGGCCAGATCAACGGCTCAAGTCGCTTTCAACTATGCGGCACAATCACAATGCTATTAAGACGTTCTGTGCGTATTTGATTGATCCGAATTATGACTGGGTGGAGATTTGTGAAAACCAGTTTGGTAGCCACCCGGTACAGGTTTGTCTGCCCTGGAATACGGTGGCACATAAGGCTCAATATGAGGGGTCTGGAAAACGTCGTCCTCTGTCCTTCGACGAGGTTGAAACCCTATTTGACACGGCCGATGCCAAAGTCGAAGAACTCGCTGCGTCAGGGAAGAAGGGCGCGCTGGCCGCGCTTCGAGACTCTCAGATATTCAAAACAGCTTATGCTTTTGGGCTACGACGAAATGAGTTAGCCCAGTTGGATCTTGCGGATCTGCACTACAATCCCGAAGCTAAACAGTGGGGACGTTATGCGGCTTTGCATGTGCGATGGGGCAAGGCCGCCGGCGGCGGTGCACCTCGACGTCGTACTGTTTTGCTCGTGCCAGAATTCGATTGGTGGGTACCGGGTATGCGGCAGTGGGTTGAACAAGGCCGTGATCGGTTTGATCCAGGAGAACTCGATGCTATTTGGGTTACCGAGCGACGGACTCGCATCTCTGGGGGTTATCTTGATCGCCGATTTGCCGAGCTTCGTGCCGAAGCTGGGTTGCCGGAAGAGCTGACGTTGCACAGTCTGAGGCATTCGTATGTCACGCATTTGATTGAACATGGGTATGCTGACCGCTTCGTGCAGGAACAAGTGGGGCACCAGCACTCGTCTACCACCTCGATTTATACCTCCGTGAGTGGAGATTTCAAGAATAGAATTTTGGCCCAGGCGCTGCGAAAAATTACCGAGGAGGAGGGGTAGGAATGATTGAGCTGCATACTACGTGGAACCTTCGAGCCATTATGGCTTCGAAAGGGCTATTCCAAACGACTGATCTTCGCCCTTTATTGGCCGAGCGAGGCGTTGAGCTGTCGCGGGAGCAAGTGTATCGGTTGGTCACAACGCCACCTCGCCGCATTAGTCTGGAGGTGTTGTCTGCGCTGTGTGATGCGCTGGAGTGTTCTAAGGATGAGTTGATCGTGACGGAGCGGCGTGAAGTCGAAGCGCCGAAGACTGCTGTGGCTGAAGGTAGTAAAGCGCCTATTGGTGATCTGCGTCCGGTGCGGGCCAGGATCAGACGGCCTAAGTACTAACGAAAGCTCCTTATGGATACAGTGACACAAGACATTGTCTTGATTCTGGAGCCTTATGTCCCAGAAATTGCGCCGAGTGTTCTGGCCGCCATGATCGATTCTATTGCGCCGGTCCATCGGACGCGTCGGAGGCTGTTCATCGCGATCAGTAAACGGCCCGGGATTCTGACTGGTGAGGACCCGAACGTGCCCGTGACGGTTCAAGCCTTGACCGCTGCTCTCAGGGAGGCTGGGGCCGTGGCGATTGTGGTGCCGGGATGTGAGAGTTGTGGCCGAAAGATGCAGTTGCCGCATCGAGCTCCTCAAGGAGGTCGCCACTGTTCTCGATGCGAGAAAAATTATCGAGCGAGACCATGTGTTGGCTGCGGGCAACGGCGACCCATCCATAAAAACCTTGATGGACAGTACTTTTGCAGACCGTGTTGGAGGCTCGATCCACGCTCCTTTGGCGTATGCCATCGCTGTCAGGAGACAACCTCTGTTAAGAATGCTTTAGACGGAACGTTGGTCTGCAATCGCTGCTATGAGCGTCCCAAGGCTGATTGTTTCGGCTGTCAACGTCTTCAACCCATAGCCCTACACCTGCAAGGGAAGACGATCTGTCCCAATTGCTACTACGGGATGCGTTATCCTCGGCCTTGCCCAGGCTGTGGTGAACAGAAATTCCTCACCCACATTGTAAACGACCAACTGTGCTGTGCTTCGTGCGCAGGTCAACCCGAAGTTTTAGCATGTCCGGGATGCGGTTCAGTGAAGAACGTGCGCAAGTTCCACCTGTGCATCGAATGCCACCGCCCTGAAACAATCCGAACGATGCTGGCAGATGCCGACGGGGCTGTGCGGCCTGAGCTTCGACCGTTAGAAAAGTATTTATTGGAAGGGCCTGCGCGAGCTGACTCCCTCATGGGGTGGCAATACACCAACCGTGTCAGTGCTGCGGTGCTGCGAGAATTAGCCACCGGGCAGTTGCCCCTAGAATTCGAGGCAATCTTTACCCGATGCGGAGGAAAACAAGGGGCAACGTTCTTACTGAGCCTGCTCGTGACCTCCGGCGTGCTCCCAGACATCGATGTCAATGAGGAACGATACTACCTCTGGTTGACCTCGTGGCTCTCGGAACAGACCAACTCGACTCATCGGTTGTTGCTGCGCCGATACGCGCAATGGGGGCTCTCGACCAAACCCTGGGCAGGGTACGCGATACGACCTACCGATCCCAATAACCGGTTTCACCGGCTCCGATCTCGACTACAGACCTGTGCTGAATACCTTCAATTCGTCGAGGAGCAGGGATATACGACCTTGACCTTGCCCCAACGCGTGCTCGACGCCTACGTTGCTGGCTCAGCGAACCGGCATGATCACATAAGCCACTTCACGCGATGGCTTAAAGACAATGGACTTGCTACAGCTGTCTCATCATATCGTCCAAAAAGAGAACCCGTAAGTTCGATGCCTCCGGATGAACGCTGGGATCTAGCGCGCTGGTTGCTCCGAGATCAAACCCTAGAACCGCAAGACCGTGTCGCAGGACTATTTGTGTTGTTATACGGACAACCACTGACTCGTATTGTCGCCATTCCACGTACTGCGGTGCATTTCAGCAAGCAAGGCGTTTCCGTCACCCTCGCCGATGATCCTATTGAGCTGCCTGAACAACTCGGGCATGCTGTCACGCTGTTGTACCAGAACCCACCCAGAACTCACCGGGATATAAATGACACATGGATATTCCCCGGAAGGTGGCCAGGTAGACACCTCACCGCAGGGGCCTTAGGAAGCCGGTTGAATCGATTGGGTATTCCGGTCAATCGTTCTCGTTCGGCCGCACTCCTGGAACTTGCCGCTGAAATACCTGTGCCACTCTTATCGGATCTGCTCGGTATCTCCACCGTCTCAGCTGCAGCCTGGGCAACAGCAGCAAACCGCGACTGGTCAACATATCCTGCACTACGCACGAAGGCTTGCCCGGCAAGATATCCGCCACGGAACTGATACAATCCAGGGTATGGCAGGTTCCTCTGCGGCTGCAGCCGCCGTGACGAAGATGCTCCGCTAGCGGCGGAGCACGTAGTCCTTTAATCTTTAGATGCTTCGCCGCTCTACGGCCAGTCCGGAGCGGCGCTTAGTGCTGCCCGGAGTTCTTCTGAACGATGGAGCACGACTTGGTTCCCACTAATCTTTCTTCTCAATCTAAAACCACGGCGGTGCGGGCTTGGGTGACGCTCGCCTGTCTTTCCATGTTGCAATTCTTGATCGCGGTAGATGTGACCGTAGTGAACGTTGCCCTTCCGTCCATCGGTGCCGAGTTCGGTGCCAATGCTAGACAACTGACATGGGTTGTCGTCGGGTACACGATCACCGGTGGCGGTCTATTAATGCTTGGCGGCCGGCTCGGGGACCTACTCGGGCAGCGCCGGTTGTTAATGATCGGCACAACTGTGTTCGGCCTCGCTTCACTGCTGGCGGGACTTGCCCCTACGTATCCTATTCTTGTAACCGCGAGGCTGCTTCAAGGGGCAGGCGAAGCAATGGCTTTGCCAGCCGCAATGGCTGTGATTGTTCTCTTGTTCCCCGAAGGTCGTGGACGATCACGCGCGCTGAGCGTGTGGGCGGCAGTTGCTAGCTGCGGGCTTGTGCTTGGCTTCATTCTCTCCGGAGTCATCACTGAGTTTTTAGGGTGGCGCTGGATCTTCCTTGTATCGGTACCCTTTATCGTGTTCGTCCTCATCGCTTCGGGCATTCTCATCCCGGCAGACCAGCCAAGAAGGCGTATGAAACTCGACCTTCCTGGTTCGGTCCTGTTGACAGCTGCGCCACTTCTGTTGGTATTCGGGATCGTCGAAGCAGGAGAGACTGACGGAATCCCCCGTTGGGCGGCCGTGGTCGTGCTAGTTGCAGCTGTGATAGCCGCCTATATGTTTGTTGTCGTTGAACGACGGGCCACGAATCCGCTGATACCCCTGGAGTTCTTCCGCAACCGAACGCGAGTGGGGGCCAATCTTGCGACTGCTCTGCTCAGCGGTGCTTTGTCCACATCGTTTTTGCTGTTCACTTTCTACCTACAGAACCGGCTGGGGCTCAGTCCGTTGACCACAGGACTGACGCTGGTGCCACTAGCGATCTCGCTTGTTGCTGCCGCAACCTTGGTACCTCGATTCCTCGGACGATGGGGCGCGCGATTTTGCGCCGTGACCGGCATCGGGTTTACGGCTCTCGGGATGGTGGCTATCGCCATCGTCACCTACGTAGAGGCTGCGGCTATTGCGATGATTCCAGCTATGGTTCTTATCGCCGTAGGGATGGGTTTTGGGCTAGTCGGACTTCAGTACGCGGCTGTTACTGGAGTGACCGAATCGGATGCCGGTACAGCTTCTGGAGTCCAGCGGGCGGCAGATCAGCTCGGCGGGTCAGCAGGCATCACCCTCTACATCGGTCTCGGCTTTTCTGGAGCTTCTTTCGGAATAGACCCATTTCTGCTCAGTAGTGCGTTTGCCATCATCGGGTTAATCGGGGCAGGACTGATAGCCATGCGGATATCCATGCCGCGTCATGGTGCTGAGGAATACGCCTAGCAACGAAACCATCCGAGTCAGCCCCGTGAAAAATGCTGGGCGCATCGTGAAACCGTCTTCTCCGTCTTGGCACAGCGCAGTGATAGGCCCACGACGCGCCCAGCAGGGTATATCCTGCTGGGCGCAATCAGCACAAGCCAATAGTGAACAAATCGATATTCGCCATTACCAGTAGTGTGCTGCAAGAACAGGCAGCCGATTTTGAACAATACTCCATTGACGAGGCATTCTTAACCGCCCCGGTATCAATTACCGAAGCCAAGGTCCTAGCCCGCAACCTCAAGAATCAGCTGGCCCGCAGGGTAGGAGTTCCGGTTTGTGTTGGAGTTGCCACCTCTAAGACCCTGGCCAAGCTAGCTAATAAGACGGCTAAAAAAGTACCTGCACTAGGTGGGGTCTGTGTTTGGGATGCTTTGCCGAAGGAGCGCCGGGAAGCTCTTTTTGCTACCCTGCCTGCCGCCGAAACTTGGGGAGTCGGAGCGCGTACTACCTTTAAGTTAGAGAAAATGGGCATCAGAACCATAGGGGACTTGGCAGCAGCGCCCCCACATATCATTCGCAAGAAATTCAGTGTGGTTCTCATGCGAACCGTGCTAGAACTCAACGGGGTGAGTGCTATTCCCTTGGAGCAGGAGCGTGTTTTCAAAGAGCAGCTGATTTACTCGCGGGCGTTCTCAATGCCCGTTGAGACCCGGCAGCAGATGCAGCAGGTTCTTAGTATCTATGCCCAAAGAGCAGCGGGGCGACTGAGTAGGGGTGAGCAGTTAGCAGGACTGCTGACTGCTTTTTGTGGCACCAGTCCTTTTTCTTCGGGGCAGTCCCATTATCCTGCGGTTCACATCAAGCTGCCGGGTAAGACCGCAGATCCGATGATTCTGACCCGTGCTGCTGTGCAGCTTCTGGAGAAGGTTGATTTTGGGTCTGTGTCTTATGTGCGGGCTGGGGTGATGCTCTCTGATTTGGTGCCTGCCGGGGTGCATATTCCTCTGGAGGGTCTGGGGTATGTGCATGAGCGACGAGATATTGCGGGGTTATTGAGCCAGGTTCAGGAGAAGTGTGGGGCTGGTTCTTTGGGGTTGGGGTTAGCTGGGTTTGCGGCTCCGGCTAATTGGGAGATGCGCCGGGATATGCTGTCACCGCGAGGGACTACGCACTGGGGGGAGTTAGTAAGGGTTAGCATATAAATACCCATCATTTGGACATTACTTATATTTTTTTTCCAGATATCTGTAACGTACTGAACATGTTGAATTTATTGAAAGCACACTTACTAACTGGCACCAACACACATTATGCCACCCTCACAAACAGCGGAGTACACTAGTCTTTAATAACAGCGAAGGGCGGCAGTCCGACACCAAGCCGCACACAAGGTGATCAAACATGGTGAATCAACTAAAAGATTTAGCTACATCCCTTCCTGGCGGAGTGTACTCACTCCTGGCAGCAATAGTCTCACTCCTCGGCGCAGTCTTGCTTCAAAACAAAAAAGTCAAGGCACTCCAGGAGGTGGCAGAAAAAAATATAAGCATACTTAATGAACTGCCTGAGGGGTTCAAGGCTCGCGATATTTACGAACAAATCACAGTCATCGATGCCGAAAAAATCATAAATGAAAGCACGAAAAAGAAGGACTGGAATTCGATTTCAATCGGAATAGTTCTCTTGGTGGCAACCTATTTCATAGGACTGCTAGCCATCAGCCTCATCCATGCTGGGGGCTGGGGAATTGTAGGGGCAGTATTAGCGTTCATACTAGCCGGATTCACTGCAATTCTAGGCTCAGTAGGTCTCTTCCAGGGAGTCACAGGCACCGGTCAACAGAAGCGCTCAAAGTCTTGATCACTTGCCGTTGCCGTTCGCTCACTAATTACTGACAGCTCACCTAAATATGACACGCATACTCCTATTAGCAACCATATAGCCATATATATACATATACGGTGGTATGGTTAGATGTATCGCCATACCGAAAGGTGAACCATGATTGTCACTATTGCCACCACCAAAGGCGGCGCAGCGAAGACCACAACAGCAATGCTTTTAGCGGAAGCTGCCGGACGGGCAGGACATAGCACCCTTGTTATTGACGCCGACCCCCAGGGATCTGCGACCCAGTGGAAGGAAGTAGCTGAAGAAAACGGTGAGCCTATCCGCCGTTATACCGTTACGCCTGTTAATCGCGTGATGCTTTCACGAGTTATTTCTAAAGCAACTGAAGAATGGGTGTTCATTGATACCCCACCGGGTGATCCTGCGGTTATCAATGAGGCTATTGAGCTTGCAGATTTTGTTATTGTTCCTTCTCCCGTTGCCCCCGAAGACTTCAACCGCGCGGTACGAACCTTAGGAACGACCGGAGACACCCCCGCAGCCCTATTTTTGTGCCATTGGGATAAACGGGCAACCAAGACCTATGAAGCAATCAAAGAGGCTATTGAAGACCAGGACTTACCGGTTTTTGATTCAGAAGTGCCCAACAAGCAACAGGTGCAAAACTTTTGGTTTGCAGATACACACACCGGAGACTTAGGTGGGTATCAAGACCTATTCACAGAACTTTCGCAGACGCTTAAAGCACTCAATCCATAAACCCATATATCCGCAAATCTGGTTATATGGATAACCATATATACGGCTATCCATACGACAATATATACAGCTTTATGTTAAGGAGATTTACCTAATCATGAACAACTTAGCGAAGAAAATTTCTACAGCAACAGCGCAGAAAAAGAATGAGGGAGAAGCTGCACACACAGAAACAGTGTTCCGAAAAGCCCCCTCAACGACTCGAAAATTTACCTTCAACATCGAAGAGGGGACCTATCAGCAGCTACGTAAACAAGCTTTTGAACAAGAACGCGACATGACCGCGATCATAAACGAAATCCTAGAGAAGAATCTTCTATGACGTAGCTTGGCTCTAAGTAAGGCAGCTAAGGGGCGTATCTGCTATAGGTACGCCCCTTAGCTGTACTCTCAGGCTGCACAGTGGCCCCCAGGAGCGTTTCTATAGGCATAGAAAGGAACTTTTTACCAACTTCAAAACCAAGTCCTTAGAAAGTCATTTCAGGACTATAGGCGAGGTTTGCTACGTATTTCTTAATGTGCCTATCAATCTGTAGCTATTCCTTTGCCCCTGATTTAGCTGCTCACGGATTCTTGGGCAAGCGAACCCCGTTGCCTCTGTCGCGCTCTGCGCGTCAAAGAGGCTACGAGTGTTCGCGCGGCAGCTGGTCAAGCGGGCGCTTGCGCCGGGGGTTTGGGGGCGGCGCTAGCCCCCATGAAGGAACTTATCCACAGAAAAGTTATCCCCAGCTTTGAACTTTCGCGCGTTAAGTAGGAGGTTAAATGTAAAAAGCTTCTTGAAAATAGCTTCTTGTAGTGCCTCAAAAAATGAGGCAAAAATCAGGCTATGACATGGGTAAATAATGTTCTTATTACATGCCTACTTTGGGGTAAATGTCCCACTACTTTGGGGTAAATGTCCCACTACTTTGGGGTAAATGTCCCACTACTTTGCTTACCTTGGGGTAAATGTCCCACCCCATTTAACAATTATGTGCTTAGGGTCACTCTGATTATCCACATGTGGGTAAGATTCAGCTTCCGCCCAAATGTCCCACTCCTACATAAGGGGTAACTAAGTTACTGGTAAGTAGATTAAGTGATGTGCTTGACACGTGATAAGGGGGGACAATAGTCTGAGGGAAGACCAGGCACAAAAAATGCCCCCACCCTGTTTGCGCAAGGTGGAGGCTAGCCGAACACCTAAGATCACTAGGCGTAAGACCATGAATGATATTACCAGCTCATTGCACCAACTACAGCCCACTAACGGGGAAGTAGAGAGAATCCACAAGAGCTTTTACCCGGCCCAATTTATTTACTGCTGCTTACCCTACCGTGCAGTTGAAGAGAAAATTTGGATCCGCGAAAACGGCACCTGGACACTTGGTATCACCCCCGGCATTATTACCAATCCAGACGGCAGCCGCGAATCTTTTATCCCTTCAGGCAAACTAGCCAGGGCAGCCCTCTTGTATGTCACAACGGAGGCTAAAAAAACTGGCTCACCACGTATTGAGCTAGCTAAGAGCTATCGCGGGTTTCTGGCAGATTTAGGCATTGAGTGGAACCAGCGAAACGCTAAAGAGGCAGTGCGCCAGTTGCGTGCAGTGCTCTCAATGTCGGTGCAACTATCCTTTATCACTCCCGCAGGGAACGGTGACAATGTTGTTACCGAAGTTGAGTTCAAAGTAGGAAGCGGGCGCGAAATTCATTTTGACGCTAAGGCAGATATTAAAGAACGCGAGTCTTATCTGTTGCTATCGGATGATTTTTATCAGTCGGTGATTACCGGTCACGCTGTCCCTATTATTACTGAGACCTGGCGGGCATTGATTCAAGAAACTAAGTCTCCTCTAGCCCTAGATATTTACTTGTGGCTCTCAAGCCGTCTCAACTCACTTACTGCCCCGGTGTATATCACCTGGGAACAACTGTTTACTCAGTTTGGCTCACAAACTCAGCGGCTCGCAGAGTTTAAGAAGTCCTTTAGGGCTGCTCTTGAAACCGTCCGGGAATACTACCCCGGCGCAAATATTAGTGAGATGGGAACCGGTCAGGGCAAGGTTAAAGGCTTTAAAGGTCTTGTTTTACGTCGTTCCCTTTCAGCCCTTCCGCCTCAAAAGTAGATAAGGGCGAAGATGCACCACGGAAATAGTCCTCTAAGGCAGAAAAGAGAGCGCGAGTTGCCTCTTTGTTCAAGGTGTATTTTACGGGTCTACCGACCTCGCCCCGGATAATCTCGGAGGTCACTAGCCCGTGATCTACTAAAAGAGGAATCTGCCGGGAGAGGGAATCTTCTGTAACGGCTAAAGCTTTAGCTATCTCGCGGCGGCTGGTTTTACCTAGGTAGAGCTGGCGGATAATCCCCACGCGCAGGGTATTGCCGAAAACAAGAATGGCACTTCGTACCGTTACAGACTGGTCATGAATCGTGTGCATGTGGGGCATAAAATTTAGTATGTCAAAACGGCTAATAACTGGCTTATAGAGCAATAAACGACTGTTATACCAAGAATATAAGGAAGCGATGTGAATCTCTTAATAACTATGAATACCCACGTCAAACGTACATAACTAATTATATTCACACTAAGGAGAAACACCATGACGCTAGCGCCCTTCGCTGGTTTTATAGGGAATGACCTACAAGTTCAAGAAACCACGAACTCAACCCTTGTTAGGTTTCGGCTCGGTATCACTGACCGTTACCGCAATGCCCACGGCGATTTTGTAGAACGGGAAACTTTTTGGGTCACATGCCAAGCATGGG
Organism: Rothia endophytica; assembly: GCF_039543885.1. Taxonomy (NCBI): domain Bacteria; kingdom Bacillati; phylum Actinomycetota; class Actinomycetes; order Micrococcales; family Micrococcaceae; genus Rothia; species Rothia endophytica. Next base: position 54,108 of record NZ_BAABKP010000004.1, read on the forward strand.
GAAACCTCGCCCGCCGTATTGGGCAGGAAGTAACCAAAGGTGATGCTGTTCTTATCTTGGGTAGATGGGAGCAATCAAACTACGAAAAGGACGGGGAGAAAAAGACAGCCCGTTTTGTCACCGTAGAGCATCTAGGGCTCGATCTAGCAGTTCCTCAGAAAAAGCAGCAGACTGATGCGGCAGCACCGGCAGGTAACGCGGAGGTAGAAAACCCCCTATGAGCAAATGGAGAACTTTTAAAGCCGTAGTTCTCAATATGCCGGATGACGAGATACCGGGCATTAAGGAACGGCTACAAGGCAAGAAACAGCAGACTACCGCAGCTAAAGCCCCGGTGACTGAACAGAGCGCAGATAGTTGGGATAGCTTGCTAGAACCAAGCAGCCCAACACCTGCCACCTCACCTAGCGAGGAAGAGGAAACCCTGTGGCAGGCAGTTGCCCCCGCTGCTACTGCCTCACCGTGGAAAAAGCTGGTGAGATGGTCAGCTATCGGTCTTATTCTGCTCTTTTGCTGGATTGGTTTCCGTGCGGCGGTCTTTGGCTTCGATACTGAAACTAACGTTGAGATACCGCTAGAGGCAATCTACCCCAGCCAAGCAGCCGAAGCCGTAGCCGAAGGATTTACCCCCGCGTTCCTTACCCTTAAGGAGGGACAGGAAGCGGCACGGGCTGAGGCTATGGCACCCTACTATTCAGGTGGGGTAGCTGAGGCAAAACTTGGATGGGACGGCAAGGGACATCAAGAGGCTAGCAATGTGCGAGTTATCAAGGTTGATCCGATAGATGCAGAGCGTTCGCGCGTCACTGTTCAGGCAAACGTCACTAGCTATGACGGCGATAAGGAACAGGGAACGAAGCCCGTAGCCCTAGAGCTGGCAGTGAAGGTTACAGATGAAGGGGCAGCCGTTTACGGAACCCCGGCATATGTTGGGCTGCAAAGCCCGCCGGAAGTAGCCGTGAGTGAAGAGGTAAACCAAGATAGCGCTTTGGCAGCAGATACCCGCGCCGATATTGAAGCCTTTTTCACCAGCTACGCAGAGCAAACCAACCTATCTAGCATTACAGCCCCCGGTTCGACTGTTACCGGTCTTGGTGGGATTGTCTCAGAACCTAAGGTGACGAGCTGGAAGGTTGAAGGCGGGGACAGCGATACACGCAAAGGTTGGGCAGTTGTTGAATACAGCTCAAACGGCGCGAAGCTCACACAGTTTTACCAGGTCAAACTGGTGAAAGTCAGTGGCGGAGAGTCCGCCAAATGGCAAATTCTAGAAATTAAAGGAAGTGAATCATGACTGATTTTGCAGGTCTAAAAGATTGGTTTATCGTCATCGCGGGAAACCTCTTCATCGTTATTATGGTGGCTCGCGCCTTGGGTGCCTATGCCAAGAGAGACTGGGGCGACCTTATCACCAACTTGGCTGTAGCCGTAGTGATTGGTTTCTTGGTCTACGCCAATGATTCAGCGGTAGCCCTTATTAGGCACCTGGCTACTTTGGCTTTTGGCGGTTAGGTCATAGGTGAGGTATGCGTACCGGTCGCACAGTTACTAAGCAGCTAAAAATAGAGACCCGGCAGCACGAAATGTTGGGGCTTGACTTGGGGGAAGGGCCACGGCGTAAAGACCTGTTACTATCCCTTTTCATTATCCCGGCGTGGGTGTTAATCATGTTTCTACTGATAGGGACACCAACTAAGGGAAACATGCTGGCGTATATGCTGCCTCCCGTTCTCTTTCTTAAGTATGGAGTTAGTGAGAGCGAGAAAAATCCCCGGCGGATGAATTTTACTCAGTGGATTTTAGCTATTCGTTATGTTCTGGTGGGGCACCGTCCGATTGTTCGAGCCGGTGCCCGCAGGGCATCAAAAGCCGAGTACATCCCTTGGGTGCAGCGTTCCAACCTTGGCAAGTTGGCAAGTGCGCTACGGCTAAATTTTTTGGTCAAGCGTAATGGGCAACTGGATTGGGTAGAAGTCGCTAAAATTCCTGGGTTTGGGTTCACCGCACGATACGCCCAAGAAGCAAGAACAACAGCCTATAAACAGTCCTCTGGAAAGCTGATTGAAATTGCCCCTACTGCCTACCTGATGGGCACTGATTATCTAGTGTCAGTTGGTCAGCGGATGCAGCAGAAGAAGAGTAAGAAATGAAAATATTTTCAAAGGTCAAAAGTGCTTTTGGGTTCGATGATGCCCGTAGCGCACCGGCGCCGGCTTATCACACTATTGCAGATGGTTTGCTCGTTACTGCTCTTCATGCCGAAGCCTGGTTTGAGCTGGGTATCTCTAACCTTGATACGGCTAGTAATGAGGCATGGGAATCAGAGCTAGATAAGGTTATTCGCGCCTCGTCTAAGGCTTTAGGGCAGTCACCTTGCCACCTAAAAATTATGTGGTCAAAAATCGATGGCAGCCAGTATTACGAGTCAGTACGTGACTTATACGATGCTGATTATGCAGACGGTGATAAGTGGGCACAGGACTACGCAGCGCGTATTGATGCCTTAGGGCTGCCGCAGCGCCATGTGATGCTGGGAGTTCTACTGGAAGAACGCGACACCGCAACAGCTCAGGCGATTAAGCGCGGTGCTAACGCTGCAACCGGTCTACATGCAGACCCTTTGAGCGATGAAGAGCTAACCCACTACATGAGCAGCGCCCGCCGTATTTTGAAGACCTTAGGCGGCTCACCGCTTAAGGCTAAGTTGGCAGATGCTGAAAAAATTGCCTGGATGCTCTCACGGGAAACCGGGCGAACTAAAGCTCCTGTACCGCCTAAGGGCAAGATTACCGGGGCAGGGTTGCAGCATCTTCTTTCATCAAAGGTCATTCCCTATTCAGACCATTTAGAGCTGCTGAATGAGGCAGGGGAGCCGGTGATGTACCAGGCTATCTTGCCCATGATTGATATGCCCGAAGAAGTCACCGCGCCGGGTAATTCAGAGTGGGCAACATTGCTTTCATACATCACCCGTATGGAGCAAGACGATGCCGGGGAGCCGGTACAAGTACCTGTTTATGCTGATGTGTCGATTCGTTTCCAGAACGTGCCTAAAAAGGACGCTATTAAGCAGGTGAACGAGGCGCGGCGTACTGCTAAAGAACAGCGTCAAAGTGCATCTAAAACTTCTGCTGGTGAGACCAGTGAAGAGATTGAGGATGCGGAGCTGGCAAACGAGGCGCTGCTGAAAGATATTCGCCGTGGTGGTACTTACCTTGTAGAGCACAATAGCCGCTTGATTATCTCAGCGCCTACCCGTGAGGAGCTTGAGGACAATATTCAGGCGGTGACTGACTTCTTTATGCAGGAGGAAATCTTGCTCTCGCGCGGTGAAGATGAACAGCGTGATCTCTGGCTTGAGAACATGCCGGGGGATTCGGTGCGAGTTACTGATATGGGGCACGTTCAAACGGATGTTGCCTTTTATGGGTCTTTCTTCTGGGCAGGTTCTAAAGTCGGTGACAGCGCCGGGGGAGCGGTTGGCTACACCTCAGGAACGACTACCGAAGTTTTCCGTTCTGCTATTGCATCATCTGGTGAACGAGGTGATACGACTTCAACAGCTTATGCAGGACGAAGCGGACGCGGTAAGACAACTGCAATGGGCCTTGAGATGGTTTCTCAGGCACTAGAACAGTCTTCTTGGTTCTGTATGCTCGACCCCAAAGGAGACTGCGGCGGTATCTCTCTAGTGGCGGCACATTATGGCGTTCCTTCTGGCGTGATTGAGCTGGACGAGACCCACAGCGGGGCAGCTGATATGTTCCGCGCTTTGGGCAGGGCAGAAGCCCCTATTGCCGTTCAGTCCATTTTGATGATGCAAGCGAAAGACCGCCGACAGGTAGATGTGGCAACCTCAGCATCTTTGCGCTACGCCACCGAAGAATCCGAAGAAGCTGAGGACCCTTCAACCTATGGAGTTATTGAGCGCATGGCTCAGGCTGAGGATAAGGACGTTCGTTCTTTTGCTGAGTACCTCAAAGACCTAGCAAAAACGCCGGTGGGCAAGATTGTCTTGGGCAAGCCGACCGGTGATATAGCTCTGACGGATAAGCCCGGTTTGTGGATTATTCAGGTTCAGAACCTTTCTTTGCCTAATGAAAACCTTGATTTTGCTGACTGGGACGCGCAAAACCGCCTATCAGTGGCACTCATTCAGGGCATTACTAATTTTGCGCTGCATGTTTCCTCAGCAAAGAGCTTGCGAGCTATGCGTAAGTTGGTGGCTGTTCCTGAGGTTCACATTATGATGCGGGCAACCAACGGGGCGGCATTCCTTGACCAAGTGGCGCGTATGGGACGTGCGTTTAACACTGGTCTGGCGTATGACACCCAGGACTGCACATCTATTGCATCTATGCCGGGTTTGGTTGAGCAGCTATCGGGGGTTCGGATTTTTCAGTTCACCTCAGAAGAGCAGCAGGACGCGGCGGCGAAGCTCCTAGGTTTGCCGGTTAATGCTGAGACCCGTGAGCGTATTCGTTCGTTGGCGACTGACCCGGAGAGTGACCAGCTCATTAAGGGGCGGGCGCTGGTGAGGGACTGGCGCGAGCGTGTGGCCGTTGTTCAGTTTGATTTCCCGTCTGGTGAGGTAGCGCGGTTGATGTCTACTGACCCTAAAGATTTTGCAATGAATGTTGATGTAGAGAATGTGGAGGTTGCAGCGTGAAACGTGTAGCAGGAATGGTTGTAGTTGCTGGTTTGGGTTTGGTTTTGACGGGTTGTTCGTCTGCTGAGTCTGAGGCTGTGAAGGTTGCTCAAGCATATGTTGTTGGCACCGAGAAAGAGCGTTGTGAAATGACCTTAGGAAGGTCGGACTGTAACAACCAAACTGACCAAGTTGTTTGGTCAGGGCACCCCACAGAGGTTGAGTCAGTTACTACTTGGAAAGAAGACGGTTACGCCGTAGTTATTCCTGATGAAAAAGGGAATAAAGATGTATTCGGTCTGAGAAAAGTCAATGATGAATGGAAAGTCGAAGAATACGACGTTATTACTGAAGAACACCTTGCAGAAAAAGACCCTGCTTGTTGGGCACTGAGTGAAGATACCGGCGTTGGGTGTTAATCATGAAGACCCTCGACCCAACAACAACAGCCCGCCTCTTAGAGACCAGTAAAAAAGCCTGGCGGTGGGTTCCTCTCGTAGCCCTATACCGGGGCATTAGAGCCATGGATAAGCGCCGCTGGAAAATCTTTCTTACCACCTTTTTTGTCACCTTCTGGCTAGGCACCGCCCTAGCCCAGGCAGCAGACGGCGGTACCGGTATCAGCTCACTTATCCCCCTAGAAGACTGGTCAAACGGTGGAGCTAAAACCCTCGTGGAAGATGTACCTACTAGCGCCTATTCTGTCGAGTCCACCAAAGGCGGTATCACTAACCCGGTTATTGCCACTATGACCGGGCTAGCCTCAACTGTAATGCTCACCGTAGCGGAGATTGGTTACATCATTGTTGCCATTATGAGCTGGCTTCTAGGGTCAGCCATAGCCTTTGAAGATACCTTAGACATTTCACCGTTCTTAAGCGCAGCCGCTACAGAATCCCTTGGCTGGCTCTTTCCCTCCTGCTTGGCATTGGGAGCAATTTTTACCTACTTTGACTACCTCAGAGAAAAAGCGGTGCTAAATGGTCTTCTGACATTGGTCATTACAGCAGTAGCAGCTATTTCACTTGCACTGTTTCCCAATGTCTGGGTTTCTGGTCTTGAGACTGCCCGCGCAGCCGGTAACACGGTAGTAACCGCTATTAGTACAAGTAGTGGCGGGTCAGCGACCGCGCCGTTTGAATATCAGGACGTGAGCTTTAGCGGTAATACCGATTCTCAGGGGTTCGCCCGTCAGGCTACCGATGCTGTGTGGCGGCAAATGGTGGTTACTCCTTGGTGTGTAGCTCAGTTCGGGTCAGTAGAGACATGCAAGACCTACGGCAAAGAGCTTCTAACAAAAGAAACCAGCAAAGATAAAAAAACTTTCTTAGAAGACACCGTTCTTAAAGAGGTAGGGGAGGACTCAGCAGCCGGTCAAATCATCACCGGAGATGCGTGGTCTCACAAACTAGGCTCAACCATCATTGCCTGTCTACTCGTTATTATCATGGGTTTTTTGATTGCTTCCCTCGTCTTTAGCGCGGTGATTGCCTTCTTCCAAGCTCTCTTGCTTCTTCTGCTCGGTGTATTTTTCCTACCGCTCGGCATGATTCCAGGCGTTACCCGCTCGTGGCTTATTACCTGGGCAATGATGCTCGGCGGGGCAGTTATGGCAAACATTATTGCAATGCTGATGCTCTCAGTATCTATCGGTGTTGTTACCCAAATCAGCATGTCAGATATGACGTGGGGGCGGCAGTTCTTTGTTTCTCTAGTTGTTCTGTTGGCAGCTTTTGGACTTAAGCACACCGTGGCAACTATTACCGGCAGTGCTAGCACTAGCGGCGGCGGTTTTGGGCGTTCGCTCTCGCGCATGGTTCAGGCTGTCACGATGCGGAAGATGTTTAACAGTGCTATGAGCTACCGCAGTGCCCGCAGCAACAACAGCACTATGAGTAATACCAACCGCACTCAGGGGGCAGAAGGTAGGACAAACGGGCTAAACCGCAATATGCACCGCCAGGACGCAACAACCCGCCAACTCACCAACCACAACCGTTTACACAGTTCATCACACCCAGTAAATCCACAAACCCACCGACCGAATACCCCAACTATTATTAACCCCCCAATGGGGATGAATAAGACAGGGAAAAATGCCGGTAACTTCCACCAGAGCGCGCCTGCTAGCGGTGTCGTACGTCAGGGAAGTTACTCCCCTAGAACTGGTTATCGAGAAACTGTTAGCCCATCGTCTAACAGGGCACCGAGTACAGCAGGTGCTCCCTCTTTTGCGCCTTCATCGTCAGGGACAAAGCCCGTGCGCGAGAACTATCCGGCATCGGCAGCCGGCCGTCCCGCCAGTAGTAGGGGTAGCATGCACCAACCAGCACATGAAACCCACCCCGCTACAAGCGCAGCATCAAACGGTCAGCGCAACCACCAGCCACGGGCACTGCGACCGGCACCCATCCAAAACGGGCTACGCACAACGCCCCCGCCCTCACGCAGGGCTAACCCCACAGCCCCGCGACAGATGAAGCCCAAAGCAATCAAAGTCCGTCAGGCAGCTATGAGAGCTAGAGGAACAGGAAACTGAGATGAACAACGGCAAAGACGAGCTAGAAATCTTTGACCACCTCGAAGACGAGCAAGAAGCACCCCAACAGTTCCGCCGTATCAACGAAGCACCAGCACCCAGCGGGAAACCTCGAAACGGTAAACGCTTGATTATCGCGGTTATCCTGCTGCTTCTGCTAGCCCTTGGTGTCTGGCGCTTTATCCAATGGAATAACAGCACCAGCCAGACCTCGGAGCAAATAACGGCACCAGTCACCACTAGCCCGAGCTCAGAGGCGAACACCCCCAGCACCTCAGCAAGCTATCTCAACGGTGATAAACCCCAGGCAGTAGAAGGACGTCCGGCAGCTGACCCCAGCGCGGTCACTATTGCCCCAGCGAGTAAACCAGAGGTGGACACCAAAGACGCTGAAAGCGTCATGCGTGGATTTATCACCATCACCAACAGCCGCGACTCAGCAGAACCCAACGACTTTGAGCGAGTCAAAGAGTGGGTAACACCTTATTCAGCCATTGAGGATATGAGCGGTTTTGATGCCTACGGGAACGACACTGCCGATGTACTACCGGCACCGGTGGCAGTAGAAAAGATTGAGGTCAAAGACCCTACCGGCGACCAGCCCCGCGATACCTCAATACGCCGTTCACGGGTACTAGAGACCACCGTTCTAGCTTCAACCGGTCAGAAGCTACGCCTCCAATGGGAAGTAACCACCATGATGGACGAGGGCGAGAACTGGAAAGTAACCGATGCGCAGCTAAAGAACTGGCAGGGTGTCAGTGAATGAGCGCACTAACTGATGTAACAAAAACCGGGCTGAGAATAGCGACCTTTGCCCTGCTCAGGAAGTTTTTTTTGCCCCTGCTTCTTATTATGGCGCTGTTCTTAGGTGCTCTGATTCTTCTGGGCAGCATCACCGGGGGAGTAACAGGCGGTGGGACTACAACTAATGTTTCTGCTTGCCGTCCAACTACCGGGGGCAGCGGCGAAGACTCAAATCTACGAGGTAGTGCCGAGTTCCGCGCTCACCAGATAGAGAACGCAAAACTGATTGATGAAGGCGTGGCAGAACTTGGTTATTCCGGTAAAACAAGCCGCCTTATCATCATTGCAGCCTTTGGAGAATCAACCCTAGAGAACATCGGTTACGGCGATGATATTCACGGGGTAAGAAACCCTGACGGCAGCCTCACCAGCTCTATCGGCGTACTGCAACAACAAGAGTGGTGGGGCACCCGTGAAGAGCGCATGAACCCCAAGATAGCCGCCCAGCTCTTTATCCTTGGTGCTAAACGCCAAGGCGGAGGGCTAGCAGATGTAGCAGGGTGGGAAAATCTGCCAGAGTCTCACGCTATTAACCGGGTACAGAAAAACTCAAACCCTGACCACTACACCTCCAGCATTTCTTATGCTGATGCCATTATTGCCGAGGCAGGGATAGATGTAGAACGAGAAGGTAAAACCAGGTCAGATAACGCCCAGGACGCAGCCGAATCTACACCGGCGAACGCTGATAGCTGCAAGGGCAACCCCGGAGGCAATGCCGATGCCAATAACACCTACCCCTGGGGTGAATACGGAGACGGCGGCGTAGTGACTCCTCCTAACTCTTGGGCACCTGACCCTATGGGATTTTTCTATGGCGAATGTACCTCATACGCCATGTGGAAGGTAAACGAGTACCTAGGCGGGGATATAAACAACCTCAAGTACACCAACGGCTCAGGCTCACGCCTAGGTAACGGCTACCAATGGCGCGAAGGGTGGCAAGCAAGAGGCTGGAAAGTCTCGACCACCCCCACCGCTAACAGCGTGGCGTGGTGGGGGGCTAATGGAGCTTCTGGCATTGGAGAGTACGGGCATGTTGCTTGGATTGACTCAGTAGCCGAAGACGGCAGCTTCATCATTTCCGAATACAACAACAACTACCTAGCCCCACCCGGACACAAGTATTCAAAGCGCGACCCTATCAGCATGGACGACCCCAGCGCACCTAACGCATTTCTTATCCCCCCAGACCCCTCAGACAAATAGAAAGACTAAACCCATGAATACCGCACATATCACCACAAAGACTCTCACCCTAGAACTAGAGGGAACCACCTACACCGAGAACATCACCGATAAAGAGACCGGGCGCAAAAGGCTCTTAGGTCTTATCCAGGAGAAAGCAGCAGCCACAGGCAGCACAGATATAGCTGTTCACGTCCAGGGTGAAGAACCCATTGGGCTACGGTATGCCTCAGGTAAGGTCTCAAAAATTGATGTGCCACAACAGGCAGCACAGCCAGCAGTCAAAGAACCCCAGGCTGAACCGGTGGAGCCTATCGCCCCCATTGATTTAGACGAGATGGACGATGACGCTTTAGATATGCCTGTTCTTGAGGGTAGGACCATGCGCGAAGAGGCAGCAGAGACTAAAGCCAGTGAGCCGGTCAGCCCCGCCCCGGTAGCAGCACCTCAGCCCACAGCAGTTAGCCGCCCGTCCGTGGCCGCCCATGCTGCAACCAACACGAGCAAGCCCACCGCCGAGCAGTTTTACACTGCCAAGCCGACCACAGCAGAAGAACCAGCGCGTCAAGGGTGGCGCGGGATGCTGAACTCTTTTGGTCTATCCCTAGCACCTAGCAATGAAGAATTATCCGAGCGAAAAGCACGCCGTGAAATTCAACGAGGACTTAAATCTCACAAAACAATTATGGTTGCAAACCTCAAAGGCGGAGCAGGTAAAACCACCGTTGCCTATCTTCTATCCTCCGTCTTAGGGCGTGTTAGAGGCGGAACAGTTTTAGCATGGGACAATAATGAAAACAGAGGTACTTTAGCCTACCGTTCACCGGTTGAAGCTAATACAACTAACACCGCTATTGATTTGCTGCACGAAATGAGTTTCTTTGAAAATTCAGGTCAAACAGCAGAACTAATTAACTTTGTGCGTCCCCAGGGTGAAAATAAGTTTGACCTTTTAGCATCACAACACCAGGGCAGCGACAAACCCGTTATTAACGGTGAAGGTTTTATCTCTCTTCATAATTTATTGCGCTCTTTTTATCGCATGATGATTATTGATACTGGTAACGCTTCTAATGCCTCAACCTGGCAGGCAGCAGCAGCCACCGCCGATGAAATGGTTATTGTTTGTTCTAATGCTGAGGACTCAGCGCAGACCGCAGCAGAAACTATTGATGCTCTTATTAAAAAGGGCTATCAGGAAAAGGTAGAAAACTCTGTTGCCGTCATTATTGATTCAGCAAAGAATAAAGACCGGACTAAAGCCAAGGTAGATAAGGAACGCCTAGAGCGCATCCAAAACCACCTAGCCCAGCATGTGCGAGCTGTGCATGTTTTGCCCTGGGAAACCTCACTAGAAAACGGTGGGGCGATCGATTGGGACAAGCTCACCCCTAAGACCCACCGGGCACTGATAGAGGTTTCAGCATCAGTTGTTGCAGGACTCTAGGAACAAGGAGATACACAAGAATGTCACGCGGTAAACCTGTAGAAAATCCTGATCTGCCCTACAGCCCCAACCGGGTACAGCTCACCACGATGGTTAGCCCTAAGGTTCGGGAAATGCTCAAGCGCATCAAGGTCGAAAATGACCTTTCATACGGGCAAGCTATCTGTGAAGCGGTGGAATCCTATTGGGCAGCCTACGCCTCAGAAGGCGATAAAAAACAGGTGTAAAACACCGGCAGCTAGTACCCTCAGGGCCAGCTCTGAGGGTACTGTTTTTAACAACACCACCCGTAAAGAACACCATAAACAAGACCGTAAAGAAATGCTTACCCCCTGCCCCCAGTGCTATCAACGTTCATTCAGCCTCCCTCACCGACACCCCACACCCTCCTCGTCCCTCGTTGTGTGTGGGGTGTCGGTGAGTTCGGCTTTATTCGGTTGGCACTGGGGGCAGGCGGTAAGTAGAGGGACAGGAGGGTTTGTTTATGGTGTTGACCAGGTGGTGTTGGTAGAGAGGTTAAAGGAGTTGAGGCAGTAGATAGTGGTGAGTGATAGAGATCAGTGAAGATTGAAGGTGAAAGGGAAGTGATGGTGAATCAGTGCAGGCTAATGGAGGGTTTGAGTGTGGTTGAAGCAAGAGAGGTCACAGGGATTTTTGAGGTGCGTTTAGTGATGGAAGGTAAGTGCTAATGATGGTTCTTGTGGAGCGAGACCGGCAGATTTTAGAGTTCATGGCTAACTGGGCTTTTGTGGTTTCAGAGCAGGTTCAGGAGTACATGGGTATGTCGGCGCAAATGAGTTGGCGGAGGTTGGCTAGGCTCACGGAGTTGGGGTTAGTGACGTATTCTAAGACCTTGAATTTTCCGCGTAAGTTTTATTTTGTTTCGCGTGAGGGTTTAGAGTATCTAGGTTTTCCTGCTGAGAATAGCCCTAAGGGCGTAAAGCTGGCGCAGCTTGAGCATGATAAAACTTTGGTTGATATTGCGATTGACTTTCACCGGCGGAATCCTGGATATGAGATTTTTGGTGAAACTAAAATGCGGCGGCTTGATATGTCGGCTTTAGCTAATGATGATGCCGCTATTTTTTCATTGAATCGTTTTGTCGGGGGTCGGTCTGTTCAGGTGTTTCCGGATATGGTAGCTAAGAAAGATTCGGCTATGTTTTATATCGAGTATGAGCACAGCCCGAAAGATCGTAAAAGATTACATTCTTTGATGACTGGTTATGCGAACTCGCCGAAGGTTACAGCGGTTAAGTATTATGTTGCCCCGGCTGCTTGGGTTCGTGTTTCTGATGTTTATGATTCTTTGAAAAATGATTTGCCGCTTGTGGGGGGTAAACCAAAAATTCAGGTTGAACTTTATGAAGGTGGGAAATAGAAATGGCACAATCTCCTAGGGTGCGTTTACGCGATACTGAACTAAAGCCTGAAACAAGTACGTTGGTAGCTTACGGGCGCGGTGCAAGGCTTATTCTTGGTGTGCTGAATCCGGTAGTGGCTTTAGCCTCTATTCTTTTTCTTTTTGTTTTGGCGCGGGTCAGGTGGGCTAAGTGGGCGTTGGTTGTCGGGGTGGTGGGCAGTGTTGCCGCTTTTATCGGTGGTGGGTTTAGGTCTTACTTTTTGTGGGTTCGGGATGTGCGGGACTATGTTCAGGGCGCCGGACTCACCGACTTTGGTTCTTTCGCTTCCAGTCACCTGCCGGGGTGGTTGGTTGCTCAACTGTGGTTTGGTCTGCCGGTGGCTGTTGTGGTTGCGGGTCTTATTGCTGTGGTGCGGAGACGGTATCAACCAGAGTGGCGTGAAGAGGTAGCACCTAAGCGCACCGCTAAAGACGTTGCAGCGGCGCAGAAGAAAATGAAGGCATGGGCTAACCCTAAGCCGGTGAAAAATCTTGACCAGCTAGCCGTTCGCCTAGGTGCTACTGAGAGCACCCTGAAACCGTTTGATGTTCCGCTCTCTGCCTTGCGGCTGCATACCGCTATTTTTGGTCCCAGTGGTTACGGTAAGACCACGACCATTCTTGAGATCGTCAAGGGGCTAACCTTGGCACCTGCCGCCAAGCCTTTTAGAATCGGCACGGTGTTTATCACCATGAAGCCGGAGCCAGATATTACCGTAGCCCTAGGAGCTATTGCCGCTGCAACCGGGCGTAAGTTTCACATCATCACCGAAGACGGGCACGGGGCGACGAGCACCTATAGCCCTATTCGGCATGGGTCTGCCACTCACCGGCGAAACATCATGATTCGCGCTGAACAGTATGCCGAGGCGGGCGGGTTTAGCGAGGCGCATTACCAGCGTCCCGGCTCACGGTTTACCCTGCTTGCACTCAGGGCGTTAGAGGCAGCCGTTTACGATGGACTGACCTACACCGAAGCTAGGCAGGTCAAGCCCTGGCGGATGGATATTGAACATGTCGCTAAGATGATGCGCCTGACGGTACTCGCAGCAGTCAAAGACTCCATGAGTAACCGGGACACCGCAGCCAAAATTGAAAATTTCCTCGCTGAGGTAGCCGAAGATAAAGAGGTTGCCACCGCTGCAACCGGTATGCGCTCACGTTTTGCTGTAGTGGCCGAAGGCGCAGCCGGTAACGTCCTGATTGATGAACCGACCGGACTAGACTTGCGGGCAGCTATCGAAGGCGGGGACATCGTTCTCTTCAATATGGACGCAGCCCGTGACCTTGAAGCCTCACAATTTATTGCCAACCTAGCGATTAGTGACTATGTTGCGGCTATGGCTGACCTGGGGGAAAAGAAGTGGCACCTCGATAGCAGCGGGGTACAGAATCGCCTTAATCTGCTGATTGTGGACGAGTTTTCTGCCCTGGGTGGGTCAAACCTGGTCGACGTTGTGGAACGCACCCGCTCACATGGCGGCGCGTCCATGCTCTCGGCTCAGACGCTTACAGCTCTTGAGACCATCGATAACGGGTTTAAAGATCGCCTTATGACCAATACGGCGGTGAAGATTTTTCACCAAATCGACATTAAGGCTGATGAGCTCTCGGACATGCTGGGCACCCGTCAGGCAATGAAAGAGACCCTACAAACCTTTGAAGATAAAGACCTGTTGGGCACTCAGGCGCGGGCAAGTGGTCAGGGCACCGTCCGCGAGGTTGAAGTGTTCACGCTGCATCCTAATGTGTTGCGTAACTTGAACCCTGGCGAAGTCGTAGCAGTGGTGAAAAGCCCGCGTATGGTGGAGAAAGTCAAGGTTCGTAAAACTGATGTGCCTAAGGCTGTACCGGTGAAGCCTGTAGAGCGTATGGCAGCAGCGGGCAGCGTGGTAGCCGAAGAACAACCAGCAGTTTTAGAGCCTGTTGAGGGTGGACCGCAGAAGGAGATACAGTGCAGGGAGCCAGAAAACTTAGAGCCTACGAATCCTTGGGAAGGCTTGTTAGCAGAAGAGTCCGAGCCGGTTGCGATTATTCCATTTGACGATGATGAAGACGATGCAATGAATATGCCGATTCGTTAAATATCTACTTAAGGGGCTTTTGAGGGTCTTGAGCCGCTCAAAAGCCCCAAACAATAGGGATGTTCACTGGTTAGACGAAATTAACAAACCGATGCGCTCAAGGGTATCTATAAAGTCAGTAGAACATGTGGTGGCAGGGGGCTAGCGCCGCCCCCCAACCCCCGGCGCAAGCACCCGCTTGACCAGCTGCCGCACAAACACCGGCAGCCTCTTTGACGCGCAGAGCGCGAGAGAGGCAACAGGGGTTCGCTTGCCTAAGAATCCGTGAGCAGCTCAACCGGGGGTCAAGGAAGGGTTTAGGCCAGGGAAGCAGGCAGCTTGAAGAGATCCAACTATGGCTAAGGCAGAGATGAATGACCATTTAACCGTATATATGGCTAACCGTATAGCCATATATACGGTTATATGGCTATTTGTCTTTACGTAACTGTTCAGAAGAATTTGCGTCAGCTGATTTAAGTCGCGCAATCGTTCGTTTATAAGAGAGAGCTACTTGGATCGCAGATCGGCAATGAACTTGTCAGCTCGCGCCAAATTATGAGCGAGCTTATCCCGCTTAATCACAGCACGCTGAGAATATTCATTCAGCCTAGCTCGTGCTATCTCATCCTCCGGAACCTCTTGAAGCCGATCAATCGCATCTAGCAGCTCTCCCATTTCTTCGAGGGTAAAGCCCAACGGCTTCATCGAACGGATAACCAACATGCGTTGCAAATCGGAGTCGCTATAAAGCCGAAAACCACCCTCACTACGAGTGCTGGCCGGCAGTAATCCAACTTCATCGTAATGCCGGATTGTCCGATGCGACAGGCCCGTCGCATTGACCATGTCACCAATCAGCAAGACCCGCTGATCTGTGCGCTTCACTGCATCATTCACCTGGAAACCCCAATCTCTCAATTTAAACTCTACCCTTACGTTAGGTTAGAGTTTAATTCGGCAGCGCTGAATCAACACATTACAGCGCACCCCTAAGACTTTCACAGCGCAACGACGCGCACCTAAACCACATGAATCCCAGGGATACATCTCTGCCCAACTCGATTGGAGTCATCACCATGAGCACACCCACACTTCAACCCCCAGCACTATCCCCGACAGAACGACAATCCGTCCTTCGCGTCCTCAAATCCCCGCGCCTGCTCAAAACCGAAGTCCTCGCCGGACTGGTCGTCGCGCTGGCCCTCATCCCCGAAGCCATTGCATTTTCCATCATCGCCGGAGTCGACCCCCGCATCGGGCTCTTCGCCTCCTTCACCATGGCGGTGTCCATCGCGTTCCTTGGCGGTCGTCCCGCCATGATCTCGGCCGCCACCGGAGCCATCGCCTTGGTCATCGCGCCTCTGGTCAAAAGCCATGGAGTGGACTACTTCATCGCCGCAGTCATTCTTGCGGGCATTTTCCAAGTAGTTTTGGCGGTGCTTGGCGTAGCCAAACTGATGCGTTTCATCCCGCGCCAGGTCATGGTCGGATTCGTCAATGCTCTTGGCATTTTGATCTTCATGTCCCAAGCGCCTGAACTACTCGGCGTCCCATGGCTGGTTTATCCATTGACAGCACTGGGCTTGCTAATCGTTTTTGGCCTGCCGAAACTCACCACAGTAGTTCCGGCACCACTGGTGGCCATCGTCGTACTGACATTAATTACGGTACTAGCCTCGATTACTGTTCCTACCGTCGGTGACAAGGGTCAGTTGCCAGAAAGCCTTCCAACTCTCTTCTTCCCTGACGTTCCCTTGAACTTTGAAACCCTGCAAATCCTTTTCCCTTATGCTCTGGCTATGGCCTTCGTGGGGCTCTTGGAATCCTTGATGACGGCCAAGCTTGTTGATGATGTCACTGACACCCACTCGAACAAGACCCGCGAATCCTGGGGGCAAGGTGCCGCGAACATCATCACCGGGTTCTTCGGAGGCATGGGCGGCTGCGCCATGATCGGGCAGACCATGATCAATGTCAAAGCCTCCGGTGCCCGCACCCGAATTTCTACGTTCCTGGCGGGAATGTTCTTGCTGATCCTGGTGGTCGCACTCGGTGACGTAGTGGCGTTGATCCCTATGGCTGCCCTGGTCGCAGTCATGATCTTCGTATCCATTGCCACCTTCGACTGGCACAGCATCAAACCATCCACCCTGCGCATGATGCCCAAGAGTGAAACCACCGTCATGCTGATCACCGTGATCTTCACTGTCGCGACCCATAACTTGGCTATCGGCGTCGGTGTCGGCGTGCTGACCGCCATGGTGCTGTTCGCCAACCGCGTGGCACACCTCGTAACCGTGGAACGCAGCATCGAGGAGCACTTTGGGGAGCGAATTGCTAAGTACGTTGTCAACGGTGAACTATTCTTCGCATCTTCCAACGACCTGTACACCCAGTTCCAGTACGTCGAAGACCCTGAGCATGTGGTCATTGACATGTACCAGTCACATACCTGGGATGCCTCAACGATTGCAGCCCTGGATTCAATCACTGAAAAGTACGCCAAGTACGGTAAAACTGTGGAGATTGAAGGGCTGAACCAGGCTAGCCTGAAGATGCGTGAACGCATGGGTGGCAAGCTTGGAGCAGGACATTAGTACTGGATTCCGGATCTCCTAAAATCAGGCGATAGGAATAGCCCGCCGATTTGACGATCGGTGGGCTATTTTGGCAATTTGTCGTCAACGAAACCTGCGAAAACCGCGACAATTAATTTCGCGATTCACAATCACGGTTCGGCATGAAGCTCAACCCCTGTCAAAAACGGTCGTTTATGACACGCTAATCCGCCTGCGTCGACGAGAATCTCCGGCAGTTGAAAAATCAACATAATTCCATGCGAGTTTCGTCGCAAAACTCAGTGCCAGAAACTATGTAGCAAAAATATCTCTGCTTCACGAGTATTGAAGCAACACAGCTTCAAGCGCACCCGAATCTTACCCAGTTCCCGACAAAATCCTCGTTCAGATCAGCACCGGTGAGACTCTCGTCTTCTAGCAATTCGCTCACTATCGTCATAGCGGCTCGGATCGCGATGATGGGGTAAATCGAGATTTGGTACAACGGAACCGCCCGCATACGAGTAATGGCAGGTTTAGCTCTCGGGTGGTTTCGGATTTTTATGAGGAGCGGATTTCGCGAGTTCTTACGGCTTGAGGTTATTTAGGAAAAAATCAAAGATTTTGTCTCAGAAGCTTGACCCGCTCATAGGTCACAACTCAGAATTACTGGTTTCACCAGAAAATGGTTTGGACGATCTATGATCCTATGCTGAGTCGCTTTCCCATTTTTGGAGGTAGCTAACCACAGTAGGTGCACCTTTAACCAAGGTACTTCTCCAGTTCACTTTGCCGGCCTTCTGCAACTGTCCTGTGACAACGATAGGATGAATACCATTTTTGTCGGCAACGCGCGTGACCCAATCATGGCTGATTCGAGCGGGAAGGCTATCCATTTTTTGCTTCTGAATCCAGGAAGAAGCTAATAAGTCAGCTTCTTCCTCTCTAGAATCCGACGGCTCGCCGTCAGCATCATCTACAACTAACCCATTCTCAATATGGCCGAGTACTACATGTGCAGCTTCATGAAGAAGGGTAAATAGTACTTTATCTAGTCTTTGGCCTCGACCCGACAAAGCAATCACTGGTGTGTCGTTCAGAAGGAACGATGCACCGTCAATTTTGCTCCCAGGGAAAGCCTCGACATAAACGAGCCGAACTCCAACATCCGAAAAATCATTGGGCAAGTCAAGAAACCCCTCAGGGCGCTTGACTATCTGGCTCACTCTCGAAGCGAGATCGGTGAAGAATGACTTATTGAATCTACCCACCGTTTTCTGCTCAGCCTGACGATAGGCGCATGCAAGCCACGTGTGCTGGATAGAGGAAACTTCTTCGGTATGGTTACTCCTACGTGCAGCCATGGGAAGACTAGGTTCATCGAACACGCTTTCCATACCAAAGAGTTCGCATAGCTGCTCGGCTTCACCATATGCATCTCGCGCGCTAATAATTCTGCGTTTTCTCAATAAAGCAACAGGTGCGAGTTCGTTGGAACGGGCTCTCAGCTTTACTTCATCTAGCTGTCTCAAAAGGCTAGGGTTTCGCTTTTGCTTCCAAAGATAGTAAGCATCTTGAAGATTGAGCCACATCTCAGGGCTCGTTCCTAATGCTGCGCCTATTTGAGCCGCAGACTCTCGGGTTATTTCCTTTTTGCCGGAAATTATCTCCGAAACGAATTGGGATGGGCGACCTAGAATTTCGGCAAACTCTGCTTGAGTCCAGCCCCGTGCATCAAGTTCATCAGCCAGGTAGCCCCCGGCAGGGAATGCTTCGGCAAGTATGGCAGTCATATCCGGCATCTCCCCTTCATCGATAGTGATTATTTAGTTCTAGAACCACGGCCACTCGATCCCCTCTGGTGACAAAAGAGAGAATGAGCCGAAACTTAATGTTCAATCTGATTGAGCACTGACCATTTCGATCTCCGGAGAGTTGCTCAAGATGCAACGAACGAATTGCTCGAAGGTCTCTTTCATCTACTGCTGCTCTAATAAGCTGGATCTTTTTCCTATAAGCAGTGACTACGTCTGGTCCCCACTTTTTTTGCGCAAAAAAGTGGTCTTCAGCCAGGCGCCGAAGCTCTTCATCTTCATATTCTATACGCAAAACGCCCCCTCGTCATCACCTTAGGGGTGATTGCGCACATACATCATCAGAACACTCTCCTTAAATCCTAGTATGAAAACAGAAGAAATTTAAATGCTAGCCTTCTTCACCCTAAGGGTGATACTATGAAGGCAACCTGACAGGAGATCCACCGTGACCAACCACCAGTCCATTACAGAGCACTTCAAGATCAGTGCGCCCGTCCCCTTTGTTGACGTCAACGCTCATACGGACACAAGACTCTTTGTCGACCCCCGTGCCATACGAATCGAAAAGAACCCGTCCCCTTACAACGCGGACGCCAACCAGTGCACTCGAACCTTTTTCGATACGGTCACGAACTACATAAAGTCGAGTTCCTCAGCGGATAACTACCGTGCCCTCGAACTGCTTCAGCATTTTAGGGAACCGAAACAGACTCGGTTAGGCCTAGCCAAGAGTGGCATTAACGGCCATGGCGGCTCAGAGGAAGTCGGCCAGTGGATCTGGGAGACGTTGTCCACAAATGCCAACGCGTTATTGCGCATAGGGACCTTGAAATGGATCGAAGATATCCCGCTCTTCATTGACGGCGTAGGTAACGACATCACGTCAGACCTCACAACGAGAATTATCTTCAAACCACTGGCTGAGTTCACTTCGGCGATGGTCGCGAAATATCCGGAATTTAGGGCAGCTCCACACAAAATGATCAAGTCTGATCACCAGATCTGGAATCCTCAATCCTGCACATGGGACGAAGGTACGTTCGAGCTACCCTCCGTCAATGGAGTTCCGCTACTGCTGGTACCAAAAAATTGGGTGCGGCCTAACCTACTGATGACAGCAACTAGGTACTACGAAACCCAAATGCTGACTTACGTTCAACGAAAGGACGCTTCTGTGGATACCAAAGGCAAGCTGCTACTGACGTCGAAGGATCGAATCATTGAAAGCGGAAAATACCCGCGAGGTCGCAAAACCATAACCGACGTCACGACAGATGCAGTAATAAACCACGGGGCCGATCCCCTAGCCGATTTCCGATATTTCGTAGACAGCCGCTACGAACCCCGTGGATAGCAAACCGGTCCATCGCAAACATCACCTGATACTTGATCTACCCATCAGACGGTGCTAACAGCACTAGTATCAACGACCGCTGGCATCCCGCGGTCGATCCAAGAAATACTAATAGCCAAGGAGGCCGACATGTCAGTTCAGTGGGTCAATTACGATCTCAACAAGACCGGACAAAATTACGAAGCTCTGATCGCCTACCTGAAATCTCATAACGGGTGGGCCAAGCCACTCAAAAGCAGCTTCTTTGTTAATACTTCTCTAAGCGCAGCCGAATTGCGCACAGAAATCAAAAAATACATTGACACTAATGACGACGTAGTAGTTGTCAATGTCGACGGTCAGAGCTGGGCAACTTACGGCTTGTCCGAGAAACTCAACACCTGGCTCAAGAACAATATCTAATACGGGCGCTCCTCTAATAACTCAGATGACCAGCTCGCGGTTGGTGTTCCAACTCCAAGAATGCACATCCACAAATATAGTGTTGAAGCCCCCCCTCCGCGTGCGTCTTGCAACCCATAGGTTGCAAGACGTCTCATCGCACGCCGATCCCCTGGCGAAAAATCCGCAGAATCTCAACGCCCCCAAATTCTCGCAACTATGTGTCGCAACCAATGATGTAAAATCGGGTCTATACCCTTAGTTGCGAGACACTTTTTGAAGGACCGATGACCAAACTGATCGGATACGCCCGCGTGTCCACCAAAGCCCAAGACGCCGACCGGCAAATCCAAGACCTCCTCGCTGCCGGCGTCCGGCGCGATGACCTCTACACCGACCATGGTCTCTCCGGGGCCCTGGCCAAACGACCCGGCTTGGATAGAGCACTGACCGCGCTGCATCCGGGTGACACGCTCGTGATCACCACTTTGGACCGGCTCGGGCGCTCCACCCAGAAAATGCTCGAACTCGCCGAGGAACTACGCGAACGAAATATCGGATTGCGGGTGTTGAATCTCGGCGGCGGAGATGTGGACACGAAAACGCCGATGGGTGCCATGGTCTTCACCGTCATGGCAGCCCTGGCCCAAATGGAACTCGAGATCAAGCGCGAACGCATCACCGACTCCGTCACCAAACGCCGCACCACCGGTGGCGATCTCGGTGGCCGACGCCCCACCTTCACCGAATCACAGATCCGTACTGCCGCCAAACTGATCCAGTCCGGCGAGCCAGCGACCCAAGTCGCCAAAGACATAGGAATGTCTCGTGCGACGCTCTATCGACGGATCAAAGAACTTCCCTAATCAAACATCGCTCAGTAAGGGTTACAGCTCTCCCTGCCCTTGCTGACCGTTCTACAGCGTGGGCAACTCGTCGGAGCAATAGACTACTAACAAGAAAATGCGCCATCTCATTCTGGACAAGAAGGTTGCAGATTCCATTGGCTGGTCTGCCAAAGCCCGGTGGTCTCCATCGGAATATGGAAAATACTTAGAACTCATCAACGATGCCATGGAACACCTACCCGAAGCAGAACGCTCCGACTGCCTTGAAATGCGCCTGTTCAATCCATAGTACATATCAAGGATTCTTCCCGAAAACGCTATGATCCCAGTTCCGGACCACAAGCTTTCGGTACGAAGTCACGGAGATCGGAAACTGTGAAAGGTCGTCTCACCGAGTGCAGCTTGCTGGATAAGAATCAAAGAATACACCTGGATTTTGGAAGTAGCGGGAGCTGTTCCGCATCCTCACACCTCTAAAAGCTGATAAACATGGTCAAAAACAGGTAAAACCGGCTAATCTAGTTTCAAGAGCTATTGACGCACCAAGGAGTAACAGTGAATGAGTCCTGGCTATCTGCTGAAGAAATAAGTGCCCATCTAGGAGTCACCAAAGACACTGTCTACGGCTGGATCGCCAATCGTGGAATGCCCGCTCACAAAATCGGAAGATTGTGGAAATTCCAGACTGCCGAAGTCGACAAGTGGGTTAGAGAAGGTGGAGCCACCACCACACCAAAGACCCCCTAAACATAACCTGTCATTCATACTGTCGGACATCACCGATATCCTGGCCTATTGCTCGAATCCTGAAAGGTAACCGGTATGCACGGTAGCGAACTGAATCTCACCAGCTTGCGCGCTGGACAACGCATTCGGGGGCTTTTGCCTTCAGGGGACGTCAGTTTGGTGGCAGTCGAATCAATCGACCCAGACCTAGCGGAAGTATATTTCCGAGACGACAACGGTGGCAGCTATTCACGTTCAATCACAGATTCTGAAGTCGCACGCCTTCATATCATCCAAGAAATCGACGCGGGACCAGCTTTCGACGCGGATCCTGATGAATTCCGTCTTGCAGCCGAAGCTCTTCGGATCAAGTATGCAGGCCTCTACGACCCGATGGTGGCCGTAAATAGCTCCGACGTTGACCCGCTGCCCCACCAGATCCGAGCAGTCTACGAAGAGCTCCTTCCACGAGTTCCACTGAGATTCCTCTTGGCCGATGACCCCGGCGCAGGTAAGACAATCATGGCTGGGCTCTATCTCAAAGAGCTCATCCTACGTTCAGACTGTGAGCGCGCCATTATTGTGGCTCCAGGCGGGCTGGTAGAACAATGGCGGGAAGAGCTTGCCCAAAAGTTCAATCTTAATTTTGAAATTTTCAGCCGTCAGATGGCGGATGAGAGCCAAGGTCAAAACGTCTTTACTGAGCATCCTTTCCTCATTGCAAGAATGGACCAGCTATCACGCAATGAAGACCTTCTCGAGCAGCTCAATGAAACCACGTGGGATGTGGCAATCGTCGATGAAGCGCACAGGATGTCAGCTCACTATTCCTCATGGGCCGGAGAAATCGATGAGACCAAACGCTTTAAACTTGGGCGCCTGCTATCAGAGACATCCCATAATTTCCTGCTCATGACGGCAACACCGCATGCCGGCAAAGAAGAAGACTTCCAGCTATTCATGTCCCTCTTGGACAAGGATCGGTTCGAAGGCCAGTATCGGAAGGGAGTTCACCGCACAGATACTCAGGGCCTGATGCGTCGAATGGTGAAGGAAAATCTCCTAACTTTCGAAGGCAAACCGCTGTTCCCTGAACGGCGCGCATATACCGTCGAATACGATCTAAGCCCGGCGGAACGCGAGCTATACGAGCTTGTCACGGACTATGTCCGCACAGAAATGGGACGAGCTGAACGGATCTCCCAGAGCGGCGACAAGAAACGCGGCAACAATGTTGGTTTCGCACTGACAGTTCTGCAACGTCGACTCGCCTCAAGTCCTGAAGCGATCCTCCGTTCTCTGGAACGGCGTCAAGGACGTCTCAATGCACGTCTACACGAAATGCAGCAGACCACCACCAGTGCGCGAAGCTTCGGGAACGACTTCTCAGTTCCCTCCCCTGACTCCTCGCTACCCTCGTTCTCCATCAGCGGATACGACGACTTTGATGAAGAAACAACCACTGAGGAACGTGCAGCCCTCGAAGCACAGGCAGATCAAGTTGTAGATTTAGCCACTGCGGCTCAGACAATCCCTGAGCTCAAAGCAGAAATCGCGATTCTCGAGGGTTTAGTTGCAGCAGCACGAAAAGTTCGTTTGCAAGATGACGACAAAAAATGGGTGCAGCTCAGGACGATCCTCGATGAGCAGCTCTTGAGCCACAAGGATTCACAAGATCCACGGAAAATCATCATCTTCACCGAACATCGAGATACCCTGAACTACCTGGAAAATAGGATCACTGCTCAGTTCGGACGATCAGACTCCGTAATCACAATCCATGGCGGAACACGACGCGAAGATCGGAAGATCGCACGGGAAAATTTCACGCATAATCCAGCCACCGTTGTTCTCCTTGCAACAGACGCAGCTGGAGAGGGACTCAATCTTCAACGTGCCCACCTAATGGTCAACTACGATTTGCCATGGAACCCGAACCGGATCGAACAACGCTTCGGACGCATTCACCGAATTGGCCAGCGAGAAGTCTGCCATTTGTGGAACATGGTCGCTAAAGATACACGTGAAGGCGAAGTTTTCGCGCGCTTACTGTCAAAAATTGAACAAATGGATATTGCCTACAACGGCAATCTATTTAACGTCCTTGGCGATACAGATGCCTTCCAGGAACGCTCACTACGTGACTTGCTCATTGAAGCTATACGTTACGGTGACCAGCCCCAGGTCAAAGCTAAACTCGACGACATTATTGATGCCGGGGTCTCACACGGGCTAGAAGACATGTTGGCTGAGCGTGCGCTGCATCCAGAAATGTTCAGCGCCATAGATCTCAACGCTGTTCGAGTTCGAATGGAAACAGCCCGTGCACGACGCCTCCAACCTGGTTACATCGCCGCGTTTTTCATTCCCGCGTTCGAGCGTTTAGGAGGACGAATTCGCAAACGAGAAAAGGGACGCTACGAGATCACACGCGTACCGCGGAAAATTAGGGATATGGCTCGGCGGATGAACCGTTGGGCTCCTGTTTCCGAGCAGTACGAACGCGTGACGTTCGAAATATCGGGAATTAGGTCCAGTGGTCTGCCTGACGCGTCTCTGCTCGCGCCCGGCCATCCGCTCTTGCAGTCGGTGATTGAGTTATCTATCCAGGACCTTGGCCATACTCTCAAACAAGGCACAATTTTCGTCGACCGAAGAAGCACTCAGTCTGCTTCTGCCATGCTGATGTTCAATGTCGAACAGCGGATCGAGAATTTAGAGAGCGACACCGTGTCGCATCATTTTGACTACCCTCTTTTAACTCCAGAAGGATCGGTGAGCATTTCTGCTATCCCTGCCTATCTCGATTTTGACCGTCCAGAATCTCATGAAGTTCAGATGATCTCAACAATCGCTGATGAAGCATGGACAAAACAGAATCATGAGAAAACCATCCGTTCCTGGTCCTACCGTGAAGGGCTGACACCCAGGATGAACGAGATGAAAGAACGTCTTGAGGCAGAAACTGAACGTACCCGCATACAAGTCACGGAACGCTTGCTGGCGGAGATCAATCATTGGGACCGTGAACATAACCGGCTCAACGCGCTGGAAAGATCAGGAACTGTCGGCAGAATCCGAGCCGAAACAGCTCTAAACCGGGCTCGCGAACTTGATACCCGGCTAATGCGCAGGCTCGAACAACTCGACCACGCTAAAGCTTTGGTTGCTGTTCCAGCAGTGATTCGAGGGACAGCGCTAGTTATCCCAAGCCAGCTACTACAAAATACAGAGCCTACCAAGCAATCGACATACGCTCGTCAAACAGAGGAAGTCGAACGCCGCGCAGTCGAAGCTGTACTCGCAGCTGAGCGGTCCCTCGGACGGAAACCTGTCGAGATGCCGCGCAACAATCCTGGGTACGACATCCAATCTACTGACCATCGAGGGGCTACATATTACATTGAAGTCAAGGGACGTATATCCGGTTCAGATACTTTTACAATCACAACTAACGAAATTACGTTCGCGCAGACACAAGGTAATCGCCATAGATTAGCTCTAGTCGCGGTATCTCCCAATGGACCAGCTGATGATCAACTCCGATATATTCAAGATGCCTTTGCACATTTTTCACCGTCGATTACGACACGGTCTTCCAACGAATTATGGGGGGAATACTGGACCCGCGGAAACACCCCCCACTAGCCATCCCAACGTAGATACATATTGCACTCACGAAAGTTGCCCTCATGACATCAATAACTAAAAAGAAACTCATCGAAACCTCTCTCCCTTTGGAAGCCATTAATGCCCAAGCTTCCAGGGAAAAGTCGATTCGGCATGGCCACCCTTCGACCATGCACCTTTACTGGGCTCGTCGCCCACTCGCAGCAGCCCGTGCAGTGCTCTTCGCCCAGCTAGTGGATGATCCTGCTTCACGTCCAGAAGAATTCCCTACCGTTGAGCTTCAAGATACCGAACGTGCTCGTCTTCACGCGCTGATGGAAAAGCTTGTTATCTGGGAAAACAGCAACGACGAGACACTTCTGGAGGCAGCCCGTTCCGAAATCCGCAAAAGCAACAACGGGAAGTTACCCGCTGTTCTAGACCCGTTCGCTGGCGGCGGGGCAATCCCCTTGGAAGCTCAACGTTTGGGTTTGGAGGCTCATGCCAGTGACCTCAACCCGCTTGCTGTACTTCTGAATAAATCTCTCATCGAGATTCCCCCAAAGTTCTCGGGTAAGAAGCCTGTTTTCCCTTCAAGCGAAGGTGAACAGATGAGCTGGAAACGAGCAGAAGGGCTGGCCGCCGATGTCCGTTCTTACGGGCAGTGGATGCGTGACGAAGCCCAACAACGAATCGGTAATCTTTACCCGCAAGTCACCGTGCCGGGCGGTACTAAGCATACGGTGATCGCGTGGATCTGGGCGCGCACTGTCAAAAGCCCTAACCCTGCGAACCCCATCGAGGTACCTCTGGTGCGTTCCTGGTGGCTCAGCAAGAAAAAAGGCAAAGAAGCCTGGATCAAGGCTTCCGTTGTCAACGGTGAAGTGCAATACGAAGTGCGTCATGATTCGGAAGGTCCTAAAGGCGAAGAGGACGGAACAGTCGGTCGTAAAGGTGCCTACGCCATTGGGGATGGAACCCCCATGCCATTGAATTACATCCGGTCTGAAGGTCGTGCCGGCCGAATGGGTGCCCACCTTATCGCTGTGGTCGCAGAGGGGGAAAGGAGTCGTCTCTACGTATCGCCATCCCAAATACATATTGAGGCTTCCTTGGTGGATCGTCCTGACTATGTTCCCGAAGGGAATTTGCCCAAGAATCCTCGTGACTTTAAGACACCCAATTATGGTCTTACTACGTGGGCCGATTTGTTTACGAATCGTCAACTAGTTGCGCTCACATCTTTGAGCGATTTGGTGGGTGAAGCGCGTGAGCGGGTTCTTGAAGATGCGCTTGCTAGTGGTATGGAACCTGGTGAACGGCTTGAAAACGGTGGTACCGGAGCCGAGGCCTATGCTGATGCGGTCGCCACCTATCTCGCGCTTGCGGTTGGCAGGCAGACCGATAGACTCTCGTCTCTCGCAAGCTGGCAATCCGTCGGCGAAAAAGTAAGAAACGTATTCGGCCGGCAGGCTATTCCCATGGTCTGGGATTACGCAGAAGTAAATCTATTCTCTGATTCCTCTGGAGGATTTTTAGGAAACCTCGAATGGGTCAGAAAAGCTCTGGAACATACTCCTGCGGTATCTAGCGGCGAGGCTGTGCAAGTGAATGCAGCAACCCGTGACTATCAAGACCTAGTAATTTCAACAGATCCACCATATTACGACAACATTGGATATTCGGATCTTAGCGACTATTTCTATGTATGGTTGCGACGCTCACTTTCGTCCATTCACAGCAAAACGGTAGGCACTATGCTTACCCCAAAATCTGAAGAACTCGTAGCGAACCCATATCGTCACGGAGGCAAAGATGCTGCGGAAAAATTCTTTATTGCCGGATTCAACAGCGTCTTTAAGAGGATCCGCGAAACAGCTAACACTGAAGTGCCCTTGACCGTTTACTACGCTTACAAACAGCAAGAAACCAAATCCGGTGGAACCAGTTCCACAGGCTGGCACACATTACTTGACGGTCTTATTGAATCTGGATGGGAAATAACTGCGACTTGGCCTATGCGGAGCGAACGGGGCGGAAGGCTCATTAGCGTCGGTTCTAATGCTCTAGCTTCGTCCATCGTTTTGGCCTGCCGGCCACGCCCGGACAATGCTACCTCGACGACCCGCCGTGCTTTTGTCGCGACTCTTCGTTCAGAGTTGCCTGATGCCTTAAGGACTTTGATGCAAGGTGCCATCGCACCAGTCGATCTGGCCCAGGCGGCTATCGGTCCTGGCATCTCCGTTTTCTCACGCTATGCACGCGTTCGGGAGTCCGACGGGTCAGACATGGGCGTGAAGGATGCCTTATTGCTTATCAACAGCACGCTTGATGAGGTGCTCGGTGAGCAAGAGTCAGATTTCGATTCTGATACGCGTTTTGCGGTGAAATGGTACCGGACCTATGGATGGGACCAAGCGAACTCAGGATCAGCAGATCAGCTGGCCCGTTCTTCAGACACCTCTATTGGCGCATTGGAACGTGGAGGAATTTTTGAAGCACGCGGTGGTAAAGCGCGCCTGCTCTCTCCTGAACAGCTGGATGCTGAATGGGATGTCCAGGCTGATACGAGAATCAGCGTGTGGGAGTCCACAGTGCGGCTCTCCGCGTTGATGGCGAAGGAAGGCGCGGAGAAGGTCGCAGAAGTTTTGGCCAATCTGCAATCGCGTGTCGATCTGGACGCAGTAAAAGAGCTTGGGTTCTTGCTCTTCCATGAAGCCGAAAAGAAAAAGAACACCCAGGACGCAATCCTATTCAACGGTTTGGTCAGTGCGTGGGGTGACGTAAATGAAGCAGCACGTCAGTACTCGTCCACACCAAAACCAGTTCAACAAGCGTTTGACTTCGAAGAAGAAGAGGACTGATATTCGATGGCAATAAATAATAGGGATCGAGTCGGCAAAGCTTTCGATCTACTCTCAGAGGGCTTGTTGGACGTTGTAGATGAAGTCATGACAGGCGTGTACGGCACTTCTGAATGGACCGCTAAATGGGCAGAAGAAGACGTGCAACGCCGTGGCGTTCCGCTGCGCACGCTCACGAAACATGATGTCCAGGTTCAGCTGCGCGCTATCACCGAGCAAGGCTACCGGTTCAAAGACGTACTCTCCCGTGCACAGCAGGGTTTCGCTTCCGAGCTGAGGGAAACTCGCAACCTTTGGGCTCATAACGAACCTTTCAGCTCCGATGATGCTTCGCGTGCGCTAGACACCATTGAACGATTGCTGCAGGCAGTGGGAGCGGTAGACTCCGCCGATGATGTTCGCAAGTTGCGCAATGATTTGCAGCGCACAGTCTTCGAGGATCAAACGCGTAAAAAGATTAAACGTGCCAAAGTATCTCTTGAACCAGGCACGGGGTTGCGACCATGGCGGGAAGTCATTCAACCACACGATGATGTAGCCCGTGGTGCGTTCACTGCCTCAGAATTCGCAGCAGATTTGCATCTAGTCCATACCGGCCAGGCCACGAGCCCCGAGTATGGTGACCCTGTCGAGTTCTTCACAAGGACCTACCTGACCGAGGGGCTGCGTGACCTGCTCTCCCGTGCGCTGCGACGCTTAAACGGCGAAGCAGGAGCAAGTCCTGTAGTGAATCTGCAGACCAACTTTGGTGGCGGAAAAACGCATTCCATGCTGGCCCTTTACCACCTGTTTAGCGGAACCGCGGCAACAGCCTATCCCCAAGAACTCCAAGAACTGATTGCCGCGAACGGTAACCCTGACCTATCCACATTGGGGGTACGCCGTGTCGCCTTGGTGGGCACCTATCTGAAGGCTGGCTCTCCTCTCGTCAAAGACGATGGGACTGAAGTCCATACGCTCTGGGGGGAGCTGGCATGGCAGCTCGGTGGGCGCGAAGCGTACGATATGATTGCCGAAGATGATCGGGCAGGCACAAATCCTGGTGAAACTCTGAGGACTCTCATCCAGCGGTACGCTCCTTCGTTGATTTTGATCGATGAGTGGGTAGCATATGCCAGGCAGCTGGTCACCGATAAGGATCTTCCCTCGGGGTCCTTCGAAACTCAATTCACTTTTGCTCAGTCGCTGACGGAGATAGTCCGTTCTGTCCCTGGGGTCATGCTGGTCGTTTCCATCCCTGCATCTGATACTGGCAGTGAGTCAAGCGGCAGCGATATCGAAATCGGTGGAGCCAATGGGCAGCTGGCACTTGAACGACTGCAGAACGTGATCCGACGGGTCGCTGATCAGTGGCGTTCTTCAAGCAAGGATGAATCCTTCGAAATAGTCCGCCGCCGTTTGTTCCAGGCTCCCAATGCCGAAAGCCTGACCACAATCAGTGCAGTGGCGAGAAGCTTCGCCAATTTATACCGGAACAATACTTCGTTATTCCCCAGGGATGCCGCTTCCCCCAATGATGACTACGAAAAACGCATCCGAGCGTCCTATCCTCTGCACCCAGAATTGCTCGACAGGCTCTACGAGGACTGGTCAACCCTTGAGCGTTTCCAGCGTACCCGTGGCGTCTTGAAGCTCGTGTCCTCAATCGTGCACGAACTGTGGGCGTCCAACGACACTTCTGCGCTGATTCTGCCTGGGAACGTACCTTTGGATGCAACAACGGTCAATACGGACTTGACTCAATATCTTGAAGACCAATGGAAACCAATCATTGATTCCGACATCGACGGCACAGGCTCAACCGCACAGCAGATCGATCTCGATCGGCCGAATCTCGGCCAGCGTTTCGTGGCTCAACGGGTAGCCCGAACGATTTTTATCGGTGCCGCTCCGCGCATCAAGAGCAGTCGTAAAGGACTAGATAAGCAGTACCTCTGGTTGGGCACTGCAGTGCCAGGGGATGTGCTTGGTAATTTTGGCAGCGCTGTCGAGCTGCTGGCGCAGCGCTCGACCTACTTCTACGAAGAACAAGGACATTATTGGTTCGATACTCAGCCCTCGGTTTCTAAAACTGCAAATGACTACGCTGAACGACTTCGCGAAGACGTTGAAACCGTGTGGAACGAAATCAGCCAGCGATTGAAGACCGAAGAACGACATCGTGGCGTGTTCGATCGAGTGCATATCGCACCCAGTTCATCCGCTGACATCCCGGATCTTGAAAATACCCGCTTAGTGATCCTCCATCCCCGTTTGTCCAGAAGGAAGCAAGATGGGAATGAAGCTCCAGCACATCGCTGGGTCCGAGAGGTCATTGAACGCAAAGGGTCCACTCAGCGAACGCACCGCAACTCACTGGTCTTCCTCATGGCTGACAGAAACGAGTTGGAAGGGCTAGAAGCTGTCACTCGCAGCTACCTCGGGTGGAAAAATGTGCAAATTACCAGCGACAGCCTTAACCTCTCCACCCAACAACGTCTTCAAACCGATAATTGGGTGAGCAAACTCGACAGCACGGTTACCGATCGAATTCGTGATGCGTTCGTGTGGGCTGTCTATCCTGAACAATTTGATCCTGCTAAGCCATTCGATCTGGTGACTGAGAAAGTTCCCGATTCGGGTAGTCGCTCTCTGGCGGAGCGGGTGGGGGCAAGGCTCTTACGAGAAGACCAGCTGGTCACCACTTTGGGTGCTGAGATTCTGGGATCTATTTTGCACAATGAACTCAGCGCGGTGTGGAAAGATCGAGGTGACATCACGCTCGGCGAATTGTGGGCTTACTTCACTGGATATGTCTACATGCCCCGACTAGTGAATCGAGAGGTACTCGATTCCGCAGTGGTCAAGTCGCTCTCGACTGTGATGATGCCAAGTGAGTCCTTTGCTGTAGCCAGCGGTAAAGACGATCGCACCGGGCGCTATCGCGAATTACTCTTTGAGTCAGGATTCAGCGGAGAAATTCAAATTACTGATAGTACGTTGCTGGTCGAAAGCACTCGCGCCCAAGAACAAATCGAATCCGACCAACAGCAAACAGAGGGTATCGAAACTCCGGGAAATAGTGGTTCCGTTACCCCATCTGAAGCGGGAACAGACCATCCAAACTCACCATTAGAACCAGTCCCAGGAGATGGCGCTCCGGCGCAGCTACTCACCCGATTCTTCGGTTCAGTAAAAATCGATTCCGACAGGTACGCCCGCGACATCGGGAATGTACTTCGAGAAGTTGTTGATCGCCTGGCAGGGACCGGAGCCAAGCTTGAAATCACCTTGGATATCCAAGCCCGTAAAGATGAAGGATTCACCGAGTCCGAAGTTCGCACCATTCAGGAGAACGCGAACGTCCTGAAATTCGATCCTAGCTCGACATTTGAAGAACGCTAGAATCGGAATTCGTGACAAGCTGACGGTTGATTATCGATAGCAAGGCGGTAAGCACTGCATGGAAACGGTCCTCCCTTTGTTGGAGAGCTTTTCCATGCAGTGCACGCTAAGCAAGCAAAGTTCTGTTTAGCACGGTGCTCCAACTCCTTAGCGTGTGCACGCTCTCGGCTCCCTGCGCAGTTGCTTCAGTCCATCAAGCGGTCCATTCAGAAGTGCCGGACAAGCAGCAGGTGCAAAACTTTTGGTTTGCAGATACACACTGGAGCCTTAGGCGGGTATCAAGACCTATTCACGGAGCTTTCGCAGACGCTTAAAGCACTCAAGCCATAAACCCATATATCCGCAAATCTGGTTATATGGATAACCATATATACTGCTATCCATACGACAATATATACAGCTATATGTTAAGGAGATTTGCCTAATCATGAACAATTTAGCGAAGAAAAATAACTGGCTCATTAATCGGCTGCGGTCGGTGGTGGAGCGTGTCGTCGCTCAGATCAAGATTTGGCAGGTGTTGCATACTGGGTTCAGGCGTGCGCTGGGCTTGTATGGTCAGGTGTTTTTTGTGGTGGGTGGGTTGGTGTTTTTTGTGGTGGGTGGGACCTTATGAATAAGCCTCTTAGATAGGGGTTGGCTTGTATCAAAACCTGGCTGTAATCAAAACTGCCTAAAATCGTTTTTGATACAACCATGGTCACCATATAGTACACATATTCTATGTCCGATAGAACACATGTACTATCATGTGACTATGCACGCTCACCTCATCGCCAAACTCGATAACACCTCGCTGGTGCTCAAAGCCCCAGAAACCCGCTTGCCCGCAGGCTTCCCCTCACCAGCTCAAGACTACTCAGCCGTCGATATAGATTTGAACGACATCCTCTTCCACGACCGCGCGGCCACCTACATCTTCCGCGTCACTGGCTCATCCATGATTGACGCCGGAATAGCCGATGGAGACGAAATCATCGTGGACCGCTCGATCACTCCGAAAGAAGGTTCGGTAGTAGTCGCTGCAATCGATGGCGAATTCACCATCAAGCGCTTCCGTATCGACCGCAACGGCCAAGGCTGGCTGTTACCCGAAAATAATGCTTACCCACCTATTCCTATCCCCAAAGAATCAGATTTCACGATTTTCGGGGTAGTCACCCGATGCCTACACCGTGTCTAACCTGATATTCCACATTGACATTAACAGCTGCTACGTTGCCTGTGAGCGGATTCTTGACCCTTCCCTAGAGGGTAAGCCGGTAGTGGTGCTTTCTAATAATGACGGTTGCGTTATTGCTTTATCCTCTGAGGCTAAAGCCCTGGGCTATAGGATGGGCGACCCCTGGTTCAAGGTTGAGCTACGCGCGGCCGCACAAGGGGTTATTGCCCGTTCATCTAACTATGAGCTCTATGGGGACATTTCAAACCGGGTCATGAAACCGTCGACTGTTGTGCGAAATGCAACTCGCAATCATTCTTTGACTCGGCAATAAGCGATCATTCTCATTTGCGAGGGCAGTTTTACCCAGTGTAGTTCAAGTCTTCTCGGTCGGCTATTGACCGTTGATGCATGCGCCCTTACATTGTTGTATGTGGTGCAACATTCAGATGATTTAATGCGGACTCTTCGCGCCGTGTCGGACTCGTCCAATGTGGCGTTTGTGACGCCGGAAGCGACGGTGTTTGAGGCCATGCTTGGTGGTTGGGAAAGCCAACAGCGCAGTCGGGGGCTGCGTTCCACGACTATTGCGACTCGGCGGCGTCTGATCCTGCGGTTGCAGGAGTTTTCTGGGAGGATGCCGTGGGAGTGGAATGCTCAAGATGTCGAAGAGTTTATTTCGGGGCCAGATCAACGGCTCAAGTCGCTTTCAACTATGCGGCACAATCACAATGCTATTAAGACGTTCTGTGCGTATTTGATTGATCCGAATTATGACTGGGTGGAGATTTGTGAAAACCAGTTTGGTAGCCACCCGGTACAGGTTTGTCTGCCCTGGAATACGGTGGCACATAAGGCTCAATATGAGGGGTCTGGAAAACGTCGTCCTCTGTCCTTCGACGAGGTTGAAACCCTATTTGACACGGCCGATGCCAAAGTCGAAGAACTCGCTGCGTCAGGGAAGAAGGGCGCGCTGGCCGCGCTTCGAGACTCTCAGATATTCAAAACAGCTTATGCTTTTGGGCTACGACGAAATGAGTTAGCCCAGTTGGATCTTGCGGATCTGCACTACAATCCCGAAGCTAAACAGTGGGGACGTTATGCGGCTTTGCATGTGCGATGGGGCAAGGCCGCCGGCGGCGGTGCACCTCGACGTCGTACTGTTTTGCTCGTGCCAGAATTCGATTGGTGGGTACCGGGTATGCGGCAGTGGGTTGAACAAGGCCGTGATCGGTTTGATCCAGGAGAACTCGATGCTATTTGGGTTACCGAGCGACGGACTCGCATCTCTGGGGGTTATCTTGATCGCCGATTTGCCGAGCTTCGTGCCGAAGCTGGGTTGCCGGAAGAGCTGACGTTGCACAGTCTGAGGCATTCGTATGTCACGCATTTGATTGAACATGGGTATGCTGACCGCTTCGTGCAGGAACAAGTGGGGCACCAGCACTCGTCTACCACCTCGATTTATACCTCCGTGAGTGGAGATTTCAAGAATAGAATTTTGGCCCAGGCGCTGCGAAAAATTACCGAGGAGGAGGGGTAGGAATGATTGAGCTGCATACTACGTGGAACCTTCGAGCCATTATGGCTTCGAAAGGGCTATTCCAAACGACTGATCTTCGCCCTTTATTGGCCGAGCGAGGCGTTGAGCTGTCGCGGGAGCAAGTGTATCGGTTGGTCACAACGCCACCTCGCCGCATTAGTCTGGAGGTGTTGTCTGCGCTGTGTGATGCGCTGGAGTGTTCTAAGGATGAGTTGATCGTGACGGAGCGGCGTGAAGTCGAAGCGCCGAAGACTGCTGTGGCTGAAGGTAGTAAAGCGCCTATTGGTGATCTGCGTCCGGTGCGGGCCAGGATCAGACGGCCTAAGTACTAACGAAAGCTCCTTATGGATACAGTGACACAAGACATTGTCTTGATTCTGGAGCCTTATGTCCCAGAAATTGCGCCGAGTGTTCTGGCCGCCATGATCGATTCTATTGCGCCGGTCCATCGGACGCGTCGGAGGCTGTTCATCGCGATCAGTAAACGGCCCGGGATTCTGACTGGTGAGGACCCGAACGTGCCCGTGACGGTTCAAGCCTTGACCGCTGCTCTCAGGGAGGCTGGGGCCGTGGCGATTGTGGTGCCGGGATGTGAGAGTTGTGGCCGAAAGATGCAGTTGCCGCATCGAGCTCCTCAAGGAGGTCGCCACTGTTCTCGATGCGAGAAAAATTATCGAGCGAGACCATGTGTTGGCTGCGGGCAACGGCGACCCATCCATAAAAACCTTGATGGACAGTACTTTTGCAGACCGTGTTGGAGGCTCGATCCACGCTCCTTTGGCGTATGCCATCGCTGTCAGGAGACAACCTCTGTTAAGAATGCTTTAGACGGAACGTTGGTCTGCAATCGCTGCTATGAGCGTCCCAAGGCTGATTGTTTCGGCTGTCAACGTCTTCAACCCATAGCCCTACACCTGCAAGGGAAGACGATCTGTCCCAATTGCTACTACGGGATGCGTTATCCTCGGCCTTGCCCAGGCTGTGGTGAACAGAAATTCCTCACCCACATTGTAAACGACCAACTGTGCTGTGCTTCGTGCGCAGGTCAACCCGAAGTTTTAGCATGTCCGGGATGCGGTTCAGTGAAGAACGTGCGCAAGTTCCACCTGTGCATCGAATGCCACCGCCCTGAAACAATCCGAACGATGCTGGCAGATGCCGACGGGGCTGTGCGGCCTGAGCTTCGACCGTTAGAAAAGTATTTATTGGAAGGGCCTGCGCGAGCTGACTCCCTCATGGGGTGGCAATACACCAACCGTGTCAGTGCTGCGGTGCTGCGAGAATTAGCCACCGGGCAGTTGCCCCTAGAATTCGAGGCAATCTTTACCCGATGCGGAGGAAAACAAGGGGCAACGTTCTTACTGAGCCTGCTCGTGACCTCCGGCGTGCTCCCAGACATCGATGTCAATGAGGAACGATACTACCTCTGGTTGACCTCGTGGCTCTCGGAACAGACCAACTCGACTCATCGGTTGTTGCTGCGCCGATACGCGCAATGGGGGCTCTCGACCAAACCCTGGGCAGGGTACGCGATACGACCTACCGATCCCAATAACCGGTTTCACCGGCTCCGATCTCGACTACAGACCTGTGCTGAATACCTTCAATTCGTCGAGGAGCAGGGATATACGACCTTGACCTTGCCCCAACGCGTGCTCGACGCCTACGTTGCTGGCTCAGCGAACCGGCATGATCACATAAGCCACTTCACGCGATGGCTTAAAGACAATGGACTTGCTACAGCTGTCTCATCATATCGTCCAAAAAGAGAACCCGTAAGTTCGATGCCTCCGGATGAACGCTGGGATCTAGCGCGCTGGTTGCTCCGAGATCAAACCCTAGAACCGCAAGACCGTGTCGCAGGACTATTTGTGTTGTTATACGGACAACCACTGACTCGTATTGTCGCCATTCCACGTACTGCGGTGCATTTCAGCAAGCAAGGCGTTTCCGTCACCCTCGCCGATGATCCTATTGAGCTGCCTGAACAACTCGGGCATGCTGTCACGCTGTTGTACCAGAACCCACCCAGAACTCACCGGGATATAAATGACACATGGATATTCCCCGGAAGGTGGCCAGGTAGACACCTCACCGCAGGGGCCTTAGGAAGCCGGTTGAATCGATTGGGTATTCCGGTCAATCGTTCTCGTTCGGCCGCACTCCTGGAACTTGCCGCTGAAATACCTGTGCCACTCTTATCGGATCTGCTCGGTATCTCCACCGTCTCAGCTGCAGCCTGGGCAACAGCAGCAAACCGCGACTGGTCAACATATCCTGCACTACGCACGAAGGCTTGCCCGGCAAGATATCCGCCACGGAACTGATACAATCCAGGGTATGGCAGGTTCCTCTGCGGCTGCAGCCGCCGTGACGAAGATGCTCCGCTAGCGGCGGAGCACGTAGTCCTTTAATCTTTAGATGCTTCGCCGCTCTACGGCCAGTCCGGAGCGGCGCTTAGTGCTGCCCGGAGTTCTTCTGAACGATGGAGCACGACTTGGTTCCCACTAATCTTTCTTCTCAATCTAAAACCACGGCGGTGCGGGCTTGGGTGACGCTCGCCTGTCTTTCCATGTTGCAATTCTTGATCGCGGTAGATGTGACCGTAGTGAACGTTGCCCTTCCGTCCATCGGTGCCGAGTTCGGTGCCAATG
Organism: Rothia endophytica; assembly: GCF_039543885.1. NCBI lineage: Bacteria > Bacillati > Actinomycetota > Actinomycetes > Micrococcales > Micrococcaceae > Rothia > Rothia endophytica. The sequence continues at coordinate 91,105 of NZ_BAABKP010000004.1, forward strand.
CTAGACAACTGACATGGGTTGTCGTCGGGTACACGATCACCGGTGGCGGTCTATTAATGCTTGGCGGCCGGCTCGGGGACCTACTCGGGCAGCGCCGGTTGTTAATGATCGGCACAACTGTGTTCGGCCTCGCTTCACTGCTGGCGGGACTTGCCCCTACGTATCCTATTCTTGTAACCGCGAGGCTGCTTCAAGGGGCAGGCGAAGCAATGGCTTTGCCAGCCGCAATGGCTGTGATTGTTCTCTTGTTCCCCGAAGGTCGTGGACGATCACGCGCGCTGAGCGTGTGGGCGGCAGTTGCTAGCTGCGGGCTTGTGCTTGGCTTCATTCTCTCCGGAGTCATCACTGAGTTTTTAGGGTGGCGCTGGATCTTCCTTGTATCGGTACCCTTTATCGTGTTCGTCCTCATCGCTTCGGGCATTCTCATCCCGGCAGACCAGCCAAGAAGGCGTATGAAACTCGACCTTCCTGGTTCGGTCCTGTTGACAGCTGCGCCACTTCTGTTGGTATTCGGGATCGTCGAAGCAGGAGAGACTGACGGAATCCCCCGTTGGGCGGCCGTGGTCGTGCTAGTTGCAGCTGTGATAGCCGCCTATATGTTTGTTGTCGTTGAACGACGGGCCACGAATCCGCTGATACCCCTGGAGTTCTTCCGCAACCGAACGCGAGTGGGGGCCAATCTTGCGACTGCTCTGCTCAGCGGTGCTTTGTCCACATCGTTTTTGCTGTTCACTTTCTACCTACAGAACCGGCTGGGGCTCAGTCCGTTGACCACAGGACTGACGCTGGTGCCACTAGCGATCTCGCTTGTTGCTGCCGCAACCTTGGTACCTCGATTCCTCGGACGATGGGGCGCGCGATTTTGCGCCGTGACCGGCATCGGGTTTACGGCTCTCGGGATGGTGGCTATCGCCATCGTCACCTACGTAGAGGCTGCGGCTATTGCGATGATTCCAGCTATGGTTCTTATCGCCGTAGGGATGGGTTTTGGGCTAGTCGGACTTCAGTACGCGGCTGTTACTGGAGTGACCGAATCGGATGCCGGTACAGCTTCTGGAGTCCAGCGGGCGGCAGATCAGCTCGGCGGGTCAGCAGGCATCACCCTCTACATCGGTCTCGGCTTTTCTGGAGCTTCTTTCGGAATAGACCCATTTCTGCTCAGTAGTGCGTTTGCCATCATCGGGTTAATCGGGGCAGGACTGATAGCCATGCGGATATCCATGCCGCGTCATGGTGCTGAGGAATACGCCTAGCAACGAAACCATCCGAGTCAGCCCCGTGAAAAATGCTGGGCGCATCGTGAAACCGTCTTCTCCGTCTTGGCACAGCGCAGTGATAGGCCCACGACGCGCCCAGCAGGGTATATCCTGCTGGGCGCAATCAGCACAAGCCAATAGTGAACAAATCGATATTCGCCATTACCAGTAGTGTGCTGCAAGAACAGGCAGCCGATTTTGAACAATACTCCATTGACGAGGCATTCTTAACCGCCCCGGTATCAATTACCGAAGCCAAGGTCCTAGCCCGCAACCTCAAGAATCAGCTGGCCCGCAGGGTAGGAGTTCCGGTTTGTGTTGGAGTTGCCACCTCTAAGACCCTGGCCAAGCTAGCTAATAAGACGGCTAAAAAAGTACCTGCACTAGGTGGGGTCTGTGTTTGGGATGCTTTGCCGAAGGAGCGCCGGGAAGCTCTTTTTGCTACCCTGCCTGCCGCCGAAACTTGGGGAGTCGGAGCGCGTACTACCTTTAAGTTAGAGAAAATGGGCATCAGAACCATAGGGGACTTGGCAGCAGCGCCCCCACATATCATTCGCAAGAAATTCAGTGTGGTTCTCATGCGAACCGTGCTAGAACTCAACGGGGTGAGTGCTATTCCCTTGGAGCAGGAGCGTGTTTTCAAAGAGCAGCTGATTTACTCGCGGGCGTTCTCAATGCCCGTTGAGACCCGGCAGCAGATGCAGCAGGTTCTTAGTATCTATGCCCAAAGAGCAGCGGGGCGACTGAGTAGGGGTGAGCAGTTAGCAGGACTGCTGACTGCTTTTTGTGGCACCAGTCCTTTTTCTTCGGGGCAGTCCCATTATCCTGCGGTTCACATCAAGCTGCCGGGTAAGACCGCAGATCCGATGATTCTGACCCGTGCTGCTGTGCAGCTTCTGGAGAAGGTTGATTTTGGGTCTGTGTCTTATGTGCGGGCTGGGGTGATGCTCTCTGATTTGGTGCCTGCCGGGGTGCATATTCCTCTGGAGGGTCTGGGGTATGTGCATGAGCGACGAGATATTGCGGGGTTATTGAGCCAGGTTCAGGAGAAGTGTGGGGCTGGTTCTTTGGGGTTGGGGTTAGCTGGGTTTGCGGCTCCGGCTGATTGGGAGATGCGCCGGGATATGCTCTCTTTGCGGGGGACTACTCATTGGAATGAGTTAGTGCGAGTCAAGATCAATTAGCCTTCTTTGAGAAAGTGCTACCACAAATATAATAAGCACACATACTATAGATGGGTCGGCTTCGTGATAGAGAGGGTGCAGGCACCATCACTATCTGACATCCTCTAGGGATGATGCACCCCTATTGATAAGCAGACTTCTCATTCACCAGAGAGGTCTAGTCGCACCTAATTGTGGCAGAGGGGTGTGAAGCTCTCGTCTCGTCTCTGCATTAGCTCGGTGCAGTTGAGTGAGGGTTGAACGCAAACCCTAAGAGAGGGTGCCAAGACAGCTGTCTTGGCACCCTTTTTCTTACTGTTGACGAGTTAGCTGCTGATAATTTTTGAAGAGAATCTCTAGACGCTGAGCCTCTGTGTTGAGCCTACGTGGAGCGCCGAAGGCTTGGTCCACCACCTTATCTAGCGCAGCGTGTGCTTTGAGAAGTTCCGGTGACATAGCCAGTGGGTGGTAATGATCAGCAAGTGACCGGTCCGGGTGAAGCGCGCGTGCTTCTAGTACTTTCTTACCGGCAGCGATGACAGCTTTTTGCTGCTTCTCATCAAGCTCTGGGACAGGGAAGTTATTCCAGACAATCGTGTTTGAAAAACTTAGGCGAGATTCAAGCCGCCCGCCCACTGTTTTCTGCCAAGCAATAAACATACTGGAACTAATCAAGGCAAAAAGTAAACCATCAGTGTCAATTGCGGTATATACCTTGTCTCCGGCGACCACGTCCACCCCTAGATGAGCCACTGTGTAATAAGAGCGAGCTTCCGACACAACACGGGGAATACCTACATAATCCACCAAAGGACGTTCTTTATTAGGACGCATCAGATGTGGAGTATCTTTGAGTTTATAAGCATCACCAGTAGGTTTTTGGGCTGTTCGCCACTCGCGGTTAGCTTCTACACGCTGACGTAAGAACGGGCTTTTAGAAATATCAGAAGGATCTGCGTCCTCCAACCATAAACACCACCGGTCAAGACCACGCACAAGTTCCTTGCCCATACGGAAAGGGGAAGACCTGGAGGAAAACCGGCGGGGCTGGCTTGTGGGTGGTGTTAGGCGATCAGCGCCTCCTTCGCGGCATCGGTGGCGGATACCTCTTCCACGTTGCCCTCCTTGAGGGTGGGGCGCAGCAGGAGCATCGCAATCGCGATGACGATAAGGACGCTGGCTTCGTGGACGAGCATGCCAATCGACATCGTCACCCCGCCAAGCAGCACACCGGCCAGCAGGACCGCCACGGTGGCCAGGGCGATGGCGATGTTGACCCGCATGGTGCGCACCGTGCGCTGGGCCAGACCCAGGGCATAGGGCAGACGCGGCAGCTTGTCGGCCATCAGAGCGATATCGGCGGTCTCGATGGCGGCGGGTGAGCCAGCGGCCCCCATGGCCACGCCGATGTCGGCCTGAGCAAGTGCGGGGGTGTCGTTGACGCCGTCGCCGATCATGGCCACGGTGCGGCCCTGGGCCTGGAGTTCACGCACGATCTCGAGCTTGTCCTCAGGCATGAGTTCGGCCCGGACCTCGTCGACCCCGAGTTCGGCGGCGATGTTGCGGGCCACCCGCTGCGCGTCACCGGTGGCCATGATCACGCGCACGCCCTTGTCATGCAGCGACCGGATAGCGGCCGGGGCGTCGTCACGGATGGTGTCCGCGACGGCGATGATGCCGATGGCTCGTCCGTTGACGCCGACGTACATGGCGGTCTTGCCCTGATCATTGAGTTCGAGGATGCGGGTGGTATCCGGGGTGTGGTCGAGCAGGTCGCCGGCACCGACAGCGACGGTGTGGTCGTCGACGTGGGCGATGATGCCCTTGCCGGTGACCGGTTTGGCTTTCTCGACCATGTCGATGGTCAGTCCCTTGTTCTCCGCGCCGCGGATGATGGCCTCGGCCAGGGGGTGCTCGGAGGCGGTTTCGGCACGGGCGGCCAGGGTGAGCACCTCATCGTCCGAGTAGGCGGGGTCGAGGACGTCGACGTTGGTCAGCTCGGGGCGGCCGTTGGTCAGGGTGCCGGTCTTGTCGACGACTACGGTGTCGACCTTTGCGGAGGTCTCCAGGTATTCGCCACCCTTGATGAGCACCCCGTCCTTGGCGGAGCGTCCGATACCGGCGACGATCGAGACCGGGATCGAGATGACCAGGGCACCCGGGCAGGCGATGACCAGCAGGGTCAGGGCCAGTTCAACGTTCAGGGTGATCAGGCCGACGGCCAGGGCGGCGATCATGACGCCGGGGGTGTAGTACTTCGAGAATTTCTCCAGGAACGTCTGGGTTTTTGCCTTGTCGTCCTGGGCGTCTTCGACGCGGTGGATGATCTTGGCCAGTGTGGAGTCCGAGCCGATGCCGATCGCCTCGATGCGCAGCACCCCGGAGCGCAGCCAAGTACCGGCGAAGACCTCCGAGGCTTGGGCCTTCTCGGCGGGCACGGATTCCCCGGTGATGGTGGCCTCGTCGACCCCGCCGTGACCGGAGAGCACGCGTCCATCGACGGGGATCTGCTCGCCGTTTTTCACGAGCACGACGTCACCGGGGGTCAGTTCCCAGATCTCAACGGTTTCGGGCTCACCGTCGCGCAGCACGGTGGCGGTCTCGGGGGCAGCGTCCACCAGGTCCGACAGTGCCTTGCGGGTGTGGTTCATCGTGGCCTTCTCCAGGGCCTTGCCCAGGGCGAAGAGGAAGGTGACGGCGGCGGATTCCCAGTAGTTGTTGATGAACAGCGCGCCGATGGCGGCGACGATGACCAGCAGGTCAATCGAGATCATCTTAATTCGCAGGGCCTGGACGGCGGAGACGGCGATCTGCCAGCCGGCGACCACCGCGGCGGCGATCATGAATCCGTCTGACAGCCACCCAGCGGGGGTGAGCCAGGACAGGATAATCAGCAGGCCTGAGACGGCGACCACGCCCCAGGTTTTCCAGGTCTTCATGATGGGTGTCCTTTACTTTTTGAGGGTCTTTTTCTTGTGACACTCATTAAGTTAGGACAATTCCGGAGAAACTTCCTTGACCTGGATCAAGTAGGCCGAGGGTTTGGCGGTACAGCCGGCGTCCATGAGAGGGCCGGTGTGAGTGCTCAGCCATTCCCGGATCGGGTGGCGGCCGTGTGGGTCGGGCGCCGCAAGGGAGGGGAACAGGGCGAGGTCGTCATCTACGCGTCGCTGGTAGGCGTCACGGGTCTCCTTGAGATGTCCTAGGTGATAGTGTCGGCCTGGCCCGCAGGACGGCTCACGCGGTACAACGCCGCCACACTGTGATAGGCGGGAGTAACCGTTGCGTATGGCACCCTGGATGTCGCCTGTATTCAGGGCTCGAGTTCTTGCGAGAAGATTCGGTCCCTGTCGTTCACGGGTCGGTGTGGGCATGAGGACAGCGCGGCTCCCACTTCGGAAAGATGGTCCAGTCGCTAATGATCGTGGGCGTTGACAATGGCGTTGACCTTGGCATCCACAGCCTCCAGTGTGCTCAAGTCCAGGCGGGCAGTGTCGGTGTCCACGCCGTGCCCCTTCAGCAGGAAGTCCAGCTTCGGGTGCAGCTGGGCGAGGGTATCGTTCGCCATGCGGGAGGGGTCACCGCCGTGGGCGGCGCATAACGCGTTCGCCTTGGCGTGCAGTGAGGAGACGGATTCGAGGTCCAGATCCGACTCGTCGAAGTTCTCGACCCCGTGGTCCTTGAGCAGGAATTTCATCTTCTCGTGGAGACTGGCAAAGGTCACTTCGGCCATGGTGGTGTCCTTTCATGATGAAGATCAGGTGTTTTCTGTGGCACTCATTAAGTTATGAACAATCCGGAGAAAGTACCTTGATCCGCATCAAGTACCCGCAAAGTGAGATCTGGATTGCAAAAAGACTGTGGTGCTCGTAGCCCGGGGGCACAAATGGCCCGCCGGCACTTTCTGGTGCGGGCGGGCTTGTGGGGTCGGAAGTGCGTCAGATCGCCGACGGCTTGGCGGTGTAACCGACCTCGGCTACCGCGGTAACCAGGTCACGTACGGAGACCTTCTGTGGGTCGTGGGTGACCAGGATGCGTCCGGAGGAGAACTTCACCTCCGCATTCTCCACGCCGTCCAAACCATTCAGCTTGTTTTCGATCTTGGCGACACAGCTCGGACAGGTGAACTCATCAGAGCGCAAGGTGGTGTTCTTCAGCGTGGCCGTGGCGGTCATCATAACCAGGTCCTTTCATCTTTTATCATCATGTTCCTGTGCTTGCACCTTTAAAGATACGGTCCTTTCCGGGTCAATTCCTTGACCTGGATCAAACAACGACAAATCTCTCCTACCAGGAAATTGTCCTGGAAAAGAGAGAGGGATGTGGGCGTTTTAGAGGGCGGCGACCAGGTCGGCCAGGGCCTGGTGGTTGGTAATGGCGATCCATTCGCGGCCGGAGTCGATGACACCGGTTTTCTTCATCCGCGCCATTGCCCGGGAGGCGGACTCGACGGTGGTGCCGGCCATGCCGGCCACGTCGTCGCGGCGCAGGCGGACCTGCAGCAGGCTGGATCCGTCTTGTCGGACTTGCCCGAGCTTGGCGTCCAGGTGTTGGAGAGCGGCGGCCACGCGCTGCTCGACAGTCGAGGTGGTCTGTGCGGTCTCGCGTTCCCGGGACCGAACCAATTGGTCCTGCTGCATCCGAATGATCGCCAACGCCAGTTGCGGGTAGGCGTCCACGACCTCGGCCAGGGCCTCGGCGGGCAGGTAGAGCGCGCAGGTGGTCTCGATCGCCCAGGCCGAGTCGGTGGCTGGGGAGCTATGGGTGTGCAGTGGGCCGATGACATCCCCGGGGGCGGCGATGTCGACGGTGATTTCGCGGCCACCGATGGTGTCCCGTGTGATCCGAGCCCGACCGGAGGCGACCATATAGCTGCCCTGAGCCTGCTCGCCGGCTAGAAGGATGGGATCACCCGCGGCCCAGGCCCAGGAGGTCAGATGCTGGTCAAGCTCCCTGTGCTGTAGTGGGTTCAGCTCCTTGGTCAGCGGAGAACGGGCCAGGACCTGCATGCGCACGTCCAGGGAGCACTGATGCGGCTGAGCACAGGTGTGACGGACGGGATTGCGGGCCATAAGCCCCATGCTATCAGGCCCGGAGAGCAATGACCGCGGAAGCGGAGGAACAAAAGCCTCCGACACAACCGACAGCCGCGCGCCCTCACCACTCGCTGCCTGAGGAGTGGGCAGTGGAGGTGATGTCGGTGACGACCTTGATGAGCTCGTCCACAGACACCTGTTGTAGGTCATGGGACACCACGAGATGGCCGGGCGGTACTACCACTTCGACGGAGGCCACCGCGTCCAGGTCATTGAGTGCGGTCTGGGCGGTGGCCAGGCAGCTCGGGCAGAAAAACCCCGACGTGGACACGGTGGTGTGCTTGAGGATGGGAGTGGTCATGATGAACTGCTCCCCAGAAGTTGGAGTAGTTCGAATGTCGGTGGGGTCCTTCGTGCTCACTTCTTTCACTCTTTGATCCACGTCATGGTCTCGCGGTGATTATCTTCCTACCGTGACAGGCAAGGCCGCGAACGGCCGTGACCACAGGAAAGAAATTCACGAGGAGAGGAAGCACACGATGTCGAAGGTATAAGTGTTCAACGAGTACGGCGGCCCGGACAACCAGGAACTGATCACCCGCAACACCCCCCCCAGCCGGCCCCGGGAGAACTCGGGGTCAAGGTCTACGCGGCCGGGGTCAACCCGCTTGATTGGAAGGTCCGTTCCGGGGTTGCCGGAACCCCGCGTCTCCGCCCTGGTGCTGGTTGCAGGGCTGGCCTTCGGAGCTGCGGCACTGCTGTTCACCGCCGTCGCCGAGCTACTGGTCGAGGCCTACGAAATCAAGGAGAGCACCGGCACCATCGCCATGGCCGCCGTCGGTTTCCTGGTCTTCCTCCTGCTCATGATGCTCATGTGAGAGGCAGCCGAATTCTGAACCGAGATGGGCCGGGCACCCCGGGGGTGCCCGGCCTCAACCGGTCTTCCACCGATCGGCCAGCGATCCGAACAGTCGTTATCCGGAGTGGTCGGAGTGCAGATCAGCGGAGATCACACGGAAGCCGCCCGCCCGGGCCAGTGCGGCGTCGATAATGGCCGGATCCGGATCAATGGAGGCCAGGTGTTTGATGATCAGGTCGGCGTGCTCGTCATGGATAGTGGGAGTGTTGTATTCAGTGTAAGGTCTAAGCGCCTCTTGAGTTAGAGCAAAGCAATAACTGGGGCTAATGGTCGACTGTTGAAAAAAATTTTGAACCATATCGCCATATTGAAAGGTGAACCATGATTGTCACTATTGCCACCACCAAAGGCGGAGCAGCAAAGACCACAACTGCAATGCTTTTAGCTGAAGCTGCCGGACGGGCAGGACATAGCACCCTTGTTATTGACGCCGACCCCCAGGGATCTGCGACCCAGTGGAAGGAAGTAGCTGAAGAAAACGGTGAGCCCATTCGCCGTTATACCGTTACGCCTGTTAATCGCGTGATGCTTTCACGAGTTATTTCTAAAGCAACTGAAGAATGGGTGTTCATTGATACCCCACCGGGTGATCCTGCTGTTATCAATGAGGCTATTGAGCTTGCAGATTTTGTTATTGTTCCTTCCCCCGTTGCCCCCGAAGACTTCAACCGCGCGGTACGAACCTTAGGAACGACCGGAGATACCCCCCGCAGCCTTATTGTTGTGCCATTGGGATAAGCGGGCAACCAAGACCTGCGAAGCAATCCAAGAGGCTATCGAAGACCAGGGCTTACCGGTTTTTGATTCAGAGGTGCCCAACAAGCAACAGGTGCAAAACTTTTGGTTTGCAGATACCCGCACCGGAGACTTAGGTGGGTATCAAGACCTATTCACAGAGCTTTCGCAGACGCTTAAAGCACTCAATCCATAAACCCATATATCCGTAGATATGGTTATATGTATAACCAGATATGCGGCTATCCATACGACAATATGCGGCTTATTCAAAAGTACCCTCAGTAGAAGATTGTTGAGCAATCAACTGATTCTGGCTCATACCAGCAAAGGTATTAGTCGTGGCCCACATTCTGATTCACCGAATTGTACGAGAGGTTCACCGCATCAGTTGACGTCAAGTTACCATCAGCATCATAAGCCCAATTATCACTGGTCATTTGGTTCTGAGCGTTGAAGGTATCAGCCTCACTGATAATCTGCCCGTCACCGGTGCTCTGCACGGTCTTGATTTTATTACCACGAGCATCATAGGTGTACTCATACTTACCCTCTGGGCTACCCGGGGTATTGACAGTGAGCAAATGCCCCGCAGCATCATAGGCATACGAGGTGACAAAACCAGTGCCGGTGGCCATATTAGCCGTGTACAAGGCCTGAATCTTATCCACCGTGTTAGTAGCATTGACCGGACAAGAACGAGGGTCCACGCCCGGGACGTAGCAGTACTTCTTCTCAGTCAGAGTCCCTACGCCCTTAGGGTTGGTAGAGGTAACCGGTGCGCTTTTGGCTTTTTGCACCTTCTCACCAATGAGATTACCCGGACGGCCAAAGTCTGAATGTTTCCAGACTTCCCAGTTATCAGCGCTAGTATTCGCATCAGCCCCATACCAGGTATCTGCACCCAGCACGCTGGTGCCGTCGGTAACCAGGACGCGCTGCCCGGCGTAGCGGCTAATCTCGGGATGCTCTACTTCACGCAACCAGACATCGAGTTCTGAGTTGAGGCAGATATCCCCGCCCTTGTAGTCCACAATCTTCGCTTTGACGTCGGGGGAGAGGCTGACGTCCACGGTGTCTAGGTGGGTGCAGAAGCCAATGGCTGGGGCTGTAGCGCCAGCAGCCAAGTTGCTGGGTAGTTTTGCGGTGAGCACGCAGGTATCACTGAGGCGTACATCAGAGGCGCCGGCTTCGAGAAGCTCCTTCTCTAATAGGCGAGCCAGCTCCCACTGTCCCTGGCTGGTGGGCACGGTGCTTACGCTGACATCACTTTGCGACGATATAGCGGTATAGCGTAGGAAACGGGTGGCAAGGGCATCTTGAAGGGTAGCTGAAGAAGTCATGACACCAGTGTAATTCACGTCTCCCTAGCCCATGACTTGGCAGCCGGGGCAACGGTAACTGATCCGGTCGACGTCCTCGGTGCGCTGAGTCAGGTGCCCGGGAGTGTAGCGGGCGGCGCCGATTCCGGCATCCGACATGTCCTCGCGCACAATTGAGGCCCCGCACCGGTAGCAGGGGCGGCCGGCCCTGCCATAACACCAGAGTGGGTCGGCACTGGTATGGGTGACGCGGTGGGGCCGTTGGCGGTTGGCCTCTAAAATCAGGCGGGCAATGGTGAGGACGCCGGGTAGATCGGGGACCTGCCCCACCGGGGTTCGAGGGTCCACGCCTGCGAGAAAGAGGGTTTCTGCGCGGTAGATAGTGCCGATGCCGGCCAGGTTCTTTTGGTCTAAGAGGGCAACACCGATAGTGCGTTCGGGACGCCGCAGTAGGTTGGTGGTGGCACGCTCTAAGGACCAGTCAGGGCCCAGTAGATCAGGGCCGAGATAGGCTAGGCGGTCTGCTTCTTGTTCGGTGGGGTAGACCTCAAGGAGACCCAACGCGAATCCTACGGCAGCAACCGGTGTGCTGCCTTCCAGCACCTGCCCCGAGGCGTCCAGGCGGGCATTAGCTTCGATGAGGGCGCGCACCTGCTCAGCCGGCCGCCGCCACTTCTCCTTGCTACCATCCGGGTTAGTGCCGTAGAGGTGCCAAATCCCCTCCATTTTGAGATGGGAATGAAGGGTGATTTCACCGATGCGGAGCAGGATGTGCTTACCCCTCGCCAGAGCTCCATGGATGGGTTGCCCAGCTCCATCAATCTCGGCAAGATCTGGGAAACGCAAATCAGTTTTGTGGGCTATTCTGCCGGAAAGTCCCCGGTGTAGAGCTTGTGCCTGACGCCATACGGTATCGCCCTCTGGCATGGTTTCTCCTCTGCAGGTAACAGCCTGGTATGCACCAAGGGGTTAGGGTCTTGGGTGGTCTAAAAAAGTAAATTTCAGTAAGAACATACTAGTCCGCACGGTAATGCGTGTATAGTATCAATCATGCTACACGCCCATCCTGGCGGCGGGTAGCCTACCTACCACACCCCCGGAATCTCGGTTGACCCCGGCGCATCTCCCCCCACGAGCGTCATACATCACCTGGAGATTTCGCTCCCGGGCCGTCCCCCACATTGCGGTCCTTCCCCTACTTGGAGGTCACTGATGGTTCTATTAAGAGTCTTGATGGTTATTGTGCTGATGATGTCGGTTGGCGCGCTCTGCGTTCACCTGCATCGTAGTGTACGCGAATTCTGTGCGGGTTACGCAGAAGCAGCAGACTACGTGAGCACCTGGAACAAATGTTCATCGAATCTTCCTGACCGCGGGGTGCAACGCCGGGCCCACTGCTTAATAGAGCCGGCTCGGCACTTTCTTCGCCTTTAGGCCGATCCGGGTGCGCTAAGTGAGGTCACGACGCCTGAAAACTAGCAGTCCTAGAACTATCACCGCTCCCACTAGCAGAGCTAAGTAAAGAGCACCGGCCCCGTCCAAGCCGTGGGTGAGGGGTGAATTCCCGAACGCCCAGTGGTAGGGGGAGAAACGGTGCATCCACTCCCAGTCTGGGTTTTGATGGCCCAGGGCATTGAGCACATAGCCGGTGACGGCCAGGGCGGCACCCGCGCCGGTGGCTGCTTTGCGTGAGCCCGTCATGGCGCCCACCGAGAGGGACGCGGCTCCGGCAGAAAGCCCCAGCAGCCAGTAAGCGAGCACCATAGGCGCTATATTTTCTAGGTCGATGTTCAGATCACCGGGTACATTCCAGGCCCAGGTGGCAAGCCCGGCGGTGGCTGCCATGGCTGCGGTGCGTATGAGCAGGGCAAGAAGCATATTGAGGTAGTAGCCGCTGCGTGAAACGCTGTGGGCAAGAGTGAGTTCTAGCCGCCCATTTTCTTCTGCTCCGGCCACCGCGCTAGAACCCCAGCTGATGCTGGCGATGGTGATGAGCACAAAACCTAAGAGACCGTAAAGGGTGCTCTGCGCGTAGCCGGCACCGGTGGCGATAGCGTCGAAGCCAACCGTTTTGGTCAGGGCTTCGGGCATCTGGCTGACCATGGAGTTGGGGCCGCTGACGAGCCCAGCAATAGACCCGTAGAGGCCCAGGTAGAGGCTGGCGGCTGCCAGCACCCCCAGGCACCAGAGAAACAGCGCCCGCGAGGTGCTGCTCACTTCATTTCTCAGAATTTCAAAGCGCATGGCTACCCCTTTTGTGAGCGGTGACTGAACCAGCAGGTGTGTCTGTGCTGGTGCCGTCCTGGTAGTAGTGCAGGATGCTTTCTTCGAGATCAGGCTTTTCAAGGTTGAGTTCTTGCACGGTGTAGGTGCCCAGCAGGGAAAGGAGGGCCGCCACCGGATCACGCAGGGTGCCACGAACCAGGGTGCGGTTGCCCTCCTCTCTAGCCGTCAGGGTGGACGCCGGGAGTTGCCGGGCTAGCTGGCTTCGCAATTGATGTGCCACTAGCCCCTCTAGGCTGGCGTGCATTTGCTGACCAGCGGCGTCCCTCAGCTCTGCCACGCTGGCAAGAGCGAGCAGGCTACCGTCTTTGACCACGCCCACCCGATGGGCGGCATGCTGTATTTCGCTGAGAATGTGGGAGGAGAGAAAGACAGTCTGCCCGCGACCACCCGCTTCGAGGAGTAGCTCCAAAAAGACCTGCTGGACCAGGGGGTCTAGGCCGCTGGTAGGTTCGTCCAAAATGAGCAGGTCAGGTTGGTGCATAAAGGCCTGAATTAAACCGATTTTTTGCTTGTTGCCCTTTGAAAGTTTTGAAATGGGGCGGTTCAGCTCGGCACCTAACCGGCGGATGAGCGAATCATGGTAGGCGGAATCAGCCACGGGGTTCAGCGCAGCAAAGTGCTTGAGCAGCCCCTTGCCGGTGAGGGAGGGGACCGTGAGGAACTCCCCGGGCAGGTAGCCGATGTGCCGGCGCAGGGCGGTATTATCGCGCGGATTTTGGCCCAGCACCCGAATGCTGCCGCTCGTAGGGCGCAGGGCGTCGACGAGCATGCGCATGGTGGTCGACTTGCCAGCACCATTGGGGCCGACCAGGCCAAAAATTTCACCTCGGTCAACGCTAACATTCAGCTGGTTGACAGCTGTTTTTGCCCCAAAACGCTTGGTGAGGTCCCGGATGCGCAGGGCGGTATCGGTAGTCTTCACAGCTACACCTTTCCTCTCTTAGGGTGCGCCTCAACGCACCATCGTGCTCCCTAGTCTCGGCGCATGCGAAGCCCTCGGGGGGTGGGATAAAAACCGGCGGCAAGCAGGGCGGTGCGCAGGGTAATCACCGGGTGCTCGACCAGCTCTCCCTGTGGGGCTTCAGCCCCGGGCAGGGAAGCCGGGGAGTCCAGAATATCCATGCCACCGGCGGTCTCAAGAGCAATTTTGTCGGCGGCTCCTGCCCGCACCAGCTCACCGAGCAGAGGCGCTGCGGCAGCAATGATGGCGGGGGAATCGGTGAAGGGCAGCACCGTTTTAGCGCCGCGTTCTAGGTAGAGAGCCAGCTGACCGTCCACCAGCACCACGCAAGCACCTGCCTTACGACCCGGCCGGTGTTTGACCGGTGTGCGCTCGGAGTCCCAGGGGGTAGCTGCCGGCCAATCCAGGGTGGAGCCGTAAGGGTTAGCAGGGTCAGTGGCGGCCAGTAGGACGGTGCGACGTTTGGTACGCCGCACCGGGGTGTAGACCGGTGAAGCTGAGTTCTCAGCCTGATCAGTATCGGTGGTTACCTCGCCATCCCTGTCATATTCGCGTAGACGGTCCACGGTGCTGGCGCTTGCGAACTGGGCTGCCCCCAGCTGTTCGATGAAGTAACCGCGCCGTGCCAGTCCCTTTTCTTCAGCCACAGAAAGCACCCGGTAAATCCCGGCAAAACCGCCCGGCACATCCTCTACTGCTACCGCTCCACGGGTCAGTACCCCGTAACGGTCCATGAGAAGTTCAGCGCGGGCATGAGCGGCGACGGTGGAGTCAAGGTCCTCGGTCTCAAGCCGGGACCAGCGGCCAGCGTCCACCGGGGCAGTGGCCGGTGCCGCGGTAGGCCGAGTGCCGGTAGCAACCCCAAACCGGGCACCAGAGAGGCGAGAAGCGCCGCGGCGCATTCCCACGCTGCGAGCGCGCGGAGCAGGCTTGCTCAGCTTATGAGCGGAAGAGCCGCCGGCGAGCATGGCACGCACCGGGGCAAAGGTGTCGTTGGTAGCAAGACCTGCCCAGACCAGGTTCCATAGGGCGGCGGAGATCTCCTTGTCAGGCGGTGGCGTTTCCCCGCTGGCCGTCGCCAGGGCAGTTAGCTGCGCCTGAATCTGGTGGAAGAAGAGCCCCCCAGAGAGCAGAGCGTAGACGGTCTGCTCCAGCGGGTCGAGGGCGGCGAGCGCTTCGGCACGCTCGGCCTCGGTGGGTAGGGTGAGTGCAGCAGTTTCGCCTAGGTGCAGGCTGATCCAACCGTCGTCGCCCGCTAGGGCACCGTCCCCACTCCAGATGATGTCCCCGGCGCTCATGGCTTTATCGAGCAGCGCGGGGGTGTAGTCGCTGATGCGGGCACGCAACACGAGAGCTTCAAGGGCTGAGGCCGGCAGGCGAACCCCAGCCAGTTGGTCCACGACGGTCAGCAGACCATCGTAGCCGCTCAACATCGCCTTTTCATCGCGACGCACGCGCGCCCCACTGGTGGCACCAAAAGTGCCGGGTGCAGCGGTGGTTTCGGTGATTTCCCATTCACCCACGTGCTGCCAGGCGGGCAGGAATCGGGCATAAATATCCCCGGTCACCGGTTCCACATCGGCGCGTAAGGCCGCCAGAGAGCGGGCTCGCAGGGTGCGCAGCACCCCTGAATCTACCCACTCATTACCAGAAGTTTCGGCGGTGCCGGTACGGGCAGAGGCTAGCTCGCCGCGTAGTTCATCGGGTAAGAACTCACCGGAGATGACGCGGCGGTCAGCGGCCAGCGCTCGCAGGGCGCTATCCACAACAGAGACCCCCAGCCCCAGGGTGTGAGCCACCTGGGTGGCGGTGAAGGGGGCATGGGTGCGCGCATATCGAGCTACCAGGTCGGTCAGCGGGTTCTCGACCTGCTCTAAGAAGGCAAGGGGCACCCCAATGGGCAGGGGCACACCCAGAGCGTCGCGCAGGCGGGCGGCGTCTTCAACGGCGGCATATACCTCGCGTTCGCGCAGCCGGAAGCGGAAGGCGCGGTTGGCTGCCACGAGATCTTCTAGGAAGCCGCGGGCGGTTTCGAGGGTGACGGTGCTTTCGGCAGATGCGTCATCTGATGCTGTCTCCGACGCTGGGGTCGGGGAGCTGGCCGCCTCTGGCTGGCGTAGACGGGCGGCGGCATCCTCAGCGCTGAGCGGCCCTAGGAGTCTCAGCAGATCAGCGGTGCCTTCCACTCCGCGCAGGCGGTAACCGGCAGCGGTACGTTGCAGACGTTCTTCGGTGGAGCGGATAACATCCACATCCAGTAGCTCGCGCAGCTCGTCTTTGCCCAGGAGTTCTGCTAGCAAAGCCGGGTCTAGTGCCAAGGCAGCGGCGCGGCGTTCGGCCAGCGGGGAATCGCCATCGTAGAGGAACTGAGCGACGTAGCCAAAGAGCAGGGTACGGGCAAAGGGGGTGGGGTTCTCGGTCTCAATTTCAGAAACCTTGACCTTCTTGCTCTCGATAGACCGGTGCAGGTCTAGAAGGGCAGGCAGGTCATAGACGTCCTGCAGACACTCGCGGGCCGTTTCAAGGAGCAGGGGGAAGCTGGGGTATTTACGGGCAACATCTAATAGTTGGGCACTGCGCTGGCGCTGCTGCCAGAGCGGAGTGCGCCGGCCCGGGTCCTTGCGGGGTAGCAACAGGGCGCGGGCGGCGTTTTCCCTGAAACGGGAGGCAAAAAGAGCTGAGTTGCCCACGCGCTCGGTGACGAGGTCTTCAAGTTCTTGGGGGTCAAAGAGAAAAAGATCAGCGCCGGGTGGTTCGGCTTCCATTGCGGGAATACGCAGTACGATGCCGTCATCGGCGGCCATAGCTGATGCATTGACTCCGTAGCGTTCTTCGGCGCGGACGCCCACCGCCAGTGCCCAGGGAGAGTGCACGGGCATACCCAGGGGTGAGTGGAGCACCACACGCCAGTCGCCCAGCTCATCGCGGAAGCGCTCTAGTACCAGGTGCTGTTCACTGGGGACGTCCCCGGCAGCTTCAACCTGTTCACGGATGTAAGCCATGAGGTTATCAGCTGCCCAGGCATCCAGCCCGGTTTCGCGGAGGCGAGTGCTGGCAGCATCCGGGGCAGTTTTGATTTCGGCGGCTAGCTCGCGGGTGAAGGTGCCCAGGGCCCGGCCCAGGTCCACGGGGCGGCCGGGCGAATCCCCGTGCCAGAAGGGTAGGCGGCCGGGGACGCCGGGGGCAGGTGTCACGGTCACTCGGTCGTGGCTAATATCTTCGATGCGCCAGGATGAGGCACCCAGGGCGATGACGTCCCCGGCGCGGGATTCATAGACCATCTCCTCATCTAACTCACCCACGCGCTTGGGTGCTTTAGAGTCTTCCGCGCCAGCAATGAAGACCGGGAAGAGGCCACGGTCAGGGATGGTGCCGCCGCTGGTGACAGCAAGCCGCTGGGCGCCGGGGCGGCCCTCGATGGTACCGGCATCCCGGTCCCACACCACGCGGGGGCGCAGCTCTGCGAACTCATCCGAGGGGTACTTTCCTGCTAGCAAATCGAGGGTCGCCTCAAAGGCAGCTCTGGGCAAGGAAGCGAAGGGCGCGGTGGCGCGTAGTGCCTCAAACCAGGCCTCAACGCTGATGGGGCCCAGGGCGCAGGCTGCTACCGTCTGCTGGGCAAGAATATCCAGGGGGTTGGTGGGAATCGAGAGGGGTTCAATGTGCCCGCCCAACATACGCTGCACGGTGACGGTGGCATTCAGCAAATCGCCACGGTGTTTGGGGTAGAGGTAGCCGCGGGATGTTTCACCTACGCTGTGCCCGGCTCTACCTACTCGCTGTAGACCCGATGCCATCGAGTGGGGGGATTCCACCTGAACCACCAGGTCAACCTTGCCCATATCAATGCCCAGTTCTAGGGAACTGGTGGCGACCACACAGCGCAGCTGCCCTGACTTTAGAGCCTCTTCAATCAGGGTGCGCTGGTCCTTGGAAACAGAACCGTGGTGGGCACGAGCCAGCACAGGCGGCGCCCCGGTAGCGGTGCCCGAAGCCCCCGCCATCTGCGCTGGTGGGCGCTGAACTGAGGGCGACGCTCCAGCCAGGCGGGAGTCATTGGTTTCTAATCGGGCGGGAGCGCCTTGAGCCAGTGCACGGGCAAGAATGGCAGAGACTGATTCAGGCTGACCCTGAGCGTTTGTCTGCTCAGAGCCAGACCCCGAATCGGCGCCGCTGACGGTCGTATAGTTTAGTGCCCCGGTGCGGGCATTGCCGGTGACTTCCCCTAGCTGCCCCCGAGCTTCCAACCGTCCGATGTAAATTTCGTTCAGGCGGGCGGTGAGCTTTTCTGCCAGTCCGCGGGAGTTAGCGAAGACGATGGTTGAGCGGTTAGCTTCCACCAGGTCTACGATGCGCTCTTCAACATGGGGCCAGATGGATGCCTGGTAGCCAGAATTATCCCGCGGCTGCTCAGCCGGTGGGGAAGACTCCACCTCTTCGATATTAAAACCGGCAGGTAGGGTACCCGAGGCTGGCTGGGTGAAATCAGAGTCGGTGAGCTTGGGCCCAGCAGAATGAACATCGGTGTCTAGTTCTTCTTCGCCGGGGAAGACTCCCACCGCGTCGAAGAGTGCCCGCTCGGCATCATGAGAGGAGCTGGCTGCTGTGCGAGGGGGCTGGGGGAAGTCATCAAAGAAGCCGTCACCGGCACCCGGTTCTGCTGGGCTGCTACCTGCGCCCTTGCCCACTGCTGGCCCCGTCACAGGCCTGATGCCCAGGGCGTCAGCCAGGGTGATGCCCTGGGGCAGGCTTTCCGCTAGACCCGCACCGGTGGCAGGGTCTGACTCTTGCGCCAGAGAGTCGGTGTGTACAGCCCCGTCATCATAGGTAGGAATAGCGGCTTCATAGTCCCTGACCCTTTTCTGGGTACGTTGGTTGAGCTGGTCTACAAAGCTGGGTTTGGTCGGCGTGTCTGTACCTGCCGCCCCAGCGGTGTTCGAGGCTGAAGAGTTGTTGATGAAGCCGCCGGCGTTAGGGCCGCCTAGCGCGGTCATATCGGGCACCGGCACCGAGACAGTTAGCTCCCACTTCTTTTCAGAGGGTGGGCGCACCGCTTCAACGGGTGCGCTACCGCCCAAGAAACGAGCGACGGTTTCTACCGGTTCTACGGTGGCAGAGAGCCCAATGCGTTGGGCGGGGGCGGGGAGAATCTGATTAAGTCTCTCCAAAGTCACCGCCAGGTGCGCGCCACGCTTGGTGCCAGCCACGGCGTGCACCTCATCAATAATGACGGTGTGTACCCCGGTGAGGGTAGAGCGTGCCTTGGAGGTCAGCATCAAAAAGAGGGACTCGGGGGTTGTAATGAGAATGTCCGGCGGGGAGGAAATAAGGGCGCGGCGCTCCTTAGGCGGGGTGTCTCCGCTGCGCACTCCCACCCGCACCTCAGGCGGTTGAACCCCTAAGCTTTTTGCTGTTTGAGCAATACCAATCAGCGGGGCACGCAGGTTCCGTTCTACGTCCACACCCAGGGCTTTGAGCGGAGAGATGTAGAGAACCCTGGTGCCGCCCACCGGTGCAGATGCCGCGCCCCCGCTGCCCTGGCCAGCAGAGCCGGTCTCGGCACGGGCGTCGTTTTCAAAGTGCAACCTATCGAGCGCCCAAAGAAAGGCTGAGAGCGTTTTACCTGAACCCGTGGGGGCAACAATCAGGGCATGCTGACCTGCACTAATAGCCTTCCATGCACCGGCCTGAGCTGCTGTAGGCGCTGAAAACGCCCCGGCAAACCAGGTGCGTGTGGGGGCAGAGAAGTGGGCGAGGGCTTCGTGCGGTTGATCAGCGGTCATTGTCCCATTATCCCGCAGCCCGGTCAGAAAGTACCCTTTGTATGCCAGGTGGCGAGCAACCGGTTCGAAGCGATGGGACGGGTGTAAAATCAAAACCGTAAATATTTTCTTGGTAAAGGAATGTTATGGCGCCATCTGCCTCAGCCCGCGAAGAACTCTTCATCACCCCACGCACCGTCTCTCACTTCACCAATCAAGAAGTCACCGATGAGATGCTGCGAGAGATTTACAACCTCACCAAAATGGGCCCCACCGCTTTCAACTCCTAGCCCTTGCGCATCACCTGGGTGCGTTCAGCAGAAGCCCGCCAGCGCCTGGCTGCCCACATGGTCGATTCTAACCAGGCAAAAACCATCGCCGCGCCCGTGACCGCTATCCTCGGTTTTGACCGCAGCTGGTTCCAGCGCTTTGGAGAGTTCAATCCCCGTTCAGCGCCGAATATGCAGCCCATATTTGAAGGTAACCCCGAGGCAGCTGACGGCACCGGGGCGCTTTCAGCCCATCTGCAGGCAGGCTACTTTATTACCGCCGTCCGCGCCCTGGGCCTGGACGCTGGCCCCATGACCGGTAGCGACCTAGCAGCTATCACCACGGAGTTCCTTGCCGACAAAAACCAGCAGGCCTTCCTCATCGTCAATCTTGGATACGGCATTGAGCCCAGCTACCCCCGCAACTTGCGTTTTGAATTTGAGGACGTCACCGAAACCATCTAGCTTTCCGGGTTAAAGAGCTAAGGGCGGTAAAGCACGAGTGCTTTACCGCCCTTTCGCTAAGACTCATGGTGGCAGGCTTGAGTCTAGGGGTTTGCCCCTACCGCACCCACCGATAGCTGTGAAATCTGGCTGTTAGAGCAGGCTTCTGCGGGGAAGTTCAGCACCAGAGCCTGTGAAGCCCCGGGTGCCTGTACTGAGTACCCTGCCGAAGGCTGGGCTTGGCAACTTTCACCGAAGAGCTGCGCTCGGGTTTCGCGCAGGGTAGCGCTAACGCTCTGGTTAGTGCCCAAGACGGTGCCTGAGGCTGACCATTCAGTAGCTTGAGCTGCACTGGCGCCAATCTGGTGGTTTGAGGCGTCCACATAGTGCACCGATGGGTAGCCACTCATGGTGCAGTCAGACTCGCCAGTATTGGTGAAGGTGAGCGTGATGTAGCGAGAACCGGCAGCTCCAACTCCTTCGGCTACAGCCGCTGATATGTAGAGCTGGTCGTAGTCGCAGACGGCCACTCCTGCCGCAGAACTCGGTGCCTGGCGCGGAGCTTCACTAGCCTCTTGTGGTGGCTCACCGGTGGAGGCTGGGGTGGGTTCCACGGTGGTCACGGTGCCGGTGGGCACCGGTTGAGATGTAACCGCTGACCCCGGCGCAGGCGTTTTTTCAATAACCTGAGGAGAAGGAGCCGTTGCAGTGGGGCTGGGCTGGGCGCTGGGCGTAACCGTAGCAGTTGGTGTGCTGCTGGGAGCGCTGGTTGAGGACGCTGGGCTACTGGGGCTTACTACTTGTTCCTGGGAGTTAGACTGGGACGCACCGCAGGCACTCAGGAACAAAAGTGCAACCAGACTGCCGAGGGCTGCAATTTTGGGGGATCTGATCATAGGCTGTCTACATCCCGGGTTGCAGGGTGATGTGAGCGCCGTCCATGCCCTCGGAATACTGGGTTTGGCAGCTGAGACGCGAGCATTCGTTGGCGACGTCGTCAATCATATCGAGTAGGTCTTCTTCCGCTTCTTCGCGGGGGAGGGACGCCTCAATGTGGTCGGGGTCAATAAAGGCGTGGCAGGTGGCGCAGGAGGCGTTGCCGCCGCAGGTTGCCAGCACGGGGAAACCGCCAGCGATTACTGCCTCAAGCATGGTCTGGTCTGATTCCCAGGTGAGCTCTTTGGTCTCACCGTTTTCGTCGGTGACAGTGATGTTTACGGTCATCGGTTTACTCCTCGTTTTTAGCGGCGGTCACCGGGCAGGTGGCCGTGTGTCTTCCCTCATTTTATGGGGGGCCAGGGGGCTGGCCCCTATTTTGTGGTGAATGCTACGTTCATGTGTCTCTTTGTATACCGTACATAGAATAATGGGGCACGAAAAAACCGGCCTCCCGAAGGAGACCGGCTTGTGATGTGCGCCCGAAGGGATTCGAACCCCCAACCTTCTGATCCGTAGTCAGATGCTCTATCCGTTGAGCTACAGGCGCATTTTGCATTAGCTGGTTTCATCAACCTGCCTCAGCAACAGGTAATACTTTACGCAGGTTCTTAAAGGTGCGCAAATTGAAATCCCGTGACGGTTGTCTCAGCTGGCTCCTTCGGGATGTAAATTCCTTGAGATTGCAAGGTTTTTGGTGTGAAAATTATTTTTAGAGGGGACTGGACCAGCAGTTTTCTGTTGCCTGCACCACGTGCTTGAGCGTTAGGCGTCGAAATATTTTGTCAGATGCAGAAAAAAACAATCAATCTGGGTACGCTGGTTACACACGATGAAGTGATGTGTGCACCGCTTGCACGACGCGTTCATTCATATCCATGGGTGGCGCGTTTTCTATTTTTGCCTGTTTGACTACGGCCTTAGGCGAAGAGGAGAAGCAGGTGCACGTCGTTCGGCACAGTGGAGTGCCGGTTGAACAAACCTAAAGGGGAAGCGTCAGATGACCGACTTTTCAATTGAAAACGTATCCGCCCAGGCACCCACCACGCATGCAGAGTTGCTGCAGTGGGTTGCTGATATTGCACAGATGACTCAGCCTGACCGCATCTACTGGGCCGACGGAACGCAGCAGGAATACGACCGTTTGGCGGGGGAACTGGTTGAGGCTGGCACCTTCCGTAAGCTGAGCGACCACGAATTCCCTAACTCATATGTAGCGTTTTCTGATCCCGACGATGTTGCTCGCGTTGAGGAGCGCACCTTTATCTGCTCAGAGACCGAAGAGGGTGCCGGCCCCACCAATAACTGGCGCGATCCTCAGGAAATGAAGCAGACCCTGACCGGTCTCTTCACCGGTTCCATGCGCGGCCGAACCATGTACGTTATCCCCTTTGTCATGGGCTCGGTGGACGCGACCAACCCCAAGTTCGGTGTTGAAATTACCGACTCAGCTTACGTGGTCTGCTCCATGCGCATCATGGCGACCATTGGCACCGAGGTCTTGGATAAGATGACCGCCACCAACGCTTTCTTTGTGAAAGCACTGCACTCAGTGGGTGCTCCTCTGGAAACCGGTCAGCAGGATGTCCCCTGGCCCTGCAACCCCGAGAAGTACATTGTGCAGTTCCCCGAGAGTCGTGAAATCTGGTCCTTCGGTTCGGGCTACGGCGGTAACGCCTTGCTGGGTAAGAAGTGCTACGCCCTGCGTATCGCCTCAGCGATTGGCCGTGATGAGGGCTGGATGGCTGAGCACATGTTGGTCCTCAAGGTGACTAACCCAGAGGGTAAGAGTAAGTTCATGTCCGCTGCCTTCCCTTCAGCCTGCGGCAAAACTAACTTTGCCATGATGGACCCCACCGTTGAGGGCTGGAAGACCGAGATGGTGGGCGATGATATCGCCTGGATCGAATTCCGTGACGGTAAGCCCTTTGTGGTTAACCCTGAAGCAGGTCTTTTTGGTGTTGCTCCCGGGACCGGCTGGTCCACTAACCCCAATGCTATGCGCGCTGTCGCCAAGGGCAACACCATCTTTACTAACGTTGCGCTCACCGATGACAATTCAGTGTGGTGGGAAGGTAAGACCGATGAGGTGCCCGAGCACCTGATCGACTGGCAGGGTAATGACTGGACGCCGGAATCCGGCCGTCCCGCTGCCCACCCCAACTCTCGCTTCTGCACCCCCATTGCCCAGGCTGACATGCTGGCTGAAGAGTACTACGCTCCGGATGGCGTGCCCCTGTCTGCCATCATCTTCGGAGGTCGTCGCAAGACCACTGTGCCCCTGGTGACCGAGGCAAGTAGCTGGGAGCAGGGTGTCTTCCGCGGTGTCACGCTTTCATCAGAGACCACTGCTGCCGCTAAGGGCGCTGTAGGTGTGGTGCGTCGCGACCCCATGGCGATGTTGCCCTTCATTGGCTACAACGCCGGTGATTACATCCAGCACTGGATTGATCTGGGCAAGAAGCACGGTGAAGAAAACATGCCCAAGATTTACTACGTCAACTGGTTCCGTCGCACCCCTGACGGTGGCTTTGCGTGGCCCGGTTTTGGTGAGAACTCCCGCGTGGTTAAGTGGATCTTTGACCGACTGGAGGGAACTGCTGGCGGTGAAGAAACCTTCCTGGGTGTCGTCCCCGGCCCTGGTGACCTGGATGTCACCGGTCTTGATATCACCGAGGCTGAGTTGCAGGCTGCTCTGGCTGTCAATAAGGACGAGTGGGTGCAGGAGCTGCCAGGCATGGACGAATGGCTGACCGCCCTAGGCAATAAGCTACCTGCTGAGATGCATGCCCAGCGTGACGCACTAGCTGAGAACCTGGCGTCCTAAACCAGACCTGTAAGAGGGGCTCTTGTTCATATTGAGCAAGAGCCCCTCTTTGGTGTTCGCTATCACAGGCTTCCTGTGAAGTTCATTCCAAAATCATTTTTTCTCTTGTGCTGGAACTTAATGAGTACAAAACTATAACAGTTACCATCCTTAGAGGTTCTTGTTCGTTATTTCCGAACTAATAAATAATCTCGATATTAAGGATCGTCCCGGCTATCACTAGGAGCTACGCAATGCGACTCACCGCTTTTTCAGACGTCTCATTGCGCATCCTTATGCTTCTTTCTGGTCTTGACGGGCAGAAAGTCTCCACTCAGACTATTGCTGAGGGTGTGGGTACCCCCTATAACCACGTGGCTAAGTCGGTAGCTTTCTTGGTGAATATGGGCCTCCTTGAATCAACCCGTGGACGCACCGGCGGGGTTCTCTTATCGGACGCCGGTCGGGTGGCAACTGTCGGTCAGGTACTGCGTGCTACCGAGGGCGATGTGGCTATGGTGGAGTGTGAGGGCGGGTCTACTGACTGCCCTATGCGCCATGCCTGCTCCCTGAGGGGCGTTCTTGCTCAGGCTCGTGAGGAGTTCTTTAAGTTACTAGACCCTGTGGTCATTTCTCAGCTGCCCAACGAGAAGCAAATGGGGCCTGTCTTTGTGGAGTTGGGGTTGGGGCCTCTTGGTGGAGCAAGACGTTTGCCCTCAGCCGCCTAGTGCTGATGGAAGAAAACATAACTGCTGACACAACCGGGTGTCAGCAGTTTCTTTTTCTCCTTTATTTCGTATTTAGTATGCTAAATTAAGAGGGGTTAAAAAAACACTCAGTTATTAAGGAGACGGATATGCTGTCCGAGAAGTCCCGCCCCGTCATCGAGGCCACCCTGCCCGTTATTGCGGAGCGCATTAACGACATCACCCCCGATTTTTACCAGCGCATGTTCACCGCCCGCCCTGACCTCATGGACGGCATGTTCTCGCGCTCATCCCAGCTAGAGGGCACTCAGCCCAAGGCACTGGCAGGCTCTATCGCCGTCTTTGCCTCCTACATCCTGGCTCACCCCGGCAGGTACCCCGATGAGGTGCTCTCCCGCGTCGCCCACAAGCACGCTGCTCTTGGCCTGCGTGAAGAAGAATACCCCACCGTTTACAAGTACCTTTTCGAAGCAATCGCAGCTAACCTGGGTGATATTCTGACCCCCGAAATAGCTGAAGCCTGGACCGAGGTTTACTGGCTCATGGCAGATGCCCTCATCAAGCTCGAAAAGGGGCTTTACGCTGTTCAGGCTAACAACGCCATGTTCGCCCCCTTCGCTATTGTGCGCCGCGAAGAGACCGGTGAGAACGTGGTTGTTCTGACCCTTGAGCCCGCCAACGCTATTGCCATGACCGACGCTGTTGCCGGCCAGTACGTCTCTATCATCACCAAGGCTAAGGACGGTCTGCGTCAGCCCCGCCAGTTCACCTTGCTGCCCTCTGAGAAGAACCAGCGCCGTGTTGCTATCAAGCTGGACATCAAGGGCGAGATGACTCAGATTCTGCACGAGAAGAAGGTCGGCGACCTCCTTGAACTCTCTAATCCCTACGGTGATGTGACCCTGGGTGCTTTCGGTGATTCAGAAGATCAGCCCCTTTACCTCTTCTCAGCAGGTATTGGCGTGACCCCCATGATCGCTTTCCTTTCAGAGCTGGCAGCTACCGGCTCCAAGCGTGAGGTCATTGTGGTCCACGCTGACCGCTCTCTCACCACCTGGCCTCTGCGCGATGAGATGACCGAGTACGTCAACCTCATCGAGAACGCCCAGCTGGTTTCCTTCGTTGAAGCAGACGGCGAAGGTAACTTCGAAGGCCGCGTAGACATCAGCAAGCTGGGCGTCCCCGCTCATGCTTCAGCCTACCTCTGTGGCCCGCTGCCTTTCATGCAGGGTGTGCGCTCCCAGCTCATTGAGGCTGGTGTTCCCGGTACCAATATCCAGTACGAAATCTTCGGCCCTGACCAGTGGATGCTGCACGACCAGGCACGCGGCTAGTCTGGCCTTAATATAGAGCACCTCTTTAAACGAAGAAGCGGTGGGCACGTAAAACGTGCCCACCGCTTCTTCTTATCTTTGGTTAGCTTTCGCGAACGATGGCAAGAATCTCATCGCGCACACGCTCCATGGTCACCTGGTCCGGCGCTTCAAGGTTGAGGCGCAGGAAGGGCTCGGTGTTAGAGGGGCGCAGGTTAGCCCACCAACCTTCGGTCTTGTGCTCGAAGGTGGTGCCATCCATGGTATTGATGTCCACGGTGTCGCCGTAGTGGTCGGCAACGCGGGCAATGGCGCCGGCCTTATCTTCAAGCTCTGAGTTAATCTCACCCGAGGGGATATAGGGGGAGTATTTCGCACCAATCTCTGACAGCGCCTTCTTGGAGGTGCCCAGTGCTGCCAGCACGTGCATAGCAGCTAGCATGCCGGTGTCAGCGTTGAAGAAGTCCTTGAAATAGTAGTGGGCTGAGTGCTCGCCGCCGAAGACGCCATTTTCTTTTGCCATGACAGCCTTGATGAAGGAGTGGCCTACACGGGTCTTGATGGCCTTGCCACCCTTAGCCTTAACCAGCTCGGGTACAGCCTTTGAGGTAATCAGGTTGTAGATGATGACTGGCTCTGCGTTGCCTTCTGCCTGGGCGCGGGCGATTTCACGCTCTGCAACCAGTGCGGTAATCGCTGAGGGGGTGACAGGTTCACCTTTTTCGTCGATGACGAAGCAGCGGTCGGCGTCGCCGTCAAAAGCAAGACCGATATCAGCGCCGTGCTCAACCACTGCCTTCTGTAGATCTACCAGGTTGGCAGGCTCCAGAGGGTTAGCAGGGTGGTTGGGGAAAGAACCGTCTAGCTCGAAATAGAGCGGAACGATATCCAGGGGCAGACCGGGCAGGATAGTATCGCCCAGGACGGCGGGGGTGGTCATGCCGCCCATGCCGTTACCGGCGTCCACTACCACCTTGAGGGGGCGGATGCCCGAGAGGTCCACCAGGTTGCGCAGGTATTCGGAGTAGCCCTTCAGCACGTCCTTTTCGCTGACCGTTCCTGGGGTTTCAACGGTGGGTATGGTGCCCTCGTTCAGGTATTTCTGTGCCAGGTCGCGTACCTCGAAGAGGCCGGATTCTGAGGAGATGGGCACCGCACCGGCCTTGGACATTTTCATGCCGTTGTACTCGGCGGGGTTGTGCGAGGCGGTGAAGGTGACACCGGCTGCGTTCTCTACACCGCAGGCGTAGTAGAGCTCATCGGTAGAAATCAGACCGATGTTGATGACGTTTGCGCCGCGGGCAGTGGCCCCTTCAGCGAATGCTTCCATGAATTCGCTACCGGAGGGGCGCATATCGGCACCGACCAAAACGTTCTGGCCCGCCAGTTCAAGCACGTCAACGAAGGCAGCGCCGGTGGCGCGAACGGTCTCTGCGGTGATGGTTTCCCCCACAATGCCGCGAACATCGTAAGCCTTAAAAGATGCAGTTAAATCAATAGTATTCACAGGGCTAGTCTAGTAGTCTGGCCAGGTTCTACGGCTTAGATCACGGCTAATTCTGCTGTGATTTATGGCGATAAACACCCAGGGGTAAACCCTGCATAGCTGTCGGCGACAAGGGGTCCATGGTTTCATAGTGAGTATGGGTGAATTATTTTCTCTTGATAATCCGATTCAGAATTATGCGTGGGGCTCGCGTGAAACGCTGGGGCTCATACGTGGTGTGCCCGTACCCACTGAAGCACCTGAGGCTGAACTGTGGGTGGGCGCTCACTCGTCTGCACCCTCCCTGGCCCACGTGGACGGCGGCGCTCAGCCGTTGGACACGCTGGTGGCGCAGAACCCCGACCGGTTCCTTAACCCGAGGCGAGAGAACGATACTTTCCCTTTTCTGTTCAAAATTCTTGCCATTGAATCGCCCCTATCGATTCAGGTTCACCCCACTGCGCAGCAGGCTTCTCGCGGGTACCGGGAAGAAGAGGCGCGTGGAGTTGCCCTGGATGACCCTACCCGCAATTACAAGGACCAGTTCTCTAAACCAGAGACCCTTATCGCGCTGACCCCCATGCGCATTCTCACCGGCGTGCGGGACTTCGCTGAGTTACGTGGCTTTGCTACCACCCTCAAGCTGGACTGGCTCAACGGCGTCCTGGCCCAGGCAAAGACTCCCCGTGATTTGCTGGTTGCGATTGTGCGTATTCCTCAGGACGCCGCTAGCACAGCGACCGCTAAGACCGTCAAAGCTGCTAAGAAATGGGCTAAAAAGCATCGGGACGCGCAGGAGCAGAACTCTGCAATTGCCGGTGCGGTTGAACTGGTTGCCCTGGTGGACGCTAAGTACCCCGGGGATCGCGGTCTGCTGTTGGCTTTGGTGATGAACCTGCTGCACCTGGAACCCGGCGATGCTGTCTTCACTCCTGATGGTCAGGTGCACGCCTATGTTTCGGGTACCGCTATTGAGCTGATGTACCCCTCCGATAACGTGATGCGAGCGGGCCTGACCAGCAAGCACGTTGATGAAGAAGAACTTATCACCGTTTTGGGCGAGCACCAGAACATCCCTACCATTCAGCGTCCTGCTGCGGGTGCCCTGGCAACCTACACCATGTGGGATGAGCGCTTAAGCGTCACCCGCCTGAGCGTCACAGAGGGCGAAGAGCTCGCCCTTCCCCTGGAAGGCGTTGCTGTGACTCTCTGCACAGCTGGCACCGTGGTGGTGCGTGATGAGACCAAGACCTTTACCCTCACCGGCACCCAGTCAGTCATGTACGTGGGCGATCCTGCCCAGCTGAGTGTTGCAGGGCAGGGCGAACTCTATATAGCTGCCCAGCGCTAGACCCCTCTGATATCAACTAAGATAGGGGTGTATCTCGCACGTAACTATCGTGCCCAGCGCTATCAAGGACCAGTATGAAAATCATCCTGACTGTCACCGGCCTCGACCATGAAGGCATCATCGCAGGCGTCACCGGCAAGCTCGCCGAGCGCAAGGTTAATATCGAAAACCTCTCCCAGACTCTGATGCAGGGCTACTTCACCATGATCCTGCAGGGCAGCTTTGATGAAAACCAGCAGTCCATCACCGAGCTACAAGAAGCTATGAAGCCGGTAGAAGAGCAGCAGCAGGTGCAGATTCGCATCCAGTCCGATGCCATTTTCCAGGCCATGCATACCCTCTAGGAGCACCATGTTTTCCGATCGTTCAAGCTCCGTTCTTGAGACCCTGCAGATGATTGACGAGGACCGCCTCGATATCCGCACGGTCACTATGGGTATCTCCCTGCTGGACTGCGCTGACTCAAATGGCGCCGTCGCCCGCCAAAAAATCTACGACAAAATCACCTCCCGCGCTGCTCGCCTGGTTGAGGTAGCCGAGGGCATCGAAGCTGAGCTGGGCATCCCCATCATCAACAAGCGCATTTCGGTAACCCCTATCGCTCTGGTTGCCGGCGCCAGCCAAGATGAAGACTACGTAGAGTTCGCTAAGACCCTAGACGCCGCCGCTAAGGCTGTAGGGGTTAACTTCATCGGCGGTTTCACCGCTCTGGTTGATAAGGGTGCCACCCCTGCCGATGAGAAGCTGATGCGTTCCATTCCGCGCGCGCTCAACGAGACCGATGTGGTCTGTGCCTCCGTCAATATCGGCTCATCTCGCGCCGGCATCAACATGACGGCGGTGCGTACCATGGGTGAGATCATCCGTGAAACCGCTGAAGGTTCAGCGGAGGCTCACGGCTTTGGTTGCTCCAAGCTGGTGGTCTTCGCCAACGCTGTTTCCGATAACCCCTTTATGGCAGGTGCCTTCCACGGCGTCCAAGAGGCAGACACAGTGGTCTCTGTGGGCGTCTCTGGCCCCGGCGTTATTAAGCGAGCACTGGAAAGCGCTCGCGGTGAATCCTTTGACGTCTGCGCTGAGGTTATCAAGAAAGCAGCCTTCAAGATTACCCGCATGGGTCAGCTGGTAGGCACCCTGGCGGCTGAACGCCTGGGTGTTGAATTCGGCATTGTCGATCTGTCCTTGGCACCCACCGCTGAGGTGGGCGATTCTGTGGCGCACGTGCTGGAAGAAATGGGTCTGGAATCGGTGGGTACCCACGGCACCGTTGCCGCCCTTGCTCTGCTCAACGACGCGGTTAAGAAGGGCGGGCTCATGGCCTGCTCGCACGTAGGTGGCTTATCTGGCTCCTTCATCCCAATCTCTGAGGATATCGGCATGATTGAAGCCGCTGCCGCCGGCAAGATTACCTTGGATAAGCTAGAGGCCATGACCGCTATTTGCTCAGTGGGTTTGGATATGGTGGCTATTCCCGGTGACACCCCGGCGTCCACCATCGCGGCCATGATTGCCGACGAGGCGGCAATTGGCGTCATGAACCACAAGACCACCGCCGTGCGCGTCATTCCTGCTATCGGGCTGGAAATCGGTGACATGGTGGAGTTCGGTGGCCTGCTGGGTCGCGCCCCCGTCATGCCTACCCACCCCGAATCGGCTGAGCTCTTTGCCGCCCGCGGCGGCCGCATTCCCTCACCGGTGCATGGCTTCCGTAACTAGACCTCTTGATTAAAACTGCGGCCCCCTATCAGCTGATAGGGGGCCGCAGTTTTTATGTGGCTAGTCGCCGTTATCTCCGTCAGTTCCGGGTTCTGGGCGTCAGGCGCACTGTCACCTTGGGGAGGAACCAGCCGATGAGCGGACCGATGGTGAAGGCAATGAGTAGAGTGCCGATACCGAACTGGCCGCCCATCGCGATACCGGCAAGCACTACGCTGACCTCTAGCACTGAACGCACGAGCCAGACCGGGCGTCCGGTCACCCGCACCAGGCCGGTCATGAGACCATCGCGCGGACCGGAGCCAAACTGCGCACCCAGGTAGAGGGCATCAAAGAAAGAGAAGAGCAGGATACCCACCAGCAGGTAGGCCCACTGCAGCAATGTATGGGAGGGATCGGGAATCAAGCCCATAGCAACATCCGCTGAAAGACCCACCAGCACGGCGTTAGCCAGGGTGCCCAGCCCCGGTATCTCTTTGAGGGGAATCCAAAAGAGCAGCACCACAAAAGAAGTGATGATGGTAATCAACCCGTAGGAGGCTCCGGTGAGTTCCATGATGCCTAGAGTGAGCACATCCCAGCCCAGGGCGCCCAACCCTGCCTTGATGAGAAGAGCGCAGGACGCACCAAAGCCGATCAGTCCGATAACGAGCATGGGTAGGCGCAGGGCCAGCTTGCCAGCTCGTAGCTGCTGCAGTGGCGTCAGATGGGCTAGGGGTGAGGGGCTTGTTTGGGGCATCCTTCCATCATAGGGTTTGCTGTCAGTTCTCTGAAAACACCGGTGTGATGCAATCAATTTCTGAGAAGAAATAACCCACAGACGCTGGAAGCTATCTTGATTATGCCTATGACCGGGTGGGTTACCTGAAGACCACCACGAGGCTGTGCCTACCTAACAAACCCCGTCATCATCG
The DNA here is from genome assembly GCF_039543885.1 of Rothia endophytica. NCBI lineage: Bacteria > Bacillati > Actinomycetota > Actinomycetes > Micrococcales > Micrococcaceae > Rothia > Rothia endophytica. The sequence goes on from NZ_BAABKP010000004.1 coordinate 122,487, forward strand.
CCTCAAAAGCTAGGCGGGGGCTGGCATTGCTCTGCAGACGGCGCCGGGTAGCGGCAACAGCGTCCAGGTGGGCAAGGGTGCGTTCTGCGGAGCCAGCTGCTGCATAGTCGTAGAGGCCCTGGCCCAGGTGGGCGTTGATGAGCTCCGAATCGGTGCGCAGCTGTAGGGTCAGCACATCCCTCAACACGGTCTGAATATCAGCCAGGAAACGGTCCAGGGTATCAGTCTGTATGCGCTTGGCGCGACGTTTCTGATCCTCTTCTAGCTGACGTAGCTGCGAGCGGTGAGTGGGCGAGAGCCGCTCACCGTCCTCGTAGCCTAAGGACATCAGCAGAGCAGCTCGCTCCGTGTCATTGCGGGCGCTAGCATCTGCTTCAGCTTCAGCTTCGGCAATGGAAATCAGTTCGTCGGCTGCTTCCATCGCAGCAGCCACGGTAGGCAGGGAGATCGGTAGATGCACCACCCTACTGCGGCGCTTACGCGCATCTTCATCCTCGGCCAGCCTGCGAGCTACCTCAAGATTGCCCTGAGACATACGGGCCGCCAGTTCAGCGGCCTCCGGCGCGTGCCCACCTGAGACCAGAGCAGCAGTAACAGCATCAGTGGTGGGTACCTTTAGGTTCACCGGGCGGCAGCGTGATCTGATTGTCACCAGCACATCGGCAGGGGAGGGCGCAGTCAACAGCCAAATAGTATGTGGCGGCGGCTCTTCAATCGCTTTGAGCAGCACGTTCGAGGTGCGTTCAGGCATGCGGTCCGCATCCTCAATCAGCATGACGCGCCAGCGCCCCACTGCCGGGCGATCTTGCGCCCGCACCACAAAATCACGGGCCTCGTCGATAGTGATCTGCGTTTTTTCGGTTCTGAAATGCACAAAATCCGCGTGGGACCCACTCAGCACGGTCTGGCAGGAACGGCAGGCACCACAGCCGCGCTGGCCGAGTTCGCGCTCGCAGAGCAGTGCAGCTGCAAAGGCAAGGGCTGCGGTCTCCCGCCCTGCCCCGGGTGGGCCGGTAAAGAGCCAGGCGTGGGTGGGGCGTTCATCGGCGGACGCCCGCTGCAGGGCTGTCAGCGCATCGGGCTGGCCGATGAGGGTATCCCAGACGCTCATGAGAGCACCTTCAAGGCTGCTGCTAAGACGTCCCGGTGCACTTCCTGAACAGACTGTGCCCCGTCAATCACCGCGTAGCGTGCGGGGGCAGCCGCGGCGCGGGCGCGGAAGGTTTCGTGCAGGGCGGCGTAGAAACTATCATCTGCTGATTCCATGCGATCAGCCTGGCCGCGGGCACCGGCACGCTCGCGACCTTCCCCTAGAGGAACGTCCAGTAGCACGGTGGTGTGGGGCAGAAGATTGGACGTGGCCCAGAGACTCAGGTCGACAATGTTCTCGACGCCCAGACCGCGCCCGGCACCCTGGTAGGCAGCTGACGAGTCGATATAGCGGTCGCAAAGCACCACTTTGCCCTCTGCTAGGGCTGGGCGAATTTTCTGGTGGGCATGGGCAGCTCGGGAGGCTGCGAAGATGAGCGCTTCGGTATGAGGGTCCACTTCCCCCTGTCCGTGTTCCAGCACTAGAGCGCGCAGTTTTTCCCCGATGTCGGTGCCTCCTGGCTCACGGGTCACCAGCACATTAAAGCCGCGGGCGGTCAGTGCCTGGGCCAGCAGTTTGATCTGAGTGGTCTTGCCCGACCCATCACCACCTTCAAAGGCAATGAAAAAGCCGCTACCGGTATTCTGCCCGACAGTGGCGTCAATTTCTGGAGTGTAGTTTAGCGCGTGTCTCACGGGTATAAGCCTACCAAGGCTCAGCGATCGTCACAGTTGCCCGAGTCTTAGCAGTTGAACTTTTGTGACTACGGATGAGCCCGGTGGGCGTAGGCTAGTGTTCATGACTGAACAGAAGCTATCCCCTGAAACCCTGGCCGTCTCTGCTGGCCGCCCTGCCCATGAGCACGATGCCCCGGTCAACACTCCGATTATGATGACCTCCACCTTCCGTGGTGCTGGCACCGTCGATACGATCAACGACAAGGTATACGCCCGGTTTGATAACCCCTCCTGGAATGGGCTCGAAGAGGTTATCGCTGATCTTGAGGGTGCCTCTCTGCCCGGTCTACTTTTTGCTTCGGGTATGGCAGCGGTTGCCGCTGTTGAAGATCTCGTGCCAGTTGGCTCCGCTATCTTGATTCCCAAGCATGCCTACATGGCTTCTATTTCTATCGCTAAGAAGCTTGAACGCCGGGGTATCACCGAGGTGATCCGCATTGACGTGGACGATACGCAGGGAGCTATTGAGGCGATAGAAGCTGCGGCTGCGGCTCGCGGGGTGACCGCGCAGAACATTGATTACGCAGCGCCTCAGGTGCTGCTCTGGTTGGAAAGCCCCACCAACCCCATGCTGGAGGTCGCTGATCTTCCCGCTCTCATTGAGGCAGCCCAGCGCCTTGGTGTGGTCACTGCTGTTGATAACACCTTTGCTACTCCGCTGCTGCAGCGCCCCCTGCAGTTGGGCGCTGACATTGTGGTGCACTCGGCCACCAAGTTCATTGCGGGGCATTCAGATGTAGTACTGGGCCTGGCCGTCACCAACCGCCCCGAAATCCGCGCCGTCATGCTGGAGCACCGCTCACTCAACGGCGCTATTCCCGGCCCCTTTGAAGCCTTTTTGGGGTTGAGAGGCGTACGCACTTTGGCCCTGCGTATGAAGAAATCAGTTCAGAACGCCCAGGTTCTTGCTGAGCGTCTGAGCCAGCACCCCGCTGTTGAAGAGGTCCGTTACCCAGGTCTTCCCACTGACCGCTACCACGAACGCGCCAAGGCGCAGATGGACGGCTTCGGCGCTATCCTCTGCGTGGTGCTCAAGGCTGATGTAGCCCAGACCGAAGAGGTGATGAACCGCCTGCATCTCTGGACTCCCGCAACGTCCTTAGGTGGCGTAGAATCACTGATTGAGCGCCGCCGCCGTCACGGGTCCGAGCCGGTCAGCATCCCTGAATCGCTTTTGCGTCTATCGGTGGGTATTGAGAATGCCGATGATCTTTACGCTGACCTTGACCAGGCGCTGACCCTTCTGACCGACTAAGGAAAAGGCACTATGCGCCCCTACGAACTCGTAATCTTTACACAGTATTATGTTCAGTTGATACTGGCTGTGGCTTTGGCTGCCGTCGCAATTTTTGCTTTCATTGAGGCTGCTCGTGCTAGCGGGTATGCCTACCAGAGTGCTTTTAAACGTACTAAGGGTTTCTGGATGGGTGTTACCGGGGCCTCCGCAGTTTTCTTGGTTCTCATGGCGGTGCAGGCTTCACAGTTCGTTGGTGGCTCCCTCTTCATACAGCTCATTGCGGCAACTGCCGTAGGAGTCTTCCTGGCGGATGTCCGCCCGGTCGTTTCGGTGCGTCGCCGCTAAGACCTCTGCACCCCTGCCGGCGTAGGGAGCGGTCTGCGAGTCTGTGCTTTGAACCCACACAGTTCATGATGAACTGCCCGTACCACGAGCGGTTTTCGTGAATCTGTGTGGGTTTACCTTTTATTTGCAGGGTTTAAGTGGGATAATGGTGCTATGACTTACAAATTGGTACTGCTCCGTCACGGGCAATCAGAATGGAACGAAAAGAACCTCTTCACCGGGTGGGTAGATGTGGCACTGACCGAAAAGGGTCGTGCTGAGGCTACTCGTGGTGGTGAGCTGATGAAGGAGCGCGATATCCTTCCCGATATCGTTCACACCTCTCTGCAGCGTCGCGCTATCAACACCGCTAACCTGGCTCTTGACGCGGCTGACCGTCACTGGATTCCCGTCAAGCGCAACTGGCGCCTGAACGAGCGTCACTACGGTGCGCTCCAGGGCAAGGACAAGACTCAGACCCTAGAGACCTACGGTGAAGAGCAGTTCATGACCTGGCGTCGTTCCTACGACATCGCTCCTCCCGTTCTTGATGATAATGATGAGTTCTCACAGGCTAACGATCCCCGTTACGCTGACATTGAAAACGCTCCTCGCACCGAGTGCCTCAAAGACGTCCTCGAGCGTATGCTCCCTTACTGGGAATCAGACATTAAGGAAGATCTGAAGGCTGGCAAGACCGTTCTGGTCGCTGCGCACGGTAACTCCCTGCGTGCCTTGGTCAAGAACCTTGAGGGTATTTCAGATGAGGACATCGCCGGTCTGAACATTCCCACCGGTATCCCCCTCTACTACGAGCTGGATGATAACTTCACGCCTGTTGGCCCCGGCGAATACCTGGACCCCGAGGCAGCTAAGGACGCCATCAAGGCTGTAGCTAACCAGGGTAAGAAGTAAATCTTTCACCTAGGCTAGACCTTAAAGCCGGACGCCGGCACCCACTGGGGTGCCGGCGTCCGGCTTTTATATTTTCTGGGCAGAAGCTTGCCGGGTTCTACAGGCTTTGGGGAACCGCGTTCCAGTCACCGGTGACCAGGTAGGTCACCTTGCGAGCTACTGAAACCCCGTGGTCGCCGAAGCGCTCTAGGTAACGGGAAGCGAGAGTGACGTCCACTGTTGTTTGTGCGGGGTGGTCCCAGTCGTCGGCTGCCATGCGGTTGAAGACCTCTACGTGTAGTTCGTTGATACGTACCTTGTGCTTGGCAATATCTTGGGCGTGGGAGAGCTCGCGGGTTTCGAGTAGAGCAATCACGCTATCGATGATTTTTTTATCCAGTTCAATGATTTCAGTGAAAATGGGGGTGATGGAATCGGGAAGCACGGGGGCAGGGTAGCGCATGCGCGCTACCTGGGCTACGTGGCGTGCAAGGTCACCCATGCGTTCTAGGGAGGAGCTCATGCGCAGAGCGCCTACAATCATGCGAAGGTCAGAAGCAACGGGCCCCTGCAGAGCCAGAATGTCGATGGAGCGTTCGTCCAGCTCATTTTGCATGAAGTCAATGCGAGCATCGTTGGAAATAACTTCTTCGGCTTCTTGGATATCAGTTTCTAAGAAGGCGTTGGAAGCACGTTCTAGAGCTTCTTTGACGAGGGTTGCGATTTGAATGAGCTCTTCGCCCACATGCTGGAGTTCAGCTTGGAAGACTTTACGCAAGAGCGCGTCCTTTCCACACGGGTACATTAGCGGTGTGCAGCGGCGCGCGGCCGATGCTTACCCTTTAGGGTCTCAGGTTCATGTGAACGAAACTCTATACGTGGGTAAACGTTAGTTGAACCCACGGGATTATTGGTGGTTTTCGTGCTTAAAAGATGACGGCGCACCCTAAGCTGATAGATGTGAACTTTATCGTAAGCATTTTATGCGCAGCTCTTCTGGGCCTGGTGGTGGGCGCTGTCAGCATCCTTGCTGTGCAGCGTAGCGAGCGGCAACGGGCTCGGTGGGCTGATGTTGAGGAACCTACCGTGAGTGACGGTGCTGCTGAGGTGCTTGCTGTGATTGGCAGGGCCTACGTGGTAGTGGACGCTGTGGACGGCGTGGTGCAGGCTTCTCCGGGCGCCTATGCCTTGGGCCTGGTAAGAGGCCACACTGTGGTTGCGGAGGAGATGCTGGAGCTGATCGATCAGGTTCGCACCAAGGGTGCTATCGCTGAGAAAGAGATTGTGCTGACCCGCGGTTTTTATGAGGAAAACCGTTTGGTCATTGATCTGAGAGTTGCACCGGTAGGTGATGAGTATATTTTGGTCTTGGCTGATGACCGCACTGAGATTACCCGCGCCCAAACCGTGCGTACTGACTTCGTCGCTAACGTTTCCCATGAGTTGAAGACACCGGTAGGTGCTATTGGCTTGATGGCCGAAGCTATCGAAACTTCGGTCGATGACCCGGAATCAGTACTCTATTTCTCTAGTAAGCTCAAGAAGGAATCCCAGCGCCTGGCTGCCCTGGTGCAGGATGTCATTGAGCTATCCCGCCTGCAGTCTGCTGACGTGGTGCTGACTTCTACCCTGGTTGATATCAGCCAAATGGTTGCCGATGCGGTGGACCGCAACCGGCTAACGGCAGAAGGCAAAAATATCGATTTGCTGGTGGGCGGTAGATGTCTACGGCCCGTGCACGGTGATCCTGAGCTGTTGAGCACCGCTCTGCGTAACTTAATTGAAAACGCTATCCGTTACTCCCCTGAGAATACGAAGGTGGGCATCGGGGTGAGTGTGAAAGAGGGCACTGTTAGAATTTCAGTGAAGGATGAAGGCCCAGGCATCCCCGAAGACGAGCAAGATCGAATTTTTGAACGTTTTTACCGTGTAGACCCTGCCCGCTCACGCCAGACCGGTGGGACCGGCTTGGGGTTGAGCATCGTTAAACATATCGTGGGTCAGCACGGTGGTGAGGTTACCCTCTGGTCAAAGCAGGGTGAGGGGTCAACCTTCACCATTGCCCTGCCTTTGGTTGATGAGGCCAGTGAACAAGATTTGCTGGGAGAAAGCACCGAAACTGGTGCGCTCTCCCAGGTAGTACAAGATAAGTAAATAAGATAACGCTGGATTTTCAGCGAAAACTATAAGGACGCAGAAGACGTGACCCGAATTTTAGTGGTTGAAGACGAAGAGTCGCTGAGTGATCCCCTTGCCTTTTTGCTGGGACGGGAGGGCTTCGATGTTCAGGTCGTAGATAACGGGCTGGACGCTGTTACTGAGTTTGAACGTAATGGTGCTGATTTGGTGCTGCTGGATGTGATGTTGCCGGGCCAGTCTGGGATGGAGGTCTGTAAGCAGATTCGGTCAAGTAGCGCGGTACCCATCATCATGCTGACGGCGAAGGATTCAGAGATTGATAAGGTGTTGGGCCTTGAGCTGGGCGCCGATGACTATGTCACCAAGCCCTATTCCTCGCGTGAGCTGATTGCTCGTGTGCGTGCGGTATTGCGTCGCCAGGGTGAGGTTGAGGAGCAGGACTCTGGCGCTCTTGAAGGTGGCCCGGTGCGTATGGATATTGAGCGGCACGTGGTTACTGTTACTGGGGAACCTATCTCGATGCCCCTCAAGGAGTTTGAGCTCCTTGAAATGCTCCTGCGCAACGCGGGTCGTGTCATGACCCGTTCTCAGCTGATTGACCGGGTGTGGGGTGCTGATTATGTAGGGGATACCAAGACCCTTGACGTCCACATTAAGCGTCTGCGTTCGAAGGTCGAGCCTGACCCCTCATCCCCGCGTTATGTAGTTACGGTGCGCGGCCTGGGCTATAAGTTTGAGCCCTAAGCCCGCCACCTTCTAGGCCCATTAAAAAACTAAGCCCCTCGGTGCTACACCGAGGGGCTTAGTTGTATGTGCTTACTTAGCGGTCTGCTTCTTCTGAAGCTGAGGCGCTAGCTGATGCCGCATTGGGCAGGTAGGGGGCATACTCATCGTGTGAGCCGTCCAGTACCGGCACATTGAAAGTAGTGGACTCATCAGTGACGTTGGAAGAAACTTCAACATCCATTAGGGTCATACCGGGATTAGCGCCGGTCTCGGCCAGGGTGGTCGCCTGATCCTCGTCTTCCAAGCGAACTTCGCTGTTTGCCTCAACATCAACGGTGACGGTTTCAGTGGGGAAGGCGAGGGTGACGGTGGCGTTCTCATCGGTCTGGTTCAGAATGGTGCCCAAGAGGCGGCCTTCTTCTGCTTCGCCAGAGGAAATCACCATGATGTTACGCAACTGAACGTCTTCATTACCCAGGTTAGCCATCTGGCCATCTGATGCTGAGTAAATGATGGTGGTGGGCTGCTCGTAAATGTAGCCGCAACCGGTTGCTGTCAGCATGAATGAAGCGACCAGAGCAGAGGCACCTGCTCGTTTAAGGGTCTTAGAAGCTGCAAACTTCACGGCTTGTACTCCTTGTATAGGTTCGAAGGCTTCCCGCGCTCGGCGGGAAAAGTGTGTATGCACAGTTTTGTGTCGTTGGGTCACATTCTATCTGGTTTGCCGACGGAACGTCTGTATCAGAGCCGTGAGGCACTAAAAGAATGCACACGTGTGGTCAATATTAATCTTTAAACTACACGATAAACCTCTCATGATAGACTAGATAGGCTGAAAGGGGTTTATCCATATGGTTTTTGAGGTTGGCGAGACCGTCGTTTACCCTCACCACGGAGCTGCAACAATCGAAGAGATTAAGATGCGCAAAATCCGTGGCGAAGAAAAGATGTACCTGAAACTCAAGGTTGCTAATGGCGACCTGGTGATTGAGGTTCCCGCAGAGAATGTTGATATGGTCGGCGTGCGCGATGTCGTTGATGAGCGAGGCCTTCAGGAGGTCATTGAAGTTCTGCAGGCAACCGATACTGAAGAAGCATCCAACTGGTCGCGCCGGTACAAGGCTAACGTTGAGAAACTGGCGTCCGGTGATGTTTTGAAGGTTGCTGAGGTCGTACGCGATTTGTGGCGGCGAGAGAATGATCGTGGTCTGTCTGCTGGTGAGAAGCGCATGCTGGCTAAAGCACGTCAGATTCTTTCCTCTGAGGTAGCCCTGGCGAAGGACATCGAAGAGTCCGCCGCTGAGGTAGAGCTCGATAAGATCCTCGAAGCGGTCTAAATCGGGTATGCTCACTGACTGTGAGCGAGAATTTTTTTGATGCAGCGAGCACCGAAACCGTATCTAACGGTTCGGTGCTCGCTCTTGTTATTGTGGCAGCCGGTTCTGGGTCCAGGCTAGGCGCCGCGATGCCCAAGGCCGCGGTGAAGGTAGCGGGTAAGACGCTGTTGGAATGGGCGCTTGAGGGTGCTGGGTCTGCCGGAGTAGCGGCCCGCATCGTTGTCACCGTCCCACCGGGGGACAGGGACTTGAGGCTGGTCTGCCAGAAATTTGGTGCCCTAGCGGTTGAGGGTGGAGCTACCCGCGCAGAGTCGGTCACCGCCGCACTCACAGCGCTTTCAAGTGCTCAGTCCCAGCCTGGCTTTAGTGACGCGCTACCCACCGGCGTCCTGGTGCATGACGCTGCTCGTTGCTTCACCCCGGCCCAGGTTTTTCATCGGGTAGCCAGCGCCCTTGCTGAGGGAAAGCGGGCTGTTATACCGGTAGTGCCGGTGGTGGATACGATTAAGACTGTAGATGACCGGGGCTATGTGACCGGGACTCCGGCCCGTACTGATCTGCGGGCGGTGCAAACTCCGCAGGGGTTTGACCTTCCCACCCTGCTAGAGGCTCACCGTCAAGTGGGGGGTCTGCCGCCGTCCATAGCTGAGAGCATCACCGATGATGCCATGCTGGCAGAAACACTTCAGATACCGGTGGCAACGGTAGCTGGAGCTAGCGAATCTTTCAAAATTACAACCCCGCTCGATTTTGCCCTTGCACAAGCATTGCACGGTGGCGCAGATAAGGAGACTGCATGATTCCCCGCATTGGAACAGGTACCGATGTTCACGCTTTTGGTCAGGAGGGTACCGAGTTGTGGGTCGCCGGTCTTCACTGGCCGGGTCAGCTTGGCTTATCTGGCCACTCGGATGGCGACGTGGTAGCTCATGCTGCTGCTGATGCGCTTTTCTCCGCTGCAGGTCTGGGGGATTTAGGGTCTAATTTTGGTGTGGACCGACCTGAGATGGCAGGTGCTTCCGGTGTGCGTATTCTTTCGGAGGCAGCGGAGCTTGTACGAGCTGCCGGTTTTGATATTGGCAATATTGCTGTGCAGCTGATTGGTAACCGGCCCAAGTTTTCCCCTCGGCGGGAGGAAGCTAACCGCGTCCTCTCTGCGGCTGCGGGTGCCTCGGTCACCATTACGGCTACCACCACCGACGGGTTGGGGCTAACTGGCAGGGGTGAGGGCGTGGCGGCTACCGCCGTGGCTCTGATTTATGCGCAGGATGATAGCGGCCACTAAGCTTCAGGGGCTTGCTGGCTACAATAGTCCCCCTCAGGGCGGCCGGGGAAGCCATCGAGAAGGTAGCTGTGTGCCCCCTACTCTTGTCATTCATGCATATTCCCCTAAAGGTGCTCGGCAAGGTGGTGTTCGCCTTCTACGCTCATGACTCGATCCCAACGACCCGCCCAGACACGGACATCACTGTCTTAGGGCAGAGGATTAAAACTAAAGCCACATGCCTATATGAGGCGCAGAAGGCCCCCTTCTCATTGCTCACCTCTTGCACCCTATGACCTTCAGCTACCGGCAGTCTGGTACCAGTCGGTAAACTGGGGTATGTGACTATACGTTTTTACGATTCAGCAACTTCCACCATCCGCGACTTTCAGCCGGTTCACCCGGGCGAGGCGCGCATCTACTACTGCGGTGCCACCGTGCAGGGTGCACCTCATATCGGGCATATCCGCTCCGGCCTGGTCTTTGACCAGTTAGCTCGTTGGCTGTCCTACCGCGGGCTGAAAGTTACCACCGTTCGTAATGTCACCGACATCGATGACAAAATTCTGGTGAACTCCGCATCCTCTTACGAGGATAGCTACACCGGAGACCACCCCCGCGAAGAGTGGTGGGCGCTGGCCTACCGTTTCGAAAAGATTTTTGGACAGGCTTATGCCGCCCTCAATATTGCACCTCCCACCTATGAGCCGCGTGCAACCGGCCACATCCCGGAGATGTTCGCCCTTATTCAGCGTCTTATCGACCGCGGCTATGCTTACCCTGCCCTCGATGACTCCGGCGATGTCTACTTCGATGTGCGCTCCTGGCCGCAGTATGGTTCGCTGACGCACCAGAGCATTGATGATATGCAGGACGCCCCCGACGCCGACCCCCGCGGTAAGCGTGATCCCCGTGACTTCGCCCTGTGGAAGGGCTACAAGCAGGGCGAGCCGGAAACCGCATCGTGGGTTTCTCCCTGGGGAAAGGGGCGCCCCGGCTGGCACCTAGAGTGCTCCGCCATGGCGGGTAAGTACCTGGGCGAAACCTTCGATATTCACGGTGGAGGTCTGGACCTGCGCTTCCCCCATCACGAGAATGAGATGGCACAGTCCCAGGTAGCTGGCTACGGGTTTGCCAACTTTTGGATGCACAACGGCTTGGTCACCTATGAGGGCGAAAAAATGTCCAAGTCCATTGGTAACACTGTTTCCCCCGAAGACATGCTGGCTGCAGCCCGCCCCCTAGCGGTGCGCTACTACCTGGGCCAGGCGCACTACCGCTCGGTCCTGGACTACCGCCCCACCTCCCTTGATGAAGCCCGTGTTGCAGTAGAACGTATTGAGGCTTTCCTGGCAAAGACTCAGAGCTATCACAGCGCTAGCTCCGTCGTCCCTGCAGCTTTTGCTGAGGCGATGGATGATGATCTGGGTATCCCCCAAGCGCTCGCCGTCCTGCATGAGAAGGTCAAGGCCGGTAACGCTGCGCTGGTAGCAGGCAGTAGCGCTGAAACCGAAGCCTCAGAGGTATACGCCATGGCAAAAGTGCTGGGTCTGGTGGAACTCATGAACTTTGGCGGGTCGGCAGATACTGGTGGGGAACATGCCGCTCTGGACTCTCTCATTCAGACTATGCTGGCCCAGCGAACCGAGGCGCGTGCCGCCAAGGATTGGGCGAAGGCCGATGAAATTCGTGATGCCCTTGCTGCCGCAGGCTTGACGATCAAGGACGGGACCAGCGGTTCCACCTGGTCACTCGGTTAGCGTCCGCAACCTGCCGTGCCCTAGCTCTCGTCCCAAAGATGCAGTGCTGTCGGTAAGCTAGTAGGCAAGCAAGAATCTTTCAAACAAAGGAATACTATGGCTAAGGCTGGCTCACGCCCCGGCGCAACCACCAAGAAGAAGGGCCCTTCTAAGGGCACCGGCGGTCACGGACGCAAGGCTCTAGAGGGCCGCGGGAGCACTCCCAAGGCAGAGGACCGTGTCTACCACAAGGCGCACAAGATGAAGCGTGCTGCTGAGAATCGTCAGGTGACCAACACCGTGCGCTCACGTTCACCCCGACTCGGTGGCAAGCGCGCCTCTGATGAGCTGGCTACCGGCCGTAACTCTGTGCTTGAGGCTTTGCAGACCGGCATCCCGGCTAAGACCCTCTTTGTGATGTCCCGTATTGAGGTCGATGACCGCGTGCGTGAAATTTTGACCGAGGCTAATAAACAGGGTCTACCTATCCTTGAAATTGGTCGAGGCGAGCTAGATCGTCTCACCGATAACTCGGTGCACCAGGGCGTGGCACTGCAGATCCCTCCGTATAAGTACCCCGATGCGGGCAACATGGTACTAGATACTATGGACCGCTGGTACGACAAGAAGATGGATACCCCTCCTCTATTTGTTGCTCTGGACGGTATTACCGATCCGCGCAACCTGGGTGCGATTATCCGCAGCGTATCTGCTTTTGCTGGTAATGGTGTCATTATCCCTGAGCGTCGCAGTGCGGCTATGACCGCTTCAGCCTGGAAGACTTCTTCGGGTGCCGCGGCTCGTATTCCCGTTGCAAAGGCGACCAACCTGGTGCGTGTCATTGAGCAGGCAAAGGACGCTGGTGTCTTCGTAGTGGGTCTGGATGGCGGCGGCGATGTCGATCTTCCTAACCTTGAGCTGGCGTCAGAACCCCTGATGATTGTGGTGGGTTCTGAGGGTAAGGGGCTTTCCCGTTTGGTGACCGAGAAGTGCGATCAGATTGTATCCATCCCGATTAGCTCAGCTATGGAATCCCTCAATGCTTCTATGGCTGTGGGTATCTCCCTCTACGAGGTATCACGTCGGCGCGCTGCCTAGAGAACTTCAGTTTTCGCTCTCTAGGTAGATAACGCCCCAGAATTCTTTGCAGAATCTGTTTGCGGAGGGTTTTGGGGCGTTTTTCTGCCTTAAAAACCCTTTGTAGAGTATTTTTAAAAGAAATTTATATGTACTGGGTCATAGACTTAAGCCATAGACCTGCTTCACTCAAACGCTCTGACCAGGGCTTTTAATGCTAAAAAGAACGCGCACCCTAGCCCCGGTCACCCTTTTTGCTCTCTAAGGGCAAGGTTTTAGCTCTTTTTCGAGTTGCGCCCCTGTTTGAACCTGCGTAAAGTATTACCAGTCGCCGCGGCACAGGGATAAAAACCTGAAGGCCACGGAAGGACAAAACGCCTAATCACATAGTGTTTCCCACTGCTTGAAGAAGAAGAA
>NZ_BAABKP010000005.1:0-117725 GCF_039543885.1 Rothia endophytica
GGATGCTGCGAGGTTTGGTGAGACCTGGTTGGGTAAGGGTGTGAATGGTTCTGCTGCTGGTGGGGTGTCCAATGGGTTGACTTATACGATGCCGGAGACTGGTAGTTTTAGTGTGCGTGAGGATTGGGGGGTTGGGGGTATGGCTGGGGCTACTGGTGGTGGTAGTTTGATGGGTGGTTTGAAGCCGGTGGTGCCGAAGACAGGTAATGCTGTGGCGGATTATGGGGTTGACCGGGTGAAGGATTATGTGGTGGGTGCGGGGAGCTACGCGTTGACTACTAATCTGGATGAATGGAACCGAAGAGATGCTAATAATAGTGGTCTGACTACTGTGGGAAAGGGGGCTACTGAAGATTTAGGGAAATCATTTAATCGGTGATAAAACATGTTGATAATGTTGAGACTGAGTCGCTGAATTAGCCACAAGAAAGCATTTTTGTATGAGTAAGAAAAAGAAGTCACTGGCTAGTACTGTTACTGGTGTTATTTTGGGCTTAATTGTTGTTGGGGCCGTCTTGTTATCATTTATTGATAATTCTGGTGCCCAGCATCGGGTGTGTACGGTGGTTTCAGCGGAGCTTAAATCAAATTCTAGTGGTGGTTCAAGGGGTCCTGTTCCTACTACTTCAGTGCTGGTAGAAACTGAGGAGTGTGGAAATCTAAGTGTTTCTAAGATGAATACACCGGCAGGAATGAATGAGGCTGGATTAGCAGAGTTCCTTGCGGCTAATGTTGGCAAGAAGTTCGAGTTTAATGTTATGGGGCTTTCACTGGGTAACGATATGCGAAGCTCGGATGGTATTACTTCGACGACTCCTGTTGAATAGTTCTCGGACAAGAAAACTAATCATTCCTATCCCGCCTGCCACACCATCGGCTAGGCGCCGACTCCCGCTTTAATCCCTGGTACTAATCGTGAAATTACTGCTACGCAGATCAGTAAAATTACCCACCTGAGCATTCACCGCGCACTGATCCGCCACCGACAAAGCAGTCACCTTAAGGCCACTGGCGTCCACCATCAGGTGCCCCGCGCAACCATCCGAGAACCGCACCGGGTTCTCATCCCCAGCCACCGCCTGCAACATGCCCGACGGCTTACCAGCGCTCTCCGACGAAAAGAGCGGATTGAGGCTGTCCTCGCCGCTGGGCCACACCGGCAAAAGTGTAATAGGCAGGGCGCTCTGCCCCACCGTACGAGCAGGTACCTTCACCACTACATCCGTCAGCCGCTGCACCGGGTAAGAAGTGCTCTTGTACTCCTCAGATGCAATCGCCTGCTGGGTCTGCTCTGACACCTGCTCAAGCCAGCCCTCCAACTGCTGCTCATCAGCAACCTCAGCCGCCACAGACCCCTTCACCTCAACCTGCTGGTTAGGCTTAATATCAATACCCTGCAAGGTCCAGCCGCACTCAACATTCATGTCCGTCACCATGGGCTGGTTACGCTGGCCAGAAGCCTGGCTCCACGTGACATTGGGGCAAGAGGCCCCTTCGGTCACTACCGGCACAACCTCCAGAAACTCCCCTGACAACGGCGCTTTCTGGGCACTGTAAGTAATCGTGAGGTCAATAGTTGAAGAGCTGGGGTTGTAGGTGGCCTCACGGCGCACCGACAAACCGGTGGGCAGCGGTGACTCCTGGCTGCCCGTAGCACTGAAAGGCTCCGACGGGCCGCTACTAGAAGTAACAGCCCAGTAGATACCAAAACCCGTTCCCAACAGCAGGACTACCCCCAAAACGCCCAGCCACAGGGCCTTGGAACGCGGCTCCTTAGCGTCCTTAGCCTCATCATCAGCAGGGTATTCAACCTTGTAAGCCGGCCGCTCAATCTGCTGGGGCCTAATGATCGTTGCACCCGCCGCCGCGCCAAGCACCGGGGCGTCGGGGTCCTGCACCTGCTGAATATCATCGGAGGTCAGTGCGGGGCTCAAGCCGCGCACCACCGTCTGCGGGCGGTGCACCTCGGTAAAGGCCTGCGGGTCTTGAACCGGGGTCAAAGCCGGCGTCTTCTCAAACCGGTCAGCTAAAGTGCGCAGGCGAGCTGCAGCGTCAAGAGGGTGAGACCTACGCGCCGGGTTCTTATCCAGCATCGACAGAAGCTCCTGCATGACCGGCTCAGGCAACTCAAGCGGCGGCACCTCCTTGGTCACATGCCGGTACGCCACCGTGAAATCAGTGCTCTCCCCCGCAAAAGGCGTGCGCCCAGCCAACAACTCATAGAGCATAATGCCCGTGGAATACACATCAGCGGCAGGCCCACTAGTGCCGCTCTGAATAAGCTCCGGCGGCAGATAATAGGGGGTGCCCACAATACCCGTGGTATTGGTCTGATCAGCCCTAATAATGGATGAGATACCAAAGTCCGTGACCCGCAAAGCCTCTGGCTGCAACTGCTCCGACTCACTCTCGAAGAGGATGTTATCGGGCTTAATATCGCGGTGCACCACGCCCTGCCCATGAGCATAAGCAAGAGTTTCCAGCACGGTCGCCACAAGCCGCAGCGCCACAGCGGGCCTCACAGTGCCCTGCTGGGCCAGCACATCGCGCAGCGACCCACCACCGTAATAATCCATCACCAAAGCCAGGGTGCTACCCTCAACCACCAAGTCATGAACTGTCACAATATGACGATGATCAAGACCCATCAGCACAGAACGCTCCCGCACAAACCGCTCTACCACCGCGGCGTCCTCAGCTAAGTGAGAGTGCAAAATCTTGGCCACCAAAGGGGCCTTCTGGCGAGCATGCTGCACGGACCACACCTGGCCAGAGGCACCTTTACCCACCAAACTCACCAGGGTATAGGACGCCCCTAGCGGTGCCCCAGGGGTGGTTGCTGCCATGCCAGCTCCTCAAACAGTACTCATCTACAACCTCCCAACAGTGTAGTTCACCCCAGTCAAGAGTGATGATGATATACCTTCTAAAACCCAGAGATAACAACCTTTTCTAAGCTAGTATTTACTTTCGGCTCCACACACACCACCTGAGACGGAAACTGCATGCTTTTCACCAACAAAAGTCCTCACGGCCGTACTTCTTCACGTCGCATAAAAGCCGCATCGGCGCTGGCCGTCGCAGCTACCTTCATGCTGGCTGGGTGCACCTCAGACAACACTGCCGTGATGAACGCCTCCAACGTGCTACAAAACGTCAACGTGGGCCTCACCTCGTCCGCAGAAATCTCAGACATCAGCTCCACCGTGGTCTCCTTTGACGCCTTCAGTGGCAAGTCCTCCAGCGAAGAGCAGACCTACGCCCTGCGGGACGCCGTCAACGACCTGCCCGTGCGCATCACCACCCGCTACACCACCGATCACGGCTCCGGTAACGACCTCAACGACCTAGACGGTTACACCGGTGATGTCAGCATCGACATCACCGTGGAGAATCTCACCGTGCAGCCCGAGGATCTCACCTACGATGTCGCGGGCACCCAGAAAACCAAGAGCACCCTGGTCGGGGCACCCCTATCCGTTGCTGCGTCCACCACCTTCGAAGGCGTCAAGCCGCAGAGCATCCTCTCAGAAGCCACCGTGGGCAACGGAACTACCAACGGCATTATCAGCACCAAGGAGAACGGTGACGCCTCCCTGCAGTGGGCAAAAATCCTGGCAGGGCCCAGCACCAGCGCCAGCAGCACCTTCACTGTGAACCTGCAGGCAGAAGACCTGAAAGTCCCCGAGTTCAATATCGCCGTGCACCCGGGTCTCACCAATGACCTGACCTCCTCAGGAGCCGTCAGCTCAGCATTCAGTGCTAATCAAGACTCCACCATGGAACTCATGCAGCAGACCGTTGAAGTAGTCGCTGAAGCCAACCAGGCGCTTGCCGACGCCGGTAGCACCATCTCGGACATCCGCGATAACCTCAACACCACCTCAGAATCCCTCAAGTCCTCCACCGTGCAAGAGCTGCAGCAGAGCTCAGAGCAGCTCACCGGGCAGCTATCTGACCTGCAAGAAAAGCTCTCAGGCCTGCGCACTAACCTGGACGAAAGCGCCCAGGGCTCCCAAGACGAACTCGTCGCCCAGATGCAACAAACCGTTGAATCCCTGCAGAACTTCTTTGGTCAAGAAGGCGACGATGTTCCCGCCCCCGTCTTTGACGCCGGCACTTGCGAAGTCAACATCGCCCAGCCCGCCAACGGCTCCACCGTTTACTCCAACATGGTGCAGCTCTCTAACGTCCTGGGTGCCTACAGCGAAGCCAACATCGACTGTCGCGACCAGGTGGTGGAGGTCGTCAACACCGTGCTAGGCCCCGAAAACCCCACCCCGGAGACCTGCAGGGACTCAGTCTCAGCCTCCTGCTCAGTTTTTAACTCCCAGGTCGTGCTCACCGCCAGCCTGCTGCAGTCCGCTCAGCAGACCAACCAGCTCATTGAACAGCTGAACCCCGGTGCACTCAGCGAGGTTCTGGGTAACTACCAGAGCGCCAGCGCTGCCCTCGATACCCTGCAGCAGCAGGTTGATGCGCTACAGCAGCCCGTAGCCCCCGCCCCCACCGAATCAGCTTCACCTACCCCCAGTGCTACACCCAGCACCGAGCCCAGCCCTACTCCCAGCGTCAGCCCCACAGCTACCCCACAGCCGTCTCCCCTGCCTACCCAAGAACTACTAGCCAGCCTGGACGCCATTGACCAGCACACCGAAGCTTCAAACGATCACATCGCTGACCTTGAAGAGTTGCTAGGCAGCATCAACACCACCGCTCAGGAGGCCCTGGCTGAACTCAACGTTGACACCGACGAGACCGGTTCAATACTCACCCAGAACCAGGAACTTGCTGACCAGCTCTGCCAGCTTTCAGACGGTGGCACCGCACAGGCAGGCAAACTGCCCGCTGAGGAAGTCGAGAGACTGCGCGGCTACCTAACCGATACCCCCTGCGCTGATATCGCTGAACCCGCCAGCGACGAAAAGCTCCCCACCCCGGAGAACTACCAGCAGCCACTGAGCCAGCGTCTAACCCACCAGGTAGAACTCTGGAACAGCGTGTTCACCGCAAGTGACGTGACGGGTGAAGAGTCAGAGACCACCCAGAAAATCGCTGCTATAAAGGAAGACCTCACCCAGGTCAGCGAAAAAACTGCCGCCATGCGCACCCTGCTAGAGCAAGCCGCGTCACCTGCGCCCAGCCCCTCGGCATCGCCCTCAGCAACCCCCGAACCGCAGGAACCCACCGCGGCACCTGAACCCACCCAGGAACCTACCGCCGAGCCCAGCCCCGAAACCCCGGTTGAGCCCGACACCAGCGTCCAGGCCGTTAAAGATGCCATGCCCGGGCTTCACGCCAGCTTTGATAGCCTCTCCACCAGCCTCGATGATCTCTCAGCCCAGCAGCAGAAACTCAACGACGCTCTAGCTGAGATCATCGAAGCTGCGCCGGCTGAAAATGTTGAAGAGATCAGCAGCATCCTCGCCACCCAGGCACGTAACGTCTCCCAGCAGCGCACGGACAGTGAGCTGACTATTACCGACCTCTTCTCCCAGCAGGTCACCAACCTCACCGGCACCTCAGAGAGCATCTCAACCGGCACCGAAGTGCTGCTGAAAGAGCAGGGCGATAAGCTCAACGCCGCCGCCCAGCGCCAGGTAGAAGAAGCCGATGCCCGCACTAAGTCCTCCCTGGAGCGCATCCAGCAAAGCCACGACTCCGCCACCCAGGACGTCGCCGGCGCCTCAGCAACCCTCACCGGCGAGCTGCAAAAACTCATGCTGGACGTGGGTGACACCTCAGTCAACGGCTCCGGCCTGCTTGGCTCCCTGCAAAATAACGCGGGTAGTGCGGGTAACGCCGACTACCAGCTCTCACTGGCTACCCAGAATGCAGAAAAGTACGCCACAATCCGCGAAGAGGATATGGGTGCGATCCGCCTCAAACAGGAGCAGTACAACGCCTCCCTGCGCAAGCTCTCTGCTCTGCCTGCCTTCCACCTTTCAGCGTCCTCAGGTGCCACCGTCAAGACCATCTACACCTTCACCATCGGTGGTGAGCAGTAACCGATGAAGAATAAAATCCTCAATATCGGTGTACCACTCGCCCTGATCCTGCTGATTGTGGGGCTGGTTGTCGCAGCGATCGTGAAGTACCAGGGCCAAGAAAAGGACGCCGCGGTGGCAGTCACCGTGCCCGTAGAACTCACTGCCTCAGAGCAAGCCCGTAGCTCCTCCATCGGCCTGATTCTCACGGTAGGTAACGAAGGTGCGCAGGGCTCTGAATGGAACCAAGCTGCGGCAGGAGCGCAGGTAGCTATTGAACGTTTCAACCGTTCTGGTGCCAACCTGACCCTTATCACCGAGGATGACCGAGGCACCTCAGCAGGCGCTGCGCGGGCAGTGGAGGTTCTGGCACAGCAGAACGTGTCAGGGATCGTCATCGCTTCCCGCGGCAACCACGTAGAAGAGGCAGTTAAGGCTGCCGAAGAACGCGGGATCCCCGTCATCCTCCCCTACACCGACGCGGTAGGCGGAGCCTGGTCACTGACGCCTTCACCCAGCGACGTCACCAGCCTGCTCGAAAGCCACTACAGCGGCACCCCCCGCGTGGTTCGTATTGATCAGGAAAGCTTCCCCGGGCCAGAGGTGCGGGCAGAAGAAACCGTAACGGTCAACAGTTCTAGCGATCTCGATAAGACTGCCCAAGATATCGCCCGCCGTATCTCTGATGGTAAGGCCGGTGCAGCTATCTTCATCAACGCAGATTCCTACACACAGGCCCGACTGACCCGCGCCCTGCAAGAGGCAGGCACCCAGGCCAGCATCGTGCTCGGCAACGAAGCCACCAGCCCCGCCTTCAGCGAAACCTTCACCCGGGACAACCCCTCCACCGTCATCAACGCTATGACCGTAGGGTTTAACACCGGCGATTCGGTAGCCCTGCAAGCCGACGGTCAGGGCCGTTCCATGTCTGCCTACCTGCAAATGGTCAAGATGCTGGGTGACTCCCCCGATGCCCACGGGCCGGTGGGCGAACAGCCGTTTAGTGACGTCGCAGCTAGCGCAGACGCCAGAAGCCACGACGCGGTTGTAGCCCTGGTACGAGCAACCGAAAAGGCACCTTCGGCGAAACCCAAAGATATCAAAAAGGAGCTGGGAACGCTAACCCTCTCCCCGTCCGATGGCATCACCGCCGCTGGTCTTGATTTCTCCCAGCCGCACGCAGTGGCAGGCTCACCGGCCCTGCTCTCCGCCACGCTGGAGGATGTCACCATTCGCACGTCACCTAGGGATGAATCGGCGCATATCGTCTGGTTCGCAGCCTCCTAACCACCTCCCTGCCCCTCCCACAGCCAAAGGGCTTCCTATGCGCATTCACATAAGCATTGATTCTCTGCACCGCTCAGTTCATGTTGATAGCTGGCGCGGTAGCACCACGCTCGGCGAGCTGATTGAAGCCGTAGGAGGGCCACGGCTGGGCGAAAATGAGCAGGTCTATATCGACGCTCACCTCGCACAGGCAGAAGATACGCTAGAGAAACTGCCCCTGCTAGAAGGCTCGCGCATCGCGCGTTCCCCCCTACCTGAAACCACTACTCTTCCGGGGTGGGTGGTGAGCGTCAGTGCCGGGTTAGAAACAGGCGAGATCAAACCGGTCACCCGCACCCGCCCCATGGTCTTTGGCCGGTCAGAGCAAGCGGACATCGTGCTGCCGACCAGTAGCGCCTCCTGGGAGCATTTCACCGCCACCCTTACCCCCGACGGGCTAGAGATCCAGGACAGCGGCTCCACCAACGGGACCTACCTGCAGAGTGAAAAGCTTGAAGCGGGTAGCCCGGTGACCATTACCGAACCGGCAGAGGTACAAGCCGGCGGCTCCACGCTGTTTTTCCAGCCCCACCTCACCGAGTTCACAGCACCTGCCCCCGGGCGCCTACACAACCTCACACCCGCTAGAACCGCTCCTTTCAACCGCCCGCCCCGCCCAGCCCTGCCAGAGCTCCCCGGTTACGTCACTCCCCCCAAACGAGAACCGGTCACAGAAAACTCCAGATTTAACCTGGCAGTGGTGCTAGCTCCCCTAGTCATGGCAGCTGCCATGGTCACCATCATGGGTAACCTCAGATTCGCGGTCTTTGCCCTGCTCAGCCCGCTCGTGCTCATCGGCACCTGGTTTGAAGGTAAACACCGCTACAAGAAACAGCTGGCCGCAGAAGAAGAACGGTTTGCCGGCGCCCTGGCAGACTTTGAGCGCGACCTTGAAGAAGCCGCAGAGACAGAACGTGCCCGCAGAGAAGAACTAACCCCCGATAACGCCCCCGTGCTGCGCCGCAGCGCCCTACCCTCAACCCAGCTCTGGCAACGCCGAGCAGACTCCGCCGACTTTCTGCTCACCAGGGTGGGAACCGGCAACCGGGACTGGCGCCCCGAACTCGACAAACGCGCCCACCCGGATCTCGAAGAGGAAACAAAAGAACTCTACGATTCCTTTACCCTCAAAGGCGCCCCACTCATGGCCAACCTCAACCAGGGTGGCGTCGTGGGTATCGTTGGCCAAAGAGAAGGCTGCCTGGCCCTAGCCCGCAGCCTGGCCCTACAAGTGGCCACCCACGCAGGGCCGGCCGATCTCACCCTCGCCCTCTTCTGCGACCACGGCAAGGAGCAGGACTGGAGCTGGGCGTCCTGGCTACCCCACACACGCCAAGCAGGCAGCGTCACCGGCGGACGCTGGATGGCCTCGGGCCGCCAAACCAGCACCGAGATGCTGCGCAACATCCTGCAAAACATCGACCACTTCATCACCCCAGCTCTGGTGCTGGTGTTGGACTCCGAGGTGCTTACCGAAGGGCGCGACGCCCCGGCCCGTGACCTCCTGGGATACGGCAGAGAAACCACTGGCCGGTCCCTGGGCTTTGGGAACCAGCAGGAGCCACGCACAGTCTCTGGCATCGTAATCGCCAGCTCCGAAGAACAGCTGCCTGCCTCCTGTACCAGCATCGTGCGCGTACGAGAGGACGCCGACGCCGAAATCTTCGAACCCGAAACCCGCACCCTCATCAAAGATGTGGTGCTCGCCGGGCTGGGGCTCGAGCAGACAGAGACAGCCGCCATGCAGCTCGCCCACTTCGATGACCCCGAACTGGTCATCCCCGGCGCTGCCCTGCCCCGCCTGGTACGCGCCCCAGAGCTCTTTGACCTAACCCCAGCAACCGCCCAAAAAGTGCAAAAACTGTGGAAAGAAAAGAGCGGGGTCTCAGCCCCCATCGGCATTGGCGACGACGGTCAGGTAGTGCTCGATATTGTGCGCGATGGCCCCCACGGCCTGGTCGGTGGCACCACCGGCTCCGGCAAAAGCGAATTCCTGCGCACCTTCGTGGCAGGTCTCGCCGCACGCAACTCACCCGATGAGCTCAACTTCATTCTCATCGACTTCAAGGGCGGTGCCGCCTTCAAAGCCTGCGAACGACTACCGCACACCATCGGCACCATCAGCAACCTGGACGAACAGCTCGCCGACCGAGCCCTGCGGGCTCTGGACGCCGAAATGCACCGCCGCCAGGTGCTCTTCTCCCAGGCGGGTGAAGGCGTCGATAACATCAAAGACTATATGGCCACCAACCCGCCCGAGCCTATGCCCCGCATCCTGCTGGTCATCGACGAGTTCGCTATGCTGGCCAAGGACTTCCCCGACGTGCTGCAGTCCCTGGTCAACGTGGCAGCAGTGGGCCGAACCCTGGGTGTGCACATGATCCTGGCGACCCAGCGTCCAGCCGGTGTGGTCAATGATGACATTCTCGCCAACACCAACCTGCGCGTGGCCCTGCGCGTGCAGAGTAAAGAGGACTCCTCTAACGTTATCGGCGTGCCCGACGCATCGGCCATTGAACGCACCCAGATGGGCCGCGCTTACGTGAAACTGGGCCAAGAGGACATCTCGGCAGTTCAGACTGCCTTGGTTACCGGTCAAACTCCGGTCGAAGGTGCCACACAGCTAGAGCTGAGAGACAGCAGCATCTTTGGGGTGCCCCAGAAATCCCTGGTCGATAAACCAAAAATTATCTCGGATGAAAACGACCTAGACCTACTGATTACCGCCATCTGTCAAGCCCACCAGGAGCTGGGGCTGGTAGAACCCCGCCAGGTCTGGCCCGAAGCCCTGGGCAAGCGCGTAGCCCTAGACGGTTTCTCAGAACCCATCGTCACCGATCTGGGTAAAACCCAGCAGCCGGTTGGCTCTTTTGACGGCAAGCACCTGCACTTTGCACTAGCCGATCAGCCCCACCTGCAACGTCAAATCTCCACAGGCTGGGATCTGGGCAAGGGTAACCTCATGCTGGTTGGCATTCCCGGCAGCGGCACGACCACCACCCTGGCGTCCCTGGCTCTCACCGCAGCCCGCCATCGTTCCCCTGCAGAAGTAGACATCATGGTGCTGGACGTTGGCGCAGGCGGCCTCAAAGATCTACAGATGCTGCCTCACACCATTGCCTACGTGGGGCACGGTGGGCGCGCTAAAGAACAGCGCGTCAGGTTTTTGCGGTTCCTGCAGGCAGAGCTAGAACGCCGCCGCGCCAGTTCAGCCCCCGAAAAACCCCTGCTCATTCTCATTGACGGTCTGGCAAGCCTGCGCGATGAATTTGACGACTACGACGGGCAAACTCTGCTCAACCTGCTCTACCGCGCCTACGCCGAGGGCCCGTCCCTGGGCATGCACTTTGCCATCGCCACCCCGCGTATCAAAGCTATACCCACCGCTATGGATGAAGTCACCACCCAAAAGTGGCTCTACCGCCTGGCCGATGCCTACGACTACTCAGGCCAGGGCGTCAAGGGCAAGACCGTCCCTGCGCCCATCGCAGGCCGATGCGTGAGCGTCGAGCACCTGCTGCAAATGCACGTGGCAACTCCCGATACCTCCCTGGCTGAAGCGGTAGGAAAGGTCCAGGCTATCTGGCCTACCGCTGAGCCTAAACCCGAGGTAATTGGCCAACTACCCACCGAGGTTAAGGTGGCAGAGCTGGGTGCTCATGCTGATGTTTCAGGTGAACCCTGGCGTCTACCTGTGGGACTAGGTGAGCAGAACCTTCTACCTGTTTACTTGGAAACATACCAGGGTGAGCATATTCTAATTGCCGGGCCTGCCCGCTCTGGCAAGTCCACCCTCCTGCTGGCCCTTCGTAACGTCCTAGAACAAGCCCATACGGCAGACGGTGGCCAGCAGCCCAGTATCTGGGCCATCTGCTCCCGCCGCTCCCCCCTAGCCCAAGAAGGCTTCGAGCACTGTGCCGTGGGCGATGACGAAATCCCGGCACTAGTAGCCCAGCTCCGTCTATCTACCGGCCCTTCTGTGCTGCTCATTGATGACGCCGACGGCTTTGCTGATGGCGATAAGTCAATTAGCAGCCTGCTAGATCAGCCCCTGCCGGGCCTCTGCATTATCGCTGCCGGCAGGTCAGACGAGCTACGCACGCTCTATAGCCACTGGACCAAAACCCTGCGCAAAGCAAAATGCGGAGTGCTCCTGCAGCCTAACGTCGACCTTGACGGCGACCTCTTTGGCGCACGCCTACCGCGCAAGGCACCCGTTGAGATTACCCAGGGCCGTGGCTACGCTATCTCTAACGGAGCCGTCCAGCTCATCCAGGCAGTCAGCCCTTAGATTTAAGTCTCGCGGCATAACACCAGTGAACTGGTGGACACTAAGCAAGAGTGGGAACAAACTTAACAGGTGGTCTAAAAACTTTTGTCAAAACTGGCACTATTTTTAGACCAGTTATCTGGGGCACAGTAGAACCCATGACTGAAAACCAGACCACCGAAACCACCGGCTCACCCCTGCTCAAGACCGGGCTAGCTGACATGCTCAAAGGCGGCGTCATCATGGACGTCGTCACCCCCGAACAAGCAAAAATCGCTGAGGACGCAGGCGCCGTCGCCGTCATGGCACTAGAACGAGTGCCTGCAGACATACGTGCCCAGGGCGGTGTCGCACGCATGAGTGACCCCGACATGATTGAGGGCATCATCGATGCCGTCTCCATCCCCGTCATGGCTAAAGCCCGCATCGGCCACTTTGTTGAAGCCCAAATCCTGCAGCACCTGGGTGTGGACTACATCGACGAATCTGAGGTGCTCTCACCTGCTGACTACGTCAACCACATCGACAAGCAGGGCTTCACCGTGCCCTTTGTCTGCGGCGCTACCAACCTGGGCGAAGCCCTGCGCCGCATTACCGAGGGTGCCGCCATGATCCGCTCCAAGGGCGAAGCTGGCACCGGCGACGTTTCAGAAGCCACCAAGCACATCCGCACCATCAAAACCCAGATCGCCGAGCTGCAGGCTCTGCACACTACCGCGCCAGACCTGCTCTACGTCAAGGCTAAAGAGCTGGCCGCTCCCTACCAGCTGGTTCAAGAAGTAGCGCGCACCGGCCAACTGCCCGTGGTGCTCTTTACCGCTGGTGGCGTCGCTACTCCCGCGGACGCTGCCATGATGATGCAGCTGGGCGCTGACGGCGTCTTTGTGGGTTCCGGTATTTTCAAGTCCGGCAACCCCGAGGCGCGTGCCAAAGCAATCGTCAAGGCAACCGCTTTCTACGATGAGCCTGCTGTGGTGGCTGAAGCCTCCCGCGGTTTGGGCGAAGCAATGGTGGGCATCAATGTTTCCGACCTGCCTGCGCCCCACCGCCTGGCAGAGCGCGGCTGGTAACCGGCAAAAGTTCTCGGCATCTCAGTAAGACACGAGCGGCGGTTTGCCGGTGAGCACCCTTGAACGCTAGCCCCGAGCCAGGTCATCGGCACACCACCGCCTGCGTCCACCCGTAAAAAACCCGGAATCATGTTTCCCCAACTTTTTGTAATTACAAGAGGAAGGCGCCTATGAGCCACCTACCCGGAACCGGTAAAACCGTAGGGATCCTAGCCCTGCAGGGTGGAGTTGCCGAGCACGCAACCCTCTTGGAAAGTCTGGGAGCGCAGGTTCGGTTAGTTAAAAAGCCTGAGCAGATAGAGGGTCTGGACGCCCTGGTTCTACCCGGCGGCGAATCCACCGTTCTTAACCGTCTCACCCGTCTCTTTGGGCTGCGTCAGCCCCTGATGGACGCCATAAACGGCGGATTACCCACTCTGGGCACCTGCGCCGGGCTCATTATGCTGGCTGACCGGGTGGAAGACCCGGTAGCAGGCCAGCAAACCCTTGGGTGCATGGGCGTGACGGTTCGACGCAATGCTTTTGGCCCGCAGGTCAATTCTGCCGAAACCACTCTTGACTGGGGTAACCAGGGGAACCAGGTGGGCGTCCGTGCGGCCTTTATTCGCGCCCCGCTGATGGTAGAGGTGAGCGCTGGGGTGGACGTGTTGGCCCGCTACCGCGGAGAAATTGTGGGTGTTCAGCAGGGCAAAATCATCGGCATTTCTTTCCACCCCGAGCTGACCGGCGACACCACGGTGCACCGGCACCTGCTGAGTTTGACCTAAACAGTGCCGTACGTGCAACATAAGAAAGTTGTTGCACTTATTTCACTTAACGTTAATGAACTGCGCGAGCTGGAACTCGCTCTGGGGTTTTACTGGCACTGAATAAGTAAATACAACCGTTATGAATAAACCTCGTCGCTCATGGAAGATACGCTCTCTTCTATGAGCGACGATGTTTATAAGGTAGCAAGAGATGCCAACTTACTTCTCAGCAAACCACTGCGGGGCCGGGTGCTCATGCCCTGCTAATGATGCTGTCGATGCTATCAATCAGGTATTTACTTCACAGAGTATCCTGGATGAGTTCGGCTACCACTGGCGATGGTCTAATGTAGCATTCTGCTCTAGAAGCTAGACCCGCCGCCACCGCCGCTGAAGCCACCGCCGCCCCCAAAGGATGAACCGGAGCTAAACCCGCTACCACCGGTGTCATCACTACCGCTACTGGGCGTGACGTTACTACCTGAATAGAGCAGAGGAGCTACCATATAGAGCGGCAACCAGCTATTAAAGGTACCGGCATAGCGGGTGTACTTTTTCCCGTTTTCCTCCTCTTCCTTACGCAGTTTTTCGTCTTGCTCTTCAGTACTCTCAGCAGGTGGCTTGCGGTTAGCGTAGCGGTACTTGATGTAGGAGGCACGCATCTCGTCGGAGATTTCCAAGCCAGGGTTTTCCTCCTGGTGGCGCCGCATCTCTTCTTTGGCTTTGCGGGCTACCTTGCGGTAATCCAGCCAGACCCAGGTGCCCGTGACGGCGCCAAGAAGGGCCAGTATGCCGGCCACGACCCAGCCGATATAGCTGGGTGTACCTTCACCCTCGTCATAAGCGCTACCTTCGCCGTCAGCCAGCAGGTAGAGCTCAGTGACAGTATCGGTGAGCCCAGCGGCATAGTTTTCGTCAGCAAGGGCGGGGCTTAGAACCTTACCGGCAACGTCCTGAGCTTCACTGTCGCTAATCTGCTCACCGGCACCGTCTGCTACAGCAATATAGATTTCCCGCCCACCCATATCAACTACTACCACCACGCCGTTGTCTTCACCCGCGTCCCCTACACCCCAGGCGTCGCCCAGAGCGGTGGCGTAGTCAGAAATGCCGCCAGGGGCGCTGTCGGTGGTATGCACGACCACCCGGGCAGCGCCCGTGCCAGAGTTTTTGCGGTCGATGAGCGCGCTCAGCTCGGTTTCTTCGCCGTCAGTCAGCAGTTCGGCGCTATCAAGTACGTTGCCGTTGGGTGGAGGGGCGGGCAGTTCCTGCCCCTGGGCAGGGAGCCCCAGTGCCAGGGCACCGGCGGTAGCCAGCAGAAGCAGGGCGGGTTTACGAGCGGTCATGGCTTCCACCTTTCTAGCCGTTATTGGCAAGCTGTTATATCCACCTTACTCAAGCAGTAGACTCCCTACCTCCACCGAGCGGAGGATATTAGAGGGGTAGGTGCGCCCTAGAAAGTGCTGACGCCACTTGCCTCCTGGGCGCGGTAGGCAAAATTCTGCAGGACGCCGCGTAACCCGGTAGACGCCGGGTGCACCGCATAGTCAACAGTAAAGAGGGCGGGTGCACCGGCGTCATTGGTCCAGATCACCTGCCACATAGCCGCGAACTCCTCGGCAAGGGGAGAGCTTTCTGGCACCTGTACACGCAGACTAGTTTCCAGATTAAAGCCGCTCACGTTGCGGCGGGTAAAGTTCCCCGACCCGGCAAGGATCTGGCACTGTCCCGGGGTGAAAACTGCCAGGTACTTGGGGTGGAACTGCTCGCCGTGGGTCTCGTACCAGCGCACCTCTACCTCGGCCTTCACCAGTTCAGCTGCCACCGGCTTACCCGGTAACCCGGTTTTCCTACGCCCAAAGGCGTCGATGTTCTGGTCCAAAATGACCTGCACCTGCGCACCGCGGGCAGCAGCACCCTTGAGGGCAGAGATAATACTGCGTTCAGAAAGGTAGAACATCCCCAGGAGAACCCGGTCACCGCAACCGGCGCCCGCCAGCATCTTTAAGGCAGCATCACGAATACCTGTCTCAGTCACCAGCTGAACCTGCGCGCTGCCTGCCGCGGCGGCGTCCTCACCTGTCTCAGAATCGAGTGCCAGCCAAGAGGCGAAACGCTCAAAGACCGCAGGATCTCCGCCAGAGAGCCGATACACCGCAGCTTCACTTGCCACTAGATCAGCTAGCACCGGTCCGGTGCCCCAGAACCCCAGGTTGTTGTTAGGGGCAGAAGCATCGTGCGGGTTAGCTGAGCTGACCACCGCTTCGTACTCGTTGATAGCCACCTTGCGGTGATTTGCCTTAAAATTCAGCAGGCGCAGGTAAGAGCCCAGGCTCACCTTGGGAGCAGAAGGAGCGAGTGGATTAGGTAGAACGCCGGGCAGCTCCGGCAAGTGCCGCAGATAGGTGCGGTAGAAGCTGGAGTAGAGGGGGTGAGAGTCGCGCAGCGGCTCAAGGTTAGTTTCCATCACCTGCACCCCGGCGGTACGCAGAGCCTCAAAATGGGGCTGGGGCGTGCTGCCGTAGAAAGTGTTCATGGGGTCGGTGATAAGCACTATCGCAACATTTGGCGCGTCCGCTCGCTTAGCCAGGAGGGCGTCGGTCAGCCGCTGGGCTAGAGCGGGGTAGGTGCCGGCAGGCTGGCTGTAATCGGCGTTGAAGAGGAACATGTCCAGCACCAGGAAGCGCTCGGCTCGGTCAATGAGCTGCTCCACGGCGTCAAAAATCTGCTGGTCAGAGATACTTTGCCCATCAGCTCGGTAGGTGAGGTCAACCAGAAGGCGCACCTGCCCCGTGTGGACGCGCCCACTGACATTCAGACCGGCGGGCAGGGCACGGCGGGCGGCAGCGACCCCCACCAGTACTGGGGCAGCAAGAAGTGTGGCTGTTGTGAGCTTGACGATAGGGTGCATAAACCCAATCTATCGATTAACTCTTGATTTTGTGCACTCTATATTTCCTTGACTGTGCCCTGGGGGTACTCCGATGACCCTAGAACCACCCGTACCCCGCTTGCAGATTTTCCTTACATGTGTAAACTTTACAAACGTAAGGAAAATCTAGGCAGAAGAAACGCATGACCACCGACCCCCGCCCCGCACGCTCCCGCACCGCCCTCATTCACGCCATCACCGACGTTCTGACACAGCAAACTCCTGACGCCATCAACATCACAGACATTGTTAAGGCCGCTGGCGTCAGTCGCCCCACCTTCTACCAGCACTTCCCAGACACCACGGCACTCACCCGCGCCGCTGCACTTGAAAAGCTCAAAGCAACCTTCGCTGCTGTTGACGCACAAAATCTCACCCCCGAGACTGAGGGCTTCACCAACCGGTTCACCACCGCTCTCCTCCTCGAGTTACGTGATGATGCCACCTTCTGCCGCAACGTACTCAAAACCGCCGGTGACTCCGCCCTGATGAGCGAACTCGTCAGCTTTCTTAGTAACCGTCTGCTCAACCACTCCCCCTTTGCGGCCGAAGTGCGGTCCAAGACCATAGAACACGAAAGTTACGCCGAGTTTATTGCTGCTGGCATGAGCTGGTCGGCAATGCGCTGGCTGTGCACGGACTTCACCGGAAATAACGCCCCCGAGGCTATGGCAGAACGGCTCACCGCCACGGTCCGCGCGGCAACCTACTAAACCATCAGAACCGAACCTACCTGCCACAAGATTTTAAAAGCCGAAAGAAGAATTAAGATGTCGTCACACCGAGCTAAAAAACCGCAGCTCAACGACCGCTTTAACGTTATGAAGTACCTGGTGCTACTAGCGGTCATCATCATCCCTTCCGTCTACGCAGGGGTGCTGACCTGGGCTAACTATGATCCCACGGGCAGGATTGATACTGTGCCTGCTGCCATCGTCAATGAAGATCAGCCTGCGCAACCATCAGAGGGTGATCAGCTCAATCTGGGGGCAGAAATCACCGATGAGCTACTGAGCAACACCAGCACCAGCAATTTCAACTGGCGGGTGATGGAGGCGGATACAGCCAGCAAAGCACTTGAGGACGGTGAGGTCATGGCAGTTTTGACTATCCCCTCAGATTTCTCTGCCAACGTAGTTTCCGTTTCTGATAACGATCCAGCAGCGGCCCGCAAGGCACAGTTAGATATTGCCACCAATGATGGGTCTAATTTTGTCGCTGGCAATATCGCCAACGTTCTGGGCACCTCGGTGGCTGACCGCCTCAAAGAGCAGGTAACGGATCAGTACCTGCAAAACATCTACGCCGGTTTCACGACCCTGCACGATTCTCTGGGTGAAGCTGCCAACGGCGCGAGTCAGCTGACCGACGGCGCTACCAGTGCTAAAGACGGCAGTGACGAGCTGGTTCTGGGCCTGAATGACCTCAAGAGCGGCGCCGATTCACTGGCATCCGGCTCTAACGACCTTGCTACCGGCGCTGCCAGCGCTCGTGATGGTGCCGGTTCGCTGGCGCAGGGTGCGGGTTCTTTGGCGACCGGCGCAAACGATGTGAATACCGGCGCCGGCGCCCTAGACGATGGCAGTAGCAAGGTAGCTGAAGGTGCCAGCAGTATCAATGACGGTGCAGGTCAGCTCTCAGAAGGCGCAACCAGCGCTAAGGAGGGCGCGAGCGCTCTGTCCACCGGAGCTACTTCGGTGAATGAGGGTGCGAGCGCTCTGTCCACCGGAGCTACTTCGGTGAATGAGGGTGCGGGTTCTTTGGCGACCGGCTTGGATCAACTTAATACCGGGGTTTCTGGACTACCCGCCCAGGCCGATGCGCTGGCTGCTGGCACGCAATCGCTGGCTGATGGTGCCGCGGGCCTTGCCACCGGCGCACAGGATCTTGAAGAGGGTGCCGGGCAAGTTTCTGAGGGAGCTTCTGCCCTATCTGAAGGTTCTGTTGCGGCTCTTGAAGGTGCACAGCAGCTGGACGCTGGTGCTGTGGCTCTGCGTGATGGCACGGGGGTCTTGGCGGAAGGTGCGGACAAGGTTTCCACCGGTACTCAGACTCTGATTGATAACTGGGCTCTACTGACTGACGAACAGAAGCTGGCTGCCGTTCAGGAACTTAAAGTCGGAGCTGACGCGGTCAGCACCGGCGCCAGTACATCCCACGCGGGTGCCAGCACCTTAGCCGAGGGCACCACTGCCCTTGTGGGTGACCAAAACGGTGGCCTCACCAAACTTTCTGCCGGGGCAGGCACCCTAGCGACCGGGGCGTCGTCCCTAGCCACCGGAGCAACTACGCTCTCTGACGGGGCTGACACCCTATCAGCCGGCGCCACCGAACTGAAGGATAAGGCAGCCGCCCTCCCTGAGGGTGTAAGCACCCTAGCAGATGCTATCTCCCAGGCTTCTGATGGGGCAGACGCTCTAGCGCAGGGAACCGAGAAGCTAGCGGGCGGTGCCACCGGCCTCTCTGAAGGCACGGACAAACTGGCAAGCGGCGCGTCCGATCTTGCCACCGGCACCGACACTCTGGCTACTGGCGCATCTGACCTGGCGGCAGGCACCGGGACCCTGGCAACGGGGGCATCTGATGTATCAGCAGGTGCTACCGCCCTGCACGATGGCACCGGCAAGCTGGCAAGCGGCGCAGGTGATCTCTCATCAGGTGCCGGCACCCTGGCAGATGGAACCAGCGAACTGGCCTCCGGGGCGCAGACTCTTGCAGACGGTGCGGGGCAGCTCAATACCGGCACAGGCAGTGCGGTGGACGGCGCGAGCTCGCTTTCCCTTGGCCTGGGAGATTTGGAGGAGGGCAACCAGAAGCTCTCCACCTCCCTGGGTGAAGCAGTAGATGAGGTTCCCGCCTTTAGTACCGAGCAGGCGCAGCAGCTAAGTAACGTGACCTCCAACCCGGTCACACTAGAGAAGTCCCGCCTGAATGAGGTAGCTACCTACGGTCACGGCCTGGCCCCGTATTTCATGTCACTGGGTATGTGGGTGGGTGCGATTGCCTACTTCATGATGTACCCTGCGATCTCCCGCAAGTTCGCCCGCAGCGGTCACTCCGGCCTCGCTACTTTGCTGGGCGCGCTCATTCCGGTGGGCGTTATGGGCGCGATCCAAGGCCTCGTGGTTGCTCTGGTCCTGCACTTCATAGTGGACATCAACATGGCCTCTTTCTGGGGCATCGCCGCTTTCTCTATGCTGACCTCTATCGCCTTCATGACCATTAACCAGGCGCTCATCGCCCTGCTGGACGCCCCAGGCAGGTTCATCGCGCTCATTCTGACGGTTCTGCAGGTGGGGGCATCGGGCGGCACCTACCCCATCGAAACAGCCCCGGGCTTCCTACGTGCTGTTCACCCCTGGCTACCGCTCACCCACTCCCTGCAAGGCCTGCGTTCCCTCATTGCCGGTGGAACCCTGGGCATTGCTAGCGGGGTGCTCTGGCTGCTGGGCTGGACGCTGGTTGCCGTTGCGGGCACTGCCTTCAGCATCTGGGTGCGCCACCGCCGCGAAGAACGTGCTGAAGTAGCCCTAGCAGCGGCACGGCAGGCGCAGGCGGTCTAGCAAGGCAGCTTTTGGGCGGATGGAAGAGGGCTCATTCACCCAACAAAATCGTGGATGAGCACAGAGCGCCGCCCAAATCTGCGGGGCACGGATAAACTTGGTGAAGACCACCAGCCTCCGCAGAAAGTTGACCATGGGTTTCTTTGACTCCGCGCTCGCTCCCGCTGCTGCCCTTCAGCCCCTCACTGCTGAGAGGTTGCAGCAGGCACTGACCCGCCTTGAGGTGAATTGCGATGAGGAAGGCGGCAACCTTATTGCCCAATTTGAGCAGGGATACTTCTTCTTTCTGCTGATGGGGAAGGGGCAGTTGCTCAATATTCGCGGCACCTGGCGCGGCTCTCTACCCGTCGACAAGCTACCAGTAGCTAGTGCTTTTGCTGAGAGTTGGAACCGTGAGATGGTGCTGCCTAAAACCTACCCGACTGTTTTTGAGCAAGATAGCCAGCAGCTGGTCATCATGATGGCAGAGACTAACCACCCCACCGGTGCAGGGCTGACCGATGAGCAGCTGGATGAGCTACTGAGCACCGGTATTTCAGCCGGACTTAACGTTTTTGAGGCACTGAATCAGAACCTGGGTGAGGCATAAATGGCACAGCGTTTTAAGGTCGATTTAGGTGGCCTGGTTGAATTGCTCTCTAAGAATCTCTACTCGGGCCCGCAGGTTTACTTGCGCGAGGTTTTGCAGAACGGGGTAGACGCTATCACCGCCCGCACCGACCTTGACCCGGACGCTCCTGCACGCGTCCGGTTGGAGCCTTGGGTTGACGGTGCCGGTATCACCATTACCGATACCGGTATTGGTTTGACCGCCACCCAGGCGGAAGAATTCTTGGCGACCATTGGGCGCACCTCCAAGCGTGATGAGGTGCTGGGGGAGGGCCGTGCCGAATATTTGGGACAGTTCGGTATTGGTTTGCTGGCCTGTTTCTTGATTGCTGACGCCGTTGAGGTGACCTCCCGCAGCGCCACCCCAGGGGAAGCTCCGGTGCGCTGGGTAGGCCTGGCTGACGGCACTTTTGAAGTGCAGACTCTCGCTGATGCTGAAGTTGAAATCGGCACCACGATCTCGCTCAAGGCACGGGCGGACGCAACCCACTGGGTTGCTGAGGAAACTGTGGTGACGTTGGCGAGTGACTACGGGGATATGCTGCCCCTGGAGGTTTCTGTGCGGGTAAACGCTGGCGGTCAGCGAGTCTGGCGCCGCATTTCCCGCACCAGGCTACCCTGGGCAGTGGCTGTGGAGAAAAGCGCTGAGGGCACAGAGCATGGCAGCACTGCGCCCAACGCCCATGAAACCGCTATGGCGCTCACCAACTACGCCGAGGCGTCCCTGGGCTTCACTCCCCTAGCCACCATTTCCCTGAATGTTCCGGCAACCGGCACCACCGGCGTCGCCTATGTTCTGCCGCAGGCGGTATCCCCGGGCTCTGGGCGCCACCGTGTCTATGTGAAGCAGATGCTGGTCAGCGGCCGAGAGGACACCCTGCTACCTGACTGGGCATTTTTCGTGCGGGCGGTGCTGAATTCTGAGAGCCTGACCCCCACGGCATCCCGAGAGCAGCTCCGTGAGGACGAGGTGCTTTTGCTGACCCGGGAGGCTATCGGTGAGCAGCTTAAAAGCTGGATTACCGTTACGCTTACCGAGCCCTCCCCCGTGCAGGCCCGCCTACTGGAAACCCACCACCTGGCGCTGCGTGCTGTAGCGCTGGCTAGCGACGATATGCTGGATGTGGTGGCCCAGGCTCTGCCTTTTGAAACCACCCAGGGCTTTACCACTCTGGCTGAGGTTGCTCGTGAGGGCGGGGCAGTCCGCTTCACCCCCACCACCGAGGGCTACCGCCGTATCGCCCCAGTGGCGCGCGCCCAGGGTCTCTGGGTGGTCAATGGTGGCTACGTCTATGACGCCGATATTCTTGCAAAGCTGGCGCACCGCCCTGGCTGGGAGGTCACCGAAATGACTGCCGGTGAACTGACCCAGACCCTTGAAGTGGTGGGCATCGACCGTGAATTTGAGGTCATGGCCGCCCTAGAGCGCGCCAAGGCTCTATTGGCTGAACAGGACTGCGACGTGCAGCTACGCAGTTTTGCCCCGGCGGACGTACCCGCCGTACTCCTGCGTGATGCTGAGGCTGAACGCCGCAGGGCTATCAGCCAGGAAAACGAAGATGCCGGGAACGTCTGGGGCGGATTGCTGGGGTCCTTTACTGACCCATCAGACAGTAAACCCAGCCGCACGCTGATGCTCAATGACACTAACGACAGCGTCCGCCGCTTGCTGGCCCAGCCGCACCATACATCCTTTGAAGCGGGCATGAACACCCTTTATCTCTCGGCGCTAATGCTGGCCGGTGAGGGGCTGGGATCGCGGGAAACCGGGTTGCTCAGTGACAGTCTGAGCCAGTTGCTGGCCGCTGCCCTGCGCACCGAAAACTAGGGGGCATCATGTGGTCACTTGAAGAAGCAAACCTAAAAATCGCCCGTCTGCGGGAGATGCCCTACGGCACCGGCCGCACCGCAGCTGCTGAATTCATCGCCCGTACCATTCAAAACGAGGGGCCGGAGCAAAAGTTGCCCGAAGCCCTGCTTGAGCTGGTTGAAGCCTACGTTTTTGGGACCCCCAACCCCGCGTCCTTCGCCACCTTTTCTCAGCTGCTGCGCCTCTGGGACACCCACCCCGAATACTTCAGCGAGCATGATGGCCGCACCCTTTTTTGGCAGTTCAAGTGGGTGACCGGAGACCTTGCCGCCTGGCCGCAAATCTCCCGGCAGCAGGCCCGCGGCCTACTGGATGAGATGCGCAAACGCTACGCCGTAGCCGGGTTTAGCGCCGCAGCGGTAGACCGCGCCGAGTACATGTGGGCAGGGCACTTGGGGCTGGACGAGGAGGCCGAACGTTGGCGGGCTATCTGGTTGGCACACGGTGAGGACGATATGGATTGCGGTTCGTGTAAAATCGGCGGCACCCTGCGTGAGTATGTGGTGGCCGGGGAATTTGAGCAGGCAGTTGCTCTGGGTGCGCCTACCGAAGATTTGTGCAACAGGGAACCCGCCAATTCCCACCGCCAGCTTGCCCTGGCTTATCTGCACCTGGGCGATGGTGAAGCGGCGGGGCGACAGCTGGCTCGTGCGCAGGCGACCAGCGGGGGGCACTACGACCCCGATGATCTGGGTATGGAGTTTGAGATTTTGGCACGCGGCGGTCAGCTTCATGCCGCATTGGATTTACTGGCGGCTCACGGCCAGCGGGCACTGCAGTTAGAGGGAGATCCCGGCGATAACCGCGGCTTTTTGCGCTACCTGGTGGCAGGTTTGGCCTGGACTGTTGAAGAACAACGCCAGTTACCCACCCGCCTGCCCCAATCGTATACCCTGGGCGAGCTGTATGATTGGGCGGTTCAACAGTCCGTTCCGCTGGCTCGCGCTTTTGATGAACGAGCAGGCAACCGTCGCTTTACCGAGTCCTTAGAGGCAGCCCAGCAGGAGCCCAGACTAGCTGACCTGGTAGTGGTGAGTGAAAAAAACACCGGGCTGAACTTATCCACCGGCACCCGGGCACACGGTGCGGCGCAACCCGTTGCTGACCAGAGGGGGGCGGCTTCTATCAAGCACGACGGGGACGCCGACCCCTACGTCACTGCCGATGGATTTCTTGCCGCGGGCGACCTGGTGCAGGCTGCCTACTGGTACGAACGTGCCGGGGAAGCACGAGAAGCTGCCGATCAGCTGATGGAAGCTGGTATCGCTTTTGCTGATGCCGCGCAGAGCTTGGCTCAGCTACGGGAGCGCGGGCAAGCGGCCGAGCTTTTTGAGCGCGCTTGGGAGCTACTACTTGCCGGGGGCGCCCCGGCGCGCTTACTCCTGGCGGTACTGGCCGCCCGCGCGCAGGTGGCTGAGCTGCTGGGGCAGTATAAGGGGCTAGAAGCGGCAGTTCTGGCTGCACGCGCCCGGGCGGAAGCTGAGCATAATCAGCTAGAACAGGCGGACGCTGAACCCTGGCAAGTAGCAGGAGCAGCTACGCTGGTCACCCATGCTGATGACCTTTTGGCTAGACTATATGCCGCAGAGGGAAAGTATTATGATGCCGCACAACTTGCTGGTGAGGTGGCTAAGACCTATGAGCAAGCGGGGCAGAGTGCCCGCTGCGGTGCCGCGCTACTGCTGGCTGGTCAGTGCGCTAGGGACGCCGGGCAGAGCACCCAGGCTACGCAGCTTTTGGAGGGTGCCGTGGCGGCTCTTGATGCGGCCCAGTGCAAGGAGTCTAAGGCTAAGGCTCTGAACCTGCTGATTGAGATGCTTAATAAGACCGGGCAAACCCACCGCGTCCAAGACCTGCTGGACGGGTTACTCTAGGCTGATCCCTATTCGCAGAAATTAATTACACATCAATCACCAGTAAAAAAACTTCCGGTTTTTACCTTTTTAATGAGAATATGAAAGGACGTCCCCAACAGACATTCGCCCCAAGGAGTAGCTTGTGCACCACCCGCCAGAACCCCTCTTCACAGTAGAAAATTCACCGAAGTCAACCTCTCTTCTGCGCGGAGATGCAGCGCTGAACCAACTCTCTGAGCTTGGTATAGAACTGGAAGTTCTCAAGCAAGCCCTAATGAGTGGCCATAACGGGGCAGCGCAGGTCACCGCCGTCCACCCCAAAACCGCTGCAGGCACCTATCGTTGGTATGAAACCGTGGCCGCACTGAGGGACTCCCTTATCCAAGAAGGCTGGAAGCAAACTGATCACAGAAACGCTCCCCGAATCATGCACCCAGAACTTAATGTTTCCATCATGGTTGCCACTGGAAACG
Organism: Rothia endophytica; assembly: GCF_039543885.1. Classification (NCBI taxonomy): domain Bacteria; kingdom Bacillati; phylum Actinomycetota; class Actinomycetes; order Micrococcales; family Micrococcaceae; genus Rothia; species Rothia endophytica. Next base: position 24,706 of record NZ_BAABKP010000005.1, read on the forward strand.
AAAAAACAGGGACTAAAGATACGCCTTCTAACGCTACTGCAAAGGGGGTAATGACTCAGCGAGATGTTTGGAATAACAGCGACTCGGAACAGCAGGTCATCCAAGAAGTAGTAGAAACGATTGAGTCCCAAACACCTGCCACTTGGGTCCTACTTTACTTCTACAGCCAAAAATTCAACCATATTCGAGCTGAGCTATCACTCGCTAGCGCAATGGATGATCGTGGTTTCATTACAAAATGGGAGGAACGTCTTATCCTTCCGGTGATGGACCTGTCAGGCGAGGATGAACTTCTTGATATACAGTCTGATGATGTCCCTGAGGATATTATTTTCGAGATAGGCAATGAACAAGCAAGCTAACACGATTGACCCCACCAGAGTCCAAGTTGCTCGAGAAATTTCTGGTCTCACTAAGGTGGAATTGGCCGCATTTTTAGGAGTCACCCCGCGCACCATCAACACATTCGAAAACGAAGGTGCCCCTGATAAGCACCGGGAAGCTCTAGCCACAGCAACAGGACGCCCTACCGGGTTTTTTAGCGACGAGTCCTTTGAGCGTATCGATATTGAGAATGTCCTTTTCCGAGCAGCAAAGAAGGTCCCTCAAAAAGCTAAAAATGGAAGTACTTCTCTGGGCGCTGTGGGTTTACAGTTTTATGCTCAACTTGTAGCCCCTTATTCTTTGCCAGCAGTTGACGTACCTACTGTAGATAGCAGTAGCCCTGAGGCTGCGGCTCAGCGTATCCGCACCGCGTGGTCGCTTCGTGAAGATCCATTACCTAATATGATTCAGCTTTTTGAGTCTCGGGGTATACGGGTGCTGTCATTGCCGAAGTCTATTCAGAAGCTGGATGCTTTTAGTTACTGGTACACCGACGGTAAGCCCTATATTTTTTTGAACACAAGCAAGACTGCGGAGCGAGTGCGTTTTGATCTAGCACATGAGCTGGGTCATCTTGTTATGCATGCACGGGGGGCCACTGAGGGTGCTGATTTAGAGAAGGAAGCAGACCGCTTTGCGGCGGAGTTTTTGATGCCTTCACGCGCAATTAACCGTGATATGCCTGCTTACGCTGATGTTTCCACAGTATTGAAGCTAAAAAAGAAATATCGTGTGTCTGCAATGGCGATGAATTATCGTGGCGGGGAGCTTGGGATTCTGAAAGAGTGGGGGCTACGTCAAAACTATGCAGAACTGGCTAAACGCGGTTTCCGCTTAGGGGAACCGGGAGGCTTGCCCCTGGATCGTTCGCGTGTGATTCCTTTTGTAGTTTCGCAGATGCGAGAAAAAGGTCAGAGCATGGCCCAACTAGCTGCCGAAGTGGGGGTGACAATGCAGGACGTGAACGGTTTCTTATTCGGCGAAGTTCTGGCACCTGTCAGCGCCTCAAAGCAGGACGATGTGCAAGGTTCCTCTGACTATCAGATACCGGTTCTTTCAGTAGTCCGTTAGACCAACCAAGCGCACCGCGTCCAAGACCTACTGGACGAGTTGTTGCGCCAAGACGGCAACAATGAGCCTTACATCCCCACAAATAGTCTCAAGTCAAATGAGGAGAACCGTTACCACGAGAAGAATAGTAGAGAGGATAAACCAACCCCAACCAGATAAGGACCTCACCAGGCAACTTTAGGGTGCCGACAGGGTACACGTACACTATGCTGAACAGACTGGACCCCATCCCCTCCTAAGCGAGGGTGCAAGAGTTTGCCTACGACTACGTGGTGATTCTTACTTATTTAGTGTTGCTCTTCGGGGTAACCATGGCGGTTTATATGCTACCTTTGGACGAAATTCCTTGAATGAGCGAACTGCAGTCTCAGCTGGTTGCCCTAGTTAGCTCTGTGATTCCGGTTGTCCTAGTTTTTACCAATCTGGACTACACACAACGCGGTAGTTTCGGCAAGAAAAAGGCTGGCCTCAAACTGACCTACCGCCATAAGTCAGTGAAAAGTAGCCTGCTAAGGAACGTGATCAAGTTCCTGCCCTAGCAGCTAGGGAACATGAGCACTATTCACGGAATCTACACGGATTATGACCTGCTGGCTGTCGAACTCTCATGCGCCAGCCTTGCACTAACTACTCTGCTTCTCTTGATGACATTGTTGCGGAAGGATACGAGACACCTTGGCGAACTATCGGCAGGGACCTAGGTGCAAGTTCTATAGAACCTAAAGATTTATCGCTTGCCCTACCCTTGGTCTGCGTCTATGCTCAAGGCAAGGACCCCAGAAAAGTGGTTTGTAGTAATTTATGCTCGGTTATTACCCTCCGATTGGACCGTTGTCTAGTTAGTGCGTATGGGTGTGCACCTACTTTTGAATAAGCATTAAGGAGTGATTGACATAGATACATTTAATGCACATGATTATTTTCTTTTTTTCGACATTATGAGCAAGTCACGAGACGGTATAATTCCACTCAACTTTGACGAAGATACAGAAGGAACTGATCTCGTATATGCGTTGTTAGATGCGGGATATGCCAAAGTACAAGTACGTGCAAATGGAAAAATTTCGTCTGCGTTTCTAACCATGAGCGGAAAAGCGTTCCTAGGCAGAGTAGGTCGATGGGTTAAACGTGACGGTCGCAAAGGAAAAGTGCAGCTAAAAGTATTTGAGGACGCTGGGAACAACAACGGCATGACGCTTGAAAAACTGCTTGAAACCGAAATAGACGGGCAAGCAATCTCTGCGGCAGAAATACATGAAGCTCTAGATGAACTCGAAGAATACGGCGCTATCTATATCCCCAAAGGCCACAGGAACGTTAGAGATTACAGGCTACCCTTCCAAGCCAGAATCCGTGAGGGGTGGATAACGCGCATGGAAAATCAAGAACCGCCAGCATGGAGTAACCTAAACTCTAGAATCGGGAGCACCTACAACACCGTGGACAACTCACAGCACAACACCGCAAACATTAGCGGCAACTCACAAAACGTTCAAACATCATTCGGGCATAACTCGGTCCAAAACCAAACGAACTACACCCTCAACACAGACCAGTCGCGAGAAGTCCAAGACTACTTCACTAACTTACGAGAGCTACTTCAAAAAACGGGGCTGGAACAAACACAGCTTGCAGCACTTGAGGAAGAAACTAGAAATGCTGAGGCTGAGATCTTAGCGGCAGAATCCGAAGAAGCAAGGCAAACCGTTGTAAGTAAATTTATGGGGAAGTTTCTAACTGCTGTGATAGCCACTGTAGGCGCAGAGGTAGGAAATGGGCTTGTTGAGACGGTTGCGCAGCTACCGGAGTTTGTAGATTCTCTAACTATGTAAGAACCCGATAAACGAAGAATAGGAGCTAAGCAAAACTGCTTGGCTCTCATTTTTGTTTTAGTATTTCCTTTGGCTTATCTAATACCTCATGTAAGAGCTGATCTACTGTGGAGTCACGTACCGACGACTACTACCAGCGTCTCTTCCATGACGCTGACGGCAACCAGACCGGAATCACCGCTTAGCTCTAGCGAATCCATACTCCGCTGCGCGCCCGCCACCACAAGGTCAGAGCGCGGGCACCCATGTACCAGAGGGCGTAGGCGCACCAGAGCAGCAGGTAAGCCAGGGTGGCAAGCTGAACTTGTGCACCGGCATCCTGCCCAGCGAACCAAAGATGCAGACCCACCAGCACAGGAGTGTAAACCGCCAGAGTGCACAGGGCAGCCATGCCCAGGTAACGCACGTCGGCGGCGCCGATCAGCACGCCGTCCAGAATAAAGACGTAGGCAGCCAACGGCTGTCCCACCCCCAGCACCAGCAGGGAGAGGGCAAAGAGACGCTGAACCTCAGGGTCCGGAGTAAAAATCCAGGCCAGACCAAAACCAAGCGCCGGGCAGATGAGCGCGGTGAGCAGACCAAAACCCAGACTCCACCGCACCAGGCGGTTCTTCAACTGCACCACAGCGCCCTTACCCGCAGGGGTCGCAAGGTTTTGGGCGCCCATCTCCTTACCCAGAAGCGCCTGAGCAGCAATCGCCAGAGCATCCAGGGCAAAGGCCAACAGGTTAAAGAAGCTCAAAGTCAGCTGGTAGGCGGCAAGGTTAGCCGGCCCCTGGGCGGTCACCACAAAGACGGTTGCCAGCAGGGCGATGCGCATCGACACCGCCCGTAGCATCAGCCATGACCCCACCTTAAAAACAGCCGCCAGGCCGGGGCTATCAGGTGCAAAACCTACCGCATGGGTGCGTACGCCCACCACCACGCGAGCAGAAAGCATCAGTGCCATACCCCACTGCACAGCTGCCGTAGCGATAGCAGACCCGGCAACACCCAGCCCCACCGGGTAGACCAAGACCCAGCTGAGCACCACGTTAACCGCAGCGCCGCCGGTGGCAACATAGAGAGGTGTTTTAGTGTCTTGAAAACCGCGTAGAGCGCCGGTTGCAGCCAAAACCAGTAGCATGCCAGGTAGCCCCACCAGCGAGGGCAAGAGGTAGGCAAGCCCGTAGGTCAGCACATCCCCCTGGGCGCCCAGGGCTGTGAGAACGCCGCGCGCACCCACCGCGAGCCCTGCGGCTATTAGAACGCCCAAACCCAGCGCCACCCAAAGACCGTTACGGGCAGCGCGATAGGCACCCGACGCATCTCCAGCACCGAAGGCGCGGGCTACTGCCGGAGTGGTGGAGTAAGCAAGAAAAATCATCAGCCCCACCACGGTATGGGCCACCGTAGAGCCCAGTGTCAGCCCAGCCAGTTGCAGACTGCCCAGGTGACCCACAATGGCAGAGTCTGCCAAAACCAGCAACGGCTCAGCGATCAGGGCACCAAAAGCGGGAACCGCCAGCGCAAGGATCTGGCGGTTCAAACTGGGGCGTGGTTCCGGTGTCTTAGACATTAGGCGCGTTTCATAATGTAGGTTTTTCTGCCGGCAAATTCATCGGTAGAGGCGATTGCAAAACCCTCTTTTTCGTAAAAACGAATGGCTCGGGCATTAGTGGTGAGCACTTCTAGCTCAGCTGGGCCATCCACAAGGACGCCCTTCATGAGCGCCTGTGCCACACCTGTACCAAAGGCCTCCGGCAAGAGGTAAAGAATCTCTAGTTTCTGTGTTTCGTAGGGCATACAGGTAGCAAAAGCTAGCCCTAGGAGAGAACCGACCTCTGGCATGTCCAGGGAGGTACCTCCATCGGTTCTTGCTGCCACTAACGCTTTGCGGCGCTGCCCCAGTTGGTCCTGCACATCCTGGCCCGTATTGGCAGTTGACGCGATCCATTCTGCAAATACTGCTGCCCGCACAGGCACCTGGGCCTCTTGCTGGGCGAAAGTATCGGCAGTAAAGTCGTGAGCATAGGCCTTACGCCAGGACACAATGCGCAGTTTCTCCCAGGCTAAAGCCTCGTCTTCACGCGGGGCGCGAATTTCAAAATCCATAATCTTCCCTTAGCGCCACCTCAAATGTGCTAACGAGGTCTAATCCAGTGGCGCACAGAAAAATCATACAGCGCTCAGAGGTAGATGATAGATAAAATCCTGCCCCAGCACGCCGGTTGTTAACTCAAATGTGCGGGTTCCCACTTTAATAAAACCCATTTTTTCGTAAAATGCCTGCGCACGGTAGTTCTCTTGGTGGGTTCCAAGATGAATACCGTCATAGCCAGCAGATTGAGCATCCTCTACCAGTTGCCCCATCAGCATCCCAGAAATGCCTACTCCTCGGGCGTCTGCCCCCACATAGAACTTACTGAGATAAGCCGCATTCCCAGCAACCTCGATCGGCTGAGGCTGCGCCGTATCTATCGCCGAGTAGGCAATGATTTGCCCCTCCGTATCAAGCACAAGATTAACCGTATATACCCCGCTGGCAATAGCTTGCTCTAGCACCTCTTCACTCAGGTTCTCAGCGATAAAAGCTTCAACAGCCTCACGGGGCACCACGGCAGGGGCTGCGTCTGGGAAATTCTCGCCAGCAAAAACCGAGAGAGCTGCAGCGTCCGCCGGGGTAGCAGCGCGGAGGGTAAAACTCATGGGGAGGCTATTCTTTCTCGTAACCGCGCAAGCGGTTCAGAGCGCGGCGTTCGTCCTTAGTGGGTCTGCCCGAACCTCGTTCACGGCGTGGCATAACCCCGGAGCTCAGGTAGGCGGGTTTGGGTCCAGAGATATCCTCATAGCAAGTCACTGCCACCGGTGCACCCACTCGCTTGGCCAGGGTTTTCTTGACCACGAAGGTTCGCTCCCACCCCGGGTAGCGCACCTTGACCACGTCCCCTGGCTTTACCTTTTGGGAGGGCTTGGGGTGGGAATCATTGAGCCGCACGTGCCCCGCCTTAACCTCATCGGACGCCAGCCCGCGAGTCTTAAAAATGCGCACAGCCCAGAGCCAGGCGTCAATCCGCACGGGAGCCTGAGGTAACTGGGTGCTGGCATCTGGGTGAGTCATGCTCTCAAGGTTACCTAAAACAGGTGCCTAGATTGAAGTCAGCGCAGAGCTTAGACCACGCCGGTGGCGCCCAGTAGGGATCCCACTGCGAAGGTCACTACCAAAGCCAGCGCACCGCCAATCACCACGCGAGTTGCAGCACGAATGTAGTGCGGGGAGCCTCCCCACTTGGCGCCCAGGGCACCCGTAACAGCGAGGGCAACCAGCACACCGGCGAAGGTTGCAGGGATACGAATTGATACTGGCAGAAGGAGGATGAGCAGGGTGGGTAGAAGCGCGCCCACCAGGAAAGCACCGGCTGAAGCGAAGGCTGCGGTCCAGGGCGAGACGCTTTCCTCTTCATCAAGACCTAACTCAAAGTGGAGGTGGGTACCCAGAGCATCCTTCTCGGTCATTTCAATAGCCGCCTTGCGGGCAGTATCGGGGGCGATGCCGCGGTCCATGAGAATCTGAGTCAGTTCGTCCAACTCTTCTTCAGGCATGTCGCGGAGTTCAGCTTTTTCTTTAGCAACCAGTGCCTTTTGGCTGTCCACCTGGGAGGATACCGAGACATATTCCCCCAGCGCCATAGAAATAGCGCCGCCTACCACGGCAGCAGCAGCCGCAAGCCCGATGGTGGGTGTTGAGGTGGTAGCACCTGCTACACCAACCACGGTGGCGGCTACAGAAACGATGCCGTCATTGGCGCCCAGGACGGCGGCACGCAGGCGGTTGAGTTTCTCCTGATAGGTGCCCATGTCATGAGCTTCTGAGAGGTGCGGGGTGAATTCTTGTGTGGTCATACGTCGACTGTACTCTGGCGTCCTACCAGCTTCTAGCAAGTGCACAGTCATCACCCATTCGGTAGCTCTTAACCACCGAGTTAGTAAGGGCAAACTATCCTTGCCACCAGTACCACCAAAGGAGCCAAATGCGCTACTTTTTACGCATACCCGCATAGAGGAGGGGTTTCGCTACCTCAACCAAAAGGTAGACCGCCAGCCCCATACCGAATGAGATGGTGTGACTATTCAATAGTTGGGGCTGAAGCAGAGAGAGCCTAGATGGAGGCGCACTGGGGGCATCTCTCTTTAGTGCAGGTAGCGGCGTACCCAGTGACCCAGCTGGCTGTAGGCATCCGACCGGACGGCCGGGGGTGAGAGGAAAATATCGTGCACCGCGCCTTCAATCACCAGGCTGGTGACCTGCCTACCCAGCACCGGAGCCCACCGACGAATGTGTTGCACGTTGAGCACCGCGTCGAAGTCATGTTTCTGAGTGCGCGTCTTCATGCGCCCCGACCGTGCTGAACTCATCACAAGCACCGGCACGCGCACGTCCAGACCGCGGTGGAGCTGACGCTGCGCCCGGCGGACGGCCGCCAACCAGCCGGCGTAAATAGGTGGGAAGTCAAAGGTCTTCCAGGTCTCGTCAAAGCTCCACTCCCCACCAAATTTTTGGTGCAGGCTCTCAGCGGCCGGATCGTTTTTAGGCGGTTGGACGATGGCCCGCGGCTTAACGCGCGCCAGGGCAGAAACCCCGGCGGTCAGTGCCACTCGGACTAGCGGCGGGTCAAAGTGATCCAGCCAGGGGGAATTGAGAACCAGAGCGGTCAGCTCAGCAGGCTGGGTGCGGTGCGCCCAGAGGGGAGCAATGAGGCCGCCGGTGGAGTGCGCCATCAGCACCACCTTCCGATGCCCGTCCCGCCCGGTGATGAGCTGCCAGGCACGGTTGATCTCTAGGTCGTAGTCAGCTAGGTCTTCGGTGTAGTAAAAAGTTTGACCATCGGTGTGAGAACGCCCGTATTTTCGGAGGTCAAGGGCGTAGAAATCGTACCCCTGGGCTGCCCACCAGTCGCCGAGTTCGCGCTGAAAGAAGTAGTCCACGAAGCCGTGGAGGTAGAGCACAGCACCTCGGGGCTTGCCATCGGCAGTCGGGGCTGAGGTGTTCTCAGCGGGACGACGCACTAGGGTGGCGGTGAGGGCCCCTTCGGCGTCAGCACCCAAATCTAGGGTTTCTCGGGTGTAGGGGGAGCCTAGGATATCTTCGGTCATATCACCACTCTACTATCGGGGCACCTTGAGTTTCATCGGTACACCCCTCGTCATCACCACATGGAACCCAGACTGCCCAAAAATCGGCGCCGGTAACGTATGCTTTTTTCAACTACCTTTTGAGACCCGTATCACCCCGTCGGGCTTTCCCCTTACCTCTTGAAAGGCCACCACCATGACCTACACCGTAAGTGACTACCTGCTTGATCGCCTGAATGAGCTGGGCCTGCGCGACCTTTTTGGCGTACCTGGCGACTTTAACCTGCAGTTCCTGGACCATGTGATTGAGCATGAGGGTATCGCCTGGGTGGGCAATGCTAACGAGCTAAATGCTGGTTATGCAGCGGATGGTTATGCACGTGTGAACGGCATCGGTGCCCTGGTCACTACCTACGGTGTGGGTGAGCTTTCTGCTATCAATGCCACCGCTGGTTCTTACGCTGAGCAGGTGCCGGTTCTGCACATTGTGGGCGCTCCTTCTAAGGATGCCCAGGCAGCGCACCTGACCATGCACCATACCCTGGGAGATGGGGATTTCACCCACTTCATTCGTATGGCATCTGAGGTTTCCTGCACGGTGGCTGACCTAGAGCATGCCACCGCCGTCAGCGAGATTGATCGTGTGCTACGCGAGATGATGATCCATAAGCGTCCCGGCTACATCCTTTTAGCTACCGATGTGGCGCGCGTGGAGGTTGATCCCCCTGCGGCGCCGCTGAATGTTCCTGCTAAGCTTTCCTCCCCCGGTGCCCGCGAATCCTTCCGCAAGGATCTCACCACCTTACTTGCCGGCAAGAAAACCACCGTACTGGCTGATCTTTTGGTGCACCGCATGGGCGCACAGAGCAACCTGACCGAGATGCTGGACGCCACCGGCCTACCCTACGCCACCCTCATGTGGGGTAAGACCCTAGTCGATGAGTCCAAGCCCGAGTTCGCTGGCATCTACGCCGGGGTGGTCTCTAACGAGCGCACCAAAAAGGCTGTGGAGGACACTGAGATTCTCATTTGCGCCGGTGTCACCTTTACCGACACCACCACCGCCGGGTTCTCACAGAACCTTCCAGAGCACACCGTCTTCCTGGACGCTCAGACTGCCCGCCTTGGCCGCAAAATTTACGCTCCTCTCACCCTGGATACCTCCCTGGATATCGTGCGGGAAGTTGCCCTTGAAGTCGGCGCACTACCCCAGGACCTGCTGCCCTGGGAAGAAGAAAATCACGCTGACGTCGATATGGACGCTCCTCTCACCCAGGACGTTCTCTGGTCGCTGCTCTCCCGCGAGCTAACCCCCGGCAACATTGTGGTCGCAGACCAGGGCACCTCATTCTTTGGCATGGCATCACGCCGCTTCCCAGAACGCTCTATGTTTATCGGTCAGCCCCTATGGGGTTCCATCGGCTACACTCTGCCCGCCATGATGGGCGCTGCTATTGCTGACAGGGACGCCCGCGGCGTGCTGCTGATCGGTGACGGTTCAGCACAGCTGACCATCCAGGAACTGGGCACCATGCTGGAGCAGAAAATTAACCCCGTGGTTGTGCTCATCAACAACGATGGCTACACGGTAGAGCGCGCCATCCACGGCGCCACCCAGCCCTACAACGATATCCGCACCTACAACTGGCAGCTGCTCCCCGCCGCCCTGGGTGCCCGTGAGGACGAGGTGCTGATGTTGCGCGTCAACACTGCCACCGAGCTGGTGAACGCTGCCCGCCTTACCCAGCAGACCCGTGACCGCCTGGTCTTTATGGAAATCATGATGGATAAGGACGACGTGCCCGCCCTGCTCGCGGACGTCGCCTCAGCCCTGACCCGCGCTAATTCCTAGCGGTAATCTACCTACGGCCGGAGCCCCTGCCGCAGAGGCCTTGCTCGTACCCAAATTTATCAGGTCTTCCCAAGATGAGCCCATAAAACACCCTGGGCCTCATCTCAGCTAGAGATGAGACCCAGGGCTGCTTATGTAACTAGGGGCTAGGCCACGTAGTAGAGACGCTTGTTGACGAACTCATCCATGCCGTAGGGGCCCAGCTCACGGCCGTAGCCAGAGCGCTTGACGCCGCCGAAGGGAATCTCGGCACCTTCACCGGCAGGGGTGTTGACGTTAGCCATACCCACCTCAAGCTGGCGGGCAACAGTAGCTGCGCGGGCTTCATCCTGACTAAAGACTGCACCACCCAGGCCGTACTGGGAATCGTTGGCAAGGGCGATTGCCTCTTCTTCGCTAGCTACCTTGTAGACGGTAGCTACCGGGCCAAAGAGCTCCTCGTAGTATATTTCTGATCCAACCGGAACATTAGTGAGTACTGCGGGGCTGATGTAGGAAGATGCCTCATCGAGTAGCTGCCCACCGGCGTGTAGGGTTGCCCCTGCCTCGACGGCGCGGTCTAGCTGCTTTTTCAGACCCTCAGCGGCAGTGCGGGATGAGAGCGGGGTGAAGGTTCCTTCACCAGCTTCTTCAGGTTTGGCGGGCTTCATGCCCCCTGCCAGGGTCACCAGGTGCGCCACGAAGTCCTCGTAGATGTCTTCCATGATGATCATGCGCTTGTTGGAATTACAAGCCTGACCGGTGTTGTACATACGCGTGCCCCATGCCAGCTCAGCGGCAGCTTTCACGTCATCGGTATCTAGCACGATGTAGGGGTCCGAGCCACCCAGCTCCAGCACAGCCTTCTTGAGGTTCTTACCCGCGATGGCAGCAACGGCTGCACCGGCACGTTCTGAACCGGTCAATGAAACGCCCTGCAGGTGCTTGTGCTCGATGACCTTCTCAATCTGCTCATGGGTCGCGAAGACGGTGTTGTAAACACCCTCGGGCAGACCGGCGTCCTCCATAATCTGCTGGATAGCCAGGGCAGAGCGGGGGCAAATTTCGGCGTGCTTGAGCACGATGGTGTTACCCAACATGAGGTTGGGGGCAGCAAAGCGGGCCACCTGATAGTAGGGGAAGTTCCAGGGCATGATGCCCAGCAGAACGCCCAGGGGCAGACGCTGGATGTGCGCGGCTCCGCCTTCGCTGGGAATTTTTTCATCGGCAGCAAAGCGGGGGCCATTGGTAGCGTAGTAGTCGAAGATAGCGCTGCTAAATTCAACCTCTTCTACACCTTCAGAGAGGGGCTTGCCCATTTCGGTGGAGATAATCTGCGCCAGCTCATCCTTGCGCTCTTCAAACAGCTCGGCGATACGGTGCACAACCTTGGCACGTTCTTCAATGGGGGTCGCTCGCCAGCTGATAAAAGCTGCGTGGGCGGTATCCACGGCTTCTAGCGCCTGGGCGTCGGTGGTGCTCTCGAAAGTTTCTTCAACCTTGCCGGTGACAGGGTTTTCTACACGATAGTTAGGGGTAGACACGGTGCTCACTCCTTACAGTGGGGTGGTCTTAGTGGAGGTTAGGCAGCGACAGCGCGGATTTCTTCAATGAAGATATCCAGTGCCTGATTCAGCAGGTCATCGCTGATGGTCAGAGGAGGTAGCAGGCGCACTACGTTGCCGTAGGTGCCGCAGGTAAGAATGAGGACGCCGCGCTCAGCGCAGGCGGCAGCAATCTGCTTGGCTGCGGTGGGGTGGGGGGTCTTTGAGTCGGAGTCAGACACAAATTCCACGGCGAACATGGCTCCGCGCCCGCGGATTTCACCCACGACGTCCAGCTCTTCTACGAGGGAGCCCAGCTTTTCGCGGGCGGTTTCTTCGATATGGCGGGCACGGGCTGATAGATCCCATTCCTCCATGGTTTCGATGGTAGCCAAGGCAGCGGCGCAGGCAACAGGGTTACCGCCGTAGGTTCCGCCCAGACCACCGGGCTGAACCTTATCGAAGAGTTCAGCGCGGCCAGTAACAGCTGACAGCGGCATACCGCCGGCAATGCCCTTAGCGGTGGTCATCAGGTCAGGTTCAATACCCTCATGGTCGGAGGCAAACCAGCTGCCGGTGCGGCAGAAACCTGCCTGAACTTCGTCCGCAATAAAGACAATGCCCTTTTCGCGGGCCCAGGTAACCAGCTCGGGCAGAAAACCCTCAGCGGGCACAATGAAGCCACCTTCACCCTGTATGGGTTCAATCAGAATAGCGGCAACATAGTCGGCACCGATCTGCTTCTCAATCATTTCGATGACGCGGTTAGCTGCCTCTTTGCCGCCCAGCTCGCCGTCACGGTAGGGGTAGCTCATGGGGGCGCGGTAGACCTCGGGGGCAAAGGGGCCAAAACCCTGCTTGTAGGGGGCAGCCTTAGCGGTCAGTGCCATGGTCAGGTTGGTGCGGCCGTGGTAGGCATGATCGAAGACCACCACCGCGTTGCGGCCGGTAGCGGCGCGGGCAATCTTCACGGCGTTCTCAACGGCCTCAGCGCCGGAGTTAAAGAGCACGCTGCGCTTATCAAAGTCACCGGGGGTCAGCTCGTTGAGCTTTTCAGCCACGGCAACATAGCCCTCGTAGGGGGTCACCATGAAGCAGGTGTGGGTGAAGTGGGTGGCGGCTTCCTGAACAGCAGCGACAACCTTGGGGGCTGATGCGCCCACGGAGGTTACAGCAATACCTGAGCCAAGGTCGGCAAAGGAGTTGCCATCAACATCCACAATCACACCGCCGTCTGCATCTGCTGCGTAGACAGGCAGGGTGGAGGCGACACCGCCGGGTACGTTAGCGGTGCGGCGAGCTGCTAGTTCTTCGGAGCGGGGGCCGGGAACGGCACCGTTGAGGCGGATTTCCTGGGGCAGGCGGTAGGTGATGTCAGACATTTTTTCTCTCAAAGATTAGGAGTGGACGGGGGCGAGACGGTGCCCGGACGCCGGGGTGCGGCCTCCGGGCGCCGTCAGAGGTTAGATGTGTGGCCTAGTAGGCGTAGGGGTCGCGCAGGCCGATGTACTGCACCGAGGAATATTCAGCGATGCCTTCAGCGCCACCTTCGCGACCCATTCCGGACTGCTTGATACCGCCAAAGGGTGCTGCGGCGTTAGAGATAACTCCGGCATTGAAGCCCACCAGACCGAAGTCCAGGTGGTCACTGGCACGGTAGAGACGGTCAATGTTCTCGGTGAAGACATAGCTCGCCAGGCCGTATTCGGTGTCGTTGGCGAGTTCGTAAGCTTCGTACTCGTCACTGAAAGTGAAGATGGGAGCTACGGGGCCGAAGATTTCTTCGCGGGCCACGCGGGCATCGGCAGGGACATCCACCAGCACGGTGGGCTGGTAGAAGTAGCCCTCCCCCTCACCGCGGGCGCCACCAGTCAGGGCGCGGGCGCCCTTAGCCAGGGCGTCCTCAACCAGTTCAGCTACTGAGTCCTGAGCTTTCTGCTCAATCAGCGGGCCGCAGGTGGTGCCTTCGTCCAGGCCGTTGCCCAGTTTGAGATCTGCCATGGCGGCAGCGAACTTGGTGGAGAATTCTTCTGCTACAGATTCGTGCACGAAGAAGCGGTTGGCAGCGGTGCAGGCCTCACCCATGTTGCGCATCTTGGCGGCCATGGCACCGGCGACTGCCTGCTCCATGTTGGCGTCTTCAAAGACGATGAAGGGGGCGTTGCCACCTAGCTCCATGGAGGTCCGCAGTACCTTCTCGCTAGCCTTAGCCAGCAGCTGCTGGCCCACGGGGGTGGAGCCGGTAAAGGAGACCTTGCGCAGGCGGTCATCGCTCATCAGTGGCTCTGAGATAGCCGAAGCTGACTTAGAGGCCACCACGTTGAGGACACCTGCGGGCAGGCCGGCGTCCATGAGGGTCTGGGCGAAATACTGGCTAGTTAGCGGGGTCAGACGCGCGGGCTTGAGGACCATGGTGCAGCCGGCAGCGATAGCGGGAGCAACCTTGCGGGTGCCCATAGCCAGTGGGAAGTTCCAGGGGGTGATCAGCAGGCAGGGGCCCACGGGCTTGTGGCGGGTAATCATGCGCAGGGCACCCTCGGGCATGTTCAAGGTGCGGCCGTAGTGGCGGGGGGTTTCTTCAGCGAACCAGCGCAGGAACTCAGCACCGTATTTGACCTCGCCCAGCGCCTCGGCGAAGGGCTTGCCCATTTCCAGGGTCATGAGGGTGGCGAACTCATCTGCACGTTCGGTGACCAGTTCAAAAGCGCGGCGCAGAATCTCGGCGCGTTCACGCGGAGAGGTGGCTGCCCAGCCGTGCTCCCCTGCGCCCTTTTCAGCTGCGCAGGCGGCGTCCAGGGCGGCCACTGCGTCCTCTTCGGTGGCGGACGCCAGGGTTGCGATAATCTCGCCGGTGGCGGGGTTTTCAACATCGAAGGTTTCACCGTTGGAGGACTCACGCCACTCACCGTTAATCAGTAGACCTGTGGGCACCTTTGCCAGCAGCTCTTGAACGTTGACAGCCATAATGTGCACTTCTTTCTCTTCATTGAAAATATGTCCTGGGTCAATGCGACCGCTCATGTTTATTTAGTTTACGCGCCTAGGCTGGCATGTTCCCAGGGTTACACCTCGGGCAGGTCAATCATGTGCTCGACATCCATGGGCACCTTACCGGCAAAGAAGTCCGGGCGCTTGATGCGCTGGTAGATCATGGCGATGACTCCCAAAACCAGCAGAACTAAAGACAGAATGAAGACCAGCCCCACACCACCAATTTCTGAGCCTGAACCATAGGCAGGGTCCATGGAGTCAAAGAACGTCTGTGCGAAGAAGACAACCAGAATCAGACCGCCCAGCAGGGGGAAGATGAACTTATTAAAGAGAGCCTTCACCCCCGATGATAGGGAGGTTTTGCGGAAGTACCAGACGCAGGCGAAAGCGGTGATGCCGTAGTAGAGGCAGACCATGAGGCTGAGGGCTGAAATGGTATCCCAGAGCACCGAGGTGGAAATAAAGCGCATGACTACATAGAAGACGGTAGCAATCAGACAAGAGACGATGGTGGCGTAGCTGGGTGCCTGATACTTAGGGGAAAGGCTAGCGAATTTGGGGCTCAGCGCCTTGTAGTAGCCCATAGCCAGCAGGGTTCGTGCCGGGGACACTGCGGTGGACTGCAGGGAAGCCAGGGCAGCCACGAGCACCGCGAAGGACATAAGAATGCCAAAGGCACCCAGGACCGGTCCAGAGAGAGCAGCGAAGATATTTTCCTGGTTGTCAGGGTTCCCCAGGCCCAAACCGGTTTCACCAGTACCAGCAAAGGCCAGGGTGGATACCGACAGGAAAAGGTAGAGCACCACAATAGTCAGGATGGTACCGACAGCGGCGTGCCCACTGGTGGTGTGCTTACCTTCCGTTTCCTCGTTCATAGTCAGCACGGCGTCCCACCCCCAGTAGAGGAAGAAGACCAGGGACATACCCGCTGCCAGGGTTGAGAAGGAATCGATACCAAAAGGGTTGAACCATTCAAGGCTAAAGCTGAGGTTGGCGAAGCCGGTGCCGGTGCTTGCCTTGTAGAAAGCAACGGCAGAGAAAATGGCGAGGACGGCCAGCTGGAAGATGATGAAGACGGTTTGGATTTTCTGGGTGGCGTCCAGACCGCGGTAGGTGATGTAGCAACCGAAAGCCATGAAAGCGATGAAGGTGGCGATATTGATGAGGTTGTTGCCAGCAAGGTCAGCGACGCCCGGGTTAGAGAGGACCTGCGAGAGGGCCAGGTAAAAGAAGTCTACGGCGATACCCGCTAGGTTGGAGAGCACCAGGATGGTGGCGACCAGCAGGGCCCAGCCACCCATCCAGCCGGCGTAGGGGCCGAAAGCTTTGGTGGTCCAGGTGAAGGTGGTCCCAGCGTCGGGCATGGCGGCGTTGAGCTCGCGATAGCCGATGGCAACCAGCAGCATAGGAATGAAGCCGATGAGGAACATGGCTGGCATGTAGAGGCCAGCTTCTGCGGCGACGGGCCCTAACGCACCGGAGAGTGAGTACGCGGGAGCTACCACCGAGATACCGATAATCATGGAGCTGAAGAGGGTGACCTTACCCGAAGAGAGGCCCTTTTTGTTAGCTGCCCCGGTGTCTACTGCGCCGTGGGGGTTGGTTGATGCGGTCACCGGGGCGCTGCCCGCTGGTACCGGGTTCTGAGGGGTCTGAGACATCGCCCTTCCTTTCACTACCACCGTTGGCAGATGAGACTAAAAGTCAACTAAACGAATGTTGTTCGTTTAGTTAGCCAGATTACAACCTCGTATACGATTTGTGAAGTCTCGTGGCGTTTTTTCTTAGGATGAAAGAGCGGAGCGTCTATTTCCAGTCACTATAGGCAGCTAAAGCCTCCTCGCGAGAAAGCTTAAGATCAACCAAGGGAGACGGGTAATCTGGCGCTAGCACCCCGTACCCTTGCTCGGCGCCTCGATGGATTTCTACAGCACTAAGGTGGGCCAGCTCAGGTACCCAGCGCTTGATATACCGAGCTTCTTCATCGAATTTCTTTCCCTGCGTTACGGGATTAAAGATTCTGAAATAGGGTGCGGCGTCCGCCCCTGACCCTGCGACCCACTGCCAATTAGCCGGGTTTGAGGCAAGATCAGCATCCACGAGAGTATCCCAGAACCATTTTTCTCCCAGCTTCCAATCCAACAGCAGGTTCTTGGTGAGATAAGAAGCGGCCACCATACGTACCCGATTGTGCATATAGCCGGTTTCCCAGAGTTCGCGCATTCCCGCGTCCACCAGAGGGACGCCAGTAAGCCCCCGGCACCAGGCGTGGAACAGTTCTTTATTTTCTGGGTTATCAGCCTTGCCCCAAGGAAAGTGTGACCACTCGGCACGGAACTCTTTTTCGTGCAGCTCAGGATTGTGAAAGGCCAGGTGCCAGCAAAACTCCCGCCAGCCTACTTCGGTTGCAAACCGAGTGGCATCAGTGGTCATCACCGAGATTGAACGCCCCACACGATATAAAACGGTCGCGGGGCTTATTTCACCAAACCGTAGATGGGGTGAAAGAAAGCTGGTGGAGGGAGCGGCAGGAAAATCCCTTTCTCTGGCATATCCTTCAAGATTCCCGTCCACAAACTCATTGCAGGCAGCTAATGCTCCCTTCTCACCGGGTGTCCAGCGTTGTTTCAACCCTCCAGACCAGTCTGGGCGGGTAGGCAGAAGATCCAACTCTTCGAGGGAAAGGAGGGCGGCGCATTGCTTCCTGACCTCCTGAGATAGGGCCGCAGGATTCTGCGTAAGGGGTTCAGGGGCGCCATAGGGTTCCCTAAAGCCCTGAGCCGATATGGCCTTCCAGAAAGGAGTAAAGACCTTATAAAAATCACCGGACGCCGGCGAAACCTCCCACGGTTCATGCAGGAGATGGCCGGCATAGCTATGCGCTTCTATACCTTGACTTTTAGCCCAGGTTTTGAGGGCGGCGTCGGCCGAGCGCTCAGGCGGGGTGTAGCGGCGGCTCCAGTGGAGATGGGTGACACCCAGTGGGGCGCTCAAGCTGGCAACGCTAGCCGTTCCCTGACCTCGGGCGAAGAAGAGGGGGATCCCCAGGTTTTCCAGTGATTCTTGTAATTCCACTAGAGAGTGATGTAGCCACCAGCGACTTGCCCCGCCCAGCGGGCGTATCCCTTCCGTCTCCTCATCAAGGACGTAGAGGGCAAGCACTGTCGTATCTGGGTGGCGGTGCGCTAGATCGGTTGCAGCACGTAGGGCACGGTGATCGCGAGTTCTTAGATCTTCACGGAAAAGAAGCAGATGCACAGAGGTAGTCATATCGTCACTCTTTACTGAGAACTTGATAGTGATGCAGCCTGACGTCCGGACGCTAGAGCCCCTTGGATGGATGCTTGATTGAAGTCACCGGCGACCGCCAGCTTCCCGGTAGGAGACCAGGCTGAGCGACCCGTCATGATGGGAAGAGCAGGAGAGACGCGGTGGCAGGTGAGCAAACGCCACGTATCACCTTCGCACCCAAACATTCGCTGAACACGCTGGGCGACCACCTCAGCCTCCAGGTCTGAAGAACCCACAACGCTGGCCTGTATGAGGTGTTGCCCTGCCGGTGCGTAGGATGGGCACACGTTGGACACGACAGCGGCATGGTTAATGAGAGGGCTATCTGAGCAGTCAAGGTGCAAGTAAGTAGATGCGGTTGGGCGCTGGTCTGCAGCGAACCACCAGGTTGTCAGGTCCCCCGTAGCTGGCACCTCAGAATCGAGAAGATAAGCACTCTCCAGCGGGCCACCTGCAATAATTACCCGATCAGCATACAACTCTTTTCCATCAGAACAGCGCAGGAGTACCCGTTGATCCTCCTCGATAATTTCAACGATTTCTGTTGAATAGCAGATGGTGACCCCGTCAAGATCAGCCATCTGGTAGGCAATAGCCTCCATCCCCTGAGCGGGAAGGGAGGGTGAGCCTTTGAGGAAGTAATAGATGAGTTTCCGGCCAAATTCTGGGGTGCATTCCAGGGATGAATCAGCGGTAACCGCGGCGAGGAAGGTGCGAGCAGCTCGTTTAAGGGAGGCGCTGAAACCGGCCCGCTCAAGAGCCTGGTCGAAGGTTGTTGATTCGCGGTCTTTCAGCAGGGAGTAGGCCGCACGGGCATCCGTTACAGAACACTCACGCAGCAGCGAGGGCAAAGCCAGCGGGTGACGGGTGGGGTCGCTGAGCATGAACTGCCTGTTATCTTCGCAGATCACTGCACCGCGACTGAAAGCATGTAGGTCAAGGGCAGGAAGGTTAAGAGATTTCTTAGCCTCGGGGTACTGAGGGTTAAGGAGCTGAAAGCCGACATCGCAGGTAAAACCATCGATGTGATCAGTGGCAATTCTGCCGCCGGGCTTAGAGTTTTTCTCAAGAACGGTGACGCTCTGACCAGATTGAGCGAGATAACGAGCGGAGTTCAGGCCTGCTATTCCAGCCCCTACGATAACGGTGTGCATTGATGGCACCTTCCTGTAGCTCAGTAATTCTTTACAGCTTACGTGAGACAACCCTCCTTTTTAACGTTCAGAGTAAGGCGAGAAGGTGCACCTACTGGGTGACAGGGCCCAGAGCACCAGAGAGGGAGCATGCAGGAGCTACCACCGAGAGACCGATCATCATGGAGCTGAAGAGGGTCAGCCTACCCGAAGAGAGAAAGTGCGGGGCCTAGCCGCAATAGCGCACGGCCGCTAAATTATTTGCCCACCACCGGGATTGAGCCTGTCCACGGCTGCTGAGATGAGCCGCGGCGTCCGGGTGAGTAGTCACGCGGCACCACAACCAGCGGAATGGGCAGGTGAGTAAGAATCTTGGCAGTGTTGGAGCTCAAGAAGAGTTCACCGCGCTGACTCAGCTTAGAAGAACCCGCCATGAGCACGGACTGAGGTGACCAGTGAACCGACTGCACGGCGTCTGGCACAGTGGCCCCGTGCCCCACAGTAACGCTGAGTAGCTCAGGTTTTTCAAGGGCGACCGAGGACTGCTTAATGAGCTCTCGCACCCCCACCTCAGCCTCACTGGCGGCAGCCGCGGAGTCTGCACCCTCAATGAGGGAAACTAGCCGCACCTTCAGGCCGGTGCGGTTGGCAGTCGCTATCGCCTCTTCCACCAAAGAGATTGAATCAATCTCGGGGGAAACGGCGCAGTCAATCTGCTCGATGTCAGTGTCAGAAGCGAAGTTTCGCGGCGCTAAGATGACGGGGGTGCGGGATCGGTGCAGCAGGGCATTACCGGCGGCACCGATGGAGTGGAAGAGCCAGCCACCCGTCCTTGCGCCGCCCACGACGATTGCCCCGGCGTCAGTGGCTTCGGCAAACTCCATCAGACCGGCGGCAGTTGATTCCGCCTGACGCAGGTGAAAACGTGCCGTGAGGTCGGTAGGCACCAGGTACTGGGCATCTTCGAGCCAGCCTACCGCCTGCTCCCGCAGGATACTGCCAAAGTTGCTGCGTGGGGCAGCGAGGTGCGGGTTCTCATTTTTGAGCACGTAGACCACATCGAGCTGCGCCCCCAGGGAGCGTGCGAGCACGACGCCCAGGTTAAGGGCATCACGGCCGCGGTCGGTGGGTGAGTAGCCAACAACGTAACGCATACGGTGGGCTCCTTCCAGGTTCTAAGAGTTATTCAAAAGGTGACCCGGAGGAGCAAGCTCATAACCTGCCTGCTGGCTCGGGGCTGGCGTGAATTGCCTTGTGAGCTTGCGAACCAGGTAAGAGGATCAGCAGACAGGTTAGGGGGCTCGCGGGGACCGGTAAGCACCTTTTAAATAAGCCTAGGAGTATTTACAATTTTTCGCTGAGCTGTTTTGCTACCTGCTGGCCCATGCGTACGGCGCCGTCCACGTGCTGGTAGCCTTCACCGGCGATATCTGAGCAGGCCCAGTGGATGGGCCCTACGGGGTCATGCTGGTACTGACCCCAGCGGGAGAGGCCACCAAGGTCATAGGAAGCGGCGTAGGCACCACGGGTCCACTCTTCAGCTCCCCAGTCAGAGAGGTAGAAGGTAACCGGGTTCTTGGCTTCTTCACCGATGAGCTCAGCCATTGCATCCAAGATAGCGGTTTTGCGTTCTTCTTCTGAGAGGGTGAACATGAGGTCAGCTTTCTCATCCGAGATGAAGCCGACCAGGGTTCCGCGGGTTTCTTCTTCGCCGGTAGCGGGGTCGTAGTTGGTGTTGTCGTAGATTTCCTGCACCAGGTTTTCGCAGGCAAAGCAGGTGCCTGAAAGCCCACGGTCGCGCCAGAAGGGGCGGTCATAGACAGCGTGTACCTTGATGACCAGGCCCAGGGACTGGTGCTGGTGCATCTGGTGCTGACGGCGATCCAGCGAGGGCACAAAGGAAACGCGGGAGTAGAGGTTGGGCGGTACTGCCATGATGGCGTACTGAGCGCGCACCTTCACGCCGCCCTCGGGGTTGGCTACGCCGTCCTCGCCGAAGTCTTCTGCTTCAGCCAGTACGGGGTAGTCGCCTTCTTCTTGCCAGCGTAGTACGCGCACGGGGTGGCCAAGCACGATGTTATCGTCACCGATTTTTTCTGCCAGCCCCAGGGAGACTTTCTGCATACCGCCGAGTACGCGCTTGTCGAGGATGAAGTCTTCGTCGACCAGGTGAGAGAAGGAACCGGCAGATGAGGACATCAACAGAGCCTGGAGGAGTGAGAAGGCGTGCTCGGGCTTGGTGAGCATGGCGCCAGCGATGAAGAGGGAGATGTTATTGCGGGCTTCGTCGTTATCAGTCTGGGTTTTGAGCCATTCACGGAAGCTGATGGCGTCATATTCTTTGGCGCGGGGGTGTTCCCAGGGGGCGGCAGGGTCTACTTCTGCGGTGAGTTTGTCCATGAGTCCGATGAGGCGTTGCATTTCTGCGGTGGTGGCTTCATCGACGGGGAAGGTGTCGCCGTTGTACTGGATGACGTCGCCGGCAAGGTTCTTATAGATAGAGTCACCTTCGCGGTAGCGGTCGAAGGTGGTGAGGCCGAGTTCTTTCACCAGGGCTGCGAGTTCGGTTTGGTCAGGGGATATCCACTGGCCACCGATTTCAATGAAGGCGCCATCGATATCGCCGTTCCAGGTGCGGCCGCCTACGCGGTGGCGGGCTTCGAGGACGGCAACGGAGTGGCCTGCCTGTTGGAGGCGGTAGGCGGCGGTGAGGCCTGCGGGGCCTGCGCCAATAATGACGACGTCGCGGGTGATTTCCTGAGGAGCCATGGGGAGCCTTTCCTTGGGTGGTTCGACACTGAACCGCTGATAAACGAATGTCGTTCGTTTTAGGGTATCTCACATCACTATAAATGTGAAGTGTTGAGTCATAGCACGGCGAAATTATTTTTTCTTATACGGTGGTAGATATGACCGGCACCAGAATGACCAGAAACCGCACCGCAGGTAGGCCCACCGCCTCCCTTATCACGGCCCAAAAGATCACTCTGGCCGCACAGGAATTACTGTCCAAAAACGGTGACTTTACCATGTCTCAGCTGGCCAAGAAGCTGGGGGTCGCCCCGTCCTCGCTTTACAACCACGTGGCTTCGCGCGATGAAGTACTAGCAGGGCTGTCAGACCACATCGCTCAGGGTATTAGTACCCACGAATTGCAGGAAGCCGCCGCCCGCGTTAGGGCAAGTGACCTAACGGCGAGAGTAGCACGGAACCTCTGGGTAGAAGCGACCGCAAGCTGGGCACGATCTTATCGCACCGCCTTTTCCCTCTCTCCCGCCCTGGTAACAATGCTGGCAGTCACCCCGGTACGCAACGCCCCGGGCACTCTGGGCATGTATGAACAGGTCACCAGCGCTTTTGTTGCCTTTGGATTCACCCCGCGAGATGCCCTGCTCACAGTAGAGGCGCTCGAAGCTTTCTTGCTAGGTTCCGCCACAGACGTTGACGCCCCCATCGATATCTTTGATCCGGGGCAGCGCGCAAGCAGCCACCCCACCATGGCAGAGGGGTTTGCAGAATTGGGCAGCACCCCGCAAGATGAGGCTTTTGAACTGGGGCTGGCAGCCCTACTGGCCGGGTTGAGCACCAGACTCCCCTAGCCACCCTGTTCACACCCCCTGCTTTGACACGCGCAAAAAATCTTCGACTATATAGACAAACAAACTAGACAGACTAACTAGTTAATGTAACTATATAGATATGACCGCAACACTATACCCCGCAGACTGGCTCCGAGGCCTCCTCACCACCTGCGTCCTCAAAACCCTAGAGAAGGGCCCCACCTACGGCTACGCCATCATCACCCAACTGGCAGAAGCCGGGCTGGGCGATATCAAAGGTGGCACCCTCTACCCCCTGCTCAACCGGCTAGAAAATCGCGGGCTGGTTGAGGTGCAGTGGCGCGAAGGGGACGGCGGGCCTGGCCGCAAATACTTCTTCCTGACGGACGCCGGCACCCAAGAACTCGCCACCCTCACCGTCACTTGGCAGACCTTCTCCACCACCGTCACCGCCCACCTGACTCACTAAGGAAATAGCTATGAAAACTCCACTGGATACCTTTATCGCCACCCACAAGAGCTGGGTGAATCCCTTCATCCTGGAACTACGCCTAGACAACGTACCCGGCAGTGCTATTGGTGACGCCCTTGAAACCGTCCACGCTCACTGCGCTGATAGCGGCGAGACCCCGCACGAGGCCTTCGGTGACCCCAAGGACTATGCGCACTCACTAGGTCTGGCAGGGGCACCCGACTCCACCCTGCTGCCGATCATCATCACCTCAGCGGTGAGTCTTGCCGCCTTCTTCATCTTCTCTGCCGCTTTCAAAGCCTGGGCACGCTCGGAGGATTTCGCAATCAATGACGTCTCGCTGGTGGCAATAGTTGGTGCGCTGGTAGCAACTGTGGCAGCTATTTCCACCATGCGCTGGTGGGCAGAAAAACCGCTACGTTTCAGCATTTTTGCGATCGCTGCTGCAGGCTTCGCCGTAATGGGAACCCTCGCCGCTAGCATGGACCGGCCAGCACTACTGAGTCTGCCCAGCTTAGGCGTCACCATGATCGCAGCGGTGATATTGGTGGGGACCGCGGTCTTTGTTACTGCCCGCGAGCTCCGCTCCCCCGATACTGACCCATTGATCAGCCCCTTTGAGAGTCCCGAGGCCCTGGACCGTAAATCGCGCAACAGCCGTCTCCTCATGTTCTTCGGCATCTGGATGCTCCCCCTAGTTGCCGTACTGGATGCCGCCTTCACCCTCATCCTGCTGAGCTAGGCCCCCACCCTCACAAAGATAGAAGCCCCTGCCGCACCACCCTAGGTTTAGTTGATGCGGCAGGGGCTCGCCCTTTGATTTTCTTCCGTTAGGCTACTGCCAGACGGGGGTATCTATATCCACTCCGTGGATGACAGCGTTGGCGTTGATAGCTGCGCTGATCCAGGCAGCTAGGCCAGTGGAGCGCTGGTCGTAGTGGGCGGTAAAGCGGGGGTCGCTCACGTAGGTCATGCCAATGAGAACCTGCTGGTTATAGGAGCAGTCAAAGTAGTCCTGCATGAGGCTAAGATGCTCTTCGGCCAGCTTGTTGGCCTCGTCAGACCCAGGGGCAACCTCGCCTGCGAGCGCCCGAGCACAGGCCTGTTCAAAGGCGTCCATGCGGTCAGAAACCCGCGTCCAGTCTTGGTCGGTGAAGCCGGCAACCCGCTGGGCTGACTGCTGGTAGGCATCAGTGCTGCCGTAGGCAGCTTCTGCCTCGTCACGGTACTGGGCGTGACTAGCTTTGGCGCGGTCAGCCGCGCTCATGGTTTTTTTCATGGTGTGAACCTCAATCATTGTCTGCACCGAGTCCAGCACGGACTGTAGGTGCTCCTGTTTTTCTTGCAGAAGGTCCCGCTGGCTGATGAGCTCTTCAATGGGCGCGGTACCGCTGACTAGAATTTGCTGAATTTTTTCCAGCGGAAATTCGAGTGCGCGGTAGACAAGAATCGTGTGAAGCCTGTCGATATCGTCCGCTGAGTAGAGCCGGTAGCCGCTAGCCGAGCGCCGGCTGGGGGTCAGCAGCCCAACACTTTCGTAGTGGTGTAGCGTACGGACGCTCACCCCTACGAGCCGGGCGACTTCACCTACGGTCAAAAAATCTGGGTGCATGTTTTCCTCCTGATAGTTACCAGGCTAGGTACTCACGCTGCGTGAGGGTCAAGCGCTATTCCCTATCAATATTTACTCTAGATCTAAGAGAGCTACCTTCACCTACCCTGAACACCTGAGAAACCGGCGGTGCACTGTAGTCTGGTGGGGTAGGTTTTATCTTCTTTAAGGAGCGCTCGTGGCAAAAATTAATGACACTATCGGCTCAACACCGCTTGAGGTATTTGTGCCTGCTGCCGGTGATAACCCTGCTGACCCGCAGGACGTCGCCCGCAACACTTTCTTTGAGCAGGCGCAGGAGCTTCTTGACGCCGGGCTAGAAATCGCCGTCTATTCCACCGATTCCTACCCTTCAGCGTTTACTGACTGCCCACAGGTTGCCGACCAGATTGCCATGAACGGGTGGGAAGTTCTACCCATCGTGTTGGTAGAAGGCCAGGTTAAAGTGTCTTTCAACTACCCCTCGGTAGAACAGATGCGGCGCTTTTCCCACTTTGCAGAGGTTAAGCAGCCTAAGGTATCAGCAGCAGCAGCCGCTTGTGGCCCCGTGGGCGGGGGTGCAGATGCCCCCACTCTGCCCACCCAGGAACCTGCTGGTTTTGCCGCCGTCCTAGCTGGTGTCACCGAGAAACCGGCAGGCGGGCCAGATATCGGTCACCGCCTTAACCTCATGGGTGGCGATTTTGGCGATGGTATCCCCAGCGACGGTTCATCTGTAGCAGTCAAGGGCGATGCCCAGTCATCCGTCTCTATCACCCAGGCGATGATGGGCGTGGGTAACGGTGGCGGTTGCTGCGGTGGCTCCTGCGGGTGTGGTTCCTCTTAGTTTTAGCGCCTGTCTACAGGCAGGTTAGGTTTTTATTTTCCCATGGGAGTTGTCATGATTGGTGCACGTGTAGAGCACAAGGATGAGTTTTTTATTGCGGGTTTCCGCGAGACTGTTCAGCAGGGTGCTGGCATGGGTGAGCTGTGGAAGAAGCTGACCGACCACGCTACAGCGCGTGGGGTGACGATGCCCGAGGTGCATTCCATGGGCGTCATTGTGGGCATGAACGCCAGCGGCCAGTTCGATTATATGGCGGGCATCCTGGTGGAGAACCTTGAGACTGCTCAGGCTCTGGGGCTCAACGCGCTGAAGGTGGACGGCGGGGAGTTCGCTGTAACCAACGTTGAAGGCCCGGTGCCCATGAGCATCATGGCAGGCGTGGATCACCTGATGGGCACCTTCTTACCCAAGGCTGGTTTCAAGCCTAACGGCCCGGTGTTTGAGGCCTACGGCCCCGGTGACCCCTCAGCCGCTGACTACCAGATGCAGGTTTGGGTGCCGGTTAAGGCAGCCTAGCACACAGCATTTCGCGCTCGCATAGGTAACCCCTCCCCAGCATGGTCTAATCCCCCTGCTAGTGAGGGGTTACCCATGTTGCTGACCAAAAGGACGCCGGTGAGCAGGGTACTACTACCCCTGTATGAGTGACTGGCGCCGATTTTTTAGGACTTTCACGAGGGCCTTACGGCGGCTTGAGTCAAAGGGCAGCTCAGCTGCTTTCTCAACCAGACCTTCAGTGTCAGTCAGAGTATTGCGGATGAGGCGGGTTGTTGCTGGCGCTCTCAGTCCTAGCTGTTCACCAAATTCAATGAAAATTCGTGCCGATAGCCCGCGCTCTTTTCCCAGAATTTTTAGTGCCATTGACTGATCCCCATAGGGCGCAGTTGAAGGCACATCGTAGACCGGCGACAGCCTGGTTTTACCCCCGGCAGTAATGACCGAAAGGTTTTTGGCGTGCAAGTCCCCGTTGCCGGTTAGCCAGGCATAGAGAAACTGTCGCAGTAGTTCTTGGGCTGTAAGAACGGGTTGCTGAACAAGACCGGTAATTGCGCGAGAGACCTCAAGGGCACTCACATCGTATTTATCTGCCGGGTAGAGGTTCAGCAGCTGGCAGGCGTCCTCAACCGCATATCGAGCAATTTTTCCGTCTGGGCTGATGCCGCGGTCAAAACGCTTAACCAGCAGCCCAGAAACACCGTCACCGTCAAAAACCAACTGTGATTTAACCACTCCGTTACGTCCTTTAAGTCCCTCTGCTCCCTTGAGAAAGAAGGCTTCGTTTTCAACCAACAGTGGGTATTCAGGCGGAGTGAGCTTGAGTAGGTAGAGGTCATTACCCTGACGCAGGGGGAAGGTCAGCATCTTGCCTGAAACCTTTTCTTGAACCCCTGGCAGGGATGCCGGGTCCCGGTAAACCTGGTCAGAGAGTAGCTCTTTGAAGCTGATGTGTTTGAAGTTGTCCGGGTCAATGTCACGAGCTTCAAGGTCTTTATCTGGGGGTAGGGTGCCGCCATGTTTAATAACCCGCACGTCCCCCACGGTGTCTGAGCCAACCGCTAGGAGCAAGGAAAGCTCATCATCTCGGGAAACTTTAAGGCTGGACCGCAGGGTGGTAAGACGACGACCTTCCGGCAGTAGACCGGTAAAGAAAGGAGGGAGTGCCCCTGCTTGATAACTGAGCGGAGCTTCACTCAGCGGGAGGGTGGACGCTAGTGGCGGGTTGCTCTCGCTCAGGTAGCTGGTTGCATAACGGAATTCTGTGGTGTGCCGGGTCTTGTAGAAATGGCCCGCCAACCGGTCTTGCTTATAGATATCTGCAAGGGGCTGGTTCATGCTTCTACCAGTTTCAGTTCTAGACCCAGCACTTCTGCGATATCCAGGGCCTTCTGCAGGGAAATACTCAGTTTGCCGCGCTCAAAGTCGCGCAGGGTTCGCTCAGATACCCCGCTGAGAGCTGCTAGTTCCTCTTGCGGCATCCGCAGCTCCTTGCGCTTTGCTTTGATTTTTTGACCTAGCCCCATACCAACCCCACTCCCGGCAGTATTCTGCCGATTAGCCTTATTTTTCCCCTATCTTAGTCTTATAACCCCAATATCGGCAATACTTTGCCGGTTTTTCGGTTCATTATAGACAGCATTCCGCGCTAGCATGGGTAACCCCTCACCGGCAGGGGCTAATCCCCTACTCGTGAGGGGCTACCTATGTTGCTGACAAAAAGGACGCCGGCAGGTAGCCACACAAGCTACCCACCGGCGTCCTTTCGCGCCAGAGTTAGCTGACGGCGCCGCGCAGGGTGCGCAGGGCTACCTGCAGTACAGCCAAGCGGGGTCGGCCATCAGCGGCAGGGGCTGTCTGCTTAATTTCCTCCAGCATTGAATCTACGTGGCTGATACGCACGGGATGGGCGGTAATCCAGCGTTCCAAGGCCTCATCGCCCCCCTCTTCACCGGCAACGATTCCCTCGCCAGACTCCTGTAACACCTTGAGCGCAAGGGATGCAGCAATTTCATAGAGATCATCGCGCAGGGAAGATCGCGCCAGGGTCTCCCAGCGGTCATTGCGCGGCAGTTTAGAAATCATGGTGAGCAGGTGGTCCACCGCGAACCGGTCGTAGACCGAGTAGTAGACGCGGGCAACCAGTTTGGCATCTAACCCGTGAGCTTCTGCGGTGCGCACTACATCCATGAGAGCAAAAGCCTCAAATTCGCGGATCCAGTTGACCGTCAGCTCCTCGGGCAGACCCCACTCTTCTGCCTGGTTGCGCATGGCACGCACACGGGCGCGAGTGTCATCAGCAAAGTAGTCGGGCAGCTCAGGGAGCAGCTCAGCGACCGGGCGGAAACGTTCAATCATTTCGGTGATGGGGGTGCCCACCACCACTGACCGCTCGGCAGCGAACCAGCGCACCAGGCGGTCTAGTACACGCTGCCAGTCCCGGATGACTGACTGCCAAGCATCCAGGGCAATATTCGCAGGAAGGTCGCGGTGCAACCTTGCGGAATTGCCAACATTAAAAGTTTCACGTGAAACGTAGAAGGCACGCGCTACCGCATCAACACCCACACCGGTTTCTTCAATTGCGCGGAAAACGTGGGTAATACCGGCAAGATCTACAATTTCGTTGGCAACGCGGGTGCAGATAATCTGCTTGCGCAACGGGTGGGTTTCTAGATGCTGATCGAAACGCTCCACCAGGGCAGGCGGGAAGTAGTCGGTCAGGACGCAGGCAAGGTAGGGGTCATCGGCAATATCGGTGGCCTCTAGTTGCTCGGTTAGGTGAATCTTCACGTAGGCTGCTAGCACGGACAGCTCTGGGCCGTTGAGGGTTTCCCCGGTCGCTTCGTAGCGCTCACGGATGGTCTGATCGGTGGGCAGGTACTCCACCTCGCGGTTAAGCCCGGCATTCTTTTCCAGGTCGTGCATGAGGCGGATGTAGCCCTCAACCCCGGGGATGACGCCGTGACGCTCAGCCTGTAGCAGCACGTTCTGGCGGCGGTTGGTCTGCAGAACCTGCGCCCCAACGTCCTCACGCTGAGCCTCAATAAAGCTGGCACGTTCCTCGCCGGACAGCTCACCGTGAGCCACCAGGCGGTCCACCAGAATCTTGATGTTGACCTCGCGGTCAGAGGTTTCTACACCGGCGGAGTTATCAATGGCGTCGGTGTTGATGATGATACCCTTGCGGGCTGCCTCGATACGTCCCAGCTGGGTGAAGCCGAGGTTGCCGCCTTCACCTACGATACGGGCACGCAGGTCTGCGCCGTCCACCCGGATGGGGTCATTGGCTTTATCGCCTACTTCAGCATGAGTCTCGGTAGACCCCTTGACGTAGGTGCCGATGCCACCGTTGTAGAGCAGGTCTACGGGTGCCTTGAGGATGGCTGAGAGCAGCTCGGGCGGTGACATTTCGGTGACGCCCTCGTCTAGCCCCAGAACTTCACGTACCTGATCTGAAACGGGGATGGACTTGGCGCCACGGGAGTAGACGCCGCCGCCTTCTGAGATGAGCTCGGGGTTGTAGTCCTGCCAGGACGAGCGGGGTAGCTTGTAGAGACGCACGCGCTCTTCAAAGGACGCCTCGGCGTCCGGGGCGGGGTCTAGGAAGATGTCGCGGTGGTCGAAGGCTGCCACTAGGCGGGTGGAGCGCGAGCGCATGAGGCCGTTGCCGAAGACGTCGCCACTCATGTCGCCAATACCAACGGCGGTAAACTCTTCGTGCTGGCAGTCAATGCCCAGCTCAGCGAAGTGACGCTTGACGGACTCCCAGGCTCCGCGGGCGGTAATGCCCATGGCCTTGTGGTCGTAGCCCACTGAGCCACCGGAGGCGAAGGCGTCGCCCAGCCAGAAGTCGTATTCGGCGCTGATGGCGTTGGCGGTATCCGAGAAGGAGGCGGTGCCCTTATCGGCTGCTACGACCAGGTAGTAGTCATCTCCGTCGCGGGCCAGCACGCCTTCGGGGCGGACGACGGTTTCGGTGCCGTCAGTTGCTACCGAGAGGTTATCCGTGACATCCAGCAGAGAGCGGATGAAGACCTTGTAAGATTCACGGCCCTCGTTGAGCCAGGCGTCGCGGTCTAGGGCGGGGTTGGGTAGCTGCTTGGGGTAGAAGCCGCCCTTGGCGCCGGTCGGAATAATGACGGCGTTTTTGACCATCTGCGCCTTAACCAGACCTAAGACCTCGGTGCGGAAGTCCTCGCGGCGGTCAGACCAGCGCAGGCCACCGCGGGCTATGGAGCCGAAGCGCAGGTGGACGCCCTCGACCCGGCGGGAGTAGACGAAGATTTCGTAGAGGGGGCGGGGCAAAGGTGCGAAGTCGATCTGCTGGGGTGAGACCTTGAGCGCCAGGGAATCACGGCCCATGTAGGCGTTGGTGCGCAGGGTGGCTGCCATGACGGTTGCCAGGGAGCGCATGAAGCGGTCAACGTCCAGGGTGGGAATGGCGTCTAGCACCGCTCCCAGCTGAGCCCAGACGTCCTCGCGGACTTGCTCACGGGCGTCCTGGCTATCGAAGTCGGCTGCGGGGTTGAAGCTGACGTCAAAGTAACGGGCCAGCAGAGCGGTTGCCTCGGGGTAGCCCAAGAGGGTGTCAGACATGAACTCGGCGGTGAAGCCGCGGCCCAGCTGCAGCAGGTAGTGGGTGTAGGCACGGAAGATACGAACCTGCTCCCACGATAGCTTTTCAGCCAGAATGAGACGGTCCAGGCTATCCGATTCGCGCTTGCCCAGCAGGTAGGCGTTCAGTGCGTCCTCGTAGAGGTCAGCTACCTCGCCGGGCACTACCCCCTCGGGCAGGTTAACGCCGAAGTCATAGAGCAGGAAGGAGCGGCCATCGGCGGGAGTGATGTCGTAGGGCTTCTGATCCACCACGACCATGCCCATGTTCTGCATGACCGGCAACAGCTCGGTGAGGGTGTGGGCGTCCGAGAGGTAGGTCTTGAGGCGGGTTTCACCCTCCTCCTCTGCACAACGCACAGCAGCCGGCTTGGTTTCGGTCAGGGACTCAAAAATCGCGATGTCCTCTACCGCGTTCTCTACTTCGTAGTCAGCGCGATAGGTGGCAGGCACAGCTTCTGCCCAATCGGACGCTGCGGCGCGGCCCAACGCTGGCTCCTGACCCTGCTGGGTGAAGGTGTCTTCAACGGCAGCGGCGGTAGCCTCACCCCAGGAGCGGGTGGCTTCCTGCAGGCGGCGTTCAATAGCGCGAACGTCCACCGCGGGTATCACGTTGGGGTCACTCAGGCGCAGGCGGAAGAAAATACGGGCCAGCGATGAGGTGGAGAGGTATACGTCAAAGTCTAGACTCTCGATATCTAAAAATTCGTGGAAAACCTTTTCAAGGCGTTGGCGTACCAGGGTGTTGTAGCGGTCGCGGGGTAGAAAGACGGTGGCGGACACGAAACGACCAAAGGCGTCGGGGCGCAGGAAGAGGCGGGTGGTGCGACGCTCCTCCAGGCCCATGATGCCGCGGAAGGTTTCGGTTAGTTCATCAAGGCCAGCATGCAGGAGCTCCAAGCGGGGGTAGTCTTCGATGATGCCAGCCATAGTTTTATCAGAGTGAGATCTGGGTTGATAGCCCAGGTGGCGTCGCATAATGGCAATACGCTCACGCACGATGGGGGTTTCAACCGCCGGTAGAGCGTAGGCCTGGCGGGAGAAGAGGCCTAGGATGACGTACTCCCCCACGATGGCGCCAGAGCGGTCAAAGTCGCGCACCCCAATGTAATCCAGGTATTCGTGGCGGTGCACGGTGGAGCGAGAGTTAGCCTTGGTGACATAGAGGGGTTTGGGTTCGCGGGCGTTATGTAGCCCTAGCCCTGTGAGCACGGTGGGTTCATTGCCCTCCGTGGCAGCCAGGATGCCCAGGGCGCTACCCAGACGGTCGCTAAGCACCAGTTGGTCAGCGCGCTCTGAGAGGTCGCGCTCCTTGACGCCCATGAAGAGGAAGTTACCGCGGGTCAGCCAGCGCAAAAACTCCTGTACGGATTCCACACGGGTAGCGGGGTCGGCTTCTGAGTTCAATTCCCCGGTGTAATGCTCGGACCCACCCAGGGTCACTCCCGAGAGTTCGGTGAGACGGTCAGCGATATCGAGCACGCGGCTGGCCATGGCGTCACTGTCGCGGGAGGCACGGCGTACGTCCACTAATACTGCCTGGATTTCCTCTTCGAGGGTTGAGCCGGCTTCCTCATTGAGGCGGCTGGTAAGTTGCACTGCAATCCAGGATTCGATGATGGTTCCGCGCGAGTCACCCTTGTTCTGGTCGATCCGGGGCATAACGGCGGTATCGCCGCTGGCAACGGGCTGATCGAAGCCGGCGCCGGCCAGGCTGGTAATCTCTCCCTCGTCATTACGGGCTACCAAGAAGGTGGGGTGAATCAGACCCGAGATACCACCCCACTGGGCGGCAATTTGGGCGGTGATGGATGAAACCAGGAAGCTGGTGTCATCAACAACGACCAGCAGGGTGCTACCGGCATCGTTATGGTGCACGGTGACCAGTGCTTCGCCAGGCTGACGCTGAGCAGCAAGTTCGCGGTGGGTCTGTGCGAGGCTGGTCAGCTCCTCGCTGGTCATACCTTCTAATTCTTCAGCTGAGCTGTGGAGGTAGTAATCGTTAATCCAGCTTTCGGAGCCGGACCACTGGGGTGAACGAGTGTTCGTAAGCAAGGGGTTACCTTTCGCTATCTTCTAATCACGTCTTTGTGACATCTGGACGCAACAGTGCGTGCCTCATCCTTAATAGTAGACCCCGCTTTAGGTTTGGTGAACTACAACACCACCCAGAAGGAGGGGTTTATCAAATGCCAGAAAGGGGCCCCCTCACCCCATGCACCCACCATATTTCGCCACAACAAGCCAGCCCTAACCTGTCTAGTTAAAACAGGCACTCTCCTTGGATTGTGCACACGTTCCTCATTCTTGAGCTGGTAATTTTCGCGAGACGCTTCATCTCATATTTTAGAGAAGCGCTTCTACTTGGGGTTACTTCTATTTTATGCTGGGACTTCCAGACGTCGCGCGCTATCAACGCGCCATAGAGGAAGGGCCCCTTTTGTCAGCCTCACCCCACGCCGAACTTTCAGAGAAAGTTCTCTACGCTTACTCCCGCTACCTGATTCAACTCGGTGCGGGCTTCCCCCAGGCTGTTACTGACCAGGCAGTTGCCCAGAATCCCGCCCTCGCTGCGACAATCGTTGATGTCTTCGAAACTGGCTTTGACCCAGCCCGCGGCGGCGAAGCGGAGGAACGCCGCGCCGCCCAGCGCAAGGCTGCTGCCAGCGTCCAGGTCGATATTGATGCACTGACCGACGCTGATACCAAGACATACTTCTCCCGCCTACTAGAAGCAGTGCTTGCCACTGTGCGCACCAACGCTTATCAGGGCAAGGAGTCTCTGGCTCTCAAAATTAGCACCCGCGATGTTTCCTTCGCCCCCCTCCCCAGGCCCCTGTTTGAAATCTTTGTAGAAGCAGACACTGTTGAGGGTGTGCACCTGCGCTTTGGTAAGGTGGCCCGCGGCGGTCTGCGCTGGTCTGATCGCCCCGAGGACTTCCGCACCGAGGTGCTGGGCCTGGTGAAGGCTCAGGTCACCAAAAACGCGGTTATTATACCCACCGGTTCAAAGGGCGGTTTTGTGCCCAAGAACCTGCCTGACCGCGACGCTGAGCAGGAAAAGTACAACGAGAGGGGCGTTGCCGCCTACCGCCTCTTCATCCAGTCTCTACTGGATGTCACCGACAACCTGGTCACCGAGGGCGGGCACCCCAAGATTGTTCACCCCGATCACGTGGTGGCTTTGGACGACAATGACCACTACCTGGTGGTTGCTGCCGATAAGGGCACCGCAACCTTCTCAGATATCGCCAACGGCATCTCCGTAGATAACGGCTTCTGGCTAGGCGATGCTTTTGCCTCCGGCGGATCAATCGGCTTTGATCACAAGGAAATGGGCATCACCGCCCGCGGCGCATGGGAGTCCGTCAAGCGCCACTTTGCTGCCCAGCAGCACGACGCTCAGGCTGAAGAGTTCACCATGGTCGGCATTGGCGGCATGGCGGGCGACGTCTTTGGTAACGGTGCTCTGCTGTCCGAGCACATCCGCCTCATCGGCGCCTTCGACTCCCGCCACATCTTCCTGGACCCCAACCCGGATGCCGCTACCTCCTTGGCTGAGCGCAAGCGCCTCTTTGAGCTGCCCCGCGCCTACTGGACCGACTACAACACCGAGCTGATCTCGGCAGGCGGTGGCGTCTTCTCCCGTTGGGACACCGAGATCCCGGTATCCGCTGAGGTACGCGAAGCCCTGGGCCTTGAGGCCAACAGCGCAGAAACCCTCACCGCTGACGAGCTAATCATTGCCCTGCTCAAAGCACCCGTTGACTTGCTCTACACCGGCGGCACCGGCACTTACGTGCGCGAAACCGGCGAGACCAACAAGGACGCAGGAGACTCCTCCAACGACCACCTGCGTATTACCGCACCCGAGCTGCGCGTGCGCGTCATTTCGGAGGGCGGCAACCTGGGTCTGACCCAGCGTGCTCGTATCGAGGCTGCAGCAGGTGGCATCCTGGTCAACACTGACGCTATCGATAACTCAGCCGGTGTGGAGACCTCTGACCGCGAGGTTAACCTCAAGATTCTGATGAATCTGGCGATTGAAGCAGGCGAATTTAGTGCCTCAGACCGCCCCGACTTTATTGCTGACCAGGTAGAAGAGGTGGGGCAGCGCGTGCTGCGTTCCAACCTGGAACAGAACGTACTGCTTCAGGCAGAGCGTTGCGGTGTCTTTGGCACCGACGAAATCGCCGGCGAATTCATGGACCACCTGACCGAAACCGTGCACCTGAACCGCGAGGTAGAGCTCCTACCTTCGGATGAGGAGCTAGCGGACCGGGTGGAGGCAAACGTGCCACTGACCAGCCCCGAGCTGTCCGTGCTGGTTGCCTACGCCAAGATTGACCTGGCCCAGGCTCTGGTAGAAAGCGGTTACGCTAACGAACCAGACCTGGAACTCAGCGATGTACTTGCCGACTACTTCCCGGCAGCAGCGACCGAGAAGTTCGGCCACCACTTTGATAAGCACCCGCTACGTAGCGAGATCATTGCTACCCGCGCAGCAAACCGCATGATTAACCACTCCGGCATTAGCTTTGTCTATGAGATGCAGAAGAAGCACGGCGCGTCGGTCAACGATGTAGCCCGCGCCTTCCGCGCTGCTCGCCTTGAAATCGGTATCCCCGATATTGAAGGTAACGGCGATTTTGAGGCATGGGTAGAGGGCGCACAGGCTCTGCGAGCGCTGATTGATCAGAAGCTAAGCTAACCTGCCCCGGCACTATCTCTCTAAAAATACCCCCTGACTGTCCCCGTTTATTCGGGGCGGGCGGGGGTATTTTGCTGACAGGGGCTGCACCGATGGGGTAAGGACGCCGCGGATTGGCGTCCTTACCCCGGTCAGCGAGATGTCGCTTAGCTCTTAGTGTTATCGATGTCGACCAGGGTGAGCTTGCCAGTTTCACGGGTGCTCAGGGCAACCAGGCTGGCAAGGAGTGCCATCGCGGCGGTAAAGGCGGCAGGACCAACCCAGCTGGCGAGGTTATCCCCGGCCAGGGCTGTAGCAGCTGCAGGTGCAATACCTCCGGAGAGGGCAAACCCGATTTGGGTTCCCAGGGCTAGGCCGGTCACGCGTACTGCGGTGGGGAACATTTCGCCGTAGAAAGATGGCCAAATACCGTTGGCCATAGAGTAGAAAGCGCCGTGCATCAGTACCCCGAAAATGAAGACCAGGGGAATATTTCCTTCGGTGATGGCATGCAGGTAGGGGAACATGAGCCCGCCAGCGACCAGGGCTCCGGCGGCAAAGATGGGCTTGCGGCCCACTTTGTCTGCAAGAAGCGCCCACAGGGGTATGGCTAGGAGGCTGAGCCCGTTAGAGGCGATGGGCACCCAGAGCATAGTGGAGGATTCGATGCCGTGGCCCTTGGTGGCAAAGGAGATGGAGAAGGTGGTGAAGACCATGTTGACGGTGTTAACCATGGCGCAGAGGGCTACTGTGATGACCGCGCGCTTGTGGCTGGAGAAAACCTGGCCCAGCGGAGTCACACGGTGTACGGACACCACAGCTTGTTCGCGGGTTTCAGTGAAACGCGGGGCCTCTTCGAGACGGCGGCGAATAATCCAGGCAGCGACCACCACAAAGGCTGAGAGCCAGAAGGGGACGCGCCATCCCCAGCTCAGTAACTGCTCTTCGGGTAGAGCTGCGAAAGGTAGGAAGACGGCGGTAGCCAGCAGGGAGCCGAACTGGGTGCCGTGTAGCGTCCAGGAGGTAGTAAAGGCTCGCTGATGGTCATGGGAGTGCTCCAGGGACATGGAGATAGCGCTGGCCTGCTCGCCGGATGCCGAGAGCCCCTGCAACACGCGGCAGAGCACCAGCAAGATGGGTGCAACAATGCCCGCCTGGTCATAGGTGGGCAAGCAGCCGATGGCGAAGGTAGCGACACCCATCATGAAGAGGGTCAGCATGAGCACGAACTTCCGCCCAAACCGATCTCCTAGCGGCCCCATGAGTAGGGCACCTAGGGGACGCACCACGTAGGCAACGCCCAGCACCATCATGGATTTGAGAATGCCCGCAGCGTCCGAATCATCGGGGAAGAAGATAGGCCCCAGCACCAGGGCAGCCGCAGTGCCAAACACCGCGAAATCGTAGTATTCCAGGGCAGAGCCGATCCAGGAGGCCAAGGCGGCTCGGCGCGGTGATTTCTGCTGGGCTAGTGCACTCATGGTGACTCCCGGTATCAAAGTGTGTGTTAGGGCTTGTCAGCACCTGCCGGGTGACACGGTGCGAACATAGGCGCTACTCTATGGCCGAGGTCGCACAGAGGTCAACATTCGAGGTGCGTCATCCCGCATGCTGAGTTCGCTCTCTGAAAAACAGACTGCTAGGGACAGGAACCTGAGAACAAATTAGCTCAGGTTTCAAAAGTGGACTCTCTGGCAAACAATAATCAGATGGTTCAGTCACAATAGAAATTTCATCAGGATCAAGGCCATACCACTTGCTGATGGAACGTACTGATCAACCGATTTGCGACCGAGTATTAGGGTTTAGATCTACCACTTGACTCACCATCGCGATACGAACGGGAACGATTTCAATGGGTGATCCCTGTCCTTTTGCTTCAACACCGGCAGCTGTTGCCACTTCTTTGCCAAAATTGCGAGACAGATTGACTACTTTGATGTAAGAAGCGATCTCAGCTATAGCTTGTAGCTTCTCAAGCATGATATCGGTACTCCCATTATTTGACATAGAGAATCTCATAAGGGGTTTTGCCTGATACAGCTAAAACCTCTTTCAGTTGCCTAAACGCTGGCAGCAAAAGGGAGTCATGGAAGGAACGAATGCACTCCCCTTCGTTATAGGCAGGGACTTCTGTTTGCGTAAAAGTAATAGCCCAGCTTCAGGCTGGGAGGTTAGCCTCGTTCAAAAATCAGGAGAACCTAGGAATCTTTCGTATCACAGTGGCGAGGGTAGGAATGATTCTGAGAGCACCTAAATCAAAAGCTAAGAACACCTGGGGTATCACGAGGGAAAGTTTAGAGTTCACATTGGTTTTTTGTACGCCCTGGCTGATGTAGATATTGTGACGCCACCTTTTTCCAAAGCATTGCCGCAAGGTATCTATGATGCGCTGATAATCAGCTGCTGTTGCTTGACGGTACCCTAGGAGCCGATAGGGTTGCCCAATACCTAGATGTTCCAGCATCAAGTACTGCAACTCATCTCTGTAAGCCGGTGCTGAATCCCCAAATTTCTCCCACAAGTAACCAAGCGCCGGGTAGATATCAAAAATAGCGGATTTTGAGGAATTCATAATCGAGTTATTCACATCGATCACATAGTTATAAACATACTCCGGTGCATAGTATATGGAGGCAGATTGGGATGTCACGTAAGGCATGAGCGCAAGATCTTCATAGATGCGGCCCACCGGAAATCTGTTGCCCTCATACAATTCAGTACGATGAACCCTGGTCCAAGAAGCTGGCTTAGACAAAATCATGCGTCGGCGAGCGCTTTCAGCATCAAGGTTCCTGTATTCTGGGCAGACCTCAAGCTCTTTGACTAAGTCGCCGTTGGCATCCACAAGATTAATGTTGAAGAAAATCGTGTCTTTTCCAGCCTCCATACCCCGTGAAACAGCCTCAAGATAGTCAGGCTGCCATGTGTCATCCGGGTCTAAGAAAGTGACATAGGTAGAGCGCTCTACTAGATCCAACCCCAGGTTACGCGCTGACGAAACGCCACCGTTCTCCTTATGGTGCACTTCGATCCAAGGGTGACGCGTGGAGTATTCCGCTAAAATTTTGCTCGTTTGGTCAGTTGAACCATCGTCAATGCATAAGAGGCGTAGCCGCATTGTTTCTAGTCTGGTCTGTGCAAGGACACTGTCAAGGCAGCGTGCAAGGTGGTCTTGCATATTATAGATAGCCAGAATTACGGTCAGGTCATACATCTGATGTGGTGTCCTTTGAACGCAGGGCTAGTCCGCCCAAGTGAATAATAACGCCCGCAGATGGTCCCGCGATAAGGCCAATGATAGAACGTAGCGCAAGATCAAGGGGAAGATAAAGACAGGCCAGCGCCACAAGAACAGTAAGAGCCCAACCTGCCAGATAAAGTACGTGCTTGCCGCTTGCCAAACTGGCGGTCCCCGTCAACACCACCATCGCCATGATGGCGGATGCCAGGGTGAGGGCACTTAGTGTGAAGGGGGAGAGCACACCGGCGTAGTTGGCGTAGAGCAGGTTGAAAAGAAAGGGGCCCACTAGGTAGGCTGCCACAGCGCCTAGAACACCAATTCCGGCCAACGCGATGAGAGGCTTCGCCAAAGCAGCTAGGGGCCGGTGCTGTTGGCGCAGGAAAGCAGAGATCGCAACACCTTGGAACATCTGTAGTGGAATCATGATGGGGGCACGCGTAATACTGATACCTAAGATGAGGGCAGCGAGTAGCAGAGCCTCTTCGGCGCCCCGGGTTTGCCCTACTGATGCTTTGAGAATAACGGGAAACCCGGTGACCATCACTGCATATGCAGCGGAGGTAAGAATTGACCAACCAAGGGTGCGCATTGACCGAGAGGCAGACGTATCACCCCTCACTGAACCTAGTCGACGCCCATTTGATGACACCGTGAACAGCAGCAGCCATAAAATCACCGGAGCAAGAACTGCGTATTGAAAGCCCCAAAGGGAGCCGAAGGTTAAGGCGACCAGAGCTACGAGTGCAAGACGGATGAGGGCTTCCCAGCTGCCCAACCAGGCAAAAATTGTCCATTGGCCGGTGCCGGCAGCTGCACCGACAACCGTCACATGGCAGGCGTAGAGAATAGCTCCACCAGCTACCACCAATACCGGCATGAGATAGTTTTCCCCAAGGATTCTCTGGCCCCACAGGGGGGAAGTCGTCACCAGAAGCAAAGCAACGGCACTTCCCCAGAGGGCAGCAAGAGGTAGCAGCCTTGCCCCGCGCCCCACCTTGGCGTTAGACAGTTGACTGCTACCGCTGGCACGAGTCACTTCCTGTTGTATACCTAACAGAGCCCCGAAGGTACCAAACATGAGAGCCCAGAAAACTAAAAACTGTGCATTATCTTGCGGGCTTAGCACTTTAGAGGTTATGACGGTCACCGCAAAAACAGCAAGCGCTCCAACGATTGACGAAAAAGCAATCCCTAAGGATTGCTTTCTTGTAATCACCGGCGGTGTACTCTGAAATTCTTCAGACATTGGTTACTTAATTCTCAAACCGGTTCTCCATGGCAGCCACACGGTCTTGTAGCTGGCGGACCTCTAGATCCTTGATTGCTGCTGCTTCAGCCAAAATTCGTGTGTCCTCTGTCAATCGTGAGAGGGCTTGAGTCAGGTGTAGGGTCACTGCGATGAGCATAATAATCGCAAGCAGAAAGAGCAGATTAACCGGAGTTTCGATACCTACCAGATCAGCCAACCAGTCAAGGAGTCTGGGGAAAACAGTCAGCACTACAATGATGGCAGAAACAATTAGCCATAAGGCAGCGTACTTCTCCTTCATTTTCTGGTTGCGCACCTGCGCCAGCACCATGATGACCAGGCAGAGGGTAAGAATCAGAAAAAAGATATTTACACTCATTATTTATTTGCCCCCCACAGAGGTTTTAGTTCGGGTCATCGACATACCGAATGAGAAGAAAGAACGCACCAGATAAACCGCCGATTTCCAGGGGTTAGATGAAGGGGTACCAGCCTGACGCTCACGCATCTCCACGGGAACCTGTTTAACCGTCAAACCGGCACGAATAGCCATGACGCAGGCATCAATACAGTCACCGAGATACTCGGCAGGAAGATGCTCACAGTACTGGGCGATTGCGCGTTTATTAGCCGCACGGAAACCACTGGTTGCATCCGTAAACTTCTCACCCGAGATACGAGTGAACATAGCAGCCAGAACAACCATAGCCCACTTGCGAGGGCCCTTCACCTTATAGTTGGTCGCTTCAGCAAAACGTGAACCAATGGAAATATCGGTGCCGTCATCCAAACCAGCCAGAACGGTGCGGATGCCCTTGGGGTCATGCTGACCGTCGGCGTCCACCTGGATTGCACGGTCATAGTTCATACGGCGAGCATACTTATAACCGGTACGAAGAGCGCCACCAATGCCCATATTGTAGGGCAGGTCAATGACTAACGCACCGGCTTCCCGAGCAATAGCAGAGGTGTCATCCGTAGATCCGTCATTGACCACCACCAAGTCAATATCGGGCATCATGCGGTACAACTCGGTGATGGTGCCACCGATGACTTCTTGTTCATTCCATGCGGGCATGATGATGAGGGTTCGGGGTTCACCACCTGTTTGAGGTGACTTATGCATAAATCTAGAGTCTCCTAGGGTTCATGTGCGCCTGCGGTAATGCCGCCTGGGCAGTTCAATTTAGTCTAGCAGTTTGACCTGATGCCTTGACCTCTACACGATCAGGAATGCATTTAGTCGCATGCAGTGATTTCGTAGAGGGTTGCTCCGCCCACACGGTCAAGCACCTGGGCCACCTGACCAGAATCTATAACCTCAGGGTCAGCTAAGTATTCAAGAGAACTGTACTGCTGAGTGTGGGGGCCATTGATCCACTCATTGACCTCCCTGTGCCCAAAGAAGAGGGCGTACTTTGCGTTGTGCCGTTCAATGACCTCGCAGACTTCGGGGTTAGTGAGCACTTCCTCCAAGTCCTGGTTCAGCACCTCAATGTCATCAGTGAGTGAGTAGTTGGTGTGATAGGCAGTCACCTCTCGGTCACTCATGGCATAAGCAAGCCCCGCCCCGGTCCAGGGGTTGACGATGATGGTGGCATCTTCGGGCACGTGCTCATTCAGAGAATCGAGGAGGTCGTATTCATCTTGGGTGAGCAGCGCAGCTTCCTCATCAGGGTGGTACACCCAGAAACTGGTCTCTACAAAACTCTTCATATAGGTCGCGGTTTGAGTTCCGTACGCAATACCACCGGTGAGAAGCGCTGCAATAGCCCCCATTACCAGGGTGGGCTTTCCTAGCGCAGAGAGTCGGGGGTGAGCTATAAGAGCTCGAACTAGGGCATCAACAGCGGCAACAGCAAGAGGAATAGCTATCACGGGAACAATGGAAGCTACCCGGAAGGGGTCGTGGTACCAGACACCCGTGAACCAGTCACGGCCGTCCTCCCAAGACATGGATCGAATCGCAACGTAGAAGAAGCCAATATAAGCCCAGCTCGCCACCAGCCACACCATACGTGTACGTAAGAGGGGGTAAATGCCAGCAAGCACCAGCAGAGAAATCAGCCACAGGTGCCCCATTGCAACCGGGTTGCTGGTGATGAACTCACCGACAGCACCAGACTGACTTTGGCCCGGCTCCCAGCCACCTGCTTCCTGAGGGGGTCGGACAACACCCCAGAGGAACCAAATGAGCCAAAGAAGACCTGCCATACCTGCCACCTGCAAAGCTGCCACCCAGGGGTTGACGCTGCGCTGTAATGCACGCACTATCTGGCGGCCTGCAACAAAAGCAAAGAGCGGAACAACCATTACCAGAAGAGACATAATCGCATTGGGGTGGGCTAGCGCGGTCCCCAGAGCAACAAGAATTCCCAAGAAAACAGCCGGCACAGTGCTCACCCTGGCAGTCTGTGCAGCTCGGAATAGTTGGGCAAGAAGCGCAAGGCCTACCGGCATAACAGCAACGCCGAGGCTGTTGGGGTAGAGCACCCCGAAGTAAATTAGCAGCAGGGGGAAGCCGGTGAAAGCTGCCGTGATAGCGCCCGTCACGAGCATGGTGGGCCCGGTAACCTTAAAGAGGTTCCTCACCATATAAATCACCGATAAGGGCCAGACAAAAGCACCCACCACAAGGCTCATCGTATTGGCGATGACAGGCACATCAGCGTTGGTCAACTGCAGGATGAGCGCAGCAATAGCATGCCAAGCTGCAGGGTAGAACTCTACGGGGTTATCACCGGCTGTCATGGACGCGACGTTAAGGGACGAAGCATTGCCGGTGTCTACGATGTAGCGGATTGCATTCAGGTGGAAGTTAACGTCATAGGTCTGAGAGACCCAATCAGGGTTACCAATGGCATTGGTAATATTCCTGGTGAGCAATATTCCGGCAATTACAAGCGCTCCGTAGGCCCAGGCTTGCCCAGAGCTAAACCAGGTACGACGTACAGCCTGTTCCTCAGGTCGGTGGGGGGCATCCTCAAATCTCAGACGTCGGGCGGTGAACGTAATACCAGCTGCCAGCAGAGCGAGAAGAAGAGAGAACCCAAGAGGCACCCAAAGGGACCAGGTAATACCAAGCCCTGGGGCTAGGATGGCACTGATGGCTACAACAGCGATGGAGATAGCGGGAGCAACACCAAGCGCCTCAAAACCTTTTTGACCGGCGGCCACAGCAATGATGAGGCCGGGGACAACAACAATAGCCACTGCAACCAGGGCTGGAAATAGCGCGAGGGACCATTCCATGGCGGGGTTACTCCATTCAGCGTAGAGGTTAGTGAGCAAAGAAAATACCCACCCTCAAATTTCTGATTCTATCGAACACCGCAGGTATATAAGGCTCACACCCACCGGTCCACGGAAGCAAAGGGATGACGTTTTCCCCACACAAAATATTCTCTATGGTGCAGCACACAAAAGTTCTGCGCCGGTGACCAAACTCCCCCACGAGTACCCACCCTAAACTGGGTAGCAGATATTCTCGGCACCATCATGAGCCGAGCACGTACTATCACCACAGGAGTCAAAGATGACCTATACCGTTGGCAACTACATTCTTGATCGCCTAGCCGAGCTAGGCGTCGACAAGGTTTTCGGTGTTCCCGGGGACTTCAACCTCTTCTTCCTCGACGATGTACTGGCCCACGAGAAGCTGGACTGGGTAGGTAACGCCAATGAGCTCAACGCTGGCTACGCTGCGGACGGCTATGCCCGCGTCAAGGGTCTGGGTGCACTGGTGACCACCTACGGCGTAGGTGAACTATCCGCTATCAACGCAACCGCCGGTTCTTATGCCGAGAACGTTCCCGTTATCCATATTGTTGGTGCACCTGGCCTCTCGGCTCAGAACTCCCACCTGCGCATGCACCACACGTTGGGTGATGGCGACTTCAAGCACTTCATGCGCATGGCAGCCGAAGTTTCAGCAGCTACCGCGGCAATCCATCCGGCTACTGCGGCGTCCGACATCGACCGCGTACTGCGCAGCGCCGTGATTCACCGCAAGCCCGGCTACCTCATGCTGCCCGTGGATGTTTCCACGATGCCCGCCACCCCTCCGTCCGAACCGCTCAACGTCGACGTCAGAATCTCTGCCCCCGATATTGAGCAGGCCTTCCGGGAAGCAGCCACCGAGTTCTTGCGCGGCAAGAAAGTCACGGTTCTTGCTGACATTATGGTCGAGCGCCTGAGTGCCGTGGACGAGGTGCGCAATCTGGTGCGCGATACCAGCTTCCCTTTCGCCTCCCTGATGTGGGGTAAGGCTATTCTGGATGAAACTGAACCCAACTTTGCCGGTATCTACGTGGGTGGTCTATCTGCTGAGCCTACCCGCAAGGTTGTTGAGAATGCTGAGGCACTGATCTGTGCTGGTGTTGAATTCACCGACACCACCACCGGTATCTAC
Source organism: Rothia endophytica (assembly GCF_039543885.1). NCBI lineage: Bacteria > Bacillati > Actinomycetota > Actinomycetes > Micrococcales > Micrococcaceae > Rothia > Rothia endophytica. The sequence goes on from NZ_BAABKP010000005.1 coordinate 69,071, forward strand.
TCCCACACCATTGATTTCGGTCGGGTCATTAACATTTCAGCTGAGGACACCAGCATCGCTGGGCGCCACTTTGCCCCGCTGATTATGTCCCGCTCCCTAGAAATTCTGCGTGAAATTTCCCTGGAGCTGGCTCTTTCCGGCACTGATTTTACTGCTCCCAGCGACGAGGTGGCCCTCCCCGCTATTGACGATGCCACCCTCACTCAGGATGCCCTGTGGAAAGTGCTGTCCTCTAATTTGGATGCCAAGAACACTGTGGTCGTCGATATGGGCACCTCCTTCTTTGGTATGGCAACCCAGAAGTTCCCGCAGGATTCGCGCTTTATCGGTATGCCCTTATGGGGTTCCATCGGCTATTCCATCCCTGCTCTGCTCGGCGCAGCGATGGCGGACATGGATTCCCGCGGCGTGCTCATGGTCGGCGACGGCTCAGCTCAGCTGACCATCCAGGAAATTGGCACCATCATCCGCGAGAAAATCAACCCGGTTATCTTCCTGATTAACAACGATGGCTACACCATTGAGCGTTCCATCCACGGCGTTGAAGCAGAATACAACGACATCACCACCTACGACTGGTCTAAGATTCCTGCGGCTTTCGGCGGCACCGACCAGAACACGGTTACCCTGCGTGCTACCACCGTGCGCGAGTTCAACGAGGCCTGCCGTATTGCGCGCGAAACCCGCGACAAGCTGATTTTCGTTGAGGTCGTCACTGCCCCCATGGATATGCCTGAGCTCCTGCTCAACTTCGGTGCCCAGGCAGCTGCCCTCAATAAGAAAAAGTAAGCGGCTCGTCCCGTAACTATCTTTCGTTAAAGGTCAGGGGCGTAACAGAGTCACAGTTCTACTCATTGGGTACGAAATCTGAGAAAACATAGTGTTGTGGGCACCTTAAGTTTTAAGCTGGTCAATAAGTGCAGATGCGCTATAGAACCCTAAGCAGCCGCGTAAAGGAAGAACTATGACCATAGAAATTACCCCCAACGAGAAGACATTCACCCAGATTTTCTATGAGGCTTTTGGTGCTCAGGCAGCGGGTGTCGCTGTGATTACTGCCGAAGACGCGGACGGTCAGCCGGGAGGTCTCACCATTTCCTCCCTGTCTTCGGTGTCAGCCGAACCCCCCATCGTCTCCTTTTCCTTCAAGGATCGCACCGGTAGTGCTGCCCGCATCATTGATGCCAGCTCTTTTCTGATCCACCTTATTGGTGCAGACAGTGTAGAGATTGCCCAGAAATTTGCGGTCAGCAAGGCAGATAAGTTTGGCGACGTCTCCACCTGGGATCGTCTGCCTACCGGGGAGCCACTGCTGCACGGGGTCAGCCGAGTCTTGCGCGTGGTACCAACGGGTACTTTGGATGCCGGCCCAGCGGTAGTCTTTACGGCCGAGGTGGTAGACTTCATCCGCCACGACACTAACCCGGCACCCACCGTCTACCATGCCCGTCGCTTCCATCACCTGGGTGACCACTCAGCACTGTAATCTGACCAGTAGATATGCCCATAGGTTCATACGATGAGCCTGTGGGCATCTTTTGATTAAACCCTTATCCCGATAGGCTAAAAGAAAGCCCTATTGCACCATCGAAAGATAAAAACTATGACAGCCCTGCCCGCATCCCTCCCCTGGATTGAAAAGCTCATCCGTATTGATTCCATCAGTCAGACCAGCAACCTTCCTGCTATTGAGCTAATTGCTGCTGAGTTTGAGCGCTACGGGTACAGCCCGCATCTGACCCACCATGAAACCGGCGACCGCGCCAACCTCTTTGTCACGGTGCCCGCCTCAGATGGCAGCACGGACGGCGGAGTGGTGCTCTCTGGACACACGGATGTGGTGCCGGTTGAAGGTCAGGCTTGGACGATGACTGAACCCTTCACTCCCCTGGTGCAGGATGGGCGTCTATACGGCCGCGGTTCTTCTGACATGAAATCTTTTATTGGGGCAGCCCTTTGGTTGCTGCCTCAGGTAGCCGAGACACAGTTGGCCCGTCCCCTTCATTTTGCCTTTAGTTTTGATGAGGAAATTGGGTGCGTAGGCGCTCCCTCCATGATTAAGGATTTTGTAGGACGCGGCATTAAACCGGAGTTCGCCGTCATTGGCGAGCCCTCCATGATGCAGGTTATTTCAGCCCATAAGGGGGCCCATCGCGGTCGAGTTACTTTTACCGGCATCGCCAAGCACGCCTCACTTGCCCCGCAGGGGGTTAACGCCCTGGAGCCAGCAGCCCGCTTCATCACTTTTTTTGAGGAGCTCTCAGCTGGCTGGCGCGCTCATGGACCCTTTGATGAGGGTTTTGTGGTGTCATCCTCCACCGGCGGAGTTAACTTTGCGCGCGGTGGCATCCAGTACAACATCGTGGGTGAACAGGTAACCCTGGAATATGACTTCCGCACCGTGCCCGCCATGACCACTGAAGAGGTAGTGCAGAAGCTGGATGGCTTTATTGAGGAGGACCTTCTGCCTGCTCTCACAGAACGCGCCCGGGATGCCGAGCAACTCAGCGGAGTAACAGAGGGCGACTATCAGCAACAGGTGGGCATCACCCACGAACTCCTGGCGGCAGTCCCCGCCCTGGGCACAGCAGATGATTCGCCCCTCATTCCCCTAGCTAATGGGTGGGCAGGCCGCCCCGGTTCAAACGAGGCACAGAAGGTTACGTATGGCACCGAGGCGGGGCAGTTCCAGCTCTTTGGTGGCGTGGACGCCGTGGTCTGCGGCCCCGGTGACATCGCCCAGGCACATACCCCTAACGAGTGGATTGAGCTAGCTCAGATTGAGGAGTGTGAGCGCTTCATGCTGCGACTGCTAGATTGGGCAAAAGGCTAAAGAAAGCCCTGGTCCATAAAAGTTCCGGCGGGCCCATCACACGATGGGCCCGCCGGAACTTTGCTGAACTACCCCTGAGGCGCTACTCCCAGAAGGCTGGTTTCTTGACCAGAGGAATCTTCCCGGTGGGGACGTAGGTGGCAGCAGCAGCTGCAGCAGTAGCTTCGGTGTCTTCGGCAGTCGGGATGATTTCTGCTGACTTAGAGCGATACATATGGGTATTAGCCCACAGCCCGAAAGCAAGAACACCTAGGACGAGCGCGACTGAGATGACCTGGAAGATAGAGAACTGACCGTCGTAGTAGAGCTTGAAGAAGGAGCCGCCCATCATGCCACCGGCGATGGGAGCGCAAACGGGCACCCAGGCGTAGAACCAGCGGGAGCGGCCCTTGTCATGAATGGGCAGCAGAGCGTGCATGATGCGCGGGCCGAGGTCACGGGCGGGGTTAAGAGCGAACCCTGTCTGACCGCCCAGACCGATAACGAGCACGGTCACCATGAAGCCGAAAGCCAGGGGTTTGAGCACGTCGTTGAGGTCCAGGGCGAGGGCGGAACCTTCTAGAGTGGGGGTAAAGTTCACACCCACGTAGAGGGCTGAGAAGACCAGCAGGAAAGTGCCAATAATTTCCGAGAGGGCGTTGGTGAAGTAGTTGTGAATGGCGGGCACGGTGGCAAAAACACCGAGTTTGATCTTGTGGTCGGCGGTTGCCTTCCAGTGCGGCAGGTAATTGAGGAAGACCATGATAGCGCCCGCCATAGCACCCAGTAGCTGGGAGATGATGTAGCCGGGCACCTTGGCCCATTCAAATTCACCGTAGGCTGCTAGGCCAATGCTGACGGCAGGGTTAAGATGGCCGCCCGAGTAGTGATGGGAGGCGTACACACCAAAGGCGACAGCGAAACCCCAGCCGAAGGCGATGGTGAAGAAGTTATCGCCGTGACCTTTGGAGCGGCGGAGTTCTACGGTGGCGATAACGCCGCAGCCGATGGTCACCATAATCATGGTTCCCAGGAATTCAGCGAGGTAGGGGCTGATAGTGTTCACAGTATCTCCGCTAGGTGCTGGCAGTCGCCTGCCTATATCTTTGAGTATCTGTGTTTAAGTGTGAAACTGTTGGCTTTGATGTGCAAGACTTAGGGCTTAAAGTGCTCTAACACTTATGCTTATTAGCGCAGTCACCCCTTAAGAATGTGACCCATCACCTATACAAAAGATCGGGATGCGAGACCAAGTCAGGTGTCACTTTTTTATAATTCCACTAGGGGCGACGCCCAGCAGTGCGAGCACATCACCCCTCAGACGGGCTCGGCGCTGCCACGTAGCCACCAGAGCCCACCCAAGGACAGCCCCCAGGGTGTTATTGAAGATATCTTCTGCATCAAAAGTGCGCACGGCGCAATCATAGAAACCCCAAAGCCCGGTCAGTTGCGTCAGCTCAATCAACAGGCTGCACCCGAAGGCTGTATACAGCAGAACAGTGAAGCTAAGCCTCCATCGCCACCCCGCAAGAACACCAAGGGGTACAAACAGTAGGACGTTGAGCAGCACCTGCACCACGTATATGGAGGTCAGGGCGTCCAACAACCCACCGTGATCTCTGAGGGCAAATTGCAGGCTCCACCCCAGGAAGAAGCGTGGGTAGGTAGCTCCCACCGTGCAAACTAGCTCATCTCGAGCAGGTAGAGGCAAAAGGGTGTAAGCAATAACTCCAGCGGCATATAAGAGAACAACCGCGGTGAAGCCAGCTGTGCGGAAGCTCAGGAAAGATCCCTGGCTGCGGTACCGCAGCAGTAAAAAGGGCAGAGCAAGAACGCAAAGTATGGCCCACAGTAACACCATCTGCTGTAGCACCGGGATTGAATAGTAAAAGTAGTACCGCATAAGCCCCCTGACCTAAACCCTACGGCAAGAAAAACGTATCAAGATCACCGCTTCGCCCCTAAAATGGGCATGAGCCTTTCCTCTCGACGGCGGGCAGTTACCCACGCCAGGGCAAGGGTGGCACCGAGCAGACCTCCCGCTGTATTGGTCATGAGGTCATCGACGTCGAAGATGCGGTAAGCACAGTCATATACACCCCAAATACCGGTTAGCTGGGTTAGCTCAATAGCAAGCGAAAGACCAGCAGCAATCAGCGTTGACACTAGAAGAGACCGTTTAAAGACAGCGCGGGCCAGAAACCCTAGAGGTATAAAGAGCAAAACATTGCAGACAATTTGTAGAAGCTGAGAGCTCATGAGAATAGAGGTGAAACCCTGGCTAGAGGACATATCTAGCACCTCTGCAAAGCTCTGGAAGGGGGTAGTGCGCAATGGATCTCGACTGCAGGTAAAGGGCTCTTGGTTTTTCAGGGGGAAGAGAGTGAAAACCATGATTCCAGCCGCGTAGATTGTGAGAGTAGCGCAGATGATCATCCAATAGACCCCCAGCCGCTCCCTAAAAAGTAACTGAGCTATACCCAGAAGCGGTACCGTAATGGCACATAAGGCTAATCCCCAGACCATACTGTCATAACCAAAACCCAGCCATGAATTCATTCCTACCCCCGCCTATCTCACCGCGCAGGTCTGATTTTCCCACAGCTCTTTGGGAGGAGACAGGGAGAAGGTCACCAACACCCTAGGTGAGAGTCTCTTACTACGGCAAGAAAAGTAGCAACCCTGCCCCAGCACAGAGGACGCAGATCAGGGCTTGTCCAACTAAAAGGGTGAGCCGCTGCGCGGCGTCCTGTGTTTGTGCAGCTTCAATCATGGCGGTGGAGAAGGTGGTGTAACCTCCCAGGAAACCTAGGCCCAGCACCAGGGGGAGAGAATCAGCGGGCCAGGGTGCACTACCGTTGGCATGGGTTGAGGTGTAGATTCCTATCAGCCCAGTCAGCAACCCCAGAGCAAATGAACCGGTGGCGTTAATGAAAAATGTTGCTACCGGTATATCCCCTTTTATGCGGGCAGAAATTAGGCGGTCCACGCTAAAGCGGAGCGTTGCTCCTGTGCCACCCGCCAGGAAAATAAGAAGAGCAATCATTCCCGAGCACCCATCTTCTGGCCCATACGTAGACCCGCCACAGCAAACAGTAGGCCACCAGCCAGAGAAAGGGTTAAGTAGCTACAAGCTAGAACCCACCGCTGCTCAAGGAAGAGCTGAACACCGTCTAGAGCAAAGGTCGAGTAAGTAGTAAAACCTCCCAGTAGGCCTGTACCCAGAGACAGGCGTAGCGAACGCAGCCGGGCTGTCTCTGGCCCTCGGGCCGCCAGGTAGGCAAGCAGGAACCCTAGCAAGAAAGCCCCAAGGGTGTTGATAAGCAGGGTGGGCAGCAAGGAGAGGTAGTGCTGCGGAAGGGGCCCCGATATGAGACGTGGAGCTACCAAGGAAACGGTGTAACGCAGGCAGGCACCTACACCGCCCCCAACAAAAACAGCGAGGGAGTCACGGGTAAAAGAACTCACCTGCCTAGTGTACTGCGGCCCTACGTTCATAGCGACCGAGTAGCTTCAAATGTTATCCCAGCTCAATGCGTGCCTGGGACGCTAGCTCGTGGAGAAGGTTGCCACTGCGGGCAAACTCAGCCCAAATAGCCCTCAACACAGCTCCCTGGTGCTCAAGTTCATCGCCATTGAGACCCGCTAGCAGGTTGTCTCCTTGCCAGGCCGGGTCGGCAGAGAGAAGTCCCAACTCGGTGCAGTGGGCTCCTGATAAGTGATTCAGTGGATGCCCGGTCCGTAAAAGGTAAGTAGTTGCTTTGCCACCTGTTGCCCGGTGGCGGTGCGCAAAATGTTCTGCCGGTCTTCGATAGATATCTTGCGTGCCTCGTGCTACCAGCGTCTCATACACTTGACGCGCCACCTTACCTAGAGTCGAAGGGGGCTTGGGTAGAAAGTAGGCAGATTCTCGATGGTTATGACCCACCAGTATTTCTATCTGCGGGGCAACACCCGCCCAGGAGTCATCCTGCCTGCCAAATGTCGGCAGAGGGAAATGACCGTACTGGGTACCAAAAGGCATCATTGCCGGGTAAAGGCCAAAGCGTAGGGGGTTGGCAAGTACAAGTTTCCACCCCAATGCTCCCACCTGCTCTGCCGGTGTTTCAAGGGTGACGCGTGAAGTTTTGCGCAGGAGATGGACCGACAGTTTTTTGTTTATGGTTGACCAGATCTAGCGGGGCGCTCTTCGCTGCCACCCAAGAACCCCAACACCCCCAAGCGGTAGGTCACGCTCACCACCACCACATTTTCATCAAGTACAAGGCGTGTGGGGAGATAACGGGCGCCATCCCCACTTCCTACCGCATAGGAGCCGCCGTGAAAATAGACCATTACGGGCAGGTTCTCACCCTGGGGGGCATGAATCCCCTGGTAGAAGAAATAACTAGAAATCAGTCTATGAACATTTAGAGTTGTGGCAAGTAACTGTATGGTTTACCCCGTTAACAGCGTAAAGTAAAGTACAAGGTGAGCCCACTAGAGTTTATTTTTGAAAAACTCTAGGCGGGCTAGCAAAAAAATTTTATGTTTGAGGAAGCCGCCTTATTGGGTACTTCTCATAAACGGGCCCGTGTTGATGGTTGTGGTTCCCTTCAACACGGGTCTTTCTTTTAACACATAGGGGCGCTCTCTGACGTATCAGAGAGCGCCCCTATTAGCTGAATACAGCGATAAGTCTATGCAGCCTGCGCTGTTCGCGTGCGGGAGTGGCGAGCAAAGTCGATTACGGCTCCCACCAGCGCTGCCGCAATCGTGGGGATGAACCAACCCAAGTCATAACCGTGGCCGGGTACCCAACTGATGAGAGGCTCAATGACTGAGCTGCCCCACCCTTGAGCGTTCATGGTCATCAGCAGGGCCCAGATAACGGAAATGATCAGCGCAAAGCGGTGGGTGAGATCCATCCAGGGCGCCCTGAGAGCGGCTTCTATCAGGGTCAGTACCACCAGAGTCAAAGCTGGGGGGTAGAGGGTGGTGATGATGGGAATAGCGAAGCTCATGAGGCTTTCTAGACCAAAGGACGCTAGCAAAAAGGCAATGAAGGTAAAGAAGCATGCCCAGGTGCGGTAGGAAAGAGCTGGGAGCAGCTTATTGAAGAAGGCTGAGGTAGCGCCAATGAGACCTACAGAGGTAGTGAGGCAGGCCAGCAAGACGATAAGGCCGAAGACAACGGCTCCGGGGCGTCCTATGACCTGCAGGGCAGCGTCGGACAGCAGGGCCGCGCCGTCCTTGTACCCCTGGCCGTTATCAATGTGCTGGCCAATGAGCCCTAGCCCGATGTAGACCAACGCCAACAGGGCGCCAGCGATAACACCTGAGATGGTGACGCCGCGCAGTAGCTCCCCACGGTCGGTGATGCCCTTGTCGCGCAGGGCTGCAATAACGATGATGCCAAAGGCAAGGCCCGCCAGGGAGTCCATGGTCATGTACCCGTTGACAAAGCCGGCAGCGAAGGCGCCTGAGGTATAGCCCTCGGCGGGTGCTGTTGCGGGGGCTGTGAGCTGAACGAGGCTGAGGATCACCAAAAGGGCCAGCAGAATCACGAGTGCGGGGGTGAGGTATTTGCCCAGGCTATCGACAATGCCGGTTTGGTTGAGTGCCAGGATGAGTGAGACCCCAAAGAAAACGGCAGAGAAGATGAGGGTAGGCAGCATACCGCTGACGTTGAAGTTTGATTCAACGGCCATAGCGTAGCTGACGGTTGCAGTGCGGGGTAGGGCGTAGAGGGCGCCAATTGAGAGGTAGACCAGAGCAGGGAAGATCAACCCAAAGATACGCCCACCGCGGTCAGCAAGATCTTGCAAGTCGCGGCCGGTGACGGCGAGCGCAACGACGGCCAGGATGGGCACTAGCACACCGGTGAGGACAAACCCGGCGATGGCGGGGGTGAAAGCGGTGCCGGCTTCTGCGCCTAACATGGCGGGAAAGATAAGGTTGCCCGCTCCAAAGAACATCGAGAACAGCATGAGCGCTGTAATCACGATAGTTGTCATCGGTGATTTCTTGGGGGTGGGGTTTGAGTTCATGATCTACTCTGTTGGTTGATGGGTGATAACCGGTAGCGCGGCCAAGGGCTTAGTTTACTCTCTTAGACAGGTGGAGTTTGGGGTCAGGCTTGCTTTCAACCAGTAGACTATGAGGAATATTTACTGTTTTTAGGGCTGGGCGGGAGGTACACGTTGCGAATTTCACGTATTTATAACAACAATGTGGCGCTAGCTCAGACCTTTAGCGGTGAGCAGATGGTGGTTATTGGGCGCGGTCTTGCGTTTGGTAAGCGACGGGGGGATCTGGTAGATCCTACGCTGGTGGAGCAGACCTTTGTGCCCGAGGCTGGTACCCCTGATGAGAAGCTATCCTGGTCTTTGGCTGAGATTCCGTCGCAGATTTTGGGTGTAGCCACTGACTTAGAGTCGCTGGTGAAGTCTGAGGGGATTACCATTTCCCACTCCTTCATCATGCCCCTGGCGGATCACCTGAATTATGCGGTGGTGAGAGCTCGTGAAGGCATTGTGGTTGATTACCCTCTGGCGGTGGAGGTAGCCCAGCTTTACCCTCAAGAGGTACGATTTGGACGCCGCGCACTTGAACTGGTGCGAGAACGTTTGGGGGTAAATCTTCCGGCTAATGAGGCGATCCCTTTGGCGATGCACCTGGTGAACTCGCAGTTTGCTACGGAGGACATGAGCGGGACTTACCGCATGACCGAGATTTTCTCGCAGATTTTTGGGGTTATCTCCACCGGTTTTGGTCAGCCCGTTGATCAGTCTTCAATGAGTGCAGCCCGGTTTGTGACTCACCTGCGCTACCTGTTTGTGCGGGCAGCCAAGGGGGTTGATAGCGAGGCTGAACCCAGCGTCCCCCTTCTTTTGGAGACACTAAAAACGGCTCACCCGCAGGCTTTTGCATGTGCCCGTAAGGTCTTGTTGATTCTTGAGATCCATCTGGAGCAGCAACTGACCGATGATGAGCTGACCTATCTGACCATTCACATTGCCCGTTTGGCTAAGGATCAGTACGGTTCTTCCTCTCGTGTGAGCTAAACCATTGATATTGCACTCCCCCTGAGGGGTAAAGTGCCTGCTATTCGTTTAACACATCTAGGCATTTTTCCCACCGTAAAGTCTAGTCAGAGCAACTTTGGTGCCAAATATCGCGTCCTAAGATGTGCTTATGTGTAGTCGATACACCTACACACTCATTAGAAATTTTGCGAGAGGACCAGTTATGTCTCTTTGTGATGGGCTCATTGATCTCTAAGTGGACCAGCAGCAACGTCCCCCTCGAGCTCCTCACGGACATCTCGACCATCGTGCCGCCCCCTCACCTTTCCCGCAGAGAAGAAAGTATCCCGTGAAAAAACTAATGGCCTTTGACCTCGATGGAACGTTGGTCTTTAAGCGAGCTATCGAAGCCGCTAACATCGATGCCATTCGACGCTGGCAAGAGGCAGGAAACCTAGCAGTCTGTTCTACAGGTAAGAGTATTTTTGCCACGCGAATGACGTTGGCCGACTATGACCTGCAGTTTGATTACAACGTGCTCTATACCGGAGCTGTTATCACCGACGGAGCCGGTAAAATTCTTCATCAAAGCTCTTTACCCCCCACTCTGGTGAATCAGGTGGTTGATCATCTAGCGGGACTGGAGCAGGTAGCAGTTTTTGCAACGACGCTCGATGATGACTATCAGTTGCTGGACACCATTGGTCAGGTGTCCAACATCCTCCCGGCTTTTAGCCCACTTGATCTTAACCAGCTTGATCAAAATGTCTTTGTGGGCATCCCTATTTGGTCACCTTTAGCGCAGACCAGAAAGGCTGCCTATCAGTGGATTGTAGAGACCTATGGCGATGTAGTGGATTGTCACCGTAATCAAGATTTTCTAGATATCGTTCCTAAAAACAGCACCAAGGGCTCTGGTCTTGAGTGGCTTGGGAATGAGTATTTGGGTGGTGAACCCCTGCAAACTTTTACTATTGGGGATTCTTGGAATGACCTTGAGATGCACCGCTGGGCTGATGTTTCAGCCTCCTTTAGCTACTCCCCTACCGAGGTTCAGGCAGAGACAGACTACGTGGTCGAAAAAACCTACGACTTTATTGATAAGGCACTTTCTTTATGACGCTCTCACCATCATCCCAGAGCCCACGCCCCAGACCCTCATAGTCCTTATCAGCCAAAGTCGAAGAATCCAGAAGCCTATCTAGCCCGTGGGCTCTGAAGGCATGAGCGTCATATCTAGCCCCAGGCGGCGGCTCGGTGATAGCTAGGAGCCTGCCATCTAAGGTGCAGATCACTTGGTGGTTGAAGCAAGCTCGTTTGTGCTTGCCTGAAAAATTTGTTTTACCTTGTGAACGCCAGCTCCAGGTAGGCACTAACGTGCTATCCACCACGAGGGACCTGGGTGGTTTCAGGCTCTCTTTTAGCCAAAATTCAGTATTCCCTGTGAAAGCTACCCTCAGCAACTTTATATTTTTCGTCATAAAACAGAGTTTCTTCTAAGTAACTAACCCCCTTGAAAGTGCCCACCCACTTATTCTGAACTTCATGGATAACAACATGAAAATAATTGCCATCACCGATTCCCTACCCATCGAAGAGGAAAATGCCTTTCTAGAAACTAGCGCGCCCAGACCTACTATTGGCACAAAGGATCTCCTCGTTAAGATAAACGCCGTGTCCATCAACCCGGTAGACATCAAAGTACGAGCTAGCGCCGGCTCTCAGGAAGAACCTAAAATACTCGGCTGGGACGCCGCAGGAATCATCGAAGATATGGGTCCAGAAGTAGAGGGCTTTTCCATTGGCGATTCCGTGTATTACTCAGGGGATCTCACGCGCCCAGGAAGCAACGCAGAATACCAAGCTGTAGACTATCGGATCGTCGCTAAGAAACCTTCTTCTCTCGATTTTGAAGATGCGGCAGCTCTTCCGCTAACCGCAATCACAGCGTGGGAGACCTTGTTCGATCACATGAAACTCACCAAAGATTCGACAGGCAACTTATTCGTCAACGGAGGCGCTGGGGGAGTGGGATCTATGATTATTCAACTAGCAAAAGCTAAAACTTCACTAACAGTCATTGCGTCAGCCTCTCGCGAAGAATCTCGAGAATGGTGCAAAAAGATGGGTGCAGACTACATCGTGGATCATAACCAAGAGTTAGCCTCGCAGCTGAGTGAATTCAATGGTGCGGACTATGTTTTTTCGGCCTACACCACAGGCAAGGAACAGGAACTTGCTGAAGTAATGCATCCCCAAGGCCATCTTGTGCTGATTGATGACCCTGAATCCTTAAACATCGGTGCCTTTAAACCTAAGTCCATAACTGTCACCCCGGAATTTATGTTTACTCGATCCATGTTCGAAACCGAGGACATGGACTATCAGGGGAAGATTCTGAAAGAAGTGGCTATTCTGGTGGATAACGGGACCATCAAGTGTACAGCCACTGAGTATTTTTCAGGGTTGAAAGTAGATACTTTCCGTCAAGCACATCAGCGGGTAGAGACCTCTCATGTGGTAGGCAAAGTAGTCATTTCCTACTAGTTTCTTTGTGAAAAATAACTGGAAAGCAGCGGTCTGACTCTGTGCTTTCCAGTTATTTATGTATTGGCCGTGCGTTGGTTGTTATCGAATATTTCTTGAGCAATAAGAACGTCAGCTTTGTGTTGTTCTGACCAACGGCGTAATACTTCTAGGGGCTCTATGAGAGTTTTCCCTAGCTCAGTGATTTCATATTCCACAGTAACTGGGACGGTGGGCTGTGTTCCTACTTTTGAATAAGCCTCACAGGTGCTACCCATGACTCAAATACTTTACAAAGAAAGTATTTGAGTGTAGATTGAAGTCATAAGAACCAGGGCTTCACGAAAGGTAGCACCATGCAGTTCGGCATCTTCACCGTCACCGACATCACCACAGACCCCACTACCGGCAAAACCCCCAGTGAATACGAGCGCCAGCAGGCCATCGTCCAGATTGCCAAAAAGGCGGAAGAAGTGGGTCTGGATGTCTTTGCTATGGGTCAGCACCATAACCCACCTTTCGTCGCCTCATCCCCCACCACTACCCTGGCCTACATCGCAGCCCAGACCGAGCGCATCCAGCTCTCCACCTCCACCACACTGATTACTACCACTGACCCGGTGCGTATCGCGGAGGATTATGGCACCCTGCAACACCTTACAGACGGTCGCATGGATCTCATGATGGGTCGCGGCAACACCGGCCCCGTTTACCCCTGGTTCGGCAAAGATATTCGCCAGGGCGTCAATCTGGCGATTGAAAACTACGCGTTACTGCGCCGCCTGTGGACGGAAGAGGTAGTGAACTGGAAGGGCAACTTCCGCACACCGTTGAATTCCTTTACAGCGACCCCGCAACCCCTGGACAAAACCGCCCCCTTTGTGTGGCACGGCTCCATCCGCACCCCTGAAATCGCCGAACAGGCAGCTTACTATGGTGACGGCTTCTTCCATAACAACATCTTCTGGAACAAGGAACACACCACTCAAATGGTAAGTCTCTACCGCGAGCGCTTTGAACATTACGGGCACGGTAAAGCTGACCAGGCGATTGTTGGTCTGGGCGGTCAGGTTTTCATGAGCAAGAATTCTCAGGACGCCGTGCGCAAGTTCCGCCCCTATTTCGATAACGCACCGGTTTATGGTGGGGGCCCCAGCCTTGAAGATTTCACCGCACAGACCCCGCTGACCGTGGGTTCACCGCAGGAGGTCATCGAAAAGACCCTGAGCTTCCGCGACTATGCCGGGGACTACCAGCGTCAGCTCTTCCTCATGGACCATGCAGGTCTTCCCCTCATAGAGGTTCTACACCAGCTGGATCTCTTGGGTGAAGAAGTGGTGCCGGTGTTACGTCAAGAGTTTGAGAAAATGCGCCCGGCGCACGTCCCATCAACCGCACCCCTGCACCCTCGCTACGCCGCCAAACTTGAAGAGATGAAGCAGGCCAACAGCGCAGCTACTGTGGGTCGGTAGGAGTAACACCATGAGAACAGCACACATTGTTGTCGTCACCGCCGGCTTGAGCGAACCATCAACCACGGCCTTACTCGGTGAACAGTTGCGCCAAGCAACAGCAGGAGCACTCGACAGAGCAGGGATAGACGCCCGGTTTACGGTCATTTCACTACGCTCTCTTGCCAAAGACATCACCCATCACTATCTCACCGGCTTCCCTGCGGAACCGCTTGATGCAGCACTTAAGGCAGTAAATGAGGCTGACGCAATTATCGCGGTCACCCCGGTTTTCAAAGCGAGCTATTCAGGGCTCTTCAAATCTTTCTGGGATCTGGTGGAAGATGGAAGCCTGGCAGGTAAACCTGTTTTATTGGCGGCCACCGGGGGCACAGCTCGACACTCCTTGGTGATTGACAGTGCCATGCGCCCCCTCTTTTCTTATCTGAAGGCGCTCGTATCGCCCTCAGGAGTCTTCGTATCCACCGATGATTTTGGTGCTGATACAGCGCTTACTTCTCGAATTCAAGATGCGGCAGCAGAGTTTAGTCAGCTATTAGCGTGGACGCTGGGGGGAGCAAAACCATCCCAGCAAAACCAAGCTCAAACACACCCGGGCGCTTTAGAGGTAACCCCTTTTGAAGAGCTCTTGAGGTTAAATACTGCACGCTAAATTCTTCCCAATCCTCATATCTTTATCTTAATATTTCAGATAAATTTTAAAATACTACTTAAAAAGAGATAATCTTTTTTACAAAGAGACCTACGCTACATTCTCTATTCCGGGGTTCGATACAGATAGGTCATAGGAAAAGGGATTCTTATGAGTGCATCCCACGGCACCCAAAATTTCACCAAAGAACAAGAAGAGCTATGGACGGCATGCAACAATGCCTTAGCCGCACTAAATGCTCATCTTGATCGCACTCTCCGCGCTCATGCGGAGATAAAGCTCACGGATTTTCTTATTCTTTCCGCATTGGTAGGTTCGCGAAAGGGTGCCCCCACCGCCGTTCGTATGGGTGAGTTGGCGCAGAAAACCAACGTTTCACCCTCACGTCTTACCTATCAGATTGAGGTTCTGATGCGCCACAAGTGGGTGAGAAAAGAGCCCGTAGAAAGTGATCGGCGCGGTAAAGGAATTATCATCACAGATACCGGCCTGTCCGTATATGAGAAGGCCCAACGCATCTATGCTCACGAAGTGCGTGAAATCGCGCTAACTGAAATTGAAGACAGCTCCTGGGCGCACTTTACTGACTTTTTCAATAATATTTTGGAGAGAATCTCACACAAACCAGAGGTGTGAACAAACCCCTCTAAAATCTCGTGAGACAACTAGTTATTGGTCTGCTTCTGGCCAGCCTTGGGTATAGTGCCCACGCGCTGAGTTTTATAGAGCTGTTCCCTATTGGCCAACACAACCAGGGCCATCGAGTTGAGAGCCAGACCTACGATGAAGATAATCCAACCCACAATCATGAGGGCAGTTCCGCTAAGAATTGCCCCTACGATAAGTGCGGCAACTGAGACAAGATAGGCGGGAGAGAGAAGGAAGCGGGTATCCATATATTCTTCTTCTTTCTTTTAGCGCACACGGGGTCGGGGTGAAGGGGAGCGGAAGATGCGCTGGTCGCCCTCTTTAGAGGATGACTCCTGAGCTTCGCTGTCAACAATATGATGAGCTTCGGTGTCAGGTTCAGGTTCGGCAGTTTCAGTCTCTACATACTCATGCTGTGTTGAATGTGCCTCACCGGTGAGGGCAGCAGGAAGCGGGCCACCTTTTAGTCGCTGAACCATAATCAAGGTAGAAAAGGCATTCAGCCCCACTCCAGCAAAGAGTAGAAGCCAGCCAAGCACCGAAACAAGAGTTGAGCTAGCGCCAATCATGAAGGCACCAAGCACAACTGATGCCAGTGAGGTGAAGTAGGCGGGCGAAAGTTCTTTGGGATCCATGCTTCCTTAAGGTTTCTTCAAATATTCTTTTCCAAGAATATAACTGGTCTGTCACGGTTTGTGAGCACTTACCCATGGTAGGTGAAAAATCTGCAAATTTCTTGAAAGTACCCTGTCATCAGCGATTTAAGGCTGACTGGCTCCTCACTGGATTGTCACACTTCGAGACACACCGCTCATTTCAGGAGCAGCCACCGCTTCCGCAGGCGCAGTTTCCGCCGCACCCACCTCTGCCTTGATTAGATGTATTAATGACCAGCTCTGCTAACTCTGCCGCATTAGCGATTCCTCGTCCTTCAAGATCCGCTACGTATTCCGAGACAAGATCTCGACCGGCGGATCCGTCTACCACCACCCCAGCGTCCCTGATGAGCTTAAGATCCTCAAAAATTGCTTGTGGTTGGTCAGTTGAAAATTCACTGAGTAGCATGGAA
The DNA here is from genome assembly GCF_039543885.1 of Rothia endophytica. Taxonomy (NCBI): domain Bacteria; kingdom Bacillati; phylum Actinomycetota; class Actinomycetes; order Micrococcales; family Micrococcaceae; genus Rothia; species Rothia endophytica. Next base: position 85,257 of record NZ_BAABKP010000005.1, read on the forward strand.
TCAATCATGTGCATTGCAAGCGGTTGCAAAGAACGCAAGGTTGAGGTTCGGCTGGTCCCAAGGCGTAAGCTTTTTACCGGTGCCGCTAGGCGGAAAGCAGCCAGCACTCTGAGAGCTTCCATGGGAAGGTGCGGCGCCTGCCCCTGCACAAACTCCACGGTAGTGCGCTGCACCTCGGAGTCAGATGCGATGCCCATAATGGTTTCGGTTAGTTCATCAGCATTGATGGGTGCATTTATCTCCACCAGCACTGATGCAGGTTTGACCATATTTTCAGAACCCAGTAAATTGCCCGCTTCTAGGCTGTTTTGAAAAAACAATCTGCGTTGCTCGGCAGCAAATTCAACGAGAGCGAAGGTAGCCGCAGGGCTTGCGGTCAGAATGCCGTGGATGTCTTCAGCCGTGGCGTTACCGCCTGCGCGCACTTTAGTGGTGAAATCTGAAAAATTGAAAGCCATAGGTCAAATCTACTCCTGCACAGCTCAACTTAAAACTGGGAAGTGGGCGAAGACGTAAAGAATAGGCAACAATAAGAGGGTGCCCTTAAACCGTGATCGAATTCTTAATACCGCTTTTACCCTGCTGAACCAGTATGGTCTTGCGGATCTGTCTATGCGACGCCTAGCTACCGAGTTGGGTGTGGCTCCGGGGGCACTTTACTACCATGTGAAGAATAAACAGGAGCTGCTCGCTTCCCTTGCTTCGCGCATTCTTAACGATGTCCCTTTCCCTGCCGAACAGGGGGAGATAGATAGAATTTTCGCTGATGTATACAGTCATCTGATTCCTGTCAAAGAAGCTGCAGAAGTAGTCAGACTGGCGCTAGCCCTAGACCCTCATCAGCTACAGTTTTTAGATCATCTGACGACCTACCTCACCCATCACACCGGTTCTCAACAAGCCCCTTTAGCGGCACTTACACTGGTACATGTGGCGCTGGGTTTCATCGAACAGGATCAGACCCGCTATTTGTTGGGCAATTCCCCTCCTCCTACTGAAGCCCCTCTCCCCTATCGGCAAGCTATCCAGGCAGTATTCACGGGGTTTTTGAAATAACCTCACACGGCAGTACGTTATACAAGAGGTTTACCTCCGGAAGAAAAGAGCACCCTTGACTATTCGCGTTGAACCCCACTGGGCTACCCTGCCAGATCATGCCGCAGAGGTAGAAACAGTGCGCGCCGCCTTCATCAAAAAATACGGGGTTGAACCCGATGGCGTATGGTCAGCTCCGGGGCGCTTGAACCTCCTGGGTGAATACATTGACTTTTTGGGTGGTTCTTGCATGCCCATGCCCCTGCCCTATCGCACCTATGTGGCGGGTAGGATGCGCACGGACGGGGTGCTCCGCGCATCCTCGGTGCAAATGCCGGGGGACGACCGCACGGTGGTGGTGCGTGAAATTCAACCGGGTACTTTCAAAGGGTGGTTTACCTACGTAGCCGGTGTCGCCTGGGCCATGAATCATGAGGGCGGGCGAGATATTGCTCTTCCACTCAATTTTGGTGCCGATCTTCTCATTAACTCCAAGGTCCCGGTAGGCGGCGGTCTCTCATCGTCAGCAGCCCTGGAATGTTCAACTGCCCTCGCTCTCCTTGATCTTTCCTGCCCCTTGCGCGCGGGGTGCTCGGCAACAGACGCACTACCTTCTGACCTCAGTCCCACCAATGATGCCCTGCGAGCCCGCCTGGCCCAGGTCTGCATCACAGCTGAGAATGTAGTAGCAGGAGCTCGCACAGGCGGTCTTGACCAGACGGCGTCCCTCCGATCTCAGCCGGGTAAAGCCCTGGTGATTGACTTTAGAGATTTTTCTATTGAAGCGGTTGAAGCCGATGTAGATCAGGCTCACTTGAGCTGGCTCGTCATCAACACCAACACCCCCCATAAACTAGCGGGCGGTGAGTTTGCGGCTCGACGGGCAGCTAATGAAGCTGCCACGGCAGGCATGGGTCTTGATTATCTCCGTAACGCCCTGCCCGCTGATCTTTCGTGCGCGGGGCTCAGTGAGCAGCAGGCCAAGAAGTGGCGCCTGGATTTGGTGGATTCGACGGTCAACCGTGCCCTCGCAGCCCTCGATGAGTCAGCCGATAAACCAGTCTTTCCACGCGGCTGGTTGCGCCACACCTTACACGATATGACGCTGGTTGAACGTGCCGCTTATCTGCTCAAAAATACCGAGCTCTTGGGCGCCACCGCATGGGAAGAACTGGGGCGTCTTTTTACCGAATCATTTGTATCTATGCGTGATGAGCTATGTGTCTCACGTCGAGAAATCGATATAGCTGTAGACGCCTGCCTAGCAGCGGGTGCGCTAGGCGCCCGCATCGTCGGGGGTGGTTTTGGCGGAGCGGTCATGGCATTGATTGACAGCGATAAGCTACAGCATGCGGCTGAAAGAGTTGCCCTTGCCTATGCGCAGCGGGGCTTTGCTGCCCCTGAGTTCCTCCCTATGGTGGCAGGCCAAGCAGCGAACAGGGACCTCTAAGTCAAACAGAAGTCCCTGTTTCACCCATCTAAGAAACATGGACTACGGGCCGGTACTGCAAGGTCTTTTCTGCCCGTCGAAGTACCTCGTGGACCGTCGATGCGATTTGTCCCTGCCCAAAGAGTACAAAGGCAATGTAGTTTTTGAGGGGTGAACCGGCCGCCCAGTCCAGGTAGATATGCGGCACCTGCCCGGTTATATCTCGCACGGCAAGAGAAAGGGCTGCAATGCTGTTGGCCACCGAAGATCCAGAAGCACTGAGCACCTGATACCCGCCTTCATCTAGACCATGCACCACGAGTTCTGAGCTGAAGTTGCTGGGGTCCTCCACAGCAATTTCAACGAATATGATGCGGGCATCAGCCTCTAGGTTATGAGCCCAACGCTCCCGGGATAGTTTTTCCCCGTAGTCAGCAGCATTAAAATTATCGGGCAGATGAGCGATCAGGTGCAGAGGTTTGGAGCTGCACGCTAGTATAGCCAGCGCCGACTGGTCAAAGTTTACGCTGTCGATTCGCAACTCGTAGGAGCGCAGTGCCCGGGAGAGAAGCGAGAGAGAAACAACTCCGCCAATAAAGAAAAGGGAGATACGTAAGCCATCGGGTCGTTCAAAGATATTAGCAATGGTGGTGTAACCAAAGATAATCGTGGCAGAGAGGTAGTAGAGAAAGGTTGCCCTTTGACGGCGTTTTTTAGCGGAAAGAGTGACCGCTACGGCAGCACTGGTCATAAGCACTAAAACACCGGTGGCGTAAGCGCCGCCTTGAGCTTCAACATCCGCATCGAAAATAAGGGTGACGAAGACGCAGACAGCGCTAAAGACAAGAACCAGGGGGCGCGAGGCACGCGTCCACTCTGGTGCCATGCCGTAGCGCGGCAGATATCGAGGGACGAGGTTGAGCAGCCCAGCCATAGCGGAGGCCCCAGCAAACCAGAGGATAAGAATGGTTGAAATGTCATAGGCTGTGCCCCACCCTTCACCCAGAAGGTCGTGCGCCAGATAAGCAAGCGCCCGACCATTAGCATCTCCACCCTCTTTAAATTCCTCCTGAGGGATAAGAAGGGTGGTAGCGAAAGATGAACATATCAAGAGCACACTCATGGTCAGGGCGGCTGTTGTGAGAAGCTTTTTTGCGCCACGTATCCTGAGGTCACCTTGGTCAGTTTCTGAGCATTTTTTGCTACCGATTTGGGGCATAACCACCACACCGGTTTCAAAGCCTGAAAGTCCCAAGGCAATCTTGGGGAAAATCAGAACCACGAGCGCCAGAGCTAGCCAGGGGTTACCATTTTGCGCAGTGAGCGCGTACCACCAATTACCGGTGATATGAGGAGTATGCAGTATTTCTATGAAGCTAGCACCAATCACCAGAAGATTGAGAAGAATAAAGATAGCTACCAGCACCACAGCGACGTTAATGGTTTCGTTGAATCCCCGCAGAAAGACGGCCGTAAGTAGGGCTAGTAAGCCAAGGGTCAGTACCATGTGGTGATCGCCCAGCGCAGGAGCTACCAGTGGGTTAGCTTCCAGGTGCGCAGCAGCGTCAGCGGCAGAGAGTGTAATAGTGATGACGAAGTCGGTGATGGTGAACCCGAGCAGGATGAGCACAAATATTTTGGCGTTCCACTTTGAGAGGAGGCACTCGAGAAGATGGATGGAACCGGCACCCCGAGGGCTCTCTTGAGCAATGCGGCGATAGATGGGTAAGGCAGCTAGCAGAGTAACAGCAACCAGTATGAGGGTAGCTAGTGGTGCAAGCAGTCCCGCGGCGAGAGCCGCGAGGGCCGGCTGATAACCAAGAGTAGAGAAGTAATCTACGCCCGATAGACACATAACCTTCCACCAGGGATGGCCATGGTGGGTGTTATTTCTACCGTGCGGGCCCTGAATTTCAGCGGTAAGCTCAGGGGAATCATGCATCAGCCAACGGGATGCACGTGTTTGTGCGTGCTGAATCAAAGGGTGAGGTGTCGGCTCGGGGTCACTGTTGTGAGAGCGAGTCGAGATTTTGTGCAAAAGGGCAGGCACGAGAGGCTCCTAACCACTCATAAATCTCATAGGCGGTTCAGTGGAGCCGTCTGAAGAAATAGTGTACGCCTGTAAATGTCTAGCTGGGGAGTAGTTCCTTTTTCTTCACCGTGTTTTCGTTAGCTTTCCTTCGAACATGCTGGGGTTTACCCTAGATTTTTCTATCTTTTCGAGATAGATAGTTTATTTAAACACATTTCTTGCGTAGGCTTAGTATCAACGGTAATCCTTCGGGTGAACCGTCCACATTTCCTGTAGAAAGGGGTAGAACCATGGGTTTCGATCTCAACAACGCCGTCAATGACAACGTTGACAAGGCCAAGGATACCGTCAATGATAAGGCTGGCAAGGAGGTCGTCAACGACGATTACGCGCAGCAGGCTAAAGACACCGTTAACGACGCAGCCGGCAAGCTCAGCGAGCGCTTCGGTAAGTAAAAAATTTCAGGTTTTTACAGTGCAGGGCCAATCATCTAGGCAATAGATTATTGGGTTCTGTTTTTATCCCCGCTATCTGAGCGGGACAGAAGGGAGCTACCTCATGGCTGAAGATAACAAGATTGACAATGGTGCAGAAAATTTGGCCGGTAAGGCTAAAGAATTCGGCGGTAAGGTTACCGGCGATAGCCATCTTGAAGCTGAAGGCAAGACCGATCAGCTCAAGGCCGGCATCAAAGATAAGGTCGAGGACATCAAGGGTGCCGTTTCAGGCGTAACTGATTCCCTCAAGAAGGACTAAGTTTGTTCCTTGGGCGGGAGGTAACTGTTGATAGTTACCTCCCGTCTTTTGTGCCAGAACCCAAGTATCACTGCAGAGAGGGCTGGGAATAACATTCTTGGGGCAGATGTTCAGTAGAGTATTATCACCCATGACGTAGCAAGGAGTACATCCAATGAACCGTGAAGTAAGCACCCACGCTGAGGCTGAAGAATTTGTAACAAAGGGCGGGGTAGCAATCTATTGGCGCCCTGGCTGCCCTTTCTGCCAGCGTTTAAATGATGGTCTGGGAGAAATAGGAGACCGTGCTCTGTGGGTCAATATTTGGGAAGACGCCGACGCTGAGGCTTATGTAAAGAGTGTTAATAACGGAAATGCAGTGGTCCCTACTGTGCGCACCTCTGATGAAGCTTTCGTTGCCTCAGCCATCTCTGCTCCGAAGTCTGTCGCTGCTCTCATTGAATCTTCGATTAAATAGATTTCAGAGAAACCCCTATAGATTTGCAGGGAGGGCTCAAGATTAACTAGTCAGAGCCCTCTCATGAAAAATATTACTTCTTAGTTATGTAGTGCCATATAGAGGTTAAGGGTGCTGGCGTATGCAACCCAGAGACCATAGGGCACAAAGAGCCCAGCAGCTATTTTGCTCACGGAGGCAAAAACCTTAATGCTCGTCATAACCGTGAGCAGTAGCAGGTAGATAACCACTAAAGCCACCCATAGACCCGCTACACCGTAGGTGGGGTAGGCGCCAAAAAAGAGCGGGCTCCAAACAGCGTTGAGAACCAGCTGAATGCCGTAGAGAATAAAGGCTTGTCGTCGCTGGCGTGTAACTGTAGAGCGCCAGAGCAACCATCCCGTTGCACCGATCATCACGTAAAGCAGAGTCCACACGGGGCCGAACACCGCGTTAGGTGGCGTCCAGGGTGCCTGATCCGCTGAAGCATACCAACCATCGACCTGATCTGCGGTGAGAAAACTGCCGGTAAAACCGATTGCTAGAGGAACTGCAATGAAAAGCAGCAAAGCAATACCATTGCCAAGCCAGTTAACTTTCTTCATATGTAATGTCCTTTATTCGATGGGGTACTATTCGGAAGTTACGCTGCACTTTCCCACCAGGAGGGCTGAAAACTTGAAATTACATTTTCTACACACCCTGTTCCTGACAGTTATCCACAGGTGGGGATAAAATTGGGGAAATCTCTTACACCGATGTAATTTACTGTGATTTAAAGCCGAACTAGCACTATCCACAGCCTGTTAACACTATTGGAATTACACTCATGTAGTTATTAACAGCTGTGGATAGATCCTGTGGATACTTATTTCCGTTTTCGAGGTTCGGGCAATCTGCTCAGTAGGGTGGCTACGATAGCACCCGTTACTAACCCTCCCAGATGTGCCTCCCAGGAAACTCCGGGGAACATCAGCCCATAAACAAAGTTGATAGCCACCAGCACCATAATCCCGCTGGTACTCTGCCTGCGAGCGCGTGCCAGTGCAAAGAAGGCTCCAAAGAGACCAAATACCCCACCGGATGCACCCAGGACACTGGTGGTCATATCCCCATAATCGCCCCAGAAGCGGGCTATAAGATGCACTGCAGCTGATCCTCCCAGGATTGAGAGCAGGTAGGTCGATAGGAATTTCCACCGTCCCAGAATTGGTTCTAGCGCCTGCCCAAAAAGATAGAGGGAGAACATGTTGAGCGGTAGGTGGGAGAGGTTACCCAGCGAATGCAGGAAGCCGGAGGTTAGAGCTCGGTACCACTCCCCCGAATATTCAACCCAGGCAGGGTTGTAAAGCCCAAAGGTGGAGACGCTGGGGAAAACCCACTGCAGAGCCCATACCACCACGTTAAGAGCAATGAGAGCGTAGGTCACCATCGGTTTGCTACGGGTTGTACGGCTGGCGGGCTGGGAGGCACGCACCTGTTGCATACAGTCCACACACATCATGCCCACTTCTAGGGGTATTTGGCAGTTTCCACAGGCAAGTCTGCCGCAGCGCCCGCACCGTACGTAGGTTACCTGGTCCGGGTGGCGTGGGCAGACCGATTGCTGATTGTTGTTATAGCCGTAGCTGGCGGGCTCGCTCACTGGCGTCCTTTCTTGCAGCCTTGCCGCGGGTATAAAGTAAGTGCCCTACCCGATAAATCGGGCGGGCACTTACGTGATAAAAATCCTCTAAGGCTTAGAGTTCTTCGATGTCGATTGAGGAGAGAACGACGTCCTCAACGGGGCGGTCCATAGCACCGGTTGCTACGCCTTCAATAGCGTCAACGACCTTCTTGGAATCCTCATCAACAACTTCACCGAAGATGGTGTGGCGGCCGTTGAGCCAGGGGGTTTCAACGGTGGTGATGAAGAACTGTGAGCCATTGGTGCCGGGGCCAGCGTTTGCCATGGCCAGCAGGTAGGGCTTGTTGAAGCTCAGTTCGGGGTGGATTTCGTCCTTGAACTGGTAGCCGGGGCCGCCGATGCCCTGGCCCAGGGGGTCACCACCCTGAATCATAAAGTCGCGAATAATGCGGTGGAAAACGACGTCCTTGTAGAGTGGACCGTTCTCTACTTCACCGGTGCGGGGGTGGCGCCATTCCTGGGTACCATCGGAGAGACCGATGAAGTTCTTGACGGTCAGCGGCGCGTGGTTACCGAAGAGGTTAACAACGATGTCGCCGTGGTTAGTGTGAAGTGTTGCTTTAGCAGTTGCAGTCATGTTCCCCATTCTGTCATGCCATCCTCCACAGATGCTAGACATAGACTGCGCTTTTGCACTCAGCGAAAGATATGTAAGCGAAAGATATATAGGGGGGGAGAAAACGTAAAGAGGTTCACGGTTTCTACTATGAGCTGCAGTCAAGTGCAGTATTTTAATGATATCTAAATTATGAAATCTAATGTTCATATAATGAAATTGTGGATAAGTTAGATTTCATTATTCGTTTTGAAAGTGAAATTTAACAATGAAAGAGTCCTATACTCACGGGCACCAAACACCAGTCCTCAATGCACACCAGCAGCGTACCATCGATAATTCTGCGGCCTATCTCAGACCATATCTCGCCCCGGGCATGAATCTGTTGGATATTGGTGCCGGCCCCGGCAGTATCACCGCAGATTTTGCACGGTTAACTGGCAAGGTAACAGCCACTGAAATTGGGGAGGAAGAGTTAAACCTCTGCAAAAGACATCTTCTCGATAAGGGCCTGACCGTTGAACAAGGAATTTCGGCAAAATTCTCCGTAGAAAACGTACATCACCTCAGCTTTTCAGACAATATTTTTGATATAGCTCATGCGCACCAGGTGATTCAACACGTTAGCAATCCTATTCAGGCTCTCACAGAAATGGCTCGTGTAGTAAGGCCTGGTGGGTATGTTGCTATTCGGGACGCCGACTACGAGAGCTTTTTCTGGTTCCCTGCATCATCCAAAATTTCACGATGGCGAGAACTTTATCTACAGGTTGCTCGGAATAACGGTGGGGAACCAAGTGCTGGACGCAGACTTCTTTCGTATGCTCGGCAGGCGGGTTTAAGCGGAGCACGTTTTACAACTTCCACCTGGACATACACGGGTGAAGAGGCTCAACAACTGGCCTGTTCATGGGCTGAGCGAATAGAACAAACTGTCCTAGGGCAACAAATTGTTGAGACAGGTCTGACTAGTATTCAGGAATTGCAAGAGGTGGCTCAAGAGTGGAGAGAATGGGGTTCACAGCCTGGCGCTCTCTTTGTCATCCCGCACGGGGAACTTCTCTGGCAGAAACCCTAATAGGTCCGTAAAAGTCTGTTTCGATTCGAATAGTCCCGCTGGGGGTGAACTCTGAAGCTTATTCGTAGGAACGTAGATTGAGCCAACATGACGGAATTTCGCAGTTGATAGATAAAGGGACATGGTCTTTAGCGGGCAGAGAACACCAGGTTTCTTTTCGTATATAAACTGCTTTTTACAAGCATATTTCGTAAGCTTATGAATAACAGTTAACCGCTGCGTCCTTCGCGGCGCTGAAATCAACCTGGAGGTAGAGACATGGCTCTAACCAAAAATGCTAAGGCTAAGAAAGCTCAGAAGCAGGCAGAGAGATTCTTTGCAAAGGCTCAGAAGAAGACCGGCAAGAAGGCAGACAAACTGACCAAGCTGGCTGACAAGAAAACTGCTCGCGCTGAGAAGTTCACAGCCAACAAGTTTGCTGATCTCCAGAAGACCGCTGAGAAGCACGGAAAGAACGCAAAGAAGACCACTAATTCAGTGGCTAAAGACGCTCACAAGAAGCTGGACAAGGTGCAAAACACCCTGGTGAATAAAATCCAGCACACCATTGATGATGTCACCCCGGTAGTTGAAGATGCTGTGTCAACTGCCCGTGTCAAAGCTGCTGAAGTTGCTGATACCGTTGCTGTTAAGCTCTCAGACGCTGAAGTTCCTGCACCGGTCAACACCGTTGCGGCTAAAGTAACTGGCGACAAGAAGGCTGTAAAGAATGCACAGAAGGCCGCTGTAAAGGCTGCTGCCCAGTTCGCTAAGGAGCAGAAGAAAGCTTCTAAAAAGAGCGGCAAGGGTTGGCTAGTTCTGGGTCTGCTGGTTGCGGGCACCGTTGCTGGCGCTGCTGCTTACAAGGCTTCCCGCCCCGTTGAGGATCCCTGGAAGACCCCCGCTGCATAAGTTTTGTGTTTGAGGTAGCGGTTTATAGCTAGCTGAGAACGCCGACGCATGAGAGATAATGCGTCGGCGTTTTTGCATCCGTCAAAAACTACAGCTTATCCAGCTTTCATCGACGGGCCTATCCGTGAATGATATACAGATGATTATCTACTTCTCCGACCCTCCTACTGGCGAGCGGCGTGGTATCTCAGGGGTCTTTTTCTGGGCATAAAAAAAGAGGCTCAGTCTTTCGACTGAGCCTCTTCCATCACATTTAATTCGGCAATGACTTACTCTCCCACACCGTCACCAGTGCAGTACCATCAGCGCAAAGAGCCTTAACTTCCGGGTTCGGGATGGGACCGGGTGTTTCCCTCTTGCTATAATCACCGAAGAGTGGAGGCGAGGGGACTCGAACCCCTAACCCCCTGCTTGCAAAGCAGGTGCGCTACCAATTGCGCCACGCCCCCGTAGGTGCATATAAAACTATACTACACATTTTTTCACGTGCAAACATAAGCTTACCAAACATGGGTTAGATAGACCACAGTAGAATCACTACATTTCCTAAAATACTGCTTTAGCACACCCCTTTAGGCTCTCATTGTGTCGGTCCTTAAAATCAAAAGCATGACTATCACACCACAAAATATCGTCCATATCGTCGTGATGGGCGTCAGCGGCACCGGAAAAACAGAGCTAGCCCACCGTTTGCACCATCGCACCGGTTTTAGCTTTGCCGAAGGCGATGATCTACACCCGGCGTCCAACGTCCAGAAGATGAGTGCGGGCAATCCACTTACCGATGAGGACCGTGCGCCCTGGCTGGCTGATATCGCCGCATGGGCTACCGAACAGGCAGCACAGGGCAAGAACACCATCATCACCTGCTCAGCTCTTAAAAAGCAGTACCGCAACGCTTTGCGCACCGCACCTGGCCGCGTGATTTTTCTGCATCTCACAGGCTCCAAAGAACTAATTGCAGACCGCATGACTCACCGACGCGGTCACTTTATGCCCACTACCCTGCTTGACTCACAATTAGCGACCCTCGAACCCCTCGAGGCGGACGAACTAGGTTTCACCCTTGACATCACTCCCCCGCTGGATGACATCGCTTACAATGCTGAAAACACACTGACACAAACCTACGGAGTAAACTTCTCATGACCATCGAAGACTGGACACAAACCCTAACAGCAGGGCCCCTACTGGCTATTGCGGCAGCAGCTGTAGCCCTGCTTCTTGTGCTCATCATGAAGTTGAAGGTGCACGCCTTCCCCGCTCTTATTTTGGTCAGTGTTCTCACCGCAATTGCAGCGGGTATTCCCACCGCCCAGGTGGTGCCGGTTATGCTCAGCGGCTTCGGCAGTACGCTGGCATCCGTCGCACTTCTCGTAGGCCTAGGCGCCATGCTGGGTATCCTCATCCAGACTTCCGGCGGTGCGCAAGTGCTTGCCCACAAACTCATCTCGGTCTTTGGTGAAAAGCGGGCACCTATCGCCTTGGGTGTGACATCCATGCTCTTTGGCTTCCCCATCTTCTTTGATGCCGGGCTGGTGGTCATGCTGCCTATCATGTTCTCGGTAGCTCGCTGGGTAGGCGGTTCTATGCTGTTCTACGGCATTCCCGTGGCAGGTGCTTTCTCGGTCATGCATGTCTTCACTCCACCCCACCCCGGCCCGGTATCAGCTGCTGCCTTCTTCAACGCTAACGTTGGTGTCCTTCTGCTGGTCGCCCTGGTAATTGCAATTCCCACTTGGTATCTGGCGGTTTACCTCTTCAGCCGCTATATCGGCGCTCGCATCAATCTGCCGGTCCCCGCTCTCTTGGGCATCGATGAGGAGCCGGACGATCCTAAAAATCCGCCTAGCTTTGGCACCGTCCTGTTTGTTCTTCTGCTACCCATGCTGCTGATTTTTATGAACACCGGCCTGAACACACTAGCCACTTCGGGTATTCTCGCAGAGGACGTCACTGACCAGACCTGGTACCAGACCCTGCGCATGCTGGGGGAAACACCTGTTGCCCTTCTCATCACCACACTGGTGGCCATGTACGTACTGGGCAACCGCCGTGGCGTCCACAAAAAACACATCAACATCACCATGGAAGGTGCACTCCCCGCTGTTTGCTCGGTTATTCTGATTACCGGTGCCGGTGGCATGTTTGGTGGCGTACTGCGTACCTCGGGTATTGGTGCTTCACTGACCGATGTACTGGGCGACATGGGTGTGCCCCTCATTGTTGCTGGCTTTATCATCTCGGGTATCCTACGTGTTGCTCAGGGTTCAGCGACCGTAGCCCTGACGACCACAGCTGGTCTTATTGCTCCGGGCGTCGAGGCCGCAGGATACGGGGATCTCCAACTCTCTGCTCTGGTCATTGCTGTCGCCGCTGGATCGGTGATTCTCTCTCACTTCAATGACTCCGGCTTCTGGCTGGTCAGCCGCTTCTTCAATATGGACGAAAAGACAACCTTCAAGACCTGGACGGTGATGGAAACCCTCATTGGCCTCGTTGGTTTTACATTGGCTCTGGGCATTTTCTACGCCGCAACCTTGATATAAAAACCCAGCGTCTCCACACGTCGCCCAAAGCGCCACCCTTCAACATCAGGGTGGCGCTTTAGTTTAAGCACTTAAGGTTATACGGGATTGATGCTAGTCAGCGACCCCAAAGAGGTTAAAACCCGTGTAGGCGTAGAGGAAGTCTTTTGCAATCCACAGAATACCAGTGAAAATTGCCAGCGCCAGCAGCACAAAAATAGCGTAGGCAGCTACCCTAGCTAGAGGGTGCTGCACTTCAACCTTTACGGTACCGTCAGCAGTTTCAGTGGCTGTGCCGCTCACAAGCCGCACGGCAACCGCATACAGAATGGGTAGACCTGCCCCAAAGACAAGTCCAGCCAAGAACACGGGATAAATCTTATGGAAGATTTCAGCGAGAAGCATTACTGACCAACCTTCTGTATGACGGGGAGGGATTCAGTATGCACTTCACGGGTTCGCACGACTTCACCGGCATGCATATCAATGTGGCTAATAGCGCTCTTGCGCGAATGTGCCCACATCCAGGCGCAAAATCCGACCAGAATCAGAAATACGGTTGCTTCCCCCATCCAATCACTACCCGTGAAGTGGTTGATGTAATTACCGACGAACCATGTCAGAGCACCAACACTGCCTGCGGCGGGGAGGGTAATAGTCCAGGCAACTATCATGCGCCGGGCAGTCGACCATTTCACTGCAACACGGCGTCCCACACCTGAACCGATGATAGAACCGGTAGCTACGTGAGTAGTCGAAAGAGCCATTCCGAAATGAGAGGACGTCAAAATAATGGCAGCAGAAGAACCATCAGCAGAGAAACCCTGAGGGCCTTCGATATCGACGATACCCTTACCCAGAGTTTTGATGATGCGCCACCCACCCAGGTAGGTTCCCAGGGCAATAGCTACCGCACAGACCAGGCGAACCCAGAAGGGTATATCCGCCGACGGATCGATTTCCTGTGCCGCAACGAGGGCTAGAAAAATAACACCCATGGTCTTTTGAGCGTCATTGGTACCGTGTGCTAGCGACATGAGAGAAGCAGCAGAAATCTGACCAAAGCGGAAGTTTTTCTTCTTACGGTTCTCAGGCACTGCCACTGTAACGCGGTAGACCACCCTGGTGCTGATATATGCGATGATACCGGCAATAAGGGGCGCTAGAAGAGCCGGAACGATAATCTTCATTAGCACCCCATTCCAGAGCACTCCGCTTGTTCCCAAGGATGCTAATGTCGCACCAATTAGCCCTCCAAAGAGGGCGTGAGAGGAGCTAGAAGGCAATCCCAGCAACCAGGTGAGAACGTTCCACAGGATGGCGCCTACTAGACCAGTAAAGACGATAAGCATGAGGCTTGACCCGCCCCCTGCAGTCTCTAAGTCCACCAGCCCCGTGCCGACGGTCTTAGCTACTTCGATGGACAAGAAAGCACCGACGAGATTAAGGGAAGCTGAAAGAGCTACGGCAGTCTTAGGCTTGAGAGCACCGGTTGCGATGGAGGATGCCATGGCATTCGCGGTGTCGTGAAATCCGTTGGTGAAGTCAAAAGCCAGCGCGGTAAGTACCACAATGACCAGGATGATGAGTTCTGTAGTCACCCAATGATTATGCGCCTATTAACAGTATTTAGGAAACATCTGAAAGATTGCAGGTAAACCCCAGACAGCGTTTTGTTTAAGGATCAAAAAACACACAATTCACACAGGGGTACCCCTCCGGATCCTACCCTCGATTCCACCATAATAGCTTTTGACGTGAGAAAATGTTCCTTTAATAAATCCAGGACGGTCTATAAGTAGGAAGGTTCATGTGGTTTTACGAGCCTTGCCCCATATAATCCCTCAAACCCTGCTTCGCTCGTTAACCTATTATTCACTTTAAAGCGGTGTGGGTTCCCCCATAGCCTTCCCCTACAACAAAAAGAAGAGGCCCAGTCTTTCGACTGAGCCTCTTCCATCACATTTAATTCGGCAATGACTTACTCTCCCACACCGTCACCAGTGCAGTACCATCAGCGCAAAGAGCCTTAACTTCCGGGTTCGGGATGGGACCGGGTGTTTCCCTCTTGCTATAATCACCGAAGAGTGGAGGCGAGGGGACTCGAACCCCTAACCCCCTGCTTGCAAAGCAGGTGCGCTACCAATTGCGCCACGCCCCCATATAGGTGCAACCTATTAAATTTTATCTGTAGCAGCTTTCCAAGAGCTTTTATTCTCTTGAGAGTCCTTCGCCTTCTTAGTTACAACCGCTGCTACGACTGCCGCTAAAGTGATTGCCATGAATTTATTCATTTCAACCTTTCAACCAAGGAGAGTGGGCGTACCAGGAATTGAACCTGGGACCTCTACATTATCAGTGTAGCGCTCTAACCATCTGAGCTATACGCCCTCGGTGTTCAGATTTTCACCAGAACGAAATATAACTTTACACAGATTCACACAGCTTGCCAAATCGAAAAAGCATGTTCTGGGTCACAAAAATACCCGAGGTATTTTAAACATCTTCCGACCAAAAAAGATGGTCCCCTCCTCATGACAGCAGGGGACCATCTTTCCTAAGTGAAAACTTTATTCGTCCGTCAAGGTAACACCAACGCCACCCACCAGCTTGGCAGCGACGTTGTACAGCATGGCCGCCAGCGTCCCCAGGAGGGTAAAGAGCACTACATTAATCACCGAGATAATGGTGGTATAGAGCGCTACCTGCCCCAGCGATAGATACTGAGAGACATCTACCGCGCTACCGGTGGTCCCCAGCAGGGCCAGAATGTCATTCAGGCTCTGGAAGGCACCGGTGGCCTGCATAACCAACCACAGGATGACCGACGCAACAACCGTTACGATACCTACAGCCACAGACAGCAGGAATACCAGCTTGGCGACTGAGAAGGTATCAACCTTAGCGACCACCAGGCGAGCGCGGCGGATCTTCGAACGGGGTGCGGGGCGCACCAGGGGCTTACGTGAAGCACTCCCCTTAGACTGCGCCGCTCGCGCGTTGCCAGCCCTGGGTGCGGGGCGCGGAGCCGCGCCTGTGCTGTTGGTGCTCACTAGTTACCTCCGTGTGCTTCTACGGTTTCGGCTTCCGCCGGTGTGCTCTTGTTTTCTAAAGGTACTTCATCGGCACCGTTTTCGGCACTGTTATCGACTTTTTCTTCGGTGTCTTCTACATCATCAATGTTCCGCTCGAAGTTGCGGGCGACCTCTAGAATCTCATCATTCTTACCGGGCTTAGCGAAGATAACACCCATGGTGTCACGACCCTTAGCGGGAACTTCGGATACAGAGGTGCGCACTACCTTGCCGGATTGCATGACGACCATAACTTCATCATCCTCACCAACAATGAGCCCACCCACCAGGTCTCCACGGTCTTCGGCCAGCTTGGCGACCTTAATACCGAGACCACCACGGCCCTGCACGCGGTACTGATCCACCTGCGTGCGCTTGGCGTAGCCACCTGCAGTAACGATAAAGACATAAGAATCATCGGTGACGACGTTAGCCGATAACAATTCGTCCCCATCACGGAACTTCATGCCGGTAACACCGCTAGTTGCACGGCCCATGGGGCGCAGTGCCTCGTCAGTGGCAGTGAAGCGTAGCGACTGACCCTGGCGGGAAATGAGCATGAGGTCATCTTCAGCCGAGGCCAGCTGAGCCGATACTAGCTCATCCCCCTCGCGCAGGTTAATGGCGATGACACCAGCGGTGCGGTTGGTGTCGTAATCGGACAGGGCAGTCTTCTTAACCAAACCGTTTTTGGTAGCGAGTACCAGGTAGGGGGCGTCCTCGTAAGATTTGAGCTCCATGACCTTGGCGATGGTTTCATCGGGCTGGAAGGCCAGTAGGTTAGCAACGTGTTGCCCCTTGGCGTCACGCCCCGCTTCCATCAGCTCATAAGCCTTGGTGCGGTAGACCCGGCCCAGGTTAGTGAAGAAGAGGATCCAGCTGTGGGTGGAGGTGACAAAGAAGTGCTGGACCACGTCGTCCCCGCGCAGGGAAGCTCCCTTAATACCCTTACCGCCACGGTGCTGGCTGCGGTATTGGTCGCTGCGGGTGCGCTTGACGTAACCACCGCGGGTAATGGTAACCACCATTTCTTCTTCGGGGATGAGGTCCTCCATGGACATATCCCCGTCGTAACCCATCAGGATCTTACTCCGTCGCTCGTCACCGTAACGGTTGACGATATCGGTCAGTTCCTCGGAGATGATGGTACGCTGGCGATCCTCAGAAGCAATAATGGAGTTATATTTATCAATCATGCGCATCAGCTCATCATGCCGATCCTGAATCTTCTGACGCTCCAAAGCGGCCAAGCGGCGTAGCTGCATATTCAGAATTGCCTGGGACTGAGCCTCATCAATATCCAGGAATTCCATTAGCCCGGTGCGGGCTTCATCAGCAGTGGGGGAGCGACGGATCAGGGCAATGACCTCATCCAGGGCATCCAGTGCCTTGAGAAGACCGCGCAGAATATGCGCTTCCTCTTCTGCCTGACGCAGTCGGTAGCGGGTGCGTCGCACAATTACTTCGAGTTGGTGGTTAACCCAGTGGCGAATGAAGGCATCGAGGGAAAGCGTGCGGGGCACGCCGTCTACAATTGCCAGCATGTTGGCTGAGAAGTTTTCTTGCAGCTGAGTGTGCTTATAGAGGTTATTAAGCACCACCTTGGCTACAGCATCGCGCTTGAGCACAATGACCAGACGTTGACCGGTACGGCCCGAGGTTTCATCGCGAAGGTCGGCGATGCCGGTGATTTTGCCGTCCTTGACCAACTCAGCAATTTTGATGGCCAAGTTATCGGGGTTGGCCTGGTAGGGGAGCTCAGTGACGACCAGGCAGGTGCGACCATGAATTTCTTCGACGTTTACCACTGCGCGCATGGTGATAGAACCACGACCGGTGCGGTATGCCTGCTCAATTCCCTTGTGGCCCAAAATGGTTGCACCGGTAGGGAAGTCAGGGCCCTTGATGCGGGCAATGAGTGCTTCGAGTAGCTCCTCGTTGGTAGCCGCGGGGTTTTCAAGGAACCACTGCACACCCTCTGCAACCTCACGCAGGTTATGCGGGGGGATGTTGGTTGCCATACCCACAGCAATACCTGATGAGCCATTAACGAGCAGGTTGGGAATGCGCGAGGGCAGGACGACAGGCTCCTGGTTCTTGCCGTCATAGTTGGGCTGGAAGTCCACAGCGTCCTCATTGATGTCACGCACCATTTCGAGAGCCAGGGGAGCCATCTTGGTTTCGGTGTAACGGGGGGCTGCTGCACCGTCATTACCGGGTGATCCGAAGTTTCCCTGGCCGAGAGCCAAGGGGTAGCGCATGACCCAGTCCTGAATGAGGCGAACAAGGGTGTCATAAATTGCCGAGTCACCGTGGGGGTGATACTGACCCATGACCTCGCCCACGACGCGGGCGCACTTGTTGAAAGAGCGTTCGGGGCGGTAGCCACCGTCGTACATCGCGTAGATGACGCGGCGGTGCACGGGCTTGAGACCGTCGCGGACGTCAGGCAGTGCGCGGCCGATAATAACGGCCATGGCGTAGTCCAGATAGGAGCGTTCCATCTCGGAGCGCAGGTCTACTGCCTCGACCCTACCACCGGCGGGGTTTTCGATGACATCGCCTTCAAGTGGTTCGTTTGAGCTGTTGTTCTGTTCGTCGCTCATCATAATCCTTCGTTTGATTCCTTGATTTTAATATTCTTCTAAACACATATTGACTAGCTGAGAGCAATATATGTCTTAGATATCAAGGAAGCGAATGTCCTTTGCGTTCTGCTGAATGAATTCACGGCGAGCTTCCACATCTTCACCCATCAGAATAGAGAAAATCTGGTCAGCAGCAGCCGCGTCCTCCATTTTTACCTGCAGAAGAGTGCGGTTCTCGGGGTCCATCGTGGTATCCCACAGCTCGGTGTAGTCCATCTCGCCCAGACCCTTGTAACGCTGAATTCCGTTATCCTTCGGCAGACGCTGGTTCTTCGCGTAACCTGCCTCAAGAGCAGCATCTCGCTCCGCATCTGAGAAGACATAATCGTGAGGGGCGTTGGACCATTTGATGCGGTAGAGCGGGGGCTGTGCCAAATAGACGTAGCCTGCCTCGATCAGCGGGCGCATGAAGCGGAAGAGAAGGGTCAGTAGCAGAGTAGTAATGTGTTGACCATCGACGTCCGCATCTGCCATGAGAACTACCTTGTGGTAACGCGCCTTTTCGATATTGAAATCGTCGCCGATGCCGGTACCAAAAGCAGTGATAAGAGACTGGATTTCAGCATTGGACAGGGCTCGATCCAAGCGAGCACGCTCCACGTTCAGGACCTTGCCTCGCAGGGGCAGAATCGCCTGAGTTTCGGGGTTGCGGCCGCGCACAGCGGAGCCACCTGCCGAGTCGCCTTCCACCAGATAAATCTCTGAGATGGAAGGGTCTTTAGATGAGCAATCTTTGAGCTTGCCCGGCATCGATCCGCTTTCCAGCAGCCCCTTGCGGCGGGTGGTCTCACGGGCCTTACGGGCAGCAAGACGAGCCTGCGCTGCGGTAATGGCGCGACGCACTACCTCTTTACCAATGGACGGATTACGTGCTAGCCAGTCACCCAGTTGATCCAGGGTTTCACGCTGAACAAAAGCCTTAGCTTCTGAATTACCCAGCTTGGTCTTGGTCTGACCTTCAAATTGGGGTTCAGAAATCTTCACTGAAACCACAGCGGTCAGGCCCTCACGAACGTCCTCACCGGTCAGGTTATCGTCCTTATCGCGGAGCAGTTTGTTATCGCGAGCAAAACGGTTAATGAGGGTGGTTAGAGCGGTGCGGAAACCTTCTTCGTGGGTGCCGCCCTCATGGGTATTGATGGTATTGGCGTAAGTGTGCACCGATTCCTTGTAGGCGGTGGTCCACTGCATAGCCACTTCCAGGCTCATCATGCGGTTGGCATCTTCAGTTTCAAACGCGATGATTTCGTCGTTAACGACGGTGAGCTTCTTTGAGGTGTTGAGGAAGTTTACGTAGTCCAGCAGACCGTTCTCATACATGTAGGTGACAGTTTTATAACCATCTTCATTAGGGCCAACCTGGTTAAGTTCTAAAGACTTTGCTTCATCTTCACCGGCAACCTCATCACCTTCATGCAGGTCACGCTCGTCAGTGAGACGGATAGTCAGGCCCTTGTTCAGGAAAGCCATCTGTTGGAAGCGGGCACGCAAGGTTTCGAAATCGAAATCAATGCTTTCAAAGATGGTGGGGTCGGGGTAGAAGGTTTGGGTAGTACCGGTTTCTTCAGTGGCTTCACCTCGGGTCAGAGGCTTGGCGGTCTTACCGCCGTCATTGTATTCAATATGCCACTTGTAGCCCTGACGGCGCACTTCGGTCTTAACGCGGGTTGAAAGGGCGTTAACCACTGAAATGCCAACGCCGTGCAGACCGCCAGAGACGGCATAACCGCCACCGCCAAATTTACCGCCGGCGTGCAGGATTGTCATGACCACTTCAACAGTGGGTTTCTTTTCAGTAGGGTGTTCGTCAACGGGAATACCGCGGCCGTTATCGACCACGCGCACTGCACCGTCAGCTTGAATAACCACATCGATAAGGTCAGCATAACCTGCCAAAGCCTCATCTACAGAGTTATCAACGACTTCATACACCAGGTGGTGCAAGCCGCGTTCACCGGTTGAACCGATGTACATGCCCGGGCGCTTACGCACCGCTTCGAGGCCTTCAAGAACCGTAATGTCGGCTGCGCCGTATTCACCGGTTGTTTCTTCAGTTGCCACAGGTATTAGGCTCCTTGCGTCTTTCTATCAGCACCTTGACGCAGGGTAGCAAAGGACGTCATCAATAAAGCTGGTCGTTCATCGCAGGAACCTGCAGGCACAAGGCACACTCATTCCTAACAATTCTACCTCACAGAGCGATTTTTGAGCCTTTTTGTGAGGTAGTAGAAGGGGGTAAACCCTGCAGATAAGGTTTATTTGTGGCTATAAGCCAATCAACCCCCCATCAAAGGGGTTCTCACATGGGTGGCGCTTAAGAAGCGCAGAAACGATTTTTTATTAAAAAAATTATCGCATCCCTACCCGTACGTATCCCGCGGGCCTCTTCCACCCGGAGCGACTCTGCGCCCCTTCTTCCACGAGGGAGCGTTGGGCCCGTGAGCCTGGATGTCTTTCACTATTTCGCCACCCAATTCTTCATTAATGCGGCGCATAATGTCATATTTCATGCGGCGCATTTCAACAGCCCAAGCAGTGGATTCACACCTGACCACGACAACACCATCGTCAAATGACTCTGGTTTACTTTTACTGGCAAGTTGAGCCCCCACCAGCGTCTCCCAGCGAGTTAGCACAGACGATACAGCTACGGGTGTAGACCAGCCGCGTTCCATGATGACTCGATCTAATATGCCACTCAGCCCTTGGGGATCTCGTGCACTTTTACCCGGGCCGCTGTAGCCACCCATCTGGTAGCGGTTTACACCAACGCTAAAGCGGCGCACTCGCTCACCCGGTTCAGCATTGATGACCTTACTGAAATCCTTGATAATTTTTTGGCCAGCAGCGCCCTGGATTCGACGCTCACCCCGTGCTTCTTTTGCGGCCCGGATGCGGCTTAGGAGTGCGTGGGGGGCATCAACGTCTTCCGCCGTATAGGCTCTTATCTTATATTCTTTATCATGCATATTTTCAGACGGGGTCATCAGATATGCCTAACTTGAGATATTGCGCAGAGGCACTGAATCGATGATCTCTGCTATTCCAGACTCGACCCTAATCAGTTGATAGTCTCCTAGTTCCTCGGGTAGGTCAGTAGCTACAGCACAGGTCACCAGAACCTGCTCAGCATCAGCCACAATAGACCCCAATCTGTGCCTACGGGCAGAATCTAACTCAGCAAAAACATCATCAAGAATAAGAATTGGGGAGGCGCCAGGGGCTGTATTGTCAGCTAAATGCACGTACCAAGCTGCTAGTTTAAGAGCTAAAGCATAGGACCAACTTTCACCGTGAGAGGCATAGCCGCGCACAGGAATTCCACCTAGCTCAAGCACAAGTTCATCACGATGAGGCCCCACCAAAGTAACCCCCCGCTCCAATTCTTCGGACCGCTTTTCTGCAAAAGACCGCAACAGGGCTTCGCGAATATCGTCTACACCCATCAGCGCCGCTCTCGATAAAACTGCGCTAGAGATGGGCGGAAATACTGATGACTCGTACACTGTTGAGGCAGTTTTAGAATCATCGGTAAGTTCACCATAGGCACGCTGCACCTGGGGGAGAAGCTGGGATAGCACCCGCAAACGAGCCTGTAAGAGATGAGACCCGGCCTCTGCCAGCTGACGATTCCACACCTCAAGGGTGTGCAGATCTTCTTCGGCTGAAGGGCGACGAGAACGCATTGATTTAAGTAACGAATTACGCTGGCGCAGCACCCTTTCATAGTCCGCACGGTAAGCGGCAACCGCAGGACGAAGAGCAACCGCTAGGTCATCAAGAAACCTCCTACGGCCTGCAGGCTCCCCTTTGACGAGCTGTAAGTCCTCGGGTGAGAAGAGAACCGTGTGGGTTACCCCTAGAGCCTCACGGGCGCGCACAGGGGCTGCACGGTTGATGCGCACACGATTGCTCTTACCCGGGGCTAGCTCAAACTCCATAACAGTCTGCTGAGATCCCCGCACGGTGCGAGTTCTGATGTAGGCGCGCTCTGCCCCCACCCTCACCAACGGAGAATCTTGACTCACCCGATGAGATGCCAGGTTAGCAGTGTAATCGATAGCTTCAACGATGTTAGTTTTTCCAACACCGTTGGAGCCAAGAAACACCGATACACCGGGAGAAAGAGGCAGATTCAGCAGCCGGTAGGTGCGAAAGTCCATCAACGAAATATGGTCGATGTACAGAAAAGCGCTCCTTAGAAAACTGCTCTGACGAGCTAAGAGGGTTTTATTGGTTTTGCAGGCGGATCGGCATCAGCAGATAACGGTAGTTCTTATCGTCTTCTGATTGCCAGTCATCCTGCTCTGAAAGGACAACGGGTTTGGGTGCAGCAGTAAAAGAAAAGCGCACAAACTTATTACCGGAGAAGGTGTTAAGACCTTCAGAAAGATAGCTGGGGTTGAAGGCAACAGTGATGTCTTCACCGTTCAACTGTGCCTGTAGAACCTCGTTAGCCTGAGCGTCTTCACCGGTTCCAGCGTCCAGAGTGACCTGCCCCTGCGTAAAGGCAAGTCGTACCGGGGTATTGCGCTCGGCAACCAGGGACACACGGCGTACAGCCTCCACCAAATCAGAGGTGCGAACAATAGCGTGAATAGGTGTTTGCTCGGGGAAAAGTGCGCGAATTTTGGGGTATTCACCGTCCACTAGCAAGCTAGTAGTGCGGCGGGAATCTGATTCAAAACCGATCAGTTCGTGAGCATCGGAAAGTGCTATCGACAGTTCACCTGCCCCACCCAGTGTCTTGGCAACCTCGCTCATTGTTTTAGCCTTTACCAAAGCAGCCGTTGAGATTGAGGGATCAGCAGGTGACCACGTAAGTTCACGCATCGCCAGACGGTAACGGTCAGTTGCCAGCAGGGTGATGGTGTCACCCTCAATCTCCATGCGGACGCCGGTCAAGATGGGCAAGGTGTCATCTTTGGAAGCTGCAATAGAAACCTGACTAACAGCTTTAGCAAATTCTGAGCCTTCAACAGTGCCCGAAATCTCGGGAAGTCCCGGAAGTTCAGGGTAGTCCGCAACGGGCATTGATGACAGGTTGAAATTCGATGAACCGCAACTGATATGAACTTTCCCTTCGCGCAGTTCAAAAGTGACATCACTCTTGGGCAATGCACGGCAGATATCGGCTAGAAGGCGTCCAGAGACAAGAGCTTCACCTTCTTCTGCGACATCAGCCGAAATTTTGAGTTTGGCAGAAGTTTCGTAATCGAAGCTGGCGATGGACACTTCACCTGCAGTAGCTCTGATCATGAGACCTGAAAGGACAGGTACCGGAGGGCGGGGTGAGAGCGAGCGCGCAGTCCAGGTGACGGCATCAACAAGAGTTTCGCGTTCAACAGTGAATTTCACGCTAAGGTACCTTCCAATCAAAACAAGATAGGCCCAAAAGACGGGCGTAAATCAGTATTTCAGTCTACCGGAAAGAGGTAGCACTACCTACAGGCTGAGCAGAGGGGTAGCTCTCTAAAAAATGTAATTACAGCAGCCAACCCCTAGGCGAAGAATCCATGTAATTACAAAAAGCAGTGCACCAAGCGGGATGAGGAAGAGATAAATTTGTTATTTGATTTTTTCTTTAAGGATTAATAGTGTTAATAACCCCTGTGGAATCTGTGGAAAACAGGCTGTAGGCCCTGAAAATCAAGGAAGTGCTTGTGCACGTGCTGTGGAATAAACGGGGTACCAGTGTGAATGAATAGTGGATGGATATTTATGCATTAAATGAAGTGCACAAGATATGAATATCTATTCACTTAACGTCCACAGCAAACCGAGCCACGTACACCGAGTTATCCACAGGCCTATTTCTGAGCTACTTACTGTCTCTTGATCCTTGCTTGATGCGGTTAGTTAGCTCTGTGACTTGGTTAAACGTCGATCGACGTTCAGCCATGAGGTCGTGAATCTTTCGGTAGGCGTACATAACAGTGGTATGGTCACGCCCCCCTAATTCCTGACCAATGCGAGGTAGAGACATCTCAGTTAGCTCACGCAGGAGGTACATAGCAATCTGACGAGCATTGACCAGTGTGCGGCTGCGTGACTTTGACTGTAGCTCTTCTACCGAAACCTCAAAATACTCAGCAGTCGCCGATAAAATCTGGGAAGCCGTAATCTCTTGGGTGCCGTTATCTAATAACAGGTCTTTAAGCACTTGCTCCGCCAGCTGCATATCAACGGGCTGGCTCTGCAAAGAAGCCCAAGCCGTCACACGAATGAGGGCACCCTCCAGCTCACGAATGTTGGTAGAGATATGGGAAGCAATATATTCCATCACATCATCAGGAACATTGAGCCCATCGTTCTGAGCTTTCTTACTCAAAATGGCGATTCGAGTTTCGAGTTCAGGTGGCTGGACATCAGTAATCAGACCCCACTCGAAGCGTGATCTCATGCGCTCTGCAAAACCGGTCAGCTGCTTAGGGGGCAAATCCGAGGTGATGACCACCTGTTTTTGGTGGTTGTGTAGCGCATTGAACGTATGGAAAAACTCTTCCTGTGTGCTGTCCTTGCCCGCCAGGAACTGGATGTCATCAATCAAAAGCATGTCTACATTGCGGTAAATCTGCTTAAAGGAGGTGTCGTTCTTATTCAAAATCGAGTTGATGAAATCGTTGGTAAACTCCTCAGAGTTCACGTAGCGAACGCGTAGTCCGGGATAGAGGCTCTTGGCATAATGACCAATAGCGTGCAGTAAGTGAGTCTTTCCCAGCCCTGAGCCACCATAGATAAAGAGCGGGTTATAAGCGGACGCCGGGGTTTCCGAGACCGCAAAAGCGGCTGCATGAGCAAAACGGTTGGACTGCCCAATAACAAAGCTATCGAACGTATATTTAGGGTTTAGCCTGGCGGTAGAGTCCCAGGTAGTGGTCTCCGCGGCGTCCGCTGGAACCACCGCATCAAAGGAGTCCTCGCGATCTTTAGCGTCTTCCCTTGTATCGTGGGCTATTTCCTCGCTAAAGGAAGGGTTTGCTGGCACACGCTCCGCTTCGATGGATGCCTGAGAAGCTTGATGATTTTCTGCTAAAGAAGGCGCCTCAGCAACTTGCTGAGGCTGAGCTTTCTCTACGGAAGGGGTCTGCAGATAAGACGAAGCTTCGTTAGCTGATGTCGGAACGGGTTGCTGCACGGCAGTGTTATTCAAGCTGGCGTCAATGATGAAAGCTTCGTTGACCGCCGGACCGAAGGTAGAGGTGATGGCTTCCCTCAACGACTCTTTGAGAGCGTGCTGAAAAGTATCACGCGTTAGCTCATTAGGTACCGCAATCAGCAGGACATTTCCCATAAAAGCGTGAGGCTGCGCAAGCCCAATGTGGGCACGGTAGCGCTGAGCAACACCCGTATCGGCGCGCAACAGAGTCACCAGATGCATCCACTTCTTCTGCAACTCCGGATCCAGATAGTCGCTCAATACAGCTCCTCCGCCAAATATTATTAAAAATTTCCCTTGCCTACTGGCAACTATTCACTATTCTCACACAGGTTTATCCACAGGGTGGAAAACTTGTGATTATGTGAGGGGAATACCTGTTCACAGTATGTGATTAAAGGGCGTATCGCTAGCCTAGAGCAGGAAAAAGTGTAACTTACAACTTTTTTGGAGTGGTTGTGGATAACCCTAATATAGGGTGTGGGGTTGGGAGACTATCCACAGGTGTGGGTAAACTCTCTCACTAGGTTGTGATTAAAGACCTAGCCTGAGCGGGCTTGACCTTATATCACCAACTCTTCTAGAGTTGGTTAGTCAAAGTGTGATAGAACTATGCCCAAACTCGGGTGCTAGGTTCTCGAATTCAACCGGGATTTATCTACTGCACTCGCAAGAAGCGTCAACCTGTTCGAAGAACTGTTGAAAGGTTGGCCCCCGTACCAACCGTTGTGGAGTAACCAAATGAGCAAGCGGACTTTCCAGCCGAATAACCGCCGTCGCGCCAAGAAGCACGGCTTCCGTCTTCGTATGCGCACCCGTGCAGGCCGCGCAATTCTTTCGAACCGTCGTTCAAAGAGCCGCGCAAGCCTCTCAGCATAAGGCTTTCATCCTCAATCGGCCGTGCGCCTCACCAGCAGGCCCGCGTGAAAACGCAGCCCGCCGAGCCAAGACCGAACCGAAAGGGGATATGCGTGCTGGCACAGCAGCACCGGATGCGAGCGAAAGCTCAATTCTCAAAAACTACACGTTTCGGCGCCCGTTCAGGGCGTCGGAACTTAGTTCTATATACGGTCAAAACACCCGGTGAAACAACCAGCATCGGTTTCATCGTTTCAAAATCAGTAGGTAACGCCGTTACCCGCAATAAAACTAAACGCCGCCTGAGAGAACTCATCGCACCCTTTGTGTCTGAGCAACCAAACGGCTATTCACTGGTTATAAGGGCGCTCCCCGCAGCGGCTCACGCGGACTACCCTCAGCTCTCCAACGATCTCGACAGCGCACTTGCCAGCGTCCTCAAAAAGTTGGACGCCGCCCCGGTAGCAGCACAAAGCTCTGAAGCTACCACCACCTCAACTATTCAGGGAGAGGAGCGCTGACACCGTATGCCTACACCGATAGATACACCGCAGGATGCTGACCACCTGCTAGAGAACGCTCCCCACGAATTTGTTGTACCCACCTCAGCTTTTCACGCCGTCATCAGCCTTCCTCAAAATCTGCTGATTGCGTTCATCAAGATGTACCGCACTATCGTCTCGCCGCTCTACGGCAACGTGTGCAGGTATTACCCCAGCTGTTCAGCCTACGGGCTTGAGGCAGTTACCCTCCACGGCGCCCTGCGCGGTCTATCACTGACTGTAGGCAGAATTCTGCGCTGCCATCCCTGGGCTACCGGCGGTCTAGACCCGGTGCCCGCAGGCAAACGGACTTTTGACCCCGGGGCAGAACCCAAAATTATTCTTCTAAACCACCCGCACCAGCACACCCCCTAAAACGCTGGAGCATCCACCACAACCGGCTCATATTACCGAGTCAGGGAGAGAACATGGATATTATTCTCTGGCCCTTTAAATGGATCGTTTCAGCGATTCTCTGGGCATTTCACGAACTTTTCACCGTAATTGGCATGGACGCCGCATCAGGTGTGACCTGGATTCTCGCTATCATCGGTCTGACCATCGTGATGCGTACCCTCACCATTCCGCTCTTCGTCAAACAGATTAAATCGATGCGCGGTATGCAAGAACTTCAGCCCGAAATGGCGAAATTGCAGGCCAAATACAAGGGTAAAACTGACCAGCTCTCCCGCCAGGCTATGGCTCAAGAGCAGATGGAACTCTACCGCAAGACCGGCTCTAACCCGCTGGCGTCCTGCCTGCCCATCATTGTGCAGATGCCCATTTTCTTTGGTCTCTTTCAGGTGCTGAACGGCGTCCCCAACGCAGCAGCCAACAATGAAGGTATTCTGGTTCTTGGCAACGACAAGGTAGAACAGTTCAACGACGCCTCCATTTTTGGTGCACCCCTCTTCTCCACCATGTTGCGTCCCGGCGACGGCAACCACTTCGCCACCATCTTGATTGCCGCCATCATGGTAGTGCTGATGAGTGCCACCCAGTTCTATATCACCAAACAGCTCTCAGCTAAGAACATGTCGGACGCCGCTAAACAGTCCCCCATGTACCGCCAGCAGCAGATCATGCTCTACGTACTGCCACTGGTCTTCGCGATCTCGGGTATCAACTTCCCCCTCGGCGTGCTGGTCTACTGGACCGTCTCCAACTTCTGGTCACTGGGCCAGCAGTTCTGGGTTATCCGCAACAACCCCACCCCCGGCTCACAGGCCGAGCGTGAGCTCAACGAGCGCCGCGCTGAAAAGGGCCTTCCCCCCGTAGGTAAGACCAAGGAAGAGCACGATCAGGAAATCGAAGCCGCCCGTGAACGAGCAGCCCGCGGACAGCGCCAGCAGCCTATGGGCAAGAAGCGCCAAAAGCAGCAGAACAAAAAGAAAAACTAGCGGCAGGTTCAAGGAAATATCATGACTGAAGCAACGGAAACCCCGGTAGACGGCGAAGAAACCTTCGAAGAAGCGGAATACGGTGGAGAGGGGCAGGTAGACGAAGGCGATATCGCCGCTGACTACCTCGAAGAACTCCTTGATATCGCTGATATTGACGGTGATATTGACATCGAAGTGCGTAACGGCCGCACCTACCTCTCGGTTGTTACTGAAGACGGCAATAACGATGACCTCCAAGCCCTAGTAGGCGAAAACGGTGAAGTACTGGACGCCCTTCAAGAGCTGGTGCGCCTCTCGGTGCTGGCTGCTACGGGTAACCGTACCCGCCTCATCCTTGATATCGCAGACTACCGCGCAGGGCGCCAGCAGGCACTGGTCAATCTGGCCGAAGCAGCTATTGCTGAAGCTAAAGAAACCGGCGAAGATGTGCACCTCGAACCACTTGGGCCCTACGAGCGCAAGCTGGTTCACGATATTGTGGCTGCTCACGGCTTGATTTCTGAATCAGAGGGCTCAGGATCCAACCGCCACATCGTCATTGCTGCCTCGGAGGCGTAATCGTGAGCGATATGAGCATAGAACTCCCCGTCCTCTCTGGGGATGCCCTAGAAGCGGCGCAGAAGGTCTTTGGTGACCGTCTGCCGGTCGCGCAACGCTACGTGCAGCACCTGGCTAGCAGTGGCATTGAGCGAGGGCTTATTGGCCCCCGAGAAGTTCCCCGGCTGTGGGAACGCCACGTTCTCAATTGCGCCGTTGTGCAGGAACTCATTGAGCAGGGTGCAACAGTGGCGGATGTAGGTTCCGGTGCGGGCCTTCCGGGGCTCTGCCTGGCCATTGCTCGTCCCGATTTGTCCCTCACTCTGATTGAACCGCTGGAGCGCCGCGTCATCTGGCTTACTGAGGTAGTTGAGGATTTGGGACTCGAGAACGTAGATATTATGCGCTCGCGCGCTGAACAGGCCGTAGGGTACGTCGAAGCAGACTACGTAACTGCTCGCGCCGTATCGGCTCTGGTAGGGCTGCTGGATATCACCTTGCCGATCCTTCGTGGCACCGGTCAGCTGCTCGCTCTCAAGGGACGGACGGCTACCGAAGAAATCACTAAGGCAAAGAAGAAGCTTAATAAATACGGCGCTAGGAAAACTGAAATCCTGCTCGCTGGTGAGGATCTACTAGAGGAACCTACCACGGTCGTCCGTGTGACTCTCTAGCCTCTCTTGACGAAAGCCCGGTACCTCGATGGAGGTGCCGGGCTTTTGCGTGCTATCCAGCTTTTAGATTGACTAAGAGCCATCTGCTTATCTGGTTGCCCTGGAACCGTGATGATGGGAAGAGCTCTTCTGTTTACAAGCTTGACGCTTCGACATGTTTCATGTGAAACATCAAAAAACAAACAGCTTCAAATGATTAATAGCCTATCAATGCGACCGATGCCAACTGCAGGTACCCTAATAGCAGGAGATGCAATCATCAATTCAAGAGGGGGCAGCAATGCCGACAAACTCCAGTATGCCAGCGAATATACCTGACTTTGGCTTACCGCCCGAACCCGCTGCTGCCAGCAAGCCTGATCGAGGCTCTCATGTTTCACGTGAAACACGCGAAAAGCTAGAGAGGGCAAGCTCATCCGCGCAGAAGAGCGATAGAAGCAAACAGCAATTTGAAGCTCTATCTCAGGAGACATTGAATAGGCCTCAGAACACCCGAGTTTTTGCTATTTCTAATCAGAAAGGCGGAGTGGGAAAGACTTCAACTGCAGTTAATCTTGCCGCAGCGCTTGCTACAAAGGGCATGAACGTCCTTGTTGTTGACAATGACCCTCAGGGCAACGCTTCAACTGCTCTCGGGATTGAACACGGTGTTGAAGTCCCTTCCACCTACGATGCCCTCATCGATGAAAAGCCCCTTATTGAAATCATCAAACCATGCCCAGATATTGAAAATCTATGGTGCGTACCAGCAAATATAGATTTAGCCGGAGCTGAGATTGAACTGGTCTCACTGGTAGCTCGTGAAAACCGACTCAAAAATGCCCTATCTGATTACACGGCCGCACGTGAAACTAACGGGGAAGCGCGTCTAGACTATATCTTCATCGACTGCCCACCCAGCTTGGGGTTGCTAACGATCAACGCTTTTGTGGCAGCTCAAGAAGTCCTCATCCCTATTCAGTGCGAGTACTATGCTCTTGAAGGTCTGAGCCAACTTCTCAAGAATATTTCCCTGATTCAAAAGCATCTCAACGCTGATCTTCGCGTCAGCACAATCGTGCTAACGATGTATGATGGCCGCACCAACCTCTCGTCTCAGGTAGCTGAAGAAGTGAGGGAGCATTTCCCTAAGGAGGTGCTGGATGCTGTTATCCCCCGCTCAGTCCGTGTATCAGAGGCTCCTAGCTACCAGCAAACGGTTATGAGTTATGATCCACAATCGACCGGTGCACTCGCCTATCTCAAGGCTGCAGTAGAGATAGCGCACCGTATATAAACTTTTATCAACTGTCTATAACTTTTTTGCACTACCGGCTCCTATTCTATAGATATAAGGAGCCGGTAGCTTACTTAAGGGAACCTTGAGATATAGGCGGTGCAGTAGAAGCTAAATGGCTTTGAATCATTTAAGGATTTATCTGGCTTTCCCCATCGCCCGGCTTCTATGGAAACCCTAGGTGGCAGATACTCCACTACACTTAGAAGCAGAGTTTCTAGCATTTTGGAGGTTGCCCGTGGCAGAGAAGAAGCGTGGACTTGGCAGGGGATTAGGTGCTTTGATTCCCGAGAGCAAACCAGTAGCTGAGCGTCAAGAGCCGGTGGAAGAACAGCCTGGCCATCAAAGCCAGCAGGATAACAAGATCGCGCGCGGCTTGGATGTTTCACGTGAAACATCCAAGAAAAAACGTGCAGATATGGGCGCTGCTTTGCGTTCTTCGAGTTCATCTCGTAGACCTGCGGACTTTTTCTTTGGTGACGAAACAGCAAATACCGCTTCTGGGTTAGTGCCGGTGCCCGGCGCTAGCTTTGCAAAGTTAGATGTCTCAGATATCCACCCTAACCGCAAACAGCCCCGAACTGACTTCGACGAGCATGATATGCAAGAACTCGTACACTCCATTAAGGAGATAGGTGTCCTTCAGCCTATTGTTGTTCGCCTCAGCCGTGAAAAAGGTGAGCAGGCCTACGAACTGATTATGGGTGAGCGTCGGTGGCGAGCTACCCAACAAGCCGGTATAACAACCATTCCAGCTATCATTCGCGATACTCAGGATCAGGACCTGTTGCGTGATGCACTGTTGGAGAACCTACACCGCTCCCAGCTAAACCCCATTGAAGAAGCCGCCGCCTATCAGCAACTACTCGACGAATTCGGAACGACGCAAGAGCAATTGGCGCAGCGTATCGGGCGATCACGGCCGCAGATTTCTAATACTATTCGCCTCCTCAAGCTGCCTGCTCTGGTGCAACGCAGAGTAGCTGCAGGCACGCTATCTTCAGGTCATGCACGCGCTTTGCTTAGCCTGCGAAAGGCAAGTGATATTGAAACCCTTGCGCAAAGGATAGTGAAGGAAGGCTTATCTGTACGAGCAGTGGAGGAACTTGTTGCTCAAGAAAGCGGTAAAGAAGCGAAGAAAGACCGTAAGAAGCCTGCTCCGCAGAGCCACTCTGAACGTTTGGACTCGATAGCTGATTTACTGGCTGACCGACTCGATACTACAGTGAAGATTAATCTGGGTGCCCGCAAGGGAAAAATGACCATTGAGTTCGCCTCGGTCGATGATTTGAATCGAATTGTTGATGTGATGGCCCCACAGCGCAAAAAGTAGAATCAATACACTGCAAACCGCCTCGCTCCATTGAGCGGGGCGGTTTTTGGTTCGAGCCCCAATCCAACATGACCGGGTGGTTAAATTCGGGGCTGCCAAAGGTGAAAACGGCCTAGATTGGCTCCTGCAGGCCTATGGTGAGGCTAGATGTCTATTGACCTACTGACCCCACTGAAACTCCCTTAGATAGCTTTCTGCGGGCTCAATTTTTCCCCCTTGGACCTCAAACCTATCTTCTTGAGATCCTTTCAGCTTTTTGTCTGGCGCTCTATCGTCTTGATGAAAACAAATTGGGGGGGGCGCCCTAAATGCGCTGGTGGGAATTGCGCAGTGTGGTTGACGGTTGAATGGCTAAATTTTATGGTGCTCTACCCCATCAGTGGAGTGATAAATAATTCTCTATTTTGCTTTGAGGCTTATTCAAAAGTCCTCCCAGCCGCATAAAACACCAACCCCCGAACCACCGCAAACACCCGCCCATACACGCTCAGCGGCCGCCGGAAACCTGTATGCAAAACCCGCCACGTCTTGACCTGC
>NZ_BAABKP010000006.1:0-104405 GCF_039543885.1 Rothia endophytica
GTATGGACGCGGGGAATTCCCGTGGAGTTGACTGGTACTAATAGTCCGAAGGCTTACATTATTTTTTTTCAGGGTTTGTTGGCTGGTTTGTTTGTGTTTGCGTCCACTGTATGGTTTTGAGATAACAATCTCGCAGGTTTGCGGTGATTATAGCGAGAGGGAGACACCCGGTTCCATTCCGAACCCGGAAGTTAAGGCTCTTTGCGCCGATGGTACTGCACTGGTGACGGTGTGGGAGAGTAGGTCGTTGCCGCATTTATTTTTTCGAGGTAGCTCTTGTCCTGTGTGGGCAGGGGCTATTTTGTTTTTAGGGGGGGTGTGTGGGGTGTGTGTTTTTTGGGTGGTTTTTTTGGTGGGAACCCCCCCTTTTTTTGTATTTAAAGGGGAAACTAAGTAATGAGCGTGTGCCTGAAAACGCATCAACACTAGGTGACCCCACCTCCGTACGAGCACAGACGCCCGATACACTAGGAATCAGTGCATAATAAGAGGTTCTTTAGAAAGAGCCTTACCGCAAAAAGTTTAAAGGAGCATACTTGGCTGACTACTCACGTAACCACTCAGATAACAATCGCGATGGATACAAGAAAAATAACGATCGCCACTCATCTGGTGGAAACCGTTCCCACGGTAATAGCCGTAACGATCGTTCAGATCGTCGTGATGACCGTGGTGGTTTCGGAGGGCGCCGCAACGATGGTGAGCGCTCCTACGGAGGCCGTGATGAACGTGGTGGCTTTGGTAACCGTCGTTCTGATGGTGAGCGTACCTTCCGTGATGACCGCGGCGGTCGCAGCTATGATCGTAATAATCGTGGCGGTTACGGCCAGCGCCGTGAGGATCGCGTAGACGACAGAGACTTCCAGGGCGGTTTCGGTAGACGTCGCAGTTCAAACGACGGAACCCAGCGCAATGACCGTGATAACCGTGGCGGTTTCGGAGGGCGCCGCAACGATGGTGAGCGCTCCTACGGCAGCCGCGATAACCGTGGTGGTTTTGGCGATCGTCGTAATGATCGTTCTGACCGTCGTGATGACCGCGGTGGTTTTGGCGATCGTCGTAATGATCGTTCTGACCGTCGTGATGACCGCGGTGGTTTCGGTAACCGTCGTTCTGATGGTGAGCGCACCTTCCGTGATGA
This sequence comes from Rothia endophytica, assembly GCF_039543885.1. Lineage (NCBI taxonomy): Bacteria > Bacillati > Actinomycetota > Actinomycetes > Micrococcales > Micrococcaceae > Rothia > Rothia endophytica. Next base: position 1,142 of record NZ_BAABKP010000006.1, read on the forward strand.
CCGCGGCGGTCGCAGCTATGATCGCAATGATCGTGGCGGTTACGGCCAGCGCCGAGATGAGCGAAATGATAACCGCGGTGGTTTTGGTAACCGTCGTTCTGATAGTGAGCGCACCTTCCGTGATGACCGCGGCCCTAAGCGTTTTGATGATCGGGGAGACCGCAATAACCACGGCTTTGATAAGCGCCGCAATGACGGTGAACGTTCTTACGGCAACCGTGATGACCGTGGTGGTTTCGGTCCTCGCCGTTCTGACAGTGATCGCCCTCGTGAGGAACGCGGTAACAGGAATTTTGACCGTAATGACCGCGGCGGCAACCGCTCCTACGACAATAACCGTAATGACCGCGGGCCCAAGCGTTTTGACGACCGCGGAGGCCGGGACTCAAACCGTCGTGATGACCGCAGTTTCGACAAGGGCCCTCGCAAAGAATTTAAGCGGGATGACGCCGCGCAGGCACCTGTAGCAGATTACCGCCGCAACTCACCTGAAATTGACACCGATGTAACGGGTCAGGAGCTAGAAAACTGGACCCTGCGTGCGTTGCGCCAGCTCGAAGCTCAAAATGCTGAAGGTGTAGCCAAGCACCTGGTGATGGTAGGGCGCTACATTGATATTGATCCTGAGTTCGCTCTGGAGCACGCTGTTGCAGCTTCAAAGCGAGCTGGTCGTATCGGGCTGGTACGTGAGGTTGTAGGCGTTGCCGCCTACGCTGCTGACGACTACGAGCTGTGCTTACGCGAACTGCGTACTCACCGTCGAATCTCCGGGTCCAATGATCACCTGGCACTGATGGTGGACTGTGAGCGCGCACTGGGCCGTATGGAGAAAGCACTTACCCTGGCCGAAGAGGCTAAGGATGAGGAAGTACCAGCTGCTGTGCGCGCAGAGGTTGCTATCGTGGTTTCCGGTATACACCATGATGCCGGCGAGCTGAAGAAAGCAATTAGCGCCCTAGAGATTCCCGAACTGGATCCTAAGCGCGGCTTTGACTACTCACCCCGCCTGTTTGAGGCCTACGCCGATCTTCTGGAAGAGGACGGCCGTGTTGCTGAAGCACGCCGTTGGGCACGCCTAGCCGTAGTCACCGAGGCTGCCCTAGGCCAGGGAGAATTCGCTGAACCTGAAATCTTCGATATCTTCACTGAGGACGATCTGTTCGAACCCGAAGAAGTGGCCATTGACCTGGAAGACGAAGACCAGGCTGAGGACGTGGTGACTGAAGAGCCCAGTGTCGAAGAAGAAATAGCTGAACTGTTGGGCGAAGAAACTGAACCCGTTGATGGCGTTGAAGATGATGAAGAGCAGCTAGATGCCGCACTTGCGCAGTCTGCTGTTGAGCAGACCGTGACCGAAGAACAAGCAGCTGAAGACTCCCTCTTTGCCATTGAAGCGGACGATAGCCGTGACTAAGAGCTTGCTTGATGCGCACGATGCAATTCTTTCTGACCTTGACGGCGTAGTCTACGCTGGTCCCTTAGCGATTGAGGGGGCTCCTGATGCGCTCAACCGTGCTCAGGACGCCGGAGTGCAGGTTGCTTTTGTTACCAACAACGCTTCACGGAGCGTTGATGCGGTTGCTGCGCACCTGGTAGAGCTGGGCGTCACGACTGACGCTGAACACGTTATCAGCTCTGCTCAGGCAGCTGCTGAGCTCCTGGCTGCACAGCTACCCGTAGGCGCTAAGGTGCTAATTACAGGGGCCCAGGCGTTAGCGGACTGCGTTCAAGCTGCCGGTCTTACCCCGGTTCGATCGCAGCACGATGAGCCGGTCGCTGTAGCTCAGGGCTTTAACCCCAAGATGGTGTGGGAAGACCTCGCTGAGGCTGCCTACACCTTAGCCGATAAATCTGTGCTCTGGGTTGCCTCCAATACGGATTTCACTATCCCCAAGGAGCGCGGTATCGCTCCGGGGAATGGGACCCTCGTCGGTGCTGTTGCCACAGCTACTGGGCGTCAACCCCAGGTGGCAGGTAAGCCCGAGTCACCGATCTTTACCACCGCTGCGCAGAAGCTGGGCTCTACCAGTCCGGTGGTTGTGGGTGACCGTCTGGATACCGATATTCAAGGTGGAAATAGGGCACAGATAGCAACCGCTATGGTGATGACCGGCGTCGATACCTACCAGTCGGTGCTGGCTGCCATTACCATCGAGCGTCCGACTTACATTATTGAAACCCTGGAGGGCTTTTTTGAGCCCTATCCGCAGATCGATGTGGAGGTTACCCCTACTGGAGCAAGAGCAGAAGCCGCTGGCTTTGTTGCTGAGGTGAAGGGGAACGAACTGACTCTGAACGGAGCCGGTGCAGAGGTCGATTGCTGGCGAGTTGCCTGCGCAGCCTGGTGGGTAGCTCACCCAGACGTGCACGAGGCTCCCAAAGCTCCTGAGGTATTCAACCGTGGCTAAAGAAGAGCCTAGCGTAGAGCTAGACCCTGGATTTGAAGCCGCTTTAGAAGCTGCCCTGGCACTGGACCCCAGCGAACGAATCGACCGTTACGCCAGGCTAGCTGAAGAGCTGCAGGAAAGCCTCAACTAGCTGCTGAGGCTAATACACTACATAAAGAAACGGGCAATATGAGACTTGACCACTACATGGTGCAGGCGGGTATTGCCCGTTCTCGTACCCTGGCTATTAAGATGATTGACGCTGACCTGGTGAATGTCAACGGTCAGCCTGCCACCAAGGCTGGCCAGAAAGTGCGGGAGGGTGATACCGTCAGCATCACCCGCAGCGAGCTGACCGAGTACGTCAGTCGTGCCGGACATAAACTGGCCGGTGCTCTCGATACCTTTACGGGCATTACCGTAAAGGGCAAACGCTGCCTGGACGCTGGTGCATCAACCGGCGGTTTCACCGACGTCCTGCTGCGGCGGGGTGCCACCCTGGTGGCAGCGGTGGACGTTGGGCACAGTCAACTGGTACCTGAGCTGAGGGAACACCCCAAAGTTGATGTGTATGAGGGCATGAACGTGCGCCACATGGACTCAGAAGATATTGGTGGACAGGTGGACCTGACGGTCACTGACCTATCTTTCATCTCTCTGACCAAGGTGCTTGAACCTCTAGCAGAAGTGACCCGGGCAGGTGGAGATCTCGTGCTGATGGTAAAGCCACAATTCGAGGTCGGAAGTGCTCGTGTAGGCAGGGGCGGCGTGGTCACAGACCCCCAAGCACGCCAGGATGCTGTTAACTCGGTGCGGGCCTGTGCCGAAGAGTACGGATTAGTTATCAGGGGGCAGGAAGAGAGCTCGCTCCCCGGTCAGGACGGTAATGTCGAATTTTTCCTCTGGTGCCACAAACCGGAGTAACCCACCAAAACACCGAATTTTCGAATAAATGTTCGAAAACTTCGGTGTTTTGTGTTTCTAGTGAGGAAAAAAGAGCTACTTTCAGCTAGCCTAAAACTGTGAATGAAACTAGCGCCCCCGTGTTCATAGACGGCAACGATACTCGCAAGATTTTAGTTTTTGCCCACACCGGGCGAAGCGAAGCCCGAGACGCTGCCCGGGCGGCCTGTGCCCAGCTGCATGCGGCGGGTCTGGTGCCGGTGATGAACCGAGCGGACCTTGAAGCGCTGACCCAGAGATGGCAGAACCCTGTGCCCGTGGCGGTCGCACACGAAAGTGTTGCTCTCAACGAGATTGAACTGGGCGTGGTGCTGGGTGGAGATGGGTCTATTCTGCGCGCAGCCGAGATGATCCGGCACACCCAAATCCCTTTGGTGGGCGTCAACTTGGGTCACGTAGGCTTTCTTGCAGAAGCGGAAGAGTTTGACCTTGCAGAAACAGTAGACCGCATTGTCTCGGGCGACTATACCGTTGAAGAGCGCATGGCCATTGACGTTAAGGTCTGGAAAGGCGGGGAAAAAATCCTCGATACCTGGGCGCTGAACGAGGCCAGCGTTGAAAAAGGTAACCGCCAGAAAATGATTGAAGTGGTCATTGAGGTCGATCGCCGCCCGCTCTCAGGCTTTGGCTGTGACGGGGTGGTGTTGGCAACGCCCACCGGCTCAACAGCCTATGCCTTCTCTGGGGGAGGGCCCATTATCTGGCCCAGCGTTGAAGCCATGCTCATGGTTCCCTTATCTGCCCACGCGCTCTTTGCTCGGCCACTGGTGACTGCCCCGACCTCGATGATGGCGGTCGAGCTGCTGCCCACCAATGGCGCTGAAGGTGTACTCTGGTGCGACGGACGCCGAACCCGCGATTTGCCGCCCGGGGCCCGTATCGAGGTGACGCGATCGTCCAAACCGGTGCGCCTAGCCCGTATGCACCCGGCTCCCTTCTCTGAGCGACTGGTCCGAAAGTTTGAGCTACCTACTACCGGTTGGCGAGGCCCCAGTACGGCTAGCCCTGCCACATCGGCTCTGCCCATTAGCCGCCTTAACCCAGGAGTATAGCCCGTGATTGAAGAGATTCATCTGCGCGATTTAGGGGTCATCACCGATGCCCGCCTTCCTCTAGAACCGGGCTTCTCTGTGCTGACTGGTGAGACTGGTGCTGGTAAGACCATGGTGGTGACCGCGCTGGGGATGCTACTGGGCGCACGTTCTGATGCCTCCAGCGTGCGCAACGGGGCTTCTAGCGCTTTGGCTGAGGCCGTCATTAAACTGCCAGTGGGGCACAGAGCCATTGGGCTAGCCGATGACGCCGGGGGGTCAACTGAGGAACTGGAAGACGGTTCTTATGAACTGCTCTTGGCGAGAACCGTAAACGCTTCGGGGCGCTCTCGTGCCCATGTGGGCGGGGTTTCAGCCCCTATTGGGACGCTAGCTGATATCGGGCATACGCTGGTGGCAGTGCACGGTCAGTCAGATCAGTTGCGCCTTAAGTCTTCTGCCGAGCAGCGTCATGCCCTAGATTCTTATGCCGGTAAAAAACTTGGACGCCTGCTCGCTCAATACGAGAAGAACTACGAACGCTTCAAGCAGGCTGCTGGTGAGCTGCGGGACGTGCGAGAAAATACTCGCGCCCGCGCTTTGGAAGCACAGACTTTGCAGGGCGCTCTAGCAGAAATTGACAGTGTCAACCCTCTTGAAGGTGAGGACGAGGCTCTCTACGCAGAGAGCCAGAAACTCACCAACGTTGAGTCTCTACGTCTGGCCGCCACCACTGCCTCAGCTGCTCTGGCAGGTACCGAATACGGGGATGCTGATGCCCCTAACGTGCTGGGGTTGCTGGATTCAGCCCGTACTGCGCTAGCCTCTGAATCGGATGCCGATGAAGACCTTAAAACTCTTTCTGATCGACTTAATGAGGCTTTGATTCACATCACCGATATCGCCGAAGAGGTATCAGCCTACACCTCCGGTCTAGATTCTGAAGGCCCTGAACGCCTGGCAGAAGTAGAACACCGACGCGCCCAACTCAAAGGGCTCACCCGCAAGTACGGGGCGGATATCGCAGAGGTTCTGGCCTGGGCTGAAGAATCACGTGCCCGCCTTGATACTCTCGGCGATGACCCGGCCCGCCAGGAAACCCTGGAAGCTGAATTGCGTGAACTTCGTGAAACTCTAGGGGAGCAGGCACGGGCTCTGGTGGAACTACGCCGTACAGCTGCCTCAAAGCTAGCTGCTGCCGTCAGCGAAGAACTAACTGCCCTTGCCATGCCCAATGCTTCACTGGTGGTTAAGGTCGAAGAGACCGAGAAATTCAACCGCTTCGGTAAAGATGCCGTGACCTTTATGCTGGCACCCCATCGCCAGGCCGTTCCGCGGCCTTTGGGCAAGGGCGCATCAGGGGGTGAATTATCCCGCGTCATGTTGGCTCTTGAAGTTGTGCTTTCTGAGGTGGACCCGGTGCCCACCTTTATCTTTGACGAGGTGGACTCCGGCGTCGGCGGTAAAGCAGCCATCGAAATCGGCCGCCGCCTGGCCATGTTGGCCAAGAACGTGCAGGTGCTGGTCGTCACCCACCTGCCGCAGGTGGCAGCTTTCGCTGACCAGCACATCCTGGTGCGCAAAAACGATGACGGCTCCCTCTCCCGCGTGCAGGTTCTCACCGCTGAAGAGCGAGTTGTAGAGCTGGCCCGCATGCTCTCGGGTCATGACCAGTCAGCAGCAGCCCAGGAACACGCCCGAGAACTCCTGGCGGACGCAGGGCAGCCCTAGCCGGGCTCCACAACTACCTGCCACCTGCATGAACCCGCACGAGGAGCGGACGCCGGGTGAGGGCGTCCGCTCCGCCCACCTACTTATGCAACACTGTTTACATCGGCGAAACAGAAGAGGTGATAGGCTGGAATTCCGTGGTAGATACAAACGCATCAAACAACGGTAAAGTCACCCGCCAGATTTTCGTCACCGGCGGCGTAGCATCATCTCTCGGCAAAGGCCTTTCAGCCTCATCTCTCGGCCGGCTTCTTCGCTCCCGCGGTCTCTCAGTGACCATGCAGAAGCTCGACCCCTATCTCAACGTCGATCCCGGCACCATGAACCCCTTCCAACACGGTGAAGTTTTTGTCACCGACGACGGGGCAGAAACCGACCTCGACATCGGCCACTATGAACGCTTCCTCGACGAGAACCTCTCCCAGGCAGCCAACGTGACCACCGGTCAGGTCTTCTCTCACGTGATCGCCAAGGAACGCCGCGGCGAATATCTGGGCGATACCGTGCAGGTTATTCCCCACATCACCGATGAAATCAAGCGCCGCATGCGCCTGCCCGCCGAAGGTGAGAACGCCCCCGACATCATCATCACCGAAATTGGTGGCACCGTGGGCGATATCGAATCCCAGCCCTTCCTTGAAGCAGCCCGCCAGGTGCGCCGCGATGTGGGCCGCCGCAACGTCTTCTTCCTACACGTTTCCCTGGTGCCCTTTATCGGCCCATCCGGCGAGCTGAAGACCAAACCCACCCAGCACTCTGTTGCCGCCCTGCGCGGTCTGGGCATTATTCCCGACGGCCTGATTCTGCGCTGTGAGCGCGAAGTGCCCGAATCCCACAAGATCAAGATTGGTCAGGCCTGCGACGTAGAGCCCGAGGCCGTTATTTCCTGCGCCGATGCCCCCAGCATCTACGACATCCCCAAGACCCTGCACAGCCAGAACCTAGATGCCTACATTCTGGACTACCTGGGCATTGACGCTGAGCCCGTTGACTTCACCCAGTGGGATAAGCTGCTGAGCGCCGTCCACACCCCCAAGACCGAGGTTAACGTTGCTCTGGTCGGTAAGTACATCGACCTGCCCGATGCCTACCTCTCGGTCACCGAGGCCCTGCGCGCCGGCGGTTTTGCCAACGACGCTAAGGTCAACATCAAGTGGGTTGCCGCCGACCTTTGCGCTAGCCAGGAGGACGCCGCCCACCAGCTGCGCGGCATGGATGCCATCCTCGTACCCGGCGGCTTTGGCATCCGCGGCCTTGACGGCAAGATCGGCGCCCTGTGCCATGCCCGCGAACATAAGATTCCCACCCTGGGTATCTGCCTGGGGTTGCAGTCCATGGTGCTCGAATACGCCCGCAACGTGCTTGGCATCAAGGACGCCTCATCGACCGAGTTTGACCCCGAGACCGCGTCCCCGCTGATTGCCACTATCGAAGAGCAGAAGGCATTCGTGGACGGCGCAGGCGACCTGGGCGGCACCATGCGCCTGGGCCTCTACCCGGCAACCCTAGCTGCCGGTTCACTGGCTGAAAGCGTCTACGAGGCAACCGAGGTTGCAGAACGCCACCGCCACCGCTACGAGGTCAATAACGACTACCGCCAGCAGCTGGAAGAAGCGGGTCTGGTGATCTCGGGTACCTCACCTGACTCTTCCCTGGTGGAATTCGTTGAACTGCCCGTGAGCGAGCACCCCTACTACATCGCCACCCAGGCCCACCCGGAATACCGCTCCCGCCCCACCCGACCCCACCCCCTCTTTGCGGGGCTGATTAAGGCGGCACTTGAGGCCCGCAAGGCCTAGACCCTAGAGTCTCAATAACTATCTATCTAAGCTGCCTTTTCCTTCAGAGAGGGCAGCTTAGACTTATTTTCTTAAGAAAATGCTGTGAATAGTGTTATGACTCGTAAATAACTATTTATCTGCTTATTTCTGGCAATGAAGTGTTGAATAAGATGGCATTTTGCCTAGTAGGGTCATTGCCTAACCCTTGCCCCGGGGGGTGTGGTGGGGAGCGTATGCTTTGCTGCATGATTAACAAACACCATCTCGCATCGTCAAAGCTGGCTACCTCCGGTGTAGCCCTGACTCTCGGCGCCTTGATTCTTAGCGGCTGTGGGTCTAACAGCTCAGAAAGAACTTTTACTTGAACTGATTCGTAACTATGCCGGTATGGCCGACGACGAAACCTGGGCAACCCAGAAGGCCGCTATCGAAGCAACCCTTGATGAAACTTACGTATGCTGGGAAGGCGCAACTTCCTATGACACTTCCATTGACGGCGGTATCTACTTCAAGATTTCAGGCCCGAACGTTTACATCGAATTTATTGCCAGAGTACCTCAGCACAAGCAGGCGTTGACGGTGAAATTACCGCAGGCTGGGGCCACGTACAGTCCATCTACCATGACCCCACTAATGACTACGCAAACTCTGTAGAACAGGGTGAAGCAAGCGGTATGTCTGGCGGACCTGGCGCCTAATCTTTCGCTCTCTTTGCTTAGACCCTATAACAAGATATTGGCCTCGTACTATAAGCGTGCGAGGCCAATTTTGTGCTGTGCGATATTCAGAATGGGGAGTAGGGTGGAGAGGAACCCAATACCTAACTCTGCAGGGGAAACATGCAACAGAATCTCTCGTATGAGGTGGGGGACGCCCCCCGCCTCAACGCCCCGGCGCTCGCCGCCACCCAGGAAACCATCGCCGATATCGCCAACCCCCGCTACGTCACCAGCCGCACCACCAAATTTGAGGGCTACGTCTGGGACGTCATCCGCGAGGGGATAGCACTGGATGAAGGCGCCGAGCCCTTTGAACGAGATTTTCTGTTGCATCCCGGGGCGGTCGCCGTCCTTGCCCTCAACGACAAGAACGAGGTACTGCTCATCAACCAGTACCGCCACCCCGTGCGCGCCAACCTCTGGGAAATTCCAGCGGGTTTGCTCGACATCGATGGCGAAGACCCCGTACACGCAGCTGCCCGCGAACTGGCAGAAGAAACCGACCTCCAAGCCGCTCGGTGGGATACCCTCATGGAGTTTTACAACTCACCCGGCGGTATGGGGGAGACCTGCCGCATCTACATTGCCCGCGACCTCAGCGAAATTCCCGCCGAGGACCGCGAAGAGCGGGTTCACGAAGAAGCAGAAATCGTGCAGCGCTGGGTGCCCCTTGACGAGGCAGTCCGCGCTGTGCTGGCAGGGCGTATCCACAACGCTGCCTCGACCAACGCGATCCTAGCCGCCGACGCCGCTGCCCGCTGTAACTTCGAAACTCTCTACCCGGCGTCCGCCCCCTTCACCGCCCACCCGGCCCTGCGCGAAGCCAACTACCGCGGCGAGATCCGCCCCGCCGAAGGTCTCTAAGGTGGCAGACGGAGCACCGGCGGCACCCACACCACTTAAAGCCGCCATCGAGGCCTACCTCAACCACCTGGGCATCGAACGCGGTCTGGCCGCCAACACCCAGGCAGCCTACCGGCGCGACCTGACCCGCTACCGCACCTACCTGGCAGACCAGGGCGTTATCGACCCCCGTACCATCACCAAAAAACACGTGCGGGACTTTGCTGTAGCCTGTGCTGAGACCCCCTCAGCATCAGGAAAACCGCTGAGCCAGCGCTCTATCGCCCGCATCATCGTGGGGGTGAGAGGCGCCCATAAATTCTGGTTGCGAGAGAACGTTACAACGATTGACCCTGCCGCCGGGGTACAGCCACCGACGCCGGGGGCGCGCCTGCCCAAAGCAGTCCCTGTAGAGCAAGTAACTCGCCTGCTCGAAGCACCTGATATCACCACTGAGGTTGGGCTGAGGGATCGTGCCATTCTAGAGTTTCTCTATTCCACCGGTGCACGTATTTCTGAAGTGATCAATGTTGACTTAGATGACGTGGTTTTTGACAGGGAGAGCGAGAACGCCGGTACAGAGAGCACAGCCAGTGTTCCCGCTGTTGCCCGCCTTTTTGGCAAAGGGAACAAAGAGCGGGTAGTCCCCGTTGGGTCTTACGCAGCCAGGGCGATTGAGGACTATCGAGTGCGCTCGCGGCCCTCATTAGCTTCCAAAGGTAAGGGCACACCGGCTCTCTTCCTGAATGCTCGTGGGGGCAGGCTGACCCGTCAGGGAGCCTATCTCATTCTCAAAAAACACGCTGAACGTGCCAAGCTGCCGGGTGAGATTTCACCCCACACCCTGCGTCATTCCTTCGCCACTCATCTGCTTGAAGGTGGAGCCGATATTCGCGTGGTCCAGGAACTTTTGGGGCATGCCTCGGTCACCACCACCCAGGTCTACACCAAGGTTACCGCTGATACCCTGCGCGAAGTTTTTGCTGCTCACCACCCCCGGGCACAATAAAACCGCGGTGACCCATGAACTTTCATATCATGGAGCACCGCGGTTTGAGACTAGAACATCACGCTAGGGCAGCTGCCGCTCTTCCACACCGTTATAGGCAGAAAGCGGGCGAATCAGCGAGTTGTTAGCGCGCTGTTCCAGTATGTGCGCCGTCCAACCGGTGATGCGGGAACAGACGAAGATAGGAGTGAAGGTGGGGGTATCGAAGCCCATCAGATGGTAGGTGGGGCCGGCGGGGTAGTCCAGGTTGGGCTTGATTCCCTTAGCTTCGTCCATGGACTCTGCTAGACCTTTATAGAGGCCGATGAGATCGTGGCGGCCATAGTGCTCCACCATATCGAAGAATGACTTCTGCATGGTAGGAACACGGGAGTCACCCTTCTTGTAGACGCGGTGCCCAAAGCCCATGACCTTCTTTTTTTCAGCTAGTGCGGCGTCCATCCAAGCCTTTGCCCGCGCCTTGGCATCAGCTTCGCTCTCACCCTCAATCACACCGATTTCATCAAAGGTGTGCTGAACTGCTTCATTCGCGCCGCCGTGCAGGGGGCCCTTGAGGGCACCGATGGCACCGGTGACTGCGGAATGAAGGTCAGACAGGGAAGAAGTGATGACGCGGGCGGTGAAGGTCGAGGCGTTGAAGGAATGCTCTGCGTACAAGACCATGGAAACGTTGAAAGCGGTCTTGACCTCAGCTACGGGTACTTCACCGAAGGCCATGTAGAGGAAGTTGTCACAGTAGTCCAGGTCCTCGCGAGGCTCGATAACATCCTGGCCCCGGCGGCGGCGTTGGTCGTAGCAGACCACGGCCGGCATGGTGGCAAAAAGTTCCCATGCCTTGCGTAGCTCATTTTCGGGGGAGAGGTCTTCGCTCTGGGGATCGGTAGCACCCAGGAAGGAGGTTGCGGTGCGGCAGACATCCATGGGGTGGCAGTCGGTGGGCAAAGCATCAATTACAGCTTTGAGACCGGGGGAGAGCGCACGGTGGCTACGCTCGAAAGCGGTAAATTCTTCTAGTTGTTCAGCGGTGGGAAGCTCACCGTTCCAGAGTAGAAGGGCTACCTTTTCAAAAGGGACCTCAGCGAGCTGCTGCACCGGGTAACCGCGGTAGAGCAGGGAATTGGTCTCAGCGTTGACCTTGGAAACAGCGGTGTAGTCGGCAACGACGCCGGCTAGTCCGCGTTTGACGTCCAACTGTTCTGACATGGGTTTCTCCTTTGAATCTGTCAGTGCTCGAAAGTGGAGGCGTCCGCCCGGCCGAGCGTTAATACCGGGCGGACGCTGGGGCGCGGGAACCGCTAGGATGTGAACCGGTCAGGGACCTCGAAGTTGAAGATGCCGGTATCGAACTGGTTGTAGGCCTCGTAATCAACGAGGTCGTAGAGGCGGGCTCGGGTCAGCATCTTATCGACGTATCCCTCCTGGGTTCCCGTTGAGGCGATGGTGTCTAGGACACCTTCCATTGCTCCCAGGGAGGAGCGCAACAGGGTGACGGGGTAGATGATCATATTTATACCTACGGCCGCTAGCTGCTCCTTGGTGAAGAGCTCACTTTTACCAAACTCCGTCATGTTGGCTAGGACCGGCACATCCACCGCGTTGCAGACAGCCTCAAACTCGCTGAGATCTTTCATCGCTTCGGGGAAGATTGCATCGGCCCCAGCGTCCACGAGAGCCTTGATGCGGTCGATGGTCTCTTCCAGCGATGAGATACCGCGCAAGTCGGTGCGCGCCATAATGAGGAAGTTGGAATCCCTGCGGGCTTCTGCCGCCGCTCTGATACGCTTCGTAGCGGTTTCAAGATCAACCATGTTCTTGTTATCAAGGTGGCCGCAGCGCTTGGGGTTGAACTGGTCTTCAATGTGGCAGCCAGCTAGCCCATACTCTTCAAATTCTTGAATAGTGCGGGCAACGTTCATGGGTTCGCCGAATCCGGTGTCAGCGTCCACAATGGCAGGTAGGTTGGTGACGCGGGCAATCTGCCCGGCGCGCTGGGCAACCTCAGAGAGGGTAGTTAGCCCGACGTCGGGGAAACCCAGCTCGTTAGCCAGTACAGCACCCGAGATGTAGACTCCGTCAAACTTCTTCTCTTCAATCAGGCGAGCAGAGAGGGGGGTGTAAGCACCCGGGAACTGTTTAATGTCACCCGATGCCAGCATTTTGCGGAGCTCTAGGCGCTTTTGAGCAGGGGTTTTCTGAGCGTACAGCATTAGAAGATGCCTCCCTTACCGGTTTCCAGCTCGATGCTGGCGGTGATGTTCAGAGCGTCCAGCTCGCCGTCCTTGAGGTGAGCCAGGTTCTCAGCAGCCTCCAGGAAGCGGTTCTGCTCAGCTTCAGAAACCTTGCCCTCAGCCAGTTTGCGGAACTTACCGATGTAGTCCTTGCGGGCGAAAGGGCGGGCCCCCAGGGGGTGGGCGTCAGCAACAGCGATTTCTTCGCTGAAAGTCTCGCCATTGGTGAGTTTGATTTCTAAGCGGCCACCGAAGGCCTTTTCTGCAACGTCGTTGGAGTGGTAGCGACGGGTCCACTCGGCGTCCTCAGCGGTGGTGACCTTGTGCCAGAGAGCTACAGTGTCCGCCCGTTGAGCCCGCTCGGGGGCGTAGGAGCCAACGTGGTCCCACTCGCCATCCTGCAGCATGACGGTGAAGATGTAGGGGATGGAATGATCCAGGGTCTCGCGGGTAGCAGTGGGATCGTACTTCTGAGGGTCATTTGCGCCCGAGCCAATGACGTAGTGAGTGTGGTGGCTGGTGTGCAGCACGATGGATTCGATGTTCTCGGGGTGAGCAAACTCGGGGTGTTCGCGGTTAAGCTTACGCGCCAGGTCGATCCAAGCCTGTGCCTGGTACTCCGCCGAGTGTTCCTTGGTGTAGGTGTCTAGGATCGCGCGCTTGGCTTCGCCTGCCTCTGGCAGAGGCACCTCGTAGAGGGCTTCGGGGCCATCCAGCATCCAAGCGATGACGCCGTCCTCACCTTCGTAGATGGGAACGGGGGAAGTCTGGCCGCGCATTGCACGGTCAACAGCTTCAACCGCCATCTTGCCGGCGAAGGCGGGGGCATGTGCCTTCCAGGTTGAAATTTCGCCCTTACGCGACTGGCGGGTAGCGGTGGTGGTATGCAGGCCCTGGCCAATGGCTTGGAAGATGGTCTCCGTGTCCAGACCCAGCAGGGTGCCGATACCGGCTGAAGCTGAGGGGCCAATGTGGGCCACATGGTCAATCTTGTGCTTGTGCAAGCAGATCGCCTTAACCAGGTCTACCTGAATCTCGTAACCGGTAGCGATACCGCGGATGAGGTCGCGGCCGTTGCTCCCCACGTGCTGAGCAACTGCCAGGATGGGGGGAATATTATCGCCGGGGTGAGAGTACTCAGCTGCCAGGAAAGTGTCGTGGTAGTCCAGTTCGCGGACCGCAACGCCGTTAGCCCAGGCTGCCCATTCGGGAGAGACCTTCTTGCTGGCAGCGTCCACACCGAAAATTCCTGCGCCGCTACCACCGGGGCCAGCCGCGTGGGTCAGTGCCTGGTCGCGAGCAGAAATGATAGGCCCGCGGTTAAGGGAGGCGATAGCAACCGAAGCGTTATCGATGACACGGTTAATCACCATCTCTTCAACTTCGGGGAGCACCTCTACCGGATCGGTAGCAACCAGAGCCATTTTGTAGGCAAGCTGCTCTTCGCGGGGGAGGTTTTCTTCTGAGCGGTAAACACGAACCTTGTGGTTGACTGTCATAGGGTTATCTCTCTTTCATCATGTCGTTTTGTAGAGGTGGACGCCGGTAGCAGCTCCGCTACCAGCGGTAGATTTAGGGGTGGGCAGCTACTTCAAAGAGACCGTGCTGCTCTTGGGAGGCGGCTGCCTCTTCGATAGCGAATAGTGCGTTGGCCAGGTGAAGACGTGTAGCGGCTTCAGCCAGTTGCGCGTCCTGAGAGGCAATGCAACGAGCTATCTGGGCATGTTCATCAGCAGCCTGGGCTAACCTGACGGGGTTGGTCTTTGACAGCTTCCTAATGCGGGTTAGCTGGGTACGTAAGGTTAATTGAGCCTGGTAGAGATAGCGGTTAGCTGCCGCCGCATCAATGGCAGTATCTAACTCATCGACCAGAGCATAGTACTCAGCAATATTCCCTTGACCCGCAGCTAGAATAGCTGCCGCTTGCTTAAACCGCTCCGCAAGACGCATAAAGCGGGTGGCATCCCCACGGCCGGCAGCTAGAGCGGCGGCGGTGCAATCTAATGAAACCCTTAACTCAAAGAGCGAGTAGACATTTTCAAGAGAGATAGGGGCAACGATAACGCCGCGCCCCGGTGCTGGCTCCGCAAGGCCGTCCGAGAGTAACCGCGAGATTGCTTCGCGGATAGGTGTACGTGAAACTCCCAGTCGTTCAGACTGCTCTACTTCTACAATCACAGAACCAGGGGAGAGCGTTCCCTCCATGATGTCGCTGCGCAGGCTCTGGTAGGCAAGATCGCTAGCTCTCATCAGCTCATCCTCTCGGTGTGATACGGCACATGGTGTTGTGCTGACACCACCATAAAACGCAAACACCCCTTTTGTATACATTGAGCGTCAATATTTCTTCTAGATGGCAGAATTTTACGGAAAAAATGAAAAACCCTGAAATTTTGTATACAAATTATTGCTTATTGTGATGACTAGCACTAAATTTATCTCAACCCCTCCCGCCACACACCACCCAACGCCCCTCAGGAGTAATCCGATGACCACCTACCTAGAAACCTACCGGGCAAGTATTGAGACCCCAGAAAAATTCTGGCTTGAGCAAGCCGAGAACATCACCTGGGTCACCAAACCTCAGACCATCATCGACGATAGCGCTGCACCCATCTACCGCTGGTTCCCAGACGGTGAACTTAATACCTGCTACAACGCAGTAGACCGGCACATTGAGGCAGGGCGAGGCGATCAGACCGCAATTATTTACGATTCAGCCATGCTGGGCACCCGCCAAGAAATCAGCTACGCCGAACTCAAGAAAGATGTTGAGCTTTTCGCCGGAGCGCTCGCCAACGCCGGTGTAGGCAAGGGCAATCGTGTGCTGATTTATATGCCCATGATTCCCCAGGCTCACGTCGCTATGCTGGCAACAGCCCGCCTGGGCGCCGTCCACTCGGTGGTTTTTGGCGGCTTCGCACCTGCTGAACTGGCCTCCCGTATCAATGACTGCTCGCCCACCGTGATTGTAACCGCTTCTGGCGGTGTTGAACCTCGCCGTCGTATTGAGTACATTCCCGCGGTAGAAAAGGCGATGGATCTATCGGCGAGCAAACCCAGTGCAGTGCTGGTGTTCGAGCGGGAAGGCTTCGAGCATACGGTAGAAGAAGCTGAGCAGAAGGCTAAAGACACCGGCGGGGCGGTTACCTGGCAGTCTGCAGATGATGCCATGGCAGCGGCCCAGCCCCATGAGCCGGTGACTGTTAAGGCAACCGACCCTCTCTACATCCTCTATACCTCAGGTACCACCGGCGCGCCAAAGGGCGTCGTGCGAGATAACGGCGGGCACGCAGTCGCCCTCGCCTGGACCATGAAGAACATCTACGATGTTGGCCCCGGTGAGGTGCTCTGGTGTGCCTCGGACGTCGGATGGGTGGTTGGGCATTCTTACATCGTGTACGGCCCCCTCATCGCGGGCGCAACCAGTGTGCTCTATGAAGGCAAACCGGTAGGCACCCCCGATGCCGGTGCCTTCTGGCGCGTTATTCAGGACTCGAACGCAAAGTCTCTCTTTACCGCCCCCACCGCCCTGCGCGCTATCCGTAAAGCTGACCCTGAGGCTTCACTGCTGGCAGACTATGACACATCTTCACTGAAACTGCTCTTTGTTGCCGGGGAACGCCTAGACCCCGAAACCTACCACTGGGCCACCGAGAAGCTGGGCGTACCCGTAATCGATAACTGGTGGCAGACCGAAACCGGGTGGGCTATCGCAGCTAACCCCCGCGGGCTTGAAGCTCTACCCCTCAAGCCCGGCTCACCCTCAGTGCCTAGTCCGGGCTATAACTTGCAGGTGTTAGACCCCTTCGGTGAACCAGTCGGCCCGGGGGAGGAAGGCAACCTTGCCATTAAGCTCCCCATGCCTCCGGGTAACCTGCCTACGCTCTGGGGGAACGATGACCGCTTTATCTCCTCCTACCTTGAAGCGTTTGAAGGCTACTACGCCACCGGCGACAGCGGCTACATTGATGAGGACGGCTACGTCTTCGTGATGGGACGCACAGACGACGTCATCAACGTTTCAGGCCACCGCCTTTCAACCGGTGCCATGGAGCAGGTGCTGGCAGCGCACCCGGCAGTTGCTGAGTGCGCGGTCATCGGTCTCGCTGACCAGCTCAAGGGCCAACGTCCCGCTGGTTACGTGGTGCTCAAAACAGGGGCTGACATCAGTGAAGAGCAGTTGGCCAGCGAGCTCATTGCCAGCGTCCGTAATGATATTGGTGCGGTTGCTGACTTCAAGGACGTCAAAATCGTTGAGGGCCTACCCAAAACCCGATCAGGCAAGATTCTGCGCAAAACCATGCGGCAGATTGCTGATGGAGAGGACTACAAGGTGCCTTCAACCATCGAGGATATGGCGGTGCTGGACGATATTGCCAAGGTACTTAAGTCCCAATAGGACCAGCACATCAGTGAAGAGATGACCGTGCTTGTTGCGGTCGAGCGTCCAGCTTTCAGCTCCACGCTCGACCGTAACAAACACGGTCATTTTACGTACTGAAGGGGTGAGGGTAGAGGGTGCTGTATTGGCCTTCAAAAACCGCTGAGGCTCTGATAAATACCCTCGGTTTGCCGCACCCAGTAGACTGATGGGTAAAAGTGTTCAAATAAAACTAAAGGTGAGTACCAGTGACTGAAACCGGAGCAGAGCAGCTCGGCCCCACCGGCCGCCCCCTGCGCGTCTACCCCGACCCCGCACCGCTTAACACCCACGGCCCGGCACGCATCATTTCGATGGTGAATCAAAAGGGTGGCGTCGGCAAAACAACCTCGACCATCAACCTTGGCGCTGCACTGGCTGAAGTCGGACGCCGCGTTCTCCTGGTGGACTTTGACCCCCAGGGTGCGCTCTCGGCAGGTTTCGGAGCCAACCCCCACGAACTTGAGCTGACTGTCTACAACGTCATGATGGACCGCAAGGTCAATGTGCGTGACGTCATTCTAGAAACGGGCGTGCCCAACGTCGACCTGTTGCCCGCCAACATTGACCTTTCGGCAGCAGAAGTGCAGCTGGTCAACGAGGTCGCCCGTGAGCAGGTTCTTGCTTCTGCCCTGCGCGCCGTTGAAAACGACTACGACGTCATTTTGATCGACTGCCAGCCCTCACTGGGGCTACTGACCGTCAACGCACTGACCGCCAGCCACGGCGTTATCATCCCGCTCATCTGCGAATTCTTTGCCTTGCGTGCCGTTGCCCTGCTGGTGGACTCCATCGAAAAGGTGCAGGACCGCCTCAACCCCAAGCTGGAAATTGACGGCGTGCTGGCCACCATGTTTGATTCCCGCACCCTGCACTCCAAAGAGGTGCTAGCCCGCATTGTTGATGCCTTCGGCGACAAGGTCTTTGACACGGTCATCAAACGAACCGTCAAATTCCCCGACGCCTCGGTTTCCGCAGAGCCCATCCTCTCTTACGCATCTAATCACCCCGGCGCCGATGCCTACCGCCAGCTGGCCCGCGAACTCATTTCACGGGGCGGAGCGCCCTAACCTCAGGGCAACATACCACACCCCTTGCTTTCAAGACCAGGACGCCTCAGCGGGCGTCCTGGTGTATCTTTAGGGGTTGCTGTGGGCGAGCTATCGCTCACTAAGCCTTGAAAGCCACTGGGGCAGTTGGCACAATAGAGAAAGATACGTTTCAACCGGTCTCACCCTGAGCCGACTGACACAGAAAGATTCGCTGCCGTGATGGTACCGACACCAGTACAAGAGCTCAATGCACCCCCGCAGACACCGGCGTCCGCACCCTTTGCCCTTCACCTGAGCAACTTCGAAGGCCCCTTTGACCTGTTGCTCCACCTCATTACCCGCAAGAAACTGGATATCACCGATATCGCACTTGCTGAGGTAACCGATGGATTTCTCAGCTACATCAGCGGTGTCTTCGATGCAGATACTGACCGAGGTCTTAACACCGCCAGCGAATTTCTAGTAACTGCCGCCACCCTGCTGGATCTCAAGGCCGCCCGCCTTTTACCCCGGGGTGCCGCGCACATCACAGCTAATACCGACCTGCTTGAGGCACGCGACCTGCTCTTTGCTCGGCTCTTGCAGTACCGTGCCTACCGCGAAGTGACCGCTGTTCTAGAAGAACGGTACGTTGCCGAAGCCCACCGGTTCCCCCGTACCGTTGCCTTGGACCCCCGCTTTAGCAAGGTGCTGCCGGAGCTTGTCTTTGACTTAAGCCCAGAAGAGTTTGCACGTATTGCGGCTGCAGCGCTTAACCCTGCACGTGATAAAAAAGGCTCCTCGACGCCAAACTCCGAAGTTGAGACCGACCACCTGCATAGACCCCTAACGACTATCGCAGCTGAAGAAGCTCATATCATGGCGCAGTTGGAAGAGCGGGGCAAAGTGACCTTTACCGAGATTATCACCGGTGCTTCTGCAGTAGAGGTGGCGATTGTGCGATTTTTAGCGGTGCTTGAACTCTTCAAGGAGGGAGCGCTGCTCGTGGATCAACCGCAGACACTGGGGCCAATCACCGTCAGCGCGCCGCCCACTGCTCAACACGAGGAAAGCGAGGGCGCATGAACGAGAATAAGGCGCAGCACCCCGACTACACTGCCAATGACCTCGATATTCTCAACAGCGGATCGTGGGGCTTTGACAGTGAGGATGAGAGCTCAGACTCTGCTAGTGAAGCTTCACCAGCCTCGGTAAGGGAACACAACCCCTGGGATAAAGAAGCCTCAGAACCTACAGCAGAACAAGAGGTTCAAGCAGAGAACCAGCTATCCCGGGTAGAACTTCAACCCGGCGGGATCAAGGCCGCCATTGAAGCGATTCTAGCTGTGGCGGACGTCCCTGTTTCAGCACGGGAATTTTCGGCAGCTCTGATTGTCTCAGAACATGCTATTGAGACAGCCCTAGAGCAGCTCTACCGTGAATACAACGGCTATGACGACGGTGAGACCGTGCACGAACCTCGAGGGTTCGAACTGCGCCGCATCGCCGGAGGCTGGCGACTCTACGCTCGGCAGGGCTTTTCACCCTGGGTGGGACGATTCGTGGTAGGCGCTCAGAGCTCCAAGCTCAGCAGGGCAGCATTAGAAACCCTTGCCGTCATTGCCTACCAGCAACCTGCCACCCGCAGCTACGTGGCGCAGGTGCGCGGAGTGAATGTGGACGCGGCAATCCGCAACCTCAAAGCCCGCGGGCTGATTACCGAGACAGTGCCCGATGAAAAGGGCATCACCCAGTACATCACCACTGACACCCTGTTAGAGAAACTTGGGCTAAAATCCCTTGACCAATTACCGGCGCTCGCCCCCTACCTGCCTGATGTGGACCAGGTAGCAAGCGATCCAGAACTCACCACCACCTAAAGATGTACCGGCCAGCCCGGTTAGACAACGAAACGGGCGCACAAAGCGCCCACCCACGAATGAAAGAGGTCATCACAATGGCATATGGAAACAATTCAGGACGAAGCGGTAACACTGGACGTGGCGGCGCAGGACGCGGCTACGGAAAGAGCAACGAATACCGCGGAGGTGGTCGCTCTGGCGGTGCCGGCCGCGGAGGTTCCTCGCGCGGTGGTTCTTCACGCGGTGGTTCAGAGCGCGGCTACGGTTCCTTCGGTGAAGGTGGCCGCGGCGGTTCATCCGGTGGCGGCTTCAAAAGCAACCGCGGCGCCAAGCCCGGCACTCCCGGCGGACCCCGCAAGGCCGGTACCGGTAAAGGCCCCAAGTTCCGTTCGGGTCAGCCCTTCGCCGGTGAGATGGGCGAATTCCGCCCCAACAACCGCGCTACCAAAAACTTTGGTCCCCAC
The DNA here is from genome assembly GCF_039543885.1 of Rothia endophytica. Classification (NCBI taxonomy): domain Bacteria; kingdom Bacillati; phylum Actinomycetota; class Actinomycetes; order Micrococcales; family Micrococcaceae; genus Rothia; species Rothia endophytica. The sequence goes on from NZ_BAABKP010000006.1 coordinate 21,614, forward strand.
CGCCCCCGCCGTCCAAAGAACGCACCGGTAGACCACTACGAGTTCTACGACCACGAGGGCGTCCGCCTGCAGAAGCTCATGGCATCAGCCGGCGTGGCCTCCCGCCGCGTCTGCGAGGAAATGATTGAAGAAGGCCGCGTGACCGTCAATGACCAGCTGGTCACCGAACTGGGCGTGCGCGTTGACCCCACCAAGGTCAGCATCCAGGTAGACGGCATGACCATCCAGACCAACGACAAGCTGGTCTACATGGTCTTCAACAAGCCCAAGGGCGTTGTCTCATCCATGGAAGACCCCGATGGCCGCCCCTGCATCAGCAACTTTTTGCGCTCATCCATGACCGAGCGCGTCTTCCACGTAGGTCGCCTAGACGTCGAAACCGAGGGTCTGCTCTTGCTGACCAACGACGGTGAACTGGCTAACCGCCTGACCCACCCCTCCTACGAGGTGCCCAAGACCTACCTGGTGCAGGTGCCCGGCCCTATGGAGCCCGGTATCGGCGCTGCCATGAAAAAGGGTCTGCGCCTTGAAGATGGCGTAACCCGCGTGGACGAGTTCAAGCTGGTTGACTCTACCCCCGGCCACGTGCTGGTTGAAGTGACCATCCACTCCGGCAAGAACCGCATTATCCGCCGTATGTTCGAGCAGGTAGGCTACCCCGTCGAGAAGCTGGTCCGTGTAGAGATGGGCCCGCTGCACATCGGCTCACAGAAGCAGGGCACCGTGCGTAATCTCTCTAAGGTAGAAATCGGCAAGTTGCTGGCATCGGTGGATATGTAATGAGCGCTTTCTCAGCTACACTGACCGGCCCCGTGCTGGTGATTGGCGCGGGGCTCCTGGGAGCATCTGCCGGGCTGGGGCTGCGCAACCTGGGCTACACGGTTTATATCAGCGATATCTCGCCTACGGTTGAGGCTGTCGCTGAGGATATTGGGGCCGGTACCTCCCTGCGAGCTGTTGCAGAAGAGTGGGGCGCAGAAGCCGGCTTCGTTTTAGAACCGCAACTGGTAGTGGTGGCAGCCCCACCGGATGTCACCGCTGAACTGGTCGTTAAGGCTCTGGGCGAATACCCGCAGGCTTTCGTCATTGATTTGGCATCGGTGAAGTCCGCCATCTTGGCTGATGTGCTGACTTCCGGCGCTGATGCTACCCGCTACCTGGGCACCCACCCCATGGCCGGCCGCGAGAAATCTGGGCCGGTAGCTGCCCGCGGCGAACTCTTCGCAGCCCGCCCCTGGGTCCTTTGCGAGCACCCACTGGCGCGCCGGGAACTGGTCAAACTAGCCCAGCAGGTAGCCGTTGAGCTGGGCTCAACTGTAACCTTCTTGGACGCCAGCGAGCACGACCGCACCGTGGCACTGATTTCTCACGTGCCCCAGGTGATGTCCTCCCTGCTAGCTTCCCGCTTGCAGGACACTCCGCTCTACGCACTCGGGCTGGCAGGGCAGGGGCTGCGCGATACCACCCGCATCGCGGCGTCCGACCCCAACCTCTGGGTGCAGATTTTGGCGGCCAACGCGCAGCCTGTCGTTCAAACTCTCTACGGGGTACGCGAAGACCTAGAGCGTCTTATTTCAACGCTTGAGGCTCCTACAGACTCAGGATCCCGGCTCGATATTGCCCAGCTGATGAGTGAAGGCAACCACGGTGTAGCCCGCATTCCGGGTAAGCACGGCGGGGCACCACGCGCCTTTGCCCAGCTCACCGTGCTGGTGGATGACACCCCCGGCACGCTATCTCGGCTACTACACGAGATTGGCGAGCTGGGCGTGAACCTCGAAGATCTACGGTTGGAACACTCGCCGGGTGCCCCCGTGGGTATGGCAGAAATTTCTGTTAACCCTAGTGAACACGAAAAACTAGTTGATGACCTCACCAGCCGCGGCTGGAAGGTTGTCACGTAAGGTAAAACTATGACTGACACACTTGTTATTGCAATCGACGGCCCCTCCGGCTCGGGTAAAAGCTCGGTTTCTAAGGCAGTTGCACGCCACTTTAACCTGGAATACCTCGACACGGGTGCTATGTACCGTGCCCTGACCTGGTACTGCCTGAACGAAAAAGTAGACGTAGAGGACGCCACAGCGCTGGTTACCGCCGCTCGTACTTTTCCTTACGTTCAGGGCACCAGCCCCGATGAAGAGGTCATTGAGGTGGGGGGAGTGGACGTACGAGAAGCGATCCGCGAGCCCCGTATTTCTGAAGCTGTATCATCGGTTGCTTCCAACCTGGAAGTACGCCAGATTTTGATCGACCTGCAGCGCCGCTTTATTGCTGAGGCAAAAAACGGCATGGTAGCCGAAGGGCGCGATATCACCACCGTGGTAGCCCCCGATGCGGATGCTCGTGTGTTGCTCACCGCTAATGAAGAGGTGCGCCTGGCTCGCCGCGGCCTTCAGCTGGGGGGTACCCAGAACAAAGATCAGCTGGTTCATCAGGTGTCAGAGCGTGATAAGAAGGATTCAAAGACCACTAGCTTCACCGAAGCAGCGCCCGGTGTCACCCTGGTGGATTCCAGCGACCTAAACTTTGAAGAAACCATCGATGCAGTGATTGCGGCAGTTAATACTGCTTTGGGCCGCTAACGGCGAGCCCGTTCACACCATCGATTAGACTACACAAGAACGAAGAATCTGCTGCGGCATGTGCCGTAGCAGGGATAGAAGGAGAGGCACATGGCAGAAGAACAAGCACCCCATGATGACTACGAAGTAAAATTTCTGGGCGGCGGTGAGGATGACGTCTCAGAACGCCTAGCTGAGATTGATGATGAAACTGCTGACCAGCGCGCTGAAGCCCTGCTAGCAGGCCTGCAGGATTACGACCTTAACGAAGAAGACCGCGCCATGCTGAGCGCCTGGGGCTTCGACGTGGATGAGGACGATGACCAAGAAGCTGACCCCGTGGTGGCGATTGTTGGTCGCCCCAACGTCGGTAAATCCACTATCATCAACCGTATTCTGGGCCGACGCGAAGCAGTAGTTGAAGATAAACCTGGCGTTACCCGTGACCGCGTTTCTTACAAAGCCGAATGGTCTGGCAAAGATTTCACCCTGGTCGATACCGGTGGTTGGGAAGCCGATGCTAAGGGTATTGATGCTCAGGTCGCTGCACAGGCAGAAATTGCTGTGGCACACGCCGATGTTGTGTTGCTGGTGGTTGACGCCCTGGTCGGCATTTCGGCAACCGATGAGGCCATTGTGCGCATGCTACGCCGCGTGGATAAGCCCATCTTGCTGATTGCCAACAAGATCGATGACACCCACCAGGAGCCCGACGTGCATGCTCTCTGGGCACTAGGTATGGGCCAGCCCTACCCGGTGTCTGGTCTGCACGGTCGCGGTCTGGCTGACCTGCTGGACGCCGTGCTGGAGGTTATGCCCGAGCACTCCCAGTACGCTGAGCCCGAAGCTCTCGGTGGCCCCCGCCGCGTCGCCCTGATCGGTCGCCCCAACGTTGGTAAGTCCTCACTGCTCAACAAGCTGGCAGGCGAAGAGCGCGCTGTGGTGAACGAACTTGCGGGCACCACGCGCGACCCCGTGGACGAGATCGTGGAGCTGGGCGGACGTCCCTGGCGTTTCGTTGACACCGCCGGTATCCGCCGCCGCGTTCACATGGCCAAGGGCGCAGACTTCTACGCCTCGCTGCGCACCCAGACTGCCATTGAGCGTGCTGAGGTAGCCGTGGTACTGCTGGATGTTTCAGAGCCAATCTCTGAGCAGGACGTTCGCATCATCCAGATGGGTATTGATTCTGGCCGTGCCATGGTGCTGGCCTTCAACAAGTGGGACACCCTCGATGAAGACCGCCGTGAGCTGCTAGAGCGCGAAATTGACCGCGATTTGGCCCATATCAAGTGGGCACCTCGCGTCAATATTTCGGCAAAAACTGGCTGGCACAAGGACAAGCTGGTCCCAGCGCTGGAACACTCACTGGATAGCTGGGATTCCCGCATCCCCACCGGTCGCCTCAATGCCTTCCTGGGTGAAATCGTTGCTGCCCACCCGCACCCCCTGCGTGGCGGTAAGCAGCCCCGCATCCTCTTTGGCACCCAGGTTTCATCCCGCCCGCCTAAGTTCGTTCTCTTCACCACCGGCTTCCTGGACCCCGGCTACCGCCGCTTCATCCAGCGCCGTCTGCGTGAAACCTTCGACTTCACCGGCACTCCCATTGAAATCACTATGCGCGTGCGCGAGCGCCGCACTCTCGGTGAGCGTCAGGCTGGCAAGAGTTCTAAGGGTGGACGCCGCTAGAGCAGAAGACTGTAACCTGTAGTGATTGTCCGGGGGAGGGCTCGCCATGAGCTCTACCCCGGCTTTCCTTTCTGCAGAATATTTCACTGTTCAAGGCAGGTTGATGTGTGATGGAGAACGCGTTGTAAAACTCCTAAAAAGGGCCTCGCAGAATTTGGCACAGTCAGAAAAAACTGTGTATAGTAATACGAGTGCTCAGGGAAGCCGCAAGGCTAAACAGAGACAATCGGGTTGTGGCGCAGCTTGGTAGCGCACTTGACTGGGGGTCAAGGGGTCGCAGGTTCAAATCCTGTCAACCCGACTAAGAAATCGCGGAAACTTAAAGGTTTCCGCGATTTTTTCGTTGGCGAGGTTTGACCCGTTCATCACGAACCCATCTTTTTAACACGCCGTCCCGCTGCGGCGCAGGCTCACCACCTGTCCAACATGGACACCTTTCATACAACCGCAGACAACTCGTGGGGCCTGGAGCCCCTGATTGATGTCGGCGAGCTGGCCACGTATTTGGGCATCCCCGTCTCAACGATCTACTACTGGCGCACCCGCGGCCTCGGCCCGCCCGCGTACCGCCTCGGCAAACACCTGAAGTTCGCTGTCTCCGACGTGCGGGACTGGATTCTCTACACTGATGAGACCCCCTTCGTTCCGGTCTACTCCCGGCCCACCCTCTCCGAGTCTAAAGCTGCGATCGAAGCAGGTGCGGAGCCGAGCTACTCGGGCACGTTCGTCGGTACATTCTGGACACGTTCGCGAACACAAAGAGCGCCTCGATGAAGCGGCGCGTCGCGCAGTCCCTCACTGCTGCGATCTGCCCGGTCTGTCATGGCAAACGGCTGAAGCCCGAAGCGCCGATTGAATCGCTGGTGGCGGGTCCCCGCAGCCCTCCGCGTCGGATGTGCGACCCACAACAGTGCGTCCCTCGCCTGAGAAGCGTGTTGTTGCGGTCGAGCTCGCCTCGGGGGTGTGGCAGTCACTTCGTCCACTGGTCGATTTGGGGCTGGGCTACCTTTCACTGAGTCGGACGACGCCGACGCTGTCTGGTGGTGAGCTACAGCGGTACGGGAGTGTCGGGGACCGGCAAGTCGAGTCTGGTCAGTCAGGCGCTTCCTTCGCTACTTGGCGATCGCATCGGTCGGACACCGCGGTCGAACGTTGCCACCTACACCGGACCTATTCGACCACGTCCGCCGTCGATTTGCAGACACCCCGGAAGCTCGTTTGCGCGGGTATAAGCCTGGCCGATTCTCCTTCAATGTCACTGGCGGGCGCTGCCCAACCTGTGAGGGTGAGGAATCGGTGATGGTGGAGCTCGTCTTCCTGCCTTCAGCGTGTACCGAATGCCCAGACGGCCACGGCACCCGGTACAAGATGTCAACGCTCGAGGTCACGTGGAGGGGGCGTACGGTCGCGGACGTGTTGTCGATGAGCGTAGAGGAGGGCAACCTTTTCTTCGTGGGGGATGAGGAGATCACTCGGTCCCCGGCCGCTTTGTCAGACGTTGGACTCGATGACCTTCGACAGGGTCAACCGGCAACTGAGCTCTCGGGGGAGCGCAGCGCGTTAAACTGGCTACCGAGTTGTAGCGTGGGGACACGCTGTACGTTGTAAACGAGCCGACGTCGGGTTTTCACTGCGCAGACACGGATCATCTGGTCGCGCCTCTGCAGACGCTCGTCGAGACAGGTAATACTGTCGTCGCGGCAGAGCAAGATATGCGTGTCATCGCAGTGGCCAACCATATAATCAATCTAGGGCCCGGTGCGGGCGACGCTGGCGGGACCGTGGTTGCCGCTGGCACACGCGAGCACGTCGCGGATAAACGTGTCGCTGTGCGATTTGAACATCGCACAGCGACACACTCGACGAATTCGTGGTCTTAGGCGGGGAGCTTAGAAGCCAGGACGTCTAACTTCTCGATTGTGGGCTCGCTGAACAGTTTGCCGGTTTGCTCTCCGAGAGCGGTTGCTACTGCGCCCGACAGGTGCGCGTCGCGGCCGGCGTCATCGGGGAACACGTCGAAAATCCCAAATGTGGACGGTCCAAGGCGGATCGCGAACCACGCGACGGTGGCCGGTTCCTCCTCGACGAGCCCTCGCCCGATGCCGAGGAATTCCTGGACCTCGTCTTCCTTACCGGGTAGGGCCTCCAATGTGACCAGCAGTCCCTTTGTTACGCTCATGATGTTACCTCTTTCTGAGCCGCGTGGGTCGCGACCTTGGAAACGATCGTATCACGGGACACAGTAAGGCGCGTCACTGCATACTGCGGACACTGCCACGCTGGAGGGAGCGGGAGAAGTGGAGATAAGCTCCAATTAAATCCGAAATGCGCTAGAAGAGTATGTGGTTGAATCAGCGGCTGTAAAAGCTCGTTGCAGCGCCCGCCGGCGATAGAACGCCGACGGGCGCTGGCTGGGTGGTTTAGACCAGGGCTGCGAGGAGTCCGTCTTTGAGGCTGGTGGTGGGTCGCCCGATGAGCGTAGAAAGCTCGCCAGTCGTGCCCGCGAGGAGACCATCGGCGATGTTCGCATCCAGGGCCGCCATGAACTGCGCGACCTCCTCGGGCATCCCAGTCCCGACGAGCATCTCGACAAGCGTCGGCCCATCCACGCGCTGATAAGTAACAGGTTTCCCGATAATCTGCCCGATTGTGGCCGCAAGCTCATCGTAATCCAACGCCTGGTCTCCGGAGAACTCGTACACCTTGCCTCTATGACCCTCACCGACCAGCACGGCGGCGGCACCATCGGCATAGTCGCGCCGGGAGGCGCTCGCAACGCGGCCGTCGCCGACCGCTGCGATAACGGCTCCGGTCTGGCGGGCGGTTGCCACCTGCGGCAGATAGTTCTCGGTGTACCAGCCGTTGCGCAGGATCGTGTAGTCCAGTCCTGACGCGGTCAGGTATTCCTCGGTGGCCTTGTGCTCGGGCGCGAGCACAAGCTCGCTCGTGGTCGCCTTGGATGCGCTGGTGTAGACGACGCGACCCACTCCCGCGGTCCGAGCGGCGTCGATGACGTTGACGTGCTGCGGTACCAGTTGGGCGACCTCGCTACCCGAGACCAGCAGCAGCGTCTCCACGCCGGTCAGTGCTGACTCCAGGGCGGCGCGGTCTACGTACGAGGCGACGCGCACCTGCACACCCTTCTCTGCTAGGGGCTGCGCTTTCGCCGGGTCACGCACAATCGCGACCAGGCTTGCCGCCGGTCGGGACTCGAGCAGTTTGTCGACGACGAGGCCGCCGAGGTGACCGGTGGCGCCGGTGACGGCGATTAATGAATCCGACATGGGACTCTCCTTAGTTAGTTGTTGACGACTTAATGGGTGAGGACGATGAACCCGAGCACTGCGCTGGCAACGGCCAGCACGCCGAGAACGGCGGGGAACAGCGGGGGCTCCTCGCGACGAATGTGGGTCACGATGGCGCCCAGGACCTCGAGCGCGCCGATGACCGTGCCGGTTCCATTCTGCGAGTGGAAGCGTCGGGACCCTCCCATGACGGGAGTAGGGCCGCCGATCCAGAAGATTACTTGTAGCATCAAGTATAACACTGCATACTTGTTGCAACAAGCAAAGTTGGTTAGACTGCTCGCATGGATTGCCAGATGCCAAGTATGGACGAGCTCGAGTCCCGGGCATGGCGTGGACTCATCCGAGTGATCGAGTTGCTGCCACCGGCTCTCGACGCTCAGATGCAACGCGACTCGAATCTCACCCACTTCGAGTTCATGGTGCTATCGATGTTGCGTTTCGCCCCGGACTCGACGCTGCGGATGACCGCTCTCGCCCAGGGCACCAATGCCTCCCTCGCGCGCCTATCCCATGTCTGTTCGCGCCTAGAAGGACGCGGCCTGGTGGAGCGGTTCGACTGCCCGGCTGATCGGCGTGCCACCAACGTTCGGCTCACGGCCGCGGGAAACGAGTGCGTCATCGCCGCGGCGCCGGGGCACTTCGCGACCGCCCGCGCCCTGGTCATCGACCACCTCACCCCCGAGCAGCTGGCTTCGCTCGCCGAGATTACTGAAGCGCTCGGCCTCCGACTCGACCCCGAGAACCGCACCTTGCCAGCCGTGGAGTCAGGCACACCCACGGAATAGGGAACGAGCGCTACGCATGCACGATGAGGCCGGGATGGTCTTGGAGGAGTACGGCGTCATCTGGATGCGGCAGTTGATCGTAGGCAGTGATGGTGTGAGAGGCCGGTATGGCGCCGATAGTGGTGGCCACGGCGGGCAGGGAGCTCGGGTCGTTGATGAGAAGGTGAGCGTCGTCCGACAAGGTGTCCGCACCTGTGGTTCAAGTGCTTGCGCGAGAATCCCTGATCCGGCGCAGGTTCTCAGTTTCTACCCCTGTTGGATATTTACTGGAACAGAGGTCAATAAGGGCGACAGACAAAGCCTCTCTCACTAGATAAACTAGTGAGAGCGCCTTTTTTTGCGCCTCATTGGTCAAGAAACGGTTTAGCCAAAATTATATGGGCTGGGTTCGCCATTCTCGATACCCGACCAACTTTTCAGGGGGACTCCAATGAAATCTTCAGTACTCGCATTGAAACCCGTGTACGTTGACACTTTCCGCAACGGAATCAACACCAATGTGTGGAATGTCTGGGGGGCGAAGCATGATGATTACGTCACGTACGATCGAGGCGTAATCCGCGGCACCCAGGTCTCCGTCCGCAATAATGAGCTAGTAGTTGCCATGAGCAAGCGGTCTAGCCCTCGTACCTTTAGCGGTGACCCTGTCACGCAACGCTGGTGGGATACCGGTTGGATTTCAACCAAACCGGCCTACGGTATTACCTATGGAGCCTATGAGGTGGAGGCAATGCTGCCTACAGCTCCTCACATTAGTGCCGGTGTATGGAGCGGCATCTGGTCTCGCCCCTTCGCAGCTGGCATCGGCGGTGAGATCGACCCCGCAGAGGCTTTTGGTCACGAGGGCGCCGAGACCCGCCATTCAAGGGCTGAGGGGTTCACTTCAACGGTTCACTTTACTCAGAACCGCACGCTATCTAGAACCGCTGACTACCGTCACTCCAGCAAACTTAGCCCGGCCACTGAAAAGCCCTTGAGCACCACTTTTCACACCTATGGGATGTTCAAGAGCGATCAGGAAATCATCATTTATCTGGATCGTAAAGAAATCCACCGTATCACTCGTGCTGATAGGCCTAAAGCCTGGGGTGCTGCTTACCCAGCTCGTACCCCCTTTGATCTGCGTATCTGTCTGCAGGCAGGAGGCAACTGGGGAGGCTACCCCACGTCTCGCACTGCATTACGGAGCGAGATCAGGGTGCGCAAGGTGACCCTGTGGAACTTTGAAACCACTCCGCTGACTGGAGTAGCCTATCGTGGCTAAACTTCGTACCGTGCTATAACCCAGATGGTGAAGAAGAACTGTTGATAACTCGCTTGGGCTAGTCATCAAGCCATCTTCTTTTCACCAGTCGGCTGACAACATCAGTACACTCACTGGTAGGGGCAGCATCGCGTAATCCACAGGATAGCGATGCAGCCCCTGCCTTCGCTGAGACTGGCTAATCTTCTGTCATGACTAAGCTCAAAGATATTTCAGACAATATTCTTGATTACACAGACCTTCTCGAGGAGCTGGGTGGTAGGTATTCCTTTGAATCCAGACTGGGGCGGGGCGTTTATCAACGCTTGACGCGGGGCAAATACATGCGTACTCGTTATTGGTCTCAGCTCACCGAAGAAGAGCAGTATCTGGCGCGTATCATCGGGCTAGCCGACACACTTCCGGGAGCAATTTTTTCCCACCAAACAGCTGCTCTTATCCACGGTTTGCCCACGAAAAGCGTCCCTGAGCACGTGCACCTTTATATTGCACACAGAGTGCGGTCCCAGGGGCTAAAAGTTCATCACGGGAGGCTTCATATGCCTACTGATACCACCGTCTTTCTACCCGGCATTAGAGTCACCAGCCTAAAGCGCACACTTGAAGATTTGGCTTCAGCTCATGATAATAAGCCCGGCATGTGGGTCAAACTATGACCTTAATTTTGTTGACCAGACAAAACTAAGAGGGCAGACCCCAATAGGTCTGCCCCCTTAGCACCAAGTTAATTTACGCTAGTCTTTCTTCTCTACCTCGTGTGAGTAGCGGTAGATAAAGGCCGCGGTTGCTTCACGACTGACTGAGGTGTAGGGGCGGTAAGTCTTTGAGCCGTCAGCTTCAACCCATCCATTGGTGATACCTGTTGAGTGGAGCCAGGTAATTTCTTTGTAGAAGTAATGGGAGGGGCTAATATCGGAAAACCCAGAATGAGCTGGAACCTGGTAGTCAGGACTACCTGCGTACCGATAGAAGAATGCCGCGGTTGCTTCACGGGTGATTTCTGATGAGGGGCGGAAGGTTCCATCAGACCAACCGTTAGCGAGACCTTCTGTCTTCATCCACTCGATTTCTTTGTAGAAGGGGTGGGTGGTGGGAACATCGGAGAAAGAAGGCTGCGACGGCAACTGGACATCGGGTGAACCAGCAAGACGGTAGAAGTAGGCTGCCATAGCATCTCGCTGTATACCCTCCTTGGGGCGGAAGGTATGGGTGCCATCTCTTTCAATCCAGCCTGTGGTAATGCCCTGCTGAGCCATCCACTCAATTTCTTGATAGAAAGGATCGCCCTCAGATACGTCGGTGAACATTATGGCATCATGCGGGTAAATGTTCATCTCTACGAGGAGGGGATCGTGGTCCGAGGAGCGGAACTCGTTCTCTTCATAGAGATTGGTGATGTTGTAGTTGTAGCGGCTGTATTCGTGGGCGATTGGCTCCACCGAGTTGATGTTCCACACTTGTGCTGATTCAACCTTCTCGGTGAGCTCTGGTGAAGCCAGGATATGGTCTATGGAGCCTACTCTGCCGTCGAATAGGTAGGTGTTACCAGCATTAAACTTCTTACCCAGGTTGGTGTAACCCGCCTCGTAAAGAACCTGCATAGGATCTTCCTCGGTATAGGAGTTGAAGTCTCCCATAAGCATTACGTTGTCGGTAGCCACGGCTTCGCGTTGGCCGTGTGCGAAGTCAACCAGCGCAGCAGCTTGAGCCATACGTGAAGCGTTGGAGGCGCCTTGACCGTCATTCTGATCAGCGTTCTCACCGCTACCTGAGCCTTTTGATTTGAAGTGGTTGACGATAGCTACAAATACCTCGGATCCGTGGTCCTCTTGAGAATTGACGGGAGCGAAAGCCTGAGCCAGGGGCTGGCGGGCATTGCTGAAGGCGGGATTATCATAAATCACCGATTCACCGACGGTCCTGACCTGAGCTGGCTGGTAGATAAAGGCCGTGCGGATGACGTCCTCTGAAGCTGGGATCTGGGAGGGGGATGGCACAGCGGCCCATTTTTCGTAACCCGCGTCTTCGTTGAGAGCCGCGACCAGGGCGTTGAGGGCGGCGTCCCTATCGGTGCCGCCGGTAGCTAGACTGTTCTCAATCTCTTCCAGAGAGAGCACCGAGGTATTGATCTTGTTGATTGCCTTAACAATCTTGGATTCTTGCCGCTCAAAGCTGGCAAGAGTGGCAGCGCCGCGCACCGCACAACTACCGCTCACCGTGATGGGGTTATTCTCTCGGTCCGTAAAGAACTTGCAACCCGCTACAGTATCACCCACGGTGGTGAAGTAGTTCAACACGTTGAAGCTGGATGCAGTTTGACGGCTCCCCAGGATCGGTGCCTCATAGCGGGTATTGGACCAGGACGCCGGTAGTGCTGCCGGGTCAGTATCACCGGTAACGCGGCTGGTGGGCTGCAGGCGCCACATCTGGTGTGAGTATGAGAGCACAACAGGGTTATTGAAGGTCACCTGCGCACCGACTCGCAAAGGGTCACTGGCGCTGAGGTAGGGCAGGGGGGTGTCCTTATTACTGCGTGTGTAGTCTGTGGTGGCTCCGTCATCTAGAACGAATGCCTTAGCAGCATTCTCGGCTTCATAGGCCAGAGCAGCTTCGCCCGGGGCTACAACATCGGTGGCGGTACGCAGAGGCTGGGTGCCGTTGACCAACCCAATTTCACCGTAGCGGTTGGTGTTGTAGTTATCGGTGACAGTAATGGGTCCGTTGGGCTGCAGGAGCATACCTTCCAGTGCTTCACGCTGTGTTTCGTCCTCAGGCAGCGGGATAGCCAGCGGAGTAACCGGTGAGAAAGATTCTGCTAGGACGAGCAACTGAGCTGCGCTATTTACAGTAATTTGAGTTTGACCAAAATACTCTGAGACGGTGCCCGTGACCTCCACGAACTGGCCGTGGCTGACCTGAGCTACGGTATTGGGTGAATAGATGAAAATCGCATCTGAAGCCCCTTCCGTGGTGCCTGCCGCTCCGGTGCCCTGCGTCTGAATAAAGTAGCCTCTCAGGTCACCCTGGTTGTAGACAGCGGTTACTACACCACGGGTGGTGACAGTTTGGTTGACCAGTGGGCTGGCAGCCCCGGTACCCTGGATGGCAGCGATACTGGTGGTCTCCGCAGCGAAAGCGGGTATAGCCATCATTGGACTGATGATAAGGGAGGCAGATGCGGCCAGCGCTGGTGCCTTCCAAAGGTGTTTCTTAGAGGGAGAGATCATCAGAGTTTCCTTGATATGTGAGTGAGGTGAGCCCGTGAGGAGGTAGGCTCTAGTAAACGGAAGGATATAAAACTGAGTTTACTGCTTTGGCTGGTCAAGACACGCTTGTATAGCTGAAGCTTAGATGGATATTAGGTTAGAGAAGAATAGCGCGGATATGGTTTTGTGTTGCTTTTGGTCTTCATTACCGACTACCTGAATCTGCTCCTGGAAATGAGACGAAGAACATTGACTTAGGGTGCAAGAGCTCCAAAAGGTGGTCATATTGGTGAGCGATATTCCTAAAATATGGCTCTGACTTGTGTTGATGAACAAATATCGGAGGGTCAGCTGAATGGGAGTAGAGGGGGCGTTGAGTCTTCTTATTTCAGAGCAATTATCGCGGGACTGCACGCGTTGTTTTATCCGTATTTCGTGTTGGAATAAGTGGTAATTTAGGAGATGAAGGTGCCCCAGGCACACACGCTATTACCCAAGAACGACACGTTGCTCCTAGAAAAGGAAACCTACCCACATGTGGCAGCAGGTCTATGACCCACTGAATAATCAGGCTCTCTCAGCTCTCGTAGCCTCCATTCCCATCCTTATTTTCTTGCTCGGTCTTACCGTGCTCAAGATGAAAGGCCTCCACGCAGCATTAGTGTCGCTAGCATCAGCGGTGCTTCTAGCCATTTTTGTTTTTGGCATGCCCGCGGCGTCCTCCCTTTCTGCTATCGGTTACGGATTCCTCTCGGGTATGTGGCCCATTGGATGGATCGTACTCATGGCTGTTTGGCTCTACCGCATCACCGTACGCGCCGGTAACTTTGAGATCATCCGTGGCTCGGTCTCAGCGATTTCAGCTGATCAGCGTATTCAGGTGCTCCTTATTGCCTTCTGCTTCGGCGGTTTTCTCGAAGGGGCGGCAGGCTTTGGTATCCCCATCGCGATTTGTGCTGCCCTGCTGGTAACTCTAGGCTTTGAGCCGGTCAAGGCTTGCCTGGTCGCGCTGGTCTCTAACGTGGCTTCCGGAGCCTATGGTGCTATCGGTATCCCTGTGCTGACCGGCTCAACCGTTTCAGGAGTGCCCCAGGCCGACCTTAATGGCATGATGGTGTGGGTTCTGCAGATTATTTCTGCCTTTATCCCCGTTCTTCTGGTCGTGATGTTAGACGGTTTGCGTGGCCTAAAGCAGACCGGTCTTCTTGCTCTGGGACTGGGCGTGGTTGTTTCGGCTGTTCAGTCTGGCGTCCTGGTAGCTCTGGGGCCTGAGCTGGCTAATATTATCCCCTACCTCTTGGGCTTGGTCCTTCTTGCTCTCATCATGATGAAGTGGCAGCCTGCCCATATTTACCGTGAGCCCGGTGCCCCCAGCCTCGAAGAGTTGGGGAGTAACCCTGCCGGGTTTAGCTTCACTGGAATCTTCAAGGCCTGGAGCCCCTTCATTATCCTTTCCGCCATGATTCTGCTGTGGAGCACACCCACGATCAAGACTCTCGTACGCCCCGCCACCGATACCACCGCTGCAGGTCTGTTGAACTGGACAACCGTTCCCGTTCAGATGCCCAACCTGCACGGTGCTATCTCCCAGGTCGCCCCAATTGTTGCTCAAGAAACCCCCATGAAGGCTGTCTGGAACTGGAACAGCTTTGCGGCATCGGGTACAGCTATTCTCTTCGCGGCACTGATAACTATTCTGATCTCTACCATCAGCTGGAAAGCCGCCTTCGAAGAACTTGGTGGTGCCTGGAAGCAGCTCTGGAAACCGATTCTCATGATCTGCCTGGTGATGGCCGTTGCTAATGTCATGAACTTCGGCGGCATGTCCTCTGCTCTGGCGCTAGCGCTGGCAGCAGTTGGTTCCGTTTTCCCGCTGCTCTCACCTGTCATCGGTTGGATTGGTGTGTTTGTGACCGGATCAGTGGTCAATAACAACACTCTTTTTGCAGGTCTTCAGGCGACCACTGCCTCCCAGATTGGCGCCAGCCCCTCGCTGCTGGTGGCTGCTAATACGGCCGGTGGGGTGATGGCGAAGATTGTTTCGCCGCAGTCTATTGCCATTGCGGCAGCTTCAGTGAACATGGCTGGGCAGGAATCAAAGATTACTAACGCAGCTATCAAAGTCTCCTTGGTTCTCCTTGCAATTCTCTGCCTCTGGGTTTTCGTGCTCTCGATGATCATGCCAGCCTAGTACTTCTAAAGAAGAACATGTGAGGACGCCGGTGCCGGCTTCGCTTGGGCGGGGTAAGGGACTGGCGTCCTCTTTTGTATGCCTACTGCGAATTATTCTCAATAGTGGGATGAGCGGGGATGGCGCGGGATAAGCTAGAACCCGATAGTAAACCCCAGAAAGGAAACCTCGTGCTTGATGTAGACCCCCATGAAAACCCTCTAGAATTTTGGAACGGGCTGTACTCGTCCAAAGAGCAAGTCTGGTCCGGGAAAGTCAATCAGACGCTGGCTGCTGTTGTTTCAGGGCTACCACCTGGCCGGTCTCTTGATTTGGGATGTGGTGAAGGTGGGGACGTCCTCTGGTTGGCGGAGCAGGGATGGCAGGCCACCGGGTTTGAAATCTCTGATATAGCGGTTGAGCGCGCCCGGGCAGAAGCTCAAGCTAGGGGGCTGGTGGAACGGGCTCACTTTAGGGCGCACAACGCGCAAGACTGGCAGCCTGCTGAGGCAGAAACCTTCCACCTGGTTACCGCGAGTTTCTTTCAATCCCCGGTCTTTTTAGCTCGGGATGAAATTGTTAAGAAAGCTGCCGGTCAATTAGTGCCCGGCGGTCACCTGGTGCTTATTTCCCACGCGTCGCCACCTAGCTGGTACGAAGGGGAAATCCCCGATCACTTTATTACCCCCGAGGACGAGCGGCGCAATCTAGGTTTGGACGCTGAGGGCTGGGGACTGGTGCGCGCTGAACTCATCACCCGTGACATTTTTAGCGCGGATGGTACCCCCGCAACTATCGATGACTGTTTAATTGTTGCTCGTCGCACTTTATAAAAAATTGAAGATTAAATTGAATTGCAAAGACAAATTACTCACAAGTAACACGAAGGTGAGGGTGCGCTCTAAACCTGCAAAAGAAAGTAGACTTTTTGTATGAGCATCACCATTAAGCAAAACCCCTTCAAAGACCAGCTTCTTACCTTTTTCAAAGACGGCTATCTCTTTGCCTCCCGTCAGCGCAGCAAGGCAGGCCTGCCGGCTGATTCGCACTGCCCAGTTACCATCAATGCCCTGGGCGGCAAGGCAACCATCATTCGCGGTGAGGACGCCGTGGATTTCTTCTATGATGAGAGCATCATCAAACGCGATGGTGCTATGCCCTCCTTAGTGCAGGGCCCTCTCTTTGGTGAAGGCGCCGTGCACACCCTGGATGGCGAAGCCCACAAGGTGCGCAAGGCAGCCATGGTAGCCATGGCCTACGAGGACACCCGAGTAGATGCCTTCCGCGAGTACGTAGAAGAAGAAATGAAGGCCGTCATCGAGCGCTGGAAGACTAAGCCAGGGAACGTCTACGATGATGTTGCCGTAGCCTACGGCCGTGCAGCCTTCCGCTGGGCCGGCGTACCGGCATCCGATGAAGAACTGAATAAGCGCGCCACCCAGATGAGCCACCTGCTAGATACTTTCGGTGAGGTTAAGCAGAACGTTCTGGCCTGGATTGACCGCAAGAAACTGGATAAGTGGGCTGAAGCGCTCATTGAGGGTGTGCGCTCAGGTGCCACCACCGTTGACGCCGACTCCGTTGTGCAACACATGGCTGATTTGCGCGATGAAAACGGCGAGCTGGTTTCCGCTAAGTTAGCCGGTATCGAGCTGCAAAACCTGACCCGCCCCACCGTGGCTGTCTCTCGCTTCGCTGCTTTTGCTGCCGTGGCTCTGGTACAGAACCCAGATTGGGCGCAGAAGGTGAAGGCTGAGGTTGAAGAAAACGGCGGCCGCCTCATCAACCTGCCGATTGCCACTGCCTTTGCCCAGGAAACCCGACGAGTCTACCCCTTCGTGCCCATGCTACCTGGCTTTGTCACTAAGGACGCCGAGGTCTCGGGCTGCCCCGTTCAGAAGGGGCAGCGCGTACTCATGGACATCCTGGGAACCCACACTTCACCCAAGGTCTGGGAGAACCCCAGTGAGTTCAACCCCCAGCGTTTCTTGGATATTGAGGACTACGAGCAGGTCAAGGGGTTTTTACCCCAGGGTGGCGGCAGCGTACAGGACGGGCACCGTTGCCCCGGCGAGAAAATCGCCGTGGCGGCTCTGTCCTCTACTATCGCAGCGCTCTCAGCTGACAACGTGATCATCGCCCAGGAAGCCGATGACACCACCTTCAGCATGACCCAGCTGCTGACCCGCCCCAGTACCGGCGTACGCGTCAGCGTCGCGTAGGGGAGTAAACCCTCGGGAAGATAAACCCTTGAACGCATCGGTACCGCCGAGCGTCGTCAATGACCAGGTGCTTAGCAACCCGCTAGGCACCTGGCTTTTTCTTTGCCCGTGCAGCGTCTCGTTCCAGTAGTTTCTGTAAGCTCAGTGGCACACCGGTTTTTGTTGCTTGCTGCACCAGGAGTTTTTGAGGGAACTTAGGTGGGGCTGCTAGCCAGGCCGGTACAGCCCGGCTCTCTTTAATCTGCTGCTTTTCAGCCTTCTTCTGTTCCTTCCACAGTTGCATATAGTCATCCGCTAACCGGCTCACCAGCTCAGCGGTCTCCGGCTCAAGCTCCGCGGTCTTGGCCCGCATGAGCTGGATAAAGGGGAGCACCTTGATCCCAATATCGAGCAGGCTGCCATAACCCTCACCCATGGCAAGATCGAAACACGCATCCACCACCTTTTCGATATCCTCCGGTGCATGCCGGGTGAGCCACTCACCGGTCACCTTTGCCACGCGCTCGCTGGCACTGGTGGTGGCATCCTTGGGTATAAAGGTGCCTGTCTCATCGATCTGCCAGAAAAAGACGGAATGTTGCATGAGCCCGATGCCGCCGCTTGCTACCACCTCTTGCTGAGTTTTGCGGAACATGAGCCGGCCCACGATGCTGTCCTCGGGTATAAAGTCCCTAATTTTGGGGAGCAGGCGCAGATAACCCGGATTCTTCAGAAAAGCTTCGATGAAGCCGGGGGCATCAAAGGCGAGGACGCTTTCCACCCGTCTTTCTAGCTCCTGCGGCTGGGCAGCAGTAGCGAACACGGCAAGATGCCCGCCCTTAGAATGGCCGGTCACATAGATGGGGGTGGAGGCAGCCTGCTTGAGGTTATCTTCCAAATAATTGACCGCTAAGAGCTGGGAGGGGATATCCTTCTGCGCTGCCAGATGAAAGTCCTCTTTCCACCCGATCAGGGAGTCATCGGTCCCTCGAAACACGACCTGCCTGAAGACCCCCGAGACAACCAGGGTGAGCGCCGCAAACTGAACCTGCTCGGTGGCGTCTAAATGTGCCCGGTAATGGAAGAAACGTAGGGCAGCAAAACGGGGTGAAGTGGCTACCATCTTGAGCAGTTGCAGACGCTGGTTGGTCGCAAGAAACCAGTTGGTCCGTAGCGTGCTGTCGGTGACGAACTCCTGATAAATCTGGGCTGCTGAGATGCCCCGGGCAAAGCCGCGATGGTCCTCTGCGATATCGTCCAAGGGGAGGTAGGCTAGCTCGTTGAGCAGACAAAGATCGGCTTCGGTCAAGGGCAGCTCGTCTAGGGGGATAGCGAAGGTTTTCTGCGCATACTGCAGCAGGTGCATTCTTAGCCTTTCGGGGTTTACACCAGTCTAACGTGCTTGCCCGCCCGGTTCCCACAGCTCTGATGAGCCGCGTCTATGGGAGGTCAGCAGGTGGGTATCGACCAGGCCGATGGCCTCCATGAGGGCAAAAGCACTGGTAGGGCCTATGAACGTGAACCCTTGCTGTTTGAGGGTCTTTGCCAGTTGAGTCGAAGTTTCGCTGTGTGTAGGTATGTCAGAAACAGCGTGGGGCTTATACGTGCTGGAGGGCTGAAAAGACCAGATGAGGGAGGGCAAACCTGGCCCTACCTGTAGGCCGTTAGCCAGCGTCCTGGTCTGTAAGGAAATACTGCTGCCATCCGGTTTTTGAAGAGAAGTTAGGTCGCGTAACCTGAGCGTGGCTCTCGCATTGGATCTAGCTGCCCGAATCTTACCCCGGTGGCGAATGATTCTGGAGTCGCTAGCTAACCGTTCTACGTCCTCATCAGTGAGAGCTGCTACCTGCTCGGGCTCAAAACCGGAAAAAAGTTCTCTGAAGGCATCTCTTTTCGTAAGAATCGTGCGCCAGGAGAGCCCTGCCTGGAAACCCTCTAAACAGAGCCGCTCAAAGACACCGCGCTCATCGGTGACCGGCATGCCCCACTCGGTATCGTAGTAGAGCCGCATCAGCTCATCGGCTTCAGCCCAGTTTGGCCGAACCAGCCCATCGTTACCCGGTGTGCTCATATTTCATTCTCCTTCTGCCCTTTGAAAACTCTAAGCTTGTTTCTCCGATGGGTGCAGGCCAGTGACGCGCAGCGTGATGTTGATGCGCCCCTCCGGTAGCAAGCAGCCGGATGGGGTAGTGCCCTCCAGAAGTTTTGGTACCCCGTGATACATGAAACGGCTGGGCCCGCCAAAGACCAGAAGGTCACCGGAAGCAAGCAGAATATCTTGGTAGGGCCTCGTTTTTGTTTCGGTATTGCCCGCTCTGAACAGCGCCGTCTGGCCAATGGAAAGCGAGACGACCGGGGCGCTGGAACGCTCCTCTTTATCCTGATGCATGCCCATGGACGTTCCCGGTGCGTAGTAATTGATAAGTGCCATATCTGGGCTGTAAGTAGCAGCCCAAGCTACTAATTCAGGCTCGGAAAGCTGGGGCCAATAGCTGGCGTGGGAGCTACTATAGGCGTCCTGTAGTGCCTTTCTACCCACCCCCACTAGCCAATCTGGCACCGAGGCTGGTGCGCGTCCGCCAAATTCTGGTGCTGACCGGCTGTAGCTGTAGTTGCTCCAGTGCCAGCCCAGGGAGGTGAGCTTAACCGACATTTTCTTGCCGTAAATTTCGGGGTGATGGGGCGGTATGCTGCCAGCACCCCAGCGGTGGAACTGAGCAACCAGAAAATCCTGCTGCTCAACGCTGAGCCAGCCGGGCAGGTGAATGACGCCGGGTGCCAGCTCCTGCGGCTGGCGGGGCAAGAGGCTGTCGGTGAAGAGAGCATCGACCACTAGAAGAGCTGACCCTTTTCTTCCGCTGAAGGGGATTCAAAATCCAGCAGAAATTCTTTGCGGTCCAGCCCACCGGCGTAACCGGTCAACTTACCATCAGCTGATAGAACGCGGTGGCAGGGTATGAAGATGGAGCACTTATTGCGGCCCACTGCCTGGCCAACCGCCTGCGCAGGTGCATGCGGGCCCACCACCTTGCTAATAGCTCCGTAGGTGGTGGTGTAACCGTAGGCGGTGCCCTTGAGATGCTCCCACACCGCTAGCTGAAAGTCAGTGCCTTCGGGGTGCAAAGCGACCTCAAAGACGGTGCGGGTGCCAGCGAAATATTCTGCGAGTTCTCGGGCTGCCTGCTCCAAGACCGGGTGGTCGGTGAGGTCTTTGCGTTTGCCTAAATCACGAGCCATGGGAAAGTGCGCCTGACCTTCAAAGTAAGCACCAGTGATTGCTTCATTTTCAGCAACCAGATACATGCCTCCAAGAGGCGACTCAAAGATACCGTAGACACGCCGGGCCAGGTCAGTTTCACTCATAACTCTATTGTGACACGTGACATGGCAGAGCGGTCTACGTTTTGAGCCAGCAGATAATTCCAGGGCAGGGAGAACCTGGGCGGACTGAGCCGATTCGGTGGGCTCCCGCCCTGCAACCCAACCGCGTAGACTAGCCACTATGGCACATACTCACCCCACCGTACTTTTTGTTTGCAACACCAACGGCGGCAAGTCTCAGATGGCTGCCGCGCTGGCAACCCTGGACGTCCCCCACGTCTTTACCGCTATCTCAGCAGGCCTTACCCCCGCTGATACCGTGAACGGGCAGGCGGCTGCCTCCCTGGCGAAGATTGGAGCGGACATGGCCTCCAAAACACCCACCCAGTTGACCGACGACATGCAGCGTTCAGCTGATGTGGTGGTCACGGTGGGGGACGCGGCTACCCCCGAACTCGAAGGCGTCAAATATGTGCGCTGGAACATCATCGACCCTTCAGTCTTTGGAGCCAAGGGCGATGCCCGCATGGACAAGCTGCGCGATGACCTGCGCGAGCGCGTCAATGACCTGGCGGGGGAATTTGGCACCTGTTGTAGCTAAGCGAAGTATCGATATGATGAAGAACCTCATAGACGCAGCCGATGAACGCGCTGAAGCTCTGGACCGCCTGATTCTGAGGGAGGCTGACCAGCAGCTCATCGGCGTGGATGCTGGGGATATCGTAGTACTAGAAGACAGTAGCGCGGCACTGACCCTACAAGCCCTGTCAAGGGTTCTCGATGAATCTGGCACTGCACCCAGAGTGCTGGTGCGCTGTCGCTCCTACCAGCAGGCCTACGCTTTGCGCGTCCTGGCTCACCGGTTACTCGAAGGTCAGGGGAAAGATGCCGCAGCTCGGCTGGTGGTTGCCGGCCTGGACACCGAAGCTCTGGACCTTGAAGCAGCTCTAGCGGAGTGCTCGCTGAAGCCCACCCTGGCCCTGGGGCGCCTCCCCAAAACCTTGGCAGCCCTAGATGATTGGGGCCGTGCTCTAGCCCGCCACAGCGCGCAGACTACTACCGATTTTTCGCTCTGCTTGGGTGGCAACACCAAGCACATGACTCGCACCATGAACACGGTGCTAGAGCAAAGCTTTAGCGAGGTCTGGGCTGGACGCGGCCAGGGAAAGTTCCGTGCCCTGCTAGCAAGGGTACCCCGACAGAGCGTCCTGGCCCATACTGCCGAAGAGACCCAGATACCGGCGGGCACTTTGCAGGGTCTGGGCGGTGTTTTCTCGGGTGGACGTGAAGACCGTGGGGGTTCTTATCTGGCAGATATTGCCTGCGACCTCCTATCTACTTTAGACCGTCCGGCTGATGGTGCAGCGCTACGCGTCCTCGACCTTGGTTGTGGTAACGGCTCGGTATCCCTGCGACTCCTGCACCGAGCGCAAGAACGTGGCCAGCCTTTGGTGCTCACCGCGACCGATCTGGATGCGGACGCCGTGCGTTCGGCTACGCAGACCCTTGCTCCCTACCGAACAGGGGAGCAGTCCGCCACCGTCACCTGGGACGATGCTGCAGCTGGTTCAGCGCCGGGTAGCTTTGACCTGCTGCTACTCAACCCGCCCTTCCACGAGGGTACCCGGCTAGATGCCACCATGGTGCGTCCCCTGCTGGATGCCGCAACCCGGCTCCTTGCCCCGGGCGGGCGTTTGCTTTTGGTGCACAATTCGCACCTGCGCTACCGCGCCCAGCTAGAAGACCGTTTTGAGGAGGTGGAGCAGCTGGGCCGCAATGGCACTTTCACGGTGCTGAGCGCCTGCAACCCCCTTTAGCCTTCCGACCTGAATAAAAATACCCGCTGTCTGTGCAGACAGCGGGTACTTTTATGGGGATTTCAGCTGGAGACTAGTCCTGCTCAACGTCCTCATCGACCCATTCGAGGGTGCGGGCTACAGCCTTCTTCCAGAGGCGGTACTGGCGTTCGACTTCGTCCTGGTCCATTGCAGGTTCCCAGCGCTTGTCTTCTGCCCAGTTGTCGATGACATCCTGCTCGCCGTCCCAGAAACCAACGGCGATACCGGCGGCGTAGGCTGCACCGAGAGCGGTGGTCTCGATGACCTTGGGGCGGATCACGGGTACGCCAAGGAGGTCTGCCTGGAATTGCATGAGGAACTCGTTGGCGGTCATGCCGCCGTCCACGCGCACTTCTCCGAGGGAAACCTTGGTGCCGGCTGCCTCTGCGTCAGCGTTCATAGCATCCAGCACCTCGCGAGTCTGGAAGGCAGTTGCCTCCAAGGCTGCGCGGACGATGTGGGCCCGGTTGACATAGCGGGTAAGGCCAACGATGACACCGCGGGCATCCGAGCGCCAGTGGGGTGCGAAGAGACCAGAGAAGGCAGGAACGACGTAGGCGCCGCCCGTGTTCTCTACGCTGGTTGCCAGTTCTTCTGACTCTGCAGCGTTGTCGATCATGTGGAGGTTATCGCGTAGCCACTGAATCAGGGAGCCGGAGACTGCAACTGAACCTTCGAGGGCATAGACCGGGTCAGCGTCGCCCAGCTTGTAGGCAACGGTGGTGAGCAGACCGTTTTCTGAAATCACGGGTTCGGTGCCGGTGTTCATGAGCATGAAGTTACCGGTGCCGTAGGTGTTTTTCGCCATGCCCTTTTCGAAGCAGGCCTGACCGAAGGTCGCTGCCTGCTGGTCGCCTAGGATGCCGGCGATGGGCGTGCCATTGAGTAGGCCCTTCTTGCGGCCGTAGCCGTACACCTCTGAAGAGGACTTAATCTCGGGCAGCATGCTCATGGGGATGCTCATGTCAGCAGCGATGGACTCGTCCCACTCCAGAGTCTTGATATTCATGAGCAGGGTACGGGAGGCGTTGGTGACGTCGGTAACGTGCACGCCGCCTTTCACGCCGCCAGTGATGTTCCAGAGCACCCAAGTATCGGTGTTGCCGAAGAGTAGGTCGCCGGCTTCTGCCTTTTCGCGGGCACCCTCTACGTTATCCAGAATCCACTTGATTTTGGGGCCTGAGAAGTAGGTGGCGAGGTTCAGACCTACGATGTCGTGGTATTTACCTGCGCCCTCTTCGCCGCCCAGCTCGTCACAGATTTTCTGGGTGCGGGTGTCCTGCCAGACGATGGCGTTGTAGATGGGTTTGCCGGTGGTCTTGTCCCAGACCACGGCGGTTTCGCGCTGGTTGGTGATACCAACGGCAGCGATTTCGTGGTGGTTGACCTCAGCTTTAGTCAAGCACTCACCGACAGCCTGGCGCACGTTCTTCCAGATTTCGAGGGGGTCATGCTCAACCCAGCCTGCCTTAGGGAAAATCTGTTCGTGCTCTAGCTGGCCCACTGATTTGATTTCGCCAGCCTTGGTGAAGAGGATGGCGCGTGAGCTGGTGGTGCCCTGGTCGATGGAAAGAATGTACTTCTTACGCTCGGGCAGTTCGGTCTTAGTCATGGTGACACTTCCTTGTGTATGGGTGGGTGGGTGAGGCAGGACGCCGGGTAGGTAGCTACCGGTAGTGGGGTGAGCCGCGGCGTCCTGCCGCTCTATATATGGGGAGAGGTTATGCGCCTGCGATGGCAAGAATCGCGGGAACGATAAGGGCAGCAGCAGTTGCGCCCAGGAGGGGGCCGACGACGGGTACCCAAGAGTAGGACCAGTCTGAAGCTGACTTGTTCTTGATGGGCATCAGTGCGTGGGCAATACGCGGACCAAGGTCACGGGCAGGGTTGATGGCATAGCCGGTGGGGGTACCGAGGGAGAGACCGATAGACACAACGATAATAGCAACAGCCAGCGGGCCAAGGCCTGAGGGGGTCTGGCCGGAAGCAACGACGAAACCTACCAGCACGAAGGTACCAATAGCTTCGGTGAGGATGTTCCAACCGTAGGAGCGAATAGCGGGTGCGGTGCAGAAGACGCCGCGGGAGACACCGGGTTCAACAATATCGAAGTGCTTTTTGAAGGCTAGGTAGGCGCCCCAGGCTCCCAAGAAGGCACCGAGGAACTGGCCGGCAAAGTAGACCAGCATGGCGGTGAAACTTGGTGCGATACCGGGTGCAAAATCGTTCCCGGCAACCATCTGGCCCACCGTGACGGCGGGGTTGAGGTGAGCACCGGAGGGACCTGAAACGTAGACTGCAGCAAAAACAGCGAAGCCCCAGCCGAAAGCGATGTTGATCCAGTCAGCGCCCTTAGCACCAGACTTAGGTAAACTCACTGCTGCCACAACGCCTGCACCCAGAAGAAGCAGGATGAATGTGCCCAGGGTTTCTGATGCAAATGCACCTAGGAGGGTGGCGGTGCCGTCAGCATTGACGAGGGCACTTGCCTGCACGCTGGCTTCAGTGCCAGTTGCTAATAGTGAGCTCATAGAGACCTCTTTCACATCGGTGTGAAGAAAACGTCCGGTGGACGTTCCACAAATTATGGTTGGATTTTGGTGGGTTGAAGGCGCCAGCGTTGCTGGTTAGCCTACGATCGTGGGGACATTGATCAGATGATCGGTTGCCCGTTCATCGGACGTTTCAGTTGAAGCTGCCGCAATAGCCTCGACGCGCTTGCGGTAGGTGGCTAGTTCGCGTTGCTGAGTTGCCTCGTCCCAGCCCAGTTCTGGTGCCATGATTGAGATAATCTCTTCGGCAGCAGCCAGGCCACGGTCCTTAGCTTCAAGGTCTAGGCGGACGCGGCGGATGAGCACGTCTTCCAGGTGTAGGGCACCTTCTGCGCGCACAGCCTGCAGGACGTCAGCACGTAGGAACTGGGGTGCGGCAGCCAGAGGAACACCCAGTGAGGGGTCCTTTTCAATCTGAGCGATGATGTCGGTCAGTTCAGCGCCGTAGCGTTCGAGCAGGTGCTCGGTGCGGGCAGTATCCCAACCGTTTTCTGCAGCCAGGGCCTCAGCACGGGATGCAAGAACTTCGTAGCCTTCTGCACCGACCAGCTTGATCCTCTCGGTAACCGAAGGCAGGGTCTTAGCGCGCTCACCCAGGGCGAAGTCCACAGCGTCCTCTGCCATGACGCGGTAGGTGGTGAGCTTACCGCCGGCAATGGCGCTCATGCCCGGAGCAATCTGGGTGACGGTGTGCTCGCGGGAGACCTTGGTAGATGACTTATCTGAACCGTCCTTGAGCACTGGCTGCAGCAACGGGCGTAGACCAGCGAAGGTACTGATAACGTCGTCATGGGTTAGCTCATCGGCAATGAGCTTGTTGGCCTGCATGAGCACGTAATCGATGTCCGCGCGGGTTGCCACGGGGTTGAGGCGATCCTGCTGGGTGTAGGGGGTGTCGGTGGTGCCGATGATCCAGTAGCGCTGCCAGGGGATGATGAAGAGAACGGACTTTTCGGTCTTGGTGAAGATGCCGCTGGTTGCTTTAATACGGTCGCGGGGCACGGTGATGTGCACGCCCTTGGAGGCAAGTACCTTGAGCCCGGCGTCCTGGGTGGCTAGAGCTTCGGTTTCTTCGGTCCATACGCCGGTTGCGTTAATGATGTGCTTGGCTTTGACGGTCTTTTCGGTGCCGGTCTCAAGATCTAGAATTTTGGCGCCGATGACCCTACCGCTAGCGTCCTTATCGACGCCGGTGAGCTTGGTGCGAGTGGCTGCTAGTGCGCCGTAGCCGGCGGCGGTGCGGACCAGGTCAATCACCAGGCGGGCGTCGTCCACGCGGGCATCGTAGAACTGGATGGCGCCAGAGAAAGCGGAATCCTTGATGCCGGGGAAGACCTTTTTGGTGCCGGACTTGGTGAAGTGCTGCTGGGCGGGCACGGTCTTGCGGCCGCCTGCACCAGCGAAAGCCAGGGTGTCGTACATGCCGATGCCTACTGCTGAGTAGGCACGCTCAATGAGGGGTAGCTTGAGGGGCCAGAGGAAGGGCTGTGCCTTGACGAGGTGGGGAGCGGTGCGCTCGAGCAGTAGGCCACGTTCTTTAAGCGCCTCAGAAACGAGCTTGAAATCTAGGTTGTAGAGGTAACGCAGACCGCCGTGCACTAGTTTAGAGGACCAGGCGGAGGTGCCCATAGCCCAGTCACCAGCATCCACGATTGCGGTGCGCAGGCCACGGGTGGCGGCGTCCAGAGCGATACCTGCACCGGTGACACCACCGCCGATGACGAGAATATCGACTCCAGCATCGTCGGTCATGGCCTCAAGGGCGGCGGTGCGGGAGGCGGCGGTGAGATGGGATTTAGCGGTGAATGTTGCGCTCATAATGGCTCTCCAGAAAAAAATACGATGGGTGTGAAGTCTGTTACCATTTGAACTGCCAAGTGTAAAAAACTGCAAAATGTTTGAGCAAAATTTCACTTAGAATGGGAAAGTGATGAGCAAAAGTAAAAATTTGATGTTTGACGCCGCGCACCTCTACTACGTTGAACACCTAACCATGGCAGCAATCTCTGCCAGGTTGGGGGTTTCCCGGCCTACTGTGTCCAGGCTTCTGCAGAATGCGCGTGAAAGCGGTGTAGTGACTATTCGGCTCAATGAGGAGCTACGACCCAAGGAGCCTTTGGCGAACCGGCTAGCCGACCTGTACCGGGTTCGCGTCCACGTGGCTCAGGTGCCAGCCGGAGCCAGCGAGACGGTGCGCATGCGCAGCGTAGCAGCAGCAGGCGCTAAGCTCTTGGATTCACTGGTACACCATGGCACCGTGCTGGGCGTTGCCTGGGGCTCTACCGTGACGGAGGTGGCACACTTTTTGCCCAAGCGTCCGCTGAACGATGTCACCGTGGTGCAGCTCAACGGGGCGGGCAATGCCCACCACACCGGCATCCCGTATTCGGGGGCAATTTTGGGTCAGGTGGCGTCTGCCTATAACGCCCGCATGGTGCACTTCCCCGTGCCGGCTTTCTTTGACTTTGCCGAGACCAAGGCGGCGATGTGGCGAGAGCGCAGTGTGCGCGGTGTGCTGGCGGTGCAACGGTCTGCTGATGTGGCGCTCTTTGGGGTGGGTGCCTTTGGTGGCTCTATCCCCTCCCACGTCTATGTCGGTGGCTACTTTGATGGGGAGCAACTGGCGTCCATGCGATCGGAGGGTATCGCTGGTGATATTTGCACGGTCATGATTAGGGAAAACGGCACCTGGGCTGACTTGGACGTTAATCGCCGGGCGACCGGGCCAACCCCGGCTGAACTGGTGAAGGTGGGCAGACGGGTCTGTGTAGCGGCGGGCACTCACCGCGCCGCTGCCCTGCGCGGGGCACTAAAAACCGGTGTCATCACCGACCTCGTGGTGGGCAGCGACCTGGCTGAGTTATTGCTCTAGCGCTTAGGTGGGCTGTAAATGGCTTACTTGACAGTAGTACGTAATTAGATCCTCGTACTGCGCAAAAGCTCCAGAAATAACCTCAAGCCAGACTAGAAAGAGCGTTGCTACACCAGAGCACCACCGGGCAAAAAGCCAAGCA
This sequence comes from Rothia endophytica, assembly GCF_039543885.1. Classification (NCBI taxonomy): domain Bacteria; kingdom Bacillati; phylum Actinomycetota; class Actinomycetes; order Micrococcales; family Micrococcaceae; genus Rothia; species Rothia endophytica. The sequence goes on from NZ_BAABKP010000006.1 coordinate 49,526, forward strand.
ATTCACCACGCTACTTACAACCCCATCGGATATAAAGGCGGTCAACACGTTCATCCATTAACGCAGGGCGATAATCGAACGAATGATTGCACAGGGTAAGACGTGGCGTGTTGTGCCCACGGCTTTCCGGCTGCTGCTGGGCCCGTATGCGCGGGTGTTTGGTGTGGTGCGGTGGTTGGTGTTTTATGGGGCTGGTGGAACTTTTGAATAAGCCTCCTTGAAATGCAAGTTAGCTCTGGCTCTTCTGAACTGCCATCCCTAGTGGGGGAGACCTCTGCCAATCGTGAAGGTGTGCATCAGCTAAAAACCGCAGTAAACCAACCCTTGTACCGCTAAAAGGCTAGAGTAGTAACTTACCCCTTGAATCCTGCGTCTAAATAAGCCGCATACGAAAGGACCTCCGTGCCTTTAGCACCCCAGAGTACATCTCCTCAGCGCGCCGCCGCCTGGTTCGTCCATGCCTTCACCCTCTCAGGGCTAGCCTGGGCAACCCTGGCAACCCTCGCTCTCATTGAAGGTGACTACACCGCCATGTGGCTCTGGCTCGGCGTCGCCCTGGTCGTGGACTCCGTCGATGGCACCATGGCACGAAAAGCCCGCGTCAAAGAAGTGCTGCCCTGGTTCGACGGGGGAATTGTTGACATCGCCGTTGACTATCTGACCTGGACCTTCATTCCAGCCCTCTTCATGTACCTAGCGTTACCTCTGGGGCCAAAGCCTCTGGCCTTAGCACTGGTCATTCTGATTCTGGTGTCCTCCATGTTCTGCTACGCTAACCAACACTGGAAGTCCAGTGATTACTACTTCGTGGGTTTCCCCGCTGCCTGGAATATTGTGGCGGTCTTCATGTACGTGATGGGTACCGGTGCCCTCTTCAACGTCATCGCTGTGCTGGTACTAGCGGTGCTTACTCTGACTCCTACCTACTACACCCACCCCTTTAGGGTGAAGAGGTTTATGGCGGTCAATATCGCTGCCATTACCCTCTGGCTTGCTGCCACCGCCTACTTGGTTGCACTAGCACCCGAGCGTCCGCTCTGGGCTCTGATTGCGTTCTGGGTAACGGGTGGCTGGTTCGCCCTCACCTGTGCTTGGCGTACCATTGCCGGCACTGACCAGCACCAGTAGTACCCGAAGGGCATGACCGCTGACGTTGAAGAGACGGTGCTGCTGGAGGGCTAACCACGCGCTTCAGGGTTTGTGCTTAGCGGGGAGCGCTATCCACCGCGTGCCGCAAAGCCTCTTTGACTGCTTTAATGGCCGGTTGCTCTGCGCTCTCGGATCGCACGGTCACAAAAATCTTGCGTTTGGGCTCCCCGGGCAGGGGGATCACTTTCACAGAATCTGCTTCAGCACTTCGAGCCAGGTTCGCCAGGGCAAAGCCCGGTAGGACGGCGGCAGCCCCCGCCGCTGCCAGTTGCAGGTGGGTGCCCAGATCGTCAATCACGTAGCGAACCTGAGGCTCAAACCCTGCTGCCCTGCACTGGTCGATGGCCCACACCCGGGAGGTGTTGTGCTCACCTTCAAAAACCCAAGGCAGGTGAGCGGCACCAGCTAGGTCTTCCACCCCAGAATCAGCCGCAACCACCAAATGAAGGGTGTCATGGGTCAGCAGCTCAGAAGTGAGCTCCGCATGCTCGGGGATGAAGCGGTGGGGGTAGGACTCTGAAATCACCATGTCGAACTCGCGGCTACGCGTCAGAATGAGGCCGGTCTCAGGGTTAATCTGCACCGCGTGAAGTTCCACCTGGGGCGCGTCTTCTGCCAGGTATTTTAGCGCCCCGGGGAGCAGAGCCTGCGCTGCAGACTGAAAGATCGCTAGGCGCACCTGCCCGGCAGGGATGCCCTCCAAAAGGGAAATACGGGTGCGAGCGGCGTCCAACTCTGAGAGCACATTGCGGGTGCTTTCCGCCAAAATCAGCGCCTCAGTAGTCAGCTCAACGTGCCTGCCCACCTTGCGCAGCAGGGGAGCGCCCACCTCTTTTTCAAGAGTGGAGAGCTGCTGCGAGACTGCTGATGAGGTGAGGTGCAGTGCCTTAGCGGCTGCGGCCAGTGTCCCACGCTCGTGAATTTCAAGCAGCATGGCGAGACGGCGCAAATCATACATGGGAAGCCCTCCTTATAGTGTCATTACAATTTAGCAAATCTAAACCAAATACATCAAGAAGATTCACTTTTTCTAATAGTGTTTTACTGACCTAAACATGGTGAAATGGGTAACAAGTGCCAAGTTGTGCGCACACCGCGCATCCTAGAGGAGGTCCTACCATGGCCCAGCCGTTCGCCGATGAACGCCACCAGAAACTAGCCATCCAAGCAACCGAACTCGTTGCCCAGTGGGTCAAAGAAGCCCAGAATATTCCTGCAGACCCCGCTGCAGAGAAACTGGCTGGCGTCCTCAAAGACCCCAACGGTCTCGACTTCACAGTAGGCTTCGTAGACGGTGTTGTACGCCCCGAAGACCAGAGCGTTGCCGGTAAAAACCTAGAACGCATTGCCCCCATTGTTCCCTCCTTCCTCCCCGGCTATATGAAGGCAGCCGTAGGCGTCGGCGGCAAGCTAGCTGGTAAGGTCTCCTGGCCTACCGTACCCATCGCCCGCACCGTGCTGCGCCAGATGGTTGGCCACCTGATTGTGGACGCTCGCGATGAGAAGCTCGGCCCCGCCATCAAGCACCTGACCGCCAGCGGCAATAAGCTCAACATCAACCTGCTCGGTGAAGCAGTGCTGGGTGACCGCGAAGCAGAACGCCGTCTGAGTGAAACCAAGCGTCTGCTGACCCGCGATGACGTTGACTACGTATCCATCAAAGTTTCCTCAGTGTCAGGCCCCCACTCTCACTGGGCCTTTGATGAGGTCGTTGAACAAGCCGTCATCCGCCTGACCCCGCTCTACGAGCTGGCAGCTAACTCTGCCCAGAAGAAGTTCATCAACCTGGATATGGAAGAGTACAAGGATCTAGATATGACCATCGCGGTCTTCACCAAGATTCTGGATCAGCCCCAGCTCAAGCACTTTGAAGCCGGTATCGTTCTTCAAGCCTACCTACCCGATACCCTGGCCGCCATGCAGCACCTGCAGAAATGGGCTGCCCAGCGCGTAGCCACCGGTGGTGCCCGCATCAAGGTTCGCCTGGTAAAGGGCGCCAACCTCTCTATGGAAAAGGTAGAGGCAGCGGTTCACGGCTGGCCCCTAACGACCTGCAACTCCAAGCAGGAATCAGACACCAACTACAAGCGCATCCTCGACTATGCGCTCAAACCCGAGCACACCAAGAACGTCCGCCTGGGCGTAGCTGGCCACAACCTCTTTGATGTTGCCTTCGCCCTGCTCCTGGCAGAAGACCGCGGTGTGGCCCGAGACGTCGAGTTCGAAATGCTCATCGGTATGGCCTCCCAGCAAGCTGAGGTCATTCGCCAGCGCGTCGGTCACCTGCTGCTCTACACCCCCGTGGTGCGCCCCGAAGAATTCGATGTTGCTATCTCCTACCTGGTGCGCCGCCTCGAAGAGAACGCATCCAGCGAGAACTTCATGAGTGCTGTCTTCGACCTGGACTCATCCCCAGCTCTCTTCGAGCGTGAGAAGCAGCGCTTCTTGGCTTCACTGGCAGACGTCACCGATGAGGTTCAGCCCCCACAACGCACCCAGAACCGCCTGACCGAAACCGAAGACACCGTCTTCAAGCCCGCCGGCGACTTCGAGAACACCCCGGATACCGACTCCTCACTTGCGGCTAACCGCGAATGGGGCCGGGCTATTCTGGAACGCTCAGCGACCACCCGCATCGGCATCGACACCCTGGCTGATAACGAGCTAGGCTCGGCGGAACAGGCTGATGCTCTAGTCGCAGATACCCTTGCCGCCGGTGCCGAATGGGGCGCCCGTCCCGCCAGCGAACGCGCCGCAATCCTGCGCAAGGTCGCAGTCGGTTTGGCAGTTCGCCGCGGTGACTTTATGGAAATCATGGCGCACGAAGCCGGCAAGACGCTGGACCAGGGCGATGTTGAGGTTTCTGAGGCCGTTGACTTTGCTTACTACTACGCCATGCTGGCAGAACGACTAGATGAGATGGACGGTGCGCGCCCCGTGCCCGCCAAGCTTACCCTAGTGATTCCCCCCTGGAACTTCCCCACAGCTATCCCCGTGGGCGGTGTGATCGCCTCCTTGGCAGCCGGTTCCGGTGTCATCTTCAAGCCCGCCTCTAACACCGCCCGCATCGGCGCTCTCATCGCTGAGGTGCTGTGGGAAGCTGGCGTGCCCCGCGACGTACTGCGCCTTGTCAAAGTCACCGACCGCGACGCTGGCTCCACAATGATTGCAGACCCCCGCGTCGACCGCCTGATTCTGACCGGCGGCTACGAAACCGCTGAGATGTTCCGTTCCTGGCGCAAGGATCTGCCGCTCTTCGGCGAGACCTCGGGCAAGAACTCCATCATCGTTACCCCCAACGCAGACCTCGATTTGGCGGTCAAGGACGTCGTTGCCTCCGCCTTCGGCCACGCAGGCCAGAAGTGTTCAGCCGCCTCCACCGTCATCCTGGTCGGTAGCGTAGGGGAGTCCAAGCGTTTCTACAACCAGCTAGTCGACGCCGTGAAGTCACTGCACGTGGCGCACCCGCAGGACATCGCCTCAGAAATGGGCCCGGTCATCGAGGTGCCCGAGGGCAAGCTCAAGCGCGGCCTCACCACATTAGGCGACGGTGAAACCTGGATCATCAAGCCCCAGCAGCTCGATGAAACCGGCCGACTCTGGTCACCCGGCGTCCGCGCAGGCGTGAAGCCCGGCAGTGAATACCACCTGACCGAATATTTCGGCCCCATCCTGGGCGTCATGAAGGCAAAGACCCTCGAAGAAGCTATTGAGTTGCAGAACGCCACCGATTACGGCCTGACCGCCGGCCTGCACTCACTGGATTCCAAGGAACTTGCCCTCTGGCTCTCTAAGGTTCAGGCAGGTAACACCTACGTCAACCGCGGCATTACCGGTGCTATCGTTCAGCGTCAGCCTTTCGGCGGCTGGAAGAAGTCAACCGTCGGTTCAGGCACCAAGGCTGGCGGCCCCAACTACCTGGTAGCACTAACTGACTGGGTCAGCGAGCCCTCAACCGCTACCACTTCCCCCCATAAGGCAGAAGTACGCGAGATCCTGGCAGCCCTGCGTGAACCTACCGCCACCAACGATGGCGGCATCGAGTTCCTCACCCGCTCAGCCAGCTCGGACGCCGCAGCATGGGCCACTGAATTCGGTGTAGGGCATGATCCCAGCAACCTTGGCGTTGAGCGTAACATCCTGCGTTACCTGCCCACTGTCGTTCAGGTGCGCCTGGACTCCACGGGCAATATGGATCACGCCATCCGTGTGCTGCTGGCGGGCGTAGCGGCCGGGGCGAAGATTGAGTTCAGCACCGCTCTTGCTCTGCCCGTGGCAGTGCATGGTGCCGTAACCTCAGCTGGGATCACTATCATCGAGCAGAGCGATGCAGACTACCGCGCTTCCCTGCAACGTATCGCTAAGGCAACTACTCAGGATCTGGAAGGTACCTCCTTAGAAGGTGCCCGTATCCGCTACATCGGTGATGATTCCACCTCAATCTACGAGGCTCTGGACGGGCGCCCCGACATTGCGGTTTACTTCCAGCCCGTGACCGAGGCAGGTCGTATCGAGATGCTGCCTTTCCTGCGTGAGCAGGCAGTATCTATCACCGCCCACCGCTTTGGTAACCCCGACAAGTTCTCAGAGAAAGTCATCTAGGGTCCAGGCTGCATAAGGTAAATGCCGCCTTTCGCGCCGCTGCTCAACCAGCAGGGGAGTGAGAGGCGGCTTCTTTATTCTCTTTTCTGGCGGGCAGTAGGCAACACGGTGTCTTGCGTTACGTTCACCTATCGGCTGTGTCATAGAATAAGAGGGAAGAAGCCCTTGTTCCCTCGCGATGGTTTCAACCTTAAACTTTCGAGTTTCACGCGCCTCGATCGGCATCTTTCACAACAGAAAAGGAAATCTCCGATGAGCAACATTCCTGCAGAACTCAAGTACACCAAAGAACACGAGTGGGTGAGCGCACTCACCGCTGATGGTACCGTGCGTATCGGTGTCACCGATCATGCTCAGGACGCCCTAGGCGACGTTGTCTACGTTGACTTACCCGAGGTGGGCGGAACCCTAGAGGCCGACGCTACCTTTGGCGAGATCGAATCCACCAAGAGTGTTTCTGATCTGTTCGCTCCTATTAACGGTGAAGTCGTTGCTGTTAACGAGGAGCTTGAAGCGGCACCCGAGACTGTGAACTCAGACCCCTATGGCGCGGGTTGGCTCATAGAGGTTCGCCCTGCTGACGCAGCCGATCTCGAAAACCTGATGTCTGCAGCTGATTACGAGGCTGAGACCGCCTAGTCAAGGGATATTTCTTCCCCGAGCCACCGCCAAAGGCGGTGGCTCTTTTCTTATCCAGGCGCTAATGGGCTTCCGTTTGTAAAAAACCTGCCCAGAAAGCGGTGTGAATGGGGCAATAATCAGGGGTTCTGGCTAAGATTAAACAAACGGTTCACTGTTTACCATTTTGTGACCTTTGAACCAGTCTGAAACCCCCTCGCTTCGCGTATGTTCCCATACCGAACAGAGATCTACTACATCAAGGACCCCAGCATGTCCCACCACGAAGCGCATCCTGCCACCACCACTATCCCGCTGTCCATTTCTGATATTGCCAGTTCACACAACCCCACTGATGAAGAGCTGTCGGTTATCGCTACTCTGCCCGGCGGTTCAGCCGTACTCATCGGCATTGATGGTCAGTTCAAAGGCGCACGTTTCTTGCTGACCGCCGATTCTGATGAAAGTGGCGCGGTAGAGCCCATTATTGCTGGCCGTAGCCCCGAATCTGATATTTACCTGGACGACGTTACGGTTTCACGCCGCCACGCTCTGTTTATTCCTAACGCAGGTAGCTTCATCCTGACTGACGCTGACTCACTGAACGGCACCTACGTCAACGGTGACCGAGTCGATGAGGCCTACCTTAAGAACGGCGATGAAGTGCACATCGGCAAGTTCCACTTTGCTTTCTACTTGGGCACGGGGCGGTAATGGCCGGCGAATCGGTTCAAACTGAGCCAGCTGATGGGCAGGTCAAGAATAAGACAATTGGCCAGGTTCTCGCTGCTCTTGAACCTGACTTTCCCGGTATCAGCGCCTCAAAAATCCGCTTCCTGGAAGACAAAGGCTTGGTCAGTCCCCAGCGCACCAATACCGGCTACCGCAAGTATTCGGCCCAGGACATCGAGCGACTACGCTACGTTCTAGAGCTGCAGCGCGATCAGTACCTCCCTCTCAAGGTGATTAGGGAGCGCTTGGCTGATCTGGACGCTGGCAAGGTGCAGTTTACTGACCCCGAGGTTGAAGTTGCAGAAGCTCAAACTACTGAGGCCGCTGCGCCTTCCCGAACTTTCACCCTGCGTGAGTTGGGGCAGGAGGCAGAGGTTGATATGCCGCTGCTTCGTGAGCTCATGAAGTATGGCCTACTCTTAGAGAATAAAGATGCCTACGATGAGTATGACCTGGCGGTTACTAAGGTCTGTAATCAGCTGACCGCTCACGGTCTGCACCCTCGCCACCTGCGGGCTTTTAGGGCTGCTGCTGATCGTGAGGTTGATCTGGTGGAAACCGCGGTGGGGCCGCTTGCCCTGCGTAAGGATGAGACCTCCCGTGCTCGAGCAGCTGAACTAGCGGGGGATATCGCTCAGCTCTTATTGCGCCTGCATATGGGTTTGGTTGCTGGCTCAATGCCTACGTACGAGTAGGTTACTGCCACTGAAGGAAGACTCCTTGGTCGCCTCTCTTGGGGGTGCCGTGGGCACAGTCTTGTTTGATGACGAGAACCACGTTAAAACGCCGTGCTGAGCTAGGGCGCTTTAAACCGGAAAATGCGTGTGCGCCGGGTAGGATAGGTACAGTTCAAATCGTTGTAGAGGAAGGAATCACTGTTATCGTGAAGCATCATGACCCAACAGTAGAGCATAGCGCGCTGCGAGGCGTACCTTCTTCTATGGACCAACCGCTGCTAGGGTTTGATGATGTGCTCCACCGCGCTTCTCCCGTAGGCCAGCAGGGTGTTCTCTTTGATGACCCCGTCTCATTGGTGGATGAAAACCTGGGTTACCGCGGGCCTACTGCTTGCAAGGCTGCCGGTATCACCTATCGTCAGTTGGACTACTGGGCACGCACCCAGCTGGTGGAACCTACCGTCCGGTCGGCTAAGGGCTCGGGCTCTCAGCGTCTTTATTCTTTTCGCGATGTTTTGGTGCTCAAGATTGTTAAGCGCCTACTAGACACCGGTGTTTCCCTTCAGCAGATTCGCACCTCGGTAGAGCACCTGCGCACTCGCGGGGTAGAGGATCTTGCCGGCATTACTCTGATGTCAGACGGTGCCAGCGTTTATGAGTGCACTTCAGCCTCGGAAGTTATTGACCTAGTCCAGGCAGGGCAGGGCGTTTTCGGTATTGCTATTGGCCGGGTCTGGCGTGAGCTTGAAATATCGCTTAGCGAGCTACCGGGTGAGAACACTGCCGTTGAAGAGGCCAGCACCGAGATTCATGATGAACTTTCCGCGCGGCGAGCCCGCAAGGCTGGCGCATAAACTTTTCTCAGCTTAAAAAGGTCGAGGGCCCCTCTATAAAAAGAGGGGCCCTCGGTGTTGGGTGGGCGCTGAGCCTATTCTGCCGTTATGGTTCATGCTTGCTGAGGGAAGAGGCCCTGCAGAAGGTGAGTAAAAGCGGACGCGAGTGGCTGGGCTTCTGCTTCAGGCCAGTAGTGCACCGGGTAGGCCGCCCCCTGAATTCTTTGCAGTATGGGGGCATCGGGCAGGGTGGTTGAAGCAACCAGGTCCCCAAAGAGGGTACGCATTTCTTCGGTGCGATAATCGTGCTCGGGGTCTGAGTCGCGCACCTTGTTGACCACAATAGAAGCTGAGTTCACTGCGTATTCGGTGTTGGCTTCAAACCTGGCAATCGCTCGAAGGGTGCGCTCTGAACCGGCAACGGAAAAGAGCGAGGGTTCAGCTACTGAAATAACTCTATCGCTGGCAGCCCATGCCATTTCGGTGAGCCGACCTAGGGTGGGTGGGCAGTCGATGAGGATCAGGTCAAAGCTATCGCTGACGCCCCCTAGCAGGTTGCTGAGCAGGGGGAGCGTTACCTGAGAATCGAGGGATTCCAGTGCTGTTGAGCGGGCGGAACCTCGAATAACCCACACTCCGGCGTCCAAACCAGTGCTCGAGGCGTTACCCAGACTGCCCAGTGAAACCCAGCTAGAGGCTACCAGCTCATCATCGATCCCGGTCTCTCTGGGCTCCAGCAGTAACGAAGCGATATCGCGGCCCTGCTGGCTGCTCACGCCAAGGCCGGTAGAGGCATCACCGTGGGGATCAAGATCAATCACCAGCACCCTAAAACCAGAAGCCTGAGCTGCAGATGCTAGCCCCAGGGTGACGGATGTTTTACCCACCCCGCCCTTGAGGCTACTGATACTGACTATGCTTGCCAAATTGGTGTCTGCCTCTCACAAATGGTTATTAGGTCTTAGCTCTATGCTACCTAATAACCGCATCCTGCCTGAGGACAAGAGCAAAGCTGATGGTCAGACCACAGATGTGTTCTATATTTAAGCATGTTATCAGTTTCACAATAAACAGTTTCATTACGCCCAACATGACCAAAAATGAGACAAAACTCGGGTAGAGCTTGCTCTGAGCTATATATTTGAGGTGTTCACACACACAGTCGTGGCTAAAGTTCCGCTGGGACCCCAGGCAACGGAACGGAACGGAAAAATATGTTTTCAAAAGTTTTGGTCGCAAACCGCGGCGAAATCGCAATCCGCGCCTACCGTGCGGCTTACGAGCTCGGCGCTAAGACCGTTGGCGTCTTCCCCTACGAAGACCGCCACTCCATTCACCGCCAGCAGGCAGATGAAGCCTACCCCATTGGCGAAGAAGGGCATCCCGTTCGGGCTTACCTGGATATTGATGAGATAATTCGTGTTGCCAAAGATGCCGGCGCGGATGCTATCTACCCCGGTTACGGTTTTCTCTCGGAGAACCCGGATTTAGCTCGTGCCGCTGCCGCTAACGGCATTACCTTTATCGGCCCGCCCCCGGAGGTGCTGGAACTTGCCGGCAATAAGGTTGAAGCACTCAGGGCTGCTCGCCGCGCCGGCATCCCGGTCCTGAAGTCAACCGAGCCCAGCGCTGATGTTGAAAAGCTACTAGTTGAAGCTGAAGAAATTGGCTTCCCCATCTTCGTCAAGGCTGTCGCTGGTGGTGGTGGCCGCGGTATGCGCCGCGTAGAAAAGCGTGAAGACTTGCGGGCTTCCATGGAAGCCGCTATGCGCGAGGCTGAAACTGCCTTCGGTGACCCCACCGTCTTCCTTGAGCAGGCTGTGTTGCGCCCTCGCCATATTGAGGTTCAGATCCTGGCTGATGGCGAAGGCAATATCGTGCACCTCTTCGAGCGTGACTGCTCCCTGCAGCGCCGCCACCAGAAGGTCGTTGAGATTGCACCTGCGCCTAACCTGGACGATGAGATCCGACAGGCCCTCTTCCGCGACGCGGTAAAATTTGCTAAGGAGCTGGGCTATGTCAACGCTGGCACCGTGGAGTTCCTGGTGGACACCGCCGGTGAGCGCGCTGGCCAGCACGTCTTTATTGAGATGAACCCCCGTATTCAGGTGGAGCACACCGTGACTGAAGAAGTCACCGACGTTGACCTGGTGCAGTCCCAGATGCGTATCGCAGCGGGAGAAACCCTCGAAGATTTGAACATCCACCAGGATGAGCTACGCGTCCGCGGCTTTGCACTGCAGTCTCGCATCACCACCGAGGACCCCGCCAACGGCTTCCGCCCGGACGTGGGCAAGGTGACCTACTACCGCTCAGCAGGTGGCTCCGGCATCCGTCTAGACGGCGGTACCATCTACACCGGTGCTGAAATCTCACCCCACTTCGACTCTATGCTGGTGAAGCTCACCTGCCGCGGGCGTACCTTTGAGGCAGCCGTCCAGCGAGCCTCCCGTGCACTGGCAGAGTTCCGTATTCGCGGTATCTCCACCAACATTCCCTTCATCCAGGCAGTGTTGCAGGACCCCACCTTCCGTGCCGGCGATGTCTCCACCCCCTTCATTGATGAGCACCCTGAGTTGTTGATCAAGAAGCCCTCGGCTGACCGCGGCACCAAGGCTCTACAGTACCTGGCCAACATCACGATTAATAAGCCCCACGGTGAGCGTATTGAGGGTATCGACCCCCGTAAAAAGCTGCCCCGTTTCCCCGGCGATAAAGTTGAAGAGCCCTTCCGCTCACCCTTTGACGCCTCTGATCACCAGCCCCCTGCAGGCTGGCGTCAGAAGCTTCTAGAGCTGGGCCCTGAGGGCTTTGCCAAGGCTGTTCGTGACACCCAGGAAGTGCTGGTGACCGATACCACCTTCCGCGATGCCCACCAGTCCCTGCTGGCAACCCGTGTGCGTACCCGCGACCTGCTGGCAGCGGCACCCGCGGTAGCCCACACCATCCCGCAGCTCTTCTCGGTTGAAGCCTGGGGCGGTGCAACCTATGACGTTGCTCTGCGCTTCCTCTCAGAGGACCCCTGGGAGCGCCTGGCTCACCTGCGTGAGGCTATGCCCAACCTGCCCATCCAGATGCTGCTGCGCGGCCGCAATACAGTGGGCTACACCCCGTACCCCACCGAGGTCACCGACGCTTTCGTCAAGGAAGCAGCAGAAACCGGCGTCGATATTTTCCGCATCTTTGACTCGCTCAATGATGTCTCACAGATGACCCCGGCGATTAAGGCTGTGCGTGCTACCGGCACCGCGGTGGCTGAAGTAGCTATCTGCTACACCGGTGACATGCTCTCACCCGATGAGAAGACCTACACCCTGGATTACTACCTCGACCTTGCTGACCAGGTAGTTGAAGCAGGTGCCCACATCCTTGCTATCAAGGACATGGCCGGTCTTCTGCGTCCTGAAGCAGCCCGCCGCCTGGTGACCGCCCTGCGTGAGCGTTTTGACCTGCCGGTTCACCTGCACACCCATGACACCGCCGGTGGCCAGGTGGGCACGCTGCTCGCAGCGGTTGAAGCCGGTGTGGACGTCGTGGACGTGGCAAGTGCCTCCATGGCTGGTACCACCTCCCAGCCCTCTTTCTCAGCTCTCGTTGGTGCACTTCAGTACACCGACCGTGACACCGGTATTTCGCTGGAAGCAGCCTGCGCTCTGGAACCCTACTGGGAAGCCTTGCGCGCTATCTACAAGCCCTTCGAGATGGGTCTGAGCTCACCAACCGGACGTGTATACACCCATGAGATTCCCGGCGGGCAGCTCTCTAACCTGCGTGCCCAGGCAACTGCACTGGGGCTGGGGGAGCGCTTCGAAGATATCGAAGATATGTACGCTGCCGCTGACCGCATGCTGGGTCATATCGTCAAGGTAACCCCCTCATCCAAGGTAGTGGGCGACCTTGCCCTGCAACTGGTAGGTATGGGCGTCTCACCCGAGGACTTTGAGAAGGACCCACAGAAGTTCGATGTGCCTGACTCGGTCATCGGCTTCTTGAACGGCGAGCTGGGCACTCCGCCCGCAGGCTGGCCTGAGCCCTTCCGTACCCGCGCCCTGGAAGGTCGCAAGCTGTCCAAGCCTTCGGTCAACGAGCTTTCAGCTGAAGACCTGGCGGCTCTTGAGGGTGACTCTGAAAGCCGCCGGTCAACCCTTAACCGTCTGCTCTTCCCAGCTCCCACCCGCGAGTTTGAGAAGAGCCGTGAGGAGTTCGGCGATGTGTCTATTCTGCACACCCGCGACTTCCTGTACGGCATGATGCTCAAGCGTGAGCACGTGATTTCGCTGGGCAAGGGCGTTCGTCTGATTGCTACCCTGCAAGCGATTTCTGAGGCTGACGAAAAGGGGATGCGCGAGGTGATGTGCACCCTCAACGGCCAGCAGCGCACCGTCAAAGTGCGTGATAACTCGATTGAATCTAACGTTAAGGAAGCCGAGAAAGCGGATGCGTCAAACTCCGGCCATATCGCAGCACCCTTCGCCGGTGGCGTCACCATCACCGCTAAGCCAGGGGATAAGATTGCTGTGGGCGACCAGGTTGCAACCATTGAGGCGATGAAGATGGAAGCGTCTATCACCTCACCGGTAGCTGGCACCGTTGAGCGCATTGTCTACAACGATGTAGCCCAGGTAGCTGGCGGTGACCTGTTGATCGTGGTCAACGTCAAGTAACACCGGCCCTTTGCCAAAGCCCTGCTCCTACCTTCTGATGAAGGTAGGAGCAGGGCTTTTGCTTTAGGTTCCCGTTTCCCGTGTTCCGAGGACCCACGCCAGGAAGCTGCGATTACCGTGAGGCGGGGGAAGGAAAGGTAGGGTAGTGGCTATGAACCCTACACATTTGATGATTATTGGTTTTGGCGCCCTGCTAATTATTGTGGCAGCCGTATTGCCGCAAGCCGGCTGGAACATCTACGTCATTGGCCTGGGTGTACTGCACGTACTGGTCGGCAACATATTGGTCTTCCGGCAGATGAAGCGTAACTTTGACCAGAACATGGCTGATGCTGACGCCCGCCTAGCAGAACGTAAAGAACAGCTCTAGCCTGCAGCTGACGAAGCTACCATGGTAGAGGGAGCCGGGAATGAAAGCTGCCTCCTGCGCGTTATCTGATACGAACGTCCAGACGCAGGTAAAGCCACTGAAAGGGCACTATGACCGCGGTAAAAGAATACGATCTCATTATTATTGGCTCGGGCTCAGGTAATTCGCTGATCAACGAGGACTGGGACGGCAAAAAGGTCGCCATGATTGACGGCGGGCGCTTTGGTGGAACCTGCCTTAACTTTGGCTGCATCCCCACCAAGATGTATGTGTACCCTGCCTCAGTGATTGCCCGAGCGAAGGACGCCACCAAACTCGGTATCGAGGTTGAGCACAAGAACACTGCCTGGCGGCAAATACGCGACCGTATCTTCTCCCGCATTGACGCTATCAGCGAGGGCGGTTTGGACTGGCGCAAGCGTCAACCCTCCGTCGATGTCTACGAGGAGTACGCCCGCTTTACCGATTCCCACACCCTGATGACCGATAGCGGCGTGCTGCTGACCGCTCCCCAGATTGTAGTCGCCACCGGCTCACGGGTGACCCTGCCCCAGGTGCCAGGTATTAATCTGCCCCAGGTTCATACGTCCGACACCGTGATGCGCATTGATGAGCTACCGGACCGTGTCGTGGTGATTGGCGGCGGGTTTATCGCAGCCGAGTTCGCTCACGTCTTTAGCGGTCTGGGTGCTCAAGTAACTCAGGCTGTACGTTCGGACCGTGTGCTGCGCGCCCATGATGACACCATTGCAGAACGGTTTGCACAGGAGGCCCCCAACCACTGGGACCTGCGACTGAACCACGGCTTACAAAGCATCGAGGAGACCGGGAACGGCGCGGTGACGGTTACCTTTGACCGCCGAGGGCAGCGTGTCGAAGTGGAAGCTGACCTGGTTCTGGTGGCCACCGGCCGCACCCCCAACTCTGATACCGTCAATGCGGCCCCTTTCTTTGATATGGATGACCGCGGCCTGATTACCGTAGACCAGCACCAACGGGTGCTCTCGGGCGGCAGCCCCGTCAAGGGTGTCTGGGCGCTGGGCGATGTAGCGTCACCCTACCAGCTCAAGCACGTGGCGAATGCCGAGATGCGTACGGTCCAGCACAACCTGTTAAACCCAGATCACTTGAAATCTACCGACCACCGCTACGTCCCGTCGGCCGTTTTCACCCACCCCCAGATCGCCACCGTAGGGCTAACCGAAACCCAGGCTCGCCAGCAGGCTGAGTTTGAAGGGTTTGAGATCACCGTCAAGGTGCAGAACATGGGAGATGTCGCCTACGGCTGGGCGATGGATGACGCTGTGGGGCTCTGCAAGATCATCGCCCGCAAGTACACCGGCGAAATCTTGGGCGCTCACCTGATCGGTGAGGATTCCGCGAACCTGATTCAGCCCCTGATTCAGGCCATGAGTTTTGGGCTAAGCGCCCAGGACATGGCGCGCGGTCAATACTGGATTCACCCCGCACTTACTGAGGTCGTTGAAAACGCCCTCCTCGGTTTGGAACTCGACTAAAACCGATCACACCTAACACGGCCCCACTAGCCCACATCCGTTGAGGCTAGTGGGGCCGTGTTTAATGTTCTATAACCTTCTGTTTACTAGGTTGCTCCCTAATCGTCACCTTGCTTTGACATAGTCAGTGAGGCTGTTCCCACCAGCCACATCCCACACACTGTTTGAAGGAAGAACGCCTTGTCTGAAAAAACTTTGCTGCCCAACCCCACCCGTCGTTTCCTACCCATGTGGAATCATGTCAAGGGCAAACGTTCAGCTGTCACCTGCGCCCTCAAATGCAACAATGCCTGCCTTGAGCCGGATGCCAACTGCTCAAATAACAGCTACTTCAAAGACATTCTTGAGAGCACCATCTCGCGCCGAGCCGCCCTAGGCGTCACCGCTGGCGCCGCTATTGTCATCGGCACGGAGGGTCTATCTCCCCAGTCTGCTGAAGCCGCTTCTCAGAACCCCAACTCCTGGGGGCGCGGTACCTCCGGTGCCCATTTCAACTTTAAGCCCATCGCCCCCGTCTCCTCAGACGTCGATGAGTTCACCGTGCCCAAGGGTTTCAAGTGGGAACCCGTTATCCGCTGGGGTGACCCACTTTTCTCTCACGCACCCGCTTTTGACCCCTACCACCAAACCGAAGAGGCCCAAGCCTTACAGTTTGGCTACAACAACGACTATCTGGCCATTATCCCTGATACTCACAACCCCCTTCATGGTGTTCTGGTCTGCAACCACGAGTACATCAACGAACAAGCTATGTACCCGGCTGATCTTTTCTCGGTTGATCCTTACGCCATCGCCCGCATTTCCATGATGGCGCAGGGTCTGTCTGTGGTTGAATTGACCCGCAAGAAGGTAGGCTCACCCTGGACCTACGTGGTGGACGGCGCTCGCAACCGCCGCATCACCACCGACACCCCCTTCACCCTGGTTGGTCCCGCTGCCGGTTCTGACCTGCTCAAAACGGTGGATGACCCCACCGGTACCGTTGTCTTGGGCACCAACAATAACTGCTCCGGCGGCTACACCCCCTGGGGTACCGTACTGTCAGGTGAAGAGAATTTCGATAGCTACTTCGTGGGCCAGAACACCGAGCGTTTCAAGCGCTACACCATCAAGAACCAGCGCTCACCTCACGGTTGGGAAGAGGTTGACCCCCGCTTCAATACCAACAATCCCGGTTACGAAAATGAAGCTCACCGCTTTGGTTACATCGTTGAGCTAGACCCGCAGAATCCCACGGCGGCTCCCCGCAAGCACACTGCCCTGGGCCGCTTCAAGCACGAGGGCGCCAACATCCACGTTGACCCCGTCACCGGCCGCGTCGCAGCCTACATGGGTGATGACGCTCGGTTTGAGTATATCTACAAGTTCGTCTCCCGCGACCGCTACATCGAGGGCAATAAGGCGCACAACATGACCCTGCTAGAAAACGGTTCACTCTATGTGGCTGTTTTCACCGGTAATTCAGAAGCAGAGATTGACGGTAACGGCACGGTTCCCGCTGATGGTAACTATGACGGGGCAGGGCGCTGGGTGCAGCTTACCGACGGTAACCGCTCACTGGTGCCCGGCATGAGTATCGAAGAGGTTCTGGTCTTCACCCGCCAGGCAGCTGACCTCATGGGCGCCACCAAGATGGACCGCCCCGAGGACGTGGAGCCTTCTCCCATCACCGGTAAAATCTATGCAGCTCTCACTAACAACAACCAGCGCGGGGTATCTGGCTCGGCAGCAGCTGACGAAGCTAACCCCCGCAACAATAACCGTTCAGGCCACGTCATTGAAATGATTGAAGACGGCAACGATGTGGAAGCCACCAGCTTCACCTGGAACCTCTTGCTCCTCTGCGGTGACCCCCAGGGCGATGAGCCGGTCTACTTCTCGGGCTTTGACCCCGCTAAGGTTTCTCCGATTTCCTGCCCCGATAACGTTGCCTTTGATTCCAAGGGCAACCTCTGGATTTCAACCGATGGGGCACCTGACAAAATCCAGAAGAACGACGGCCTTTTCCGCGTCGGTCTGGACGGCACCAACCGCGGTAACGTGGAGCAGTTTCTATCAGTGCCAATTGAGGCTGAAACCTGCGGTCCTGTTATCGCTGACCACGAAAATATGGTCTACGTGGCGGTTCAGCACCCCGGTGAGGACGGCAGCTTTGATCAGCCGCACTCCTACTTCCCGGACTACGTGCCCAGCGGCAACCGAGGCAAGAAGAGCACCGTGGCTCGTCACCACGGCACGGTAGCTCTGCCCCGGCCCTCCATTGTTCAGGTCTACAAGCACGGCTAAGTCGACGAGTTCCACATAGCGAAGAGCTCTCTCTAGCTCAGCAGTAGCTAGGCAGCCCTGAAACCTTCCTGGAGCCACCGATGGGCCCCACTCACGAGAGTGGGGCCCATCGGTAGTTTGGGTCAGTTAAGGTTGCTCTAAAGGACGCTACTGGGAGGTTTCCCCGTCGCTCCCCGGCTTTAGTTCGTTATCTGGAGCCTCCGCTGGGTTCTGGGGATCCAGAGCATTTTCATCGGTCTTCGGGCCACGGGCTTGCTGCAGTTTATCGGCCAGCTCGTGTAGCTTCTGCCCCTGGGACTCGGTGAACTCCTGGATCTTCTGCCCCTGGTCTGCCTTGAACTCATCCCATTTCTCGCTCTGCTCAGCACGCAACTCCTGCATGCGTTCAGCGGTCTGTGAGGCGGTTTCGGTGACAGTGCTCTTGGTGCGGTTATAGATGTCCTCCACATAGGAGCTGAAATCAGCCAAAATCTGCTTGCGGCGTACCTTCATGGAAGGTGTCAGATGACCTTCTGCTTCGGTGAAGTCCTTGTCGATAATGCGGAATTCACGGATCGATTCAGCCTTAGAAACCAAAGCGTTGGCTTCATCAATGAACTTTTGGATGGACTCGCGAACGCGGGGGTGGATGGATGCTTCTTTGGGGGTCAGCGTTCGCGGCAGACCAATACGTTCTAGCTCATCGGGCAGCACATCAGGGTCAAGAGTGATAAGAGCCGCGATGAAGGGTTTTTCGTCGCCGACCAGCATGGCCTGTGATACGAAAGGTGCCAGCCTTAGCCTGTCCTCGGCTGGGACCGGCATGACGTTCTTGCCACCGGCAGTCACAATAATTTCCTTCTTACGCCCGGTGATGGTGATCTTACCGTCCTGTGAAATTTGAGCAAGATCGCCGGTGCGGAACCAGCCGTCCTCGGTAAAGGCGAGGGCGTTTTCCTCAGGGTTATCCAGATAGCCAGAAATCAGGCCGACGCCTTTGAATTCCAGTTCTCCATCATCTGCCAGGCGTGCCGAACCACCGGGAATGAGGGTACCCACGTTACCCACCTCGAAATCTCGGATTCGTCCTACAGCCAAAGGGGCGGTGGTCTCGGTGAGACCGTAGCCCTCCACTACTTCAATGCCAACAGCATGGTAAAAATGGCCGTAGTGAGGTGCTAGCCGGCTGCCGCCTGATACGGCAAACCTAACTTTTCCTCCCATGGCAGCGCGCAGTTTGGAGTAAACCAGCTTGTCGTAGAAGCGGTGTTGTAGCGCCAGCTTTTTAGTCATTTCACCGGCAATTTTTGCCTGGGACCACTTAACGGCTACATCAACTGAACGGTGGAAGAGCTTAGCGTTGACCGTTCCGCCCTTCTCAGCCTTCTTGACCGCGCCCTCATAGACCTTCTCAAAAACACGCGGGACCACCAGCAACATGGTGGGCTGGAAGGACGCCAAATCAGTGGAAAGGTTCTTAATATCAGGCGCATGGCCTACCACCATGCCCGCATCAAAAGCGAGCACCTGGATAATACGGCCCAGTACGTGTGCTAGCGGCAGGAAGAGGAGAGTCGAATTGGTCTCGTTAGCGATTTCAGGAATGGTGGCTTTGCAATTGGCACTTAGCCGAACAAAGTTACCGTGGGTGATAGGGCAGGCTTTGGGGCGCCCCGTCGTGCCTGAGGTGTAGACAATTGTGGCAATGTCTTCACAGCTAGCGGTGGAACGGCGTTGCTCAATTTCATCATCGCTAATCGAAGCTCCCTGACGTACCAGATCAGCAATGGCTTGACGGTCGATGACCCACACATGGCTCAGCGCTGAGAGCTCAAGCTCTTCATCGGTGAGGTTCCTGGCCTGGTCAATAACCCCTGCAAGTTTATCGCTTTCGACAAACACTGCCTTTGCCTTCGAGTGCGACAGCGCCCATGCGGCCTGTGCCGGTGAAGACGTTTCATAGACGGGAACCACCACAGCGCCGGCATACCAGCAGGCGAAGTCAATCAGCGTCCACTCATAGCGGGTACGGCTCATAATGCCCACGACATCCCCTTCACCGATGCCTGCAGCAACTAGGCCTTTGGCAAGCTCAAGGATCTGTGCCCTGAACTGCTGGGCAGTGACATTCACCCAGTTACCCGTAGACTTCTGTACGCGGTAGACCACGGGGTTGCGGGTGTCTTGGGCACGCCGCTCAACCATATCGGTGAGGTTAACCGAAGGGTCAATCACAACAGCTGGAGGTGAGTGAATTTCTTTCACAATGGAGCCCTGCCTTAAAACATAGCACCCGCAACTGCGGGCTGAGGTTGTGCCCGAGCGTTGCCCGGGGTGTGAGTAGGATGATACTTCAATAAATTTTACCTTTACCAGCAAGGAGCTGATGAACTCATTACGCGTGCCGACAGCTGAAAATAGCTGGCTCTCAATAGATGAGCAACAGTCTTAGAATAGACAGCAAATACAACTGACCCCTTCGAGGAAACTC
This sequence comes from Rothia endophytica, assembly GCF_039543885.1. Taxonomy (NCBI): domain Bacteria; kingdom Bacillati; phylum Actinomycetota; class Actinomycetes; order Micrococcales; family Micrococcaceae; genus Rothia; species Rothia endophytica. The sequence continues at coordinate 69,444 of NZ_BAABKP010000006.1, forward strand.
CATGTACAACCAGCTACATACCGTGCTCAAACCCCTGCTGACCAAGCTCTACCATCACGAGGTAGTGGGAGCTCATAACATCCCTGCTGATTCCGGGGCCATTCTAGCCAGTAATCACGTCTCCTTCATCGACTCCATTTTCCTTCCGCTGGCTGCACCTCGTCAGGTTTTCTTTCTCGCTAAAAACGACTACTTCACCACCCCCGGCCTCAAAGGTCGTATGATGAAGTGGTTCTTTACGGAAGTGGGTCAGCTACCCATGGACCGAACCGGAGGAGCAGCGTCCACCGCGTCCTTGCAGCGCGCTATCGATGCGCTGAAGGAGGGCAAACTGGTGGGAATCTACCCCGAAGGCACTCGAAGCCCTGATGCCCGTCTCTACCGCGCCAAGGTGGGTGTTGCGCGGCTTGCCATCGCAGCAGGCGTACCCATTGTTCCCGTTGCCCAGTTCGGTAACGAAGAGGTGCAGGCGCCAGGTTCCAATAAATTGCGCCTCAAAAATACTAAAGGTCAGCCCATTCGTATCAAGACCATCATCGGTGAACCCATCGATACCTCTACATACTTAGGCAAGGAAGACGACTGGGCGGCCGCTAGGGAGCTGGCAGACATCGTCATGCAGCGTATCAGCGAAATGACCGGGCGAGCCATCGTGCCGGTGTATGCAGGTGATGTTAAGAAACTGATGGAAAGCCAGGGACTGACGGCCCTTCAAGCGTCAGATCAGCTAGTGAGCCGGCAACAGCCCGGGGAATAGTCCTCTTGGGATGAACGCAACATGTCCTACATAACGGACGATTCTTGGTTCGCACCTCAGACCGCCTAAACTTAGAGACACCCTTATATCCGCGGGCAGACGCCCTCTCAGCTGACAAGGAGCGCACCGTGACCCTACCCGGCGCTGTACCCACCACCAACGACTTCCCAGAGCTCGAAGAGTGGCGCTCACTCACTATTCATCAGCACCCGCAGTGGGCTGAGCACAAAGACTTTACTTCCGTAATAAATGAACTCAGTGCTGTTCCACCGCTCGTCTTCGCTGGTGAAGTGGATCAGATGCGCTCTGACCTAGCTCGTGTGGCTAACGGTGAAGCCTTCTTGTTGCAGGGTGGTGACTGCGCTGAAACTTTCGCTGGTGCCACTGCAGATAAGATTTCTGGGCGCGTCAAAACTCTGCTGCAGATGGCTGTAGTTCTTACCTACGGTGCTTCTATGCCGGTCGTCAAGATGGGGCGTATGGCTGGCCAGTTCTCCAAGCCACGTTCATCCAACGATGAGACGCGTGAGGGCATCACCCTGCCGTCTTTCCGCGGCGAAATGGTGAACGGGTTTGACTTCGATGAGAACTCGCGCATCCATGACCCCAACCGTATGCTCACTGGCTACCACACCAGCGCCTCAACCCTGAATCTGATTAGGGCTTTCACCAAGGGTGGCTTTGCCGATTTGCGTTCGGTGAACTCCTGGAACAAAGGCTTTACAGCTAACCCGGCTCACGCTCGCTACGAATCGTTGGCTGCTGAAATCGACCGTGCCATCAAATTCATGGAAGCCTGCGGCGCTGACTTTGCACCCTTCAAAGACACCGATGTGTACACCGGGCACGAGGCCCTGCTTCTTGACTTTGAGCGTGCACTGACCCGCATTGACTCCCGCACCTACCAGCCCTACGACACCTCCGCCCACTTCTTGTGGATCGGTGAACGCACCCGCGGCCTGGAGGATGCCCACGTCAACTTCCTCTCCAAGGTGCGCAACCCCATCGGTGTGAAGCTTGGCCCCACCACCACCGCTGATGACGCCTTGGCGCTGATTGACAAGCTTGACCCCAACCGCGAACCCGGCCGTCTGACCTTCATCACCCGCATGGGTGCGGATAAGATTCGCGAGAACCTGCCCGCTATCGTTGAGGGAGTTCAGCGCGAAGGGGCCAAGGTGGTGTGGGTAGCCGATCCCATGCACGGCAACACCATCTCTGTTCCTTCAGGCTTCAAAACCCGCCGCTACGACGACGTCATCGACGAGATCCGCGGCTTCTTTGAGGTGCACGAGGCACTGGGAACCTTCCCCGGCGGCATCCACGTCGAAATGACCGGTGATGACGTTGCAGAGTGCTTGGGCGGCTCTGACCCCATCGAGGAATCTTCCTTCGCTGACCGCTACGAAACTCTCTGTGACCCGCGCCTGAACCACCAGCAGTCCCTGGAAATTGCGTTCCAGGTCGCAGAGTACCTGGCTAAACGCTAGTATCCAAGTGCTAGTAAAGAAGGCCTGCTAGCCACCAGCCGGCAAAACCAGCCACTGTAAACCCCACCAGCCCGGTGACCATGATGATAATGAGTGCAATCGGGCTGAGTGGGGTTCTCCATGGGGTCTGCGCACGGCGCCGTTCAGCTTCATTGATAATTGGCGGCTGCACCCGCGAAGCGTCCGAGTGCTGGTGCTGAGGTTGCGGTGCAGGGTGTCTGCGCGGGTTATAGCTACCACTGATAGGGCTAAAACCCTCTCGCTGCTGCTGAGCCCTCTCTTCTGCCTCCTTCTCTGCTCGCGCTCGTGCAGCAGAAAAAGTCGTCGTGGCATCAGGGTCTTGAGCAACGTCCCAGAAGAGAGTCTCATCAGGGGAGTGAGAGGCGTCATCATACTCAGTTGCCTCACCGGCAGCTTGGCTTTGAGTCAGTGGCCCCACGCCTGAGATCCGGGTGGGCTTATAGACCTGGCTTTCTTCCTGAGCAGCAGCTATTACCCCCTGTTCATGATCTGAAAGATGGCCCTCGATATCGTCATGGAGCAAATCATCGGCGTTACCAAAACCTGTAATAGGGGTTGACCTGTAGGCCTTGGTCATTCCCGATTTCTCGGCTATATCGGTGACGTCCTGCCACAGCTCGGTGATGGGAGGTTCTACCAGCTCGGCGCGGTAGCTTCTCTCGGCTGCACCCATGCGGGCGGAAATATCGCGCAGGGCGCGGAAGAGCTCCGCGGCGTCCTGAGGGCGGTCTTTAACAGCTCTGCGGGTGCACCAGCTCACCACCCCCGTAATATCTGAACTAATACCCGGCGCTATCACCGAGACTGAAGGAATCTCAGAATTAATGTTGTGATAGAGAACCTGCTGATCGTTGCCCAGACCGGGGAAGGGGAGTCTGCCGGTCAGCATACGGTACATCATGACTCCCACCGCGAAAATATCGGCAGGAGCACCCACAGCAGCCACCGGGTCCATAATCTCGGGAGCAACATAGGCTGGGGTACCCATGAGCTCACCGGTCCACTGCTGGTCGGTGCGCCGTGTCAGCCCAAAGTCTGATAACTTGATGCCCCTGTTGCTATCTTCAAGAAGTACGTTGGCAGGTTTGATATCACGGTGGATCAGGCGGTGTGCGTGAACTTCTGACAGCCCTTCAACGGTAGGCATCATAATCTCAAGCATCTCACCTACGCTCAGCACAGGGCGCAGGGTGAGTAGTTGGGCGAGGGTGCAGCCGTGCACATACTCTAAGACCAGGAACATGATCTCTTGACCGTGGACCTGCTGGGTGCCGTCCTGAACCACCCCCACCACGTGCTCATGGTGAATCTTGCCGAGGGCATTACCCTCTCTAAAGAATTTTTGCCGCTGTGCAGTGTCGGAGGATAGGTGTGGCAGCAGTACCTTAACGGCTACCGGGTTGTTGGACCATAAATCTACCGCATGGTAAACCTCAGCCATCCCGCCGCGGGCAATGAGCTGGCCGACTTCATATCGACCGGCAAAGACGGTGCCGGTCAACCAGGGGGCACTGTTAGAGTTCTCAGATATCACCCACTCATTTTACGGGTGAATTCTGGGTACTGGCGGGGAATCTGGATCAGAGCTGTCTCGCTTTGTGCGCAGCTTTGGTGCAAAATGGAGGGGTGAGTGAAGAAAAGACAACACCTGAAGTAATGGCTCTCGTGGGGGACTGGCTAACCATCCCCGATATCGCCGAGATGCTCGATCTTAAAGTGACCCGAGTGCACACCCTGATTTCTGAGCGCAGCCTCCTCGCTGTGCGCGACCCGGAAACCAGCGTACGTAAGGTTCCTGCCCTGTTCATGCGAGAGAACAGCGTGCTTGAGTCCCTCAAGGGCACCCTGACTGTCCTTGATGATTCTGGCTTCACCGATGAAGAAGCCATCGTCTGGCTTTACACCGAGGACGATTCGTTGCCCGGTCGCCCCATCGACGCTCTGATTAATGGACGCAAAACCGAAATTAGACGCCGCGCATCAGCCCTCGCCTGGTAAATAGATCACATCCCGCTTGCACGAACGTGCAAGCGGGATTCTTAATGGCTGGGCTACCTTAGGCTGAGCGCTTCAGCGCTTTAGCAGCGATGGCCTCCAGGGCTGTTCGCACATGCTCACTGACCTGCAAGGTCGCCAGTGCCCCCAACGCCTGTTGGCTTTTTTCTTCAATCAGTTGTTCCACGGCGTCCAGAGCGCCAGAAACTCGGATAAGCTCCTGTAGCCGGGCTATATCTGTGAGCGTCAGCTGCTGATTGCCCAAAGAGGATTCTAAAAAATCGTGGTCAGCACTGTTGGCTAGCATGGCTGTGTAAGCGGTGAGAACCGTGCGCTTACCCTCTCGAAGATCATCGCCAGCGGGCTTACCCGTCACTTCAGGTTCCCCGAACACTCCCAACTCATCATCACGCATCTGGAATCCTTCACCCAGTGGCAAGGCGAAGGTTCGGTAATGGTCAATCAGGGGGGAGGGCTCTCCGTGGGCGGTACCTAAACCAAGGGCGCCGCCTAAGGCCAGGGGCTGCTCACAGGTGTACTTAGCAGCCTTATAGCGGATGACATTGAGAGCGCGCTCCAGCGCCACCTGCGGGCTCTCAACATGAACCACTTCACTCACAATATCCAGGTACTGCCCTGCCATAACTTCAGTGCGCATCAGGTTAAAAATATGGCGAGCCTCAGAATGAGCGCCGGCCTGGGGGATAGATGAGAAGGCCATCTCAGACCAAGAAAGACACATATCCCCGGTTAGGATAGCGCTTGAGACGCCGTAAGCTTCAGGTGATGTTTTAAAGCCCTGTTGCCGGTGCATAGACTCAAATTGCCGGTGGACACTGGGAGCACCGCGGCGCGTATCGGAAGCATCAATGATGTCATCGTGAATAAGGGCAGCTGACTGGAAGAGCTCAATGGCCAGACCCGCCTTGATAATGATGGGGTCATCAGCTTGCCCGCCGGCACCTCGGAAGCCCCAGTAAGCGAGGAGCGCTCGCAGTCTTTTGCCGCCGGTCGATAGCTTCTTAATGGCGTCAAGAATGGGCAGAGTCTCTGCCGAAACCTCAGCCATTAGCTCACCCTGTTCGTCAAAGAACAATTGCATTTCGGCTTCAAGAGCCTCAAGATAGGCGCGCTGTTCTTGCTCAATGGTGGATAGGGAGGTGTGGGTGGTCATTACAATCCCTTGCTTTGGAATACGGGGTTTGACACCCAGTTTATTAGATAGCGCACCAACCTCCTACCGCATAGCGGAAGGGCGCCAGTGAGAAGAAATGTAAGAGGTTTACAGGGGTGAAGGAGATGTGATTGAATAGAATATATATTCGAATGAAGTGAGGGGAGTTAGTGGCAGTACACCATCGTGGCGATACCACCGCACGCCCCCCTCACCCCATCATCATGCATCTTGATATGGATGCCTTTTTCGTCAACGTCGAGCTTCTGAGTAGACCGGAATTGCGGGGACAGAAAATCATTGTGGCTCACGATTCCCCGCGGTCGGTCGTGCTTTCGGCTTCCTATGAGGCAAGACGCTACGGGGTAGGCTCAGCCATGCCTCTGGCGCGAGCTAAACAGATGTGCCCCGGCGCCACCATTGTTGAGCCGTCAGCCCACTACAGGGACTACTCAGCCAGGGTCATGGATATTCTGCGGGACATCACAGACCGTGTGGAGCAGGTGAGTGTTGATGAAGCCTTTGTTGATTTGACCGGCGCCGTCCGCACGCAGGGGAGCCCTGCCTTCATTGCGCAAAAAGCCAGGGATCGAATAGCTGGGGAACTTAACTTACCCAGCTCAGTGGGTATTTCTTCCAGTAAATTTATTGCCAAGATGGCGTCAACCGGTAGCAAGCCTAACGGTCTCTGGGTGGTTCCACCGTCCAGGGTGCAAGAGTTCTTAGATCCCCTCCCCGTGGGCAATCTATGGGGCGTGGGCAAGAAAAGTGAAGCGGCACTGGAGAGTCTTGGCATTCACACCGTACAGCAACTCAGGGAATACGAACTTCCCTGGTTGCAGTTAAAATTTGGCCAATCGGCAGGGGCACATCTGCACGCCATGGCACGTGGCGTGGACCCCCGCCCGGTGGTGACACACCGGGAAGAAAAATCCATGGGCGCTGAGCACACCTTCTCCGTCGATGTCACCGAGTCTGAACATATCTCTCAAGCGGTCTATCACCTATGCCTTAAAGTGGCTCGCAGACTGCGAACGGCTCACCGGCAAACCCGCACCCTCAGTTTGAAAATCAGGTTCTCTGATTTTGAAACCCTGGCACGAGCCTGCCCGCTCGACGCCCCAACGTCTTCCGGCAAAGCGATGTACGAGGCGGTGATGAAGCAGCTTCACCAACTAGATTTCCTTGATCCAGCAGGTGACGCACCCAGGGCATTTAGGCTCTTAGGAGTCCGTGCCGAGAAATTAGAAGATAGCGGTGCGGGAGTGCAACTTGCGCTCCTTGAAACAAGCCTCACGCAGTCGGTGCCTGAAGCAAGTGCACACTGGCTTGAAGCTGAAGAAACTATGGATCGGATTCATGCTAAGTTTGGCTCTAGGGGGCTATTGCCTGCCCGCTTGTTGCACCCACCCCCAGAGCAATGACCGTCGGTTACGTAACTTAGCCTGTTTCCTAGTGTCTACTCAGGCTCACCCGCTAAAATAAAGTCACACTCAGCAAATCCGGTATTGACCTTATGCTTCTTGCATACTTGGTTTAACGGCTAGTTGCCCGCAAACAAGGAGACCCTCATGGCGCTTTCAGAACGTGAACAGGAACTGCTTTCTCAGCTTGAGAAGCAACTCAGCGATGACCCCGCTTTCACCTCATCAATTCCTGTTGAATCTGAGCCGCAGGTCTTTAGGGCTGGTTCGCAGGTTTCCTCGCCTCGGAACCTAGCCTTGGGTGCTCTCATTGCGGTAATCGGGCTAGGGGTCATCATTGCAGGTGTGGCGACCAAACTCATTATTGTTGGGGTACTAGGTTTTCTGATGGCCGCTGGTGGGGTTTATTTCGCAACGCTCAAACCAAAGACACCTGCTGCCGCTGGACAGAAAAGCCCTTCGTCACAGAAATCTCCTAAGAGCGGTTTTATGCAAAACCTTGAAAATAAATGGGATGAACGCCAGGAAGGGCCCCGTATCTAAAAAGGGGCGGGAAATAGCAGCTGACGCCTGTTCGTGAGCAATTTTTCTCAGCGGTGGCGATCTAACTTAGGTTAGATCGCCACCGCTCTTTTACGTCTTCCTTGTGAAAACTCTCAAAATGCTCACGAAATTGCCCTTTTAGGCATATGTGTGGAGTGGAGTGGAGTAAAGTGGAGGGAATAGAACAACATGAGTGTAGTTTCGTGTGGGCTGTAGTAACTGAACTCGGCAAGTAAAGGTGGTGGTGTATGTGTTTCTTGGGACGCACACGCCGCGCTTGGACGTTAAGGGCAGGGTCATTTTGCCGGCGAAATTCCGTGAACAGCTTGAGCCGGGTGTCATTTTGACTCGTGGGCAAGAACGTTGCATCTATGTTTTTACCGTTGCTGAATTTGAGCGTATTCATGAGCAATTACGCAGCGCACCGCTGTCCTCTAAGCAGGCCAGGGATTATATTCGTGTCTTTCTTTCCGGCGCTTCTGATGAAGCGCTGGACAAGCAAGGCCGCGTTACAATCCCTCAGAATCTTAGAGAGTACGCGGGTTTGAATCGCGAGCTGACCGTTATCGGCGCAGGATCGCGAGCTGAAATTTGGGATTCAGCTGCCTGGGCAGCATACCTAGAAGCACAGGAACAGTCCTTCTCGGAAACAGATGATGACCTGCTACCTGGCATTTTGCTGTAGCAAAAAAACTATGAACCTAGAAACAGCTAAGGAGTGAGACAGTGACCGAGGCGCATTACCCTCAGACTGGCAAAGACGCCAAGGACAGGCACGTACCGGTCATGCTGGACCGATGCCTTGATTTGTTGGCGCCGGCTATTTCTCGCCCTCAGGCTGTGGTGATTGATGGAACCCTGGGTATGGGGGGCCACTCTGAAGCTATGTTAGATCGCTTCCCCGACCTGACCCTCATCGGTATTGACCGTGATTTGATGGCACATCAGCTGGCAGGCGAGCGCCTCCAGCGTTTTGGTGACCGTTTTATCCCGGTCCACGCTGTCTATGATGAGATCCCTCGGGCGATGGCAGAAGCCGGTGTGACCGAGGTAGACGGCGTTTTGTTTGACCTAGGGGTGTCCTCCATGCAATTGGACGAGCGTGAAAGAGGCTTCGCCTACTCTTACGATGCCCCCCTTGATATGCGTATGGACAGCACAGAAGAACTCACTGCGGCTGCTGTAGTTAACGAGTACGAAGAATTTGAGCTTCGCCGCATCATTCGCCAGTGGGGTGAAGAAAAATTCGCTTCTCGCATTGCGCAGAAAATTGTGGCCGCGCGAGTAACTAAGCCCTTTGAGACGACCGGTGAACTGGTCAAAGTGATACAGCAGGCTGTTCCTGTGGCTGCCCAGCGTAAGGGTGGGCACCCGGCTAAACGCACCTTTCAGGCTCTGCGTATCGAGGTAAACCATGAGCTGGATGCCCTCGAACGGGCTATTCCCGAAGCTATTTTGGCCCTCAACCTGGGCGGGCGGTGTGTGGCTATGAGCTACCACAGCCTCGAAGATAAAATCGTTAAGAGAGCCTTTACCGCAAGAGCCACCTCAAGTGCTCCTAAGGGTTTCCCGGTAGAACTTGAAGAGCATAAGCCGGAGCTCAAAATTATTACTCGCGGTGCTGAACCACCTACAGAGAGCGAAATTGAAGAGAACTCGCGTGCAGCTTCTGCCAAGCTACGTGCAGTTGAGAAAATTAAAGTGACAAAGGCACCCCGATGAGCGCCGAACCCAGATTCCCCACCACAGCAGACGATGCTAGGGCTAGCAGACCACACCTGTCCGTCGTCCCTGATCAGCGACCTGAGCCAGGCAAAGAACAGCGCAGGCCGCTTTCGCGTGCCCTGGCTACCCGTAGCCAGTCCAACCGATGGAGGGTTTTTCTGGGCTTGGGAGCTATGCTCTTAGCTTTGCTGATTGTATTGGGGTTGAGCATCACCATGGCCTCTCGCCAGTATGACCTCGTTGAATTGCGTGCTACCGAGCAGGCTCTTTCACAGCAGAATGAAGCCTTAGCTCAAGAAATTGAGTTTCATCAGGCACCCCAGGACCTGGCCATTCGCGCAAGTCAGCTGGGCATGGTTACTTCACCTAGCAGAGCAACTATTAACCTTTCAACCGGTGAGATTTCCGGTGTTCCTATGGCTGCACAGGAGCCTTCAGAGGCAACCGATAACCTTATTGCACCTCCGGCACTTGCTGACACGCAGGCTTACGAAGAAGCCAGTATTCGTGCTGAGGAAGAGCGTAAAAAGAAGGAAGCAGAAGCTAAGGAAGCAGAAGCTAAGGAAGCAGAAGCTAAGGAGGCTGAAGCTAAGGCTTCAGCGAGTGCCACGGCTAGCGCCTCTGCAGCTCCTACATCATCGGCTCAGCCAACACAGGCACCCGCCGACCGCTAAGAAGGTAAGGCACTTTTTTGCCTTAAGTCTGCTTGGAGCGTTCCGTTCCAGCGCTTCAACCACCGCACGAGCATGAAGGGGAACCTATGAGCGGTAAAAACAGCCAAGACCCCATCGGGTCTATCAAGCGTACCGTGGGTAGACGTGGGTTTCTCACCGGGACTGTGGCAACCGGAGGTCTTGCTCTTTTAGGAGTGAGGTTGGCTTATCTGCAAGGGCTTGATCCGAATGGCTTGGCTGATGAGGCTCGCGAGAAGCGCATGCGTGAGCTCACGGTCCCCGCTCTACGCGGTGAGATTCTTGATATCAACGGGCATGTTATGGCCCGCAGCGTACAGCGCTATAACATCACGGTTGACCAAAGTGCCGTCGGCCCTTTTCGTCGCTACCAAGAGGGTAGCGACGAAGCAGTGGAGATGAGCCCCACCGAGCTAGTGTACGAGCTTGCCGACATCCTTCAAATGAGTGATACCGACGTTAAGAACGCTCTCGATGGTGATCTTAAGTACCGGATTATCAAGCAAAACGTAACTCCGGCTGTCTACAACAAGGTCCAGGCTCTGGGCGCGCCCTTTATCTACGGTGAGATTCTCTCTGACCGTAAGTACCCCAATGGTGAGGTCGCGGGGTCGGTCGTTGGCCGATTCAGCATCATTGAAGAGCCGGTTGCCCCCGATAGCACCGAAACCCGCACCCGTAACAACTCGGTGGGTATCGAACGCACCATGCACGAGCACCTGGCGGGTAGCGATGGTAAGCGTATCTATGAGATTTCAGCCGACGGTGTTCGCATCCCTATCGGTGATGAGCAGATGACCCCAGCGGTAGACGGCAAGAACGTTCGACTGACGATTAATCAGGACATTCAGTATTTTGCCCAGCAGGTTGTCAAAGCGCGTGCCAAAGAGCTGAAGGCTGAGTGGGGAACAGCTATCGTCATGGACGTGCGCGATGGCTCCTTGCTGGCTCTAGCAGATTCCTCAACCATGGACCCAGGTGCCGAGCGTTTTGAGTTGGCTGATATGAATTCCCGCGCTCTGAGCCAGGTCTTTGAACCCGGTTCCACTGAGAAAATTCTGACCACCGCCGCGGTCTTCGAAGAGGGGCTAGCTGAGCCTGAAACGGTTTATGACGTGCCAGCTCAGCTAGAAATCGAAGGGCAGACCATCACTGACGCCTTTACCCACCCCGCCCAGAAGCGCACCGTTGCAGGTATCATCGCTAACTCGATGAATACCGGAACAGTCATGATGGGTAGCGAACTCAGCCGCGAGCAGCGATATAATTGGCTCAAAAAATTTGGTATGGGTGAGTACACCGGCGTTGAACTAACCGGTGAGTCGCAGGGGCTCGTTGCTGACTGGCGAGAATGGGATATCCGCCAGCAGTACACGGTTCTCTTTGGTCAGGGCTTGGCACAAAGTGCGCTTCAAACCTCCCTCATTTTCCAGACGGTCGCTAACAAAGGCATCAAACTTAAGCCCCGAATTATTGATGCCATCATTGATACCGACGGCACCGAAGAAGTGCTTCCTGTAGCTGAAGGGCAGCGGGTAATTAGTGAAGAGACGGCGCGCAAGACCCTACAGGTCATGGAAGCTGTGGTCTATCAGGGCGGTGCTGAAGCAGCCCAGGTTGAAGGCTACAGGGTGGCAGGTAAGACCGGTACCGCTGAAAACGTAGGGGAAGGCTCTGCAGTCTATGACGGGTGGACCACATCCTTTGTTGGTGTTGCCCCCACCGAAAACCCTCGCTTCTTGGTGTCTGTTACCATGCATCGACCTAAAACTACGGCTTCTGCAGTTGGTCTTGCCGGCACAACGGCACAGTTCTCCCAAATCATGGAGAAAGTGTTGCATACCTATAAGGTGCCTCGATCGACCAGTGAACCTACTGAAACTCCCAAGTTTGCTGAGGGTCACGATGAAACCGGCTAAAGTAGACCGTGTTGAAGAACAGTTTTGAACGCCAGGCGGGCACTTCCGCTCTTACTGCTAACGGAGGGTGAACCAATGACCGAGAAGAAGAACCTCGTAGGTAATGCTCAAACCCTGCGCCCTGCGCAGGTCGCTGGTTGCACCCCTGCACAGGTGGTGCAGTGGTTGGCAGAGCAAGATCTCACCGCCCGCGAACTACAAGGCACTCGCGTCATAACCGGCCTCACTATGGACTCCCGAGAAGTTCAAGAGGGCGATCTCTACGTTGCACTGGGTGGGGCGAAAGCACACGGAGCTTCCTTTGTTGAAGCTGCCCTGAAGCTGGGCGCCTCGGCGCTGCTGACGGATGCTGAAGGGCTAGAAATCGCGCAAGCCAGCACTGATATACCCGATGACTTCGGCATTATCATCTGTGAAGACCTGCGCCGGGCAGTGGGGCCTCTGTCAGCGTGCATCTATAATTCTCAGCCTGATGACGGTAGCGCGCCCCGGCTCTTTGCCATGACAGGCACCAACGGTAAAACAACCTCCACCTACATGATTAATTCCATCATGAAGGCGCTGGACCACACGACCGGTCTGATCGGTACCATCGAGATTCTCGCCGGTGGGCAAGCTATTCCCTCAAAACTCACCACCCCCGAATCGCCCCACGTCCACTCCCTGATTGCACTCATGCGTGAGCAAAACATCACCGCAGCCGCGATGGAGGTTTCCTCGCATGCGCTGGATTACCGCAGGGTTGATGGGATCCGCTATGACATTTCAGGTTTTACCAATTTGACGCAGGATCACCTTGATCAGCACGGAACCATGCAGAGCTACTTTGAGTCTAAGGCAGAGCTCTTCACTCCTCAGCGCTCCCGCCGCGCCGTCATTACCGTTGACGATGAATGGGGCGAAAAAATGGCGCGGGGTGCCGCTGATGCGATGGGGGCAGAAAATGTTGTCCGCCTGACAACAGCTCACGGAGCCGGTCTGACTGCTCTGCCTGCTCATTGCGGGGCAGGGGACTGGGCACTGGTGGACGTCGCCCGGCATGGTATCGGGCATACCTTCACGGTGCAGCGCGGTGATGGCACTATGCTGACCACATCAACCCAGCTACCAGCTGACTTCAACGTCTCCAACGCTGCCCTGGCAGCAGTCATGGTTTATGAGAGTGCCAGTGATGGTGCAGAGCGCGAACTCATCAAAAAAGTTTTGGCTGACCCAGCAACAGTCACTCCCGTAGTCCCCGGTCGCATGCAGCTAATTTCCACGGCGCCCACTGCTCTGGTCGATTTCGCCCATAATCCCGACGCTCTCAAGCGGGCTTTGGAGGCCATTGAACCTGCTAGCTCTGAAGGCAAAATTATTATCGTCTTTGGAGCCACCGGTGAAAGGGATCAGACCAAGCGCCCCATCATGGGTGAGATTGCAGCCAGCTACGCAGATATTGTGGTGGTTACCGATGATGACCCACACGGTGAGGCGGCAGCCCCCATCCGCGAAGCTATAGTGGCTGGCGCCCTAGCAGCAGTTGAAGGCGGGGCCAGGGCTCGCCAGGTTCTTAACCTTGAGCCTCGCTCTCATGCAATTGCCGAAGCGATCAACCTGGCAGGCCCTGCCGATTCCATTCTGATTGCAGGGCGAGGGCACGAAGTGGCCCAGGATGTAGCAGGCACTGATATTGAACTTGATGACAGGGTTGAGACTGCAAAAGCACTAGAAGAAGCCGGTTTTGTCGTGCTTGAAGCCTACTCAACCGAGCGAAAGTAAAGCTAAAGGTAAACCTATGATTGAACTTTCAGCCCAAGAGATTTCTGAGGCAGTTGCAGGTACCCTACTCGGTGCTGCTACTGTAGCTGCGGACACCATTACCTGCACCTCGGCCACGACCGACTCGCGAGAGGCGAGCGCCAAGACTCTCTTCTTGGCCAAGCCCGGTGAAGTAACCGACGGGCACCATTACCTGCAACAAGCTTTCACCGCTGGAGCTACGCTGGCTTTAGTTGAACGTGAAGTGACCGCTGACAGCGGGGAGCTTTACCCCTCGGTCTTAGTAGACGACGTAGTCTTAGCCATGGGACGCCTCGCTGCTTACATCGTGAAGCGGCTGCGCGCTCGCGGAGAAATCACCGTGGTGGGTATTACCGGTTCAGCAGGTAAAACCACAACCAAAGATCTACTAGCCAGCATTTTTGGCGCCAAAGGTAAGACCGTCGCTCCCGTGGGGTCCTTCAACGGAGAAGTGGGCGTGCCCCTAACCGTCTTCAGGGCTGAGGAAGATACCCGTTACCTAGTCATCGAGATGGGTGCCGATCATGTGGGGAACATCAAATACCTCACCGATATGATCCAACCTGACTACGGCGTAGTGCTTAAAGTGGGCACAGCCCACGCTGGGGAGTTTGGCGGCGTCGATAATATCGAAGCAACTAAGGGCGAAATGGCAGAAGGTGTCCTTTCTGGCCTAGGACTTAATATCGACGACTACCGCGTGCGCCGCATGATTAACCGCGCGTCCGTACCCGTGACCTACTTCGGTGTAGAGGGGCAGGAAGCCGAGGTGACTACCAGCGTCAACCCGGGTGTCGAAGAAAAACGCATTGTGGCTGAAAATCTCACTACCGATGATGCCGGCTGCCCGCTCTTTACCCTAGTCTTTCCCTACGGTGAACGTGCCGAGATTCAGTCAAAGCTGATCGGTGAGCACCATGTCTACAACCTCCTTGCTGCAGCAACCGTGGCCTATAACTGCGGCGTTTTACCCGAGGAGATTGCTAAGGCAATGAACAGTGCGCAAGCTACCTCCAAATGGCGCATGCAGCGTACTGACCGTTCAGACGGCGTTACCATCATCAACGATGCCTATAACGCAAACCCGGAGTCCATGACCGCTGCTCTGCAAACTCTAGCCCAACTAGGGCGACTGCCCTCGACCAACCGCACCTGGGCTGTTTTGGGTGCCATGCTAGAGCTGGGGGAGCGTTCCCTCTTTGAGCATGATCGTATTGGTCAGCTCGCGGTTCGTATGAATATTTCAAAGCTTATCGCTGTAGGTGATGTTGCTAAACCCATCTACAACACGGCTCACCTTGAAGGTTCATGGGGTAATGAGGCAACCTGGGTAGCTACCCCCGAAGAGGCTTTCTCACTGCTTCACGGTGAGGTTCAGCCTGGGGATATCGTCCTCTTCAAGTCATCAAACGGTGCTGGCTTAGGGGCGCTGGGCCAGCGTGTCGCTGACTTCGAAGGCGACCTAACCCTCACCGATGAGACAACCGCCGCATCTTGGTTGAGCGCAGGTGACTTTGTGGGCACGCTAGACTCATTCAATGGTGAAGAAACTGACTCATCACCTTCAACTTCTACACACTCATAACCGGGAAGAAACAGACTCCGTATGATTTCCATTCTGTTGGCTGCAGCTTTCGGCTTGATCATCTCGATCGTCGGAACACCGATTTACACCAAATGGCTGGTGAAACAGCAGTTTGGCCAGTTCATCCGCGAAGATGGCCCTACCTCCCATCAGACCAAGCGAGGCACCCCCACCATGGGCGGTGTCATGATGATGCTGGCAACGGTGCTAGGTTTCTTCTTTTCCCTCTGGTTATCAGCAGCGATTTTTGGTACTTCCTGGGCAGCGTCCGCTTCAGTTTTGCTCGCCATGTTCCTCATGCTGGGCATGGCCGGTGTTGGCTTCATCGATGATTTTAAGAAAATCTGGAAGAAGCAGAGCGAAGGTCTGACCCCCAAGGGCAAGATTCTCTTACAGGGGCTGATCGGCACCCTCTTCGCGGCCGGCGCTCTCTTCTTCAAGGACGACCGCGGCTGGGCTCCTGCCTCCAGCAAAATTTCATTCACCAGGGATATCTCCTGGTTAGATCTAAGTTTTGCCGGCCCCATTGTTCTACTGCTTCTCTTCATTATTTGGGCTAACCTCATTGCCACCGCAACCACCAACGCTGTAAACCTCACTGACGGCCTCGACGGCTTGGCTACGGGAGCTGCAATTCTGGTCTTTAGCGGCTACCTGCTGATCTCTATGTGGCAACAGCAGCACCTCTGCACCCCTACCCCCATGGACACCGTCTGCTACGAGGTTCCTGCCTCCGGACAGATGGCCATGCTAGCGGCATCCCTCATCGGTGCTCTCATCGGCTTCCTCTGGTGGAACACCTCACCGGCAACCATCTTCATGGGGGACACCGGTTCGCTGGGCCTCGGCGGCGCCCTAGCTGCTTTTGCCATCATCACCCGCACCCAACTGCTTCTGCCCATTATCGCAGGGCTTTTCGTCATCATCGCTATCTCGGTCATCCTGCAGGTTGGCTACTTCAAAATAAGCGGCGGCAAGCGAATCTTCCGCATGGCGCCCCTGCAACACCACTTCGAACTAAAGGGCTGGGCAGAAGTTAACGTGGTCGTTCGCTTCTGGATTCTTGCCGGTCTTTTTGTTGCCGTATCCCTGGGCATCTTCTACGGTGACTGGCTCATGAGTAATGGAGGCTCCTTCTAATGAAGGCTAATAACGAAAACCCGGTCTATGCCTATGACCGCCTTGAGCAGTTGACCAGCTGGGATTCAGACTGGGCCGGGCTACGCGTCGTTGTAGCTGGTCTAGGCGTATCAGGTTTCGCTGCTGCTGATACCCTCATCGAACTGGGCGCTCGCGTTGTGGTGGTGGATGGTAACGACACCGAAGCCAACCAGACCAAAGCCACCACCTTGAGCATTGTGGGTGCAGCAAAGACCCTGCTGGGTGCAGGTTCCATGGACTCTCTGCCTCTGGTTGAAGGTCAGCCCGCCGAGCTAGTGGTGACCTCCCCAGGCCTACCACCGGCGCTGGGCATCCTGGCCGACGCCCGGGACCAAAAGATTCAAATTTGGGGCGACGTTGAGCTGGCCTGGCGCGTACGCGAACGCGAAGGACGCAAGACTGCCCAGTGGCTCTGCATCACCGGAACCAATGGCAAAACCACCACCGTGGGGATGACTGAATCCATCCTCCAGACCGCTGGCCACAAGGCCATCGCCGTGGGTAATGTAGGCACTCCCATTCTTGATGCCCTCCGTGACCCGGTGGAATATGACTTCTTTGCCGTTGAACTCTCCAGCTTTCAGCTGCACTGGACCTACTCTCTCTCACCCCTTGCCTCGGTGGTGCTGAATGTAGCTGAGGATCATGTGGACTGGCACGAGGGCTACGCAAACTACCTGGCCGACAAAGCCCGCGTGTACGAGAACACACAGGTTGCCTGCATCTTCAACGCCAACCAGGACGAAATCGTGCGCATGGTTGAAGAAGCTGATGTGGTTGAGGGCTGCCGAGCTATCGGTTTTTGGGCCGACACCCCCGCGTTATCAATGTTCGGTGTGGTTGATCGCCTGCTGGTCGACCGGGCTTTTTTGGATGACCGCCGCCATCAGGCCCTTGAAATCGCAGCTGTTTCTGATACCGGTCAGCTACCCACCAAGCACACCGTTGAGAATGCTCTGGCTGCTGCCGCGCTCACTCGAGCCGCCGGCATCAGCCCTGAACAGGTAAAAGCCGGCCTGCAAAACTATGAGCCCGGAGCTCACCGCATTCAGCTGGTTGCTAACACTCACGGGGTGCTGTGGGTCAATGACTCCAAAGCGACCAACCCCCACGCTGCCAACGCCTCACTGTCGTCCTTTAGCCCGGTCATCTGGGTTGCCGGAGGCCTATCAAAAGGCGTGACCTACGATGAGCTAGTTCAAAACCATAAGGACCGCCTCAAAGCGGTAGTGATGATAGGCACCGATACCGATGCCCTGCAGTCCGCACTGGACCGCCACGCACCCGAGGTGCCCGTCCACAACATGACGCAGAGTGTCCTGCTATCCAACCAGACAGACGGTGCAGCCGTCATGCAGTTGGCGGTCGCCAAAGCCCACGAGATTTCTGAACAGAATGATACCGTGCTGATGGCTCCTGCCGCGGCTTCTATGGATCAGTTTGCATCCTACGCTGATCGCGGTAACGCTTTCATCGATGCAGTGACAGACCTGGTCAATCAGATCAACTCATAGCTTGTGCTCACGGGGAGGGCTTCACACCTTGAGGCCCGCCCCCTGCATTTTAAGACCGCAACCAGAGAGCCTCTTCCTGAAAGAAGTGATGACACCGTGAGCCCCACTGCTACACCTACGCCGGGACCATCGAACGGTGGGCGGGTACGCCGCACAGCCCACTGGCTCAAAGAGCAGTGGGAGCAAGTTCAGCTGCGCCTGAGCTCAATGGTTCTGAGCGATGTGCCTCTGGTCCTTATCGGAACGGTGGTAGTGCTCACCGCATTCGGCATCATCATGGTGCTCTCGGCATCGAGCGTGGAGCAGATTTCAGCAGGTCTGCAGCCCTACGCTCAGGCGCGTTCTCAGGGCTTCTACGCCGTGCTGGGTCTGCTGGTTATGGTGGTGATAGGCTACTTCATTCCCGTGCGTCTTTACCGTAACCGTTTGACGCTGAACTTAGCCCTCGGGGCATGCGCTGTGCTGCTGCTGGCGGTTATCTTCGTGGGCGTCGAGGTCGGTGGTAATAAGAACTGGATTTCCCTGGGGGGTATTAGAATTCAGCCTTCAGAAATTGCCAAGCCGGTGATGATCCTATGGCTGGCGCTGGTCTTTTCACGGCAGGGACAGATTGACCGAGGGCGCCCTGCTCAAACCATCTTTAAGGCGCTCTTCCCTGCCGCCTTAGGGCTCATTACTATCGGGGGTCTGATTCTGGCAGGCCATGATTTGGGGACAGCGCTGATTTACGGTCTGTTCTTTTCCACCATGCTATTGGCGGCTAAACCTTCGCGTATTACGGTCGTATCGGCCTTCAGCATTCTAGGGTTCGCAGCTTTGGCTCTGGTAGTGATAAGCCCTAACCGTATCGAACGAATTCTCAATACCTTCGCTTTCTGGAGAGAGTGTGTGGAGGCATCCTGTGACCAGGCGAATTCTGGTTTAGCGGCTTTAGCCACCGGTGGCTTCTGGGGAGTCGGGCTGGGGCAGTCACGTCAGAAATACAACTACCTGCCCGAAGCTCATAATGACTACATTTTCGCCGTCATTGGTGAAGAGCTAGGGCTGCTGGGCAGTCTGTCGGTTCTGGTGCTCTACGGAGCGCTGATCTACTGTGCCATGCGCATTATTCTTCGATCCTCAGACCTGTTCATTCGCTTTGCCACCATTGGGCTAATAACCTGGCTGGTAGGGCAGGCCATGATGAACATCGCTATGGTCGTCGGGATGATGCCGGTGATCGGTGTACCACTTCCCTTCGTTTCCTATGGTGGGTCTTCACTAATCTCCTCCTTGATAGGTGCGGGTATTTTGATTGCTTTCGCGCGCCAAACCCCGCTTCAACCCATCATGGGGGAAGAGTCTAGAGTTGGTAACGGAAGCTCCGTGCAAAAGGACGCCGCTCGCCGGGTAAAACTTGGGCGGTTAGTGGCAGCTGAACAGGAGAAAATCTCAGCTGACCCCTCCAACTCGGGTTGGACTCTTGAAAAGTTCATACAGCGGTTCAACCTTGATAGGTTCGCCTCAGCCCTCGCCGGTAGTACTACGCCATCTGGGGCAAATGAGCACCAGTCTCGGCAGGTCAACTCGCGTCAGCAACACGGCGGTTCAGCCGACGCCGGTGCACGCCTGTCACCGAAGACTGCGCACCGCTCTGATGAACGTCTACTACCCGAAAGCATGAAAAACTCACGCGCTCCACGGCCAGCCGGTACTGCACCAGCCCACCCCTCTGCTCGCATCCAGCACGCTAAGCAGGGTAGTGAAGGGGAGCAGAACACTCGGGTCTCGAATGTAACCCCCTCAGCGCCTAACCCGCCTAAGGCGCAGCGAGAATCAGAACCCAAAATTCCTGCTGGCTTGCGTACTATCAAAAAAGCTCGTGAGGTTCCAGCAAGGGATTCTGAGGGCGGTCTATCGGGCGGTAAGACACCCCGCGAATAGTGCGCCGGGCGCTGAATGCGTAAACTGTAAGGCGTAAACAACCTTTTTCAGGGAGCGAATGAATGACCAAGGCACCAACCGTAGTGCTTGCAGGGGGCGGAACCGCCGGGCACATTAACCCGATGCTTGCTATAGCACGTGCGCTCAAGGACCAAGAACCCAGCGTCAGCATCATGACAGTAGGTACCGAAGGAAGCATGGAAGCAACCATGGTCCCTGCTGCTGGCTTTGAGATAAGCTTCATCCCCAAGGTTCCCTTTCCACGACGTCCAACCTTGGATGCGCTCAAATTTCCCCTCAAGTTTAAGCAATCACTGCATGCGGCGGAGACGATACTGACCGACAATTCAGCATCCGTTGTGGTTGGAGTCGGCGGTTACGTATGCACCCCTATGTACTTGGCTGCACACAAGCTTGGCCTACCGGTGGTGATCCACGAAGCCAACGCTAAGCCGGGTTTGGCTAATAAGGTTGGTGCCAAAAAAGCTGCTGTAGTAGCCACTGCCTTTCCTGATACCCCCATTAAGAACGCTCAGCTGGTGGGTATGCCAATGCGCCAGAACATTGCAGAGCTAGATCGAGTCACCGAAGCAACTGCGGCTCGCGAGCGGCTGGGGTTAGACCCTCACCTGCCAACCCTGGTAGTGACCGGTGGTTCGCTCGGCGCGCTCAGCCTTAATAAAACCATTGAAGAGATCGTCGATGATATCGCCGGGTGGGGCTTTCAGGTTCTCCACATCACGGGCCGAGATAAAGCACTGCGCACCTCGCAGGGTGAGATTCGTGAAGCGCCTGCCTACCATCAGGTTGAATTCATTACTTCCATGGAAGATGTCTATGCCGCTGCTGATCTGTTGATTGTGCGCTCAGGAGCTGCCACCGTCAGCGAAGTAGCTGCTGTGGGCGTTCCTGCTATCTTTGTGCCCCTACCCATCGGCAACGGAGAGCAGGCGTTGAACGCTAAGAGCCTGGTCGATGCCGGGGGAGGGCTGCTCGTTGCCGACGCTGACTTCACCGTAGACTGGTTCCGCCAGCATGTACCGGCTTTGCTCACCGACCACAAGAAACTTAAAGACATGGCTAGCACCTCGTACCAGCACGGTATTCGTGATGCTGCTGCTGTGATGGCCCGTAAAATACTGGAGGTAGCTCACTAATGAATGGCTCACTCATCAATCTTTCTATTGACCTTCCCGCTCCGCTGACCCCTCCCTTCCCCGAGCGTCCTGTGATGGAACAGCTGGGACACGTTCACTTCATCGGCATCGGTGGTGCCGGCATGAGTGCTGTTGCCCGGCTGATGCTGCAGGCGGGCATGACGGTCAGCGGTTCAGATAGGGTAGACGGAGCAGCCCTTGAATCCCTGAGGCAGCTAGGCGCCACCATTTACACCCCGCAGGCAGCCCAGAACATTACCGGTGCTCAGACGGTCGTCATCTCTACTGCTATTCGTGAAGATAACCCAGAGCTAGCTGCCGCGCGCGCTTCCGGTCTGCTGGTGCTCCACCGGTCAGAGGCGCTTGCGGCTACGATGCGGGACTCAAAGGTCATCGCTGTTGCTGGCACCCACGGTAAAACCACCACCAGTTCTATGATTTCGGTGATGATGTCAAGTCTTGAGCTTTCACCCTCATTTGCGGTTGGCTCAACTATCGCTGGCTTCGGTAGCAACGCCCACCTAGGGGCTGCAGGGCCGGAGAGTTGGTTTGTGGCTGAGGCAGATGAGTCTGACGGCTCCTTCGTGCGTTACCGCCCAGAAATTGCGGTGGTTACTAACGCTGAACCCGACCACCTGGATTTCTACGGTACCGCCGAACGGGTAACAGAAGCCTTCAACCGGTTCATTGGCTCAATGGCACCGGGTGGTGTACTTGTCACCTGCGCCGATGACGCCGGTGCCTCCCAGTTAGCACAGCGTGCACGCTCAGCAGGAGTAGACGTCGTCACCTACGGCGAAGCCTCCGAGGCCCAGGTACAGCTCACTGGAATCACCTCACACGGTACTGAATGCTCATCAAATCTGGTCTGGGACTTCACTGTGGGGCAGCAGAATTTCACCGGGCATATCACCCTCACTCTGCCGGTTCCGGGCGTCCACAACCAGCTCAACGCTACCGCAGGATTTATCTGTGCACTCATTGCGGGAGCCTCGCCTTCGGATGCGGTTCAAGCGCTCGGCACCTTTACCGGAACTGACCGCCGGTTTACTTTGCGCGGGGAAGCAGCCGGTGTGAAGGTCTTTGATGATTATGCCCACCATCCCACTGAAGTTCAGCGTGCTCTGGAGACGGGCAGGACCGTTGCAGCCGGGCACAACCTTTACGTGCTGTTCCAGCCCCACCTATTCTCCCGTACCAAAGAGTTTTCAACTGAGTTTGCCCGCTCTCTTTCACAGGCAGACCGGTCCTATGTGCTAGATATATATCCAGCTCGTGAGCAACCCATAGAGGGCGTCACCAGCCACCTCATTACAGATTCCGGGTACTCAGAGGTGCACTATGCACCAGATGCCCACGAGGCTGTCCGGTCAATGGTTGCTGCGGCTCTACCCGGTGACATCATAATGACGGTTGGCGCCGGTGATATTACCGCCTACGGCCAAGAGCTAGTCAACCAACTGCGTGCACGGGAAAGTTCTGTAGCCCAGTGAGCCACCCAAAAAAAAGCTCACCGGATCAGCACACCGACTCAAAGAAAAGTGGACGCCAGCGGACGCCATGGGTCCGTCTCAACTCTTCAAAGGTTGAGCAGCTGAACAGTGAGACAGACAATCTCGTTGATATCTCCACCAATAGCCGGTTTGCGCAGTGGAGGCGTGATTACGCCGAACAGGTCCACCTGGAAGATGCTGATAAAGAGAGCCAACTTACCGATCAGCAAAGCCAACCTCAACCGGCAAAAACCTCTCGCACTATTCGCCGATGGAAAGGTTGGGTCTACGGACTTGCAACGGTGATAGCTGTAGCTGCCCTGTTCGTAGGCGTGGTTTTTTTCTCCCCCCTCCTCGCTACTCGCACCATCACGGTGCAGGGGGCGTCCTTGCTTGACTCCTCCTATGTTAAGGATCAGCTGGTGCCCCTAGAGGGCGTACCGTTGACCAGAGTTACTGAAGATCAAGTCGCTGATTTAGTGGGCAACCAGGAGGTGCTCCGCGGTGTCAGCCTTGAAGCGAGACCACCTCACGAGCTGGTCGTCAAGCTTCATGAGCGCGTACCGGTTGCCGTGGTCAAAAGTGATGATGCTTATGTGCTCGTTGATGACGAAGGTAATCAGCTGCAAACTACCGAAACCTTAGAGAGCGCTGGGGTTCCTCTAGTTGATGGAGGAACGGACATCCTGGGTACGCCGGAATTTGCAACAGTAACGGGGGTTCTGGCAGCTTTACCAACGTCTATTTTGTCTCAGGTTTCTGAAGCGACTGCTGATTCAACGTCAACCATCAATTTGCAGATGGCTGATGGCACCCAAGTTATTTGGGGGGCACCCGATGAAAGTGAACTTAAGGCTAAGGTTTTGATGACCCTGATGGAATCGGTGGGCGCTGAGGGCGCCGTGACCGTCTATGACGTTTCAAGCCCGCTTGTTCCCACCGTCAAATAGTTAAACCTAAAGCTTAGATTAGATTTCAATCTTCGTATTTTCTGAAAAAGTAATGCTTGGGCCGACACTGAGGCGACAACCTGCCTATGAAGTTGATAATCTTTCATTGATTGAGTAAATAAAATGTTCCAATCTAACCTTTAAAGTAAAGGTTTAGATTTGTGTCTTAGAGTAAAAACAGTAGGGAATCCATGGATACATCAGCTCCCCAGAACTACCTGGCAGTTATCAAAGTAGTCGGTATCGGTGGCGGTGGCGTAAACGCCGTTAACCGTATGATTGAGGTCGGTCTGCGCGGTGTTGAGTTCATCGCTATCAACACTGATGCTCAGGCACTGCTTATGTCAGATGCGGATGTAAAGCTTGACGTGGGCCGTGAACTGACCCGCGGCCTTGGTGCTGGTGCTAACCCCGATGTTGGACGACAGGCCGCTGAAGACCACGAGCAGGAAATTGAAGAGGTGCTTAAGGGCGCCGATATGGTATTTGTAACCGCTGGTGAAGGTGGTGGCACCGGTACCGGTGGCGCACCCGTCGTCGCCCGCATTGCCCGTTCACTGGGCGCACTGACCATTGGTGTTGTGACCCGCCCCTTCACCTTTGAAGGCCGCCGTCGTTCAAACCAGGCAGAGACCGGTATCGCTGCTCTACGCGATGAAGTTGATACCCTCATCGTCATCCCCAACGACCGTCTGCTCTCCATCTCGGATCGCAACGTTTCCATGCTCGACGCCTTCAAGTCAGCTGACCAGGTTCTTCTCTCGGGCGTTCAGGGCATCACCGACCTCATCACCACCCCCGGGCTGATTAACCTTGACTTTGCAGACGTCAAGTCCGTCATGCAAGGTGCTGGTTCAGCTCTCATGGGCATTGGCTCAGCTTCCGGTGAAGACCGTGCCGTTAAGGCAGCCGAACTGGCGATTGCATCCCCTCTGCTCGAGGCATCCATCGACGGCGCTCACGGCGTTCTGCTGTCCATCCAGGGTGGTTCAGACCTGGGTCTCTTCGAAATCAACGAGGCAGCACGCCTGGTTCAGGAAGTTGCCCACCCCGACGCCAACATCATCTTTGGCGCCGTCATCGACGATGCCCTGGGCGATGAAGCACGCGTTACCGTGATTGCCGCTGGTTTTGATTCGGTTAACCCCGAAACTAACTCCAATAACACTAACGCAGCAGCCAACCAGGCAGCACGCACTCAGCAGAGCTTCGGAGGCGCATCCGCTCCCTCTTCAGCTTCACGCGGTTTCAGCGCCCCGGCTGCTAACACCTGGGAATCAAACAACAATGATGTTCCCACCAACGCTGGCTTTGACGTTGATTTGCCCCCCGTTGTTGAAGAGACGCCCGCTAACCGACGCGACACTCTGGATGTTCCCGACTTCCTGAAGTAGGGCATCGACCATCACAATTTGATGCGGTGGGGGTGAAGGCAAGATGTGCCTTCACCCCCACTTTTGCACGGTAGAGTTTTTAGCACATACCCTTGGTCTCAGAAAGCAAGTCAATGCACGATGTTTTGTACTCCCGCCACGCCGTTAGCACAGCTGATGGCAGTACAGTCCACCTGGGATTTACCTCCCGCGCGGCCGGTAATCTAGGCCTCCACGTGGGCGATAGCCCCGCTGAGGCAGTAGAACACAGAGCGGATCTTGAAGATGCTTTGCTGGGGTCCAGCACTGCCGTTGGCTTTATCTATCTAGAGCAGGTTCATGGAACGGTGGTGTGCGACGCTGATCAGGTGGTAGCAGAGCGACACACCAGAACCGGGGGTGAAGATGCAGCCCGTCAGCTGAGGTCCGCTGCGCCGGTGGCCGATGCCGCTGTCTCGTGTGACTCCCGTGCGCTGTCCGTTATGGTGGCAGACTGTATCCCTCTGGTTTTTGTAGGGGAGCATCGGGTAACCGGCTCACCGATTCTGGGGGTAGCGCACGCGGGGCGTCGGGGATTACTAGATGGCGTGATTGAAGCCACCGTTCAGGAGCTCCTTGCGCGGAGTGCAGAGAATATTCGAGTGTGGATTGGCCCTTCAATCTGCGGACGCTGTTATGAAGTGCCCGCCGATATGCACCGAGAATCAAGCCGCTTGCTACCGGAGGTTGCTTCTACCACCAGTTGGGGAACACCGGCTCTTGACCTCCCTGCGGGTGCCCACGCCGTCCTGCAGAAACTGCCTGCTGTCACTGAAGTGTCAGATGAGTTCAGCGCTTGTACGCTTGAAACAGAGCAACTGTTTTCCCACCGAGCCGTAGCACACGGCAGGGAAGCAGGCAGAATAGCTGGACTTGTATGGGTTGAGAAAGGATAGATCGGGGTCATCATGTTGATGTATTCAGAGGCACGTGCCAAGGAGTTATCACATCATCTTCAGGAGGTGCAGGCACAAATTGCTGTAGCCTCCCAGGATTTGAGCGCGGTGCGTGCTCGAACTTCTGCGCTGCCAGAACTTACGGTGGTCACTAAATTTTTTCCAGCGGAGGATGTAGCTGCCCTTTATGACATGGGTGTACGGTCGGTAGGAGAGAACCGTGACCAGGAGGCCGGCGGTAAGGCTACCCAGCTATCACTGCACGCTCATTCCGATGACCCCCTGCGCTGGTCTTTTATCGGACAACTGCAAACCAATAAAGCCAAGTCTGTTGTCAAATATGCGCATGAGGTTCAGTCGGTTGATCGCCTATCGTTAGCGGAGTCCTTGTCCAAGGCTTACCTTAACCAGCTCAAGCGATATGAGGCAGGGGAAGGACCGGCACCTGCCTCCCTGGCAAACGGTGGGCTAAAGTGTCTTATCCAGGTGGGTCTGAACCCCCAGGCTCCCTCGACTGCGGGCCAAGCCTCTTTGGGCGCCAGAGGTGGAGCATCTCCAGAAGATACCCTGGAACTGGCCCATCAGATCTCTCGTTTACCCGGACTCGTCTTAGGCGGAGTGATGGCGGTACCGCCACTGGATCAGAGCGCAGATGTAGCTTTTGAGCGTTTGTATAAAACCGCTGAAAAGCTATGGGGCGATTTCCCCGAGGCAAGAACTATTTCAGCGGGCATGAGTAGCGACCTTGAGGCAGCTATTCGGTGGGGGTCCACCAATGTGAGAGTAGGTTCTCACATCATGGGGAAAAGACCAATGCTGTGAAGTGAGGGCTAACCCGGTAAACTTAAACTGCTGGCCTCCCCTGAAATGGGGGTGCGTTTTGATAGCGTGAAAACCTAAGGATTGAAGAGGTAACGGTGTAACTACCCAGTGGTGGTTGCCTGTTGAAGGAGATAAATATGGCTCGTACCTTGCATCAGGCAATGGCTTACCTAGGGCTAGCAGAGAATGAGACCGAACGGTCTCAACAGGCTTCTAGAAGGTTAGAACCTGTCTATGAAGAGACCGTATTCGAAGCAGATGATACCTACCAGCCCTTCGACGACGAGGTTGTCTACGAGGAGCCCCAGGCAGAAACCTCGGTGACAGATGACCGCGATGTTTTGCTGGGAACCCTCGGTAACTCTCGATCGGGGAGGCCCTCAGAGTCAGATGACCTGCATGCGCCGTTCCAAAGCTCTGCCGCGTCCTCACTCTCCGCGGATAACTACCGCGGCCAAGACCAGTCCTCTGCTCATTCTGCTCCTGTCGAGCGACCTGCCAACCGTTATACCCCCAACGAAAGCGACGAAGAATTGCGCCGTATCACCACCATCCACCCTCGTTCTTACAACGATGCCAAAATCATCGGTGAATCCTTCCGCGAGAACATTCCTGTCATTATGAATGTGACCGATATGGGAGATACCGACGCTAAGCGTCTGGTTGATTTTTCAGCTGGCTTGGCTTTCGCCTTGCACGGTTCAATTGAGAGGGTTACCGATAAGGTCTTCTTGCTGACTCCGGCGAACCTAGAGGTCCTGGGTGCCGAAGGTACTGAGATTCCGGTTGCTTTGGACAGTGATGACAGCAACCTCTTCAATCAGGTTTAATTGAAGTAGTTTTTCGTGGGTTATATTTTTGCTTTTCTAACAATCGCAGTTTATTTGCTGATTGTGGTATTTATGGCACGCTTAGTGCTTGACTGGATTCAGATGTTTGCAAGATACTGGCGCCCTCAAGGGGTTATGCTGATTCTTGTGTCCTTTGTCTACGGTGTGACGGACCCTCCTATGAACCTTGCGAGGCGCTATATCAAGCCACTTCGTTTGGGTGGTGTATCACTTGACTTAGGTTTTATGATTTTGCTTATCGGTCTGTTTATTCTGCAAACCGTACTTATGTCCTTGACTGTTCGTACCTCATAAGGCACAGCGCTTTTCTGCCCTTTTGAAAGGTGATAAGAACACGAGATTACTTTCAAAGTCAAGGATCTAAGCGTGATGATTAGCTCATGGGGGGTGCCAGTCTCTATTCTTGCAACCGTTCCACACAGCATGTAGTTTATTGTTGTAGTAAGGGGAACTACCGGCTTTACTGACTCGTACCAAGTAGAGCTAGCTTCACTTTCATCAATATTCATGGTTCAAAAATTTATAAAAATTTGAGAATTCGATGAAGTTCACCTACCAATAGTTTGGTGGTGAGATGAATGAGAAGTGCGAAAACATAGAATTAGAGGTGAACTACCGTGGCACTTACGCCTGAGGAAGTTATCAACAAAAGGTTTCAGCCAACCAAGTTTAAAGAGGGATACAACCCCGAAGAGGTTGACGATTTTCTCGATGAAATTGTAATCGAGTTACGCCGTTTGAACGCTGAAAATAGTAGCCTTAAGGATCAGCTTGAAGAAGTAGAATCTCCAGCCTCCACAGCTCCTGCATCAAGTGATGTTCCTGAAACTGCTCCCGAGACAGGGGTATCGCACGCTACTTCTTCCGACGCTGCTGGTCTTTTAGCCCTGGCTCAGAAGGTTCACGATGATTATGTCATCGAAGGTAAGCGAGAGCGCGAACGCCTTATTGTAGAGGGCCGCGAAGAGGCTACCATCTTGGTATCTACCGCTCGCGATGAGTCAGACCAGGTTCTGGGCGAGCTCGAGCAGGCTAGGGTTGAACTTGAGCAGTCTGTAGATCAGCTGCGTAGCTTTGAGAGCAACTACCGTTCTTCACTGCGCACCTATATTGCTGACCAGCTGTCGGCTTTGGAACAGAGCCCTCACCTTGAACCCCTGGATACTCCTTCTCCTCTAACAGACCAGCAGGCTCTGGATTTGGAATCAGACCAAGAGCAATAAGGCTTTCCCGGCTCAAGAGTCAGTTGTAAATTAGTGCTGTTCTCAATTCCTGCTCAGGCGGCAACCAACTAAGGTTGCTGCCTGAGATGTTTAAGATACTAAGATACTGCACCTCGTGCGACCTGCGATCGATAAGCGATAAGCTAGAGGCTGATTAAGAATCAAAGGATGACGAAAGGGTGCCGTGACAGAGGTCCAGCAAAAAATTACCGCTTTGACTCCGGTTAGACGAGTGAGCGGAGTCAAAAAGTTCGTGCTCGCTGCTTTTCTCTTCCTTCTGGTCTATGGCGCTGATCAAATCATTAAACATGTTGTTGAAACCACTATGTATGTGGGCCAGTCCATCCCTGTGATTGATGGTTTGCTGTGGTGGCGCTACTACCTCAACCCCGGAGCGGCTTTCTCCATGGGGGAGAGCACCACCTGGATTTTCACCATTATTTCTACCCTGGGCGCTCTCGTCTGCGCGGTACTGATTGCACGTGCGCGTTCTTTGGCGTGGACGGTATGGTTGGCAGTTTTGATGGGCGGCATCGTGGGTAACCTCCATGACCGTCTCTTCCGCGCACCTGGCTTTGGAATTGGGCACGTAGTGGACTACATCTCAGTTCCCAACTTTGCCATCTTTAATCTAGCTGATTCAGCCATTTGCGTTTCTATGGGCGTCATTGTCCTACTGACCTTTTGGGGGATCAGAATGGACGGCAACCGTGAAGTGAGCGCCAAAAAAATTGCTGTTAAAGAGGAGGAGTAAGTCGTGAGTGAACGCATCATTATCGAACATACCGTTGAGACCACTCAGGGAGCCATGCGACTGGATGCACTGCTGGCCGAAATCTCTGGCCATGCCCGCACCACGGTGAGCGGCTGGATCAAGAACGGTGAGGTCACCGCTGTTGCTGCTAACGGGCGTCCCCTTAAAACGAAAGCTTCATCTAAGGTTTCCGAGGGCGATAAGGTTTCGGTGGACGGCACCCCGCCCAGGGACTTGACCCAGATTGAAGCCGAACAGGTAGATGGTTTTAGCATTGTCTACGAGGATGATGACATTGTGGTGGTTGATAAGCCAACCGGTGTAGCAGCCCACCCCTCCATGGGTTGGCACGGCCCTACTGTGGTCGGAGCACTCAAACATGCCGGGGTTGAGATTGCCACCAGCGGTGCTGCCGAACGTAAGGGCATTGTGCATCGCTTGGACGTAGGCACCTCCGGTCTTATGGTGGTGACTAAGAACGAAAAGGCTTACACGGTCATGAAGAATGCCTTCAAGGACCGCACCGTCACCAAGGTTTATCACACCCTGATTCAGGGGCTACCAGACCCGGTCAAGGGCACCATTGATGCCCCCATCGGTCGCCACCCCGGCAGCGAATGGAAGTTCGCGGTGAACGAGGACGGTAAGCCCGCCGTTACCCACTACGAGCTGATTGAAGCCTTTGGCCCGGCGTCCCTGGTTGAAGTGCACCTTGAAACCGGGCGCACCCACCAGATCCGTGTTCACTTCTCGGCCCTGCGCCACCCCTGCGCCGGTGACCTGACCTACGGGGCTGACCCCATGATTTCAGCCAACCTGGGTCTGACTCGACAGTGGCTACACGCCCACAAGCTGGGCTTTGACCATCCCAGCACCGGCGACTACGTTGAATTTGAGAGCCCCTACCCAGCTGACCTGCAGTTCGCTCTAGACTCTCTGGCAGACGGCAACTTCTAAAGCACACCCAACCGGCACCTTGCACCGAACAGGAAACCCTCGTGGCTAATAACGACTTCACCCACCTGCACGTTCATACCGAGTACTCCATGCTAGATGGTGCTGCCCGACTAGGAGACCTCTTTAGCCACTCCAAAGAGCTGGGCATGAACGCCCTGGCAACTACCGACCACGGCTTCCTCTTTGGTGCCTTTGACTTCTGGAACAAGGCCACCCAGGCTGGGGTCAAGCCCATTATCGGAGTTGAGGCCTACCTGACCCCCGGTACCGCGCGTCAGGACCGCACCCGCGTCAAGTTTGCAGATGGCGGACGCGATGATGTCTCCGGTGGCGGTGCTTATACCCATATGACGATGTGGGCAGAGACCACCGAGGGCATGCACAATATGTTCCGTGCATCCTCTCTGGCCTCCTTGGAAGGTCAGCTCTATAAGCCTCGTATGGACCGTGACCTGTTGCAGACCTACGGCAAGGGCATTATTGCAACCACCGGTTGCCCCTCGGGTGAAGTGCAGACCCGCCTGCGTCTGGGGCAGTACAAGGAGGCCGTGCAGGCTGCCAGCGACTTCCGGGATATCTTTGGCAAAGAGAACTTCTACTGCGAAATTATGGACCACGGGCTGTCCATCGAAAAGCAGGTCATGACCGATCTCATCAAGCTCTCCAAGGAGCTAGAGCTACCCCTGGTTGCTACCAACGATCTGCACTACACTCATGCAGAGGACGCCAAGGCCCACGCCGCCTTGCTCTGCGTCCAGTCCGGTTCAACCCTGCAGGACCCCAAGCGCTTCAAATTCGATGCCGATGACTTCTACCTCAAATCCCCGGCTGAGATGCGTGAGCTCTTCCGCGACTTCCCTGATGCCTGCGATAACACCATGGAAATCGCTGAGCGCTGCCACGTTGAATTCAATACCAAAGCCAACTACATGCCCAACTTCCCCGTCCCCGCAGGAGAGAACGAGGAATCCTGGTTCGTCAAAGAAGTTGAACGGGGCCTGCACTACCGCTTCCCCAAAGGCATCCCCGATGACGTCCGCAAACAGGCTGAATACGAAGTCGGCATCATCTCGCAGATGGGCTTTCCCGGCTACTTCCTGGTGGTTGCCGACTTCATCAACTGGGCGAAAGAACAGGGCATCCGCGTAGGCCCGGGTCGAGGCTCGGGTGCAGGTTCGATGGTTGCTTACGCCATGCGTATCACCGACCTCAACCCCCTTGAACATGATCTGATCTTCGAACGATTCCTCAACCCCGACCGCGTTTCCATGCCCGACTTCGATGTGGACTTCGATGATCGCCGCCGCTCCGAGGTGATTCACTACGTGACCGAGAAGTACGGTGAAGACAAGGTGGCAATGATCGTCACCTACGGCACCATCAAGGCGAAACAGGCGCTGAAAGACTCTTCCCGCGTCCTGGGCTACCCCTTCTCTACCGGTGAGCGCCTGACTAAGGCCATGCCGGATGACGTCATGGGTAAGAACATCGCTCTCGCCAATGTGTACAACCCCGAGGATAAGCGCTACCAGGATGCCGGAGATCTGCGTGAACTCATCGAAACCGACCCCGACTCAGCCAAGGTCTTTGAAACCGCTAAGGGCCTTGAGGGGCTAAAGCGCCAGTGGGGCGTGCACGCGGCGGGCGTCATTATGTCCAGCCACAACCTCATCGACGTTATCCCCATTATGCGCCGTGAGCAGGACGGGCAGGTTATCACTCAGTTTGATTACCCCACCTGTGAGGGCCTGGGGCTGATTAAGATGGACTTCTTGGGTCTGCGTAACCTGACTATCATTTCTGATGCCCTTGAGAACATCAAAATGAACCGCGATCAAGAGATTGATCTGGAAACCTTGGAAATCGACGACGCGGAATCCTACAAGCTGCTGGCACGAGGGGACACCCTGGGTGTCTTCCAGCTCGATGGCGGACCTATGCGTCAGCTACTCAAGCTCATGCAGCCGGATCACTTCGAGCACATTTCCGCGGTGCTCGCACTCTACCGCCCCGGCCCTATGGGCGCTAACTCCCACACCAACTACGCCCTGCGTAAGAACGGTTTGCAGGACGTTACCCCCATTCACCCTGAGCTCGAAGAGCCCCTGGCTGAAATCTTGGATACCACCTACGGCCTGATTGTCTACCAGGAGCAGGTTATGGCGATCGCACAGAAGGTAGCGGGCTACTCGCTGGGCGAAGCGGATATTCTGCGCCGAGCCATGGGTAAGAAGAAGAAGGAAGAGCTGGATAAGCAGTACGCTACCTTCCATCAGGGCATGCTAGATAACGGCTATTCCGAAGGCGCTGTGAAAGCTCTCTGGGATATTCTGCTGCCCTTCTCTGACTACGCCTTTAACAAGGCGCACACTGCAGCTTACGGTCTGGTCTCCTACTGGACTGCCTACCTCAAAGCTCACTTCCCGCAAGAATACATGGCAGCACTGCTGACCAGCGTGGGCGATGATAAGGATAAATTAGCGCTCTACCTCAACGAGTGTCGTCACATGAAAATCACGGTGCTCCCGCCCGATGTCAACGAATCGGCCTTGAACTTCACCCCTGTTGGGAAGGACATCCGTTTCGGTATGGGCGCTATTCGCAACGTGGGTGCCAACGTGGTCTCAGCTATGGTATCCACTCGCGAAGAGAAGGGCCGTTATGAGTCCTTCCACGACTTCCTCAGCAAGGTGCCCGTGGTGGTCTGCAACAAGCGCACCGTGGACTCCCTCATTAAAGCTGGTGCCTTCGACTCGCTGGGGCATGACCGCCGCCCGCTGTCCATGATTCACGAAGAAGCCATTGACGCCACCGTTTCGGTCAAGCGTCAGGAGGCAGCCGGCCAGTTTGACCTCTTCGGGGGTCTGGGCGGTGAAGACGATAACCCGGTAGGCGACTTCACCGTCGCCATCCCGGACGTACCCGAATGGGAAAAGCGCGACAAACTCAACTTTGAACGCGAAATGCTGGGCCTCTACGTTTCAGATCACCCCCTGCGCGGGCTAGAAGAGGCGCTCGATGCTCTCTCAGACTCGACAATCCAAGGACTACTCTCAGAGGATTCGGTCAAGCCCGATGGGGCTATCGTGACCGTTGCCGGCATGATTACTTCGGTCTCTCGCCGCATCGCCAAGCAGTCCGGTAACCCCTATGCCCGACTGGAGCTAGAAGATCGCACCGGCTCCATTGAGGTCATGTTCTTTGGCCGCGCCTATGAGCCGATTGCCGGCGTCCTCTCTGAGGATCTTATCTGTACCATCAAGGGCCGTCTGCAGCGCCGCGATGACGGTTCGGTGACCCTCAGCGCTCAGGAGCTACACATCCCCGAAATTTCGGCAGATGGCACGGGTGGGCCGGTCACCATTGTTATTCCCGAGTACAAGGCGACCGAGGAAACCTTGGGGCAGCTACGCGATATTCTGAAGAATCACCGCGGTGAATCAGAGGTACGCATTGCCATGACCACTCGCACCAAGAAATTGCTGCTGCGCCTGGCACCTGACCTGCGCGTCACCCCCAACCCCGCACTTTTTGGCGACCTCAAGGTGCTACTGGGCCCAGCCTGCCTCGATAGCTAGCCATAGTCGTAGGAGCAAAGTAGGGTAGAGCTTCGGTTGTAAAGCCATAAAGGGCTTTACAACCGGAGACTAAAAATCAGCTGGATTATATAGGTCAAACGATGATTCAGCGTGATGTTGTCTTGATGGGGTCAAGATAAAACAGGCAGGAATTTTGATCAAAGGATTCAATTTCTGCTTCAAAATGTAAATTTTGCCCCACATAAATACTCTCTGCAGGGTCATCCGCTGGAAAATGCATAGAGACAGCGGGTTGAACTTCTTCGAACTTAAAATATGGTCCTTTTTGTGATGTTTCACTAAAGTTGCCAGGTGAGATAAGCACGTCCACAACCGTCCTGTATCCCTCAAGTTTTAAGATGTTCACGATAAATCCATCAAAGCTAACTGTTCCCCCATCATATGTTGATGCAAAATCCTTGATAAGTGGACTGCACTCAGATTTTTCATTTAAAATTTCTGCGAATTCAGGATTATTTTCCGCGGTGATGATTCCCAGACTGCTTGGCGATGGAGTGGGAAAGGCACTAGCTTCTGAACGCTCTGAAGGAATTGTACTGGCTGGAGCCATTGAATCTGGAGCGGTGAAAGCGCGTGTATTGGAAGGTGAAGGTGTGCTGCTTTGGGAGTGTGGCGCCGCAACGGATTCTTCTTCGTCGGGTCGTTCTTCTAGTACTGATTGGATTCCGGCCGTAGCGAGTAAAGCTACTGTGGCTATTGCCGCTGGAATGGCAATCTTCATGTTGATGGGTTTTACAGGTTTACGGAAGTGCAACGTTGTTTGAAGTTTCCCGTCAACGACCTCTGTTAGCTCCCAACCGTCTGCCTCCATTTTTCTGATAGTAGACTCTTTTTTGAGTTTTAGGGTTGTTAGCTTCTGACTACGGTATTTAGTTGTAGCGTTATTTTTCATATTTGTGCCTTTATTAAGGAAACCAGACTTCAACAAATTAGGAGCATTGCCTAGTATCGACTTCTCGGTTCAGGCTAACACTCTGCAACTACATGATTCTTCATAATAATACGTTGGCATTTACTGAGGCTTATTCAAAAGTCCCACCCCCAGCCAAAAACACCAACCCCCGCACCACCGCAAACACCCGCCCATACAACCCCAACGGCCGCCTAAACCCCGTATGAAGAATCCGCCAAGTCTTGATGTGA
>NZ_BAABKP010000007.1:0-59532 GCF_039543885.1 Rothia endophytica
AGATAACAATCTCGCAGGTTTGCGGTGATTATAGCGAGAGGGAGACACCCGGTTCCATTCCGAACCCGGAAGTTAAGGCTCTTTGCGCCGATGGTACTGCACTGGTGACGGTGTGGGAGAGTAGGTCATTGCCGCATTTATTTTTTCGAGGTAGCTCTTGTCCTTTGTGGGCAGGGGCTATTTTGTTTTAAGGGGGGTGTGTGGGGTGTGTGTTTTTTGGGTGGTTTTTTCTTGGTGGGAACCCCCCTTTTTATTTTAAGTACGTCTTCTTAGAGACCACCACAAGCTAGCTTTCCCCGAACCCAATACTTTCCTGGAAAAGCAGGGATATGCGCTGTTTAGCTCCAACTCTCTGGATAAACCACGGTAGGCTTGTTCTAAACTGTTTTCTTCAAGAAAGTGAGCACCTTCAGTGTCCAAGGGAAGCGTATCCTCAACTGACGCCCGTGAGCGCGCCCGCCAACTGGCAGCGCATCAGGCAAAGAAGTCATCCAAGTCATCCACTCGCTGGATTCAGCTAACCGTCCTTGCCGTGGTCCTACTTATCGTGGGTATCATCGCGGTAGTAGTTGTTAACGGCAATAAAAACCAGATTGCTGAATCAGGACCCGTACCAGCGTCTGCTAACCAGTACGGTGGTATCGTCCTGACAGCTGATGGCATTAAACAAAACACCAGCACTGAAGAGACCCGCGACGTTAATAACCTAGGCACGTCAGAGAACAAATACACCAACGCAGAAGGCGCTGAAGTTGCTATGCCCCTAGGTGTGGCTACTGCTGAGGAAGCTGAGAATAACGGGGAACCGGTCCGCGTCACCGTCTTCCAGGATTACGACTGCCTGTATTGTGCACAGTTTGAGACCCAGTACGGTGATGAGATCGAAGAACTGGTGAAGAGCGGAAAAATTACCCTGGAGGTACGCAACTTGACCTTCCTTGACGCCTCTAGCCCCAGCTTCTATTCAGCCCGCGCTAACAATGTTGCCTTCGCCGTAGCTGAGCAGGTCTCTAGTGAACAGTTCCTGGAATTCCAGAAGGAAATCTTTAGCTATCAGGGCACCGGCGGTCTTTCGAATGAAGAGCTCGTGGACATCGCTTCAAAGCACGGTGCTGATGTTCAGGACGCAGTCAATGACAACACCTGGCGTCCCTTCGTTAACGTTGTGACCATGGAATCATCCACTAACGGAATCTCCGGAACCCCCACTATCTTTGCAGATGGTGAGCAGTTCACCGCCTCTGATTTCTCATCCTGGATCAACCAGAAGATTGACGCTAAAGAATCTAACTAAAGCTCCTCACCACTCCCGTATTTGTTCAGGAACACTGGAATAATGCAATAAACTGAGAAACGTACTTGTAGGGACAGCTACAGGGTCGGCCATATGCCGGTCTGTAGCTGTCCCTTTTTCTTTACCTTTTCAAGGAGAAGCTCTTGCCCCTTCGCCTTCTGATAGATTGCGACCCAGGTATTGACGATGCTCTAGCTCTTGCCTACGCCTTTGCTCACCCAGAGGTAAGTGTAGAAGGCATCGTGGCCACCGGTGGAAATGTAAGCACTGAACAGGTAGGCAGGAATATTCGCGGACTCCTCCATCTGCTGGGCGCCCCGCATATCCGCTGGGAGCTAGGAGCCATCAACCCTCTTGCCCAAGCTTTGATAACAACTGAGGAAACCCATGGACCTCTGGGAACCGGGTATGCCCTGCTGCCCGATCAGCAGGAGCCCACCGGAAAAGAGCACGGCAGGGGAGCTGAACTGTGGGTAGAGACCGCTGCCCGTTATCCGGGTGAGCTGCACGGGATCGTCCTGGGACCAAGCACCAACCTTGCCTTGGCCCTAGAGCTAGACCCCACCCTGCCCAGCAAAATGGGCAGTCTACACATCATGGGTGGGGCTCTGAACCACCGCGGTAATACCATGCCCACTACAGAGTGGAACGTGCATTCAGACCCCGAGGCCCTCGCCAGCGTGCTGACCGCCTTCGATAGACCAGGTGCCACCTGCTCACCGGTGCTCTGCCCTCTAGACCACACCGAGAACAGCCTCATCACCCCGGAGCGTCGAGCCGCATTGACTGCTGGGGGAGGTGCGCTACTGGAGGCTCTAGACCTGGCTTTGCAGTTCTATATGGAATTTCATGAATCAGATGGGTTAGGCTTCATTGCTCACGTGCATGACCCCTTTGTCACTGCACTTGCCGTCAATACCGCGTTAGATAACGGCCTGATTCTGGCTCAGAGCCTGCCCGTGGCTCTAGACGTTGAGCTGACCGGCACCCTGACCCGCGGTCAGACCGTTGCCGACTGGCTAGGACGCTGGGGCAGAGAACCCAATGCAAAGGCATTGGTCGCTGCGGACGCTGAGACCTTCTTTGAACACTTCATCGAAACCGTTAGAGCGCGGTACGCGGTGGCAAGTTAGCTAAAACTACCCTACAAAAAGAACGATTATTTATTAGGAAATCATGCACACGACATCTGGACAGAGGCTCTCGCCAGTAAACACGACCCTCGGTAAAAGAAAGAAACAAGGCGCAGCAGAACCCATGACCAAGGGGCAAAAAGTGCTCAGCACATTAGGCGCCTTTGCTATTGTGGCAACCTACCTCTTTGCTGTGCTAACCGCTGGTGGGGGCGCCAACTACACCGGCTACCTAGAAGACACGGCTCAAGCACAAGCAGCGCTGTCAATGCCTCTCATGGTGGGCTACACGGCAGGAGTAGTTTTGCTACTCGTCGCAAATCTCTCGCGGTTACCCCTCTCCCTCATCGCTCTCATCCCCTTCGCGGCCGCTTTCAATATTATCCTCGGACAGATTATTGGATTTTCCGGGGTACCCCTTTATTTAGACTCCGTAGCTACCGTCCTCATAGGTCTACTGGCTGGGCCGGCTGCGGGCGTCCTGACGGGAATTATCACCAATCTTGCCTGGGGGCTGAGCATCAATCCCACAGCAATCCCTTTTACAGCAGGGGCCGCAACCATTGGTCTTTTAGCTGGCCTAGCAGGGCGCTACGGGCTACACAAGAGACTGTGGGCGTTGCTGGTAGCAGGGCTTCTTACCGGGGTCATCGCCGGCTTGCTCGGTGCACCCATCGCAGCCTTCGTCTTTGGAGGTGGGCAGGGTGTTGGAACCGGATCCATCGTCGCAACTTTACAGGCAGCAGGTCAGTCTCTTCTGGGGGCTACCACTTTGCAGTCCCTCTTATCAGACCCCTTAGATAAAACCATTGCCTTCCTCTTAGCCTGGGTCTTACTCAGAGGATTGCCGGCGCGGGTGCTCCAACAGTTCCAGCGCACTCATGCATAGAATCGCGACCCGGGTGCACCCCAAAACCTGGTTTATTTTTGGGCTGAGCGGGCTACTGCTTTCCTTTGCGCCCCTGCCCATAGGTGCCCGGGGAATGCTACTAGTAGCTTTCGTGATTATCTTTGTGTTTGCAGGTGCCTTCACACAATTCCTACGCTTTAGCCTGGTGGGCCTGCTACCGGTTGCCCTGGTAGCTTGGACTATCCAAGCGGTTAGCTACAGGGGTCAGACTATCTACACCAGCTGGGAGCCGGTGCCCGGCATCCTCTTTAGCGTTACTGCTGAGGGGCTGGCATTTGGAGGGCAGATGGCATTACAGATTCTCTGCTTTGGAGCTAGTTGCTCGCTACTCTCGCTACTGATCAGCCCTCTAGGTCTTCGTAGTGCGCTGACGTCCTGGCATCTGCCGCCCCGGCTGGTGTACCTGCTGTGTGCATCTCTCAACGCTCCCAGGCAACTGGGGTTTTATGCAGACCTTGCGAGAGAAACGGGGCGGGCGAGGGGCCTAGCTGATTCAAAGCTAACGCACCGAATCTGGCTTCGAGTGCGGACGGCCTCTGCGCTTTTTAACCTGGTGCTCCTGGACCAGGAGGTACGCGGAAGAAGCCTGGCTGATAGAGGTCTTGATCAGAAAGGGCCTCGGCTCTATCTAACCGCTACCCCTGATAGCACCTGGCAGATTCTTATACGCTGGTCAGTGCTTGGGGCAAGCGCCCTGCTCTCTTTGGTCAGTTATGGGGTGGCACTATGACAGTCTTGTCTAGCAGCGACTTGCTGCACCTCGATAACCCGCGAGTTCGTGTGCTAGTGACCGGTCAGGATGGTAGCGGCAAGAGCCAAACAGCCCAAGATTATGCTGATGCGCACGGGGGCATCTATATGCCCTGCGCTCCTTACGCGCATATGAGTGGGTTAGCCACCACGGTGTCAGATGAAATTGCCTTGGGGCTAGAACGACGGG
This sequence comes from Rothia endophytica, assembly GCF_039543885.1. Classification (NCBI taxonomy): domain Bacteria; kingdom Bacillati; phylum Actinomycetota; class Actinomycetes; order Micrococcales; family Micrococcaceae; genus Rothia; species Rothia endophytica. Next base: position 4,278 of record NZ_BAABKP010000007.1, read on the forward strand.
TGGGTAGCGTTAACGAGCTAACCGTTGCCGTTCAAGCAATAGCCGCTGACTTAGGGATTGAAGAGCTGCTGGGGGCTGACCCGCTCAAGCTATCGGGCGGGCAAACCCAGCTGGTCGCACTAGCCGCTCTCTTGAGTCTGGGTGCTCCTGCCCTTGCTATCGATGAGCCCCTCCGCGGATTAGATCAGCACATGCAGGAACGTGTGCTAGAAACTCTCTGTGCCTATAAAGGGCCGGTGCTGTGGGTATCAGTCCGTCCCACAGCTCGTGAGAGAGAAAGTGCCAGCCACGTGCTTGACCTCGGCCAAGAAAAGAACGATTATCAGCCTTTGGCCCTGCAGCTTCCTGCGCGGCAGCCCATCACCCTAAGCGCTCAGGAACTGGGGGTTTCTCCTCTTACACCCGTGTGGCGTCGCCGACGAACCAAGCAAGCTGCGCCGCTACTACAGCAAAACGTATCTCTTCAGCTCAAGAGCGGCGAAACGCTGCTGGTAAGCGGGGCTAACGGTAGCGGCAAGAGCACCCTATTACGAACCCTTGCTGGACTGCAGACCCCAGCGTCCGGGGTGGTGCTAGCCGGTGAGAAAAAACCTGCCACGCTACCTGCTCCCCAGCGGGTGCGGTCCGTGCAACTGGTGGCACAGAGCCCAGCCCACCATTTTCTATCCCCCACCGTAGCTGAAGAACTCAAGCTAGGTGCCGGAGCTGACTCATCTCAGCAGGTCCGTGAAGGCTTGCTGGCTGCTATCGGTCTGCGGGGGCAAGAGAACATACACCCACTTGACCTGCTACCCGCACAGCAGCGGCTACTGACCGTTGCGTCCGCACTTGCCGGGGCAACGCCCTGCCTTTTACTCGATGAACCCACCGAACAGCTGGACGATCACGGTCTGCAATGCCTAATCAACCTTCTCCAAGCCCACGTTGGGGCTGGAGGTAGCCTCGTTATCGCAACACACGACCCGGCACTCAACACAGCTTTGCACGGTACCCACCTGCACCTTACCTCAACCAGCAAGATGCGAAGCCCCATCCAATCCGCTATGCTAGATAGGCACCCGCCTCCTTAGCTCAGCTGGCCAGAGCACCTGTCTTGTAAACAGGGGGTCACCGGTTCGAATCCGGTAGGGGGCTCTGAACAAATAAATATGACTCTGCGATCGAGTGGCACCTGAACCGGTGACCATTCGGTCGCAGATTTGTTTCCTCGCACACAATAAAACCCTCCACCTCCCTAACCCCCAGCTCGAGGTTAGTAAGACACTTTTGTGCAAAAGAACGCACCTGCGTGCCCGTTATTCCAAAATGCCTGCGTGGTAAACTAAATGCTGACCACGGGGCAGGACGCAAGCACCCACCAGGTGCTGACGTGCTTACCCAAAAAGCCTGATTTGCTCCAGCGAATTAGGTTTTTTCCATCACGGGATAAAAGTCGTGTTGCGGCTCACCACCCCATGCGGAAGGCAACACACATGTCAAAGCAACCAGTGCTCCACCCTTCAAACGAACGTTTTATTGAGCAACCCCGCTTCCGCCCCGAAATTCAGGGCCTCCGTTCGCTTGCTGTGCTACTGGTTGTTACCTACCATGTCTGGTTCGGGCGAGTCTCAGGTGGCGTTGATGTCTTCCTCTTCATCTCAGCCTTCCTGCTTTCACTCTCGTCGCTAAGAAAAATACACGACGGCAAACCACTCCAGGTCATCAAATACTGGCTGCACGTTTTCCAGCGACTTCTACCAGCGGCCCTCACCGTCATCCTAGGCACCTTAGTAGCTGCCTACTTTATCGTTGCGCCCTCGCGCTGGAGCTCGCTACTGGCAGATGCCAAAGCTGCCGTCTTTTACTTCCTCAACTGGCGACTAGCCCACAACGCTGTGGACTACTACGCTCAGGACGCCACCACCAAGACACCCTTCCAGCACTTCTGGTCCCTCTCCATGCAGGGACAAATCTTTATTCTCTGGCCACTCCTCTTCACCCTTGTTGGTTTCTTAGTGTGGTACCTGCGGCTCAAAACAACCGGGGTGGCTCTGCTCATCTTCGGTAGCGTTTTCGTTGCCTCTCTCACCTTCTCCATTAAAGAAACCGCCACCAACCAAGCCTTCGCCTACTTTGACACCCGCACCCGCCTCTGGGAATTTGCTGCCGGTGCTCTTTTGGCGATTCTCCTTCTTAAGTGGCAAGTACCCCGCAAAGCCCGTGTCGTTATGGGTTGGGTAGGCATCGCGGGACTTGTCTCCGCCGGGTGGTTGTTACCTATCGAAACTGGATTCCCCGGTTACCTAGCCCTCTGGCCCCTGCTCTCGGGTGCCATGGTTATCGCTGCCGGGCAGACCGATTCAAAATTTGGGGCAGACCGCTTTCTCTCTGCCGCGCCCCTTCAAAAAATGGGCGCCATTTCCTACTGCCTCTACCTGGTGCACTGGCCAGTGCTCATCCTTTACACCACTGCTGTGGGTAAAGAACAAGCTGGCTGGATAGACGGCAGCGTTATTATTCTTGGGTCGATTGCGCTGGCCTGGGTGCTGCACACCTGCATCGAGAAGCCTATGAGAGCACTGGACAAGAAACCTCTCCTGAGGGCGCGCAGGAAACAGGCAACTGATGCGCCTCGGCTACCCTGGGCTAAGAAACCCTCTATGGCTTCAAAGCTAGCCGGTTACCGGAGACCAGCTGCTACTCTAGCCGTACTTTTGGCTCTGGCTTCCTTACCTCTGAGCGCTGCTCAAGCCTGGGTGAATAAGCAAGAAGAAGAAACGATGGCTCGCGCTGAAACTGCTGGTTCTGCGGCATACCCGGGTGCACTAGCGTCAGACCTTAACGCTCGCTACCGTGACCTCCCCGTCCCCTTGGCAGACCCAGTCTCTCAATTTGATGGACTCTCTGAGAGCTGCACGGGCCAGTTCGCCGTTATTAACCCAGAGCTGGAACAATTCTGTTCTGCTCAAGCGTGGGGTGCAGAAGACGGCCCTTTAACCATTATCGTCGGTGACTCTCACGCCGAGCAAAGCATCTCAATGATGCGCCCCATCGCACGGGATAACCACATGACCATGATGGCTTACCTGCTGGGCGGCTGTAAGTTCCCTACCACCTCGAGCTGGGCGGACTGTAATAACTTTAGTACCGCCATGATTGAAGAAATCCTTGCTCAGAACCCTGCTAACGTTGTGCTGATTTCATCGGTCAGCATGGCTAACGACCCCAACGACGGCACCCCGCCCCGCTACGATGAGGCAGTTCAGCGTTTCACGGATGCAGGGATCAACGTTATTGGTATCCGCGACAATCCTCGCTACGAGTACAACATGTATATCTGTGGCCAGGAGAATATGCGTTCTCTCTATGACTGCGGCGCTAGCCGTGCCGATAAAGTGGCGGGGCCATCACCAGATAACGAGCTGATAGGAAATACCAACTATTTCTCTGTTGATCTCACCGAACAGCTCTGCCCTCAGGGCTGGTGCCCAGCCATCATGGGCAATGTCTTTGTCTACATCGATGACAACCACATCTCCAAAGCTTATGGGCAGACCCTTTCTCCCTTTGTACAGCAACAACTTCAAACCCAAGAATGGAACCCCTGGGGTGGTACTTCGTCTGAGGGTTATGGCAACGAAGAGGATGTCCTTGCTGAGGCTCTCGCCGAAAATGGTGAGCTATAAACCCGAGAAACCGGCGCGAATAGACAAGAAAAGCGCCCTGATCAGGAGCTTAGTCTAGGCAACTACTATTTCTTGAGGTCTGGAAACCTCGCTGGTAAGTGTATGCACCAAGTACACCGTTTTGCGGATTAGCGCATAAAAACATATTGTTATTATGTTTAGGTATACCTAATTCCACTCCTAGCACTCCCTATCGCTAGACCGCTCTACCAGGAGAATACAGAAATGGTTGTCATCTCACGCAGCGCCTTCCTCAAGGCGGCAGCCGCTACCGCAGCAGCAGGTCTACTCGCAGGTTGCACCACCGGCTCGGGAGACACTTCCAGTAGCAACTCCTCCGGCGCAGCGGGGGAGAGTTACACCGTCAAGCATGCCTTCGGCGAGACCACCTTCGAGAGCTTACCTCAGCGTGTGGCCGTGGTGAATTACTGGAAGAACCCAGATGTCCTTCTTGACCTGGGCGTCGTACCGGTTGGTACCCCCACCGTGACCTACGGTGGCAACGCAGCAGGCTCCACCGATTGGTTTGATGCAAAACTTGCTGAACTCGGCGGTGAAACCCCCGTCTTCTACGATGAAACCGACGGCCCCGATTACGAGGCCCTGGCTCAGCTCAACCCCGATGCCATCTTCTCCGTCTATACCGACATGAGCCAGGAAGTCTACGATAAGCTCTCGGGCATTGCCCCCGTGGTGGCTATGCCCGAAGGCGTAGCTTCCTACGCGGCGTCTTGGGAACAGGTTGTAGAACAGGCAGGTGCCATGCTGCAAAAGCAGGATGAGGCCCAAAAACTGATTGAAGCAACCCACCAGACCATTGAGGACGCCGCAGCGCAGTACTCGCAGCTCTCCGGTAAGACCTTTGCCGCCGGCATGTTCAGCCTTGAAGAGCAAACCTTCAGTGCTTACACTGCCACTGATTCCCGCTCGCAGTTCTTGACTTCTTTGGGGATGGAGATCAGCCCTTACATCACCCAGAATACTGCTGATGACTCAGGCTTCTTTATCGCTGTTTCCGGTGAAGTCGTTGATCAGGTAGAGGCTGATGTTGTGTGGGCCTGGGGCACCTCGGCATCCGATGAAGCAGATATCAAGGCAGATTCCCTCTTCTCTCAGATGCCCGCAGTAGCCGACGGTGGGCTAGTGGTTGAAACTGATAACGCTGTATCTATCGCTGTATCAGCGGCCTCACCTCTATCACTGAACTGGGTGCTTACCGAAACCCAGACCCTGCAGAAGCTTTCAGCAGTGGCTGACAAGAGCTAGAGACAGCACCGCAGCCAGGAGTCTTGCTCCCCTGGCCTAGCTCTGCCGTCTTTTCAGATTGCATATGACGCCATTTCGTTTAGCCCAGCGCCATTCGGTGCCAGCCTCCACCCAGAAACGAGCAGTAGTTCTGCTGGTCCTCTTGGTGGTTTTTGGCGCAGCAGCGGTTCTTTCCTTTACGGTGGGAGCCCGCGCCATCAGCTTCAATACGGTCCTGACCTACCTCACCGGTAGCGAAAATCTGGGGCAGACGGACGCCGCGGTCCTCTCCCAGCGCCTGGTACGCACCCTGTGGGCAGCGATGGTGGGGGCAGCTCTAGCCCTTGCCGGTGCCGGCATGCAGGGTGTGACCCGAAACCCTCTGGGCGATCCGGGTATTTTGGGTGTCAATGCCGGGGCGTCCTTCGCAGTCGTTGCCGGGATTACCTTCTTCTCAGTGCAGAGCACCAGCGCCTACGCAGCCTGGGCTTTTGTGGGCGCTGCCATCGCCTCGGTGCTGGTCTACAGTCTTGCCTCCCTGGGCAGGGGAGGGGCTACCCCCGTCAAGTTAGCCCTCATGGGTGCAGCTATCTCAGCTGGCCTCGGCTCGCTCACCACCGCCCTGATTCTGCAGAACCAGAACGCGCTAGATAGTCTGCGCCGCTGGCAGGTAGGGACCGTTGCCGGTGCCCGCCTAGAAGATCTCACTCCGGGAGCCTTCCTCCTGCTCATCGGTGCTCTCATACTGCTCAGCGGCGCCAAAACCATCAACAACTTTGCCCTCGGTGATGACGTAGCAGCCTCCCTGGGGGAAAACGTTGCGCTCAAACGCCTACTGATGGCGCTCGCCATTACCTTGCTCGTGGGAACCAGCGTGGCCCTGGCCGGCCCCATCGCTTTTATCGGGCTGATGGCCCCCCACACGGTGCGTGCCCTGGTGGGCTCCGACTACCGGGCTCTACTGCCCCTGTCCGCCCTCTTCGGGGCGGTGATACTCATCCTGGCCGATACCGTTGGACGCGTCATCCTACCTCCTCAGGAAGTCCAGGTGGGGGTAACTACGGTAATAGTTGGTGTGCCTGTCTTCATCTACCTGGTTCGCCGCGCAAAGGCGGTCAACCTCTAATGAGCGTCAGCCTGACCGGAAGAGAACACCTTACCCAGATCCGCCGTGCCGCCCGTAAACGCCCGCACCTGGTATTGGCCCTGCTGTCACTGACCCTGCTAGGGGCGCTCGCCGTGCGCGTTTTGCTGGGATCCTACACCGTGACCATCCCAGACTTTTTCACTCTTCTGAGCGGCGACAACCTCGACCATGCCCGCGGAGCCCGCTACATTGTCATGGAGGATAAGCTACCCCGGGCGGTCCTAGGTGCCCTAGCAGGTCTTGCCTTTGGCACCGCCGGTGCTATTTTCCAGCTATTGCTGCGCAACCCGTTGGCGTCCCCAGACATTATCGGCATCTCTACCGGTGCCTCGCTGGGCGCTGTTACCGCTATCGTTTTCTTTGGCCTCACCGGTTTCTCGGTCTCACTTTTTGCTATCGGTTTCGCGCTGGTGGTTGCCCTGCTCATTATGTTGCTCTCCGCTGGTGACACCGGCGCAGGTAACCGCTTCATCCTAATGGGCATCGGTATTTCTGCACTCGCCAGCTCAGTAATCAGCTACCTTATGAGCCGTATCTCCAGCAGTGACGCCCAAACGGCAACACTGTGGATGAGCGGTTCGCTCTCCAACGCCAACTGGAACCGCATCAGCATTCTGTCACTAACCCTGCTCATCCTTTTGCCCACCGTGGCTCTTTTACACCGCTACCTGCACGCCCTTGCTGTGGGGGATGAACTGGCCCACGGGCTGGGCGTTCGAACCCATGCCGTGCGCTGGGGCTTCATCATTCTCGGCGTTCTTCTGGCCGCCGTTGCTACCGCAGCAACCGGGCCTATCGCCTTTGTTGCCTTTGTTTCTGGCCCTATAGCCCGCAGACTCCAGGGCGGGCCGCACTCCCTAACAGCCAGCGCACTGGTAGGTGCCATCATCGTGGTGCTGGCGGACTTTGTTGGGGCCAACCTGATTCCCAGCGGAAATCTGCCGGTCGGTATTCTCACCGGCGTAGCCGGCGCCCCCCTGCTCATCTGGCTCCTTGCCCGGTCACAGAAAGAAGGCAAAGCATGAAAAAGGTAACCCCTCGCCAGCTGGCTATGAAGAATCTTGCACTGGGCTATGGCAACCAGACCATCGTTCCTAACTTGAGCTTAGATATACCGACCGGTGAAATCACCGCCATTATTGGGCCCAACGGGTGCGGCAAATCAACCTTGCTACGGGGTGTCTCCCGCCTGCTCAAACCCACCAAGGGCAGCATCACCCTGGACGGTAAACCGCTGACAACCTACGGCGGTAAGGAGTTCGCTCGCATAGTGGGGCTGCTACCCCAGAACCCGATTGCCCCTGACGGCGTCACCGTAGCCGACCTGGTATCCCGCGGACGCTACCCCTATCAGGGTCTCTTTCGCGGTAACTCTGCTGAGGATGACGCCGCGGTCGCCTGGGCACTTGAAGCAACTAACACCATGGGGCTAGCAGAACGCCAGGTCACCGAGCTATCGGGTGGTCAGCGTCAGCGTGTCTGGATTGCGATGGCTCTAGCCCAGCAAACAGACATTCTGCTGCTCGATGAGCCCACCACCTACCTCGACCTAGCCCACCAGGTGGAGCTGCTCGATTTGCTAGCTGAACTCAATGAGGTCCGAGGAACCACCATGGTGATGGTGCTCCACGAACTTAACCTGGCAGCCCGCGCCGCCCACCACCTCATCGCTATGAAAGATGGGGCGATCGCTGCTGCCGGTACCGCAGCTAACGTGATGACTGAGCAGAACCTAGAGAAAATCTTTGGACTTCGAGCCTCAGTAACTGACCCCCGCGCAGACGGCTCAACCGTTATCGTCCCTCATGCCCGCCGCCCAGTATCTAGCCACGGAGACTCTCATGTCAGAAACCACTAAAAAGCTCGTTCGCCGACGCGAGGTTTCCCAGTCCATCAACCAGTACGGCGTCTTTCCTGTGACAGTGAGCGGTGTGCGCCGCCTGTCAGAACACTTTGTGAGGGTATCGCTGACCGGCCGCTCGCTACACCACGCTACCTCCGCTATCTCGGACGGGACGGGGCAGGTCTACGACGCCTACATCAAGCTCCTGGTACCACCAGCACATGCGAGCGGTCCCACCATGATTGAACTCGATGACACCTGGCGCCAGCGATGGATGGCTCAACCGGTGGAGGACCGCGGCCACATGCGCACCTACACAGTGCAAAATTCCCGTATGGTGCCAGCTGTTGGCATGGACGAAACTCCACTACTGGGCATGTTCCCCGCTGCCGAGGCAGACCTCAGCGTGCTTGAACGCCCGCTGCCCATCGGCGTCCAGCCTGAAATTGACATCGATTTTGTGCTGCATCAGGATGACGCCGGGCAGCTGGGCCCCGCAGCTGACTGGGCGGCGTCCGCTCAGGTGGGGCAACAGGTATCTTTCCTCGCTCCTTTGAGGGGTAGTAGCCTATGGAGCTCCTGGAACCCGGCCCCTTCCCATAACCTGCTGATGCTGACCGATGAAACCGCAGCCCCCGCTACGCTTTCTATTCTCAGGACCCTGCCCGCTCACGCCAGCGGCACGGTGCTCTGCGAAGTCCCCGGTCAGGGAGATAACCTTGCCGTGCTCTCAGATGTGCAGGAGGTGACCCGGCGCCTGCCTCAGCTAACCGTCAAGTTCCTGCCTCGGGAGCCTAACTCTGAGCGAGGTGAACGCCTTGCCCACGAGTTGCACAGTGTCTTTAACCTGACAGAGACCGAAACCTACCATTACACCGACACCACCGCCGCTGACGAAGTGGTGTGGGGATTGGCAGAGGAAAATGCCGAAACCTACGTCTTTATTGCCGGTGAATCCTCGGTCATCAAGACCCTGCGCCGCATGTGCGTCAATGAAGCCGGTATCGCTAAAGAAAATATCTCTTTCATGGGTTACTGGAAGTGTGGACGAGCTGAAAGCTAAGCCCTTGCTGGGCGGGGGAGTAAAGTAGTCTTCGTACGTTTTCCCTCATTGAAAGACAAATTCCGTGCCTCTCTCACGATTAGAAGACAGCATCCGCTACGTTGCGCTGGGGGATTCCCTCAGCGAAGGGGTAGGAGATGACGCACCCGAGCGCCCCAACGGGGTGCGCGGCTGGACAGACCGAGTGGCAGAGCAGTTCATGCTGGCTGATAAAAATGCCCTTTACGCTAACCTGGCTATTCGCGGACGCCTATTGACCCCCATTATTGAAGAGCAGGTGCCAGCTGCTCTTGAGCTGAAACCCAACCTGGTGAGCCTGGTAGGTGGGGGTAACGATAGTTTGCGCCCCGGCTTTGATGTGGACGCCCTGATGGCGCGGTACGACGAAGGGTTTAAGGCTCTGCGAGACGAGGGTATCGAGGTTTTTACCCTGACGGGCTTTGACCCCGGCTCCAAGGGTTTCTTTAGCGGTAACCGTGCGCGTATCGCTCTTTTCAATGAGCTGTTGCGCGAAGTAGCTGATAACCGCGGCGTGACGGTAGTGGATTACTGGCGCGCGCATGAGTTGCTGGATTTTCGTTTTTGGGCACCAGATCGCCTGCATATGAACGCTGCGGGGCATACCGTAGTTGCCCGTAAAGTCCTAGAAACGCTGAGCGCCGAGAACATCAATATGGGTAAGCCCGTGGTGCCGGAGGCTATCCGCAAAACCCGTATCCAAGAAGCCCGCGATAATGCAAAATGGGCCCGGGAATTTGTGGTGCCCTGGATCGGCCGACGCTTGCGCGGCACCAGTTCGGGGGACTCTATCAGCCCCAAATATCCAGAGCTGACCCGCTTTGACGCACTGCCGGAGGCAGGTGCAGAGGAAGCTTAACCGCTTCTTAAAAGGATTAAAAGCCTTAAGCTGTTAACATCACAGTTCAGATTACAACCGTGTAATTTGCCCCTAGGCTCCAGCGGGATGGGCGCAGGTGAGGGTGTGACTTTCCTTTAAAAACCGCGGATGAAAGCCGTTCTTGACTTGCGAAAAGTGGGATAGGCGGTAGAATTGACGGAAGGTTCATGCGCAGACCTGTGCCTGAAAATGTTAGCTTGCGAGATGCTCTTCGCTCCGAGTGAAGACGCTCTTCGCAAGCTTTTCCTTTGGCTCACAGGTTGCGTGGTATCCCGTAATTACCTAGAATTTAAGGCTGTTCGTAGTGGTGGCAACACCTCTCGTGCACCTAAGCTTCACCGTTTTTCCCGCGGCGGAGGCTCGGTTCGGTCTCTCACCCGAGCTTGAGTCTCAGACACTCTAGCCTTGGAGAATAACCCGGTGCTCTACCTATAGGTGACGGGACGCCCTTGCTGATCGCTGATTTTTCAGTGAACGCCAACTGCGTACCGTCATTTCGTCAACATTTGGAGGAGAAAACTATGGCAGCTGTCTGCCAGGTGACCGGAGCTGTTCCCGGCTTTGGACACAGCATCTCGCACTCGCATCGCCGCAACAAGCGTCGCTTCGACCCGAACGTGCAGAAGAAGAAGTACTTTGTACCTTCACTGCGCCGCAATGTAACCCTGAACGTCTCAGCTAAGGGCATCAAGGTTATTGATGCACGCGGTATCGACGCAGTAGTTGCTGACATTCTTGCACGCGGAGAGAAGATCTAATCATGGCATCAAAGGCTAAGGACGTCCGTCCTATCATCAAACTTAAGTCCACTGCGGGCACCGGCTTCACTTACGTAACCCGTAAGAACCGCCGTAACAACCCCGATCGTATGGTTCTCAAGAAGTACGATCCCGTTGTCCGCAAGCACGTTGACTTCCGAGAGGAGCGCTAAACATGGCGAAGAAATCCAAGATTGCTCGCAACGAACAGCGCAAGGTCATCGTTGCACGCTACGCTGAAAAGCGCCTAGAACTAAAGAAGACCCTGGTTGACGAAAACGCAACCGCTGAAGAGCGCGAAGCTGCACGTCTGGGTCTGCAGAAGCTTCCCCGCAACGCTTCACCCATTCGCGTTCGTAACCGCGACCAGATTGACGGCCGCCCCCGTGGCACCTTCCAGAAGTTCGGCATCTCACGTGTCCGCTTCCGCGAAATGGCACACCGTGGCGAGCTACCCGGTGTTACCAAGTCAAGCTGGTAATCTGTAGCTGATACGGTTAGCCTTGCTATTCAGGGCTAACCCTATAAGCCGCAAGAATTTTTGAAAGTCTCAGGAGGAGCATTTCATGGCTAAGAACCGTAGCGAACTCGTTGCAGAGGTTGCAGAAAAGGCTGGCACCAGCCAGGCAGCAGTGAACGGTGTGCTGGATGCACTGTTCCAGGTCTTTGAAGCATCTGTTGCACAGGGCGAGAAGATCACCATCCCTGGTTGGATGGCAATTGAGCGTACCGATCGTGCAGCTCGTACCGGCCGCAACCCGCAGACCGGCGAAACCATTCAGATTCCCGCAGGTCACGGCGTCAAGCTGACTGCAGGTTCGAAGCTGAAGGCAGCAGTCTCCAACAAGAAGTAAATTCTTGCCAAGACTTCTAAGGGAGTCACCCCTCAAGGGGTGGCTCCCTTTTTCTTTAATCGGACACTTACCGGCATATCCCTTGCCACCTGCCCTCAGGGCTCTTGAGGGATCTATGAGATAATGAAGCGGCTGGATCCAAATACTTAAGGAGGGCGTCGTGAGCAAAGCGCACCGGGTGCTTCGTGCCTGGGCCGTTGCCCTCATGGCTACCGTTCTTGGGGCGAGTAGCCACACCCTGGCTGGTGGCGAGTTGCCCCACCCCCTCATTTTTGGTCTTGCTACTTCACTGGCAGCCTGCCTCACCCTGCTAGCAACCGCATTGACCACCTCGCGAACGAGCCTGGCGGTCGGTGTGCTGACCGGGCAAGGCGTCCTGCACGCCCTATACACGCATGGCTCCACAGTGCAGATGAGCGGGGAAGGCCACCATGCCCACCAACTGACAGTGGTAGCCCACAGCCAACCCCACAGCTATGGCGCGGATATGTGGGTAGGCCACGCGCTTGCAGCACTGGCGACCTACATCGTGCTCGTCTACGGGGAGCAACTTCTTGAAGCACTAGCTGACCTAGCCCATGCCAGCATCAGGGGGCTAACTCCGGTGCGAGAGACCGGCGTCATTGTGACTCGGGTCAAAGCTCCGGCTCATTTCTTTGCTGTTAGGTCTCACCGTCTTTCCTTCCTGTTAGAAAGCAGAGTCACGCGAGGCCCACCAGCCCACCTTGCTTCGTAAATGACCAGAACTTACTAGCAAGGACTCTCCTATGGCAGACGCCAAAAAAAATACTTTCTCAGCCCACGCTCGAGCAGCTACAGCCACCGGCTTGCTGGCACTCAGCCTGGGTTTTACCCCTGCCTACGCCCACGATGAGCTGGTGAGCACTAATCCCGCCGCAGATACCACCCTAGAACAAGCACCCAGCGAGCTGGAGCTGACCTATAGCGGTGACATCATGGACGTCGCCGGTGCCAATCAGGTTCGCGTGACCAACGCTGCCGGTGAGACGGTGACCGAGGGTGAACCAGAGGTTGACCGCACAGTCGTGACCCAAGATTTAGCGACGCAAGAAACAGGTGACACCTACACGGTCACCTGGCGTGTGGTTTCTTCAGACGGGCACCCCATTCAAGGAACCTTCACCTACACCGTAGGGGCAGGTGCGGCTCAGAGCACTGAGCCAGTAGCTTCGGAAGAGACAGAGGAGCAGCAAACACAGCCAGCTGAACCGCTCACGGTCGCGAGCCAGGGCATGTCCACCGGCGCCAAAGTGGCACTCTTCCTGGCCGCTGCTGCGGCGATGATGGGTGCGGCCTTCGTTATTCTGGCCAAAACAAAGAAGCGCAAGTAGCCCTTCCATTACCGACTCCGCACCACAGGCTGGAGCTTAGCTCGTCTAACTGCGGGCATCGTATCAAACATTAGGGGCTTGCCCAGAACGAACGGTGGATTCCTCACCACTGAAGCTGAGGATATCCGCGAAACCATCTGCTCTGGGCTAGCGAAGAGTCGCTATCTGCCCCCAAAAATTAGAAAGAAAAACCATGTTCTCTCACAAAATGACTCATATCTCGGCCCTTTCTGCTGTTGCGCTTCTAGCGCTGGCAGGGTGCGGCTCATCAACCGACACCTCATCGAACCAGCCCAGCAGTAGCGAAGAGTCCACCTCAGCTGCGGCTGAAACATCTGCTCTGACCGTTGAGGGTGCCTGGATCAAAGCAGCGACCGGCAACATGACCGGTGCCTTCGCCACGCTTACCAACACTGGGGATGAGCCCATCACCGTCGAGGGTGCCAGCAGCGACGCAGCCGGCATGGTGCAGCTACACACCACCGAGATCGACCCCAACACCGGGACTAGCACCATGAAAGGAGTCAAGGAAGGCTTCACCATTGAACCGGGGGCGAGCTTTGAACTGGCACCGGGAGGTAACCACATCATGCTCATGCAGATGAAGTGTTCACTGGTTGCAGGTACCTCCAGCGTCATTACGCTCGACACCTCAGTTGGTGCCGTTGAATTTGATGCTGAAGTGCGTGATTTCAGCGGTGCGAAAGAGGAATACGCACCGGGTGAAGCTAGCGCACCGGCCCATGAAACCATGTCTGAAGACCAATCGATGCACGGGGAAAGTGACCACTCTGCCCCCGAAGCAGAACAGGGTGATGAATCTGCTGAAGCCGTCCTGCCTCAGTGCGCTTAGATCAGCGCATCTGAATTCACCCACACAGCGTTGAGGTAGCACCCGCCCCGCAGCTGAACACCAGTTGCGGGGCACCCACCCGCTACCCATACAGATAACATGAGACGTAGGCTAACGTCGGGGGAGAAAGAGAACCATGACCGGTTCATTTGATGAAGACTATGAGAATGCAACCGCCGATGTCGAGCAGGTACCAGCCCGGCCGGCGTCCAGCCGTCGAACTTTCGTAGCTGGAGCGCTAGGAGCCGGCGCGGGAGTTGCCGCAACCCTAGGGACCCAATATGCTGCCGGTGCCTCGGAACGAAATAGCCCAACTCCCGCCGCCCCACCGTTGCAAGAGGCCCGAGTACCCTTCTACGGTCAGAGGCAGGCTGGCGTTGACACACCAGCCCCCTCCTACGCGCTTTTTATTGCCCTTGACCTCAACAGTGGGACGGACGCCGGTGGCGTGCAGCGTTTGCTGCGTGTGCTCACTAGCGACGCCGCATCCCTCACCCAGGGCACCGCACCTGTGGTAGACCAGGAACCTGAGCTAGCTACCGTACCTGCTCACCTCACCGTCACCTTCGGATTTGGCGAACGCATCTTCGATATCGTAAACCCCGCAAAGAAGCCCGCTTGGCTCCAACCACTGCCCGCCTTTGAGAAGATCGATCAGCTTCAAGATCAGTGGAACGATGGGGACTTACTGCTGCAACTCTGTAGCTCCGACCGTTTTACGCTGGCTCATGCCCAAAGAATGCTGCTGAAAACCGCGCGGTCAATGAGCCGGGTGCGCTGGGTACAAGAAGGCTTCCGCCGCGCTTATGGCAGCGAGCCTAACGGGCAGACGATGCGCAACCTCTTTGGCCAGGTGGATGGCACGATCAACCCCTCAACCCTGGACGACAGCATGGATCGCTTTGTCTGGGGTAACCACGAAGAGCTGGAGCCCTGGGAGCCTGGGGGAACTTCCTTGGTCATCCGCCGCATCCACATGAACCTCGATACCTGGGCCCAATCAGACCGACCAGCTCGTGAGGACGCGGTGGGGCGCAACCTCACCAATGGAGCACCGCTCACAGGCACTCAGGAGCATGACCCCGCCGATCTTTCAGCAACCAATGAGCTGGGCTTCACCGTCATCGCTCCCTACGCCCACATTCGCCGCGCTAGCGCTCAGAGCCGAGTGGAACGCATCCTCCGCAGGGGGTACAACTACGACCTGCCGGTGCAGAACGCCTCGGGGTTCTCTGAACACTTTGAAACCGATGGGGGAGTGAGCAACTCGGGTCTCATCTTTTGCTCCTACCAGGCAGACCCTTTGCTTCAGTTTCTCCCCATTCAAGAACGTCTGGCTGAGCTCGATATGCTCAATACTTGGACGGTTCCTATCGGCTCCGCGGTTTTTGCTCTTCCGGCAGGTTGCGAGCAGGGCGGCTTCATCGGCGAGAACCTCTTTACCTAAACTTTTACCAACCAATCACGGTTCACAACACCACGCAGGAATAATATGGCACAGCAAACAAGGGCGCAGAAAACAGCCCCGAACCCCCATCTCAACGGGCTAGGCACCCACTGGATTTGGGTCTTTCCCGCAGCTGCCTTTCTGAGCTTGCTAGCGAGTCTTACCCTCAGCGGTAGTGCAGCAGCTACAGACCTAGCGGACGCCGGCCCGCTCGTTCGGTGGGGTCTGCCGATTGCTGAGATGGTGCACAATTTCGCTATGGTTACCGCCATGGGCGCCCTGCTCTTTGCCATTGCGATCGTCCCCCGCTTCCTTGACTCAGCCCGGGGCAAGAGCCGTGTGAACATGGCGCATGCAACCGACAAGAGCCAGCGTCTGAAAAACCTCACCCGCACAGAACACCCCGCCTTCATCGCTGTGATGAACCTGGCGGCAGCCGCATCAGCTACTTGGACCATCGCCGCAATTGCCGTGCTAATCTTCAGCTACGCCGACATATCGGGCCGAGCTATAGAGGCCAGCTCCTCCTACACCACGGAGCTCATCAGCTACATCACCACCATCTCGGCCGGCCAGCAGGAAGCCGCCACCATCATCGTGGCGGCCCTGGTCTCAACTCTCGTTTTTGCGGTGCGATCGCTCACCGGTCTCTTGGTAACTTTGGGTATCTCTTTCATTGGTATCATCAACATGGCTTTGGGCGGGCACTCATCGGGCGGTAACGACCATATGGGGGCGGTCAACTCCTTGGGCTTGCATCTGCTCGGTGTGGTGCTCTGGACCGGCGGGCTGATTGCCCTTGTCTTTATTTCACGCACCATTTCAGGTAAGGACGCAGGCAGCGGCACCCTGCCCGAAAGCGCGCGAGGGGAACACACGGCGACCAAGCGCAGGGTTCCTCTGGCGGTGAGTGTATTGCGTCGTTATTCCACCCTGGCGCTAGGTGGCTTCATCCTGGTCACGCTCTCTGGCATCATTAATGCCCTGGTGCGCATGAACACCCTCGCTGAGCTTTTTACTACCGTCTACGGTGCCCTAGTGCTGGCTAAAATTATGCTGACCTTACTACTGGGAGCCCTCGGCGCCACCCACCGCCTACGCCTCATACCCATGATGCAGTCGGGGCAGATAGGTGCAGCTAAGGGCCTGTGGTATGCCATTGCCTGTGAGCTGCTCCTGATGGGTGCCACCAGCGGTCTTGCGGTGACGCTTTCCCGCACAGCCCCACCTGCACCAGAAACTCTTGACGCCGGCGCTGAACCGGTACGTATCATTACTTGGTATGACATGCCGCCCGAACCTGGCGTCGCCGAGTGGTTCACCCAGTGGCGTTTTGACTGGTTCTGGGTCGCTTTCATCGCTTTCGTTGGGTTTACCTACCTCTGGGCCTTTATCAAGGTAAAACGATCCGGTGGTAGCTGGTCTATCTTCCGCCTGCTGTCCTGGTACTTCGGTCTGTTGGTGCTGCTCTACATCACCAGCGGCGCCCTCACCGTCTACGCCCGCGTCATGTTCTCGGCGCATATGGTGGAGCACATGCTTTTGACCATGGTCTGCCCCATCTTCTTGGTACTGGGCGCCCCTATCACCCTGATTCTGCGTGCTCTTGAGCCACGGCAGGACGGCACCCGCGGCCCCCGCGAGTGGATTCTTCGACTGGTGCATTCGGGCTGGTCGAAGGTGATTACCCACCCCATTTTTGCAGCCGTAAACTTTGCCGGCTCCATCGTGGTGGTCTACTTTACCCCGCTCTTTGGCATCATGTTGCGCTACCACATTGGCCATGAGTTCATGCTGATTCATTTCTTGGTCACCGGCTACATCTTCAGCCTGGTGCTCATCGGTATCGACCCCATCCCGCATCGCCCTGCCTACCCCATGCGCCTGATGATGCTCATCGCCACGCTGGGCTACCACGCCTTCGTTGGTATCGCGATTATGCAGATGGACGCCCTGCTGCAGGCGTCCTGGTTCGGTAATGTGGGCCGCCCCTACGGGCTCTCAGCTATTGAAGACCAGAAGCTAGGTGGTGCCCTGATGTGGGGTATCGGTGAAATCCCCACCATGGTGATTGCTGTGGCGGTTGCGGTGCAGTGGTCTATGCAGGACAAGAAACTGCAGAAGCGGGTAGATCGTCAGGCTGACCGGGACGGAGATGCTGAGCTACATGCCTACAACGACATGTTTGCTGAGCTTGCTGAACGAGATCAGAAAGCTGGCCGCTAACGGGCTGAGGTGCTGCTCTGCACCTTGGGTAAGCCGTCTTGGCTGAACTGAGCTCATCCTAACTGTTACGTTTCTATGACGCACAGTTGAGGTTTGTGAACCGAAAGGCGCCAAAAATTGCAACAAATGACCGGGCGGGGGGGGGCTTGTTAGGCTAAGAAGAAAAGTACACCCGCGTGCCACCGGTGCGCCCACGAAAGGTAAAAATTATGGCAGATCATTCAGCCGCACGCCAGACCAAAGTGCGTGCGTCCGAACTGGTGGGCAGGGGCTGGCTGAACACCGGAGGTAAAGAGCTATCGCTGGAGTCCCTGCGCGGAAAAATTGTTATCCTGGATTTCTGGACCTTCTGCTGCATGAACTGCCTGCACGTGCTCGATGAGCTGCGGCCGCTGGAAGAAGAGTTTGAAGATGTTCTAGTGACCGTGGGGGTTCACTCACCGAAGTTTGAACACGAAGCTGACCCAGTCGCCCTTGAAGCTGCTGTGGACCGCTACGACATCACCCACCCGGTGCTCGATGACCCCAACCTCGAGACCTGGAACGCCTACACCGCCCGCGCCTGGCCCACTCTGGTCGTCCTTGACCCAGAGGGCTACATTGTTGCCCACCTCTCCGGTGAAGGCCACGTGCAGGGGCTGACCTCACTGGTTCGTGAACTGGTAGAGGAGCACGAGGCTAAAGGCACTTTGCACCGCGGGGACGGCCCCTACGTGCCCCGCCCCAAACCTCAAGGTACTTTCGCTTTCCCCGGCAAGGCGCTGGAACTACCCACTGACTTTGCCAATGGCAGGACCACTTACCTGGTGACGGATACCGCCCGCCACCGACTGGTGCAGGTAGAAGCCGACTTTGAGACTGTCCTAGCGACCTTTGGTGGCCCTGAAAAGGGCTACCTTGATGGCTCTGCTGAGCAGGCCCGCTTCAACGAGCCCCAGGGTATTGCTCTGGTGCCCACAGATCTACGCGAGACGCTGGGGGCCGATGTTCTCGTCGCTGACTCCGTCAACCACCGTCTGCGCGGGCTGAACCTGAGCACCGCCCAGGTCACCACTCTGGCAGGTAGCGGGGTGCAGCGCCTGATTGACGGTGATACCGCCCGCACCGACCCCAACCACATTGAACCCGGTGCTGATCCACTCAGCGTGGCCCTATCGTCCCCCTGGGACCTGGTCTACTCCCGCGAGGCAGCCGCCTTTTTGGTTGCTATGGCAGGCACCCATCAAATCTTTAGCTTTGACCCGGTGACCGGGCAGCTGGCTGTTTTTGCCGGTACCGGTGCTGAGGGCCTGAAAGACGGCGCGGTGGCAGACTCCTGGTTCGCTCAGTCCTCCGGGCTCATCGAAGCAAAGGACGGTTCCATCTGGGTCGCCGACTCAGAGACCAGCGCCCTGCGCCGCATCGTCTTTGATACTGAAGAAGCCCGTGTAGAAACCGCCGTTGGCATCGGCCTTTTTGACTTCGGCTTTGTGGACGGCAACCGCCAAGAAGCCCGTTTGCAGCACTGCCTGGGGCTAACTGAACTGCCCGATGGTTCTATTGCTATTGCCGATACCTACAACGGTGCTATCCGCCGTTTCGACCCTGCCACCGGGGCACTGGGCACCCTTACGCGCGGACTGGCCGAACCCAGTGATGTGCTGGTTGAAACGACAGAGGACGGGGGTGCCCGCCTGATTGTGGTTGAAGCCAATGCCCACCAACTGGTGCGCGTCTCCATTCCCGATGCCATGCAGCATGTGGACGAGGGCGCTAGCCAGGTAACACGAAAGGCCACCGAACTAGCCGGGGGCAGTCTGACCTTTACCGCCCGCTTTGCGGCCCCCAAGGGGCAGAAACTGGACACCCGCTGGGGCGACCCAACCCAGCTGAAAATCTCATCCACCCCCGAGAACTTCATCCTCTCGGGCGCCGGAACAGCCCAGGGGCTCACCCGCCAGCTGGAACTCAACCCAGAAATCACCAGCGCGGTACTTCACATTACTGCTCGCGCTGCTGCCTGTGACGGTGAACCCGGCGGGGAAATCCCCGACCACGCGGCCTGCCACCTCTACCAGCAGGACTGGGGGCTGCCCGTTGTCATCACTGAAAGCGGGGAACAGGAGCTAGTGCTTGACCTGCGCGGGGTGAACTAGGTCGCTGGGGTAAAGGTCACCGTCTCATCGGCGGTGGCCAGTGACCCTGCTACCTCAAAAATTACCTCTTGGTTGACCTGCTTTTTCTTGCCGGTATAGAGGTCAAGGGCAGTGAAAGAAATTTCTGCCTTGCCCTGGCTTTCGCTCAGCGACCATGCACCGTTGGCTAGATTAATCTCAGGATCGGGGTACTCAGTGATCAGCCAGGTCAAATCCCCGGCAACGCGACCGTTGAAGGCATATTCAAACGGGCAGCCGGTGGGGTAGAGCGAATTCTGGGCTGCGCACGTATCAAGGTAGGTCTTCACCTGCTGGCGCACCGAAGCCACAGCGGTAGGGGAGGGCTCCAAATCCAAGGTGAGGACGGGGGTCTCGCCGGGTGCTGTGATGAGAGTGCTATCTGATACCGAGGAATACAGAGCAGACTCATAGGTCACCTGATAGACCCCTGGAAAGGTCACTGCAAAGTCCTGCGAACCACCCTTAACCGCCACCTTCTGGCCGTTGAGCGTGGCAGCTGACAGTGCTTTAGCGTCCACATGGACTGTGGGGAGTGTGCCCTGATCAATAGCCCACTGGTCAAAAACACCCCAGTGAGAACCGACCTTATGCAAGTTGAACTCGCTGCTGTGCTGCTGATTATTCACCAGATAAGAGACCGTAACCGTGGCCCTCTCACCACCATCTCTAACGACCGTATCGGTGGTCTGCAGCTGGTGAACTCCCTCCAGTGAGGCACGCAAAGCATCACCGTCTAGCATCGAGGCATCACCCTCGGGCACCTGCGCCCCCAAGATACCCAGCGCCCTAGAGCCATCGCCCTCACGCACCGCAGCAAAATAGGCGCGCACCTGGCCCTCGGGGCCATAAACTAGCCTATTAATAAGAGCTAGGGACGCTAAGGCAATAATGACAGCGGTGAGCACACCTGCCAGCCACATAGCCAGAACTCGGTCAACAGTAGAAGTAAAAC
This sequence comes from Rothia endophytica, assembly GCF_039543885.1. NCBI lineage: Bacteria > Bacillati > Actinomycetota > Actinomycetes > Micrococcales > Micrococcaceae > Rothia > Rothia endophytica. The sequence goes on from NZ_BAABKP010000007.1 coordinate 24,737, forward strand.
GCACCCCTTAAATGTAGCTCACCCGCTATTGCGACCTCCACGCCATGACGAGCCGCTAAAGTAGAGCCATGGCAGAAAACGCACACGAAGTCCCCGCCAAATATGGGCAGGCTACCAACATCTACCACCCCCGGATCGGTTCCTACCACCGCCGCATCATCGCTGGCCTCCCCAGCGCAGTGCTAGCGCTGGCCTGCCTCTGGTTCATGCTGGCAAAACGTCCCACACCACTGGTTATGGTGCTCCTGGCACTCATAGCGGTTGGGGCAGTTATTACGCTCTACTCCATGCTCAAACCCCACATTGTGGTACAAACCCCAACTCATATCCTGCGTGGGCGCCTCTTCGGCTGGCACGCTGTACCCCTTGCAGACATCGACCACACCGTTATCGCAGAACGCCTCACCCCCAAGCAGGCTGCCGGTAAAGAACTCACCGGAGTGGCTGCCGTGCGCTATAAGGGCGTACCGGCTCTCTGGGCAGTCAACACTAAAAAGAAGCGAGTTTTCCGCCTCGATGGCCGCATCTGGGATGCCAAAACCCTGCGTACCATCGCCTCCACCCTCGCCCCACAGACCACCGTCTACCCCAGTATTAACGTCACCCAAATGAATCAACAGTGGCCGGGGCTCATCACCTTTAACGAACTGCACCCCGGCTGGAAATCCGCTACCGTCGGCGCGGTTGCAGGTATCTTCCTGCTAGCGCTGGCTGTAGCTGCCCTCCTACCGGACGAAACACTACAGCAACTGCATATTCTCTAAACCCTGCTCAGCACTGCCACCAAGAAGGTCGAGGTTTCGGTGAAAGGGTGAAGTTCCCAAGTGGAGAAAGTGCTATCTAGCTTGAGACCGGACGCCGCGGCGTCCTCAAAGAAATGAGCGAAATCGTAGCCACGCCCCGCACCAAAACCAATGACCGCCCGGCCCGTTGGGGCCAGTACAGCCGCTAATTCCTCTAGCACCTCGCGGCGAGTAGAAGGCGCCAAGAAGGTCATCACATTGCCGGCTGAGAAGACCATGTCAAAGCCTTCTTCACCGAGCTGGCTGTCCTTGCTATACCCTAGGGACTCGCGCAGATCCGCCAAATCTGAGACTACCCAGTGCGCCGCGGGGCAGACCCGCTGTGCCTCTTCAATGAGTTCCGGGTCAAGATCCACGCCTGTCACCCGGTGACCTTTTTCATGCAGATGCGCACCCAAACGTCCCATGCCGCACCCAGCATCTAAAATCTTGGCGTTACGCGGTGCCATCGCGTCAATGGTGCGGGCTTCACCCCAAATATCTTTGCCTTGCTCTTCCATCGCCCTAAAACGCTGGATATACCACTGCGCGTGAGCTGGGTTCTGTTCCTTGGTAATCTCCCAGGCTGATTTTTCGCGGCTCATGCCTCACCATCCATTTCTTTGATAGTTTCTTCTTGTACTAGTGCAGCTTCTGCTGTCTCAGCGCTCGCATGCTCCATCTCGCCGATGATGTCTTCAACAAAACGGGTGACATCGTCACTGCCGTAGACAGGACCGCCAGCCAAAAATTCGTCGGTGCCCAAAGCGACTGCTGAGGGGGTAGCACCGCCAAAGAGCATGCCTGTTCTCGACTCGGGGTCAACAAACGGTTGCATATCAGCGGGTAAATCCATCTGCTGTAGGTGACTTTCACTGCTGACTACCGGGTGCACACCTAGCATGGGCAGACGGTGGTGCCAATCTGCTAGTTGTTCAATAACGGGCTGACAACTGCCGCAGGTGGGAGACACAAAAATGAGCAGGCGTGCCTGAGTAGCTGAGAGGTACCGCAGATTAACTTCAGCACCCTCGTTAGATTTTTCACCTTTTTTCGCGGGGTAGCGGAGGGAAGCGAAAGGGATGGGGGTGCGCAGGTAGTCTTCTGCCTCGTCCCCGGGTAGCGGCTGGGATTCTGCCGGTTGGTCAGTGACCGGTTGTTCAACCGCCTGAACCGTCTGCTCAGAACGGTAGATGGACCACAGCACCAGTGCCGCTAGCCCCGCACCAATTAGCCAGAGCCATCCGTCCGCGTCGGTCGCCAGCAACATGGTGAGTGCTGACCCGCGGGTAACGATGGCCCCAATGAGAGCCCCAAAGGACGCCATCAGCAGGGCGGTGTTGCGAATGAGGGTAAACATTGAAACCGGCGCGGTTGAGGCGCTGCCAAAGCAGTTACATGTAGCCGTGTTGCCCTGCACTACTGCGCGGGCAATAGCAGCCCAGTAGCCGATAAAGAGCACTACAGCGGCGACCGCTACCAGAACCTGCCAGATACCGGGCAAGATGAGTAGGCCAGCGGCAAGGGCAAGCTCTGCCCACGGCAAGATTTTTGCAATGGGTTTTACCGGTAGCCACTGGTCCAACTTGAGATTAACTATGGCGGTGACGGTGCTGGTGGGTTCTTTGATTTTTGCCACGCCGCTAACAGCCAGTGTCACGATAATGATGAGTGTGCATAAGACAAGGGGAGTCATAGCGTCTGAGAGGGTGCTTTCTGAGATGGGGAGCAACTACCTCTTTAGTTTACTGCCGCCGCTCTGACCCACCCTGTTAGGGTCAGAAAAAGAAAACCTGCCAGGTGGGTACCCGGCAGGTTTGAGATTGGAGCGGCTGACGGGAATCGAACCCGCGTATCAGGCTTGGGAAGCGTGCGCTCTACCATTGAGCTACAGCCGCGCGTGGCGTCCACATAAAGCGGAGCTACAGGAATACTCTAGCCATGCTCGGGGTGTGCGTCAAAATGTGACGGCGAAATACGATATTTTGGGAGGGTGTTATTTTCTGATCAGGACATCCGCAAAGAAATCGAAACCGGGCGTATCGCTCTAGAGCCGTTTGACGAGTCAATGGTTCAGCCTGCCAGTGTGGACGTGCGCATTGACCGCTTCTTCCGCCTGTTCGATAATCACAAGTACCCCTTCATTGACCCCTCTCAGCCACAGGAAGACCTGACCCGGCTGGTAGAGGTCGCCCCTGATGAACCCTTTATTCTGCACCCCGGTGAGTTCGTTTTGGGTGCTACCTACGAGAAGGTAACTCTGCCAGCTGATGTGGCGGCCCGTCTTGAAGGTAAGTCTTCCCTCGGACGTCTGGGGCTTCTCACCCACTCAACCGCCGGGTTCATTGACCCCGGTTTTTCAGGGCACGTAACCCTTGAGCTGTCCAATATGGCAACCCTGCCCATTATGTTGTGGCCCGGTTCGAAGGTGGGCCAGCTCTGCTTCTTCAAACTAACCAGCGAGACTGAACACCCCTACGGTTCGGGGACTTACGGCAACCGCTACCAGGGTCAGCGTGGCCCCACAGCCTCCCGCAGCTACCTTAACTTTTATCGCACCACCATTCCTGCCGGCAACACCGAGAGCTGATGCGCGGTCTACTGGTTCGCCCTGCCGGAGTAACCATACTTCTAGCTTTTGAAGATGACAATCCCCAGCTCTGGGTTGATACCCAGCGAGCCTGGGCTGCACTAGCCCCCGAGGTCATTGAGGACGCCGGGGCCCGGATTGCTGACGGTGAGCGGGTCACCGTGCTCAGCAGCCGCCCTGCGGATGAGATAACTCAGCAGTGGGGGGATATCGCAAACTTAACCGTGGTCAACTCATCTGATCCGGCCGTTGCGGCTGAGCGTCTTACCGTGGACGTCACCCTTCACCTCCTGCGCGAATATGCCGGTACCGCTCATCTACTGCACGCCGCAGTGGTGGGGGATGCGTCCAGCCACCGCGCACTAGCTCTGGTGGCGCCGTCCGGTACGGGGAAAACCACCGCTGCCCGTTTTTTGGGTGAGCACGTCACCTATCTGACTGACGAAACTGCTGTGGTGATGCCCGATAGGTCAATCCGCCCCTACCCCAAACCCCTGTCTATTATTGAGGACGCTCAGCAGCCCAAGGTGCAGCATAACCCTGCTGACCTTGGGTTACGGGTGATAGCAGCGGATGATTATTCCTTTCACCTCCACCGTATAGTGGTTTTGAACCGGGTGAAGGGCAAGAAGGTTGTTCCCTCAATTGAACCTCTACCCTTAGCGGAGGCCCTGTTAACCATCTCAGAGCAGTCATCGGGCCTCATGATAACCGAGCGAGGGCTAGAGGTGTTGACCGGCCTGCTGGTAGAGACCGGTGGGGCAGTCAAACTGACCTACTCAGAAATCACCGACGCACTGCCGCTCATCCTGAGTCTTTTGTACCAGGATCAAGACCAGCTGCCAGAATCAGAAGCTGCTTTCACCTACCTGCCAGCAGCTAACTTCCTGGTCAACAGCGATACCCCGGATCTTTACCAGCGCTCGGAGGGTTCAACCGGCCTGGTCTGCCAAGACCGCTATCTGGTGGCTCAGGGCAACTCTCTATCAGAGGTATCCATCTATGCCTGGGACTGCTGGGAGATGTTGGCTCAGCCACTGCCTAAAACAGAAATCCATGCGCGTCTACAGGAGCTCTACGGGCCAATTCCCGAGCGCGGCTTTGAGGAATCTTTACTGCAGCTAGAACAGGCAGGGCTTCTGCTACCCGTGGTGGCGTCCCCGCTTTAGAGCGTTGACTCCCGGGCGTTTCCTCGCTGCGGATCCTTGATGGGCAGCAAGAGAAGCAAACCTACAAAAAGCACGATAACGATACCCAAAATACCCCAAAGCTCAGCGCCGAACCAAGTGACAAAGAGGCCGAAGAGAGCGGGTGAGAGGAAGCTGGCGGCCCTTCCGGTCGTGGAGTAAAGGCCGTAGAGCTCGCCCTCGTTGCCCTCATTAACCAGCCTGCCCAGGTAGGAACGTGCGGCGGATTGTGCCGGACCAACGAAGGCGCAGAGGGTAAGCCCGCAGATCCAGAACATGGTGCTACTGGGGAAGAAGAGCAGAGGCAGAGCGGCCGCGATAAGGGCAACCAGGGAGAAAACGATGACTCGTTTGGGGCCAAAGCGGTCGTCCATACGCCCGCCGAGCAGTGCACCCACACCGGCAACGATATTGCCAAAGATGGCGAAGACAATAACCTGATTGGTGCTGAAACCAAAGGAGTTCGCGGCCAGGATACCGCCAAAAGTAAAGATGCCGTTAAGACCGTCACGGAAGACCGCTGAGGAAAGTAGGAAGTAGAGGGTGGTGGGAGCTTCGCGGTAGAGACGACGGATGGTGGCGAAGAGGTCCCGATAGGAGTCAAGGATGCTCTTCTGAGGCTCTACACTGCGGGGGGCGGGAGAGATTTTGTGCACTGCCAGCATGAGAGGCAAAGAGAAGGCAATAGCCCAGATGGCCGAGAAAACCGCGACGGCGCGCAGATTGTAGGCACCGTCCTCGGGAATGCCCAGAATACCCGGGGAAACGAAACCGACCAGGACGATTGCTAGGGCAAGAATACCGCCGAAATAGCCTGCTGCCCAGCCTGTTCCGCTAATCTTGCCGATGGTCTGCTTGGTTGAAATAGCGGGTAGCAGCGCGTTGTAGTTGACCACCGCAAATTCATTGACCAGGTTGCCTAGGGACAGCAGAACAACACCCAGGATGAGGTAGTCAGGGGAGGGCGCTACGAAGAAGCAGAAGGCCATAATGACCGCCAGTAGCACGCTATTGACCCCCAGCCACAGACCTCGTTTTCCCGAGGCGTCCGCCCGCTGACCCGAGATGGGGGCAAGCAGGGCGATGAATACACCGGCAATGGTGAGACCTACCGAAAGAACCGCTGCGGGGTGCCCTTCTTCTCCAAAGCTAGAGCTGGTTAGATAGACCGCGAACACGAAGGTCGTCATGATGGCGTTGAAGCTAGCGTTTCCAACGTCCCAAAGCGTCCACGCGGCAATCATTTTTTTGGATGCCGGCGCTGGGGTGGAGTGGTTATCAGCGGCTGAAACAGGTGAGGTCATAGACACATGCTAGTTGGTTTGGGCGCAGGCGATGGATATATTATCGCTACCCTTTCATGAAAAGATGGAAAACAGATACAAAAACGGCAGGCCTTAAAGCCTGCCGTTCCTGGTAACTATTTCTTAGATCTCAGCCTGATCGGTGGTCTTGTCACCGGACTTAGCTTCAAGCTGGTACTGGGCGCGGGTAACCGCAACTTTGATAATGGTGCCTACCAGACCGGTAATCAGCGACCAGAGAATGATGTCGCGCCAGCGCTCGTCCTCATCGGGGTTATTCTCGGGAGGCTGGTTGCCGGTGATTTTGGTCCAGGTTGCGCTGAGCACCTTGTTTGCCAGGGCAACGCCGCCGAGTGAAGCAGCAGTGCCAGCAATCTTGATGAGAGGATTCATAGTTCAGACCTTTCAGTCAGTGAAATAGGGGGCGAAACGCCGTTCCGAACCAAGACTATCAGTAGCCTGTGCTCTCTGCCGCCTATTGGGCGAGAATCAGTAGAAGCGTGGTGATGGGTTTACCTCCCTCCAGGGGATTCGGGGCTGCCAGAGATTATTGCGAGCGCTCAGCGCGAATCATCAGAGGGTCAGCTGGCGGGACGAAAGCCCCCGCTACGCTTGACTATAAGTAACCCAGAGCAAGGCATCGATACAGGGAAGCTTTCGTTGGCTCGCCCTAGTGGTTATACTGGGGGAGTTCTACACTTGAACTGCTCGCATAGTTGCGGGTATCGACAGGGGAGCGCCACCATCGGCGCTGAGAGTGCGCTAGGCGCAGACCCTCGAACCTGATCCGGTTAGTACCTGCGATAGGGAGTCGAGTTCTCGGAAACAGGTGCCACCCGGTGCCTGGGTCCCCCCTTCCTACATGTATAGGAAGGTTATTTTTATGGCTGAAAAGCGTTCTACCGCGTGGCGGGTTAATGAGATTGTGATTGCTTCGGTGATTGCTGTGGCTTGCTCGTTAGTTTTTGCTCTGTGGAATTTGGGGGTTTACCCCGTGACCCAGACACTGTTGGCGGCAACTGCGCCGCAGTTACTACCGCTGATTGGTGGTGGCTGGCTGATTGCGGGCACTTTGGGGGCTTACCTGATTCGTAAGCCTGGTGCGGCACTGTACTGTGAGCTGTTGGCTGCCCTGATTTCTGTTTTTATTGGGCCTGGCTCTTTTGGCCTGCCTATTCTTATTTCTGGTTTAATTCAGGGCGCGGCTGCTGAGCTGGTCTTTGCTATCTTTCTTTACCGTGCCTGGAACCTGCCGGTCATGCTGTTGGCCGGTGCGGTGTCCGGCTTTGCCATGGGGCTGAACGAGGTCATTATTTACTATGCCGGCCAGTTCAGTGCGGTTAACCAGGTGATCTATGTAGCTAGCGGTGCCCTATCTGGTCTGGTAATTGCGGGTCTGTTGATGTGGCTTTTGGGGAGGGCGCTGGAAGCTACCGGTGTGTTGGACTCCCTGGCTTCAGGCCGGTCGCGCCGAGGTTCTTCTGCCCGGTAATGTCTAGTCTCCGATCAAGGTCCCGGTCGAGTGCTGCCATCGTGGCAGAGAACTTCGGCTGGCACTACGCGGGCCGGGACCAGCCTGCTTTCAATAATCTGACCTTTGAGATCCCTGCGGGGCAGAAAGTCTTGCTGCTGGGGCACTCCGGTGCCGGTAAAACAACCCTCTTGCACGCTATGGGCGGGGTAGCTCAGGACGCCGACGGGCAATCTGCCAGTGGTTCGCTGACGGTGGGTGGCGCACATGCCCTGACTGAGCAGGTGCCGGCTGGGCTCATGCAGCAGGACCCGGAAAGCTCCATTGTGTTAGCCCGGGTGGGTGATGACGTTGCCTTCGGGCCAGAAAACCTAGGCGTTGTGCGGGAAGAAATTTGGCAGCGGGTAGACGTCGCTCTAGCGGCAGTGGGTCTTGACCACCTGCCCCTGGATTACCCTACAGACCAGCTTTCGGGTGGCCAGAAACAGCGCCTGGGTTTAGCGGGTATTCTTGCTATGCAACCCGGAGCTCTCCTGCTGGATGAACCCACCGCCAATCTCGACCCCGCCGGGGTGCTTGAAGTGAGGGACGCCGTCATCGCGGCACAGGCTACTACTGGTTCAACCCTGGTGGTTATTGAGCACCGGGTGGGTATCTGGGCCGAATATATGGATCGGGTCATTATCTTGGGCGCTCAAGGGATTACCCATGATGGCACACCCGATCAGGTCTTCCGCGAGGCGAGAGAGGAACTCATTGACGCCGGGGTATGGGTGCCGGGCTTCACCCCCCAACTACCGCAGCCGGCGTCCAGACCCGGTGAGCAACTGCTGACGAGCAAAGATCTGGTCACCACCCGACTCTTGCCTCGGAAGCGAGATATTCGCCGCCGCGCACGAGCGCTTAAAGATAGCCCCCCGGCGCCCTACCCGCTGGATCTGCCTGCGGTGGGGCATGTGCACTCTGTGAGCGTTCTTGCCGGTGAACACCTGGCTATTACAGGTGCCAACGGCAGCGGAAAATCGACACTGGCGCTGACCCTCGCTGGCCTCCTCTACCCTGCAGACGGGGTGGTGGCAGCCACAGGTGCGCTGAGGGCTAGAGCCTCACAGGAGAAACAGGAACCTGGTTGGGACCCTGCTCGCTGGGAACCCCAGCAACTTGTTACCCGCATTGGTTATGTTTTCCAAGAACCAGAGCACCAGTTCCTTACTGCCAGTGTGCGTGCTGAACTGGAATACGGTCCTCGACAGGTCGCAAAACTGAACCGATTGCCCCTCGATGAGACCGAGCTGGACGCCCTGGTGAGCGATTTGCTGACCCGCCTGCGTTTAGAAGATGTTGCTGACGCTAACCCCTTCACTCTCTCGGGCGGAGAAAAACGCAGACTGTCCGTGGCAACGGCTCTTGCCACAGCCCCTCGCTTGCTTATTCTCGATGAACCCACTTTTGGTCAGGATGCCGGCACCTGGGCTGAGCTGGTCGTCCTCATGAATGAACAGTTAAACTCCGGCACCGCCATTATTTCCGTGACCCATGACCGGGACTTCATTGCTGCACTGGGCGGCAGAACCCTGCGTCTGGGGCCAGGAGGACAGACAGATGAGCACTAATCCTTTTGAACGCTCGGCTCTGCAGGATTCCTGGTTGGGTCGACGCAACGCCGGTATCAAATTCGGGGCGGCGTTAGTGTGCAGCGTGCTCATCATTCTGGTGATTGACCCGCTCACTGCCTCCCTTATTTTGGGCCTAGAAATTTTTGGCCTGCTGGTCGCTCGCTTCAATGCCTTCACCCTGCTCATCCGGTTCTGGCCCATATTGGTAGCTTCGCTGGTCGGCGGCTGGGCTACCGCCCTCTTGGCCGAAAAAAATGGGGAAGTCGTTCTTGATCTAGGCTTCAATTACCTCACCACCCACTCGGTAGAGATTGGTGTGGCTATGGTGCTGCGCTCCCTGGCGCTTGCACTGCCGTCACTGATGTTTTTTACCACGGTGGACCCTACGGACTGGGGGGACTCCCTCGCGCAAACTTGGCGTCTACCTGCACGTTTTGTGCTGGCTGCTCTAGCTGCTCTGCGACTGGTGGGCCTGATGCTCGCCGAATGGAACACCCTTTCCATGACCCGCCGAGCCAGAGGAGTCACCGGTAGTTCCAGTGCAGCCGGTTTAGTGCAGAGTATCAGAGCCAGTGGCGGGCAGACCTTTGCCCTGCTGGTTCAGGCCCTTCGCCGGGGCAGTCGCCTTGCTATCACTATGGAGGCGCGCGGTTTTGGGAACCGGCAGCGTACCTGGGCGCGACCGGATCGGTTTACCCCAGGTGACCTTGTTTTCACTGTCTGCGCCTTGGCTATCCCCCTGGTTGCCTATGCGGCGTCCTTCTCCGTCGGATCCCTGCAACTGCTTTGGCAGTAATCCTTTGTCTCTACTTGTGGGGGCAAATTTAAGTAATCTCTGGTCAAACCTGCTTATAAAAAATAGATATGATGGCTATCGTTTGTGAAGGTCATAACTAATACTGTTCCCTACTGCAAAAAATAGGTAGTTTAGGACTATAGGCTCACATCAATCCATAGCTTGCCCCTGAGTCTATGGATTGAGAGAGCTCTCGCGCCCCTCAGTGGTGCTCGCACAACAGACGATGCCCCGTCACTGTGTATTCCCAGACGCAGCGGTGGGGCATCAGTGGGTCTTCCGGTGCCCGCAGGTAACCTTAGGATATGACTCAAACAACCGTAGTAATGCTCAGCACCGAGCACCCTGCCGGTGCCCTCGTAGACGCCACCGCCCCTCTCATTCACATTGAAGACCAGGGCTTAACTCGCGGCGATGGTGTCTTCGAAACAATGCTGTCCGCCAACCGTAGCGTGCGAAAACTTGGTGCCCACCTAGCGCGGCTGACTGGTTCAGCTAGGCTCCTTGACTTACCCATGCCTACGGAAGAGAATCTGCGCACCGCCATCGATCTAGCCTTGAGCGCAGCTGAAGCTGGCCCGCAGACTGTGCTGGGTGAAGAGCATACCGTGAAAATCATTATCTCCCGCGGAACCGTAGCGGGTGGCCCCCACTCATGGGTTACTGTTGCCCCCAGCCCCGCCGGAATCCTCACACAACGTGAACAGGGGGTGCGCGCCATGCTGCTACCCCGCGGCCATGACCCGGCAGAAGATTCCACCTACCCGTGGCTACTGGCCGGTGCTAAGACTCTGTCTTACGCCGTCAACATGTCGGTGCTGCGCTACGTGAAACAGCACGGGGCCGATGACGCCATTTGGGTGACCGAAGACCGCCGAATTCTCGAGGGTGCGACCTCGTCCGTCATCGTGGCTAAAACAGAGGGGGAGAAGAAGGTTCTCTACACCCCTGAACCCTCCCACGGCATTCTGCCCGGCACCACCCAGGGCGTCATCTTTGAAGGTGCCCGCACCGCCGGGTGGGAGCTGGGCTACGGTCCGCTCTACCCTCATGACCTGCTTGAGGCGGACGCCGTGTGGCTGGCCTCGTCTGTGCGTTTGCTAGCCCCGGTCACCCATCTCAACGGCACACCTTTGGCTACCGATTCGCAGCTGACTGAAAAGTTCTTGGGCTACCTAGCGCGCAGCTAGCGTGACGAGGTGGTGTAGTCGCTTTCTGCCTTGGGCGTGGTCAGGAGAGCGAGGGCTGCCAGCAGGGCAAAGCTGCTGATGGTTAGTGCTAAGGGCATGTAGGCGCCGCCTCCGCCGAGGGAAACCAGCGGGGAGGCGAGGCCGCCCATCACCGACTGGGTCAGGCCCAGCATGGCCGAAGCTGACCCTGCAATATGGCGGGCTTCGCCCAGGGCAAGGGAAGAAGCGTTACCAAAAATCATGCCTACCGAGCAGGTCAACGCGAAGAGCAGAACAAGGGTGGGCACTAATTGGGGTCCCATGATGAAGTGAATCAAAATCAGCAGGCTCACCGTGACTAGTGAGCTGACACCGATAGTCAATAGCTTGCGCAGCGCCACCCTGCCGACCAGCGCCGTCATGACTGAAGAAGCCAGCACGATACCTACCGAGTTCACCCCAAAGACGTAGGTGAACTGAGTTTCGCTGAGTCCCAGTACGTTTTGTAGCAGGTAGGGGGAACCTGAAACATAGCCAAAGAGGGCACCAAAGGCCAGCGCCATGGTCAGCATGAAACCCATGTAGCGGCGAATTTTCACTACTTCAGCGATGCCGGCGTAGGCCGACAAGAGACTACCGGTGCGGCGCCGCTCTACCGGTAGAGATTCCTTGATGAAGATGGTCACCAGCACCATGGACAGTGCAATCATAACTGTGATGACCTTAAAGACATCGCGCCAGTCACCGTGTGCTAGCACAATGCCGCCAATCAGGGGTGCGGCAACAGGGGCGATACCGTTAATCATCATCATGATGCCCATGAGGCGGGCAGTTTGCAGACCGCTGGTGGAGTCAGCCACCACTGCGCGCGCCAGTACCAGGCCGCTAGCCCCGGTGAAACCCATAATAAAACGGGCAACAATAAAGAACTCAACGGTGGGTGCAAAGACGCAGGCAAGGGTTGCAAGTGCGCAGAGAACGATGCCAACCAGAAGAGGTCGCCGGCGTCCTGTCTTGTCTGATAGCGGGCCGACCACGAACTGGCCTGCACCCATACCCAGCATGAAGGCAGTTAGCGTCAGCTGAGCCATGGAAGCAGTGGTGTTGAGGTCTGCGGAAATCGACGGGAGTGCCGCTAGATACATATCGATGGCTAGCGGCCCAACGGCGGTCAGGGACGCTAGTGTAAAAACAGCGATTTTAGAAAGACCGGGTGGTGTTTGGTGGGAGGTGTGTGAAGATTCCATGATGCCCTTTCGTGCCTGCAAAACTCACTTATTCTACGGGGCGGGGCGGGGCCGTCGTAATAGGAAATTTAAAAGAAAAATGTGTTCTTGCAGACCAGCACCATGCCTTCTGGGAAGAAGGTGGGCAACTAGGTAGCGTGAAGATAGAACCTATATGAGCGATTCAGCAAGCTGATTGACCCGGCTCTCAATATCATCCAGGATGAGGTTCATGCGCTCAGCTCCTTCAATGCCTTGATGGGATGGCTCTATTGTGTCCCACCGCTCGATACGTACGCCGGCGGGAGCGTCAAGCTGAGCTTCTTTACCCACAACAACAATCGCTGTACAGTTTTCTAAACTTTGCGGGTCAATTGCTTTGGGGAACTCGCCGTGGGTTGAGTAGCCCCTTGCTTCTAAGGCCTGAACAGATTCGGTGTTGAGGGCTCTGCCTGGTTCGGTGCCGCCGGAAAGGACTTTTATGCGATCTCCTGCAACCTTACGCATCACTGATGCAGCCATCTGCGATTTTCCGCCGTTCTTTACGCATACAAATAGCACTGTTTTCATGGGATTCTCCTTAAGTGGAAAGGTGTAAATAATGATTAATCTAGGAAGTACCTTTGGCGTGCCCACAGGGCCACATAGACTAGCGCTACGAGTACGGGCACCTCAATCAGGGGGCCAACCACACCGGCAAGTGCCTGTCCGCTGGTTACACCAAAGGTACCAATAGCTACTGCGATGGCTAGCTCGAAATTATTGCCTGCTGCTGTAAAGGCTAGGGTGGTGGTTTTGGCGTACCCGAGGTTAAGAGTCTTGCCGATAATCATGCCTGCTGTGAAGATCACGAGGAAATAGACCAGCAAAGGCAGAGCAATACGAGCGACATCCCAGGGCCGTTCAAGAATGGTTTTCCCTTGTAGTGCGAAGAGCAGAGTAATAGTGAACAACAGCCCATAGAGTGCCCAGGGGCTAATTATGGGAAGGAATTTTTCCTCGTACCAGGTTCTGCCTCGTGCCCTTTCTCCCCAGACACGCGTTAGAAAACCTGCGAGTAAGGGTATACCAAGAAAAACTAAGACAGAGAGGGTGATAGTCCACAGTGAAAAGTGAGCGCTGGTCACGGGCAGGCCCAACCAGGCCGGCAGAATCTGTAGGTAGAACCATCCCATCAGGCTGAAGGCGAGTACCTGAAAAACAGAGTTGATAAGGACGAGGACGGCTGCTGACTCACGGTCGCCACAGGCTAGGTCATTCCAGATCATGACCATGGCAATACAGCGAGCCAGACCAACGATGATAAGCCCCGTTCGGTATTCCGGGAGGTCGGGCAAAAAAACCCAGGCTAGTGTAAACATAAAAGCCGGAGCCAGCAACCAGTTAATGACGAGGCTGGTGATGAGTAATTTTTTGTCGGTCAGTACTGAGCTGGTCTGGTTGTATCGCACTTTTGCGAGCACGGGGTACATCATCACCAGCAGACCAACTGCAATTGGTAGCGAAACCTGGCCAATTTTTAGTGCTTCCAGACTCTCGTTCAGGTGAGGGACCGTTTTGCCAAGAACCAACCCCAGCCCCATGGCTCCCATAATCCAGAGGGGTAGAAATCTGTCTAATGTTGAGAGCTTTGCTATGACAGGTTGCTCAGGTGGTGCGGTAGACGGGAGATCTTTAGAGGGCATTGAAACTCCGTAGTGGATTGAGGATGTAAACATCCATATATCGATATGTATCAATATAAGAATGGTATCTATATTGATAGTTGTCAATATATGAAAGAATGGGCTTATGGAAAAATCACCAGTCACTGTGCCCGCGGAGGCTTGTGTGTCTGCCGGGCGCAGAGCTCTGCCGAATCAAGTAGCCCAAGAGCAAGCTAAACTTCTTAAAGCGTTGGCTGACCCCAACCGACTCCTGCTCTTATCCTTGATACCCCCGCCACCTCAGACAATCTGTGTCTGTGACCTGACGGGCGCACTTGAACTTAGCCAACCGACAGTTTCGCACCATCTCAAAGTACTGTCCGACAATGGATTCATTAGCCGGCAGAAGAAGGGAACCTGGGTGCACTATTCTTTGGTTGAAGAAAAGCTAAAGAAGACCTCCGTACAGTTATCTAAACTCGCTGAGAGCACTAGCTAAACGGAAGTGGATGCTCATGGCGTTTGATAAAGGTGCGCCGCAGTGGCATAAACCTGCGCGTTAGCGGTGATGATAGCGTCCTCCTGAGCGGCCCACATATCCCAGTAAGGACGGTAGGTTTCCCCGTCCCGTCTCAGCGCCCGCTGCTGGCGCTCGCTATCAGAGAGCTCGACCCAGATACCTAAATGGTGGGCACCGCAGAGGGCACCAACCCCCTCAACCAGCAGGACGCCGCAATCAGCCTGGGTAGTAGCAGTGAAAGGGTGCGGGCCGGTTGGTTTACCGGCCGCCCAATCCCAGCCGTACCAGGGGCCAGGAGTCTGCCCTGCAACTATTTCAGCGCTGAGAGCCTGCCAACGGCTAACAGCTGGAGCAAGACCTTCCCAACCCTGGTAGGTGTCATCCAACCGGAAAACCCCTACCGGCAACCGCTGTGAGAGTAATGCGGATAACTGGGAGGTCAAACTGGTTTTACCAGCTCCGCTGCGTCCATCAAGGGCAACAACTAAGGGGGCCTGCCCTTGGTGGTGTTCTACTGCCTCGGTGATGAAGGCCGCCAGTTCTTGGGGAGTGCTAAATTCAGCCACGATGATGCTCTTCTCATTGTCCGTGATTGACCTCAGATGAACTTACCGCGCCACTACCCCAAAAGAAAGCCACTTGCAGGGCCTGCCGCTCTATAGTTGAACCAAAACTACCAACCCTCGACCAAAGATGCCCGCAATGAACGAAGAGCTAACCCGTCAAGGCGAGCGACTGCTCGCTGCTGCTGAGAAGAGCCGCCGCGTGCTTGAACTGCTCAGCCGCCCCGCCGCACTGGGCTTCAACCTACCTGTTAGTTACACTGGGTCCCTCTACCGTTTTGCCCCCTTGGCCCCAGCTCACCTGGTGGGGGCAAGCGAATGGTTAGCTCTGACCTGGTGGAAGCAGCGCTCACCGGCTGACTTCGATGTCCTGCGCAATGTCAGTCAGGCAGATGACCAGGTGCCTGCCATGATTCAAGCCATCCGTGACGGCCAAGGTGGCATGCTGACCCGCTTCTTCGGTGGCGCTAAAAAGCAGGCAGCAGAAGCAGCCTCTGCTGAGTTAGCTAGCCGGCTAGTGGCGGTGGATGCCGACTTAGGGCGGGTCCGCGCTCTGTTAGCAGAAGCAGATGCTGGCGTCCCCTCTATGCCCCAAGCTTTTGAAACCAACGCCCTGGGCTTGCAGGACGCCGCGGCGGTAGCCCTGACACGCTTTGCCGGCGAACGCTGGGAGCAAGTGACCTGGGAGAAGTTGCCCGCAACCCAGGTAGCTGCCTACCAGCAGGTGCTCGGTGCCCTCAACACCCCAGAACGTGCCCAACTCATGAGCGGTATGGGCGCTGATATGGAGGCGCTGAAAACCGAACGTGCCCGCCTCACCCTGCGCGATATCCCCGTTGATAAACTGCGGGAGCTCACCAGTGGAACCGTACGCACCGCCCCGCTGATGGACGCCGGAATCGGCACCGTTGACCGGGTGCTGGACCACACTCCACAGGATCTCACCCGCTTCCCGGGTATTGGCGAAACCACCGCCGCCCAGCTACACGCCGCCGCCCAGCGCCTGCTGGCAGAAGCAGCCGGGCAGGAAAAGGAAACCCTGGGCGAATACCGCACCCCGGCAGCTGAACGCATGCTCATCGGCGTAGACCGCCTCCAAGTGATTGACGCTGCCATCCCGCAAGCAGAACTGCGTGAACGACTTACTGGTTACGCCCCGCTACTCAACCAGGGCACCCCCATCGGTGACTTCTACGTGGCATTAGGGGAGGACCGCACAGACTACGACCAGCTGCTCGAAGACCTCACCTGGTGCCAGGCCAACGGGAACATCAGCGTCCCCCCAGCCACCTGGCTCACCGCAGACGAAGCCTGGCAACGCTACCTGGCTGACCCCTCCACCTACCAGGCACTGCTGGCACATTATCTGGGCAACGAAAACCATGGCGATGATTACCTGCCCGCCGAAATCAACGAGCGAATCCGCAAGTACCCCATCAACCTTGAGGGCCTGGCAGCCACACTGCGCGGCTATCAAAACTACGGCGCCAAGTTCATGTTGGCGCAGAAGAAGGTCATTTTGGGCGATGAGATGGGCTTGGGTAAAACCATGCAGTCCATCGCCGCCCTCACCCACCTGCACCACCAGGGAAAAACCCACTTTGTGGTGATCTGTCCCGCCTCTGTGGTCATTAACTGGGCCCGCGAACTGCAAAAATTCTCCCAGCTCACTCGCTACACCGCCCACGGTGATGCCCGTGAAAGCCAGGTAGCTGAGTGGAAGAAGACCGGCGGCGTCCTCATTGCAACCTACGACGGGGCGCGCCTCTACGCCGATGACAGCTGGCCCATCGACGCCCTCATCGCCGATGAAGCGCACCTGATCAAGAACCCCGCCGCCCAGCGCTCTCAGGCAGTTGCCGCTCTAGTGCGCCGTGCTGAATACGCCGTCCTACTTTCAGGCACCCCCATGGAAAACCGGGTCAGCGAGTTCGTTACCCTGGTGGACTACCTGCAACCGGCCCTGGTGTCTGAGAGCGGCATGGAGACCCTGCTGGCCAGCGAATTCCGCACCCGCATCGCTCCTGCCTACCTGCGCCGCAATCAAAAGGATGTGCTCTCAGAACTGCCCGATATGACAGAGCACCGTGACTGGGTGGAACTGACGGGCCTGGACACCGAGGCATACCGCGGTGCTGTTGCCGAGGGCAACTTCGCCCTCATGCGCAGGGTCGCATGGGCTGCCGAAGACTCTGCCAAACTCACCCGACTGCTTGAACTGGTCGATGAAGCCGAGGCTGCTGGGCGTAAGGTGCTTGTTTTCTCCTTCTTCCTCAGCGTCCTAGAGCGTCTGCAGAAAGCATTAGGGGAGCGCAGCATCGGCCTTATTACCGGTAGCGTTGAACCGGCAGAACGGCAGGGAATCGTCGATCAACTAGGGGAGGCTGCACCCGGCTCCGTTCTGCTGGCGCAGATTACTGCCGCCGGCGCTGGGCTGAATATTCAGAGCGCCTCTGTAGTTATTCTCTGTGAACCCCAGTTCAAGCCCACCATTGAATCCCAGGCGATTGCTCGAGCCCACCGCATGGGGCAGCTGCACACGGTGGACGTTTTCCGTCTGTTGGGCGTCGATACCGTAGACGAGCGCATGCTAGAAATTTTGGGCCGCAAGTCTCAGCTCTTTGACGAATACGCCCGCATCTCTGCCGCCAAAGAATCTGCCTCAGAATCAGTGGATATTTCGGACGCTAAGCTAGCTACTCAAATTATTGCCGACGAGCGCCGCCGCCTAGGTTTAGACCTTGAAGCCACTGTTCAGGACGTCCAAGGGACTGACGAGACTGCTTAGACCGTGGTGAGCTCCAGGTGAGATGGGCGGAGCTCACCGCAGAAGAAAGCAGCCATTACTGGCTTTCTAGTGCTTCTTCAACGTAGGCCAGGACGCCGGGCACCGCTGCGCGAATCATCTCAAATGTTTCGTAGAAATCCTCTTGGTTTCCGTACCAAGGATCATAAATGCCTAGGTCTTCTAACGGTTGATGCGCTACAGCGGGGTCAAACTCTCGCATGAGCCGAACCTTTGCCGCCGCTGCATCATTCGGTGCCAGCCGTTTGAGGGCTTGGTGGTGGTTAGTGTCCATCGCAAGAATGAGGTCAAAGCGGTCAAAATCTTGGCTATTAAATTGCTGGGCGCGGTGAGTTGTGGTGTCGATACCTAGCTCATCCAGCACCTTTTGAGCGCGGCGATCTATGGGGTTTCCTCGCTCTTCGTTGGAGATGCCACTTGAGGCTACTTGGAGGGGTAGATCGGCGCGTGCGGCGGCGTCCTTGAGGAGGAACTCACCGGTGGGTGAGCGGCAAATATTGCCGGTGCAGACTGTCATGACTTTATACATATCCATATTTTTTCATGCGGAGTATGAGCTTGTATATCGTGCACAAAAACCTTAGAAACTTGTGTGTAAAAGTATCTGCTCGGGCGGAAAACTATACCCAAACTGTGTATAGTCTTACAAGTACACACACTTGATGGTGTTCAGGCGGTCACGCCGGTTCATACAGCAGTGAACTAGAGGAACACCATACACTCAGTTTCTTGAGTTTCTTTCGAGATGACAAAAGCCCCGCGCCCCACACAGGTGCGGGGCTTTTGCGTTTTCCGGACGCCGGGGTGGCCGAACCCTGGTTTCGTGCAAATGCTGCGGTAGGCAGATATGCTGCATAAAATGGCACTGACAATGATGTCTCACCGAAACTAGATATGACGACAGAACCTCACGAGACCCCAGCCCTCAAGCGAAAAGCGGGTAACTATATAGCTCTGCTCGGTTTACCAGTTTTATTTGTTCTCATGCCGTGGGTGCTAGCTGTGGCGCTGCCTCATCGCGTTGTTCCAGCCGTTCTGGTGGTTACGCCCCTAGCCTTGGTGGTTCTGAGCGTCTACGAAGCGATAACCTACCGACCCAGCATCATCTTTGGCCTGGTAGCTGGGGCATCAATGTGGTGGGCAAGTAGGCTGTTTTACCCGGACGGAGCGAGCTGGTATGTGCCGATTGTTCTGTTGATTGTGATTGGGGCTTCTCTGCCCTGGGGTAAGAAATTCGTTACCGAGTGGAGTAAATCCGCAGAGGACGAGAGCTAATGCTGCGCTGGAGCCTTGAGCACCCAACTGCCGGGCAGATAGTACTTGAGCGGGGTTCAGACGCTGAGTTTTGCGCGCTTGACCCTGATTGGCCAGAGCAAGAACCTCAGGGCAAAGAAGAGAGCGAACCCAACGAATCGCGGGCGGGTGCTGGTCTTCGGGGGCGGGTACTGAGCTATTTGGCACGTCCCAGGCAAAGAGTGCGGGTACTGGTGAACGGTGAAGTAGTGGGCAGATACTCCGGGACACCTGCCACTATTAACCTGAAGAAAAATCTGGCCAGCGGTAAATTCTCTACACCCAAAACTGTGGCACCCAGCCAGCCCCAGCTGAGGTGGACAAAAAAACTTTGTGGATGAGCTGCTCCTCGTTGCCTATAAGCACGGGGCTGAAGACGAATACATTGAGCTGGACGCACCACCCGGTAGCCGCGCTGAGGCATATCAGGCGACTTTGGACGTAAGCCCAGCCAAGAGAGCTTTATTTCCCTTCTTGTTTGGCCTGGGGAAATCTGTCTGGTACATCGTGGGCCTGATTCTGGCGCCTCTGGTGGCGCGCATCATCAAGTGGCTAGTGGGCCAGCTACCTGAGTTTAATGTGGCAGCGCCACAGATAGATCTGCCTGTGCCAGTTTTGCGGCTGCCCAGCCCTCCCGATATCGATATCCCCGCGCCCCAGTGGAAGATTCCCTGGCCCGATATATCTCTGCCCACCCCGCCCGATTGGGTCTTTTTTCTGCTGGAGCACTCTAAGGCATGAGTGCCACTTGTCATTGCGTGCGGTGTGGCTGTCGCAGCGGTGCGGAACTCCAAGAAATCAAGACGCCGGAAGACTCAGCTGCAGAGCCGTGCGGACGGCAGGCAAGACGTCCACCGCGACTAAAAATGTAATACTCCCGCACTTTCTCTCTTAAACCTGAGAAAAAATCCTGGTCAAAGAGAGAATGTGCGGGGGTATGTGTATGGCAGAACTTTAGCGCCCGAAAAGACGGGTAAAGAACCCGCCGGAGGGCTGGGCGGCGGCCTTTTCAGCGTCGGTGTGCTTGCCGTTGCACCACTGGCTAGTGGGTACGGACGCCTTGACGGTGGCGATGTGCTGGCCGCAGCCAGTCCAAGTGGTTTTTGAGCAGACTTTACAGGTGGTGGGGCGACACATGGGTTTCTCCTTAGATGTGATGGTCTAGTTATCAAAATATTATACCCCCCGGGGTATAATGGCAAGGAAGGTTTAAGTTGCTGCTGGTTCACCTCGGTTAAAGAACGGGCGTTCCTCGTAGCGTTAGTGAAAGGTTAAATAATGAACCAGGCTCAGAAAACCGTTGTCATTGTTGGAGGCGTGGCAGGCGGTATGTCTGCTGCCACCCGCTTGCGCCGTCATGATGAATCAATGCGCATCATCGTGCTGGAGAAAAGTGGCTACGTGAGTTTTGCCAACTGCGGCCTGCCCTATTATCTGGGTGGCGTGATTGAGGAGCGAGACAGCTTACTCTTGCAAACTCCTGAATCGCTGGCGCAGCGTTTTGAGCTCGATGTGCGCGTAAATAGTGAGGTTTTGTCCATCGATAGGGCTGCTCAAGCCATCGACGTCAAAATCGCTGCCGGTACTGAAACTCTGAATTATGACGAGCTTATTCTCTCGCCGGGTGCTACCCCCCTTTGTGCCTCCCCTGCCTGGGGTCGAGCAGGCTTTGACGCTGCGAACGGTGGAAGATGTTGACGCCATTATGGCGCGCACTCATGAGTTGCCCTCCGGTGCATCTGTTGCTGTGGTGGGCGGTGGTTTTGTGGGTCTTGAGGTTGCAGAAAACCTCTCTCATCGAGGCTTCCACGTTTCTCTGGTGGAAGCTGCACCCCAGGTGATGGCGCCGCTTGATACCGAGATTGCGGCGTTGGTTCACCGCGCCCTCCGTGATGGTGGCGTCGACCTTTACCTAGGTGAGGCTCTTGCGGAAATTCGCCAGAGCAAGATCAAACTTGTCAGCGGCAGTGAAGTGCCTGCTGATATGGTCATCCTTGCTATTGGTGTGCGCCCCGATTCCCGCCTGGCGGCAGGTGCTGGTCTTGCCCTTTCAGAGAGGGGCGGAATTCTAGTCGATGAGCACATGCGTACCAGCGATCCTCATATCTATGCGGTGGGGGATGCTGTGGAAAAGCGGGACGCTCTGAGCGGCCAGGGGGTGCTGGTTGCCTTGGCGAATACTGCCAACCTGCAAGGACGTCTGGTGGCAGATGTAATTGCAGGCCGGCCTGTTGCTCAGCGCCCGGTGCGCGGCACCTCGATTATGGGGCTTTTTGGGGTGACGGCTGCGAGTGTCGGCTGGAACGAGCGCCGCCTCAAGCAAGAGGGTAGGGATTACCGCGCAATTCATACCCACCCCTCAGATCATGCTGGCTACTACCCAGGTGCTTCGGGGATGTCTCTGAAGCTGCTGGTTGATTCAGCTACCGATGAAATACTGGGTGCCCAGGGAGTCGGGGAGTCAGGCGTCGATAAAAGAATCGACATCATTGCCACCGCAATGGCCGGTGGCTTGAGGGCTTCCGATTTAGCAGAGCTGGAGCTCGCTTACTCGCCCCAGTTTGGCTCGGCTAAAGACCCGGTTAATATGCTGGGCTATATTAATCGCAATATTCGGGATGGGTTAGTTCAAACGGTTCAATTCCATGAGTTACAGGATGAGCTGGACGCCGGTGCTCTGCTGGTTGACGTACGAACTCCTGGTGAATTTACCCATTCACCCATCCCCGGTGCTGTCAATATCGAGCTTGATGCTCTGCGGGAGCGCCTGGGCGAGCTGGAAATTGACCGCCCCATCATCGTTCATTGTCAGGTTGGTTTGCGCGGTTATTTAGCTGCGCGCATTTTGAACCAGCATGGATATCAAGTGAGGAATCTTGATGGAGGGTGGAAAACCTGGAATTCTGCCCAACAGTAATTATTAGTTTCTATTGAGCTGCGCAAAAAAGTTGAGCGTATTTCACTCAAGTCTATTGACAGAGTTGCCAAAAGGGTGCAAACTGTTAACCAAGACATCTGAGTTGAGTGAAAGGCGCTCAACTTCGAAGATGTCACCAGTGTAAATATCAAACCAATACAAGGAGTAAATCTCATGGCACGTGCAGTAGGCATTGACCTCGGTACCACCAACTCAGTTGTAGCAGTACTCGAAGGTGGCGAGCCCACCGTTATCGCCAACGCCGAAGGCGCCCGCACCACCCCCTCCGTCGTAGCATTCAGCAAGGATGGCGAGGTTCTAGTAGGCGAGGTAGCAAAGCGTCAGGCAGTCACCAACGTTGACCGCACCATCGCGTCCGTCAAGCGTCACATGGGCACCAGCTGGTCCCAGGACATCGACGGTAAGGCGTACACCGCTCAGGAAATCTCAGCTCGTATCCTCATGAAGCTCAAGGGCGACGCTGAAGCCTACCTGAACGACACCGTCACCGACGCTGTGATCACCGTTCCCGCATACTTCAACGACGCTGAGCGTCAGGCAACCAAGGAAGCCGGCGAAATCGCAGGTCTTAACGTCCTGCGTATCGTCAACGAGCCCACCGCAGCAGCTCTGGCTTATGGCCTGGACAAGGGCAATGAAGACGAACTGATTCTAGTCTTCGACCTCGGCGGCGGTACCTTCGACGTTTCCCTGCTCGAAGTGGGTAAAGATGAAGACGGCTTCTCCACCATCCAGGTTCGTGCAACCTCCGGTGACAACCGTCTGGGTGGCGACGACTGGGATCAGCGCATCGTTGACTTCCTGCTGGAGCAGGTCAAGTCCAAGACCGGTGCTGACCTGTCCAAGGACAAGATCGCTCTGCAGCGTCTGCGCGAAGCAGCTGAGCAGGCTAAGAAGGAGCTCTCTTCAGCTACCTCAACCAACATCTCCCTGCAGTACCTCTCCGTTACCGCAGAGGGCCCCATCCACCTAGATGAGAAGCTGACCCGCGCTAAGTTCCAGGACATGACCTCAGATCTGATGGAGCGCACCAAGAAGCCCTTCAAGGACGTTATCTCAGAAGCCGGCGTATCCGTCTCAGAGATCGCTCACATCGTTCTGGTCGGTGGCTCAACCCGTATGCCCGCTGTCACCGAGGTTGTCAAGGAGCTCTCCGGTGGCCGCGAGCCCAACAAGGGCGTCAACCCCGATGAGGTCGTCGCTATGGGTGCAGCCCTGCAGGCAGGTGTCCTGAAGGGTGAGCGCAAGGATGTTCTGCTGATCGACGTTACCCCCCTCTCCCTCGGTATCGAGACCAAGGGCGGCGTCATGACCAAGCTGATCGAGCGCAACACCGCGATCCCCACCAAGCGCAGCGAAACCTTCACTACAGCTGAAGACAACCAGCCTTCAGTGTCTATCCAGGTCTTCCAAGGCGAGCGTGAGTTCACCCGCGACAACAAGAACCTGGGCACTTTCGAGCTGACCGGCATCGCCCCTGCACCCCGCGGTATGCCCCAAATTGAGGTCACCTTCGACATCGACGCCAACGGTATCGTGCACGTATCCGCAAAGGACAAGGGCACCGGCACCGAGCAGTCCATGACCATCACCGGTGGCTCATCACTCTCCAAGGAAGACATTGATCGCATGGTCAAGGACGCCGAAGCACACGCTGAGCAGGACAAGGCACGCCGCGAGGCAGCCGAGACCCGCAATGCAGCTGAGAACTCCGCTTACTCCATCGAGAAACTCATCAAGGAAAACGATGAGAAGCTACCCGAGGATGTCAAGACTGAGGTTCAGGCTGACGTGGACGCCGTCAAGGCAGCCCTTGAAGGTGAAGATGATGACGCTGTCAAGGCAGCATTCGAGAAGCTACAGGCTTCACAGACCAAGCTGGGCGAAGCACTCTACGCCCAGGCACAGGCCGACGCAGCTAACGCTGACGCCGGTGCACCCAAGGCTGATGAAGACGATGTAGTAGACGCCGAAGTTATCGACGAAGACGAAAAGAAGTAACCATGTCTGAGAACACCAACGAGCCCCAGGGCCAAGAAGCCGATTCGCTGGAGGAGGCCTTCAGCGCCCCCGCCGCTGACGGTCACCCTGAAGCGACCGAGGGTGTCACCGACGAGGCCGCTGCACCGGGTGAAACCGGTGTAGCCGCCGAGGCGGGCGAGACTGCAGATGCTGCCCTGGCAGCTGAACGTCTCGAAGACCTGCGCCGCCTTCAGGCTGAGTTCACCAACTACAAGAACCGCACCGCCAAGGAAAAAGAGCAGCTGCGCAACTTCGTGATTGGCGATGTCATTGCCTCTTTGCTGCCGGTCTTTGACGACATTGACGCGGCCCGCACCCACGGTGACCTGGAAGATGGACCCTTCGCCGCAATTGCCAAGAAACTGGATGAAACCCTCACCAAGCAGGGTCTGATCCGCTTCGGCGAAGTCGGCGACGCCTTTGATCCCCAGGTGCACGAGGCAGTGCTGCAGCAGCCCACCGGCGAGGTGGAACCCGACCATGTATCCATGGTTCTGCGCTACGGCTACAAGGTCAACGACCGCGTCGTCCGCACCGCGCAGGTAGCGGTAGCAGTCGCTGAATAAGGCAGACTAAAACCACGGTGGGCGGGCACATCATGTGCCCGCCCACAGCCCTAACTGGGCAGCAAAAAACTTTTTCTAAACGATTACCGTCTACCCGGAAGGAGACGCACATGGCTAGTGAAAATTGGCTGAACACAGATTTTTATAAGGTATTGGGCGTCTCTGAAACCGCCTCAGATGCAGACATTAAAAAGGCCTACCGCAAGCTAGCGCGTAAGTACCACCCCGACCAGAACCCCGGCGACGCTGCGGCTGAAAAGAAGTTCAAAGAGATTTCAGAAGCCAACGACGTGCTCTCGGATAAGAAGCAGCGCGAAGAATACGACCAGGTCCGTAAATACGGGGCTGCCGGTTTCGGCGGCGGCTTCCCGGGCGGTGCCGGTGGGTTCCCCGGGGGAGGGTTCCCCGGTGGGGCAGGCAACTTTAGCTACAGCACCGGTGGTGGCTCCCAGGGCATCAACATTGAGGATCTGTTGGGCGGAATGTTTGGCGGCGGTATGGGCGGTAGCTCATCCCGCGGTGGCTTCTCCGGTGGTATGGGTGGAGGGTTCCCCGGCGGTTCCGGTGCCTTCCAGCAGTCCGCGCCTAAGGGTGAAGACGCCACCACTAGTGCCCGCATCAGCCTCAAGCAAGCCTACGAGGGCGCCGAAGTTAGCGTTTTCCGCCCCGGCGGTTCCCAGACCACAGCCCGTCTACCCCAGGGCGTCAAGGACGGTCAAAAGGTGCGTTTGCGCGGCAAGGGGCACGCCGGTCCCGGCGGTGCTGGCGATCTGCTGGTGACCGTGCGTGTGGACGCGCACCCTATTTTCGAGCGCGAGGGCGATAACGTGCTGGTGCACGTTCCCGTCACCCTGGAAGAAGCTGTTAACGGCACCATTCTTGAGGTGCCCACATTAGACGGCAAGAGCGTTAGGCTCCGCCTACCCGCAGGTTCACCCACTGGCCGTAAGCTGCGAGCCAAGGGCCGCGGCTTCGTGACCAAGAAGGGAACCGGGGATATGCTGGTGATACCCGAGGTGCAGGTACCCACCGACCTGACAGACGAGGCGCAGGCAGCTCTATCCCGTTTCCTGGAGTTAGCACCCCAAGGTAACCCGCGCGAAGAGCTCTTCAAGAAAGCCGGTGTGTAACCATGGCCTTGGAATCAGACCGACCGGTCTTCGTCATCTCGGTGGCGGCCGAGCTGGCAGGTATGCACCCGCAGACCCTGCGCCAGTACGACCGCCTGGGCCTGGTTCAACCCTCCCGCGCCCCGGGTAAGGCCCGCCGCTACTCTGAGCGGGATGTGCAGAAGCTCCAAGAAATCCAGGAGCTCTCACAGTCTGGTGTGTCTCTAGAAGGCATCAAACGGGTCATTGATCTGGAGCACCAGGTAGAAGCTCTTAAGGCTCGCAATGCTGAGCTTCTACGAGAGAACGAGGCCCTGATACACCGCTTGCGCGACGGATCACGCGTTTTTGCTGCCGGGGCGTCGGGCGATATCGTGCACTTGGCACGGGGTAAGCGTCCTGTTGCCCGGCCGCGCTCCCAAGCTGTGGTGCTCTACCGCCCTAAGACCGGTAAATAATAAAAAAGCCCCTTTCAGGTTGTTAATGACTACCTGAAAGGGGCTTTTGTTATTCTAGGCATTGCATCACCCAGCGGCCTGAAATGCGCATTGTGCTGGCTTGTATTGCCTCTTGTGCCTTTTACCGCGCCGTGAGATACTTTCTTTGTAAAATATCTAACGTCAGATGAAAGGCGAAACTCATGACCTCACACCTCACCGCTGACGACATCACTACGTCAACATGCCTCCGCGATCGCCTACCCTCGGTTACCGACATGGACGTCCAGTTCGGTCTGGATACCTTCGGCGACTCTACCCAAGATCTAGAGGGTAAGCCGCTACATCAGGCGCAGGTAATCCGCAACGTCGTGGAACAGGCAAAGCTGGCTGACCGCGTGGGCATTGACTTCTTCGGTGTTGGTGAGCATCACCGCCCTGACTATGCCGTGTCAGCCCCCGACGCCGTCCTAGCAGGCATTGCCACGGTGACCGAGCGCATCCATCTGGGTTCAGCCGTGACCGTACTCAGTTCCGATGACCCCATTCGCGTCTACCAGCGCTTCGCTACCATCGACGCCATGAGCAAGGGCCGCGCTGAAGTGGTTCTGGGGCGCGGCTCCTTCACCGAGTCCTTCCCGCTTTTTGGCTACAGGATGGAGGACTACAACCAGCTCTTCGCTGAGAAGCTCGAACTCTTCTCGCGCGTTGTCACCGAGCAACCCGTCAACTGGAACCCCGGAAACCGCACCCCGCTGGTCAACCAGGAAATCTACCCCAAGACTGAAAACGGCCTTGCACAGTGGATCGCTGTGGGCGGCAGCCCCGAGTCCGTGGCGCGAGCAGCCCAGTACAAGATGCCACTGATGCTTGCCATCATCGGAGGCCCTGCAGAGCGCTTCAAGCCTTTCGTGGACCTCTACCACCGGGCCAACGCGCAACTGGGCAACACCGATCTGCCTATTGCCGTCCACTCACCCGGTCACATTGCAGATACAGATGAAGAAGCTAAGGCGCAACTGCGCCAGCATTGGATCACCAACCGCAACAAGATTGGCGCCGAACGCGGCTGGGGCCCCGCCAGCGCCGCCGAGTTCGACCACGAAATTACTCACGGCTCCCTCTATGTCGGGTCACCCGAGACGGTAGCGCAGAAGATTGCCGCTACCGTCAAGACCCTGGGTATTCAGCGTTTTGACCTCAAGTACTCTAATGGTCCCCTGCCTCACGAGTACTCCATGCGCTCTATTGAGCTCTACGGTACGCAGGTGATTCCTCGCGTACGTGAGCTGCTGGCTAAGGGCTAAAGTGCCCCGGTTGAAAGATTGAAAGTGTAGTGAGAGCCGGGTTCATCCCGGCTCTCTTTCGTTGAATCATCGCTACTCATTCAGAAATATGCTGCATTAGTACCGCTGGCAGGGGCCATGTGAACAAATCGTCTAGTTGCGAATATAGGTGAGGTCGTGGGCACGACGCCCTGCGTCGCCTGCCTTGCGCTCAAAGCTGGTCAGGGTGCGGCCTTCCCAGCGCGGCGCCCAACCGCCAATGGGGTCTTCATCGGTGATACCTTCACCAGCGTGAGCGTTGGTGAAGTCGGGGTGAGCATCCAGAACTTCGCGCATCACCAGAGCGTATTCCTCCCAGTCGGTAGCCAGGCGCCAGATTCCTCCGGGTTTGAGAACTCGGGCAATCTTATCTGCAAAGCCAGGGGAGACCAGGCGACGCTTGTGGTGGCGTGCCTTGTGCCAAGGGTCCGGGAAAAAGACCCAAACCTCATCCACTGAGTTCTCGGGTAGCAGGTGATCTAGCAGCTCGGGGGCGTTCGCCTGGGCAACCCGCACATTTTCCACCCCTGCCTGACTCATCTTCAGTAGCAGGTCAGCGATACCCGGGGTGTACACCTCAACCGCCAGGAAGTCATTCTCAGGTACCTGCGCAGCACGGTGCACAACAGCCTCACCCAGACCAGAACCAATTTCAAGCACGAGGGGAGCGGTCCGACCGTAAAGTTTCTCCTGGTCAAAAACAGCGCCCTCGGCTACCGAGGTATCACCGATAGCGCGAGGTAAATCCAGCACGTGGCTGGGGGCGTAGGCGTCCCAGGCCTTCTGACGGCGGGCGGTCAGGCGATCACCGCGGCGCACAAAAGAGTAAGGCTGGCGATGAAAAATCTCGGGTGCCGGTGCGTGGATGTCCTCGCCGGCAGCTACGCGCTGCGCCTTATCCTCTAGATCGGCTTTCTGCTTGTTGGTTTCCATGACTCTCCCTGAGGTCTCGTGCGCCGGCAGTCACCGGTGCGATGGGCAGGGGCACGGAAAACCTAAGTGCACACCTGCGCCCCGGGTGGGGCAGCTACCAGTTTACCGGGGAAAGTGCGCATGCAAGTTGGCGTCAATTCTAAGGTTTACTGGCCCTGGGATCAGTGGGAGTGCCGAAAGAGGGTTTAGCCTGCTGGATGATGGGCAGTGAACCGGTCTGCAGGGGTATAGAACCGGTCTGTACGTTAGTGAGGGTTACATCGTAGACCGGTGCTGCCTCAGCCGTTGCTGTATGCTCCTCAAGCATCTTTTCGGTAATCACTTTGAGGCTGGTGGTGTCCGGGTGTTCAAGCTCGGGGTTCTTCTGGGACAGGTCCACCTGATGGTCAATCTGGGCGTCCAAACCGCCGGGTAACCCGTACATAAAGCCGTCAATGGTATCCACGGTTGCCTCAAAATTTGGGTCGTGGGTCAGGTATTTCTTAGTCTCCCGTGCGACCAAGCCTGAGAGTAAGAGCAGGCCAATCAGATTAGGTAGAGCCATCAGACCGTTCATCAGGTCTGAGAAAGTAAAAACAATAGTTAGGGGTGCAATGGCTCCTACACCGCACATAACAGCGAAGGCCAAACGGTAGCCAGTGATAGCACGACGTCCGCCACCTAGAGATTCTAGGGCACGCTCACCGTAGTAGGACCAGCCCAGCACGGTGGAATAGCCGAGCAACACCAGGCAGAAAGCCACGATGTAGCCGCCCCAGGCACCGGGTAAGCCGGTAGCGAAGGCTAGGGAGGTCATGGTTGCGGGGTCACCGCCCGTCCAGGTGCCGGTGGTGAGGATGACGAAGCCGGTCATAGAAATGACGATGATGGTGTCCACGAAGGTCTGGGTCATGGACGCTAGCCCCTGGCGCACCGGGTGAGAAGTAGCTGCTACTGCGGCGGGAATGGACGCGGTGCCCATCCCCGATTCGTTAGAGAAGAGTGAGCGCTGGGCGCCAATTTGCATGGCAATGAGGAAGCCTGCACCCACTGCGCCGCCGGCGGCACCTTCACCGGTGAAGGCACCTCGCAAAATCATGCCAAGAACTTCGGGAATCTGCCCAGCGTTGAGGATCAAGATGTAGCTACCAAAACCCAGGTAGAGCAGAATCATGAGGGGCACACAGATTGAGGCGACTTTAGACACAATCTTGATGCCGCCCAGTAGAGCGGCGGCAGTAAGTACAGTTAGGAAGATTGCCGTTGTTACCGGTGAGATGCCAAAAGAGTGGTCCAGGTTGGCAGAGATAGCGTTGGACTGGGTCATGTTGCCAATGCCAAAGCAGGCGAAGACACAGCAGACGGCGAACATGGTCGCCAGGAACTTTCCGAACTTATTGGGGATGCCGCGTTGCAGGTAGGACTGCGGGCCGCCGGTCAGTTCCCCCATTTTGTCGTAATGGCGGAATCGCACACCCAAAAAGCATTCCGCGTACTTGGAGGCCATACCCAAGATGGCGGTGACCCACATCCAGAAGAGTGCACCGGGGCCGCCGATACTGATCGACAGAGCTACACCCACAATGTTGCCGGTACCCACCGTAGCTCCGAGGGCAGTGCTCATGGCCTGGAAGGCTGAAATCTCGCCCTTGAGCCCGGGCTGCTTGGCGCGGCGTCCAAACTGGATGCTCATTGCCTTGGTAAAGAGCCGAAGCTGGATAAGGCCCAGTCGCAGACTCAAAAAGAGACCTGTTCCTACCAGGAGGGGGAGCAGGAGCCAAGGCCCCCAGATAAAGGAGCTAGCGGAATCGAGTATGTTTTGGAGCGCGTCCATGGTGTGTCCTGTGGTGCAAGGGTAGTTTGCCTAGACAGAAATGTATCACGAAATGAACAGCAGGCTGTTGATTATGGCTGGTCACATGTTGCTGTTTGCAGGCGCAAAAAACCCCGCACCTGCTGCTCTGAGGCAGCTGGTGCGGGGCTTTATGAATATTGAGCTACTTCTTTGATGAGAAGAGCAGGGCTAGGCCAGCGCCGAGCATGATGAAGTCCTTAGCCAGGCCGGTGCCTTCCTGGGTGGGGCGGATGCCGTCATCCTGGGTCATTTCATCGTTGCCGAAGTACATGGTCAGCATGCCGGCTGAGAAGACGGTCAGGCCCAGGCCAGCCAGCTTGGCGGGGACGATGGGGAGCAGTAGGGCGGCACCCAGTGCGGTTTCGCCGAAGGCAAGTGCTTTACCAAACTGCTGATCTGAGAGCTTTTCAACGGCAGGGACGCCGGTGGCTGCCATGCCCTTGAGGTAGCCGTAAGTGCCCTCGTCCATTTTCAGCTTGCCGATGCCGGAGTTGAGGATGAGTGGGCCAGAAGTTGCGCGTAGAGCTGCGTTTGAAAGAAGGCTCATGAAAATTCCGTTCTGTTGGTTTATCTGTTTGACAAAAACTTTACCGTGAAAACATTTTTCTGTGAAATCCATCAACGGAAGACACAAGTTTCAAGCGGAAACAGTCTTGTTACTCTCAATCGTAGGCACCATTGCTTCTTAGCAGAAGGCGGCACGCCAGGGGAGAGAAAGCGCGTATCGTCACCCTGCTTTTTTGCCCAGGGCTAGAGCTGAAAAAAGAGCAGATAGCAGTAGCAGACCTGTGCAGGCAAGGGCAGTGCCTGACCAGCCAGCAGCCGTGTAGAGCAGGCCTGTAGCCCACCCCACGAGAGCAGACCCCGTGTAATAAAAAGAGTTATAGAGGGCAGTTGCCTGGGTTTTTGCATCGAGGGAGAGCAAACCCACCCAACCAGAGGCAATCGCGTGTGCGGCAAAGAAACCGGTGGTGAGAACAGCTAATCCAAGCACCACCACGGGTAAGGGGCCCGCCAGGGTGAGTAGAATACCTGCCGCCATAAGCAGACAGGAGGTCAGAAAAACAGGTTTAAGCCCGTTTTTGCCAGTCAGCCGTGAGGCTGCCCCCGATGATACCGTACCAAAGAGGTACATCAGGAAGAGGAAGGCGATAAGGGTGGGAGAGAGAAAATAGGGGGGTGCCTGCAGCTTGAAACCGATGTAGTTATAAATACTGACCAAGGCGCCCATCAGAGCGAAACCAGCAAAGAAGAGAGCTAGCACCTGCATATTGGTCAGCAGGCCTTTAATTTTGTGGAAGAAACCCAGTGCAGAGCCTACCCCGCTAGATCCTATCGAGGCGCCAGGTGTTCGCTGGCGGTCGTGGGAGGCTGGTATGAGCGTGATAAAAAGAACCGCAGCTAGTGCCCCCACCACCGAGACAGCGAACATGGAGAGCCGCCAGCTCATGACCTCCGAGAGAGGGCCAGCAATGATTCTGCCTGCTAGCCCACCAATACTGGTCCCCGAGATATAAAGCCCTGTAGCAGCAGCGCGCACCGAAGGGTGGGCTTCTGACACAATGACGGCGACAGCCAGACCAGCCACCCCACCCAGAAAGGCACCCTCAACGGTGCGAAGTAGGAGCATGAGCGGGTAGTGACTGACCCAAGGGGTAAGCAACCCGAAACATGTGGCACCGAGTACTGCAACGGTCATGGTACGCACCCGCCCACAATGGTCAGCCACCGACGCCCAGAGCAGGGTGCAGAGAGCAAGACCGGCGGTGGCGCAGGACATGGTGAGCGCTGCTGTATCTGCAGAAACACCCAAATCCTCTGCAATAGCAGGTAGCAAGGGCTGGGGAGAATAGAGCTGGGCGAACGTGGCAAGACCGGCGGCAAACATGGCGATGAGCAGGCGGCGGTACTCGCTCGAACCGCGCCGATAGCCGGCAAACTCCGTGCTCACTGCTGCCTCCTTGCTGAGCCTTAGACGGGGCGTCCTTGCCCCCTTCTATCTTTATCACGGGTAAAGACGACGCTCACCGGATTATTACTAGCGGCTAAATTCTGATCGGTAGGCGGGCTGCTCAGGGCAGGTGCTCAGCACGCGAGCCATGGCACGTTTCTCAGCCGAGGTGACAGACAGCCCGTAGGAGGCTTTGACGGATACTTGGCGGGCTACATATTCGCAGCGGTAGCCCGGTTGCGGCAACCAGGCATCCGCGCTTTTGTCGGATTTTTCGGTGTTTGGGCGCTGCCCGGTTGCCTGAAGGTTCAGTGGGTCATTGGCCAGCAGTACCCGCTTTTCATAGCTCCACTGCCAGGCGCCGCTATTCCACGCATTAGAGAGGGCTACAACGTGGTCGATAGGGACCGATTCACTGGTTTTAGGGCCTCGTTCGAAATGAATGGTTTCGGCGGTGTAGGGGTCAATAATGGTGCCCGCCATGACTCTGCATTCCCCGTTTTTCTCGAGATCCTGCAGATCGCGGGTCAGCACGTCATTGCGCTGGTCACAGCCGTTGGAGTCTATGTCTGCCCAGGGGTCCCCATAAAGATTCCGTTTGTAGGTGCTCTGAGCCGCGCTGTTGCTCACCTCTAAACCGTTCAGCACCTCGGAGGCTTTACCGTAGGTCTGCACCCCGGAGCCAGCAAAACCGGTGCTGACCGACTGACCCCTGCTGTGCCGGGTGCCATTCAGCGCATCCTCAATATCCCAGTTATAGGACTGAAGCCAGAGAAGACCAGCGCCAAGAAGCGTCAGAAGTAAACCTACTGCCAGGACGGCGCGTAGCTTGGCAGGGAAGCTGCCGAACACCCGCACAGCGTTTCTAATCTGACGATCAGTAGGGTTAGGTAGTCTGCGGTTAGGGCGGCGGGGAGTCATAAGATTCTATCCTACTGTGCATTAATTGCCGAGGAGTAGCCGAATCGGACCACCTTTGACCCCGACGGCGAGCTTTCCCCAGCGAAGCGAGCTGAAGCGTCGCGCGTGCGAGCTTATAAGCACACAAGAGCAAGCACCCTCAGCTAAGCGTTCGTGTGCTGGTGTGAGCTTAGGGGTCTGGTGATGGGGAGATTTGCGGTATTTTGAGGGGTGTTCTAGAAACTGTCGATGGAGACGTAGCCTTCACCGGTGACCGGCACCATGGGGATTGACCCGGTGCTGGGGTTAGCTTCGAGGGCCTGCATATTAGCCGGGTCATCTGACTGGTAGTAGTCCGGCTGGGTGCAGCCCATGCCATAGCGCATGGCGGCGATGATATCTTGGGCGGCTTCGCCAACGGAGAGGAAGTTTTTGGTCCACCTGCCGTTGCTCAGGGGGTTTTCCCAGCCTGCGGCAGCGAGAACCTCATCGGTGATGGTGACATCGATAGACGTGAATTCGCTGGCTGAGGTGAGTTCGCAGAAGTAGCCTGCGGGGGAGCGTAGCACACTGGCGTAGTTGGTGTAATCCCCGGTTTCTGCTACTGCGGGGGAGATGTAATAGAGGTGCAGCGAGAGGCTCCAGGGCAGTTCTTCGAGGCGCTGCTGCATGACCTGGGTGAGGCCGTCCCAGGCTTTTTGGGCCTCTTCTTCGGTGCTAAGTTTTTTGGGCTGGACTATGCCGATGCCCTGGGCTGTGATGTCATCGATGTTAAGGGGGTCGGTGGGGGCAGTGTGGGTGGTGCTCCGCACGGGCAGGGCAGCTGAGCTACTGAGGTTCAAGGCATCATTAATGAGTGCGCGGCCTTCTTGGAGCGCGGTGTGCCATGAGCCGTATTTAGCGCGGATAGCGCCGAGGTGAGGCGCCTTGTAGTGGCGGGTGGTGGACTCCGCCCAGTGACCGTATAGCATCACGGTGGGTTTGCGGTCGTACCGCACGCAGTAGTTGAGGAACTCTCCTAGGGCGTTGCGGAAAGTGCGGTCGGTGAGGGAGCTTGCTGAGAGCGAGATACCCTGGTCGGCAGCGTCCGGCGGGCAGATACCTGTTTTGAGGAGGGCAACGGACCAAGAACGGTCCCCCACTCGGTTTTCGATGACTGCGCGGGTGGGTGGCCATTCAAGGGTGCCGCCGCTTACCCGTGCTGCCGGAGCAGGCAGGTTTTCGAGCAGATCATCATACTCAGCTTCGTGGAGCTCAGTGTAGGGGTGCTTTGCCAGATACTTCAAGGCGGCGCCCAGCTTGCCCATGATGTCAGAAATATCTTCGGGGGTAGATCCCAGTGAGTCGAGCAGACGGGGTAAATCTTGCAGGATGACGGTGTCAAGGTGAACCGCAGCGTATTCAGGATCTGCCTCAAGGTCGTAGGTTATCGCTACTGCGTACCAGAGGGCTGCCGCCATCATCACATTATTGAGCGTTTGTTCCTTGCGCCCGGTAAAAACCCAACGGTCTGAGGCCATTGCGGTCTCGAAGTGTTCCCGGTTGATATCGGGGAAAAGGGTAGTGACTCGAGTGTAGACCTCGGCGTGCGTCCACCCCATTGAGACTAGCCCAGAAAATAGGGACTCATAACGGTTGCAAAAAGCCAGATAGTCGGCGTCATGGGTGCTGGTCATTACGGTTCTTGAAGTGCCCCGGTTTTTGTTCCTAGGCTTGTGCCTTAATTTCCATTATTTCTCGACTGGGGTGGTGTTCCCAAAACTCGGCTTCGACTTCAGCCGGCGTGCGGTAGCCCAGGCTCTGGTGGAGCCT
>NZ_BAABKP010000008.1:0-35795 GCF_039543885.1 Rothia endophytica
TGTTGGGTTGATGATCTATGCTTCGATTGGTGGGGATAAGGTGCGTGGGTTGCGTGCTGGGCGTATTGCGGGGTCTGGTGATGTGGCTTAGGTTCTGAGCTGATAGTTGTTTCTGTTGGGGTGTTGGCTGGGTGCCGACACCCCTTCCTTTCCTTTAACCTAATTGGCTGGGTTAGCGTCGTCCTGGCCGATCGGTTAGGAATTTTTCTTCTTCTGTTTCAGCGGATGTAGATCATACTGTCTCAGGTGCGGTGCGTTCGTTTACTAATGGTGCTTTGTGGGGTGGTGGGTCTGCTGGTGTTGCCTCTAGGGTGAAGGCTAATCAGTGGGTTCCTGGGTTTGCCTCGGTGGAGAAGTTGGCTGAGACTAGTGTGGTGAGGAATGGTGTAACGAATTTGGCTTCTGATTCTTTGGCTGGTGGTTTTAGTTCTGCTGGTATGTATTTGAGTGCGCCTCCGGAACGTTACGGAGAGAAAACCTTAAAAGCTGCTGGCGATGAATTTATTAAAGGTGCGACCCCTGGAGGGCTAAAGAGCGCTTCGAAGTCTGGGGCTCGTGATGTTTTCTCATTTAGTGGGCCTGTTGATTAAAGAAGTCAGGGGAGGGCATTACTACCCTCCCCCTGAACATAAAACTTACTAGCTCACACTGCGTGATCTGCTAGACCGCCAACACCTCACGTGCTGGAGCCTGCTCCATACTCAGTTGCAGGAAGCGGTCGCGGGCTGAAAAGCCGCTATTGCGGCGCAGGCGGGCGGCCTCGTCCTGGGTAATGTAGAGAATTTGAGCTGCCACCTCAATGTTCATACGGTAGCTGCCGGTGCCTTCACCCACACGGTGAGCGCGGTAGACGCGGGCAACGGCTTCACCCTGAATCTGCGCCACGGTAGCAGCAAAATCAGTGTCTGAAGCGCAGAGATTATCCAGGCTAGGTACACGATCACTAATCAGCTGTTTGGCCTGAGCTAGCAGTGCCGGGGCGTACCGAGCCTCTTGAACAGTCAGCTCGCGCATTAGTGCGGTTTCAATATTTTTAATGGATGCGTAAGTCATTTCTTCTTTACCTTCTTAGTCTTTCTTGCGGGCAGAACCCAATTTTGAGGGGTCAGAGCCCAGTGGTGCCCGGGGCGGGCAGGGGACGCAGCTAAACCCGCTCTTGTGCAGAAAAGCGCCAAAAGCAGAGGTGCACCAGGGGTGCGGATGATGAAGTATTTTCTCGGTGCTCGTCAGTGCCAAAGTGCTGAGCTGAGAAGTTCATAGATGAGGTCCCCATCGCGTATCAGCGATGTGGGGTAACCCTAAAGCCACGTCAGTGGTGTTAGCTCACCGGCAACCATGCCGGGGTTGAACCTTGAGTAACTATAGCACGCCCACTCTCACTCTGCGCATGGAACAGGTCACAGTAGCTGGATACAGTAAAGCCCCGGTGGTTCAGCGAATATTGCTGAACCACCGGGGCTCGCGCAGAAAGTTTAGGCTTTTACAGACCCACCGTGCTCACCAGTAGGGGCGGTTGCCTTCTGCTGGTCAGTTTCAACAGCGTGGTCTTCTTCGTGGCCCTTGCCGTGACCAAAAGGAAGGAAATGCATGATGCCAGCGATGACGCTACCCCACACCAGGCCCAGCACCATGGAGAAGAAGGTGTTGATGCACCACGCCAGTACCCCACCGACGGTAGGAACCACAGCGCCGTAGTGCTCCATGTGGTGCACGAAGGTATAGGGGGCGTGCCAGCCTAGCTCATCCAGGCCGACCAGAATAATGTGGCCACCCACCCAGAGCATAGCGAAGATACCAACGACAGAAATAAAGTTCATCACGATGGGCATAGCCTTAACCAGCCCCATGCCAAACTTTTGTGCACCGGCGGATTCGCGCTTTGCCATCGCAAGCCCAATATCGTCCATCTTGACCAGCAGCGCCACTGCGCCGTAAACCACCACAGTGATGCCTACGCCTACCACAGCCAGAATGATGGCACGCGACACAAAGCTCTCTGCGGCAACCTCGTTGAGTGCAATCACCATGATTTCGGCAGAAAGAATGAAGTCGGTGCGCACCGCCCCAGATACCACCTGCTTCTCAGCGTCCGGGCCTTGCTTAATAGCGGGAGTCTTCTTCTGGTGATCTTTCTTGGAGAGCACTTCGATGACCTTCTCGGCACCCTCAAAGCAAAGGTAGGTGCCGCCCAACATCAAAAGCGGGGTTAGAATCCAGGGCACAAACTGGCTCAGTAAAAGCGCAGCCGGCAGGATGAAGAGTAGCTTGTTACGCAGTGAACCCATCGCAATTTTTTTGATGATGGGCACCTCGCGGGCGGGGGAGAGACCTTCAACGTAGCGGGGGGTTACTGCGGCGTCGTCCACTACCACACCTGCTGCTTTAGCACTGGCACGGCCAGCGGCAGCGGCAATGTCATCAACGCTCGATGCAGTTAAGCGCACCAGTGCTGCAACGTCATCTAAAAGGGCAGCCAAACCACCGGCCATAAAAACTCCTTGAGAAAAGTGATATCTGCTCTAACATTACTGCCCCCACCAGTTAAAAAGGGTAGGGTGCTGAGCACATTTTAAACTTTAAGAAGATAAAACAAGTTAGTGGGGGTCTTCAGGGAATAGGTCAGTGCCGCGGGCGGTTGTGCAGGGGTGAAAACAATTTGTGAAAGGCATATTCAATGACTGATCTCTTTAGCCCGGCTCAAGCTGGCGCTCTTAATCTCACCAATCGTATTACCATGGCAGCTCTCACCCGTTCCCGCGCCGGCGCTGACGGTGTGCCCTCTGACCTGCACGTAGAGTATTACTCTCAGCGCGCCACCGCCGGGCTCATCGTCACCGAAGGCACCGCCAGCAGTCACGTAGGGCAGGCTTTTGTGAGGCAACCTGGCATCTACACCGCCGAGCAGGTAGCTGGTTGGCGCCGTGTCACCGACGCTGTGCACGCCAAGGGTGGCACCATCGTCATGCAGATTATGCACGGTGGCCGCCTAACGTTGCCCAGTATTAACAATGGTGAACAAGCTGAGGCGCCCAGCGCTATCGCACCCGGGGTGACCTTGCATGGGGCCAACGGCAGAGAAGATGTGCCCGAACCCCGTGCCCTAGCCACCGAGGAGCTCCCCCGCATTGTAGAAGAGTTTGTCACGGCAGCCCGCAACGCTATCGAGGCTGGCATGGACGCTGTGGAGCTACACAGCGCTAACGGCTACCTCTTGCACGAGTTCTTGACACCCTCAGCTAACCAGCGCACTGACGAGTACGGCGGATCGCCGGCTAATCGTGCCCGCCTGGTCATTGAGGTGGTGCGCGCGGTTGCTGATGCTATTGGTGCTGACCGCACTGCCCTGCGTATCTCTCCCGAGCACAACGTCCAGGGCAATATCGAAGACGACCGCGAAGAGACCCTGGCAACCTACAACGCTCTCCTTGAGGGGTTAGCTGACCTGGATCTTGCGTACCTGTCGATTTTGCACATCGATATTGCCGGCGATTTCGTGGCACACCTGCGCAAGACCTTTGGTGGTTTCACCCAGCTCAACAGCGGTTTTACTGAAGTCACTGACCTGGCAGAGGCGAAGCGCATTGTTGGAGAGGGCCTGGCAGACACCGCAGTAGTGGGCCGTATGCTCCTTGCTAACCCAGATCTGGTGCGCCGCTGGCGTGAGGGCCTGGAACTCAATACCCCGGATATGGACACTTTCTATACCCCAGGTGCTCACGGCTACACCGATTACCCCTTCGCTGACTAGGGTTTATCGCTATGAAAGCGGTGCCCGCCCCGGTGATGCGCTAACTGTAGAGCATCAACGGGGCGGGCACCGCTGAGTGTTTATTGAGCCCAGCTGGTTACTGTGTTGAGGTGTTAGCGCTTCCTAGCGGAAGAGCAGCAGGGCTTCACCCTGACCGCCACCACCGCAGAGAGAGACCGCAGCTTTACCGTTACCGCGGCGTGCCAGTTCAAGGGCCGCGTGCAGGGCGATACGAGCACCCGAGGCCCCGATGGGGTGGCCCAGGGCGATGGCTCCACCGTGGATATTGACCTTCTGTGCATCAACACCCAGCTCATCTGAGGACGCCAGGGTGATAGCGGCAAAAGCCTCGTTGATTTCCCAAAAATCGAGGTCACTAGCCTGCCAGCCTGCCTTCTGCAGGGCTGCTGCAGTGGCACGTGAGGGCTGGTGGTGCAGCTGGTTATCAGGTCCCGCGGTCTGACCCGCCGCTCCGATTTCAGCTAACCAAGTGAGTCCATGAGCTTCTGCGTAGTCCTTGGATGCCAGCACCAGGGCGGCCGCACCGTCAGAAATGGGCGAAGAATTACCCGCGGTGATAGTGCCTTCCTCGCTGAAGGCGGGGCGCAGACGCGAAAGGGTCTCTGTGGTGGAGTCACCGCGCACCCCCTGATCCGCCGAGATTACCAGGGGTTCGCCCTTGCGCTGCGGAATGGCCAGAGGCGCAATTTCCTTATCAAAGACTCCGGCTTGCTGTGCCGCTGCTGCGCGCTGGTGGGAAGCGGCAGCTATCTCGTCCTGCTGTAGGCGGGTGATGGAAAGGTTGCTGTTACCTCGCTCGGTCAAGTTTCCCATTGAAATGCCTTCACTGGCGTCCGACAGGCCATCACCGGCCATGGTGTCCACCAGGTTCAGGTTCCCGTAGGGGTGACCAGCACGGACGGAGGCAACGTGGGGTGCCTGCGACATGGACTCCTGACCGCCAGCTACCACCACCGAAGCCTCGCCCAGACGAATCATTCGGGCTGCATCAATAATGGACACCAGCCCTGAAAGGCAGACCTTATTGACGGTCACTGCTGGCACATGCGCAGGTAGTCCGGCGGCCATAGCGGTTTGCTTGGCTGGGTTCTGCCCGCAACCAGCCTGCAGTACCTGACCTATATAGACATGCTCAACAGCGTTTTTCGCAACGCCGGTGCGCTCTAGAGCTGCTGATACTGCGTGGGCGCCCAACTGCACTGCAGAAAGTGGTGCGAGTTGGCCTAGAAGTTTGCCCTGAGGAGTGCGCGCCCCACCCAGAATGACGACGTCGTGAAGAGTAGGCACGGTAAATCTCCTTTGATGGTGCCAAGAATGCGCTGACAAAGCGCAAAGCCCTACCTGACAACAGATACTACATGCATGTATCAGTGGCGGGTAGGGCTTCGGGCTATAGGGCGATAGTGGCGCTGCCTAGCTCAGTTTTTAGGCGGTCACCTCAGCGTCATCGAACGTTGCAGTGTCAATGACGATGCGGAACTGTGCATCACCGGCCACCACACGCTCGTAGGCGGCATCCGCTTCATCAATGCCGACTTTTTCAATGACGGCGGCAATGCCGTTTTGCGCGCAGAAATCCAGCATTTCCTGGGTTTCAGGAATACCGCCGATGTTATTTCCGGTTAGTACCTTACCGCCACCGATCAGACGGTTCAGGTGCAGGGGTAGCGTCTCCGGCGGCAGACCCACCACGCTCATGATGCCACGGGGTTTCAGTAGGCCCAGGTAGGCATCCAGATCGATAGGTGCCGAGATGGTGTTAAGAATCAGGTCAAACTCACCGCGGTGCTCAGTAAAGAAGCCCTCCTCGGTGGTCGCCAGGGTGCGGTAGGCACCCAGTTCCTTAGCGGCGTCCGCCTTCTTGAGGCTACGGGAAAGCACAGTGACCTCAGCGCCCATAGCTGCAGCAATCTGCACGCCCATGTGCCCCAGGCCGCCTAGACCCAAGATAGCAACCTTCTGGCCGGGTTCTACCTTCCAACGAGCTAGCGGTGAGTAGGTAGTAATACCAGCGCAGAGCAGGGGAGCGGCTACGTCAAACTCCATGGCATCGGGAATGCGCAGAACGAAACGTTCATTGACGGTCACCTTCTGGGCGTAGCCGCCCTGGGTGATGCTGCCGTCTACATCCTTTGAGTTGTAGGTACCCACTGCCCCGTTCAGGCAGTTATTTTCAAAACCTGCGGCGCACTGTTCACACTCGCCACAAGAATTAACCAGGCAACCAACGCCTACGCGGTCGCCCACCTTGAATTTGGTGACCTTAGAACCTACAGCTTCAACCACACCGGCGATTTCGTGACCTACTGCTAGGGGGAAGTGCGCCTCGCCCCATTCATTGCGGATGGTGTGAATGTCAGAGTGGCAGATGCCCGCAGCCTTGATATCGATGACGATGTCATCTTCACGCGGATCGCGGCGTTCAATCTCAGTGACCTTAAAGGGCTGGTCTGGGCCAAATTTTTGTAGGGCTTTTACGGTGATGGGCACGATCTTCTCCATTCGAATAGGTTTATCGTATTAACCACCTTACTATGCGGCTCCTAGTGCAATCCCTCTTTCTTGTCACTGCGTAATCTCAGCAGGTAGGCGATGGGGCCTACGATGGGCACGAAGACTGTGAAGAGCACCCACTTGAGCTTCTGCATCTCGGTGAAATGGGGCTGCTTATGCACGGTTGCTACACAAAAAAGTGCCAGACCCATAGAGACGAACAGCGCCGTGTAGAAGAAGATGCCGAAGACGGTGAGGTCGGTGCTAGTGGTAACGCTGGCTAGAGTCATAGAACCCAGCTTATCGGAGACTCCCTACAGAGCACCCTGCCTACCCGGGGTGGGGAGACCACCGACACACATAGAATATGTGATTCAAAACACCTGTACAGCTCTCATTATGGTTAGACTGTTTTCTCAGCGCACCTTCAGCTTTGACGAAAAAGAGACTGGCATGACAACCCCCGCAACAGCCCCAAAAAAGAGCGTCACAGACCGGTTGCTAACAGGTATTGAGCGCGTCGGTAATAAACTACCCGAACCTTTCACCCTCTTCACTCTGCTTTTCCTTGTCACCGCTATTCTGTCGAGCATCATGGCCTGGCAAAATATCGTCATCGAAGTACCGGGTGCAGAAGAGCCTGTAGCCATCAAAGGGTTGTTCAGCGCAGAAGGCCTTACATGGTTTACCACCACTATTGGAGCTAACTACATTGGATTTCCACCGTTGCTCACGGTGATCACTATTCTGTTAGCCATTGGAATAGCAGAGAAATCAGGCTTCCTCGCTGCCTCCATTCGTTACACGATCGGCGGCGCACCTCGCTGGATTCTGCCTTATGCGGTGGGCTTTATTGGTGTTGTTGGCTCAATCATGGCAGATACCGCCTTCCTGGTAGTACCGCCCCTGGCCGCCCTTGCCTTCAAGGCGGCAGGCAGGCACCCCTTGGCGGGTTTGATGGGCGGATTCGCTGCCGCTGGTGCTGGCTACTCAACAAATGTCATTCCCACCTCCCTTGATGCTCTCTTTGCGGGTATCACCAATGCGGTGTTGCCGACGGTTCCTGCTTTAGTAGACTCGGTGGCCGAAGTTTCACCGATTTCAAACTATTACTACAACGTCGTTTCAGCCATCGTCCTGTCGTTGGTTGCGGGCTTTGTCATCGATAAATTTTTAGAGCCCCGAATCGTGAAAGACCGAGTTTCATGGGAGGAAATCCAAGATGGCGAAACAGAAGATCTCAACCCCACTACCCGTGCACAACGCGTCATCGTTAATGAACAGGTTCCCCCAACTACCCCCAACATGGTTGTTGAAGCTCGCCTCAGCAAAGTAGAAAAGAAAGCTCTGGGTTGGGCAGGCATCTCTATTTTCCTGACTGCCGTGGTGGTTCTTGTGGCTGTACTCATTCCAGAATCTCCCTGGCGTAATGAAGATGGTGACTTTTTGCCTAAATCGCCTTTGCTCGCATCCATTGTCTTCATTATCTTTTTATTTTTCTCTATCAGCGGGTACGTCTATGGCAGGGTTTCGGGGTCAATTCGTGGGTATAAAGATGTGCCCACCCTCATGGGCGAAGCACTGAAAGATATGACCGGTTTCCTGGTTCTAGCCTTTGTCTTAGGGCAATTTGTTGCCCTCTTCAACTGGAGTGGCCTCGGCTCCTGGATCGCTGTAACTGGTGCAGAGGGGCTTGAAAATATTGGTATGACCGGTTTCCCCGTCATCATCTTTTTCATCATCCTCTGTTCCTTCCTCAACCTTTTCATCACCTCTGGCTCAGGGATGTGGACCATCATGGCAGCAGTCTTCGTTCCGATGTTCGGACTGCTGGGCTTTGAACCCGCTTTTATTCAGGGCGCCTTCCGCGTAGGGGATTCTGCGACTCAGATCGTAACCCCCATGAACCCCTACCTCTTCTTAGTACTAGCAATGGTCAAAAAGTATGAGCCCCAGGCTGGTTTGGGTACCATGATAGCCCGCCTGTTACCTTTCGTTTTTACTTTCTGGCTGGCCTGGTTGGCGGTTCTCTTCGTGTTCTACACTTTCGATCTGTCTATGGGTCCCGGGGCAGGTATTTTTATCAACTAAACCGTAACTAACTTCCGCACGTAACTAATGGATAGAAAGAAATCATTTATGTCTTATCTTCCCGCTACCTTAAACCTCCGCGATGAGGACATTACTGCTCTTATAACTGAATACAAGGAGTATCATGCCTCCCCAGAGCTGTCTCTGCAGGAGTTTGAAACAACCCGCAAAATCAGGGAACGGGCGGAAAATCTGGTTCTGGCTCCCGGTGTAGAGCGAGAGATTGTTCCTATTGGTGAAACTGGAACAGTGGTAATTTTGCGCAATGGTGAGGGGCCGGTCGTTGCCTATCGGGCAGATATCGATGCCCTACCCATCCTGGAGCAAACCGGATTGGACTACGCCTCAGAGGCAAGAGGCGTCCTAGACGGTGAGGACGTTGCGGTTATGCACGGGTGTGGCCATGACACCCATATCGCCATGGGTCTGAAAACCATGGATCTCTTTGCCCGCGACGCAGAAAGTTGGGCTGGGACGATTGAGTTCATTTTCCAGCCTGGAGAAGAAGGTAAGGACGGCGCCAAACTTATGGTTAGTCAGGGCTTGTGGCAATCAGTGCCCCGTCCTGAGGCTTTGTACGGTCAGCACGTTTTTCCTTTCACAGCGGGAACCCTCAGGGTGACAAAAAATGAGGTCACAGCCTCCGTTGACTCGTTGAAAGTCATTGTTAAAGGTAAGGGTGGACATGGGTCTCAACCTCAGGACACTATTGATCCGGTTATTCTGAGTGCCTACATTCTGGTACGCCTGCAGTCGGTGGTTTCCCGTGAAGTTGGTCCCTTGGATTCAG
The DNA here is from genome assembly GCF_039543885.1 of Rothia endophytica. NCBI lineage: Bacteria > Bacillati > Actinomycetota > Actinomycetes > Micrococcales > Micrococcaceae > Rothia > Rothia endophytica. The sequence goes on from NZ_BAABKP010000008.1 coordinate 9,144, forward strand.
CAGTGGTTACTTGCGGCTACCTTCATGCCGGGAAAAAGGAGAATATTATTCCCGATCAGGCTGAATTTCGGTTAAGCATTCGATCGGCCTCTCAGAAAATTCGGGAAGAGGTCTTGCACAAAGTTATACGTATTATTCGTAGTGAGTGCCAAGCTTCTGGCGCTGATGAACCAGAAATTGAGAATTATCATGCCTCAAATATCGTGATGAATGACGTTGCTCTTTCTGAAAAATTAACAGAAACCTTCACCCAGGAACTAGGAGAAGAACTGGTGACCTTTGATCCGGATTACCGCCTGATGGGTAGCGAAGATTTCGGTGAGCTGGGGGACGCTGCTAATATTCCCTATACTTTTTGGATGTTGGGCGGCTTTTCCGATGAGCATCTCAATGCTGAGGTGCCCATCAGCAATCATTCACCTTTCTTTGCTCCGTTGCCGGACCCGACGCTGTCGGTGGGTGTACGAGCAGCTGCCGCAGCGATCTACTCGCACGTACGCAAAGACTGATCTTGAATGGTTAGCATCATCAGCACCTGGCGAACTTGCCCTTATGATCAAGCCCTGTAGCGAGGGATGCTGCCTGAAAATCTTGAAGATTAAGCTTCTTACAGGGCGCAAAGAAGCCCCGCAGGCTGATATGTAGTCTGCGGGGCTTCTTTGCTGACTTCCCCTCTAGAGGGTGGGTCAGCTTAGGCCTTGCGGCGGCGGTTAGCTACCAGGACGGCACCACCGGCGAAAACTGCCAGCGCACCAGCGGCAGCAATCATAATCGAGGTGAAACCGGTATGAGCCAGTCGCTGCGAAGAACCGTTAGAGCCGTAACCACTAGAACCATAAAGGCCTGAGCTATCGGAGTAACCTGAGTCATCAGAATCATTGGTGTAGTCGGGGTCAGTCTCGCACCCAACTCCATCACCATCTGAGTCAAGACCGGGGTGGAAACCGGGCTTACCTTCTTTGATGGGCCTGTCCAGGTCATCCCAAACTGCACGGCAGTTCTCGTATTCAAAAGCGGTGGGTTCAGAGGTGGGCGCAGGGGTTGCGGAGGGGTCTGCCGTAGGTTCGGCAGGTGCAGGGTCGCTGGGTTCCGGTGAAGGAGCAGGATCAGAGGGGGCAGGCTGGCTGGGCTCTGGTGAAGGAACGGGTTCGCTGGGCTCCGGGCTGGGTTCAACCACGGGTGGGACGCTCTGCTCGCCGGTGAAGGTAGCGCTCAGGCGAACCACGGTGCCAGCTACGCCGGTACCATCGGTCAGCACAACCTCGTGGGTGCCGTTGGGAACGCCCTTGCCAGCCATGTCAAGGCTAATGCTGGCGGTTCCGTCAGCAGCCACAGTGGCGGTGCCTACCTCAATACCGCCCACAGTGACCTTCAGTTCTGTCAGGCTAGGTACACCGTAGCTATCTACATTCAGATCCGCTAAATCAAAGATGAGCGCTCCGTTGACGTCATAGGATTCAGTCAGGTTCTGCACCTGTACTGCCTGCTTAGCGTAGTTGGGCGAAACACTGCCCATTTCTTTGAAGTAGGAAACGAAAGCATCCGAATCAACCAGGGCGGTGTCCTTGGCGTTTGCCCCTGCTGACAGGGTGCCAAAGTTATCGCCTCCGCCCAGCAAGAAGCTGGGGATAGCTACAGTGTAGGTGTCACTGTCCGCAACCTTAGTACCGTTAACAAAAACATCCAGGATGTTAGAGCCGCGGGTTGCGTAACCTTCAGCGGTGGGCGCACCTGTGTAGGTGTAGGTGACATTCGAGGAGAAACCCAGCTGAAGGTAGGGGCGGGTAGCCATCTCACCAGCTGAGGTCTGCTGCCACTGCTCTTCTAGCACGCTGCGTAGCTGTGCACCGGTGAGCTCGGTGGTCCAAAGGTTATTAGCGAAAGGGGTGACGTTCACGATGTCCATGACGCGCACATCGGTTCCAGCAGCTGCGCTTAGTGAGGTGCGCAGACCAGCGGGTAGTTCATCGCGCAGACCGCCGGGGTTGACAATGCCAATGTCCGCGGGGGTACGCCCGGATGAGTTAGCGGCGTGCAGGTACATATCAGCTACCAGGTGACCCATGGTGGATTCACGGTCACGCATATCAAAGCCGCCCTTAGCGGCGGTTGTGGGATCGTAACCGGTGGTAATGGGGCCAGTGATTTGACCTGCCACTACTGAGCCCTGCTCAGTAGCGTAGGCGTTAGCATCGGTGATGATGGTGTTTGCAGTAGCCAGCACGGGGTCAGTAGCAATCTGATCAGCGCTGGGGGCACCCATGTTAGGCACGAGACCGGCAGTGTAGCTTTCCACCGTGCCGTCGGCGCTCAGGTTGAGCACGACCTTGCCCAGATTATCCCCGTAGTTACCGGTCTGGAGAACCGGGCGAGTGCGGTTTTCGCCTGGAACAGGTGCGTCAATAACGTATTCTTCGTGGGTGTGGCCAGTGAAAATAACATCAACAGCGCCGCTGGTCTGGTTGATGATTGCATCGGTTGCCGTAGCGCTGGTATTAACACCTTCATGGTATTCAGCGATGACCAGATCAGCTTCGTCATTAGCTTCATTGCCATCTGAAAGCTGCTCAGCGTAGCGGTTAACCGCAGCGACGGGGTCGGTGAACTGAATGGTGCTGAGGGCTGAAGGGTCAGTCAGCTGAGGGGTTTCGGTAGTGACAGCACCAATAACAGCTACCTTCACGCCCTCGGCGGTGGTGTAAGTGTAGTAGGGATCCAGGGCAGGTGCGCCGTCAAGGGTGAGGACGTTAGCGCCCAGCTGGGAGTAGTTAGACGAAGGGACGATGCGGTTCATCAAATCATCCCAGCCAGCATCAAACTCATGATTGCCAACGGCAGTTGCCTGCAGACCCAGAGCGTTGAGGAAGTCGATGGTGGGCTTGTCCTTCTGCACGCTGGAAGCATAGAGAGAGGCACCCACGTTATCACCGGCAGAGAGCAACATGGAGTCCCCAGAAGATGCTGCGCGTTCGGTCTGCACCGTGTTAGCTAGACCCATAGCGATGCTCGGAGAAATGCGGCCGTGAAAATCGTTGATGTTCAGCAGGGTCAGAGTGCTAGGAGCATCCGCTGAGTTAGCATGGTCAACCGGTACTGCAATGAGGGCAAGTACAGTTGCGCCGGTGGCGGTGATGCCCGCAAGGCGGCGTGAGAGAGAAGAAGCCATTGCTCATCTTTCGTGTGTGTTTAGGGCAGTGTGTTAGACAACAGCTTAGTGGGTGGCGGTTAACTTTTGGAGGTGCTGGGACGGAATGCGGGTAAAGAAAAAAGGTTGAGCCATCAAATAAAACTGCGGTTCGGGGTAGCAAAAAGACGCCGCCTTCGCCCGCTAACTCTGCTAGCAGAAAGCGGTGAGACGGCGTCCACGCAGGTGAGGCGTTAGTTGTGCCAGGTTTAGCGCACCAGCTCGTGTTCTAGTGCCTGGCGCAGAGCAGGTTCAAAGAAAACATAGCCGCTCTTGACTAGTTTGTCGGCGCTGGCGTTTTGGCTGGCAAGTGCCAGCTCCTGCACACCCTCTTTTTTAAGCAGGAGAGCAGGAGCCGCCGGGGGAATCGGTAGAACCGCAGGACGCTTGAGTGCTGCTCCCACAGTCTTAGCCAACTTCTTGGCGGTAACAGGGGTGGGCGCAACCGCGTTAACTGGGCCCTGCAAAGAATCGGTGAAGAGAGCGTGCACATAGATGCCCGCAATATCGTCCAGGCTTACCCAGCTCTGCATCTGCTCACCGCTGCCCACATACCCACCGGTGCCGGTGAGAAAGAGAGGCAGCTGAACTTTGAGCATGCCACCAAGGGCTGACTGCACCAGGCCGGTACGAATATTAACGGTGCGCAGACCAGCTTCCCTGGCAGGTTCGGTCGCGGCCTCCCACTGCTGGCATACCTCCGCTAAAAAGCCGGAACCCGCCGGGGTATCTTCAGTCAGCACCTCGGTGCCCCGGTCAGCTCCATAGAAGCCAACCGCCGAAGCGCAAATGAAGGTGTGGGGCACCTGGCCGGCGCCGCCGTCCTTGCGTGCCACATCTGCAAGCGTATTAGCTAGCAGGGTGGTGGACTGGATGCGGGACTCAAGAATAGCTTTCTTGTTCTGCTCCGTAAAACGCTGATTGATGCTTGCGCCACCCAGGTGAATAACAGCTTGCGCGCCATCAAAAGCCTCGGTATCAATCTCACCAGCGGCAGGGTCCCAGCGAAACTCATTCTCAGCTTGAGGAGCACGGCGCACCAGAGTGCGCACCGTGTGCCCACCGCCGGTCAAGAGGGCGGAAACCTGCTGCCCCACCATGCCTGAAGCACCAGCGATAACCACGGTGATGGGATCGTGGGCGTACCGCTCCTGGAATTCAAGGTCAGCAGCAATACGGCGCTCGCGAGCATCAAAAACTCTTGTCAGGTGCTTGTTAACCAGAGTGTCACCAATTTTTTCGGCACCTTTACGGCCGGTGCCCAGCAGCTTAAAGCCCTGCTGTTTTGCCTTACCTTCGGCCTCCTGAGCAGATGTACCCAGCTTCTCACCGGGGAGCAGTTCATACGTCACAGTGTCCCGCATGACGGTGCGCCCAGGAGTCTCAAAGAAGTCGTGGGTGTGCTGCCAGGAGCTGAAAGGTCCTTTGGCCTGCTGGTCCGTAAAAGTATCTTCTCCTGCTGCCACGTGCTCGGCGGTCCAGGGAAGAGTGAGTAGGCCTGAGGTGAAGGGGAGGGCCGAGGCAAGGTGCGCCTGCGAACCAAGATTCTGGGGGTCGCCTTCTTTCTTGACCGAACCTGACCAGTGCGGGGTGGCCCTGGTGAGAGCGCCGGGGCGGGTCAGCCAGGTTTTCACCGTTTCTTGAGAGGGCGTGAAAGTTGAAGTGTGGGTGAAAATTGCCACGGGGTGCTCCTTTGCTACGGTGGTAGTATAAGTGAGCTTACCTTTTATGTGGGTGGAGTACCAATAGGGTTCTGCTAGATACCCAGAGCCTCCAGCTTTGTTTCTATCGCCTCCACCAGCTCAGCTACCGTGGTGATGTAGTACTTCTCTGCTAGGGTCACCGCATTCTCACCCGGGATCCCGCCGGTAGCGAAGGAACCAGCTCCGAAGGTGTCACCGGATATGGATGCTGCGGCCCCACCAAAACTAGCCCCTGAATCAAAGCCGGTGCTGGCTGTCAGCTGACCGCCGGCATCCTCACGGGTGAGGGTGAAACCGTAGGCGGTGCTGTCAGCGTAGCTGAGATTGAGCACGTACTCCACGGTCACCCCGTCCTCGGTGCGCTCGGTGGAAAGGTCAGCGTCATCTAAGAACTCCCCATCGAGTTCTAGCCCACCGTTGTATTCCAGTGCCCAGCCGAACTTCTTAGCCAGGGTATAGGCGGTTTCTTTAATCTGGGTGTGCTGAGGGTCAACGGGCATGGGGCTCCTTCTTGCCGTATATAGATATTTCGTGTTGCTCTGTGGCGATGTGTAGGAAGGTCTCTAAATCTGCAGGAACAGGATCTTCTCTCACCTCGAAAAAGTGTGTAAATCGAAGGCACCCTCTATGTCAGCGCTGGTTATAGGGAAAGTGCAGTCTTTATCGGTGTTCTGAGATATTAACCTTTATCAACTTTCCCGTATTTCCAAGGAACTTAGGACCATTATGCCAGAATCATCATGCTCCATTAAATAAACTTTCTTGCTGTGTATGCCTCGTGGACGAAGGGGTTGAGGTGGGGACGCTACTCCCCCTTAAAAAGTTGAGTGAGACCAGCCACTTGGTAATGACTGCCCTCACTCACTTTCTAAGGAGTTGAATGGCGGGGGATAGGCACCTGCGTTTTAGCGCCCCTTAGCCGCCTTCTTTTCAGCCATCTTGCGGTCCATCTCGTCCCAGTAGGAACGCTGAGTCAGTTCGTCGGTGCCGTCCCAGGCATCCAGGTTCTTAATCTCGGGCAGATCAGAAGCCTGGAAGATGGGCTCAAGGCCAGCCTTGCGCTGGGACTCGTAGTTGCGCAGCACCTTCAGTACCTTAGGCATCAACAGGCAGACCGCGGTCAGGTTCACAATAACCATGCCGCCGTTCAGCAAGTCAGCCAGGTTCCACAATAGATCCAGCGACGCGATAGCACCGAAGAACACAAACACAATGACCACGAAGCGGAAGATGTTCATGGGCAGATGCTTCTCGGTCATGAAACGGATATTTGATTCACCGTAGTAGTAGTTACCGATGATGGAGGAGAAGGCGAAGAGAGCGATTGCTACGGTCAAAAAGTGCATTGCCCAGGGGCCCAGCTGCTCTGCCAGAGCACTCTGGGTGAGCGAAGCGCCCTTGGCCTGATCGCCGTAGGTGGGGTTAGAGAGCAGTACGATGAAAGCGGTGATGGAGCAGACCAGCATGGTGTCAAAGTAGACGCCCAGCGCCTGCACGAAACCCTGCTTGGCGGGGTGCGAAACGGATGCGGTAGCACCGGCGTTAGGCGCGGTACCCATACCGGCCTCGTTAGAGAGTAGGCCGCGGCGCATACCCTGAGTAATCACTGCAATCAGACCACCGGTGGTGAACTCCTTGACGCCAAAAGCACCAGCCAAAATATCACCGATCATGCCGGGGATTTCACCCAGGTTCATCGCCACGATGAGCACACCCAAGAAGAGGTAGAGAACTGCCATCACCGGCACCAGAACCTCAGTCACTGATGAAATGGTGCGAATTCCACCGAAGATAATGAAGGCTGAGATGACAGCGATTATCGCACCAATAGCCAAGCGGAAGCCCATGCCGTGAGTTTCGGTGACGTCCACGTTAAAAGAGCCAGCCACAGCGTCCACGATCGAGTTAGTCTGCACAGCCACAAATACGAAAGCGTAAGTGACCACGATGAAAGCTACAAAGATAAGACCCAGCCAGCGGGCATTCAGGCCGCGCTGCATGTAGTAGGCAGGGCCACCAATATAGGAGTCCTCGCCCTTACGCTTGTAGAGCTGGCCCAGCAAAGACTCAGCAAAGGCGGACGCCGCACCCACGGACGCGATAACCCACATCCAGAAAACTGCGCCAGGGCCACCAATAGAGATAGCTAGCGCAACACCGGCGATGTTGCCTGTACCTACACGGGACGCCGCGGAGACAGTGAAAGCGCGGAATGCTGAGATGCTCTTCTTGCCGTTGTACTCAGTGCCCGCTGGATCCTTAAGAGTGCGGAACATTTCACGGATGGAACGGAACTGGATGCCGCGGGTGGCTACCGTGATAAAGAGGCCAACAGCGACTAGGGCGTAGAGAAGGAAGTATTTCCAGAGAGCGTCTGAGGTGTTAGTAATTCTCTCAGTCGCCCCTGCGGTGGACTGGTTAATCCAGTGAACCGCGTCCAGCAAAATATCCATGCGTGCTCCAAATCTTTAATGGGCAACACCACCCCGATTGTATGGGTGGGGTGGTGGTGCGCTGCTCAGCAGCAAACCGCCGCGGCACGTGGGGCGGGGGCTTGCCAGTGTGTGGGGGCCAAATACCCTCGTAAATACCTAGGCAATTCTCACAGCTCACCCGCAAATGTGCAAAGGGGTGGGACTGTGACGTTGTCGTTTCGTGGTTAGCGTTTGCTGGTGTCGTCCGTGAAGACGTCGGGGATGCCGTCCTGGTTTTCGTCCAGAGATTCCTTCTGGGCAATCAGCTTGTAGTGCTTGTTGCGTATGGACAGGATGATAGCGCCACAGATAGCGGCGGTGACAGATCCGATCATAATGCCGATTTTGGCGTCCTCGGTGTGAGCCTCCCCTGCCGCGAAGGACAGTTCGGCCACCAACATGGAGACAGTGAAGCCGATACCGCCGGTCACCGCCAGGCCAATGATGTCCACCCAGGCGATGTCGGAGTCTAGGTTGACGCCGCGGAATCGGGTAATCAGCCAGGTGGTGCCGGTGATACCGACCGTCTTGCCGACTACCAGGCCCACGATGATGCCGATGGCTACGGGGTCAGCGACTGCTCGCTGCAGGCCGTCCCAACCGCCAATCGCTACACCGGCTGAGAAGAATGCAAAGAGGGGAACGCAGAAGCCGGTAGAGAGCGGACGCAGGCGGTGCTCGAGCACCTCAGAGAGGCCGCCGTTCGACCCGGCTGCCTTAGCCTGGCTGGTCATACGCACCGGTACACAGAAGCCGAGGATGACGCCGGCGATGGTGGCGTGAATACCGGACTCCAAGAAAAGTGCCCAGGTAGTAAGACCCAGGGGTAGCAGAATAACCCAAGCAGCCCACTTCTTTTCGTGGAAGAGGCGCTCATGCTTGTGAGTCACCCAGAAGTAAATACCGATGGGAATAATGGAGGCAATGAGGTACCAGGCCTGAAAGCTGCTGGTGTAAAAGAGAGCGATGATGACGATGGCGATGAGGTCATCGACCACTGCCAGAGTCAGCAAGAAGGTACGCAGAGCTGCGGGGAGGAAGGTGCCCACACCCGCCAGCACAGCAACCGCGAAGGCAATATCGGTCGCGGCAGGAATAGCCCAACCGTGCACCGCAGTATCACTGCCGTGGTTGATGGCGAAATAGAGAATAGCGGGAGTCATAGCACCACCAAAGGCCGCAGCTACCGGAACGATTGCTTTGCCGGGGCTGCGCAGGTCACCCACCACGAACTCTTTTTTGAGTTCGAGGCCGGTGAGGAAGAAGAAGACAGTGAGCAAGCCGTCTGCAGCCCAATGGTGCACATTCATCATCAGGTGGCTAAAGCCGGGCACAGTTATGCCGACCTCAGTGTCACGCACAGTCTCGTAGAAGTGGGACGCCTGGGTATTTGCCAGCACCACGGCAAGCACGGTGGCGGCAAGAAGGATGAAACCACCCACCGACTCTTTGCGCATGATGTCTGAAATGCGGGCAGTTTCTGCGTAGGAGCCGCGGGAAAAGAGATCCTGGCTCTGAGGCGTCTGGGACATGTCGTTCTTTCTCTGAAAAGGAGGACGTGTCAGTGTGTCTAGGCGAGCTCACCTTAAACTTCTGCACGCTGTGCTTTACCCATTATGCTCCTGATGGAACATTATGTTCAGTATGTACGAGCGAGAAAATGAACGTTACCCCTACCGTTCCCGCTAAAACTGAACAAAAAAGAGGAGCACCCCGGGTGGGGTGCCCCTCTGCTAAGCAGTGCTGACTTGATGTCTAGGAAAGCTGCTGTTTAGTGCTGTCGTCAGTAAAGACGTCGGGCACGCCGTCCTGGTTAGCGTCCTCAAGTTCTTTGAGAGCAATCTTCTTGTAGTGCTTGTTGCGCGTAGATAGGATAGCGCCACCAATCATTGCGGCGGTGACCGAAGCGGTCAAAATAGCAACCTTGGCGTCGTCGTTATAGTCAGACCCCAGACCGAAGGATAGCTCGGCAATGAGCAATGAAACGGTGAAACCGATACCGGCAAGAGAGGCTACACCAAAGATGTCTACCCATTTGATATCAGGGTCAAGGTTGGCGCCGCGCAGGCGGGTAATTAGCCAGGTGGATGCGGTGATACCAATCATCTTGCCCAGTACCAGAGCAATGACAATGCCGTAAGCGATGGGCTCGGTGATGGAGGTGGTGAAGCCTTCCCAACCGCCGATGAAGACGCCCGCTGAGAAGAAGGCGAATACGGGTACGCAGAAACCTGCGGAGAAGGGGCGCACGCGGTGCTCCATGACCTCGGCCAGACCGTAGTGGGCGTCCGCTGCTTCAGTGCGGGCGTTCTGGCGTACGGGAATCAAGAAGGCAAGAATAACGCCGGCGATGGTGGCGTGGATACCGGAGTTGAGGAAGAGCACCCAGACGATGAAGCCAATGGGTAGCAGAATGAGCCAGCTAGCGGCGGGGGAGAGATGGAAGAGTTTCTCACCTTTACGGGCGACCAGTGCGTAGAGGGCGATGGGGATGATCGCCAGCGCCAGGTAGCCAATCTGCAGATCAGAGGTGTAGAAGACGGCGATGATAGTAATCGCGATAAGGTCATCGACCACTGCCAGGGTCAGCAGGAAGGTACGCAGAGCTGCGGGTAGGTGCGAACCAATGACTGCCAGGATGGCTACGGCGAAGGCGATATCGGTAGCGGCGGGGATTGCCCAGCCGCCCAGTGCTTCATCGCTGCTGTTGAGGTTAACCAGTACGTAAAACAGAGCGGGCAAGGCGACGCCGCCAGCTGCCGCCACGATGGGAACCATCGCCTTGCCGGGGTTACGCAGATCGCCTTCTACGAACTCCTTTTTGAGTTCGAGACCGACTAGAAAGAAGAAGACAGCGAGCAGTCCATCTGATGCCCAGTGGCCGATGGAGAGTTTGAGGTGTAGCCCCCAGAAGTCTGCACCCAGGTAGGTGTCGCGCAGACCAAAGTAGTGTTCTGATGCTGCTGAGTTGGCAAAGATAAGGGCCAAAAGGGTGGCAATCAGCAGAATAATGCCGCCGGTGGATTCTTTAGAAAGGATTTCGCTAATGCGCTGGGATTCCTTGTAGGAACCTCGCGAGAGCACGGTGTTATCGGTCATCATAAAACCTTCTGATTTGTGGTTCTTCTGCAAGAATATCTACCGCCAGCTTATGACCTAACCGCCCTGAGATGGCGAGTAATAGGTTGAGCTGGCGAGCCGACCAGTCTTCCCGGCACACCTTAGTATGTCAGCTTACCAAATATTAGAGGGAGAGGCGCTCAGTTATTTTGGGGCCATCGAACCAATTATGTGAGAGAGTACGGGAAGTCTCTCAAACTGTGGGTGAATATGAAGCGCTATGTGAGAAACTACAATAGATGAAGAATCGCCTTTCCAGCCTAGAATGAGGATTTTATGAGCCGCCAAAAAGTCACTTCCGCCGCTGAGGTTCCACAGTGGCTTAATGAGGAAGAACGCGAAGGGTGGCTTTTCCTTTCCTCTATTATGTTCAACCTGCCCGGTCAGCTCGAAAGCCAGCTACAGGCAGATTCTGACCTCAGTTTTGTGGAGTACATGGTGCTCGCCATGCTTTCTGAGTCTCCGCATCATAAGCTCACCATGACCGAGCTCGCCCGTCAGACTAATACCCTCCTTCCCCGCCTGTCTCGTGTGGTGACCCGCCTTGAAAAGGACGGTTTCGTGGAGCGTGCCGTTTGGAAGAAGGACCGCCGAGTTTCAATCTGCCACCTGCTACCCGAAGGTCGCGCCAAAGTGCACGACGCCGCGCCCGGTCACGTAGCCGCTGTGCGTCAGCTTATTTTTGACCGTCTCCAGAACCGCCAGATTACTGCCTTGGCTAAAATCGGTGAAGCTGTACTGGGGGACAAGCCCAGCTCGGTCATCAACTTGGAAAATGTTCAGCCTTTAGACTAGATGAGCCCCCCTGTAGACTGCTCGTTCAGCCTGCCACACACCTAAAGTTCTAGAGCCCCTGACGGATAGCCGTTAGGGGTTTCTTCTTTCACAGATGTTATCCACACTAAGGTTCTGCATGTGGGATGTGTAGTCACCGGAATCTAAGGAAATTTGCAAGGTTCAAGAAAAGTTTTCCCCAGCTGTGGATAAGACTGTGAACAATATCCACTTAAAGTGGGGAAAGACTGCCCAAATGTGGGTAAGAAGCCTCAAAGAGGTAAATAGGAGGGGGAAACCTGATGAGATACCTCGGTTATCCACAGGTCTTATCCACACAGTGGAAAACTTACACCGGTGTTATTTTCGAAGACGAACCGTGTATTTTCGAAACAGAGCACCTGCTTTTATCGCTCAATGCCGGTGTGGTTTAGAATCTCATCGAATATTAAATGTATTTAATTCGAATATCCCCAGACTTATCCCCACCTGTGGATAACTTTTTGGAGCTTAAGTGGAAAGGTGTGGAAACTAGCTACTTACTTTGCCCTTAACACCTCGGTCTGGGTAGAGGCCGGTGCCCGACTCATCGGAGGATGCTGTCGTACCACCCCGCAGGATATCGCTGAGATATCTCGTGCCGTACGAGACCTGCAGTGAATACTCGTGTTAGCTAACCGCTGAACAGGTGTCTTTGCGCGTAAAGTCTCGTGACCGCCCCCACCCACAGTGTGTAGAGTTAACACCAGAAAGACCCAACGCTGGGTCTTACAACGAAAGGAATACCCCTCATGGCAGAGAAGTACGTTCTCCCTGAACTCTCCTACGACTATGCAGCCCTCGAGCCCCACATCTCAGCTCGCATCATGGAATTGCACCACTCAAAGCACCACGCAACCTACGTAGGCGGCGCAAACACCGCTCTTGAAAAGATGGAAGAAGCCCGCGAAAAGGGCGACTTCGCCAACATCGGTAAGCTCTCCAAGGATCTCGCCTTCAACCTGGGTGGTCACACTAACCACTCTGTCTTCTGGGAAAACCTTTCCCCTGAGGGCGGCGACAAGCCCGAAGGTGAACTGGCAGCAGCAATCGATGACAACTTCGGTTCATTCGACGGCTTCCGCGCCCACTTTGAAAACGTAGCACTGACCATCCAGGGTTCCGGCTGGGCAATCCTGGCGTGGGACACCGTGGGTAAGCGCCTCGTTATCGAGCAGCTCTACGATCAGCAGGGCAACATCTCCGTAGCCCTCATTCCCGTTCTGCAGCTGGATATGTGGGAGCACGCCTTCTACCTGGACTACCAGAACGTCAAGGGTGACTACGTTAAGGCCTTCTGGAACATCGTGAACTGGGCAGACGTTGCAGCACGCTTCGACCGCGCAGTATCCCAGACCAAGGGTCTGATCATTCCCGAGGCATAAACCCTTAGGAATACTAAAGGACGCTGGGCCCCGCACCTTCTGCATGGAAGGGTGGGGCCCAGCGTCCTTTGGTTTTCAGGCTATCGAGGAGCCAGGGCGAACGGGTGCAGCTTCACCGGCATACACGGCGACCTCAACGTAACCGGTCTCTACTGAAACTACCGTGGCGCTCATACCTCATGATTTTGGGCGTGGTAGGCAGCCTCGCGGTACATGCCCAGCGGGCCCTGATCAGCGAAAGCGCGTGAGTGGTCGTAACGGTAGAGACGCGGTGGGCGATGGCGGGTGCCCTCTACCCGCTTGCCGGTATCAATAATCGACTTGGACGCCGCGATCTGGCGGCGGAAATTTGCGGGGTCAAGCGGGCGGTCAAGAATAGCCTCATAGACCTCACGCAGCTGCGCTAGCGTGAATTCTTCACCCAGGAAGGAATGGGCGATACGCGAGTATTCCACCTTATTCTGCAGGCGGTAGCGGGCGTACTCAATGATTTCGTTGTGGTCAAAAGCCAGTACGGGTAGCTCGTCGATGGGGAACCATTTAATGTTCGCGTGGACCCGGGTGCGGTTGACCTCGGTCTGGGGAATTGAAGCCCAGTAAATCACTGACACGACGCGCTCGTGGGTGTCCTCTTCAGCGGGGATAGGCAGGGAGCCGCCCTCACGCATGACCTTGTAATCGGGGGTGCGGTGGACGTCGCCAAAAGCGTAGAGCTGCTCAAGGTAGCCGGGTACCAAGCCGGTAGCGCGCTTGAGAGTGGAGCCTGCCGCTTCTTCTAGAGAAAGGGCGGGTAAGAGGGGACCACCTGGCAGTGCCCACTGACCCTTATAGGGTTCCCGCAAACGGCGCACTAGCGGTAGCCATAGTGAGTGGTGCTGCTGCCCTTCTTTGCGGCGCAGCGCCAGAATAACGGTGGAGACGGCCAGTGAAACGGACGTGTGGTCAGCTTCAAGGTGCTCATCGTGCGCAGTGTGAGAGGTCGAGTCAGGCAAAGTCATGGGGCTCCCCGGTGCTATAACAAAAGTTAGAGTCAGTTTATAAAAAGGTGGGCACCTCCCATTGTAGTTAATTCAACTGCAAAGAGAGGTGCCCTCGGGCTATGGAGCAGGCCAGCGACTGATTTTAGTCGATTTTCAGCTCGCCCATCTCGCCCCAATCGTCCCCATCAATCTGGCGGGAAATGATCTTGGGGGTAGCGATCAACCAGGGGCGCAGGCTCTCCATACCTTTAGCGAAGTGATCTGAATTCACGTGTGCACCTGCGGCATCATCATCGAAAGCCTCAACGAGTACAACTTCATTGGGGTTTTCAACGCTCAGTGACCACTCGTACCACTTGTTACCGGGCTCAGCGCGGGTGCCTTCGGTGAAGTCGCGGGCGGCGGCTAGAAAGCCTTCGCGGTCGCCGTTTTTAACCTGAAATTTCACAACGATAAAAATCATAGGGTGCTCCTTTGACGAGATTAGCTGTCATATCTTATCGTAGGCAGGCCTTGCCCCGAGTGAACAGAGATTAAGTTATCAGCGTTAACCTAATAGATTGGGGGGAAGAGTCCCCACCAGAAAAGCGCAGCCATGAATCTAGAACACATCTACACCAGCACATTTCCCGAGCTTGCTCTTCCTGCTGAGCCGGAGGTTCCCGCCGCAACCACAGGGCACTGGATTAACAAAGACCTAGCGGTCGAACTGGGGTTAGACGCCGCCTGGCTAGCGAGTGCAGACGGCCTGCGCTGGCTGACAGGTGCTGACGAAATGACCGTTGCCCTCGCCTACTCAGGCCACCAATTCGGGCACCTCTCCCCGATTCTCGGGGACGGGCGCGCCCACCTACTGGGTGAAGTCACCACCTCCGAAAAGCGAGTAGACATCCATCTCAAAGGCAGTGGGCTCACCCCTTTTTCCCGACCCGGATCAGATGGTAAAGCTCCCCTCTCAGCTGTCTGGCGCGAAGCGGTCATCGGTGAGGCCCTGCACGCCCTGGGTGTACCTACTAGCCGAGCACTGGCGGTCCTGCAGACCGGTGAAACAGTGCGCCGTCGATCGCCTCTGCCCGAGCCTGCCGGCATCCTGGTGCGTGTAGCAGATAGCCACTTGCGGGTCGGCACCTTTCAATACGCCCACATGAACATGGGCTCTGACCAGCGTATAGAGCTGGCTGGCTATGCTTTATCTCGCCATTACCCGCAGGTGAATCCCGGTGATAACCCGGCGCTGACCCTGCTACAACTAGTGGCTGAGCGTCAGGCTCAGCTGGTAGCCCAGTGGATGGGTCTGGGTTTTGTGCACGGCGTGCTTAATACCGACAATGTGAGTATCAGCGGCCAGGCCATTGACTTCGGCCCCTGCGCTTTCATTGACGGCTTCTCGCACGAGGCAGTCTATAGTTCCATTGACCGGGGCGGCCGCTACGCCTACCGCAACCAACCCGGCATCACCCAGTGGAACCTGGCCCGCTTCGCCGAAAGCCTACTAGACCTTATTGACTCTGCGGATCCCAACCGCGCCGTCCACCTGGCAACTGACGTACTCGCGCATTTTGAAGAAATCTATCAGGACGCCCGCACCAGAATCTTTGCTGCCAAGCTAGGCGTTACTGTAGAGGATGCTGCGGGTGCCTCCTCTGAACGGCTGGTCGCGTTTATTGACCGCACCCTAGACCTGCTCAATGAGTACACCCTGGACTTCACCGGCTTCTTCAGAATGCTGACGGACGCTCCCGACCAGTTAGTGGAGCTACTACCAGCCTCTGAGGTGATGGAAGACTGGTTGGCTGACCTTGCCGCCCTGCGCCAAGACACTGGCACAGCCCCGGATCGCGCCGAGGGTCTCATGCAGACTGCTAACCCTGTCTATATTCCGCGCAATCTGCACCTGGAGGCGGCTCTGCGGGCAGCAGAAGGCGGCGATACCGTACCGATACTGCGCCTGCTGGACGCCGTGCGTCAGCCCTTCACCCGCCGTCCCGATCTAGAGGATTTAGAAACTGCGCCAGCCCGTTCCCGCTTCTTCACTAGCTTCTGCGGCACTTAACCAGCCTGTGAGGCAGTGTTTGGGTCTGACCTGGCCTGGCTTAACGTAAATCGCCGTTAAGATCCCACCGCCGTGCACCCGGCACGCGGTGAACTTTTTTGAGGTGGGAATGACCTTTTCTATGATTGTTCAACAATTGGGGTGTAACCTATGTCTATGATGTAGCGCGCTTTGCCTCAGGGGCTCCTCACAGCGCGCCCCTATTTTCCAAGGAGACACCCATGGCAGACGCCCTCGTCACCCCCAAAGACCAAGCAGCTCAAGGGCGCCGCACAGCGCTACTTGGCTCCCTGTTCCTCATGGCCACCAGTGCCATTGGTCCCGGCTTCATCACCCAAACCGGCCAGTTCACCTACACGCTGGGTGCTGCCTTTGCCTTTGCCATCCTGATTTCCGTCATCATTGACATCGCGGTCCAGCTCAACGTCTGGCGCATCATTGGCGTCTCAGGCATGAAAGCTCAAGAACTCGCTAACTCGGTCATCCCCGGCCTAGGCATTTTCCTCGCCATTCTGGTGGCGCTGGGCGGGTTTGTCTTTAACGTGGGCAACGTTGCTGGCGGCGGTCTCGGTATGAACTCTATGCTGGGTCTTGACCCAAAAATTGGCGGTATCATCACCGCTCTACTGGCGATTGGCGTCTTCATCTCAAAACGTGCGGGTGTGGCACTGGACCGCATCGTGGTAGCCCTGGGCGTCATTATGATTGTAGCGACCCTCTACGTAGCTATCGTCTCTAACCCTCCCGTGGGCGAGGCCCTCAAGCAGAGTGTCCTACCCGAAGAGATCGACTTCACCATTATCACCACCCTGGTCGGCGGCACCGTGGGCGGCTACATCACCTACGCAGGTGCCCACCGCATGCTGGACGCAGGCATCTCGGGCCCCGAGTACGTCAAGGACATCTCCCGCTCCTCGGTCACCGGCATCATCATCACCGGCATCATGCGCTTCCTGCTCTTTCTCGCCATCTTGGGTGTCGTGGCAACCGGTGTCCAGCTGGACACCGAATCATCCATCGCAGGGCAAGCTTTCGGCATCGCCGCCGGTGAGGTAGGCACGCGCCTCTTTGGCCTTATCTTGTGGGGTGCAGCCATTTCCTCCGTCATCGGCGCCGCCTTTACCTCGGTGTCCTTCCTCACCAGCTCAAAGACCAGCGTTGCTATGAAAAACGGTCTGACCATTGGCTTCATCGTCGTATCAACCATCGTCTTCATTATTGCTGGTAAGGCACCTGCCACCCTGCTCATTGTGGCCGGCGCGGTCAATGGTCTCATCCTGCCCGTTGGTTTCGGTGTACTGATGTTCGTAGCAACCTTCTTGGCCAAGAGCCTGCTCAAAGGTTACAAGTACCCGCTGTGGCTAATCATTATTGGCTGGGCGTCTTGGCTACTCACCATTTACTTGGGAGTTATGTCCCTCAGCGGCATCGCCAAACTCTGGGCCGGCTAAGCACCACCCACAACCTGCTCCAGAATCAGCAAAAGGCCCTCGTGATAGAGGGCCTTTTTGCGGAGGTGGGAAAGCTCTTCCTCTCACTGGGAAATCACCTGTGCCCCACGGTGTGTTAGAGCTGACCGGTGAAAAAGTCGCGTGACTCCCACAGATAGCTGCGCAGGTAGTCTGTGGCCTCCTCGCGCTCGCCCTTTTCTACAAGCTCCAGTAGGTGGGCGTTCTTCTGAATAAAAGGGGCATGGAAACCGGGCGCAGTCCTCTGGGAAAAGAAGAGCAGGCGCATCTCAGCCAGTACACTTTCCATAGCGCTACTAAGCCGAGCGGACCCCGCAGCATCCACCAGGGCGCGGTGAAACTCTTGGTTGGAGGACGCCATGCCCAGCACCGAACTACGCTCACGGGCCTGCCGCCCCTGGGTCAGGGCCGCCCGCGCCTCAGCAATTTCACCTACAGGCGCCAGATCTATAGCGGCTGCCTGAATAGCCCAGCGCATCGTGAACATTTCCTTAATCTGCTCACCGCCCGGTGAGGGCACAAAAACCCCACGATTGGGGATGCGTTCCACGAGGTTCTGTTCCTCGAGCACCATGAACGCTTGCCGCAGGGTGTTGCGTGAGACGTCCAGGACGCCCGCAAGGTGCTGTTCGCCGAGTTTGGCGCCAGGAACCAGCACTCCATTATTCATGCCGGTACGCAAAACACTCGCAGTCCACTCTGTGGAGCGAGCATGCTCGGGGCGTTGTTGGACTATTTGCTCTAGTGAGGGCAGTATTTCTAGGGTTGTAGTTTCGGGGTTCATATCTGAAACATTACAGGTGCCGGCCGTTTCCTTCATTTTTGGACAGGCTTAGTCCCATTGGGTGGGTGCTAGTTGAGCACCGATGGAACTAAGTCTGCGCAAAATCCAGGGTCTAGAAACGTAAGAGCTGCTCCCCGGCGTTGACCCGCTGCCCGGCGTCCACCAGAATCTCGCTGACAGTGCCAGCGGTTTCAGCAAAGACAGGCACCTCGGTCTTCATGGCCTCGAGCAGGGCAACCTGTGCCCCGGCTTCTACCTCATCGCCCACCTGAACCAGGTAACGCAGTACTGACCCGCTCATGGGAGCTGCCACGCTGACTTCAGCGTCAGCTTCCGGGGTGGACACCGCGCTGCCACCTGCACTACCTAGAGAGGTAAAGACGGTGTCTGGCACGCCAATCTGGCGAGGCTGGCCATCGATTTCAAGGGTGAATCGGGTGAGCCCGGTGCCGGGGAAGCTGGTAGCACCCACGGGCAGCAGGGGCTGGCGGTAGGGCTGCTGTTCGCCGTTAAGACCGGGCAGGAACTCGTCCTCAATCCAGGTGGTGTACACCCCGAACTTCCCGCTCTGCGCGGTGAAAGCTGGTGCCTCAAGAACCTGACGGTCAAAGGGAATCACGGTGGCTACCCCGGCGACATCCAGCTGCTTGAGGGCAAAGCGTGCCCGCGCCAGTGCCTGCTCGCGGGTTGCCCCGGTGACGATCAGTTTAGCCAGCATAGAATCAAAATCGCCGCTCACCACCGAACCGGGGCGTACCCCGGCGTCCCAACGGATCCCGGGGCCAGAGGGCACGGTAATGGATGAAATGACGCCGGCCGCGGGCAGGAAGCCGCGGGCGGAATCCTCTGCATTGATGCGGAATTCAAAAGCATGGCCGGTGGGCTGCGGGGTTTCGGTGAGGGGCAGGGGCTCGCCAGCGGCAATCAGCAGCTGTAGGGCCACCAGATCCACGCCGGTCACCTCTTCGGTCACGGGGTGCTCCACCTGAATGCGGGTATTGACCTCTAGGAAAGAGACTGTGCCGTCCACAGCAATCATGAACTCAGCCGTGCCCACACCAACATAGCCAGCTGCCCGGAAAATCTCTGCGGACGCCCGTTCGATGCTTTGCTGCTGCCCTTGTGTGATGAAAGGGGCGGGGGCTTCTTCCACCAGTTTCTGATTGCGCCGCTGCAGGGAGCAGTCGCGGGTGCCGATGACTACGACGTTGCCGTGGGTATCTGCCGCAACCTGGGCTTCAACGTGGCGGGGGCGCTCTAGGAAGCGTTCAATGAAGCATTCGCCGTTGCCAAAGGCGGCAAGAGCCTCGCGGGAGGCAGACTCAAAAGCGCCCTCGACCTCATCCAATTCACGCACAATGCGCATGCCGCGCCCGCCACCGCCGTGGGCTGCCTTGATAATGGAGGGCAGACCGTGTTCTTCGGCAAAAGCGCGAGCTTCTGCAGCGCTGGCAACCGGCCCGTCCGAGCCCGGTGCTAGCGGGGCGCCCACCGACTGAGCCAGTTCACGAGCCTTGACCTTATCGCCCAGTGCTTCGATGGTTTCGGGGGCGGGGCCCACCCAGGTAAGCCCGGCGTCCAGCACGGCGCGCGCAAAGGTGGCGTTTTCAGCCAGGAAGCCGTAGCCGGGGTGCACGTCGGTGGCGCCGGATGCCAGGGCAATACCCATAACCTTCTCAATGTTCAGGTAGGTTTCGGTGGATGTTGAACCCTCTAGCGCGTAGGCCTCATTAGCCAGGGCAACGTGTAGAGCTTCAGCATCTGAGTCGGCGTAGATAGCCACTGACCCGATGCCCGCTTGGGCGCAGGCACCAATGATTCGCACGGCAATTTCGCCGCGGTTAGCAATGAGAACTTTACGCATGTTTTTGCACTTTCGTGATGGGGAGGGCAAGGGTCTGAGGTGTAATTTCGATGGGTTCTTGGGGCATCTCGGTGATAAAGCGGATGAGGGTTTGGGGTGGTGATTGAGCGAGAAGCCGCAGGTCAGACGGGTGCACCGTAGCGATGACGGGGTAGCCGCCGGTCACTGGATGGTCGGCAAGGAAGACCACCGGTTCACCGCTGGGCGGTACCTGGATGGCACCGGGAACCATGCCTTCGCTGGGCAACTCTCCGGCGATAGCGCGGGTTAGCGGGGGCTGGGTATCGGGGATCTCGGCGGGTAGCAGACGCACACCGATACGATTGCTGTCCTCACTGACCTGCCAGGCGAGCTGGCCAAAGCGTGCCAGGGAATCGGCGGTAAACCAGTCATCACGAGGCCCCGGGATGATCCGAACCTCCAGCGTCTCACCCGCTACCGGAAGGGGTAGAGACGGGGCAGGGTTGCCCACCACGCTGGTCGGCAGGGACGCCAGCTGCAGCTGATCTCCTGCTGTAAGGGGGTCTGCACCCAGGGACGCCAGAGTATCGCGGGAACTACTAGCAGCTTCAAACGGAGCGGCAAACCCACCGCGCACCGCCAGGTAGACCCGCAGGCCCTGCTCAACAGGGGAGAGGATCAGCTTCTGCCCGGCTTTCAGGGCGAAGGGAGCGTAGGAGCGGGCAACCAGCGGGATGAAAGGCTCGGGATCTTCTGCCTGTAGCCCGGCGTCGGGCTGGGTGCCCTCAGGCTGGCTGATGGTCGCGGTAACCTTGGCGCCGGTGAGTGCCAGCACGGTATCTTCTAGCGCGGTGAGACTTAGCCCGCCCGCCAGATTTTCGAGCACCGTAGCACCCGGTGAATTACCGACCAGCCGGTTAGCCTCTTTCGCGGCGGCGGGGTCAGCAAAACCGGAGGGGGAGACACCCCAGTGGGTTAGCCCCTTGCGGCCAGAGTCTTGAAAGAGGGTCAGCGCACCGGGTGAGTTGACGGTAAGCACCGGGGGAAGCGCAGTCTTGACTAGCGTGTCAGCGCTGGGAATGGCGCCCTGCTGGGGGCCTTGTTCGGATACCTGCACCAGTTCCCGTACTGCCCGGAACTGCACCTGCATGCCGGGTTCTAGCAGAGCGGGGGTTTCCTGGCCCAGATCCCAGAGGGGTGCATCCGTATGTCCGATAAGCTGCCAGCCGCCGGGGGAGGTGCGGGGGTAAATGCCGGAGAAATCACCGGCAAGACCCACTGAACCGGCGGGAACGGCGGTGCGCGGGGTGGTGCGGCGGGGTACATCCAACACGTTGTCGTGGCGGTGCAGATAGAAGAAGCCCGGGGCAAACCCGGCAAAAGCTACTGACCAGTGCCCGGTGGTGTGGGCGTAGATCACTGCCTCCTGGCTAATGCCCAGCAGAGAAGCGACCTCGGCAACATCCTGGCCGTCATAGACCACATCGATGGTGGCGGTTTGCCCGTGGGTACGCACATCGCCGCTGGTGGTGGGTAGGTCAGGGGCCGCCATGAAAGCGTCCGCTTGTTCAACGGTATTGAAGCGAACCAGCACGGTCTGGGCGGCAGGCACCAGTTCTACTTGCCCAGCGGCAGGACGTTCGACCAGGTGGGCATGTACGTGTAGGGCTGCTTCAAGGGTGGTGCAGTCGACCAGCACTGCGAGTGCGCCGAAACGTTTAACCGCGCGGGACGTGTGGGAAACCGAGTGCATGCGCCCCCTTGTGGTGTGCCGACTGTAAAGGAAAGCAACCCGAGTAAAACCACCTCAGATTGTTCAACAATTATTGCAGATGTGGCGGCGAACACGCAAATGTGTGAACTATCGTCTACCCCAGAACTGTACGAAAGTATATGTGGCAAGCTCTAACACCTCACTAGAGTTTTTAGTGAAGGCGCAAGAGAAAGAAAAGCGAGGTGCGCAATGAACGGTCTCAAACTTCACGGGATTAGCCGCAGCTTCGGTGACCACAAGGTGTTGCAGGATGTAGATTTTGGCGTCCGCCGCGGTGAAATTGTTGGTTTCATCGGTGGCAACGGCGCAGGTAAAACCACCACCATGCGACTCATTCTAGGAATGCTTAACCCCACTGGCGGGCATATCACCTGGGATGGGGAGCCTATCTCAACCGATAACCGCAGGTCGATCGGTTACATGCCGGAAGAGCGGGGCCTGTACCCCCAGATGAGTGTCAAAGATCAGATTGTTCACTTTGCTCTACTTGAAGGGAAAACCCTGGGGCAGGCGAAGGAAAAAGCTGACGAACTTATCGCTACACTGGGCCTATCTGGTCGAGAGAAAACCCTCATCCAAGATTTGTCGCTAGGTAACCAACAGCGAGTTCAGCTAGCTGTTTCCCTCGTCGGTAACCCAGAACTGCTGGTGCTTGATGAACCCTTCTCAGGGCTTGACCCTCTAGCTGTAGATACGATGGCTGGTCTTATCCAGCAACAGGCAGCTCAGGGTGTGGGCATCCTGTTTTCATCGCATCAGCTGGAGCTTGTTGAGCGCCTGTGCGACCGTGTCTGCGTACTTGATCGCGGCAGGGTGATGGCAGACGGTGCTGTCTCTGAGCTGCAAGATACTGATCAGACCCGATGGGAACTAAAGTTTGACCGCCCAGCTGGAGAATTTGTTGCCGAACTGTCATTGGTTGCCTCCTTCCATATCGAATTCAAGATGAGCAACCAATCATCAGTTTTCATCACAGTTGATGGACGGGATGCAACCGTTCCCCAGGACGTACTAGAAATTGCCGAACGATTTGGAAGGCTGCGCAGTATTGAGCCTGTGCAACGGTCCTTGGGCGCACTCCTATCGCAGGATTTTATTTCGTCGGGTCGCGGTATCACCCCTGACCGTGAGGCAGAGCTTGAATCGGCAGGTCAGACACGATGAAAGCTAAAGGCATGACCCAGCAGACTACCCAGCATGAAGTAGGTGAAAAATCAGTGAGCACTGCTTACCGTGAAATGTTAATCGTCATTCGACGTGAGGTTCTTACCCGCACCAAGAATAAGACCATCCTGTTAGCCACCGGACTGCTTGCCCTGACTGTGGGCATTGGCGCAGGTGTTGGTGGTTGGTTCTTGAGGGAGAAAATGGGGGATGCTAGCTTTCAGCTGGATACCCGCCTGCTCTTTGCCACAGCGATGGTGAGTGCTTTGCTCAGCTCTCTGGTGTACTCATCCCAGAGCCTAACCTCTGGTGTCGTTGAAGAGAAGTCATCGAGGGTCGTCGAAATCCTCCTCACCAAAATCGGTGTTGTACCACTGTTGGCAGGAAAGATGATTGGTATCGGCGCGATAACGCTGGTTCAGCTACTTCTTATTGGCGGCACTGGTCTGCTGGGTTTCACCCTGGTGGACGGGTGGTCACTGCTAGAGCTTGAAGTAGGCGCAGCCCTCTTGTGGTTCCTTGTATGGTTCTTGCTGGGCTACATCATCTTTGCAACCATGAACACGATTCTGGCGTCAACAGTCTCCCGGCAGGAGGACTTGAGTGCCGCAGTGATGCCGCTGTCGGTTTTGCAGATGGTTCTGCTGGTGGTCACCCTGTACCTGACACCCACCTATCTTGAAGAGGCTTGGCTTAAGGGGCTGTCATTCGTCCCGCTTTTCTCTTCCTACCTGATGCCTATTCGCTTTGGTCTGGACGGCGTGCAGACCTGGGAAATGGTGACCGCCGCCAGTATCGCTGGGGTAACTATTCCGCTGCTGTTCTGGGTGGCAACCCGTGTATACAGTAACAACGCTTTACGAACCGGCTCTAAGGTTTCACTGCAACAATCATTTGCCTCAGACAATGGGGCTTAACATCGGGCTCTCTGCCTGATTCATCTTAAAGGGCTACTAGCCCACCATCATTGAAAGGGAAAATAACATGACTGCTCACGAGAACGAGACCACCTACTCCACTACCCCCAAGGGCACCTCAGCGGTTGGCCGCTGGGCTCGTAGCCTGGCGCTGGCCTTGGTTGGCGGCGGCGTAGGCTATGCGGTAGTAACCCTCTTTTTCTAAGTCGATAGAACTTTACTAGTGGGTGGGGCTAACCAACCTACCCGATGGAAAGAGGACAACGATGAGCACACACCATAGTTCAGCCCAGAAAACTACTGAACTTGATTCAGATGTTAGACAGCATGTGCAGGAACTGTTTCCTGAAGATCATTACGGCAGGGTGAAATCAGTTTCTAGCCCCAGTTTTCGGGGGCGCAACAAGTCATGGGTTCTGACCTTTGATGGTGGCGAAAAGGTTTTTCTCAAACAGGTAGATAAGACTATTGCTGGTCCTCATGCGTTTGATCGTTCGGTTAATTTCGCGAAGTTTGCTGACAATAATTCAACGGATGTGCCGAACTCACCAAAGCTACTAGCTTCTCACCGTTCATCCGGTTTACTTGCCTTTGAATATTGCAGTGGCGAGAGTCTAGCGAAGCTTCTTGTTGACGAGACTGTTCCTGATAGTTTTTCGCAGCAAGTGGGTAGCTCTTTAGCTAAGCTCCATGCAGGGCCAACGGAAAACTTGAAAGAGATATCCCCTCCCTCCCCACCTGTGCAGATGCTCAAGCAAGGAATTTCGTACCAACGCTTGACCGACTTTTCTCTAGCTGAAATTTCTCTGTGGAGTAAGCTCCAGCAGGATCAAGAGTTAGTAGATTGCGTAGCGGCGCTAAAAGCCGCTGAAGAAGATCATAGTGTTTCACCTGTGCACGGTGACCTTCGACTGGACCAATACCAGATGCATCAAAACCAACTCCATCTGCTGGACTGGGAAGAATTTGGTGTAGGGGATCCTGCTCGGGATCTTGGAACCTTTGCAGGCGAATGGATTTACCGAGGTGTACTTGACACCGTAACTACTCGCGGTGGAGCAGAACAGCCTCCTCAGCAGTTCAGCGAGGAATCTGCGAATCAGCGGATTGCAGAACGCATGGGGCATCTGGTTCCTAACATCCAAGCGATGTGGGAAGCATACTGTCAAGAACGGCATGCTGATGACCATCAGGCTTTAGCTTTACGGTCCGTTGCCTTTTTAGGCTGGCATCTGATTGATCGAACAATTGCTAGAGCTTCTTCGGTTGCTAAATTACCGGGAATTGAAAGAGCGGCTGCGGGTATTGGGCGTCAAATTCTTCTAAACCCCCAGAAATATGCACAAACCTTAGGATTTGAAAGGAGTGAAAAGAAATGACCTTAGCTACTGAAACCAGGTTTCCTGGGTTTGCAGAAAGCGTGACTGAGGTGCAGCAACGTGTTGATATTGACCTGTCTCGCCTGAGAGCCAGCATTGATGGGGAAGACCTCCAAGCGACCAGTTTGCTTGAGCTTCAATCACAGTTGGCTGCCTTGATATATGCTCATTTCCACCTTCAAAATCCGAAGGTGAGTGGGGTCAGCCCTCATGACGTTCAAGACTTATCCCAAGATCTCATCGACTGCATTCCTCACCAAAACCACTATCAACTTGCAGATCTATTAAATAGTTCCATAGAAGAAGAGCTCACCAGAGTTCAAATGATGGGTCTCAAGGTTAGTTTTCCTAACCATCTTGTAGAAAACACGAATGTGCCTGGAAAAGTAAGAGTTACCCTTCCAAGTTGGCGTAGAAATACAACCCCGGGTTACCTGCTAGCCCTAAGTGAACAGCCCCTCCACGTCACGAGTCACGCTAGCATAGTCCGTCTGTATATCGGATGCGAAACTGCTGAAAAAGCTCTAGAAGCGTGGAAAAGCACCTTAGAGACCTTAGACCGCCTGGATGTGAACTACCAAGTGAAGGCTTTATCAGCTAGAGCATCCTACCCTCGTTCTGATGGGATTGTAGTTTACATAGCAGATAAGGACCGTGACTGCGTCATAGCTGCTTTGAATGAGCTTGAAGTGATTACAACAGCCACCGATAACCACGTTCACTCCCTCTTTACTCAGCAGGTCGGCCACAATATAGCTATTGCGGCAGAGCCGAATGATGCACGGTCTTCCTATCAGGGCCTCAGCTTTGGTCAACATCGATCAAGGGTGCTTGTAGATGCTTTATTGAATGCTGCACATACTCACCAGACTCTGCAAGAGTGCTGGAATCAAGAGACTCTCAGCGCTGGAATTGACGCAGGTTTCCCTGCCTTCAACAGCGTATGAGTAAGCAGGTAAGAACTATAACTTATATAGTCTTGCCCTGCGGCCCCCTGGGGCACAACTAATAACACAACAAAAAGAAAGTGAGACCATCATGGCTCAGAACGTAAATCTTATGGAACTGGCAGATGCACATACTGCTTTTACTACCTCAGCAGAATTGGGCTCAGATGCAGCTTCAGATGCACCCGCAACCACTCCTGTCTGCGTCGGAATCATCGTTGGCGCAACTCTGGGTGCTGGCTGCTAAAAAATTATAAGTAGCTATTTTGCAATTTTCCTCGTAGCACAAATAATACGTAGAGGCGACGGAAAGCAACTCGCAAAATATATCAAAGAAATGGTGGTCGGAATTTTCATTTTTCATGAAATATCCAGCACCGCAACTAACTATAAACAAAATTTTTATATTAGGACTTGCTGTCGTAAGTAACACCTAATTATTTTTATCTAAGGAGAACCGATTATGGCTCAGAACGTAAACCTCATGGAACTGGCAGATGCACATACTGAGGCTTATTCAAAAGTAGACACGCACCCCACACCCACCAACTAGACAACGGCCCCACCCGCGGCAAAAATATGAGCGTTAAATCTCTATAAATAACCTCAAGCCATACCGGACAAGACCGTTGCTACACCAGCGTACAACCGGCCTCACAGCCACGCAATTCGCCACACTAC
>NZ_BAABKP010000009.1:0-30110 GCF_039543885.1 Rothia endophytica
AAGCAGTGGGAAACACTATGTGATTAGGCGTTTTGTCCTTCCGTGGCCTTCAGGTTTTTATCCCTGTGCCGCGGCGACTGGTAATACTTTACGCAGGTTCAAACAGGGGCGCAACTCGAAAAAGAGCCTTTTTGCCCCGCGAAGGGCTGCCAAGGGGTGGTTTTGAGTGCCCTTGGGCTGGGAGTGGTCTACGTTTGTACTGGTCAGAGAGTTAGTGTGGGGTGGGTCTATGGCTTAAATCTATGACCCAGTACATAATAATTTCTTCAAAACTTCACCCTATCACCCTAGTTTCCTCCCGCTAAGCCCCCAAAAACCATCTAATTTCCACCCAGAGCCCGCCAAAGAACTGCACACTCTTTAGCTCCCAGGAATGTTAGGGCCCACACCAGCGTTACAAAGACATATATCCCAGTACCTTATAAGGAGCACCGCCATGACCGTCCTATCGTTATTAGACTTCGCCTCAATCTTTCCCGGGGAGCGCCCGGCAGATAGCTTTAAGAGATCTGTAGACATGGCGCAGCTGGCAGAGAAGTTGGGCTATGAACGAATCTGGTACGCAGAGCACCACAACATGAAAACCATCGCGTCCTCAGCACCTGCCGTTCTCATTGCCCACGTAGGTGCTCATACTTCAACGATCCGCCTGGGAGCAGGCGGCATCATGCTACCCAACCATGCACCTCTTACTATCGCTGAACAGTTCGGTACCCTCGCTGAAATGTACCCCGAGCGTATCGACCTGGGGCTTGGCCGCGCGCCCGGCACCGATATGCGCACCTTACAAGCTCTGCGCCGTAGCCCCAATGATGCTGAGCGCTTCCCTCAGGACGTCAAAGAACTTCAGGGCTACCTGACTGGCAACACCCAAATCCCCGGTGTCCACGCAACTCCCGGAAACGGCACCAATGTACCCCTCTACATTCTGGGGTCCTCCCTCTTTGGGGCATCCCTTGCTGCAGCGCTAGGTCTGCCCTATGCCTTTGCCTCCCACTTTGCCCCCACGCACCTAGAAGCTGCTATCAGGGTCTACCGTGACCGCTTCCAACCCTCAGAACAGTTGGATGAACCCTACGTCATCGCGGCAGCTAACGTCATTGCCGCTGACAGCATGGACGAGGCTAAAGAGCAGCAGGTGGAATCTCACCGCCAACGCGTGAAAGCCATGATGAACCGTGGCGACCAAGAAATGACAGATGCCCAGCTCGATCTACTGGTGCATTCAGCCCAGGGACAGCAAATTCTAGAGATGCTACGCTACACCGCCCTGGGTACCGCTGAGGATGTTCGTGACTACCTCACCCGCTTTGCAGGCATGGTGCAGGCAGACGAAATCATGATTTCAAATCTCTCCCCCAGCACGGAGCGGGCCCACCGTGGGCTGGAAATTCTTGCTGAGGCAATGATTCACCGGTCATAAACCTCAGGGATCAACCCCTTAGATATAGCTAGCCCCTCAAAAAAGCCAAGACAGCACGCACCCGCCGGTTACCGGTATCAGCTGGTAGCCCTAGCTTGTCGAAGATATTCCCCACGTGCTTAGCCACCGTTGCCGGGGAAATGAAAAGGGCAGCTTCAATCTCAGCGTTAGAACAGCCCTGCGCCATTAACCTGAGAATCTCTAGCTCGCGCGGTGAAAGGGCTGCGAGCGCACCGCCACCGTGCCCTGCTGTGGGCTTGTCAGCTTCAGAAGTAGCCAAACCTTGATTAGAGGTGCCCCCACCTAGTAGGTGCTGCACAACGTCCGGGTCAATAACAGTGCCGCCGGTAGCTATTGCCTCCAAGGCGGCAGCGAACTCCTCAATATCCCCCACCCTGTCCTTGAGGAGGTACCCCAGACCAGCAGCTCCGCTGGCAAAAAGCTCTCGGGCGTAAGCGGTGGTGATGTACTGCGAGAGCACCAGGATGGGAAGCTCCGGATAGATCTCTCGGAGCTGTAAAGCGGCCTTCAAACCGTCTGAAGTATGGGTAGGTGGCATGCGCACATCGGTAATAACCGCATCTACCGCCGGGGCAGAGGGCGACTGCGATGCTGCAGCAGTGACGGCTGCAAGGAGCGCGGGAGCATCTGCTACTTCAGCAACTACAGTGTGCCCTAGAGCGCCCAAGACCATCTTCAGCCCCTCCCGCAAGAGGGTGGAGTCTTCGGCAAGGATGATACGCATAGATGGGGCCCTTCGGTAGGCGGTCTTAGAACGAGTTTTACATGCCCGAGCAGGTGGCGCTTCATACGAAACACCACCTGTAAGGGGTTTGAGGGATTTAGGATCGAACCAGTAGGGGAAGCACCAGAGTGATGCGGGTGCCACCTTCTACCGGTGAGGTCACCTGCACCGTACCGTCGATTGCAGCTGCACGCTCCGTTAGACCGGATAGACCAGTGCCAGCATCTGGGGTAGCTCCACCACGGCCATCGTCCTCAGAAATCACGACCAGTGAATCACCGGACTGGTGCACAGTGACCACTAGACGGGAAGCAACAGCATGCTTAACCGTATTGGTCAGCGCTTCATTGACTGTGTAGTAGGCGGTGCGCTCAATGTCGCGGGGCAGACGAGCGGGAGCATCGTAGACCAGATGCAGGGGCAGGACGCTGTGGCGGGTCAGCTCCTCTAAAGCTGCACGCAGGCCGTGGTCTTCAAGGACAGCCGGGTAAATACCGCGGACCGTGTCACGCAGGGTGGTCTGAGCGTGGGATAGCTGAGTGCGAGCCTGCACGATATGCCCGTGTACCGCATCAGCTCTTTCGCTTTTGGTTTCAGCAGCTAGATTCTTCGCCTCTAGTTCCGCCAGACCCAGGCGTAGGTTAAGGTTGACCAGCTCCTGCTGCACGCCGTCGTGCAAGTTACGTTCAATGCGGCGGCGTTCTCCCTCAAAAGCATCGACAATCTTGGTACGGGACTCAGCCAGTTTGGCAGTCTGACGCTCGAATTCCTCAGGACGAGGAGAGAGAACCAGCTTGGATAGGCTGGCACCGCTAGCCGCTAGTACACCGTTAAGGTAAGCGAAAAGAACAAGAGCAAAGGGGATAGCAGCCACTGGAACCCACCAGAGGGCCGGGTCGATCAGTGAATAGCCGTTAGAGACCATCACCTCAGGAGAAGTAGATGTCGCAACGAAAAAGTCAAAGATGTCAACCCCTTCAGAAGGACGATAGACCTGCTGCGCCTGACCAATGAGGTAACCCAGCCACGCCAGAGAACCAATGGCCGCCACCTGCAAGGTCACCAAAACACCGGCGACACTACCCCACAAAGTGGTGATGAGTAGCGAGCCAACCTCCCGCCAAGTAGCAACCTCCTTGTAGCGGAAGAGCAGCTGATCGAAACCCCTGTTATCGGGGAAGTTCACATGGCCGTTGGGTATAAGCCCAAAACCGGTTGCTTTCAGACGCCAGCGCTCATAGTAGCCAAAGCCGATAGCGATGAGGGGAAGTGCCAGGACGCCGATAATGCTGGCTGTAACAGTAATGAAAGCCGTGGCAATCAGCCCCTGAACCACGAGCACAGCGAGCGCTGTCCATGGTGTAGTACTGAAAATATAGAGAGGGTTGGCGAGGCGACGCCAGGTGCTGTTGAGGTGCTGCGGCGTAGACGCCGTATCGCCCGTTGCTTGGCCGGTGCTCGGGAGATGAGCGGCGGTGTCTGCAGGGGTGGGGTCTGAAGGAGCAGGTGATGGGGATGTAAAGGTGTGTTCGGTTGTCATGCTTCTATTCTTTCGCCCAGCGGGCAGTTGCACAGTGGGGCGGGCTCTACTCTTAGAAACCGCTGGGTAGACCTAGCTCTACCTTTGCACCCGGTCGACTCCCCCCACCCCGTCAGCGGCAAGGGTGGATCTCCGATGATCACGCGGCCGGCAACCGCGCCCAACATAATAATGGTGACCGCATCAAAACCGTTTCAGCCGTTGAGCACACGCACCCCAAAGATGCGCACCATCAATAGAAAGGCGCAGCTACCCCTACTCGTGCTGGGTGCCCGGCGCAGAGAGCGCGCCGGTGAGTTCTTTAATCAGGGCACCCAGTCGGTAGCGTTCGGGGGCCAGCGGAGTAATCCCCTCAGCTTCTAGCGGCTCAGAAGTCACCGGACCCACAGAGGCTGCCATCACCGAGGTTTTAAACTTCTGCACCAGGGCATCTAGGACGCCGGCGGCGCGGGCAGCATCAAAAAGAGCAACTACCGCCGGGGCGGCAGTAAAAGTAATGGCGTCCACCCGCCCGGCAAGAGTTTCATCAAGAAGTTGCTGAACCCGCTGCGGTTCTTCAGGGGCTTCCCACCGGTGGGGCACCGCCGCAGTCACCGTGGCACCCGCCCGAACCAGGCGGTCTTCCTGCGCGGTGTCTGGGGAACCGTGCTGCTGAATCACTAGATGTTTGCCGGTGACACCGCGCTCTAACGCCAAATCCACCAGCGCCGAGGTACGTTCCTCTGCTGCCATGCCGGCGTCCTGCCAGCCCAGGGCACGCACCGCTCCTCTACCTTTAGCGCCGCGCACCAAAATTTCAGCACCTTCTAAAGCCGCCAAAAGATCTGCCTCACGTCCGCGAGCGCGCGCTGCCTCCAGCCAACCGTTCAGCCCGTAACCGGTGGTGATCAGGAGGACCTGGGGTGGGCTGGCAATAACCTGTTCAGTTATCTCTAGAAGGGCAGCGTCGTCCTCGACCGGCACAATCCGCACGGTAGGAGCCAGCAGAACCTGCGCCCCGCTACGCTCAAAAGCGGCAGCTTGCTCTTCAGCCTTGCGGGAGGCAGTAATACCGATAGTTTTACCGGTGAGTACGCCAGTAGTTTCGGTCTGGGGTGTTACAGGATCAAAAGTGCTCATACCCCTACCGTACCGCCCACACCCTTATCTTTTGAGACTTTTAGGCAGTCGTTTAGCGCCCTCACGGATGCTCAGAAGGACCATATGCTGGCTGTGACGGGTGATGAAGTTAGCTACCCAAACAGGGTCTGTTATGGAGTGCTGGCGCAACGCCCCACCAATCGCTTTGTTAATGAAGAACTCTGTGGAACCGAAGTTCTTGATGAGGATTTCTTCAAGCAGGACGGTGCCTGGTCGGGGTTCTGCACCCGCATCTGAGCAGCGGCTTGCTCAAAAACCTGGACGTGGTCAGTGAAGTTCGTGAGGGTGGTCTTTCGAGTGGTCGTTAGAGGCAGATAGAAAGCAGGACGCCCGCAGTGAAGTTAACAGCGGGCGTCCGGCAGTGACGGTGGTCAGGGTTAGAAACTCTCCGAACCTCCGTAGGAATCGTGCACCATGTTGGCAAAACGGGAGTAGTGACCCTGGAACGCAACCGCGATGGTCTTAGTGGGGCCGTTACGGTGCTTAGCCACAATCACGTCAGCCTCACCTGCACGCGTGGACTCTTTCTCGTAGTAGTCCTCGCGGTGCAGAAGGATCACCATATCCGCATCTTGCTCTATGGATCCACTTTCGCGAAGATCTGAAACCTGCGGTTTCTTGTCCGTGCGCTGTTCTGAGCCACGGTTGAGCTGGGACAGGGCAATGACCGGCACCTCAAGCTCCTTAGCCATCAGCTTCAGGGCACGGGAGAACTCCGAGACTTCCTGCTGACGTGATTCGACCTTCTTACCCGAGCTCATCAGCTGCAGATAGTCCAGCACAATCAGCTTGAGGTTATTCTTCTGCTTCAGGCGGCGGGCCTTAGCGCGAATTTCCATGAGAGTCATGTTGGGTGAATCGTCGATAAAGAGCGGGGCGCTATCCATTTTGCCCATAGCCGTAGCAATTTTTGCCCACTGGTCATCGTCCAGCTTGCCCTTCCGCAAATCGGATAGGTTGATGCCCGCCTCAGCAGAAAGAATCTTCATCGCAATCTCATTGCGGCCCATTTCCAGGGAGAAGAAAACAGTGGTCATATTGTGCTTAATAGCCGCTGACCTGGCGATATCTAATGCGAATGTGGATTTGCCCATGGCCGGGCGCGCCGCAATTACAATCATCTGGCCCGCCTGCAGACCGGCGGTGAGCTCATCAAATTCAATGAAACCGGTTGGTACACCGTGGATGCCACCGGCACGAGAACCGTTAGCTTCAATCTCATCGACAGTCGAGTTCATCGCCTCAGACAGCACCACATAATCTTCTTTGGTGTTATTGCTCGAGACACCGTAAATCTCAGCCTGTGCCCGGTTGACCAGGTCCTCAGCTTCACCATCACCACTGTAGCCAATCTGCACAATCTTAGTGCCAGCCTCCACCAGGCGGCGCAGCATGGCGCGCTCGGCAACAATTTCAGCATAAAAACCAGCGTTAGCGGCTGTAGGGACGCTAGCAATCAGGCTGTGCAGATAGGCTGCACCACCCACCCGGTTCAGCTCACCGCGTTTGGTCAGCTCATCGGCAACCGTGATTGCATCAGCCGGTTCACCGTGCCCGTAGAGGTGAATAATGGCCTCATAGATACCCTCGTGGGCAGGTTTATAAAAATCAGCACCGCCACCAATGACCTCAACAACGTCAGCGATAGCGTCCTTAGACAGCATCATGCCGCCCAGCACCGACTGTTCGGCGGTGTCATCGTGCGGTGGAGTACGAACAAACTCAGACTGGCTTTCAGACACGGCAAACCCCTTATAAATGATCTTTGATGAACCTCTATCATCTCACCTGGCCCGCGAAAGTTCTCTACCCAAAAAGGTATAAAGGGTGCGCTTTTAACCCCTTTTTCCGCCAAAGGATGCCGGTTATTTGCACCAGGGTAAATATCAGCAAAACCCAAAGCATCGCGTCGACGAGGCAGCCAAATCAGGGAGGGCATCAAATGCATCTTTCCTGAGGAAATTAGGTTATAGTTCCTTCTAGGTTAGGTAAACCTTATACATCCGGAGGACCGATGAAAATTTCACGCGCTCGCTTTTTGCAGCTCTCACTAGCTACTGCCACCGCTGGCCTGCTCTCAGCCTGTTCCACCGGATCAGGTGATTCGGCGAGTTCCACCGCACCGTCTGCAGATACCGGTGGTGAATACACTGTCAAGCATGCCTTCGGCAGCACAACCTTCAAGCAGGTTCCTCAGCACATTGCCGTGGTGCAACCCTGGAAGAACCCCGACGTCCTGCTGGCTCTGGGGATCATTCCGGCGGGTGTTCCGCTGGTGAGCTGGGGTCAGAACAGTAATGATTCCACGGATTGGTTCGACGCCAAGTTATCTGAGCTGGGTGGAAACCTTGATGACATCACCCGCTACTCAGAAACCGATGGACCCAACTATGAAGAGCTGGCAAAGCTTGATCCAGACGCCATTTTTGTGCCCTACGGCGATACTTCCCAGGAGGTTTATGACAAGCTGGCCGCAATTGCCCCGGTGGTCCCCGCCCCCGAGGGAGTAGGTGCTTATGAAACCAGCTGGCAGCAGTGTCTTGAAATGGCGGGTGCCATGCTACGCCGTGAGGACGATGCCGCTCAAGTCATCAAGGATACCGAAAAGCTGATAGCGCAGAAGGTCGAAGACTTCCCTACCATCAAGGGAGCTAGCTTCATGGCAGGTTACTTTGACGCGGAGCAGAACACCTTTGGCGCTTATACCTCCAAGGATTCCCGCCCTCAGTTCTTTAAATCGCTGGGTATGGTTAATGCACCCTACATTGTGGAACATGAGACCGGGGCAGAATCCGTTTTCTTGAACATTTCTTCTGAGGTACTCGATACCGTAGAGTGCGATGCCCTATGGGCTTGGACTAATTCTTCCGATGAAGAAGCAGCAGTGCGCGAGAACAAGCTCTTTGCTCAGATGCCAGCTCTCAAGAATGACGCGGTGATTTTTGAAGATGACAAGCACCCGGGGCTTGCTCTCTCGGCAGCCTCCCCGCTCTCGGTCGCCTGGATTCTTGAAGAAACTACTCTTTTGGAAAATCTAGCTGACGCAGTGGCACACACCCGCGCCGCCTAAGAACGGCGTTCACATCTGCATCGGGGGCAGGGTGCACCAATGCCACAAATAGCGCCCATTTCTTAGCGACCGGTGAGGTAGTCTCTGGCGATTGCCTCACCCAGTTGCTCCACAAAACGGCGCGGATCAGCCAAGGATTCTTCGAGGCTGGCTCCGGCACCCACCACCGAATAGACGTCATCAAAGCCCGCCTGCCTCCAGGCGTCCTCTTCTAGCTCGTTAAGCCCGCAGACGGCAAGCACCGTTTTCCCCTGTTCCTTAGCCTCCCGTGCCACCCCCGCGGGGCCTTTTCCCTGCAAAGTTTGAGTATCCAGCTTACCCTCCCCGGTAATGACGATGTCTGCTGCAGGTAATTTTTGGGTAAACCCAGTGAGTTCGAAACAGACCTCTGTGCCGGGGCGCATGGTAGCACCCAACACCGATAGGCAGGCAAAGCCCAGCCCACCAGCAGCGCCCGCGCCGCGTGCATCTGCATAAGTTCCACGTGAAACATTAAGCTCTTGCTCAACTGATATAGCTAGTTTTTGTAAATTTTGGTCGAGCAGGTTTACCTGTTCTTCACTGGCACCCTTCTGGGGCCCATAGACTGAGGCAGCTCCATTGCTGCCAGTCAGGGGGTTGGTGACATCACAGGCGACAAAGATTTGAACCTCATCTAACCGTGCGCCAAGACCGGAAAAATCCAGGACATCCAGAGACGCAAGAGCGCCACCGCCGGGGGTAAGCTCCTGCCCGTCAGCATCCCTCAAAGAGGCACCCAATGCCTGCATGAGACCAGCACCGCCATCGGTAGTGGCAGACCCTCCCACACCAATAACCAGGGTTTTAGCGCCAATTTCCAGGGCGTGACGCACCAGTTCGCCAGCCCCGTAAGACGTGGCATTCCATGTGTCCAGCTGGTGCTGACGTAGACGCCAAATACCCGCAGCTTCAGCGATTTCTATTACTGCGGTCAATGTTGCTTCATCAAAGGCATACCGAGCCTCAACCTGAGCTAGGCCCTCAATGGACGGGAGAGGGCCGGTCACCTGACACGTCACCTCGGTGTACCCGGCAGCAAGAGCAGCGTCTACCGTCCCGTCCCCACCGTCGGCGATAGGGCAGATGACCGGGTTCAGCGACCTATCAATCCGCCTTATGCCGGCAGCTAGAGTTTCTGCGAGATCCTTGCCGCTGAGGGTTCCCTTGAATTTATCGACTGCTATTAGAACATCCATGCACCTCATTATGCCCGCTCACCAGCCATAGGTTAATGAGAAAACGCCCTGCCAGCTGTACTGCCGGCAAGGCGTTTTCTATTACACACACATACACATGAAAGGACACTCATGCAAGAAACCTACGTTTCTTGAAGCTCTCTCGAACCTTGTACCTCAAGTATGGCAGAGGTGTTTGTGTGCCAGCATAAATCCACCTGTGCAGAAGCTAGGAAACCAGTTTCAGCCCCACAATGCCCGAAATGATCATCAGCAAAAAGAGCATCTTGGCAAGAGAAACCGGTTCAGTCCCCGTTGCCATAGCGTAGAAAACGGTTACTGTGGCCCCAATTCCCACCCACACTGCATAGGCGGTGCCTGTAGATAGCTCCCGCATTGCGTAGGCAAGACCCAGCATGCTGAGCACCAGCCCCACCACAAAAACCAGGGAAGGTGTGAGGCGTGTAAGGCCCTCAGATTTCCCCAGGGCAGTTGCCCATACCGCTTCAAAAAGACCAGAAATGACGAGAATGAGCCAGTGCACGGCTACTCCTTACAGTAATAAGAAAGGTGAGTGGCCGTCGTGCTTTACTGCCAGCTCAGTAGCGGTGGCAGACCGGGTACGGCTCCCTCGTCCAGGCTCATTCAGTCTAGCAAGCCTTTATCTAGAGAGAAGACGAGGGCGCTGAAGGGTACTGAGGTACCCACTGACGAACCAGCCCCTTCTTGCCATAAGATAGTCGGCGGTGAACCGCCTCAAAGGGCCCCTTCTTGCCCATTGCTTCAAGCAGGCAAGCAAAGCCGAGGGTCAGTAGCCAGCCGCCGGTACCCACCAGCAAGAGTAGTCCGGCACCCGCATGTGCGAAGAGCCCCAGGGCAAAGGGAGCAAAAACGATTAAGAAGATAACGGACTGCAGCACATAGCCAGTCATCGAACGACGCCCCAGAGCAGATAGCGCCCACAGTGGAGCTGAGAGTTTTTGCCCGGCGTCCGCTTTCTGCTGTGCACCGTTTAGCAACAGGGCAAGAAGAGCGATAAAGCCGGGGCCAGCAGCCGTACCCAGAGTCATGGTCAGCACCGCAAAGATACCGGTATCCAGCACACCAATTGCTTCAAGGCCCGCTGGGACGCCCGTGCCCACAGCAACCACTGCCCCAAAAGTAGCCGTCCAGACCAGCACTTTCCTATAGCGTGCAGGATCAGCCAGGACACCCTCACGCGCAGCCACAAAACCAATAATGACTAAGGGTAAGAGCATAAAAGCTTGCACCGGGAAACCCAGTAGATTCATCAGCATCATGAGCAGACCGGTGAGCATGACCCTACCGTAGGTTTCAGAAGACCCCAGGAGCAGTTCTGCATCCGCTGACGTTGAGAGCCAGTCACTCCCTAAAACTGAGGTCATGAACAGTGACCCCACCACGCCCATCAAACAGGTCAGTGTGAACATAGATCCGGCTATCCACAGCAGGATTTTGGTACGTACGCCAATCAGGGTAATGAGAACAAGCCCCATCAAGCCATAGGCAACCATAATGTCGCCCCAGAAGAGAAAGACAGCGTGCAGAATACCAAAGACAGACAGCAAACCGTAACGTCGCGCCAGCACACCGCGGGCAGCACCCAGCGGATAACCTCGCCGATAAAGACTCATCGCAATGATTCCCAGGCCAAACCCCAGCAGAGTGGCAAACATCGGGAAGCCGCGGGAGTGAACAAAGGAGGTGGTGAACATGATGGCCAGGGCGTCCCACCAGCTGCCATTAACGACGCGCCCAGTAGTAGTCATTTGACCCCCGCCGGTAACGACCCACGCAGTGGCAACATTTGCTATTGCAATGCCCCAGAGCATGACACCACGAGCGATATCAGGCACCACCATGCGCCGCTGACTCGCTGAAGCCGCTGATGGTGACGAAGTTTGTGCTGAGGGTAGAGCGCGCGTCTGGTCTTCCCCGGTGTGCATGGCTGGTTCCTTTCATAGAAATTACCCCCAGTCTATGGTGCTGCCACAGAGGAAGACCTCCCCCACCAGAGGGAACTAGGAAGGGGGTATTAAAAAAATAAGAGCGGTGAGACCCCCATACCGGTCTCACCGCTCTTGTCCACAGGTTCAGCATTACCTGTTACTGAAGCACACACATTCGCTTCTTGATTCTTTCGAACCACTACGTCTATTTAACAAGCTTATGCTTATACTTGCTTTGGAGTTAGCTGATAAGAAGCTGAGTATTTTAAGAGGGTTTATTAGAAGAAAGTACCTATCAGAAAGAACCACAGCACCGGATTAGCCAGCAGAGAGACCACCAGCACGGCAAGAAACCAGCTGCTGTACCGTGAATACCGGATAAGTCCCGTGAGGGCCAGAGTAAACGCCAGGGTTGCTGCCAGCACGCTAAGAATCATAAACCCCAAGAAAGTGGCTAACACCGTGGACGGCGAACCAACATTGACGGTAAATGCTAAAACCAAGCTAAGAACAGCAACCCCTTCAGTCACCGCAGCAGCAATCAACATCTGGGTGCTCGGCGCTTTGCGTAATCTAGGAGCAACTTTGGTAGAAGAAGGCATACCCTCTAGCATGCCAAACTCAACTCAAAACACCCAATCTCACCCTCAGTAGATAAGCTGTCTCGAAAAGAACGCAGAGAAAAACAAAACACCCCGGCTCCCAATAAGGGTGCCAGGGTGTCTTCTGAAGCCTAAGCGTGAAACCTAGTAACTACTCATAGAGTAATTACGCAGCTACAACGTCCAGTTCAACGTTGGCAACAACGTCTTCGTGCAGACGCACGGTGACGGTGTATGAGCCGGTGCGCTTAATAGCGGAACCGAGGTTGATGGTGCGCTTGTCAACATCACCTGCGCCAGCTGCTGCAATAGCGTCAGCAACGTGCTCAGCCTTGACGGCGCCGAAGAGGCGGCCGTCAGCGCCAGCCTTGTGGGAGACAACAACGTGCTTGCCAGCAAGAGCTGCAGCAGTTGCCTTTGCGTCCTCAAGGTTAGCCTTTACGCGTGCTGCACGAGCTGCACGGATTGACTCAACCTGACGCTCGCCACCAACAGTCCAGGTGACCGCGAAGCCGCGGGGCAGCAGGTAGTTACGGGCGTAACCGTTCTTTACGGTAACGACATCGCCAGCAGCACCGAGACCGGTGACTTCCTGAGTAAGAATGATTTTAGCCATGTTCTTCTACTTTCCTTCTCTTCTTAGCGGCCTGAGCCGGAGTAGGGCAGCAGTGCAACTTCGCGCGCGTTCTTGATTGCCAGAGCAATCTTGCGCTGTTCCTGAACGGTTACGCCAGTAACGCGACGAGCACGGATCTTGCCGCGATCAGAGATGAACTTACGCAGAAGTGCGACGTCCTTGTAATCGATTACGGTGACGTCTGCAGCCTTGAGCGGGTTCTGCTTGGGTTTGGGCTTACGGAGTTCAGCCTTAGCCATCGTGGTGCTCCTTCTTGGTTGGGAGCCCGCGGGATGAGCCGCGGGATGGTGGATAAATTTTCTTGGTGTGAAGGGGACGCTAGGAGCGTTCTTCTAAACGCTGAGTTTAGAAGGGCGGCTCGTCGTCAGCGCCGCTACCCCAGTCGTAGTTACCGCCGGACTGGGCGCCCCAGGGATCAGCCTGAGGTGCCGGTGACTGCGGTGCGGCGGCAGGAGCTGCCTGCGGTGCATTCTGCTGCTGTTGAGCAGGTGCGCCGTAGCCACCCTGACCGCCCTGCTGCTGGCCGTAGCCAGCATTGGAGTAGCCGTTGCCGCCAGAGAATCCGCCCTGAGCGCCAGCGTTGAAGCCGCCGCCCTGGTTAAAGTCAGATCCGCCGCCAAAACCGCCAGCGCTGCCACCGAAGTTACCCCCGGAGTTGCGCTGATTGCGGTTGACGTTGGCTGACGCGAAGCGGAGTGAGGGACCGATTTCTTCGATCTCAAGCTCCATGCTGGTACGGCGTTCGCCTTCTTTAGTTTCGTACGAGCGAGACTTCAAACGGCCCTGCGCAATAACGCGCATGCCCTTCTTGAGGGTCTCGGCGACGTTCTCTGCAGCTTCACGCCACACTGAAGCGCGCAAAAAGAGGGTTTCGCCCTCTTTCCACTCGCCCGATGCGCGGTCGAAGTTGCGGGGAGTCGATGCGATCGTGAAGTTAGCTACCGCTGCCCCGTTGGGGGTGAAGCGTAGCTCAGGATCGCCGGTCAGGTTACCGATAACGGTAATGACGGTATCGCCAGCCATGTGATGCCTCCAGTCGTAAGATTTTGTTCAAATAAGTGTCGTGCTTCTGAGTATTGCACGGGGGTCTGACATTTTAGTGACCTACCCGTAAAAATTTCAGAAGGGTAAGAGACTTACTTGGATGAGACCTTCTGATCTTCCGGGCGGATGATCTTGGTGCGCATAACGGATTCGTTCAGGTTAAGAACACGGTCCAGCTCTGCTGCAGTCTCGGGGGTTGCGGTGAAGTTAACTACTGCGTAGATGCCTTCAGCCTTCTTCTGGATTTCGTATGCCAGACGGCGGCGGCCCCAGATGTCCATATTGTCAACGGTGCCGTTGTCCTTGGTAATGATTTCAAGGAACTTGGAGAGGGTGGGCTCTACAGCCTTGTCCTCTACCTCAGGGTTGAGGATAACCATCAGTTCGTATGCACGCATGATTGAACCCCTCCTTTGGGCTAAGCGGCTATGGGATTTCCATAGCAGGAGATTACGTACGGCCTGGCGCAAACGGGGATTGGCCGAGTGCGGCACAGACTCGCTTAACCTTACAGGAGCGCGCGGCTTTTGGGCAGGTGTGGCACAGTTTTTTGGGTGTAGCTCACAGCACCTTTACCGCAACATGCGGAGGGTTTAGTATTTGCGCTGACTTGCCAGTGAGTTGATGAAACCAATACGGATGGGCATGGTGAAGAGATCCCAGATAAACATCAACACAATTGGCACGTAGGCTATCCAGAAAATAACCGGAAGCAGAGCAAAGAGTCCGCCGGCGACTAGGTTGAGCACAATGTAGGTGATCCCCATAAAAGGCTGGCGCAGGTAGAACTTGTGGGCACCCAGCCACCAGAAGAAAATCAGCAAAAGGTAGGCAACCACCGCCGACTTAGCCTGAACGATATATACCGGCTGGCCTTGGGCAAAGCTCTGCGCACGACCTCCATTATTGAGAGGGGTGGGGCGGTAGTGTTCGGGTTGACCGGTCATGGGCTCCTGCCTTAGTTGTGCCTAGAGAGTTTCGGCGTATTTCTGAAGGGTAGATTTAGCGGCATCTTCACTGGTGATAGCTTGCAGCAGGGCAGCTTCGCTCTCTTCGCTACCGCCCAGACCAACGCTAATGTCAGCGTGGCTTCCATTCGAGACTACCTCAGCACTGATGTAAAAATTGATGGTTTCTCGCTGGGCTTTACCATCAGCCAGGTAGGTGACTTCAAAGGTTGCCGGCCTGTAGCGGCTAGCTCGCCAGGTGTCTGCGCGCTGGTCGTCCTGCACCAGAAAAAAGACGGGGCGATCAATTAGTCTCCACTGGACATCAGTAATGGTAGCGGTGCTATCACTACCGTACGTTTCACTGGTGGGGCAACTTTCAACGTTCAACCGCCGAGCACTTTCGCAGCGCTCCAACCACGATTCAATGATCGTATTGGTTTCTTCCCACATGCGAGGAGATGGCCTCAGAACAAGGTCCAGCGGTTGAAGATTAGAACTGTGCCCGGGCAATGGGGCGGTAATAGTTGGCGGGTTAACGAGCCTGTAGTAAGAGTTATCCGGAAGGCTAAAGGAGTAGTCACCCGGGGGTAAGGGGATATTCCACTGAAACCCAGTCTCAGATTTTACCCGGCGGCTAGCTGGCAAACTCACCGAGGTTTGGTTGATATCCAGGTTATTGAGCGCAACCGGTGCCTGGAGGGTAAGAGCTTTGTAGGTGGGGGCAGAGAATTCCCACAGATCGTTGAAGGGGCCGGTACGAGTAGCTAATTTTAGCGGTAGAGAAAGATCCTGTTGCTGCCCGTCAACAGAGACTTCCGCGTACACCGTGGCATACTCACCGCCGGTAGAGGTAGACCCTAAAAGAGTGAAATCTTCAATGCGTCCTTTAGCAGCGGAATAGGCTGAGTTAGAAAGGTAGGTGTGATCAAAGGAGCTATAGGCTGAGCGGTCTAGTCCAGAAACATAGTTGCCCTCTTTTAAGGCTGAGAGGTACCGCTCGGCAGTGTCCTCGGGAGTATGTGGCAGAGAGTAATAGTTACCCACGGCCGCAACGAACGCTGCACACAAAGAGAGGAGAACAACAGTAATGGTGAGTCTGCGCCGGATGCTGCGAGAGTCCTGCTTGGTGAGAACCCCAGCGGCTCTGTCGGAAAGTTCCCCCACATGGCCGGGAATCTTGGTTATCAACCCCAGAGAGGTGGTTAAGGGTTCCCTCACGTGGGGCGAGCGTGAACGCTTCACAGCGCGGGCTAACCACTGCACGCTGTCCTTCTTTTTTTGCCCCATGAATCTATCGTAAGGGAAGATACCTAGCCCTACGGTTTTTAAGCGGAGCTATTACCGCCTGGCTGAACCAGGCCGGACTCGTAGGCAAAGACAGCTACCTGAACACGGTCTCTTAGGTTTAGTTTAGAAAGGACGGAGCTGACATGACTCTTTACCGTTGCTTCAGAGACAAAGAACTTCTGAGCGATCTCCGTATTGGATAAACCGCAAGCAATGGCAAGCACGGTATCTTTTTCTCGTGGGGTCAGCAAAGCCACTTCTTTTGAATATAACGGATTAGGTATATAACCATCGACCTTTTTGGTCTTGGTATA
This sequence comes from Rothia endophytica, assembly GCF_039543885.1. Classification (NCBI taxonomy): domain Bacteria; kingdom Bacillati; phylum Actinomycetota; class Actinomycetes; order Micrococcales; family Micrococcaceae; genus Rothia; species Rothia endophytica. The sequence goes on from NZ_BAABKP010000009.1 coordinate 15,919, forward strand.
TTCTTCGATCAGTCGAGCTGTCATACGAGGGGCCACAATCGAATCCCCCTTAACCACAGAGCACACCGCCTTCACCAGCTCTTCTGGTTGTGCGTCCTTCAGCAAGAAGGCACTTGCACCGGCTCGCAAACCTGCAAAAGCATACTCATCGATATCGAAGGTCGTTAAGATAATGACCTTCGCAGAGGTACTTTGACAAATGTAACCGGTAGCGTCAATTCCGTTCATGACCGGCATGCGCACGTCCATCAGCACAACATCGGGTTGAAGCTGGCGGGCGAATTCTAAACCCTGCTCGCCATCCGATGCTTCGCCCACAATATCGATTCCGGCGCCCTCTAAGACCAGGCGGAAGCCCAGACGAATGAGCGGCTGATCATCAACGAGGAGAACTCGCAGGTTTGTAGCATCAGACATGTCTACGGTCTTTCTATAGCTTCTTATTCTGTATGAGGAAACCTTGCTGAGGGTACCGTCGGTTGCCACACGAGGCGGACACGAGTGGTCCACCCTCCTAGATTATTTCTTCCAGCATCCACACTACCTTTGTAGAAGGCAGCGCGTTCGCGTATCCCAGCAAGGCCCTTGCCTGATCCAAGGTTATTCGAGGGGTTGGGTATACCTTCAGGGGCAGTGCTTCCGTTGTCGATTACGCTCACTTCGATGTGCGGCAAGTGAACCCTTACGCTCACCCTCACCAGTGAAGCGTCTTTGGCGTAGCGCAGGGCATTAGTGAGGGACTCCTGCACGATACGGTAAACACTCAGTCTCAGGTTGTTGTCGGCGGGCAGTTCTTCCCCTTCATAGTCAAAGGTGACCGGCAGACCCGTAGCAGCAAAGGAATTCACCAACTCTTCAAGGTTCTCTCGAGCATCAACAGATCTACCTTCGGCCGGTAAAAAGTTAAGCTCTTGTCCGTCAGGATTGCGCAAAACGCCCAGGGTTCGTCTCATATCTGCTAGGGCGGACCGGCCCGTCTTCGAAAGTTCTAAGAGCACTTCTTCAGCCCGGGCGCGGTCCCGTTGCCCAACGATTCTTGCACCATCAGCCAGAGTAATCATGACGGTGAGAGAATGTGCCACCACATCGTGCATTTCACGGGCAATACGGTTTCGCTCCTCACTGGCAGCTAGCACCTGAGTCTGTTCGAAACGCTCGATTACTTGACGGTCGAACTCATTATTTTTATGAGCAAAACGCCCCATCATCACAACCACCAGGTTAAAGGCTAGACCAAGAGCAACCATCAAGGCCAGCGTCATAACAGTTGCTACCGGGCTTTCATCCACACTCGTTGACGCCACTTCTAACGAAGTATCGGTGTAAAGAAAGAGGATATTCCCCAGGGCATATGCCACCACTGATATACAGTAGCCCGCGACGGTCTTAGGCAGACTGGACTCAGCTGCGAGGGTGTAAAGGAAGATTATGGAAGTAAACCCGGTCAGGACGTAACTACTGTGGAGATTTACCGTTAGTCCGTATAAAAATTCTGTGAAGGTGGATACCACCAGTAGCGTCAGCGGTATTTTTTTACGCCAAAAGATACTGATACTGAAAGCTAGATTACTCAGACAGAGTATAGTCACGTCCCAAGCGGCAGGAGATTCCTGGGGGATGGCACTAATAATCAAGAGAAATGCTGTGAGTATCAGGTTCAGTACCAGTAGCAACCAGTTGGTGCCTCGTGGGTGGGTTTTGCGCCACCGGCTGAAGCGACTCCAGCGCATAGCAATGAGGCGTTGCCCCTCTGAACGAAGGGCAACGCTCTGATCAACCGTTGGGTGATTCATTGCTGAAAGCTACCTTTATTTAGAGTCGGTCAGCGCCAACCGCGCCCACCCCAATAGAGCAGGTATCAGGCACCACACCGAGAGCCAAAGTCCGGCTTCAAGATTGGTGATAGCTGCATCATCAGCAATCCCTACAGCAGTGAAGGTCTGCCCCAGTGCCATGGGCAGGTAGGGAACGAAGTCCTGAATCATTTCAGATGCTCCAGCAACCATATTCATGGCGATAGTCAGAATGAACATGACGAGGACAACCAGAACGATACCGCCAGCATTGTTACGCAGTAGCGTGCCGAATCCCAGACCCATCCAGCTCATGAGCATGCAGTAAAGACCCACTGCTACCCAGTTACTCACGACATCACCGTTGACGGTCACGGCCTCGGTGATACCGCTATCGAGGAGCAATTGAGCTACTCCATAACTCAGGGCGGCTGAAATAAAGCCGATGAAGAAGGTCCAGAAGGAAAGCACCAGAAGCTTCGCCAGGTAAGTGGCAGTACGGCGGGGAACAGTCGTCAGGGTGGTGTTAATCTGCCGGCTCGCGTATTCCGAACCGATAAAAACAACGGCGATAGAGGCCACCAACATGGATCCGAACATCATGCCCGAATCGCCAATCCCACGAGCGTAGTTATAGACGTTATCAACGGTCGGGCCGGCGACAGGGGCTGCACCTGTTGCTACGGCTTCCTGGGCCGCCAGAGCGCTTTCGTACATCTGGTTGATAACAACAGCGAACATAGCTCCCATACCCACCATAATGAGCAGAGTAACCGCTAGCATGATCCAGTTAGTAGCAAGAGTGCGGAATTTGATTGCTTCACCGCGCACAGCACCCAAGAAAGTGAGCTTGTGGGAAGGGAAGTGGGCGGACACCTGGGGGGTTCCTGCCGATAGGGTTGCAGTAGTCATGGTTAGTTCTCCTTATCAGCGGTTGTGCCCCAGGGGGTGCCAGTGGCGATTTCAGGTGTCGGTTGTCCAGCAAACTCTCCCGACTGGTATTCGACCTCATCACGGGTCATGTTCATGTAGACCTCTTCCAGGGTGGCAACCTGCGGGATAATCTCGTGTAGCAGCACCCCAGCGTCCACACCCAGGCGGGCAATATCGCGGGTGGGAGCCTGGACTAGCAGCCCATCGGTTTCTACCGCATCAAAAGCCACGGAGCGTTCTTTAAGGCGGCGAGCAAAGTCATCTCGCTCATCGGTGCGGACCAGTACACGGTCGTTGTTAGCCAGCGCTAAGAAATCCTGCATAGAGCTGTTCGCCAGAATGCGGCCGCGCCCAATCACCACCAGATCATCGGCAGTCTGGGACATCTCGCTCATCAAGTGCGAGGAAATCAGCACGCTTGTGCCCTGGGACGCCAGGTGCCGGGCAAGGTTACGCACCCAAATAACGCCCTCAGGGTCAAGACCGTTCACCGGCTCATCCAAAATAACGTTCTGGGGGTTACCCAGCAGAGCTGCAGCAATGCCCAACCGCTGGCCCATACCTAGAGAAAAGCCGCGCACCTTTTTACTGGCAACATTGGTCAGACCGGTCATTTCAATGACCTCATCTGCGCGGGACGCTGGTAGCCCGTGGGTGACTGCCAGCGAGCGCAGGTGGGCGCGTCCGCTACGGCCCGGGTGCATAGCCTTAGCATCCAGCAACGCACCAACGCTGGTCAGTGGGCTGGGCAGGGAGCGGTAGTTTTTACCGTCGATCAGCGCGGTGCCACTGGTGGGCTTCTCAAGACCCAGCAGTAGGCGCATGGTGGTTGATTTGCCGGCACCGTTGGGGCCAAGAAAACCTGTAACCCTGCCGTCGGGTACGGTGAAACTAATGCCGTCTACAGCGGCTTGGTTCCCGTATTGTTTGGTGAGGTTACGAACTTCTAACATGCGTTTTCTCCTAGTGGTTCGTGTTCTTCTTTCACCACTAACACTAGGAGCAACCGTCTGCTGCCACATCAGCCCAGGGATTGAGTTCGCCGTATTTCTTCTCGTCCCTGAGGATGATAATTACCCCTTGGCGTCGGTAAAGGTAAACCGGAACCAGCCCAGGAGCGCGGGCACTAGAGCCCAAACACCCAGCCAGATTCCTGCCTCTAGGTTGTTGATGTCGGTGTCCTCGGGTAGACCTACGGTGGTCATGGTTTCACCCAGGTTAATGGGCAGGTAGGGCTGGAAGTCAGCCACCCAGTCCGCTGTTTCAGCGAGCAAACCAAAGACGATGGTTGAGATGAACATGAGCACCACTACCATCACAATCCCGCCGGCGTTATTGCGCAGGATGGCGCCGAACCCTAGGCCCATCCAGCTCATAAGCAGGCAGTAGAGCCCTACTCCCAGCCAGTTAAGGACGGTGGGCGTGCCTACCGACAGCTGTTCTGAAATACCGGGGTCTAGCACCGGCTGAGCCACAAAATAGCCGGCGACCGCTGAGATGACACCGACCAGAAAACTCCAGACTGAGAGCACCAGGAGCTTAGAAATATAGATGGACGAGCGGCGCGGCACCGCTGTCATGGTGCTGTGAATCTGCCGGGTGGCGTACTCAGCACCGATAAAGACCACGGCAATGGAGGCAATGAGCATGGAGCCGAACATCATGCCCACCCCACCAATGCTTCGTGCCATATCTAGCACCTGGTCCACGGTGAAGGAATATTCGGGGCGCACCTGGGGTGAGGGGCCACCGGCTTCTAGCGCTGCTTGGGTCTCAAGAGCACGCTGATAGAAACGGTTGAGCGCGGTAGCGTAGGCGGCAGACATGCCAATCATGATGGCAATGGTCAGCAGGAGCATAACCCAGTTGGTTGCCAGGGTGCGGAATTTTAGAAACTCAGACCGCAACGTGCCAAAGAAGCTGAGTTTATAAGATCGTGTTGGTGCGGTGGGCAGGGTGGTGCTGGTCATGGTTATTGTTCCTTTGCCTCTTTGCCTGCCCAGGGGGATGGAGCATCCGCTTCCGCAGCGCCGGAATCTGCGGGGGTTGTGAAGGTGCCGGACTGGTATTCCACCTCATTGCGGGTCATGTTCATATAGACGTCTTCTAGGGTGGCAATCTGCGGGGTTAGCTCGTGCAGTAGAACCCCGGCGTCCACACCCAGGCGGGCAATATCGCGGGAGGGTGCCTGAACCAGCAGCCCGTCAGTGTCTACCGGTTCAAAGGTGATGCTACGGGCGGTCAGGGTTTCAGCAAAGACTTCTCGCTGGTCGGTGCGGACCAGAGATCGGGAATTATCTGCCAGCGCCAGAAAGTCAGACATGGAGCTGTTCGCAAGAATGCGGCCGCGCCCAATGACTATCAGGTCATCGGCTGTCTGGGACATCTCGCTCATGAGGTGTGAAGAAATCAGCACGCATTTGCCCTTGGATGCCAGGTGCCGGGCGAGGTTACGCACCCAGATGACTCCCTCGGGGTCAAGACCGTTCACCGGCTCGTCCAGAATAATGTTCTGGGGGTCACCTAGTAGAGATGCGGCAATACCCATGCGCTGGCCCATGCCCAGAGAAAAGCCCCGGACTTTCTTACGGGCAGCGGTGGTCAGACCGGTGAGCTCAATGACCTCATCCACCCGGCGGGTGGGGATACCGTGGGTTAGAGCCAGCGAGCGCAGGTGAGCACGCCCACTACGGCCCGGGTGCATGGCCTTAGCATCCAGTAGCGCGCCGACGCTGGTCAGCGGACTAACCAGAGACCGGTACTTCTGCCCGTCAACCAGAGCCGTGCCGTTCGTCGGCTTTTCGAGCCCCACCAGCATGCGCATGGTGGTGGATTTACCTGCGCCGTTAGGCCCTAGAAAACCCGTAACCCTACCATCGGGCACCGTGAAGGTGATGTCATTGACGGCGGTCTTATCACCGTACTTCTTGATGAGGTTACGGACCTCTAACATGGGGGCTCCCGATCTTCGTCTGTGTTTACTCTTGTCTCTACCCTACGCAAGGTGGCCCCTCCTTGAGCGGAGGAACACCTTACAAAGCCAACACTGTCAAAAATGGCTTAGAGACCTTGCTCAGCTGCCCATTTCTTGAGTCGTCGGGTGGCTTCTTCCTCACCCAGAGATCCTTCATCCAGGCGCAGGTTCAGCAGAAAATTATAGGCCTGCCCCACCATGGGGCCGGGTTTCAGGGTCAAAATTTCCATAATCTGTTGGCCGTCCAGGTCAGGGCGCATGGCATCCAGCTCTTCTTGTTCGGCTAGCTCAGTGATACGGCGTTCCAAATCACCGTAAGCTGCGGCAATGCGATTCGCCTTGCGCTTATTGCGGGTGGTGACATCTGCGCGGATCAGGCGGTGCAGGCGCTCTAGTAGATCACCGGCGTCCCGCACGTAGCGGCGTACAGCCGAGTCGCTCCACCCCGCTTCTCCGTAGCCGTAGAAGCGCATGTGCAGCTCAACCAAGCGGGCAACTGCCTTGATGGTGTCATTATCAAAGCGTAGCGCTCGCATACGTTTCTTGGTGAGCTTGGCGCCCACCACGTCGTGGTGCAGAAAGCTGACCGAGCCGTTGTCCTCAAACTTACGCGTGGCAGGCTTGCCAATATCGTGCATTAGGGCGGCGAAGCGCAGCACGAAGTCGGGGGCTGGCACGGCACCATCCGCACCGGTCTCTTGGGCAGCTGCCTGTTCCATTACGGTGAGGGAGTGCTGGTAGACATCCTTATGGCGGTAGTGTTCGTCAGCTTCAAGTTTTAGCGCCGGAATTTCGGGCAGGACGTAGGCGGCCAGACCCGATTCAACCAGAAGATCCACGCCTCGGCGAGGTGCCTGGGCGCAGATGAGTTTTACCAGTTCGTCCCGCACACGCTCGGCAGAAATAATTTCAATACGCTCTGCCATATCGACCATGGCTTCAAAAACTTCGGGAGCCAGATCAATATCCAGGCGCGCGGCAAAGCGGGCGGCACGCATCATGCGCAGGGGATCATCAGAGAAGGACGCTTGGGGTGTGCCCGGCGTGCGGATAATGCCGGTGCGCAGGTCAGCCTCACCACCAAAAGGATCCACTAATTCTAAGGACGGTAGGCGCAGAGCCATGGAATTGATGGTGAAGTCTCGTCGGAAGAGATCGTCCACCAGATCAGTGCCGAAAGCGACCTGGGGTTTGCGGGAATTAGCGTCATACTTCTCAGCACGGTAGGTAGTAATTTCTACCATCTCGTTACCTTTACGGATGCCAATAGTGCCGTATTCTTTACCGATTTCCCAGGTAGCGTCAGCCCATCCTCTCACAATAGCCAGCGTCTGGTCAGGGCTGGCGTTGGTAGTGAAATCAAGATCCACGGCAGTCTCCCCCAGGAAGAGATCTCGCACCGGGCCTCCGACCAGGGATAACTCAAACCCGGCAGCAGCAAAGAGCTCTCCAGCTTCTAGAGCAACGGGGTGAATTAAGGAAGTATCAAAAACATGCGCCATAACCCTATCAATCGTGCCAGCAAACCGCACAAGTTACCACTCACACCTCCCTCTTTAGAACATCCCCCTCTTATATCGGTTAAGGTAGAGACATGACTTTTCCTATTCCCCGGGCACCTAAGAGACGAGCGTTCACGCCCGTTGCTGCTATGCCCACGGTTGAGGAGGTCTCCGCGGGCGGTGTCATCGTCAACTTCGATGAGCCCGGTTTACCTGTGGCAATCATTGCTCGCATCAACCGCGGTGGGCGCCTAGAATGGTGCCTCCCCAAGGGCCATCCCGAGGGGGAAGAGAGCCGAGTTCAAGCGGCAGCACGTGAGATTGAAGAGGAAACTGGTATCTCCGGGGAGGTCATCACCTCCCTAGGGAGCATTGACTATTGGTTCAATGTTTCTGGTCACCGCGTCCATAAAACCGTTCACCATTTCTTGTTCTCCGCCACCGGCGGTGAGCTCACCACCGAGAATGATCCTGACCATGAAGCCGTGGACGTCGCTTGGGTCAACATTGATGATGTGGGGCGCAAACTTTCCTTCCCCAACGAACGGCGTATCGCTGACATCGCCCGCGAGTACATCATCCACCAGCTGTCTTAAGCTGCATTGAGTAGATAAGGATTTCGTGTGGCACGATCCGGTGCTTTTTCTAGCGCTATCATGGCAGCCGGCACCCTCGTATCGAGGGTACTGGGGTTCGTCAAGACCTTCCTGATTACCGTCGCTCTCGGTGCAACTACCACCGTGGGCGACATTTTTGAAACCGCTAACACCCTGCCCAACCTTATTTATGTGCTGGTAGCAGGCGGCATTTTTAATGCTGTGTTGGTGCCACAGATTATTAAGGCAGCCAAGCACGATGACGGCGGTTCTGATTTCATTTCGCGCCTGGTAACTCTGGCAGTGTGCGGTATTGCCGCGGTGACGGCCGTGGTGGTTATCTGCGCTATGCCCATCATTTCAATCATGGGTAGTGAATGGAGCCCGGAACAACAGCGTTTCGGTTTCGTCTTCGCCGTCTGGTGTTTCCCCCAGATTTTCTTCTACGGTCTCTACACCATCATCGGTCAGGTCCTCAATGCTCGCGGGGCCTTCGGCTGGTTTATGTGGGCACCGGTGGTCAATAATATTGTGGCTATCGCTGCGCTCATCATCTTCATTACTTCATTTGGTGCTCAGGACGTCACCACCACCCCACCCTTCCATAACCTCACCTCATGGACCAGCGCCCAGACCATCGTGTTGGCAGGTAGCGCCACACTTGGCGTGGCTTTACAAGCCCTGATTCTCTTTATCCCCTTGCGCAAGCTGGGTTTGAACCTGCGCCCCAAGTTTGGCTGGCGCGGTATCGGCCTGGGATCAGCAGCTAACCTGGCGGTATGGACGCTGGCCACCGGCGTGGTCTCTAACCTTGCGTTCATGTATCTCACCAAGGTAGCTGCAAACATCGTTGGCGCACGCGAAAGACTGATGGATTTGGGTATCCAGCTTCCCGGTGTGCAGGCACTCAACTATTCCTCCATGCTCTATTCACTGCCCCACGGCGTGATTGGTCTGTCAATCGCCACGATTCTCTTCAACCGCATGTCTGCCTCATCTCAAGAAAAGGATCATCAAGCAGTAGGCGCGGCGCTATCTGCCGGTCTGCGCACCGCCTCCATTGCCACAGTCTTTTGCGCCGTAGCGCTCGTTGTTTTTGCGGGGCCTATTGGCATGATCTTTGGCGGCGGCGGGCAGCAAGCGGGTGCCGTCATCGGTCAGACCATCGCCGTTATCGCTTTAGGCGGCCCTTTCCTCACCATCGCGTTTATGATGGGGCGTGTTTTTTACTCGCAGGAGGACGCCAAAACCCCCTTCTACATTCAGCTCATCTCAGCAATCGTCATCGTTGCTCTTGGCTTCGCGGCCTCCTGCCTAGCCCCACAGCACACGATCTATGGGTTGGCGCTGACTTACGCACTGCAAAATATCCTGGCGGTCTACCTAAGCCACCGCGTCCTAGTAAAGCGTCTGGGCGACTATGGTATCGCTGATATCGTCTCAACTCATGCCCGCGTTGCCTTCGCCTCAGCTGCTGCTGGTCTGGTGGGCGCCACAGCTCTCTACCTGATGGGTGGTTACAGTTTTGATGGGTTTGCCTGGAGCTCACGCGGTTCTGCCTTCATCACGGTAGCAGTGGGAGGAGTCGTCATGACTATCGCCTACTACGCTATGCTGCTACTTTTCAAGGTGAGAGAACTAGAATCGCTTACTGCCCCAATCCTGGCAAAACTTGGCCGGTAGCACACATCAATAACCGCTACCCACCGGGTAAACTCAGTAAACAGACATCACGAACGCTCACTGGAGGCACCTTTTGGCACAGCAGATCCCTTTGCATACGCTGCTGGGTGACCGTTATAAGGTCACCGCCCGCGTACTTGAAACCGCAGACGGTGACACCATCCTTGACGGTGTTGATCAGATTCTTAACCGCAAGGTATCCATCATTGTGGCCTCTGCAGAGCACAGCTCACAGTTGGTGGCAAATGCACGCCAGTCCACCTCCCTTTCTCGTTCATCGGTGCAGATCCTTGATCTGGGCAATATCGAGGCACAGACCTACTTGGTGACTTCCCACGCTCGCGCAGATACCTTGCTTGGTACACTTCTCACCGAAGGTGGGGGTGAAGCGGAGGAATTTGGTGAAGAAATCTTCGGCGACACCGGCACTATGAGCGCCCCCAATACATATGTAGTAGCCAAGGACGACACATCTCCGGCTGCCGGGGCTGGGGCAACAGCCGCCGCTACGTCTATCTCAGCTACCCGTGCAGCAGAGCATGAAGCAGAGTATGAAGAATACGATGCGGAAGAAGACGGTTATTACGAAGGTGATGAACCAGCTGAACGCAACGGTGGCATGTGGGCTGTGGGTATCGCAGCGGTACTGGTCTTGGTGATTGGGGCCGGTGCGGTTTTCACTTCGCTGGGCAATATGGTGAACCCAACTGAAACTCAGGAGGCGCTGGGAAGCTCCCAAACATCGGCCTCAGCTTCACAGATTCCTCAGCAAACGGGCTCCCCCTCACCTTCCGCTACCAAAGAAAAGGAACCTGCAACTCCCCGCCTAGACGGTAATTTCACCCGCACGGTACCTTCGTCGGCTGCCCTTATGGCCGAGTCTGACGCGACGCTGGGGCACCTTACAGATGGCGATGATACAAGCACCTGGGTTTCCCTCGCTTTTGGCTCAGCTAACTTTGGTGGTCTCACCGATTCCTTCTACCTCTCCGCGCCCTTACTCGATGAGACCACGGTCAATTCGCTAACTATTAATCAGGTATCGGGCACTGGCGGTGCCTTCAATATTTTCGCTTCTGACAACGCTTCTATTGAGGGATCTCAGCAGATTGGCTCTGGCACCTTTGCTGCTACCGGTGAAACCACTGTTGAACTAGATACGGATGCTCAGGACGGAGACACTAAGTACATCATTGTTCAGTTCACCGAAGCACCCAGGTTAGCCCAACCTATTGTTCAAGGGTATCCTTTCGGTCTGCGTCTTGCAGAAATTTCCATTAAGTAATCAACTCTTTCTAGTTGTTTATAGCAACTAAGAACCTCCCACCGGGGGCGGGCTACCTGCAGGTAGCTCGCCCTCGGTTTGTCCAAAGAAATATATAAAGGTCGATCTTTATTACCCCTTGCGGGCATATCGAGGTGTTAAGTCCGTAGCAGAGTTTCCGCTCACTGATATAGGTGCCCGGTGTAGGGAATAATGAGGGGTAGAGCTCCGTTGCAGTAGAAAGCAACGAAGAAAAGTGAACGTCTCAGGAGAACATATGAGCGAGAATGCACTCGGCAGCATTTTTAGCGGCGCAGCAGGCAGCCTTAACCTTGGCACCACCACAGCCAGCGAACCCGCATCAGAGCCCAACGGTGACGGCACTGTACACAACGTCATCATTGTAGGTTCAGGCCCTGCCGGTTACACAGCAGCTATTTACACAGCGCGCGCTAACCTTTCCCCTCTTCTTTTCGCCTCTTCCATTTCACCCGGTGGCGATCTTATGACTACGACCGAGGTCGAGAACTTTCCCGGCTTCATTGAGGGAATCCAGGGCCCTGAGCTCATGACCAATATCGGGGCTCAGGCAGAACGGTTCGGTGCCGATATCCGCTATGAGGACGTCGCCTCGGTTGAGCTCGAGGGGCCGGTAAAAAAGGTCATACTGACCGATGGCTCAGTGTTCCTCGCTAAGACGGTCATTGTGTCTACTGGCTCTGAATACCGCAAGCTGGGTGTCGACGGCGAGCAGCGTCTCTCAGGCCACGGTGTGTCATGGTGTGCAACCTGTGATGGCTTCTTCTTTAAAGAAAAAGCATTGGCTGTTATCGGCGGTGGAGACTCAGCTTTTGAAGAAGCACTCTTCCTCACTTCTTTTGCTTCCAAAGTTTACCTAGTGCACCGCCGCGACACTTTCCGCGCGTCAGACATCATGCAGAAGCGTGCACTGGCCCACGAAAAAATTGAAATCATCCTGGACTCCGAAGTTAAAACCATTAACGGTGAGGACAAGGTTTCCAGCCTTACCCTGACCAACGTCAAGACCGGCAGCGAAACCCAGCTCGAGGTCGAAGGTGTCTTTGTTGCTATTGGCTCTGACCCCCGCACCGACCTGGTCAAGGACCAGCTGGAGCTAAGTGATGCCGGAACCATCGCAGTCCAAGGCCGTTCTTCACGCACCTCTATCGATGGGGTCTTCGCTGCTGGAGACGTTATTGATCCCATTTACCGTCAGGCTATTACCGCAGCCGGTTCAGGTTGTGTTGCAGCAATCGATGCGCAGCATTATCTAGAGTCTCTCTAAATCTTTCCTCAGTTTCCCTTTAGAAAGGATCGCCCTATGGCACAGCAAGTAACAGATGCAACCTTCTCAGATGAGGTTCTACGCTCTGATAAGCCGGTTATCGTTGATTTCTGGGCAGAGTGGTGCGGCCCCTGCCGCATGGTTGGCCCCGTCGTTGATCAGATTGGCGAGGAATACGGTGACAAGGTCAAGGTGCTCAAGCTGGACGTTGAGAACAACCCGGCAACCGCCATGAAGTATGGCATCACTTCCATCCCGGCAATTTACGTTTTCAAGGACGGCGAGGTAGCTAAGCAGACCGTTGGCGCTAGGCCTAAGGCCGCTTTGGAACAGGAGTTTGCAGAGTTCCTGAAGTAGAATCTGTAACACTAAAAGGCGCCCCAGCTTAGCTGGGGCGCCTTTTTGCTGTTTGAGGCTGTAGGGCTTCTTCATAAAGCAGTGCACCTTGGATAAAGAGGGGGCAGCAAACGACCTCCCCCACCTGTGTTTCACGTGAAACATCTATATCACTGATGCACTCCCTTAATCTTTCCCAGGTAGCACTTCTTCTGATGAAGCTTCCTGGGCAGCAACATTAGCCACCCTAGTCGACCACAGGAGGAGGGAGATAGTGACGGCATACCCTAGACCAGTCAGTGCAAAAGCTATAGAGAATTGCTGAACTAAGCATTGAATCACTGCGCAGAAGAGGGCGAAAAACCCGACCCGAGCAGCCCTCAAGACCAATGGCGCAGCCGCTGTGTGACCCTTCTGCCACGCTTGATCACTAGAAAGGGTGTGCTTTGTCTTGATTCCAACCAGGGAATTCCTGGAAAGCTGACCTGCTTTCATAGGCAAGCTCAGCCCCATCATGGTCAACGAAACTATCAGCAACCCACCCATGAAGGGTAGAGCATCAATGAGGTTCATATATCAATTCCCTTACTGGGTTTTCTCTGGATATTTCTGATTTTTTCTAATAGTAGTCGTTGAAATTGGGGCGCATTTTAAGAGCTATATACAACTCTAAATTCTTCAAATATTATTTCTGACTCTTTAGTAAATTCCAACCCGAACTCATGAGCTATTTCTTTAAAGAAATCCAAATGATTGTTTTGCCAAGATGCGAGATTTTCATCTTCTCCCTCATTGGAGCACAGAGTAAAATCCATCTCACTAAAGGGCAATCTGTGCACAGTATGAGTTTCAATGACGCAGCTAGGTTGGCCGTACTCGTTGAGAACGATGGATAAAGCACCCGGCTCTGGTATTGGGGTTTCGGTGGCTTCATACTCGAGCACAGCAGAGGAAGTTGCAGTCTTGTCTCCAGCGAGAATCAAACCCAGCAAGTAAGCAGCCTGGTGCGGACTGGCACCGAAAGCGAATATATCGTAGTAGCCTGTATCTGATGGCCATACTAGAGTCTTCCAAAAACCTCTTCCAGTACTTCTGCACATGCAGTTCCATCTCAATCCTTCATGGTAAACAAATAAATAAATTTGTTTTGAGGACTAATAAGATAGTTAGAAGCCCAACAAGGGCCAGTGCTTCACCCACAATGTCTCTTTGCAGCATCAAGATTTTCTGATGTTTCACGTGAAACATGTATTCAGTGATTACCTATAGGGGGCTCGCCGGGATCATGTTCAAGGGAGGCGGTGTGGCCAGAGTCGAAGTTTGGAATATCAACCTGAGAAACAGCACCCGCCGCAGCAGAACCGTAGAGCGCAATGGGCGCAGCGAGAGCCTCACCCGCAATCTCGACCCTGTTTTTTACTCCCTTTATTTTCTTACCCTTAAGTGCTCTACGCTGAACCCAAAAGATGGCTAAAAATAAAGGGGTGAGAGACAGTAGGATAATCGCCAGAAAAATAAGAGTTTCCATTTTTACCTCGCTTTTAGAAATTATACCAACTCGCAATAAGTGAGGCAATAGATATTTTAAAAATACAAAATAAGTAAAAACCTTTAATTACCACCCCATAGAGATAATAACTGTGTCAATAATTTTGTAGATATAGATAAAACATATAAAGAGGCTTATTCAAAAGTAGGAACACACCCACACCCCACCAACTAGACAACGGCCCCACCAGCGGCAAAAATAAGAGGATTAAATCACTACAAATAACCTCAAGCCATACCGGAAGAACCGTTGCTCC
>NZ_BAABKP010000010.1:0-18798 GCF_039543885.1 Rothia endophytica
TGCTCCAAGCCCCAGAAACCCGCTTGCCCGCAGGCTTCCCCTCCCCAGCCCAAGACTACTCAGCCGTCGATATAGATTTGAACGACATCCTCTTCCACGACCGCGCGGCAACCTAAATCTTCCGCGTCACTGGCTCATCCATGATTGACGCCGGAATAGCCGATGGAGATGAAATCATCGTGGACCGCTCGATCACTCCGAAAGAAGGTTCGGTGGTGGTTGCTGCCATTGATGGCGAATTCACCATCAAGCGCTTCAGCATCGACCGCAACGGCCAAGGCTGGCTGTTACCCGAAAATAATGCTTACCCACCTATTCCTATCCCTAAAGAATCTGAATTTACTATCTTTGGGGTAGTGACCCGCTGCCTACACCGTGTCTAACCTGATATTCCACATTGACATTAACAGCTGCTACGTTGCCTGTGAGCGGATTCTTGACCCTTCCCTAGAGGGTAAGCCTGTAGTGGTGCTTTCTAATAATGACGGTTGCGTTATTGCTTTATCCTCTGAGGCTAAAGCCCTGGGCTATAGGATGGGCGACCCCTGGTTCAAGGTTGAGCTACGCGCGTCCGCACAAGGGGTTATTGCCCGTTCATCTAACTATGAGCTCTACGGGGATGTATCAAACCGGGTCATGAGTGTGCTGCAAGAACAAGCAGCCGACTTTGAACAGTATTCCATGGGGTCTTGGTAGTAATGGGGACGGATTGAGCGCTAAGCTTCCAGGGTCGCTCTGGCGGTGGGGCGCCGTCCGATGCTTGCCTTGTTGAGGTGCCCGTAGATGGTGGAGCGCGGGACCTGGAGGAGGTCGGCGATGCGCTGGACCGTATGGGTCCCCGCGTCGTAGAGCTGCTGGGCGTGGTGGGCCTGGTCGGGGGTGAGTTTCGGGCGTCTTCCTCCTGTTCGCCCGCGGGCGCGGGCGGCGGCGAGTCCGTCGCGGGTGTTGGCGACGATGAGTTCTCGTTGCAGTTCGGCCAGGACTGAGAGCATTCCGAACATCGCACGTCCTTCCGCAGTCGTGGTGTCGATGCCCTGCTCAAGGACACGTAATCCCACACCACGCTCGCGGAGGGCCGCACCGAGGGTCACCAGGTGGAGCGCCGAGCGTCCGAGCCTGTCCAGGCGGGTGATGACCAGCTGGTCGCCTGCGCGGTTGGCCGAGGCGAGGGCCTTGTCGAGCTCGGGCCTGCTGGCCTTGGCACCGCTGGCATGGTCGAGGTAGATGTTTGCCGGGTCGACACCGGCGCGGGCCAGGGCATCCGTTTGGTGGTCAGGGTTTTGGTCGGCGGTGGAGACCCGCGCGTATCCGATCAACATGTGTCGATAATACCGGTGCTGCATGGTTTGACGACGTTGATTTCCGGCACGGGTTTCCGACATTGTTTCCGCGGCGTGTCGCCGACAGGTTCGGGATGTCGTCAAATGACCGTTTCTCGACATGCTACGTCCAGTCGCGGTGTATCCCGCTTAGAGCAGACCCCGCTCCTGCTGTTTGGGTGGGCAGGGAACCGTTCCATAGGAGCAGAAAACGCAGCAGTCCCCCACCGCTGGGCGTAGACGCTCCCCGCAGCCGGGGCATACCCAGAAGAACTGGCATGCGTCGGTCGGCATCTGAACGGAAGTGGCTACGCCGCACGACGGGCACGACACCACGGAGTTTAATTCGACGGACATCTCTAGGCTCTCCATGGGTTGGCAGAAAATGCGGTTGACGGCCCTGATTGTCTGGCTGACCGGTCAGCCGATGAAAGCGGGCAGGAATCGCAGAAAGACCGACCCTGCGACCAAGACGTAGGCGATGGCCACGAGGGTGCCTGCCCACTCGGCGGCGAACCTGGTCACGGCCCGGGGCGCGGGAATGACGCCGTGGACGAGGTTGCGGACCGTGAGCAGGATAAACAAGGGGATCATCGCCGCCCACACCACCATGCAGTACAGGCACAGGATGTAGATCTCGAACAGGGCCTGGCTCCAGAGCCAGGCCACGAACACCGCGCCCAAGGTCACTCCGGCTTGCAGCCCGGCCCAGTACCAGCGCCCCGGGGAGGCTCCGGAGAGCACCATCATGGCGGTGGCCAGGATGAGGGCGAAGGCGACGATGCCGATCAGCGGGTTGGGGAAGCCGAAGAGTTCCGACTGCCAGGTTCCCATGACCCGCCCGCAGGACACCCAGGGGTTCACATCGCAGCTGGTCACGTGGCCGGGGTTCTCATACAGGGCCAGGCGTTCCAGGACGAGGATGGCCGAGGCGACCCAGCCCACGGCCCCGGTGACCAGCAGCACGAGGCCGAAGGTGCGGGGGCGGGCGAAGCTGGGTACCCGGATCGCCGGGTCCCGGGGGCCGGCTACGGGATCAGCGGTGGCTGGTGTGCTCATGGAGTCTTCTTCCGGATCTGGCGACGGCGGATTAGTTGGCGGCCGTTGCTGCGACGGCGGCCCTGAACTGTTCCAGGTTTTGCACATTGAGCATCTTTCCATCGAGGAAGAACGTCGGGGTCCCGCTGACTCCCAGGGCCTTGCCGTCGGCGATGTCGAGCTTCACGCGTTCCTCGGTGGCCGGGTCGGCGACGGCGGCATCGTAGGCGGCCATGTCCAGTCCCAGGTCTTCGGCATAGGTGCGGAAGAGGGCGCTTTTATTGTCGGCGGATTCGCCCCACTGGGCTTGGGTGTCGAACATCTTCTTGTACATCGGTTCGTAGGCGTCCTGCTGGGCTGCGGCCTCCACGGCCACGGCGGCGTTCATGGAGTTCAGGTGCCCTGGCAGCGGGAAGTAGCGGTGGACGAAGGTGACGTTCTCCGAGTACTCGGCGCGCAACTCATCGACGAACGGGTAGGCCGCACCGCAGGCTTCGCATTCGTAGTCCAGGAACTCCACCAGGACCGCCTTCTCGCTTGGTGCTTGGGAAAGCACCCGGCTGTTCTCCCGCACGACCTGCTGTTCGGTGGTGGCGGCGTCGGCTGCTTGGGGGGAAGCGGCCTTGGAGTTTCCCTGGGCGACGGCGTAGCCGATGATCGCAGCGACAACGGCGGCGGCCAGCAGGATCCAGACGACGATCTTGGGTTTCTTCGGGGATCGGGTGCTGGGAGGGATGGGAGTGCTCACGTGGTGTTCCTTTCTGTGGCCGGCGTGCACTAGGGCAGGCCGGACGGGTGGGGAGTGTGGGGTGGAATGGCCGTAGCCGGGCGCTACTGCGGTGCACCGTGGCAAGGAGGAATGCGGTTCCCTGATGATCGGCTGTCCCATCACCGGCAGGTGCATCCTTCGGGGGTGCAGCAATCCGGGTCCACGGTGAGGACGAGTTCCAGCATATCACCCAAGGCCGATCCGAGCCGTGGGTCGGCCAACCGGTACCAGGTGTTGCGGCCCTCCGGCTGGGCCGCAACCAGTCCGCATCCGCGCAGGCAGGTGAGTTGGTTCGACATCGACTGCCGGGAGACGCCCAGCTCCGTGGCCAGGTCCGAGGGCCTCGCGGGGGCGTCACGCAGGGCCAACAGGATCCGGGTCCGGGTCCCGTCCGACAGGGCGTGGCCCAATTGCGTCAAGGCCGAGGTATGCGTGGGGGTTGCGCTTTTCATCAAACACCACGGTACATGATCCAATGTAGAGTGATCCATTTCCGAGGTCGGGTGAAAGCCACCTCACTCGGCATCCAGCATTCGGCCCGACTACGCCTTCTCGATCCCCGACGCTCCCGTCAGTCGAGGTCAGGAGCGTGCCCTGGAAGCCTCCACTGCGTTCATCAAACTCGATATATCGTAATTTACGATATGATCGATGTATGACGATTGAATATAGCGGTGAAGACGGCTGCAAGGGGCTTGACCCGGCAGCCGCCCTGTTCCATTCCCTGGGCGATCCAGCCCGCCTCGCCATCGTCAAGCGGATGGCGCATGGTGAGGTCAGGGTCAGCCAACTGACCCATGAGCTGGGGTTGGCCCAATCGACCGTGTCCACGCACATGGCCTGCCTGCGGGACTGTGGACTCGTCGAGGGCCGCGCAGAGGGCCGCAGTGTCTACTACTCGCTGACGCGTCCCGAGCTCATGGACATGCTGGCCCAGGCCGAAATCCTCTTGGCCGCGACCGGCAACGCGGTGAGCCTGTGCCCGACCTATGGCACCGCCGCCAGGGAAAACGACACCATCCAGGAGAGTGCCCGATGAGCGACGCCTGCGGCATGAGCGCGGCAGCCGAGCGGACCACAGGAGGGCGGTCCGGCCACTTCCGGTCCCGGACCGTGATGCTGGGCGGGGCGGCGTTGCTCGCCGCCACCGACCTTGTCTCGAAGTGGGTGGCGGAGAGAAACCTGACCGTGGGCGAGTCCCTGGGCCTGGGGCCGCTGGACATCAGGCTGTTTTACAACACCGGGGTGGCCTTCAGCCTCGGCGCATCCCTCCCGCCCTGGACAGTCGCGGCCGCGACCGGGCTGATTATCGCGGCCCTGTCCTGGTTCCTGCTGGCCTCCGAACCGGCCATGACCGGGCTCTCCCGCACGGGCGCGGCCCTGTTGCTCGGCGGCGCACTGGGGAACTTCATTGACCGGCTGGACGGGCGCGGGGTCGTGGACTTCCTGCACAGCGGATGGTTCCCCACCTTCAACCTCGCAGACGTCCTTGTCACCGCGGGTGCCGCCTTGATGGTCCTCGGGGCGTTCAGGCGCCAACCGGAAGAAAATCCCGAATAGTCCGTCCGACTCGCCCTGCCGCAATCCGGCGCGCAGCGCGGACAAAATACCGGTGGCGCCACCGGAGCCAGGTGGCGCCACCGATCCCCCACCCTGAAAGGAAACCATGTATCTCATCCCCTCCATCCTGCAGGCCATCGGCCTGTTCATGGCCACCAACATCGACGACATCATCGTGCTCTCATTGTTCTTCGCCCGCGGTGCCGGACAGCGCGGGACAACGGCCCGGATCCTGGCGGGCCAGTATCTCGGCTTTGGCGGAATCCTCGCCACGGCCGTCCTCGTAGCGCTGGGCGCTGGGGTATTCCTCCCTCCCCAGGCGATCCCCTACTTCGGCCTCATCCCCCTGTTCCTCGGCCTGTGGGCGGCCTGGCGAGCCTGGCGGGCAGCCGATGACGACGACGATGATGCCAAAGTCGCTGGCAAGAACGTGGGGGTATTAACTGTCGCGGCTGTCACCTTCGCCAACGGCGGGGACAACATCGGGGTCTATGTTCCGGTTTTCCTCAGCGTGGGACCGACCGCCGTGGTGGCATACTGCATCGCCTTCCTCGCACTGGTTGCAGTTCTCGTGGTGCTGGCCAAGTTCATTGCCACGCGCCGGCCGATTGCCGAGGTCCTGGAACGCTGGGAACACATCTTGTTCCCTCTCGTCCTCATCGGCCTCGGGGTGTTCATCCTCGTCGAGGGAGGGGCCTTTGGACTCTAACAAGTCCACCTCCGGCAAGGACAGGGCCGGCACTCTTTCGTCACCGCAATCCCCGAACCCCGAAACCGAACTGGAACAGGTTGCCACATAACCCCAGCAATCCACGGTGGGGACGGTGCCGGTAATACCGGAACCCGCCTCGCAGTCCGCAATGTATATACCCAGCGTGGACCTCTGGGCCAACGCTGCGAACATCCCAGGAGCTAGAAATCATGACCGACCCCCTTCCGTCCCCCTTGAAGCATGCGGGACGCCGCGCTTTCCTGCGTGCAGCCGTGCTTGGCGCCGCTGTCCTGCCACTGGCGGCATGTGTGGGAGATGAGGACTCCCTGGCCAAGCAGGCGCGGGAGGGAAACAACAAGAACTACATAGCCGGCGATGGTTCGGTGGAGGAATACGGTCCCGGCCCTCGGGTTCCTTGGGATGCTCCGCTGGGCCTGGACCCAGCTCACCAGCATGCGCACCGCACTCTTCCTGCTGCTGCTCCTGGCGGTGGCGGCGGTGCCCGGCTCGCTCTTCCCCAGCGCTCGGTGAACCCGGAGCAGGTGACCACCTATCTGGCCAACAAGCCGGTACTTAGCCAGTGACTTGACCGCTTCCAGCTCTTTGATGTCTATTCCTCGGTGTGGTTCTCGGCGATCTACCTGCTGCTGTTCATCTCCCTGATCGGGTGCATCCTGCCCCGGGTCAAGAAGCACGCCCAGGCGCTGCGAACCCCGCCGCCACGGACGCCTTCGCGGCTGGACCGCCTGCCGCAGAATGGAGCCATCCGGATCCAGCCGGCCTCCGAGTCCGGTCTCAGCGACGCGCAAATCGCCAGGGAAGCCGCGGCGCTCTTGAAGAAACGCGGATACCGCTCCGAAGCCCGCACCGAGGGGGCTAACCCGTCGGTCGGCGCGGAACGGGGATACACCCGGGAAATCGGCAACCTCCTGTTCCACACGTCTCTGGTGGGACTCATGGCCTCGGTGGGTATCGGTGGGGCGTTTGGCTACAACGGGCAGCACCTGTTAGTCGAGGGGACACGTTCGTCAACTCCCTGGTGTCCTACGACGCTTTCACCCCCGGCACCTGGTTCCAGGAAGACTCCTTGGACCCCTACTCGGTGAAGCTCGAGAAGTTCAACGTCACCTTCGACCGCGAATCGACCACGCACTTCGGCCAGCCCCTCGATTTCACCGCCGAGGTCGAAACCCGCCGCAGCCCCGACGCCGAACCCGACAAGGAAACGATCCGAGTCAACCACCCGCTGCGCATCGATGGCGCGGACATGTACCTGGTCGGCAACGGCTACGCACCGGTGGTCACCGTACGTGACGGCGACGGTGACGTTGCCTTCAGCGGCCCGGTGGTCTCCGTGCCGCAGGATGGCATGTACACCTCCCTGATGGTCATCAAGGCCCCCGATGCGAAGCCGGACCAGCTGGGGTTCCAGGGATTTCTGCTGCCCACCGCGATGACGGACGAGACAGGGTTCGCGATTTCCGGGGACCCGAACGCCATTAACCCGCAGCTCCAGCTGAATTCCTACTATGGGGACCTGGGGCTGGATGCCGGCATTCCTGAAGTCTCCACCGCGCCAATCCCCAGGGCCCTGACTTGCTCGACCCGCGCCAGGGCCTTGTTCAAGGCAGGCCCGGACAACCTCACAGGCCCTGCGCGTAATGCTTCTAACCTGGACCCACGGGCACCCTCATCAACGGCCAGCAATCCAAGCAAACGTCCCGGCAACTGAGGATCCGCGGCCATTGCTGCCCCAGCCAGTCGCTCGTACAGCTCCGACACTGCACGTTCACGGGCAGCCTGAACCGACTTCAATAGTCTCGTCACTCCAGGAAGGAGTATCTGTTTCCGACGCAACCAGGCCACCGCATGGGCGAACAACGCCTTCGGCCCCTCACCGTGCGTCCAGGCGCGCGAGTAAACGAACTCGCTCAGATCCTCGACCGCAGCTCCCGTGAAGTCCCCATAGCCATAGAGCCGGCGGATCTCCCGCGCATGAGCGTTCGGAGTCGCAACCCGCTCGGGGTACCGCTTGATCACCGACGGATCATTGATTCGGAGCTGTGCCGCCAAATATTCCACCACGGACCACGGAACATCCAGCGGATCCGACAGGAACGCCCCCAGGAACCGCACTGTCCCAACCTGAAGCGCAAAACCGAGCCGATTATGCTCACCGCGACGCTCAGCAATCCCTTCCAGGTCAGCCGCGTCGAGATAGAAGAACTGCTCCAGCTCCGCCGGAGATGGTTCGCCTACGAACCGCCCGAACACCACCGTTTGTTCCTCGGTCAAATATTGATCAGTCGGCATATCACCACGCTACCTTGCGCCCGAGCAGGGCTTAGCGCTCAATCCGTCCCCATTACTACCAAGACCCCAACATGATGCTGATTTCCGTCGAGCTTCGATTGTCATCAAAGATTCGGCAGGGTAACTGTTAGCAATTCAACTTTCCGGACAGAGCGATGACCGGCTGGAACTTCGGCTCGCTGAATCAATGTCCAAAGAGAGCATGGAACAACTATTCCGCGAAGTCGGAGGAACTTACTAACATTCCCGGAGGAGTCATCCCGCAACGAACGGTCCAAAAAGGTCCACCATAGGGTTTTGGGCTATAAACTAACGAAACAGAGTTATGAGAAACCAGCACCAGTAAAATCGCGCCATTCGAGCATCCAGCTCGAATGGCGCGATTATTCATCCCCAAAACCATCGATTTTGGGCGTTACCACTAGTACATCAAGTGCTGTATAGTACATCGCATGATGAACATTGAATCGCGGATCGATGCGATGAACCGGCTTGGCCGTGCCATGGCCGACCCCACCCGGTCGCGCATCCTCCTGTCCTTGCTGCACGAACCCGGATACCCAGCGGAACTTGCCCAGGCCCTGGGACTGAGCCGCGCCAACGTTTCCAACCATCTGACCTGCCTGCGCGGGTGCGGAATTGTCGTGGCGAAAATGGAAGGCCGCAAAACCCGGTATGAAATCACCGATCCTCACCTCACCACCGCCCTGAGCGCCCTGGTTGAGGTGACGTTGGCCGTCGATGATCAAGTACCTTGCCTGGACTCTTCCTGCCCTGACTGCGCCACCAGCGCCGATCGAGAACACGAGGAGCAAGCATGAGTTCCGCCTGCGGTTGCGACTCACCGGAACCCACCGAAGAATTCGAAGAGGAACTGCCCTGGTGGCGGGATTGGCATGTGCTCGTCCCCATAGCCTCAGGCGTTTTCTTCCTCGCTGGGCTCGTCCTTGAATGGAGCACCCACGGCGAAAGCACCGCCATCGTGGCCTTGGTGCTGTTTTGGATCGGCCTGCTACTAGGCGCTTTTACCTTTGTTCCCGGCGCCCTGCGAAACCTGTTCACGAAACGGAAACTCGGCATTGGGCTGTTGATGACCATCAGCGCCACCGGTGCGGTCATCCTCGGCTATGTCGAGGAAGCCGCAGCCCTGGCGTTCCTGTATTCCATTGCCGAAGCCCTGGAAGACAAAGCCATGGACAGGGCACGCTCGGGCCTGCGCTCTTTGTTGAAGCTCGTCCCTGAAACGGCCACCGTCATCCGTGACGGCACACAGGTCGTGGTCAGTGCAGCAGAAATCAAGATTGGCGATTCACTGCGCGTGAAGCCTGGTGAACGCTTGGCAACCGATGGCGTGGTCAGCCAAGGATCAAGCAGCTTAGACACCTCCGCTATCACGGGGGAATCAATTCCCGTGGAAGTAACCGTGGGTGACCAGGTTGCTGCTGGTTCCATCAATTCATCCGGCGCGCTAGTAGTCACTGCAACGGCGAACGGCACGGACAACTCCCTGACCACGTTGGTGAGCCTAGTCGAGCAAGCCCAGTCGGAACGTGGCGAACGGGCACGGCTCGCTGACCGCATTGCCCGCCCGCTGGTTCCCGGTGTCATCGTCCTGGCAGTACTGGTCGCTGTGCTTGGAGCGATCTTCGGCGATCCCGAAACATGGATCACACGCGCACTGATCGTGCTGGTCGCAGCTTCGCCTTGCGCGATGGCCATCGCCGTTCCTGTCACCGTTGTTTCCGCCATCGGAGCTGCCAGCAAGTTCGGTGTCATCATCAAAAGCGGAGCAGCCTTCGAACGGCTTGGTTCCCTGCGCCGCATCGCGGTAGATAAAACTGGAACACTAACACGCAATCAGCCAGTGGTCACGCAAGTCCAGACCGTTGATGATGCGACTCGCGAAGAGGTGCTCGCCGTTGCCGCCGCCCTGGAACAGCACAGCACCCACCCTCTAGCTACGGCCATCACCTCAGCAGTACCCGCGATCCCGGAGGCAATGGCGGTTAACGAAGAGCCAGGACACGGCATTACCGGCGTCCTGGATGGTGTTCAGGTCGGGGTCGGCAGTCCTCGATGGATTGCCCCAGGATCGCTTACTTCCGCTGTTGAATCCATGGAGGCCTCCGGGCAAACCTGCGTCATGGTCACTCGTGCAGAGCAGGTCATTGGCGTGATCGGCGTGCGCGATGAACTACGCCCTGAAGCGGCCGAGGCAATTCGAGACCTGCATAACCAGGGAATCGACGTGGTGATGCTCACCGGCGATAACTCCCGTACTGCCCACGCGCTGGCTTCAACCGCCGGTATAGACACCGTTCATGCCGAACTGCGACCTGAAGACAAGGCCCGTGAAATCGCTTCGTCGGTGCAGCAGGTTCCTACAGGGATGATCGGGGACGGGATCAACGATGCCCCTGCCTTGGCTAGCGCTACCGTGGGGATTGCGATGGGCGCTACCGGTGCCGATGCCGCCATAGAATCAGCCGACGTAGCCTTCACCGGCCATGATTTGAGACTGATTCCGCAAGCCTTGTCCCATGCCCAACGGGGCCGGGCGATCATGAATCAGAACATCGTCCTGTCAATGGCGATCATCGTTGTCCTGTTGCCCTTGGCTATTACCGGAGTGCTGGGATTGGCCGCGGTAGTGCTGGTTCACGAGGTCGCAGAAGTCATCGTGATTGCCAACGGACTTCGTGCTGCCCGCGTCCACCGCAAGCAGCTCACACAGCAGCCTGGCAACGTCCTGCATTAGCACTGGTTTCGTTGCTGTTGAAGGCGGGGCACTATTTCCACCAGGAAATTAGCACCCCGCCTTCAACCATTGAGAACCAAAGTGAATCGTGCTGTGCGATGCGCCATTTTTAACGGTGATAAACCGACAATTGAAACTAACAGTCATACACCGGGGATTCCCGGTTTTTGGTTGCTTGGTCAAGAACGGTCGTTTTTGACACATTGAGCGACGGTGCTCAAAAGTAGGCTCATGGAGCTGACTTTATGTGTCCAAAGTCTGTTTCAATACTAGATTGTCTCACAACCTATAAGACGCGGGCGGATGAGGCTATGAGGAAAAGCCCGGCGGGACAACCCCCGAGCACATCTACTAGCCAGTGACCATCACGATGGTCGCCGAGAAGAGCGGAAAAGGCCGCCTGGGAGTCAAAGCGCGGCAGACACAACCAATCAATGCTGCCCTGCCGGCAGGCCAGGGCGGCCGTGTGAGTATCGGACAATAATGCGTAGTCCTCCAAGGGTCTGGACACAGGAGCTTTCCCCCTTTCCTCAGTGGTGCGCCCAGAGGGAGAAGAAACATCCACCCCGGTGCACCCGCTGCGGTGACAACGATCCATCGCCCGCAGCAGGTGGCAATCGTCACGGTTATCCCTCTTTTTCAGATTCCTGTCCTCGGGATCAGAAAAAGACGGGCACCTGTCATAGGTCAGTGAGCATCTGTTGCATCTGGGCGATCTCGGCCTCCTGGTCGTTGATAACTTGTTCGGCCAGGGTGATCGCATGGGGATTCTGGCCGTCAGCAACCTCGTCACGGGCCATGTCGACCGCACCTTCGTGGTGGACGGTCATCTGCTCCAGGTAGAGGCGGGCAGCCTCGGTGCCCTGGGCTTCCTCAAGGGCTGTCATGTCCTCCTGGCTCATCATCCCGCTCATGCCACCCATCTCGCCGTGATCCATTCCACCCATCTCGTCCATGGTCCCCATGCCCCCAGAGCCGGTGACCGGCTGCTGGTCCCAGGCCTCGAGCATGGCGTTCATCCGGTCAATCTCCGGTCCCTGGGCGTCAATAACCCCCTGGGCAAACTCCACGACCTGGGCGGGGATACCCTCCTTGGCCAGGAGCGTCTCACTCATCTCCACGGCCTGCTGGTGATGGGGAATCATCATCTGGGCAAACATGATGTCCGCGTCGTTGTGATCGGCGGAGATCTCCCCGTCCGCCTCAGTTGTCGTCGTGGTGGTCTCGGTCGTCTCAGGGGTAGTCGTCGCAGTGCTGGTGGCAGAGGTGGTGGCAGAGGTGGTGGCGTCGGTGGCCTCACCGCAGGCGGCCAGCGCCAGGGTGGAGGCCACGGCGAGAGTGGAAAGAACAAGGGTGCGCTTCATGGTGGAGCCTTTCAGGGTCATATGGGGGTACTTCATGGTGGAGCCTTTCAGGGTCATATGGGGGTAGTGGAGAGAAGTGGTGGATTAGTGGACGGCGGTGGATGCCGGAGTAGGCGTGGTGTGTTCCTCCTTCGGACTGGTGGGAGCCAGGTGGGTCGGGTCCAGATCAATCCGGCGCAGCAGCTGAGCGTTAAGCGCCACCACAATCGTGGACAGCGACATCAACACCGCAGCAGCAGCCGGGGGAAGCAGAATGCCGATAGGGGTGAGCACACCGGCGGCCAGGGGCACGGCCACGATGTTGTAACCGGACGCCCAGATGAGGTTCTGGATCATCTTGCGGTAGCTGGCCTGCGAGAGCTCAATCATCGACAACACCGCCCGGGGATCGTCACTGGCCAGGACCACTCCGGCGGATTCCATCGCCACATCCGTGCCGGCCCCGATAGCGATGCCGACCTCGGCGCGGGCCAGGGCCGGGGCGTCGTTGACACCGTCGCCGACCATGGCCACGCTCAGGCCACGCTCCTGTAACTGGGTGACCTTGGTGTCCTTGTCCTGGGGCAGGACCTCGGCGAAGACCTCATCGATCCCCAGGTCCTGGCCAACCGCCTGGGCCACCTGCTGCGCGTCACCGGTAATCATCGCGACCTTCACCCCGCGGTCCTGCAGGGCTTTCACTGCGGCGCGGGATTCGGGGCGGATCTTGTCCTCGACGGCCACCACACCGATGATCTGACCGTCGCGGACAATATGGAGCACACCGGCCCCACGCCCGGTCCAGGCGCTGGTGGTGTCGGTGAGTTCGGCCGGGGTGGTGAGGTTGAACTCGCGCAGCATGTTCGGCCCGCCCACGAGGATCTCAGCGCCATCGACAGTGGCCCGGACCCCTCGGCCGGAGGCGGCGCTGAAACCAGTTGCACGGATTTGCCGACGGGAGGCCTCGGGGTGGGCGGCCGCGGCCGCCACGATGGCGCGGGCCACGGGGTGCTCGCTGTCGGCCTCCGCGGCGGCGGCCAGGGCCAGTAGCTCGCCCTCGGCGACACCGACAGCTGCCGCGACACCGGTGACCGCGTGCTCACCCTCGGTCAGGGTGCCGGTTTTGTCGAAGAGCACCACGTCGATGGTGCGCATCCGCTCGAGCGCCATCCGGTCCTTGATGAGCACCCCGGATTTCGCGGCCCGCTCGGTGGAGATCGCAATGACCAGCGGAATCGCCAGGCCCAGGGCGTGCGGACAGGCGATGACCAGCACCGTGACCGTGCGCACCACGGCATCGTCCGGGCTGCCGATGATGGTCCACACCACCGCGGTGATCAGAGCGGAGATCAGCGCGAACCAGAACAACAACGCCGCCGCCCGATCCGCCAGGGCCTGGGCCCGGGAGGAGGACTCCTGGGCGTCGGCAACCATGCGTTGAATCCCGGCCAGGGCGGTGTCCCCGCCGGTAGCCTCCACCCGGATGCGGACGGTGTTGTCGGTGGCCACGGTACCGGCGACCACCTTGTCACCGGTGTCGCGGAAGACGGGACGGGATTCGCCGGTGATCATCGCCTCATCGAATTCGGCGGCTCCGTCGAGGATGGTTCCGTCGGCCGGCACCCGGGCACCGGCCCTTACCAGCACGACGTCGTCGACGACCAGCTCGGAGATGGCCACGGTGCGGGTGGTCCCGTCGATGACTTTCTCGGCCTCATCCGGCAGCAGGGCAGCCAGCGCGTCAAGCGCGGAGGACGCGGCCCCGAGAGCGCGCATCTCCAGCCAGTGGCCCAGCAGCATGATGGTCACCAGCAGGGCCAGCTCCCACCAGAAGTCCAGGTCAAAACCGCCCAGCCCCAGAGTGGTGACCCAGGAGGCGACAAACGCCACGGTGATGGCCATGGCAATCAGGAGCATCATCCCGGGTTGGCGGGATTTCAGTTCCGTCCATCCGCCCTTGAGGAAAGGCGTTCCGCCGTAGACGAAGATAATCGTGCCCAGTACCGGGGGGATCCAGGTGGATCCGGGGAATGCCGGGAGGTGGTAGCCGAGCAGGTGGGCGACCATGGGGCTGAAAATAACGACGGGAATGGAAAGAATCAGCGACCACCAGAAGCGGTCCCGAAACATTGCGGTGCTGTGCCCGGCGTGTTCGCCGTGACCATGAACCTGGTGGTCTTCGTCCAGGACGGAGTGCGGGTGATCGTGGGGCATCGCCTGGCCGTGGGTGTCGGCATCTGCGTGGCGTTCGTGGCCGGCATGGTCCGGGTGGTGGGTGTGGTCTGTTTCCGGAGCGGGGTGATCACCATGGTGATCGCCGGAATGGTGGGGAGTGCTCATTACGTTCCTTCCGCTCAACCCGGTCGGGTCGAGATGATGGGTAAAACTGATCAGGATAAGACGGTGTAGCCGGCCTCCTCGATGGCCCGGCGAACCATCTCCGGAGGTACGACACCGGTGACCGTGACGGTGGAAACACCACCAGCAGCGAGATCAACCTGGACGTCGTCGACCTGGGGGAGGGCCTGAAGGGCCTGGGTCACGCTTTTCGCGCAGTGCCCGCAGGTCAGGCCGGTGACCTGGTAGCTAGGGGAGGACCCTCCTGTTGACGAGTCGCTGGCGGCAGGGATGGAGGCAGTGTCGGCATGCGAGGCAGGTCCGCAACAGCTGCAGCTGTGGGAGGCCATCGGCAAGAGGCGGGGCGGGGAGGTGATTATGGGAAAGCTCCTACGGGTCGGTGGGATGCGGCGATGCTACTCTCTAGCATATACCCCATGGGGGTATATTTTCAAGGGGTGGAGGGCACGGCCCTCACTCGGGGCAGGGTGCGGTCACCGAGCAGCCTCCTCACTGCCGGGAGGGGACAGCGGGAGGCGGAGGGCAAACACCGCTCCGCGACCGGGTCCGGGGGAGGAGGCGGTGAGAGTGCCGCCGTGGGCCTCGATCAATGCCTTGGAGATGGTCAGACCGATACCGGCCCCGCCGTTGTCCCGGCTGCGGGCGGCATCCCCCCGGTAGAAGCGTTCGAAGATGTGTCCGAGCTGGCCAGGTGGGATGCCCTCGCCGTCATCGGCGACGTGGATGAGCGCGGTGGACGCCCCCTGTCGGTGGACGCTGATCCGGACCTGCCCACCGGCCGGGGTGTGCCGTAGCGCGTTCGACAGGAGATTGCTCATCACCTGGCCGAAGCGTTGCCGGTCCACGAGCACCCGGGCGGTGTCCGTAATGGTCTCGACCTGTAAATCGACGCCTTTGTCAGCATAAGCTTCCCCCGCGGCAACAGCGGCGGTATGGAGCAGATCCCCGAGCCCTTCCTCCGCCAGGTCCAAATCGATCCGGTGCTCCTGGGCCCGGGAGACATCGTCGATGTCTTCCATCAACCGGGTCAGGCGGGCGAGTTGGTCAGCCATGATCGTGTGGGTGGCATTATTCCAGTCCACAACCCCGTCCTGGAGACCATCGAGGTAGACCGTGAGCACCGATAAGGGGGTGCCCATTTCGTGGGCCAGATCAGAGAGCATCTGGCGGCGGACCTGTTCGGTGTGTTCCAGCCGGTCGGCCATGGTGTTGAAGGCATGCGCCAGGGTGGTGACCTCGGGGCCTGCTTCTCCGGCGGGCACGCGGATACGGTAGTTGCCGGCCGTCAGGCTGGTAGCGGCGCGGGTGAGATTCTGCAGGGGGGTGCGCAGGCGACGCGATAACCACAGGCTGGCCAGCAGGGCGCTGATCAAGGCGGTGGGCAGGGCGACGGCCAGGGTGATCAGGTTGGCGTCCCGGTAGGCCTGCTCGGCATGGAACAGCTCCAGCGAGGGGTCCTCCTGGCCGGTCATCAACATATGATCATGGAACAGGGTCGGGCCCACCATCGTGGCCACGGCCGCGGCCACCAGCAGGCTCATCACCACGACCAACACCTGGGCGGCCAGGAAGCGGAAGGTCAGGCCGGGTCCGTGATTCATGGCTGCCCCACCCGGTAGCCCACGCCACGCACTGTGTCGATAAACCCCCGGCCCCGGGTGTCGGTGCCGAGCTTGCGACGCAAGTTGCCGATGTGGACATCGACGATGCGTTCATCACCGACCCAGGTGGTGTCCCAGACCTCGGTGACCAGGTCGTGGCGGGTCAGCACCTGGCCGGGGCGCAGGACCAGGGCAACCAGCAGCTCGAACTCCGTGCGGGTGAGCTCCACGGTCGTCTCCCCCACCCGCACCTGATGGGCGACGCGGTCAAGGATGAGGTCACCAACGATCAAGGGGGTGGTCACCTGCGGTGAGGTGGTGCTGGTGCGCGGGCGGCGCAGCACCGCATGCACCCGGGTCACCAGTTCCCGGATGCTAAAAGGTTTGGTGATGTAGTCATCCGCCCCCAGGGTCAAACCGCTGATCTTGTCGTCCTCGCTGCCACGCGCGGTGAGCATGAGGATGTAGCAGTCCGAGAAGGTGCGGATCCGTCGGCACACCTCCAGGCCGTCGAGTTCGGGCAGCCCCAGATCCAGCACCACAACATCGGGGGAAAAGCGACGGGCCTCGTCTAAGGCCTGGGTGCCGGTGTGCGCCTGGCGGGTATCGAAGCCGGCCCGGATGAGGTAGGAGGCCACCATCTGAGCCAGGGGTTGTTCATCATCGACGACCAGCACCCGCCCCGGGGGCGTGGCGGTGGTCGGTGTGCGGTCATCCATACACCCCAGTATCGCTCCGGCCAGGGGGAATACCAACCTCGCTCAGTGCCCGGCGGGGAAATCTTCATCAAATCTTCAAACATCACCCTTCGACCGCCGTCACCCCTGTGCCCCACCCCGGGCCGGCGGCATCGCCTCCCCTGGTCGGTTCAGCAGGCGCCACCAGGGATTTCACTGCCTGCACCGCATACCCGGGGCGGGTAGAAGGACATCGCCCACGGCTGTGGGGTGGTGTCCCGGTGGTGACCCAGCCCACCGAATTCACCCCCTTTTCGCCCTGTTATGGTGCTGTGAGCAAGGTTTTTGATTTCTAGCCCGTCAGGCACCCGTGCTAGAAAAAGGTATGGCATCGACCTTGAGGCGGTGTCTTCTCACGGTCTTACCACGATCCAAGGAGATTGACGTGAAACGAGCAGCGATCGCAGCCGCCGCCCTTGCCCTCGCCCTCACGGGGTGTTCGGCCGCCGACCCGGAACCCACCGCCGACGGGACGGTGTCCCAGGATACATTCCTGACTACCCATGGCCTGGCCGCCATGGACGCGGTGGAGATCATTGATCACCTCGACCGGCAGAAGGTCACTGAGCGTCCCACGGATCTGATCGCCTCAGTGCGTGCCGATGAACTGCTGCTCTCGAGCGATGACCAGGAAGTCGTGGTCGATCTTCCCGACAATCAGACGTATGTCTCGATCGCACCCTATCTCACCTCCACCCACGACTGCTTCTACCACAGCCTCACGACCTGCCTGGGGGAACTCAACAATGAGGATATCCAGGTCACGATCACCGATGAGGCAACCGGTGAGGTGCTGGTGGACGAGGCGACAACCACCTTCGACAATGGGTTTATTGGCTTCTGGCTTCCTGATGATGTCACCGGCCTGATTGAGGTCAGCTACCAGGGGCGTACCGGAACCACGGAGTTTTCCACCACCGACGACGGTGCCACCTGTGTCACAGACCTGCGCCTGACGTGATGGCTCAGCAGGGTCCACACCTGCGCCTGTATCCCGTGTCACTGAAATCTTGCACCAAGAAAGGTTAAATCATAACGAACGCGTTTCCCCGCTCACGGCTTTGGCGGTGGGTAAGGACGACCGCGCCTTCGCCGTCATCCGCACCGCCGGCGGCCAGGCCCCCCGCCCCGATGTCGACTTCCCCGAGTTGTCGTCCACCGGACTGCTTCTGTCCTCCCTGAAGCCAGCAGACCGTGCACTCCTGCCCGAGGGCACACCAGACCGAGAAGTCAGCATCGACCTGGGCGGGCAGATGATGCCGTATGAATGGAGCATTCTCACCGACGGCCAATCCTCCTCCGCGACCGTGCAGGAGGGCCAGCGCCTGCGGATGGTCATGCGCAACAGGACCATGATGCCCCATCCCATGCACATCCACGGCCACACGTGGGTGCTGCCCGGCAGCGGCGGGCTACGCAAGGACACCATCCTTCTCCGCCGGGGTGAAACTATGATCGCCGACCTGATCGCTGACAACCCCGGTGAGTGGGCATTTCACTGCCATAACGCCTATCACATGGAAACCGGGATGGTCAGCTCGCTTCGCTACGAGTAACCCCCACAGCAGGGTTGAGTGCCGAGGTGGGCAGAGTCGCTGCAGACCACCCACCGGGCAGCACGATGACCTCCCTCGGTGTTGTGGTCTTCCGGGACAACCAGAACACCGTCTTCTTCCCCACCGCCCGGCCGCGGTGTTCCTGAGGTAGGTCACCGCCGATGACATCCTTGATGTCGCCCTGCCACTGGCCGAGGAGGCACCAGCATCATGACCGTTGATGTGCTGCCGCTAGGAGGTTTCGTCGGGTGAGCACCTTTGCTCCCTTATGATAGTAGTGACGTGGTTCACGACATTTCTAAAATACTCTGTTTGAGGTTCTTCACAGCTGCGACACAGGGTTTGTGTGGTTGATTTGAAGATTTTTTAGTGGTCAAAGTGTGGAATGTTTGGGCTGACTAGGAATCAAGTGTGGCCAAGGTATCTCACTGAGTGCGGGGCGACTCAATTTCCTGGCTGGTTTTTTGCTGGTTGCCGATAGTGGGTGTTTCTAGTGTGCCACCCTCTGCGCATAGTATATATATTCTATAAATACTAGAACACGTGTACTATCATGTGACTATGCACGCTCACCTCATCGCCAAACTCGATAGCACCGCTTCACTGATGCTCCAAGCCCCAGAAACCCGCTTGCCCGCAGGCTTCCCCTCCCCAGCCCAAGACTACTCAGCCGTCGATATAGATTTGAACGACATCCTCTTCCACGACCGCGCGGCAACCTACATCTTCCGCGT
>NZ_BAABKP010000011.1:0-5776 GCF_039543885.1 Rothia endophytica
GTTGCGCCCCTGTTTGAACCTGCGTAAAGTATTACCAGTCGCCGCGGCACAGGGATAAAAACCTGAAGGCCACGGAAGGACAAAACGCCTAATCACATAGTGTTTCCCACTGCTTGAAGAAGAAGAATCTTCGCAGTCACCGAGAAGATCATCTACTGATCATTTGAAGGACAAGCGAAAATCTAAACAACAAACGGTGTGGTCGGCATCACGCTAAAACGAGTTGCCAACCTAAAAGAAACACGATAGACTAGACGAGTTGCCCAAACAAAAGGGTAACAACAAAACACCATTTGATGACTGATCACACAACAGTTCATGAACACGCTTCGTGTGTGAATATGATGTGATGCGGTTTGTTGTTTGAAAACTCAATAACGCACTAAA
This sequence comes from Rothia endophytica, assembly GCF_039543885.1. NCBI lineage: Bacteria > Bacillati > Actinomycetota > Actinomycetes > Micrococcales > Micrococcaceae > Rothia > Rothia endophytica. The sequence continues at coordinate 388 of NZ_BAABKP010000011.1, forward strand.
GAACAAATAATGATTCTTTCGTCCAAACTAACATTAAAGTTCAACACATTTGTTGGACCGTTGGTTTTGGATTTGAACTGATACCAAATAATTAATACAAAGTCGCTCAACCTTCACTTCACGGTGGTGGTAGAGCGCGAATTTGATAATCAGATGGTTTCAGATTGACAGTTTGAGTCACCACATTTTGCTCCTATTAAGCACAGGAGGAGGATCACCCCGTGATCCTTTGGTGGCTCGTTTCAATGAGATACAGAAAATTATCAAGCTACTCGATTAAAGAGATTTTTAACGGAGAGTTTGATTCTGGCTCAGGACGAACGCTGGCGGCGTGCTTAACACATGCAAGTCGAACGATGAAGCCCAGCTTGCTGGGCGGATTAGTGGCGAACGGGTGAGTAATACGTGAGTAACCTGCCTTTAACTCTGGGATAAGCCTTGGAAACGGGGTCTAATACCGGATACGACCAACCCTCGCATGAGGTGTTGGTGGAAAGGGATTTTGTACTGGTTTTAGATGGGCTCACGGCCTATCAGCTTGTTGGTGAGGTAACGGCTCACCAAGGCGACGACGGGTAGCCGGCCTGAGAGGGTGACCGGCCACACTGGGACTGAGACACGGCCCAGACTCCTACGGGAGGCAGCAGTGGGGAATATTGCACAATGGGCGCAAGCCTGATGCAGCGACGCCGCGTGAGGGATGACGGCCTTCGGGTTGTAAACCTCTTTCAGCAGGGGAGAAGCGAAAGTGACGGTACCTGCAGAAGAAGCGCCGGCTAACTACGTGCCAGCAGCCGCGGTAATACGTAGGGCGCGAGCGTTGTCCGGAATTATTGGGCGTAAAGAGCTTGTAGGCGGTTTGTCGCGTCTGCTGTGAAAGCCCGGGGCTTAACCCCGGGTTTGCAGTGGGTACGGGCAGACTAGAGTGCAGTAGGGGAGACTGGAATTCCTGGTGTAGCGGTGAAATGCGCAGATATCAGGAGGAACACCAATGGCGAAGGCAGGTCTCTGGGCTGTAACTGACGCTGAGAAGCGAAAGCATGGGGAGCAAACAGGATTAGATACCCTGGTAGTCCATGCCGTAAACGTTGGGCACTAGGTGTGGGGAACATTCCACGTTTTCCGCGCCGTAGCTAACGCATTAAGTGCCCCGCCTGGGGAGTACGGCCGCAAGGCTAAAACTCAAAGAAATTGACGGGGGCCCGCACAAGCGGCGGAGCATGCGGATTAATTCGATGCAACGCGAAGAACCTTACCAAGGCTTGACATATACTAGACCGCCTCAGAGATGGGGTTTCCCTTCGGGGCTGGTATACAGGTGGTGCATGGTTGTCGTCAGCTCGTGTCGTGAGATGTTGGGTTAAGTCCCGCAACGAGCGCAACCCTCGTTCTATGTTGCCAGCACGTAATGGTGGGGACTCATAGGAGACTGCCGGGGTTAACTCGGAGGAAGGTGGGGATGACGTCAAATCATCATGCCCCTTATGTCTTGGGCTTCACGCATGCTACAATGGCCGGTACAAAGGGTTGCGATACTGTGAGGTTGAGCTAATCCCAAAAAGCCGGTCTCAGTTCGGATTGGGGTCTGCAACTCGACCCCATGAAGTCGGAGTCGCTAGTAATCGCAGATCAGCAACGCTGCGGTGAATACGTTCCCGGGCCTTGTACACACCGCCCGTCAAGTCACGAAAGTTGGTAACACCCGAAGCCGATGGCCTAACCCCTTGTGGGAGGGAGTCGTCGAAGGTGGGATTGGCGATTGGGACTAAGTCGTAACAAGGTAGCCGTACCGGAAGGTGCGGCTGGATCACCTCCTTTCTAAGGAGCTCAACTAGATAGTTGGCCATCTCTGTTCACGAGTGTTGAACAGGTGGTTTGCTCATGGGTGGAATATTGGTTCAGGTTGCAGCTGGCCTTTGGGTTGGTTGTGGTGGAGAGTTTTAGTATTGTTTTTTGGTGTGTTGTTGGGTTTTGAGGCAACAAGGGTTTCTTGTTGGTCTCAATGGTATGCCTGGCGCATTGGTGGGTGAGACTGTGATGGTTTTGCTGCTGGTGTGGGTGGGTTGTTGTTTGAAAACTGTATAGTGGACGCGAGCATCTTCTAAAGATTGAAGAAATGATCCTAATTCAACATCTTTTGGGTGTTGTTTCTAGTATTTTCTTTGATTCTTTTGATTTGTAACTTAGTTAGTCAAGTAAATGACATCTTGAAATATTTCTGTGTGTAAGTTAATAAGAGCACACGGTGGATGCCTTGGCACTAGAAGCCGATGAAGGACGTGTGAATCTGCGATAAGCCTCGAGGAGTCGATAACAGGACTGTGATTCGAGGATTTCCGAATGGGGAAACCCAGCAAGCCATCATGGTTTGTTACCACCAGCTGAATGTATAGGCTGGTTGGAGGGAACGGGGGGAAGTGAAACATCTCAGTACCCTCAGGAAGAGAAAATAAAATATGATTCTGTGAGTAGTGGCGAGCGAAAGCGGAAGAGACTAAACCTGTGGTGTGTGATACCGGTTGAGGGTTGCATCATGGGGGTTGTGGGAGTCAGCGTGGCAGTTTCAATCGACTGTCGAAGTGATGTTCAAGCATGTAGGTGAAGGCCTTGGGATGGGCTGCCGGAGAAGGTGAGAGTCCTGTAACCGAAATGTGTTTGACCGCTTGTTGGCCACCCGAGTAGCACGGGGCTCGTGGAATCTCGTGTGAATCTGCCAGGACCACCTGGTAAGTCTAAATACTTTCTAGTGACCGATAGTGAATCAGTACCGTGAGGGAATGGTGAAAAGTACCCCGGGAGGGGAGTGAAATAGTACCTGAAACCGTGTGCTTACAAGCCGTTGGAGCCTTTTGGGGTGACAGCGTGCCTTTTGAAGAATGAGCCTGCGAGTTAGTGTTCTGTCGCAAGGTTAACCCGTGTGGGGAAGCCGTAGCGAAAGCGAGTCTGAATAGGGCGTTTGAGTGGCAGGATCTAGACCCGAAGCGGAGTGATCTATCCATGGCCAGGTTGAAGCGACGGTAAGACGTCGTGGAGGACCGAACCCACCTAGGTTGAAAACTGGGGGGATGAGCTGTGGATAGGGGTGAAAGGCCAATCAAACTCTGTGATAGCTGGTTCTCCCCGAAATGCATTTAGGTGCAGCGTTACGTGTTTCTTGCCGGAGGTAGAGCTACTGGATGGCCGATGGGCCCCACAGGGTTACTGACGTCAGCTAAACTCCGAATGCCGGTAAGTCAGAGCGTAGCAGTGAGACAGTGGGGGATAAGCTTCATTGTCGAGAGGGAAACAGCCCAGACCATCAACTAAGGTCCCAAAGCGTGTACTAAGTGGGAAAGGATGTGGAGTTGCTTAGACAACCAGGAGGTTGGCTTAGAAGCAGCCACCCTTGAAAGAGTGCGTAATAGCTCACTGGTCAAGTGATTCTGCGCCGATAATGTAGCGGGGCTCAAGTACACCACCGAAGTTATGGCAATGTATTTTTGAATATGTTGGGTAGGGGAGCGTCGTGTATCCAGTGAAGCTGCGGTGTGAACCAGTGGTGGAGGGTATGCGAGTGAGAATGCAGGCATGAGTAGCGAATCACGGGTGAGAAACCCGTGCGCCGGATGATCAAGGGTTCCAGGGTCAAGCTAATCTGCCCTGGGTTAGTCGGGGCCTAAGGCGAGGCCGACAGGCGTAGTCGATGGATAACGGGTTGATATTCCCGTACCGGTAAAAAACCGTCCATACTGATTTTTTGATGCTAACTGTGAGAAGCCGTTTGTAACCTCTTCGCCTTTTTGGGTGTTGGGGAGCTTGTGGTGGACTGCAGGACCCGATTTTTTGAGGTAAACGTATTAACAGGTGTGACGCAGGAAGGTAGCCAAGCCACGCGATGGTTGTCGTGGTCTAAGCGTGTAGGGTATCCGGTTGTTAAATGCGCCGGTGTTGGCCTGAGACGTGATGGGACCCCTTTTTTGGGGGATTTGGTGATCCTATGCTGCCGAGAAAAGCATCGACGTGAGGTTTTAGCCGCCCGTACCCCAAACCGACACAGGTGATCAGGTAGAGAATACTAAGGCGATCGAGAGAATCATGGTTAAGGAACTCGGCAAAATGTCCCCGTAACTTCGGGAGAAGGGGAGCCTTGAGCGTGATCCACCTATGCGGTGGGGAGCGTGTATGGGTCGCAGAGAATTGGGGGAAGCGACTGTTTATCAAAAACACAGGTCCATGCGAAGTCGTAAGACGATGTATATGGACTGACTCCTGCCCGGTGCTGGAAGGTTAAGAGGATTGGTTAGCCCCTTGTGGGCGAAGCTAAGAATTTAAGCCCCAGTAAACGGCGGTGGTAACTATAACCATCCTAAGGTAGCGAAATTCCTTGTCGGGTAAGTTCCGACCTGCACGAATGGAGTAACGACTTCCCTACTGTCTCAACCATGAACTCGGCGAAATTGCAGTACGAGTAAAGATGCTCGTTTCGCGCAGCAGGACGGAAAGACCCCGTGACCTTTACTATAGTTTGGTATTGGCGTTCGGTGTGGCTTGTGTAGGATAGGTGGGAGACTGTGAAGCTGACACGCTAGTGTTGGTGGAGTCGTTGTTGAAATACCACTCTGGTCGCTCTGGATGTCTAACTTCGGCCCGTGATCCGGGTCAGGGACAGTGCCTGATGGGTAGTTTAACTGGGGCGGTTGCCTCCTAAAAAGTAACGGAGGCGCCCAAAGGTTCCCTCAGCCTGGTTGGCAATCAGGTGTTGAGTGTAAGTGCACAAGGGAGCTTGACTGTGAGACTGGCAGGTCGAGCAGGGACGAAAGTCGGGACTAGTGATCCGGCGGTACATTGTGGAATGGCCGTCGCTCAACGGATAAAAGGTACCTCGGGGATAACAGGCTGATCTTGCCCAAGAGTCCATATCGACGGCATGGTTTGGCACCTCGATGTCGGCTCGTCGCATCCTGGGGCTGGAGTTGGTCCCAAGGGTTGGGCTGTTCGCCCATTAAAGCGGTACGCGAGCTGGGTTCAGAACGTCGTGAGACAGTTCGGTCCCTATCCGCTGCGCGCGTTGGAAATTTGAGAAAGGCTGTCCTTAGTACGAGAGGACCGGGACGGACGAACCTCTGGTATGTCAGTTGTACCGCCAGGTGCATGGCTGATTGGCTACGTTCGGGAGGGATAACCGCTGAAAGCATCTAAGCGGGAAGCCTGTTTTGAGATGAGATTTCCTAGCGTTTTTTGAACGTGTGAGGATCCCTATAGATGATGGGGTTGATAGGCCAGGTATGGACGCGGGGAATTCCCGTGGAGTTGACTGGTACTAATAGTCCGAAGGCTTACATTATTTTTTTTCAGGGTTTGTTGGCTGGTTTGTTTGTGTTTGCGTCCACTGTATGGTTTTGAGATAACA
>NZ_BAABKP010000012.1:0-4570 GCF_039543885.1 Rothia endophytica
GTCGGTGACGTAAGAGGTACCGGTGGCAAGGCTCCCAGCAGCTTTGCCTATCCTCTGAATAAATCTCAGAGACTATATGACGAGATTTAACACCCCTCTTGTTGTGTCGCCCCTAGAAAATTTTCTCACCAATAATTGGCGCACTAAGCATTAAGCCCAAAGTCAGAGCCTTGTTGTATACCCCAAAAAGTTTATGATAAAAGCTTCGCCAAGATAGGGGACAAAAATGTAGTTAAGGTTTTGTGTTGACAACAGTAACCTCTAGTCAGGGACACAAAGCCACCCGGATGCCACCTGCCTCAAGGCAGACGGGGGCCTACCCTCAACTCATCACTATGAAAGGTAGCACCACCATGGCACGCGTACTCTCCTCTGACGAAGCAAAGTCAGCAATTACTCGCATCCAGGAAATTATCAACGGCGGCCTGAGCGAGCAGATCTCAGCTCTTGACGGTCAGGGTCAGCTGCTCTCAGACCCCAACAACTGGGATGGCCCCCTGGCAGAACAGTTCCGTGGCTCCACCTGGCCTGAAACCAAGTCAGCCCTCGATAAGGCTAAGACTGAACTTGAAGAACTGCAGCAGCAGCTGCAGAAGATTTCTCAGGATATCTTCACCGCTGGTGGCGGCGCTTAAAGCACCTACCAACTTGTTAGGGAGCGCAGAGGTTAAGGCCTTCTGCGCTCCTTGTACTCTCTAAACCAATCCTTGACCCGTCACCGAAACAGTTTCTGCCTAAAGGACGCTGCACCATGAGCACCCCTGATATTCCCTTCAACTCCACCACTGCTAGCAACGTGCGCAACACCTTCAACGCTACTGCTGAAGCCCTGGACGAGCAGGCTACATCCCGCTCGGCCGCTGCTAGCACCATTATGGACGAGTTCAAGGGACCTTATGCCACGGTCTATGAAGAGAACACCACTCATGTGCCCAGTGATATCAGCAAGCTAGCCCATGCCATGCGCGAGGTAGGTTACCTCATGGACCGGGCTATTGAGGCTTATGAAGAGGCTAAGGCTGATGCTGAGAAAAATATGTTAGAACAAGCCGGTGACGCTATTGCAGATTTCTTTGGGTTTGGTGACGATCCTCAGGTGCCCCCGGCCCCTACCCTCCCGTCAGTAGATACCCCTTCAACAGCGTCCAAGAACACACCAAGTGGCCAGGCGGGGACCGAAAGCACGGTTTCGGGTATTCCCTCCCAGATCCGTGATGGGGTGCAGACGCTCAGTGGCCTTGATAAGAACCTAGAAACCCACCCAGGTTCCTTAGAAGATGCCTTGGCAGCTTACGCTACGGATTGTTCCTGGGCACCGGTGGATGCCGGTGATATCCCCACCCAGTTGAAGAACTGGTTGGATGCTAACGATACTGAGGGTCAATGGCTAGGCAGAATTGCTGATGCACTCGAATCCGTCACTGGGGACCCAAATGCTCTAGCCTCGGTGCCCTATTCGGCTATGGAAGCATCGGTAGGTAGCGCCTCAGCTATGACCCGCGCGGCTATTGATATTAAATCCCCCACTATTCAGGGCTCGGAATCATCCGCCGGTTACATCGGTGACCCCGTCAACGCGGCAACCGGTAACTTCATTGAACCCGAAACCGACCTCACCTTCACCGGTCCCTGCTTCACCCTGGCCCTGACCCGCATGTACAACGCCCTTAACAGCCAGGCTGGGGTCTTCGGCACCGGCTGGTCCTCCCCACTGGATATGCGCCTGGTGCTGAGTGGCGAGAAGGCGACCTGGGTGAAGGAGGACGGCCAGCACCTCATCTTCCCCCGCCGCGGTGAAGGTTGGGAGCGTGCAGAGTTGCATGCTCTGTGGCTGACCCGCCAGAACACCACTGACCTGCCGGTTTCCCTGCCCGCCGATGCCGCCCAGGTGCTGGTGGTCCGTGATAACACCGGTGCCTGGTGGGCTTTTAGTCTCACCGGTGACTGGCTGGCTCACAGTGTGGGTGCTGGGGATGTTGTCACCGTGGACCGTGATGAGCAGGGCCAGGTTGTGGCTCTGCAGCACAGCCGTGGCCGTTCCATCGGTATTGAATACGCTGCTGGCCGGGTGGCCTACGCACAGACCAATGACGGCACCCGCATGGAATACCTCTATGACCGTGAGGGTAGGCTGACCGCTGCTCGCTCCGCACTGGGGCCCCGGGTCTACGACTACAACGAGCAGGGCCTGATCAGCGCGGTAACTGCTGCTGATGGCACGGTTGAGGTGGAAAACTTTTATGATGCCCTCGGGCGGGTGCGTTCACAGAACTACCCGCACGGCGTCACCCGCCGCTACTCCTACCTTGCAGGCGGCCTCACCCTGGTGACCAATGAGGACGGCTCGCACGCCAACTCCTGGGTTTCAGACTCCAAGGGCCGCCTGGTGGGCATGATTGATGCACACCAGAACCGCCAAACCATGGCTTACGATACCTTCAATAACCGGGTGTCAGTCACTGAGCGTGATGGGGCTATGACGGTGCGCGCCTACACTAAGCGCGGTTTGCTAGCCCGTGAGGTCAGCCCTGAAGGTGCCGATACCACCTACGAGTACGATGCCCAGGACCGTTTGATCACGCTGATGACAGCCAACGGGGCAGTGGTGTCTTATGAGTATGCTGATGCTACCGGGGTTGAGCGCAACCCCTCGGCGCTGGTTGATGCTTTGGGTGGGCGTACTGAGATGACCTGGGAGCAGGGCCTGCTGACCTCGATGGTTGGCCCCACCGGTGTCTGGGCCACCTGTTCCTATAATGCTTACGGTGAGATGACTGCCGTGCGCAATGCCGCCGGGGATGTGACCTCCTTTGTGCGTGATGCTGCCGGGCGTATTGAGCGTATTGTCAGCCCGCTGGGACTGACCACCCGGTTCACCTATGATGCTGCCGGTCTTTTGGTCTCCCGTGAAGACGCGGACGGGGCGGTGTGGCGCTTCGGGTATGGGCCCGGTGGGCGCCTAAGAAGTGTCACTGACCCTGCCGGGGCGGTTACTACCTATGAGTACAACGCCGCTGGTGAGGTGGCGAAGACTATTGATCCTCTGGGCCGGGTCAGTACTCGTGGCTTTGATTCTATGGGTAATGTGGTGTCTTTGACTGGTGCGGATGGGGCGCGCTGGGCGCTGGAATATGACCAGCTAATGCAGAACACCGCGGTCATTGACCCGCTGGGTCACCGGTGGTCCCGTGAATTTGATACCAATGGTGGGCTGGCTGCGGTGGTTGACCCCACCGGTGTGCGGGTGAGCACCGAGTATCAGCGTCAGTCTGGCCTGGTGCAGGTCAAGGATGCTTTTGGCACCTACACCACTAGTTTTGATGCTTATGGCCGCCCGGTTAAAGAAACCGCAGCCGATGGCTCTGAGGAAATCTACACCTATGACGCTGCCGGCAACGTGGTGGAGATCCTGGATGCCGAAGGCGCTTTGACCCTGATCGCCCGCGATGGGCGGGGTGAGGTGACCTCGGTGACTTCACCTGAGGGCCGGGTTACTTCCTTTACCTATGATGCGTGTGGCCGTCCGTCCACCATGAGAGAGCCTACCGGCGTCGTAACTACCCTGGAATATGATGCTGATTCACGGGTGGTGGTGCGTTCTACGACTGCTGGTGTGCGTGAGGAGATCACTTATGATGCTGCCTCCCGTCCGGTACTGGTACGCACTAATACCGGGGTGGCCCGCTACGGGTATGACGCCTGCGGGCGCCTGGTCTTTGCTGTGGACCGTAAGTTTGGCACCCGCCGCTTTGTCTATGATGCTGCTGGTCAGCTGGTCACTGCCATCAACGGTCTGGGTGGTAAGACGCGGTACACCTACACCGCTGCCGGTTTGGTGGCCAGCGTAACTGATCCGCGTGGGGAAAGCACGTTCTTTGAGTATGATGCTGCAGGTCAGTTGATCTGCCGCACTGATGCGCTGGGGCGTAAGACGACTGCTTCGTATGATGCTGCTGGGCGTCTGGTGAGTTCGGTGAGCCCGGATGCTGATACGCTCTCGTATACCTACGATGAGGCTGGTTCATTGGCAACTACGCGTTTTAATCAGCAGTTGGTCTGCCGGGTTGCCCGTGATGCTGCTGCTCGTACTACTACTGTTTTTGATTACACTGATCTGGGTGTGGGCCTGGTGGATGAGGGCACTGGCGCCCCGGCGGTGCACACCCTGGTGCATGACCGGGTGGGCCGACTGGTGCGTCAGTGCGTAGCTGGGTCCCTTGCTGGTGGCGGGCATGAGAGTGTGATGACCTATGACCGTGACGGTTTACGCACCAGCCTAAGTGTTGATGGGGCGGTTACTGAGTACACTTATGAGCCGGGCACCGGCTTGCTGTCCTCGGTGATGCGTTCTGCCGCTGATGGTGGTGTGCTTGAGGGGCTGGAGTACCACTACGACGCTCACGGGCAGTTGGTGCGTATTAGTGATGCTGATGGTCAGGTTCTGCGGGCTTTTGGTGTGGCACCGACGGTGGTGCAGGGGCAGGCTTCTGACGCCGGTGATACTGCTAGCTCTGATACGGGCGTTGCCGATAAGGCTGCCACGAGTGCTACCGCTTCTTATGTCACTGAT
>NZ_BAABKP010000013.1:0-3953 GCF_039543885.1 Rothia endophytica
AGGCTCCACCAGAGCCTGGGCTACCGCACGCCGGCTGAAGTCGAAGCCGAGTTTTGGGAACACCACCCCAGTCGAGAAATAATGGAAATTAAGGCACAAGCCTAGGAACAAAAACCGGGGCACTTCACCCCAAATATTCACAAACCCTTATCAGACATCCCAACAAGCACCCTTAACAACTCCCCAAAACGGTCAGGAGAAAAGACCGCGCGAACAGGCTCCACCTCTACGTCCATAAAACACAGCACCCACCACCCAGCAGGAACACCCACCACCTGCTGCTCAAATAAAGAAGACGCAGGAGCCCAATCCACATTAGCAACAAAAACAGGACCATCCGAAGACGCAACAGACTCAACAATCTCACGCATACCTACATGAGACTCAGAAAACTCTGAAGCAGAAAATTCAGCCCATGAATCCCCCACAGTAATCTTGAGGAGATAATGAACCTTTCTGCTGCCTAATAACGTTTTCTTTTCCTTTGAAGATATATCAAAATATATTTCTTGACCCCAAGAATCCTGAAAACTAAAATTCACCTTTCACTCCTCCCCATCTGGGTGCTCTTCCTATTTCTCACATCAGCACCAAATTGCACCCCCGGCAAATACCCCGTAAAGAAGACAGGAAGGGCACGGTGCCAGGCAGTCTCACCAGCAGAACTTGCACCAAAGACAGCAATAAAAAGAATAAATGTTATCCACCCAGCCTTATTCGGGCTAAGGTATCGGAAGAGTAAATAACCTATAAAAATAAAAACGACAGCAACAGTAAATAATTCCCTGAAGTAATCCCACCCTATAAAACTACAGAGCATGATAAACAGACCCCCAGTAAGAGAGCACAGAATTAGCAAGTCTTTAGATTTTTTACTCACCTTTAAGGGTATCTCCTAACGATATATCACTTACACCAGATAGAACTGAACCTTGCGCTCCACCTCTCCACATGCGGGAAGATTGAACCCCTGTAAATGCGCCACGGAAAGTGCTCGGAGATGTCCAGCTAGCTTGATTCAGTGTACTACTGTTGACAGGCTTTGAAACAGGAACTTGAGAAAAAGCAGCAGAAGCCCCACCTGAGACTAGAATTTTTCTGAGGTTTGTCTCTTCGCCAGAGATAGTAGAGCTCAACGCTTCAGAACCGACACCACCAGCAAAATTCATTCCAATTTCTGTTACCTTCTGATTCAGATAGGTAGATCCTTTTGCTAGAGTCCCGGAACCTGGCCCGAAAAAGCCACCAACGGTAGCTCCGAATCCACCGCCTACGCTGTTCCCCATAAATTTATTGAAACTCCACTTCTCACCCTTGATAGCAGATTGGGCAGAGTACGTAGCACCACCACCTATTGCGCCGGTAGTAAAGTTAATGCCAGCGTTAACTGCAACAGAGCCCACGAATCTTGAGGCTGATTTTGTAACTGCCATAGTTAATTTTGTAGCTGCTGTACCCGCCCCAGCAATAACACCTGTTGCTGCTCCGACCAAGGTATCCAACCCCACCTTGCCCCAATCAACACGACCATCCCCACCCCTATTAGTCAGAATCGACAAACCACCAGAGAGCAAACCACCACCAACAGCACCAGCAACAATTAACCCTACCGGCCCGGTAGCGACCAGGGCAGCAACAGAGACCACAGTCCCGGCAATAATGGCAGCAGTAGCGATAGCCTCTGCGTGTTCATCAGCCCACTGGCGCACACCAGAGACAATCCGCTCACCAGCACGGCCCCGAGTATCAGCCCGATACTCCCTAAACTCAGAAGCGGTCATCGGCGACAAACCCCACGGATCCACCAACCCCACCGGATCATGACCCACAAACGCATACACATTAGAAGCCCAACCAGCACCCACCGGCGAGACCAGCGGATCAGGAGAAATAAACCCACGAGAGGCCGGGTCATAAGCCCGGGCACCCAGAATCTCCAGACCAGCGACCTGCAAAGACCCAGCCACGGTCACCCCAAAACCAGGGGTTGCGGTAGAGGGAAGCTCCTAGTAACCGGTCAGGACGCCGCCACCCCAGCCACTGAGGACAAAAGAAGGAAAGGGGCGCCGGCACCCCGATAAGGCACCAGCACCCCACAAACCTACCTACCTACCCCTACAAGCGATACCCATACCCCAACGCATAATCCCCCTCAGCCGGCAACTGAAACGGAGGAAACACCAACACCACCTGCTCACCCCGAAACCCATCCAACTCAGCAGCCATCTCCTCCCACGACCCAGCAGGAGAAGGAGACAAAACCTTAGACACATAAACAGTCCCACACTCCTGCGTACGAATCTTCAACTCAGTACTGGAAGTAGATAGCCCACCGGTACCACTGCGGCTATTGAAGACTTCAGCAGAAATAATGGTGCACTGCTTATCAATAGGATTCCTTTGGCTATACGCATTGTACAAAGGAATGCCAACCATAGATAAAACGCTGATGGAAAAAATAACCAACAGACAAAAACTCAACCATTTCCTGGGCTTTTTATTTCCTTTTTTATTTAATTCATCACTATAAAATATATTCATTATTCTACTCATTACGCAGCGGTGTAGCGGGACGAATTGCGTCCGCAGATGAAGAAGAAACTCCACTTGAGCCACCACTGAGCATGCTCTTAAGACCTTCTTTCCCGGCATCTGTGATATTCAAGGAATTCTCCTGAGGAGTAACGACATAATTGGCGACACCTAGAGCATAGTCACCAACTCTATCAAGCCCGAAACCAGCTATATTTTCCACGGTGGACCCCGATACATAGTTCTGCCTCAACGGCATCACCCACGGCGACACCACACCAACCCCCACACCAGACACCGTCGCCCGAGCATAACCACCCACAGTATGCTCCTCAAAATCACCCAAACCATACGCCAAGTTATTACTCGTCATATTCGACACCACACCATTAACCGTCTGCCCCGACAAAGACCGAGCATAACCACCAGCATCACCAAAATGAGCAGCAACCTGACCCAACTCATCAGAACGAGCAGCCCACGCAGCAGCCTTGACCTCAGCATGAGAAGAACGCGCAGCATTCACATACCGCATCGGATTAAACACCGAAGAATTAGCAGCCTTCTGCCCCAAGGCAAGAGCCTTAGCACCAGCAGCCTCAGCCTTCACTGCAAACCGCCCAGACCGAAAAGCATTCACCGCAGCACCAGCCTTACCCACCACAGAAACCGCAGCACCACCCAAACCACCAGCAACACCACCAATCAAAGTATCCAACCCCACCTTGCCCCAATCAACACGACCATCCCCACCCCTATTAGTCAGAATCGACAAACCACCAGAGAGCAAACCACCACCAACAGCACCAGCAACAATTAACCCTACCGGCCCGGTAGCGACCAAAGCAGCAACAGAGACCACAGTCCCGGCAATAATGGCAGCAGTAGCGATAGCCTCTGCGTGTTCATCAGCCCACCGGCGCACACCAGAGACAATCCGCTCTACCGCACGGCCCCGAGTATCAGCCCGATACTCCCTAAACTCAGAAGCGGTCATCGGCGACAAACCCCACGGATCCACCAACCCCACCGGATCATGACCCACAAACGCATACACATTAGAAGCCCAACCAGCACCCACCGGCGAGACCAGCGGATCAGGAGAAATAAACCCACGAGAGACAGGGTCATAAGCCCGGGCACCCAGGATCTCCAGGCCAGCGACCTGCAAAGACCCAGCCACGGTCACACCAAAACCAGGGGTTGCGGTAGAGGGAAGCTCCTAGTAACCGGTCAGGACGCCGCTGTCCCGGCCACCCGGGACAAAAGAAAGGAAAGGGGCGTCGGCACCCAACCAACACCCCAACAGAAACAACTATCAGCTCAGAACCTAAGCCACATCACCAGACCCCGCAATACGCCCAGCACGCAACCCACGCACCTTATCCCCACCAATCGAAGCATAGATCATCAACCCAACA
>NZ_BAABKP010000014.1:0-1717 GCF_039543885.1 Rothia endophytica
GGCTCCACCAGAGCCTGGGCTACCGCACGCCGGCTGAAGTCGAAGCCGAGTTTTGGGAACACCACCCCAGTCGAGAAATAATGGAAATTAAGGCACAAGCCTAGGAACAAAAACCGGGGCACTTCAATTACGCGAAACTCACCAACAACTAGCTCAATGCTTGTTCGAATAGGCCGCACTCATGTCGCGGGTGCGGTCTATTGTCGAGAACATGAGCTTCCTTACCGAGTACAACGCTGCCCGCGAGTTGTCCGTGATTGATGCGTCTGCGGCCAGACTTCGCTTACCTTTTAGTACTACTGGTGCAATTCGGTTTTGGTGGGGGGATTAACGCCGCCGGCTTCGGTTTTTCCGTTGAGGAGGTCGTTGACTACTTCCCGATGGTGAAATTGGTCGATGGTGCGGTGAAGAGGAACCAGTCACCTGGAAGAGATCGATCCAGTCGCTGGTGTGCAATCTGGGAGGTAGGGTCGCAGGGTCGATTCCTCGCGAGTGCAACCATGATTGTGTTTCTGAACGTGATGAAAACAACCCTGCCCTTCGGAGAATTTCCCTTATCCCGCGTCCCCGGGCAGTGAAAACGGTGTGCACCATCGCCTGAAAGGCTTTGCGCTGCTCTATCGGAATCTTCGGGTCACCCACCCGGCGGATCACTAAGATCCCCCCGTCAACGTTTGGCTGTGGCCGGAAAGCAGACCTTGGTACCCGGGAACCCAGGTGAAATGTGAACCATGGGGACCACTGAGCCGTCATCATCGTGCTTGCGCCTACCCCAGCCCGGCGGCGAGCGACTTCCCACTGCATGAGGAGTACAGCGTCAGTCCATGCCGGCGCATGCAGCAACTTTCGAAGAATGGCAGTGGTGAGATGAAAGGGAATATTTCCCACAATGACGCAGGGAGTGGCGGGTAAACGGAAGTTAAGGAAATCATCATGGACCACTTCGACCGCCGCCGAGGAGGTTTCTTGTGTGAGTTTGGCAGCTAGTTTTGCGTCCACTTCAACTGCCGTTATTGCCCTCCCCAAGTAGGCCATCGGGTGAGTGAGGGCACCGCTTCCTGGTCCGATCTCAATGATGGGGCCGGAGGTTTGTTTTACAAGGTCGATGATGGAGTTGATGATCTTGTGGTCGGTGAGAAAATTTTGGCCATGTTCGTGACGGCCGTGTCCGTATGCAGACATCAGGTGTGCTCCTTGGAGTTGATGATCTTGTGGTCGGTGAGAAAATTTTGGCCATGTTCGTGACGGCCGTGTCCGTATGCAGACATCAGGTGTGCTCCTTGGAGTTGAAAAGGAGCCGGGCATGACAAATGACCGCCCGGCTAAAGGACCGGAGCGGTTTTTAACCTACGGGGTAGGAAACCGCCTTAGCGGTTAGAGCGCAACCGCAAGAAAGCGGTACCTGAAATCAACATGGGCCTAATTATATCAATTTAATTTCGCGGGTGATACGCGGTGAAAAAGAAGACAACTGCGCCGCAACAGTGCAAGACATCTGCACCTGGACTGGAATTGTATTTGTCCTACCTTCGGCTCGTCGCGCCGCCACCGCTGGCGGATTTCGTCTCTGAGCAACGAGGGGGAGTTACCCTGAGGCTTATTCAAAAGTAGACACGCACCCCACACCCACCAACTAGACAACGGCCCCACCCGCGGCAAAAATATGAGCGTTAAATCTCTATAAATAACCTCAAGCCATACCGGACAAGACCGTTGC
>NZ_BAABKP010000015.1:0-1626 GCF_039543885.1 Rothia endophytica
TCACATCAAGACTTGGCGGATTCTTCATACGGGGTTTAGGCGGCCGTTGGGGTTGTATGGGCGGGTGTTTGCGGTGGTGCGGGGGTTGGTGTTTTTGGCTGGGGGTGGGACTTTTGAATAAGCCTCATTTAACAAACGGCTAATATTTTGAATATCCCGCACCAGTGAGACGGCAAAATCAACAGCCTTCAAGCCACCTTCCTTAACAGCAGGAGCACCAGACTTCGAAGTGCTTTTTATAGAGCCTAAAGTCACACCTTTAATAAATTCATCGCCAGCAGCTTTCAAGGTTTTATCTCCATAACGTTCCGGAGGCGCACTCAAATATGTACCAGCAGCACTAAACCCACCAGTCGTAGAATCAGAGATCAGGTTAACAGCACCATTCCTCACCACACTAGTCTCAGCCAACTTCTCCACCGGAGCAAACCCAGGAACCTACTGATTAGCCTTCACCCTAGAGGCAACACCAGCAGACCCACCACCCCACAAAGCGCCATTAGTCAACGAAGACACCGCACCTGAGACCGTATGATCCACATCCGATGACAGATAGTTAGCAGTATTAGAAAAAGCACCAGAAGCAGCCCCAGAAATAGTCTCACGCCCCACAGCAGAAACCGCTGGAGTGAACTTACCCGGCACCTGAGCAGCCGTCCTAGAAAAAGCAGAACCAACTCGTGCAGAAGCATACCGCACAGCATGCCCACCAGAACTGTTACCCAAAAGATTAGCAACGCGCATACCAGAAGAACCTAGCCGTGACGTCACAGCCCTGCCCATAGACCCAAAGGAAGAAGCAACCGCGCTGCCCCCAACCTTAAGAACCTGTGATATACCTCCACCAATAGCACCAGTCAGACCACCAATCAAAGCTGACTTGCCAACCTTGCCCCAGTCAACCCGACCATTAGCATCTTTACTAATGGAAAAGCCTGCAGCAAGAGCCGCACCACCTAAAGCACCCAGAACAATAAGCGCAGCAGGGCCAGCAACTAGCGCCCCAGCTACTGTTAGTAAGGCTCCACCAATAATGAGTCCTGTCTTGATGGCTCCAGCGTGTTTATCAATCCGCTCCATAGCACGGTCCCGGGTATCAGCCCGATACTCCCTAAACTCAGAAGCGGTCATCGGCGACAAACCCCACGGATCCACCAACCCCACCGGATCATTCCCCACAAACGCATACACATTAGAAGCCCAACCAGCACCCACCGGCGAGGCCAGCGGGTCAGGAGAAATAAACCCACGAGAGGCCGCATCATAGGCACGAACCCCTAGGATCTCCAGGCCAGCGACCTGCAAAGACCCAGCAACCGTCACCCCAAAACCAGGAACAGCAGCAGGCAGGGCAAAAGAAGGCGCGGAGGCAGACACGACGATATCTGAGGCAAACGAACTAGAAGAAGAAAACCCCTACCACCGGTCAGGATGCTACCCAGCCACACGGGGCAAAAGAAAGAAGGGGATGTTTGGTGCCCAACAAGACACCAGCACCCTGAAGTGCCCCAGGTTTTGTTCCGTTTGAGTAGATGGGAAAATTTGGAACATGCCGAAGAAGTTTGATCAGGAGGCGAAGGACCGTGTGGTCCGTCTCGTGGAAGACCGCATCCTGGCAGAGAGTAT
>NZ_BAABKP010000016.1:0-1507 GCF_039543885.1 Rothia endophytica
AGCAACGGTCTTGTCCGGTATGGCTTGAGGTTATTTATAGAGATTTAACGCTCATATTTTTGCCGCGGGTGGGGCCGTTGTCTAGTTGGTGGGTGTGGGGTGCGTGTCTACTTTTGAATAAGCCTCAATAATTAGTGTTCTTTTCTGCAGAGAGTTTTACGAACGATGACTAAAAGAAAGCGGAACTATTCCCGCACATCACATGAGATGAATTCACGGCAAAGGAAACGGATACGTCCACGGGGCGCTGACGTTGTTTTATGGGTAATGGGCATAATTTTTATTCTTGTTACTTTCGTCTATACCGGCAATAAGTTTTTTACTACCACCGAGAGTTGTACGGTTAAGAAGACCGAAATTGTTGTTCTCGATATAAACGCCGGCGGGGTTCCTTATCAGTCACCTGTTCTCTACGTGTACTCCCAAGACTGCCCGCCTATATCTTTCAGTAGTCCGCCTAATGATTATGTGAGCCTAGAGCAGGTTCCTGGTGATTTAGAGGTGGGGCATACGTATGAGTTTGAGGTTGGTTTTTTCCGTGCCGAGCTTATTGGTGTCCGCGATGAGTGGTGGCGGGGTGTGGGGATTAATTTTTAGGTTTCTTGGTGTTCTGTCAAAGAATGTGGGTGAGCCTTGTGTGCTGTGCGGGTTTTTGTCCGTGGGGTATGGTGGGGTTTGCGCTGTAGGGGGTGGAGGGTTTTTCGCTTCAGGGGTTAGTGATGCTATGGGGGTGTTGGTGTGGTGCCAGCACCCCTTCCTTTTTGCTCGAGTGACCGGGGAGGTGTCGTCCTGACGGGTGACTAGGAACTTCCCTCTACCTCAACCTCTGGTTTTAGGGTGCCGGCTGCTGGTGCTAAGGCTCTTGCTTTGGGGCAGAAGGCTGCTAATTCTTCGGTGTTTAATCCGATGCGGTATGTGGATGCTGTGCGTTCTTCTCATGCTGAGGTCAAGGCTGCTGCGTGGGCTGCTCGTTCTGATGAGTTGGGTCAGGTTGCTGCTCATTTTGGTGATGTGGGTGGTTATGCTCGGTCTTTGTCGGGGCAGACGGTTAATGGTGTGGTGTCGAATATGACGAGTAATAATTTGGCGTATGGTTTGGGTGATTTTGAGGAGCATACAGTGGGTGGTTATGCTCGGGCGACGGTGTCTGGTGTGGGGGTTGGTGTGGTGTCGCCGAGGGTGACGCCGTTGAGGCAGCAGGCCATTGGTGGAGCTAGTGTTGATGCCGGCTTAGTGGAGCAGGGTCTTAACGGTGTGAAAGGCTTTGCTATAGATAGGGCTGCTGATTTTGGTTTGGGTATGGGTAATTATGCTGTGACACCGCAAGAAGAAGCCCTCAACTGGGAAGATGCATTCAAGGATGGTTTCAAGTCTGCTGTGAGTGGTGGTTCTGGGATGGTGAGTTCTGGGTCTGCTGATAGTATTCGGGTGGCGACACCGAAAGTTGGAGGTGAGTAAACGGGATGAGTGGTTCAACTCGAAAGCCGGCGAAGATGCCTAGGCGCAA
>NZ_BAABKP010000017.1:0-1307 GCF_039543885.1 Rothia endophytica
TGAAGTGCCCCAGGTTTTGTTCCGTTTGAGTAGATGGGAAAATTTGGAACATGCCGAAGAAGTTTGATCAGGAGGCGAAGGACCGTGTGGTCCGTCTCGTGGAAGACCGCATCCTGGCAGAGAGTATTTCGACGCAGGAAGCATGCAAGATCGTGGCGCCCAAACTGGGCGTTTCGTGGCACACAGCGAGGCAATGGACGCAGGCCGCTCGTCGCGAAGGACGTGTTGTGGAATCAATGCCCGAGGACCTTGCTGCAGAAAACGCACGGTTGCGTCGAGAAAATCAAGAGCTGCGCGACACCAACGAGTTGTTAAAGGCCGCTTCGGCTTTTTTCGCGTCGGAACTCGACCCGAAACGTCGGAAATGATCCGGTTCATTGATGAGTATCGGAATCGTTTCTCAGTCGAGTTCATTTGCCAGACGTTAAACACGCATCGCGAAGGCGGCTTCCTTACTTCGCGTGGGTACCGCCAGTCTAAAGCCCGTGGATTAAGTGCTCGTCGCCTTCGCGATGCTGTGCTGATTGAACACATTAGTGCTGTTCATCGCGATAATTACGGTGTCTACGGTGTGCGGAAAATGTGGCATGCTCTCCGTCGTGACGGAATTGATATCGGTCGTGAACAAACTGCTCGGTTGATGCGCCTGGCCGGTGTTTCTGGCAAAGGCAAAGGCAGGTCACCTATCACAACCCGTAAGCCTAACGTGCCTGATCTGCGCCCAGATTTGGTAAATCGTGAGTTTAAGGCTCCTGGCCCTAATCGGCTGTGGGTGGCGGACATTACGTATGTGCGCACCAGGAAAGGGTTTGTGTACACAGCTTTTGTCACTGATGTGTGCTCCCGGAGGATTGTCGGGTGGGCGTTGTCTGATTCGATGCGTACTGAGGCGTTGCCGCTGCAGGCGCTCAACCAGGCGATCGTGTGCGCCAAGGAAACGGCGGGCCTAATTCATCACTCGGACCACGGGTCGCAGTATGTGAGCATCGTCTACAACGAGCGCCTGGCTGAGCATGGAATTACGGCGTCGACCGGCACTGTTGGTGATTCCTACGACAATGCTCTGGCGGAGAATGTCAACGGCTCCTACAAGAATGAGCTGATTCATAGGCGAACGTGGGCCGATGTCGTCGACGTGGAAATCGCGACGTTCGAGTGGGTGAATTGGTGGAACGAGTCAAGGCTCCACCAGAGCCTGGGCTACCGCACGCCGGCTGAAGTCGAAGCCGAGTTTTGGGAACACCACCCCAGTCGAGAAATAATGGAAATTAAGGCACAAGCCTAGGAACAAAAACCGGGGCACTTCA
>NZ_BAABKP010000018.1:0-903 GCF_039543885.1 Rothia endophytica
TGAGGCTTATTCAAAAGTCCTCCCAGCCGCATAAAACACCAACCCCCGAACCACCGCAAACACCCGCCCATACACGCTCAGCGGCCGCCGGAAACCTGTATGCAAAACCCGCCACGTCTTGACCTGCTCGATAACCCGCTCCACCACCGATCGGCGTGAATTAATGAACCTGTTCACCACCTTCACATCTGCAGGCATCCTGCGGGCTTTGCTGCCTCTTACTGGGGTGGCCAACCCCAACCCGATGTAACCCTTATCAGCCAAAGTGCTCTCATCAAGATATCTTTCCAAGCCATGATGCTTGAAGGCATAGGCATCATGCCTAGCGCCAGGGACCGGGTCAGTGATGGCCAGCAGTTTCCCGCCCAGGGTGCAAATCACTTGATGGTTGAAACCAGCACGTTTATGCTTACCAGAAAAGTTTATTTTCCTTAATGAACGCCAGTTCCAGGTGGGAATCAGGGTACCGTCGATAACCAGTGAACCAGGGATCTTCAGGCTGTTTTCTAAAGACTGTTCTAGCGGCCTGAGGGCTTTCTCAAGTGCTTTGTCAACGGTGTTGAGGGTCCGTGAGATGGTGGGCTGGGAGGTGTTGAAGATTTCTGCGAGGAGTTCTTCGGTGAGGTTGTGTCGGTGGTAGAAAAGGGTGACTTTAAGACCCTGGGCCAGGGTTAGTGCTGGTGGTCTTCCGCCTGGTTTTGCCCAGGTGATGTGGGCGGTGAGGGCTGTCAGTAGCACGGTGAATTGCTGAGGTGTGAGCCCTGTTGTACGCTGGTGGAGCAACGGTTCTTCCGGTATGGCTTGAGGTTATTTGTAGTGATTTAATCCTCTTATTTTTGCCGCTGGTGGGGCCGTTGTCTAGTTGGTGGGGTGTGGGTGTGTTCCTACTTTTGAATAAGCCTC
>NZ_BAABKP010000019.1:0-867 GCF_039543885.1 Rothia endophytica
GGTGGCTGGGCCACCATCGACACCCGCACCACCGGTGACGGTGAGCAGGTCACCACTACCACCTATTACAGCCCCCAAGGCCTGGTCATCGGTATCGATGATTCTGTAGAGGGCTTGCGTCTCTTTTCTTACGATGAGGCCCATCAGCTAACTGCTGTGCGTTCTGCTGCTGGTATGCATTCTTTTGTTTATGATCAGGCTGGTTTCCTGATCAAGGAGGCCACTGCTGATGGTGTGGTGCGCGAGTACTCTTATGATGGGGCTGGTCAGCTGGTTGGTTTGGCTGATTCTGTTTTGGGGTCTAGTGAGTTGGTCTATGACGGGTTGGGCCGTCGTGTGCGCTGGGTGGGCGGTGATGGTGCTGTTACTGAGTTTGGGTTTTCGCCGGTTGGTTTGTTGGGGCAGGTGAGCACTAGGGTTGTTGGTTCTGGTGCCGGGGCTGATGCTGGCCAGGTGGTGCGGTTGTGGAATGATGCGTTGGGTCAGGTTGCTGGCGCCCAGGGCACGGGTGTACCTGCTGAGAAGGGAACAGATGTTCAGGGGGCCGGTATGTGTTCTGTGCTCTGGGACCCTACTGCTGGTGCGCCGACGGTGAGTGCTTTTGGTGGTGTGCCGGTGTCTTTGGCGGGTGCTGTGGTGCAGGATGTGTTGGGGTCTCGTGGTGTGGATCCGTTTGGGGTCTCTCCTGTGATGGGCGGCTCCTCTGTTTCTGCTGGCTCTTCGTCTTCTGCCATCCCTGATTTTGGTGTGACCGTGGCTGGGTCTTTGCAGGTCGCTGGTCTGGAGGTTCTGGGTGCCCGGGCTTATGACCCGGCCTCTCGTGGGTTTATTTCTCCTGATCCACTGGTCTCGCCGGTGGGTGCTGGT
>NZ_BAABKP010000020.1:0-819 GCF_039543885.1 Rothia endophytica
GGATGCTGCGAGGTTTGGTGAGACCTGGTTGGGTAAGGGTGTGAATGGTTCTGCTGCTGGTGGGGTGTCCAATGGGTTGACTTATACGATGCCGGAGACTGGTAGTTTTAGTGTGCGTGAGGATTGGAGGGTTGGGGGTATGGCTGGGGCTACTGGTGGTGGTAGTTTGATGGGTGGTTTGAAGCCGGTGGTGCCGAAGCATGATAATGCTGTGGTGAATTATGGGGTTGACCGGGTGAAGGATTATGCGGTGGGTGCGGGGAACGCTATGGTTTTGACGGCACCGTCTGAATGGAAACTAGAAGAACTTCACGAACAAGGTCTGAAATCAACGGGAAAGGGTATGGCTACCGGCCTGGGTAAGGCGGGTAACAGGGCTTTGAATTCTGATGATTAGCTAAAAGAGTTTTTTGTGTGGAAGGAGTGTTATGGGGCGGAGGAAAAGTTCTGTGGCTGGGAATATTACTGCTGTTATTGCTCTAATAATTGTTATTACGGTAGCAGTGCTCTTGTATATCAATGATCGGGATGCGACTTATAAGGTATGTACCGTGTCATCGGTCGAGATGGTGTCAATTTCGCCTGGGGGTGCGCCATCTACGTTTTTGCGTGTTGAAACTGAAGAATGCGGTAGTTTAGGTATTACCAATATGACCATGCCTGAGGGGATGAATAAGGCTGGGTTGGCTGAGTTTCTTGAGGCTAATATTGGTAAGAAGTTTGAGTTTGAGGTGAAGGGCTTGTCATTAGGTAATGATGCCCGTGATTCTGGTGGTATTACTTCGACGACTCCTGTTGAATAATTTTTTGGAAAGGTAA
>NZ_BAABKP010000021.1:0-747 GCF_039543885.1 Rothia endophytica
GTTTGTGGGGAATGATCCGGTGGGGTTGGTGGATCCGTGGGGTTTGTCGCCGGTGACCGCTTCTGAGTTTAGGGAGTATCGGGCTGATGTTCGGGGCCGTGCTGGTGAGCGGATTGTCTCTGGTGTGCGCCGGTGGGCTGATGAACACGCAGAGGCTATCGCTACTGCTGCCATTATTGCCGGGACTGTGGTTTCTGTTGCTGCTTTGGTCGCTACCGGGCCGGTGGGGTTGATTGTTGCTGGTGCTGTTGGTGGTGGTTTGCTCTCTGGTGGTTTGTCGATTCTGACTAATAGGGGTGAGGATGGTCGTGTTGATTGGGGCAAGGTTGGTTTGGATACTTTGATTGGTGGTGTTGCTGGTGGTTTGGGTGGTGCTGCGGTGTCTGTGGTGGGTAAGGCTGGTTCTGCGGTGAATGCTTTTCGGTCTGGGCGGTTTGCGGTGAAGGCTGAGGTTGCTGGTGCTAAGGCTCTTGCCTTGGGGCAGAAGGCTGCTAATTCTTCGGTCTTTAATCCGATGCGGTATGTGAATGCTGTGTGTTCTTCTCATGCTGAGGTCAAGGCTGCTGCGTGGGCTGCTCGTTCTGATGAGTTGGGTCAGGTTGCTGCTCATTTTGGTGATGTGAAGTGCCCCAGGTTTTGTTCCGTTTGAGTAGATGGGAAAATTTGGAACATGCCGAAGAAGTTTGATCAGGAGGCGAAGGACCGTGTGGTCCGTCTCGTGGAAGACCGCATCCTGGCAGAGAGTAT
>NZ_BAABKP010000022.1:0-672 GCF_039543885.1 Rothia endophytica
AGGGAGTATCGGGCTGATGTTCGGGGCCGTGCTGGTGAGCGGATTGTCTCTGGTGTGAAGTCAATGGCCTCATCAGCCGTTGACTGGGTGAAAGACAACTGGGTGGGAATCGCCATGGTTGCCGGTGGCATTGCTGCTACCGCTCTGCTGGGGCCCTTGGGTGCTGCTATTGTTGGCGGCGCCCTGATATCAGGCGGCATTTCAGCGATGACCAATAAGAACGCTGATGGGTCCATTAACTGGGCTGCTGTTGGTAAGGACGCTCTGTTTGGTGCTGTATCCGGTGGCGCGGCCTATAAGGTGATGGGCTGGGCAGGTAAGGCTCTTGCCCCGAAGTTCTCCAAGGTTGCGGATGTTGCTAGGAGCAGGGCTAGTGGTTTCTTTAGTAAGTTCACCTCTCATGCTGATAAGGCTGATGATTTGGGGTTCTTGCGTATTCCTGGTTCTAAGACGTACCACAATTGGCGTGCGGGGGTGAATGAGGCCAAGTATGCAAAGTTTGATGCTAAGGCTACCTTGTGGGGTAATCGTGCTGATGTGGCTGGGGATGCTGCGAGGTTTGGTGAGACCTGGTTGGGTAAGGGTGTGAATGGTTCTGCTGCTGGTGGGGTGTCCAATGGGTTGACTTATACGATGCCGGAGACTGGTAGTTTTAGTGTGCGTGAGGATTGG
>NZ_BAABKP010000023.1:0-652 GCF_039543885.1 Rothia endophytica
GTTTGATGGGTGGTTTGAAGCCGGTGGTGCCGAAGCATGATAATGCTGTGGTGAATTATGGGGTTGACCGGGTGAAGGATTATGCGGTGGGTGCGGGGAACGCTATGGTTTTGACGGCACCGTCTGACTGGAAACTAGAAGAACTTCACGATAAAGGTCTGATAGCCGTAGGAAAGGGTATGGCTACCGGCCTGGGTAAGGCGGGTAACAGGGCTTTGAATTCTGATGATTAGGTAAGAGTTTTTGTTTGGAAGGAGTGTTATGGGGCGGAGGAAAAGTTCTGTGGCTGGGAATATTACTGCTGTTATTGCTCTGATGATTGTTATTACGGTGGCGGTGGCCTTGTATATCAATGATCGGGATGCGACTTATAAGGTATGTACCGTGTCATCGGTCGAGATGGTGTCAGAACCATCTGGTGGGGTGACATCTATGTTTTTGCGTGTTGAAACTGAAGAATGCGGTAGTTTAGGTATTACCAATATGACCATGCCTGAGGGGATGAATAAGGCTGGGTTGGCTGAATTTCTTGAGGCTAATATTGGTAAGAAGTTTGAGTTTGAGGTGAAGGGCTTGTCATTAGGTAATGATGCCCGTGATTCTGGTGGTATTACTTCGACGACTCCTGTTGAATAATTTTTTGGAAAGGTAA
>NZ_BAABKP010000024.1:0-620 GCF_039543885.1 Rothia endophytica
GCTCCACCAGAGCCTGGGCTACCGCACGCCGGCTGAAGTCGAAGCCGAGTTTTGGGAACACCACCCCAGTCGAGAAATAATGGAAATTAAGGCACAAGCCTAGGAACAAAAACCGGGGCACTTCAATGTGGGTGGTTATGCCCGTTCGCTCTCTGGTCAGACGGTTAATGGTGTGGTGTCGAATGTGTCGAGTAATAATTTGGCGTATGGTTTGGGTGATTTTGAGGAGCATACTGTGGGTGGTTATGCTCGGGCGACGGTGTCTGGTGTGGGGGTTGGTGTGGTGTCGCCGAGGGTGACGCCGTTGAGGCAGCAGGTTGTTAGTGCGGGGCCTGATGCTGGTGTGGTGGAGCGCGGTCTTGTTGGTGTTACTGGGTTCGCGGCGGATCGTTTTGCTGATTTTGGTTTGGGTATGGGTAATTATGTGGTGAATCCGCAGGAGGAAGAGCTGAAGATATCTGATGCTTTGAAGGAAGGTTTCAAGTCTGCTTTCAGTGGTGGTTCTGGGATGGTGAGTTCTGGGTCTGCTGATAGTATTCGGGTGGCGACACCGAAAGTTGGAGGTGAGTAAACGGGATGAGTGGTTCAACTCGAAAGCCGGCGAAGATGCCTAGGCGCAA
>NZ_BAABKP010000025.1:0-611 GCF_039543885.1 Rothia endophytica
ATATGGAAATGCTGTAAAATTAATTACTGATTATATTCAACTTACTTATGATGAAGAAAAGTAAATGATACCACAAAATTCTATATGCAATCATTGCTAGTCTGTGGCTGAGGTATTTCATAGAAAGCCTGTCAATCAGCTAGAATTACTCGGTGATAAATCAAACCTTAAACGGCTACGCTTCATACACGTAACGTTAAGCGTAATTGATAAAATACTTATTACACCTGTCAAACCATAAAAAATGAATCTTTCAAAACGCTTAGAAAACTTGATTCTCCGGTGTGGTATTCTTGCTTCATTCGGACTTCTTAGCTGCGGGTCCGTTGGGATTGAAAACTGTGACAAGAAGACACTACATTATTCTGAACTGCCCAAGGAGGTGAAGAATGTAGTATTTGAAGGTTATTTTGAAGATCCACATAGCTCAAATAATTATTCCAGTTTTAAAGACCTCAATGAGCCATATAGGTATTTTGAATCTATTGAGCAAACCTTTCTACCTTGGGTATACAGACAGTATTTACATAGGATTGAAGATGGGGAAATCTTCAAAATAGAGATAAGTTCGGAGCATGGATCACCAAAAATAGTGCTCAATGATTACTTAT
>NZ_BAABKP010000026.1:0-607 GCF_039543885.1 Rothia endophytica
CGTAGGCGTCGATGCAGGGCAAGGAAAGCCCGGTGGCACTAGTGTTGGTGTCGGGAAAGGAGGTGTCGCTGTGAACACCGGAAAAAAAGGAAAGCCCGTCTATGTCGGAGTATCAAAGGGACCGAGTCCATTCGTTTACCATTACGCTGCTACTGCGGATCAACTCCATGATAATCCCAACATCGCTCTTTTCTTCTTGAAAAATGACTTGAAAAAATACACAAAAATGACATTGCACTTCACTAAAACCACCACACCGACTACTTTCTTGCCTCGCCAGGTTGCTGAGAAAATACCCTTTTCATCCAAGAAAATTCCACAAATTCTTGACTACTTCTCGGTGAAACCCAACTCCATGGAAGCCAAGACAAGCAAGCAAACAACCAAAGAATGCGAAGAGCCTGGAATCAAAGGAGAAGAGAAATATTGCGCGACTTCACTAGAGTCGATGGTCGATTTCTGCAGTACCAGGCTTGGGAAAAGTATCCAAGCAATCTCCACAGAAGTCAAAAAAGAAACCCCTTTGCAAACATACACTATCGAAGGAGTGAAGAAGATGGCAAGCGATGCAGAAGTCGGATCGTAGCCATGTCGTTCTGTGAGCCAA
>NZ_BAABKP010000028.1:0-575 GCF_039543885.1 Rothia endophytica
TGTGTACACACTTTGTCTTCCTAAGACCGCTTGGCCTTCCGACTTAATACTAAAACTAAAACTAAAGAGAAAGAGAGGAGAGATAGCAGATATGGCTGCCTCCATAATCTCATCTGCTGTAGTTGCTCCGGCTCAGGCCAGCATGGTTGCTCCGTTCACCGGCCTCAAGTCCACATCGGCTTTCCCGGTAACCCGGAAGCTTGACACTGATATCACCTCTTTGGCCAGCAATGGTGGAAGAGTTCAGTGCATGAAGGTGTGGCCTCCACTTGGATTGAAGAAGTTCGAGACCTTGTCTTACCTTCCTCCGCTCTCTCAAGCAGAATTGGGAAAAGAAGTTGATTACCTTATTCGCCTGGGATGGATTCCTTGCTTAGAATTCTCTGTTCAGGGAGGATTTGTGTACCGTGAACACAATAAATCGCCAGGGTACTACGATGGGCGATACTGGACAATGTGGAAGCTACCCATGTTTGGATGCACAGATTCATCCCAAGTGTTGAAGGAGGTTGAGGAGTGCAAGAAGGAATACCCACAATCATTCATCCGTATCATTGGATTCGACAACAAGCGCC
>NZ_BAABKP010000029.1:0-529 GCF_039543885.1 Rothia endophytica
AAAATCTTCCAGAGGAAGCGCCTTCATGATTCTTTTGCAAGTGTCACAAGTGGATAGGTAGTAGACTTTCTTAGCCATGTTTAGTGTTAATTATAATAAATATAAAAAGGTGGGGGCGATCCCACGTGGTCGCCCCCGTCGGTAAAAGGTAAGGGCGCGATTATTAAGTTTGAATAAATAACCGTCATACTACTAAATGGCTTTGTTGAGTGACACTGCGTGCCGTTGAGTAGAGCTTCGCTCCGTTGAGTAGCCCTCCGGGCTGTTGAGAAATAGCAGTACTGTAAAATCTCAACAGCCCGGAGGGCTACTCAACGGCACACAGTGCCACTCAACCAGCGGCGTAAGCCGCCTCAACTGTCCGTTGTTTATTCAAACTTAATTAAACGGTATAATACTCACCCCAACTTCTGGGCTGTATTAAGCACAGCATGCAATAGAACATCAGTTCCGTCAATCACATCCTGTTTCTTGGCACTCTCCAGTTCGTTATGACTTAGCCCATCTTTACAAGGAATAAAAATCATAC
>NZ_BAABKP010000030.1:0-517 GCF_039543885.1 Rothia endophytica
GCGCGAGGCGTCGAACATCGTCCGCGTCACCCTCACCGGATCGGGCCAGAGCCCCAGCCTCGACCAGGTCTGCGCCGTCCTCGGCGCCGACGAGGTCCGCCGCCGGGTGGGTGCGCCGGCCCGGTGACCCGGGCACCGCAGCACATGACAGGAGTGCTTCGATCTCGTTGCGAAGCGGGGTGATCGGCCCAGGCCGTGCTAGGGGTGGCAGGGTTCCCGGGTCGTCGCGGCATGTCCGCGTTCGGCGTCGACGCCGTGCTGCTCGACCCGCGCTGCGCCGGCCCGCTCTACCGGCGCTCGGTGCGGGTGTCGCTCGGGCACGTGCTCCGGGTGCCGTGGGCCCGCACCGGCCCCCTCGCCGAGGCGGTCCCCCACCTGCACGACGAAGGGCTCGCGGTGCTCGGGCTCTCACCCGCCGGCGAGCTTGTCGAGCACGCGGCGCTCGACGTCGTCCCAGGCTTCGGTTTCGACGGTTCCCGCGAGCACGCCGCGGGCGCGGCCCTCGATCTCGGCGATC